>NZ_ASRX01000034.1 GCF_000601485.1 Chondromyces apiculatus DSM 436
GCCCAGCGCTTCTCCGCCGCCCCCCGCCATGCAGCCCGTCACCCGCCCCCTCCGCAACGATTACGCCTTCGAATGGTCCCTCTCCGACGACGGCACCCACCTGGCCTACATCCGCAATGCCGACAACGGCATCCACGAACTCCACCTCGTCACCGTCGCCTCCGCCTCCGCCTCCGCCTCCGCCACGGACGACGTCCTCCACCGCGGTATCATGCTCTCCCACCCTGCCTTCTCTCGCGACGGCAAGACCCTCTTCCTCACCGAGGGCTACCTCGTCTCTCCCACCGAGCCTGCTGCCACCGACCCCCAGCGCATCACCGCCATCGATCTCGCCACCCGCACCTCTCGCAGGCTTCCCAACCCTGGCGTCACCGAGATCACCTCCCCCCTCGACCTCGGCGACGGCCGCCTCCTCTTCGCTGCCAGCGCCGACTTCTCCATGGCTGGCCGCGACCCTCGCCTGCACACCATGCCCTTCGCTGGCGGCCCCTGGTCCACCCTCGGCCCCTTCACCGTCCCTGCTGGCTACCTCAGCGCCACCCCATCCCCCGACCGCGTTGCCCCCAGGAAGCTCGCCCTCGCCTGGAGCAAGCGCCAGGGCGGCTTCGGCGCCGACTGGTACACCGAGATCAGCATCGCCCCCCTCGACGGCGCCTCTCCGAAACCCCTCACCCCCGACTTCCCCCGCCCCTTCTACACCGCCGCCGCCCCCACCTGGGCCCCTGACGGCCGCCATCTCGCCTTCGTGCTCAACCTCTGCCCTTACGTCGGCTGCGACCTCAACATCCGCAGCGTCGTCCTCGTCGACACCGACGCCCCCCGCCCCAAGCTCGCCTTCCTCGGCCACGGCGGCTCTCCTGTCTTCGCGCCGCCGCCTCCCTGACGCGCGCCCCACCCCTCTGCACGTGACGTGTCCTCGCCAGTTGCCCCGGTCTTGATGCTTGAGGCCGTGCCGCTCGCAACGGGTGGGTTCGGCGCCACGCCTCTCCTGGTCAATGCCTCTTTGATTGCCGTGACGACGTCGAGGAATGCCAGATCTGCATTCGGCCAGAGTGTTATCGCCTTGCCATCCATCGGTACAGCTCGGAGCGCGCCAAACGGAGCCGAATGCCAGTCGCAGGGCCGCAGGATCACAGGAATCACAATGGCTTCTCCTGCTTCGTGACGTTGCATGGCCTGTTTCATCTCAACGTCGTAGCAGTAGTCCGACGCCAGGAAGTCGGGGCTCACCAGCAAGAGAATTACATCGGCACGTTTGAGGTGGGTACTGATCTCGCCATGAAGATCACCTCCAGCGGCGATTCGGCGATCATGCCAGGCTTCGATGAACCCTTGGCGCTTGAGCAGCGCCAGATGCGTCTCAAGCTGGTCGCGCAATGCTTCATCTCGGTGTGAATAGGAAAAGAGCAAGCTCGCCACTCCGGTCCTCCTTCGATAATGAAGTACTGTACAGCGCGCCCTGGACCTGGGCGAGCCAATCCCGAGAAGCTTGTTCTGGTCTATTCGGTCGAGGATGTGGAGCGCTGCTCGGAGCGACGAGCGTCAGTCCCGGAGCGGCTGAAGGACCATGGACCCCTGGAACAAATCCGCCCATCAAGCGTGTTCCGTTCATTCGGTTGTAGCCGTCGCGTGGCCCGCTCTACATCGTGAGTCCCACGCGCCGCCTCCAGTGACAGCTCCAAGTGGCGCGTCGCCCTTGCTGGTCCTCAACGACATCCTGGTTTGCACGATCTGTCCTGGAGTCTTCCCTCCAGATGCTCCGGGGTAATTCTTCGTACATCAAGCTTCGTGCACAGTGCCTCTTCACGTTCGCGTGAGCTGCCTCCCCCCAGCAGCTACGAGCCTTCCCCCAGCAGCTACGAGCCTTCCCCCAGCAGCTACGAGCCTCCCCTCAGCAGCTACGGACCTCCCCTCAGCAGCTACGAGCCTTCCCTCAGCAGCTACGGACCTCCCCTCAGCAGCTACGAGCCTCCCCCCAGCAGCTACGAGCCTCCCCTCAACAGCTACGAGCCTTCCCTCAGCAGCTACGGACCTCCCCTCAGCAGCTACGAGCCTTCCCTCAGCAGCTACGGACCTCCCCTCAGCAGCTACGAGCCTCCCGCCGGAGGCACCGAACTTCCCGCCGGAGGCACCGAGCTTCCCCGCGTAGCTACGAGCTTGCCCCACGTAGCTACGAGCTTCCCCCGCACTCCCCGGCGTGGAGCATCGCCCTCCCGCCCATCTCTCCTCTCCCCCTCATCCCGCCCCTCTGCCGCCTTCTCTCTCCGCCTCCCCGCCTTCCTCACCCCTCTCCCTCCTCTCCCTCTTCCCTCCCGCCCTCTCCTCCTCTCCTTCCCTCCGTCCCCCACCTCCTCGGATGTCCCCTCACACCGCCGCCCCTCCCTCTCCGACGCCGCCCCACCTCGTCCCTCCTTGTCCCCTCTCACCCGCAACCTCGCCAGTAGAGGCGGCATCTTCTATGCAAGGGGTCGCGCCGGTGTGTCCCTTGTGGCACCCACCTTCCTGGTGCCCGGACGTTCCCGCGCCGGTTCTCCCAGGTGCTCCTGCTCAGCCGCCTCGCTGAACCCTCGTGCGTCTTCCTCTCAGCGCCCTCCCCAGCCGCCTCACTGCGCCCGGAACCATCCGCGGTGATACACCGTCGTTCCTCCCGACGACGGTCCTCCTCGGCCGTCCCTCCCGGTCTGCGCTGCGGCAAATTGCCACTGTAAACCGTGTGTCACAGATCAGGATTCGTCTGAGCAGCAACGTAAGTGAAATTCACGACCACTCAATCATGCCATTGGACGGTGTTCCACCGACCATTGCATGCTTGTGCGCGGAACGATTCGGTGTATCATTCGCATCGTGGACATTGTCCACACGGACCGCGACCTACAACCAACGGCAAATAGCAACCGGACTGCGGGTAGCACCCAGCGTCTCATAACCAGTGCGGGGCAAGGACAGAAGCCAGGTTCGGCTTCTCGCGGCTCATACCGTGAATGGCGCACGGCGCGCCAGCCTGCCCCAGCTCCTCGAAGGGATCGAACGACATGAAGCCCCTGTTCTCGTGGAACGTGTCTGCATGGATGGGTCTCGTCTTCCTCGGCGGCGTCGGCTGCGCCAGCATCGATGACGCGGCCATCCGCGTCGAGGCCGGCGCCGACGTCGATCGCCTCGCCGAGGTGGAGCAGAAGAACACCCCCACCCCTTCCACTTCTTCCGCTTACCGCCTCCCCGGCGAGTGGGAGTCGCAGAAGTCCCTCTGGATCGCCTGGCCCACCTACGACAGCACCCAGGACCTCCCCCGCGAGCCTGTTTACCTCGATCTCGTCGAGGCTACCCACGGCCACATCGAGCTCGACGTCGTCGTCGCCACCCACGCCGAGGTCAACTACGTCAAGGATCGCCTCGACGACGAGGGCATCCCCCGCTCTCACCTGCGCTTCCGGGTGATCCCCTCGGTGATGGACATCTGGCTGCGCGACACCGGCCCCATGTTCCTCAAGCGCAAGATCGGCAACACCAACACTTACGCGACCGCCGCCAGCGACTTCGGCTTCAATAGCTGGGGCTACCAGAACCGCACCAGCATCTCCCCCTGGGACTCCAGCGTCCTCGATCGCGACATCGCCACCACCCTCGGCCTCAGCGGCAACGACCTCCGCTCGTCCTCCATGATCAGCGAAGGCGGCGCCATCGAGTCGAACGGCAACGGCACCATGTTCATCACCGAGGCCGTCGCCCTGCAGCGGAACCCCGGCATGACCAAGACCCAGATCGAGAACGTCTACAAGGACCGCCTCGGCATGAAGAAGATCATCTGGCTCAAGCAAGGCGTGCCCGAGGACGACCTCACCTTCTGGCGCAACAAAGGCCTGCCCAGCAACGTTTACACGACCCTCACCGTCGGCGGCCACACCGACGAATTCGTGCGCTTCGTCGACCAGGACACCGTCCTGCTCGCCGAGGTCACCTCTGCCGAGGCCGCGGCCGATCCCATCGCCGCCCTGGCCCGCACCCGCCTCGAAGCCGTGCGCGCCGTCATCGACTCGGCGACCACCTACGAGGGCCAGGACATCGAGATCATCCGCGTCCCCGCCGCCACTCTCCTCTACAAGCAGATGGGCCCTGGCGACTCCACGTACGACTACATCACCAGCCTCACCTTCGACGACGGCAGCACCATCCCCACGGGCGCGCCGGTCAACACGGTCCTCGCCACCAGCTACATGAACTACGTCATCGCCAACGACGTCATCCTCATGCCCGCCTACTGGAAGAGCGGCCGCCCCGCCTCCATCAAGACCAAGGACGACCAGATGGCGGCCAAGCTCAAAGCCGTCTTCCCGACCCGCACCGTGGTCCGCATCAACCCCGAGGCCCTCAACGCCGGCGGCGGTGGCCTGCACTGCATCACCCAGCAGCAGCCCAACTGATCCCACGCGCCTCTCGCCGCCCACCCCTGCGCGCCGTTCTCCTCGCCCCGCCCCCCCCGACGCGTTCTTTCCCGCTGACGCTCCTACCTCTCCCTCCTTCGACTGCAACCGCGCCAGTGCGGGCGCCATCTTCTGCGCCTGCGGCTGCGCCCCTGGCCCCCTCAGGCCTCCCCCTGGTAGTCATCCGAGCCGCGACGTAAGCGACATCATGTCCCTCGGACAGGCCATTCTCGCTTCGTCCATCGACCATAGCGTGCTTGTGCGTGCCACGATTCGGTGTATCATTCGCAAGGTGGACCCCATCCACGTAACCCTCGGCAAAGAAGGCCGCGCGTCGTACCCGGCATCTCTTCACCCGACCCGCGCGTGGCAAGGGTAGAGACCCGGTTCAGCTCCTCGCGCGCAACACCGCGGGTGGCGCACGGCGCGATGGCCATCCCCGGCTTCTCGAAGGGATCGACGCCCCATGAACGCTCTCCTCTCGCTGAACGTGTCGGCGTGGCTCAGCCTCGTCCTCCTGGGCGGCACCGGCCAGGCCCACGTCAACGTCAACGTCACCGTCCCCGGCTCTCCCCCTCCCCCCTCCCTTGAGCAACCCCCCGAACCGGAGGAGCCCACCGCGCCGGAGGAGCCCACCGAGCCCCCCACCGAGCCTGAGGAGTCCACCGCCACCTACCGCTTCCCGGCGGAGTGGGAGCCCCAGAAGTCCCTCTGGATCGCCTGGCCCACCTACGACAGCACCCAGGACCTCTCCCGCGAAGAGGTCTACCTCGAGATCGTCGCCGCCACCGCCGGCCACATCGAGCTCGACGTCGTCGTCGCCACCGAGGACGAGGTCGACTACGTCGAGGACCTCCTCGACACCGAGAGCATCCCCCGCACCCACGTGCGCCTCCGGGTGATCCCCTCGGTGATGGACGTCTGGCTCCGCGACACCGGCCCGATGTTCCTCCAGCGCACCCTCGACGGCGTCACCTCCGCCGCCACCAGCGACTTCGGCTTCAATAGCTGGGGCTACGAGGGCTACACCAGCATCTATCCCTGGGACTCCGACGTCCTCGACAACGACATCGCCACCACCCTCGGCGTCACCGACATCCGCTCCTCCCCCATGATCAGCGAGGGCGGCGCCATCGAGTCGAACGGCAAGGGCACCATGTTCATCACCGAGGCCGTCGCCCTCCAGCGCAACCCCGGCATGACCAAGGCCCAGATCGAGGCCGTCTACGAGGAGCGCCTGGGCATGAAGAAGATCATCTGGCTCGCCGAGGGCGTCCCCGAGGACGACCTCACCTTCTGGCGCAGCAACGGCCTCCCCAGCGACGTCTACACCACGCTCACCGTCGGCGGTCACACCGACGAATTCGTGCGCTTCATCGACGAAGACACCGTCCTCCTCGCCGAGGTCACCCCTGACGAGGCCGAGGATGACCCCATCGCCGCCGAGGCCCGCAGCCGCCTCGAAGCCGTGCGCGCCGTCATCGACGCGGCCACCACCTACGAAGGCCACGACATCGACATCATCCGCGTCCCCGCCGCCACCCTCCTCTACAAGACCATGGGCCCTGGCGACTCCACGTACGACTACATCACCAGCCTCGCCTTCGACGACAGCAGCACCATCGCCACGGACGCCTCGATCACCACCGTCCTCGCGACGAGCTACATGAACTACGTCATCGCCAACGACGTCATCCTCATGCCCGCCTACTGGAAGACGGGCCGCCCCACCTCCATCCTCGACAAGGACGACGAGATGGAGGCCGCGCTCGAAGCCGCCTTCCCGACCCGCACCGTGGTCCGCATCAACCCCGAAGCCCTCAACGCCGGCGGCGGCGGCCTGCACTGCGTCACCCAGCAGCAGCCTTACTGATCCCGCCCCCACGGCGCACCCCTCCTCGGGTCACGCCTCTGTCAGCACCCCCTCATCCCGCGGTCACCCCGCGTCTCCCCCGCGCGCCTTTGCTTCCTGCGCGCCGCCCCCTGACCTATCGTCGCCCTTCCATGACCACCGAACGGGGAAGCTCCGTCACCTACTGGATCGGCAAAACCTGGCTCAAGGCCTTCGGCTGGCGCCTCGAAACCGAGTACCCCGTCACCGACAAGTTCGTCCTCATCGCGGCGCCCCACACCACCGGCTGGGACCTGCCCTTCATGCTCGCCACCTCCTACGCCATGCGCCTCCCCCTCTCGTGGATGGGCAAGCAGGAGCTCTTCCGCCCCCCCTTCGGCTGGGCCCTCCGCGTCCTCGGCGGCATCCCCATCGCCCGCGGCGCCCGCAAGAACCGCGTCGGCTGGGCCGTCGAGCAGTTCGCCCAGAGCCCCCACCTCATCCTCGCCATCCCTGCCGAGGGCACCCGCGGCGCTGTCACCCACTGGAAGAGCGGCTTCTACCGCATCGCCCTCGGCGCCGGCGTCCCCATCGGCCTCGGCTACCTCGACTTCGAGAAGAAGACCTGCGGCATCGGCGGCTTCATCACCCCCACCGGCGACGTCCGCGCCGACATGGACCTCATCCGCGCCTTCTACCGCGACATCCGCGGCAAATACCCCTCCAAGGAGAGCATCCCCCGCCTCCGTGAGGAAGAAGACCCGAGCGCCCTCCCCCTCATCGCCCTCGACCCGGCCTGAGCGTCACCCTCGACCCGGCCCGAGCAGCGCCCTCGACCCGGCCCGATCATCGCTCTCGACCCCGCCTGACCTCTCGCGGCATCCTCTCTGGCCGCATGACCAAGATTACCCTCGAAGAGTCTCAGGCCGAACGTGGCGCCCACCACCGCCTCGCCCTCATGGTGGGCGACTGGGAGGGCACCACCAAGGTCTGGTTCAGGCCCGACGAACTCGCCGACGAGTCGCCGTGCCACGGCACCATCCGCCTTGCCCTCGGCGGGCGCTTCGTGATCCACGAGTACGAAGGCACGCTCCAGGGCAAGCCCATCTCCGGGCTGTACATCCTCGGCGCCCACCTCGACGAGGCCCGCTACCAGCAGGCCTGGATCGACACCTTCCACATGGGCACGGGCATCCTGTTCTCGCTGGGGGACGAGGGGAGCACCTCCGGGGACTTCCGGGTGCTCGGGAGCTACGGTGACGGCGAAGGACACCGCTGGGGCTGGCGCACCGTGGTCACCATCCCCGGTTCCGACCAGTTGATCATCACCCACTACAACATTCCGCCGGAGATCGGGGAAATCAAGGCGGTGGAGACGGTCTACCATCGACGCCCGCGCCCGCAGGGCTGACAATCGCACCCGCGGCTCCGATGTGGGCCGACAGAATCCCCGGCGGGCCCACCGAGGCCTGCCCGGGCCTGGAGAGGGAACGCGATGCCCCAGCTCGACCTGAAGGTTGCCTCCGGAAAGACGCTGCACGTCCGCCGCTTCACGGTCGAGGAGGCCGTCTCCAGCCTCTTCACCGTCGCCGTCTGGGCGCGCTGCGACGAGCCCGACCTCGACCTCGAAGGCATCATCGGACAGGACGCCTCCCTCTCCATCGTGCACGGCGTCGTCCACATCGCCGGCCTCGGCGCCCGCACCTGGACCGGCATCTGCAACCACGTCGAGCAGGCCCACGGCGTCGCCCCGCTCCCCGGCCAGAAGGCCGAGTCGAGCTACTTCCTCCGCATCGCCCCCCGCGCCTGGGTCCTCACCCAGCGCCGCAACCACCGCATCTTCCAGCACCTCTCCATCCCCGACATCCTCGACAAGATCCTCGACGACTGGCAGCTCAAGCGCACCTGGAACGTCGACCGCGGCAGCTACCCCAAGCTCGACTACCGCGTGCAGTACGGCGAGAGCGACTACGCCTTCCTCAGCCGCCTCGCCGAGGAGGCCGGCATCGCCTTCACCTTCCCCGACGACGGCGGCTCCCTCATCACCTTCGGCGACAAGCTCCACCAGGGCCCCAAGCGCGGCGGCCAGCCCCTCATCTACGCCGAGGAGCCCAACCAGGCGGCGGAGAAAGAGTTCGTCACCCACGTCCGCATCTCCCACGAGGTCCGCCCCGGCCTCCACACCATCCGCGACCACGACTTCCGCCGCCCCTCCTACGAGCTCTTCGGACAGTCCGCCGCCGCGCCCTCCCCCGAGGACCGCTACGAGCAGTACCACTACCAGCCCGGTGGCTTCCTCATCGAGACCGCCAAGGCCGACGGCAACACCCCCGTCGCCGACGACAAGAGCATCGCCCGCCACGAAGAGCCCTTCGGCAAGGCCCGCGCCGACCGCGCCATCCTCGGCCGCCGCGCCGGCAAGAAGCAGGTCGCCTTCGACACCAACGTCTCCGACCTCGCCCCCGGCGCCATCTTCAACGTCTCCCAGCACCCGCACCCCGACCTCGGCGAGGCCGCCGACCTCCTCGTGCTCCAGTGCTCCATCTCCGGCACCCCTGGCGACGAGTGGCAGATCTCCGGCCGCGCCGTCTTCGCCGACACCGAGTACCGCCCCCCGCTCACCACCCCCAAGCCCCGCATCAACAACGTCCAGAGCGCGGTCGTCGTCGGCCCTGCCGGCCAGGAGATCCACGTCGACGAGTTCGGGCGCGTCCGCGTCCAGTTCCCCTGGGACCGCGAGCACCTCTTCAACGCGAGCGTCGGCTACGACCGCACCTGCTGGATGCGCGTCAGCCAGGGCTGGGCCGGCACCGGCTACGGCATGATCGTCATCCCCCGCGTCGGCCAGGAGGTCCTCGTCGGCTTCATCGAGGGCGACCCCGACCACCCCATCATCGTCGGCCGCGTCTTCAACGCGACGCAGGGCGTCCCGTACAAGCTCCCCGACCACAAGACCAGGAGCACCTGGAAGAGCGACTCCTCCCTCGGCGGCGGCGGCTTCAACGAGATCATGTTCGAGGACCTCAAGCAGAAGGAGCTCGTCTGGATGCAGGCCCAGAAGAACCTCCGCAAGCTCGTCAAGAACGACGAGGTCATCACCATCGGCCACGACCGCCGCACCTACGTCGTCCGCGACCAGACCGAGACCACCGGCGTCAACCGCCTGGAAGTCACCGGCGTCAACCGCACCGAGATCACCGACAAGGACCGCACCACCTTCGTCGGTACCAACAGCCTGAAGATGGTCCGCGGCGACGAGCACGAGAAGACCGACGGCAACATGATGATCCTGATCGACAAGGACCAGGACATCGTCGTCCGCCAGATGAAGCGCGAGCGCGTCGAGAAGGACGACAACCTCTACGTCGTCGGCGACCGCAACGAGCGCGTCGACGGCAACTTCTCCGTCACCGTCGACAAGAACCACTACGAGAAGATCAGCAAGAACGCCGCCATCGAGGCCGGCCAGCAGATCCACTTCAAGGCCGGCTCCGCCATGGTCATCGAGGCCGCCCAGGACCTCACCCTGAAGGGCCCCGGCGGCTTCGTCCGCATCGACGCGAGCGGCGTCACCATCCGCGGCACCCTGGTCCGCATCAACAGCGGCGGCAGCGCTGGCGACGGCGAGGGCGCGAACCCCATCCTCCCCGAGGAGGCCAAGCTCGCCGTCATCGAGGAGCCCGAGCGCCCCAAGCCCATCGACCTCCGCGTCGACGGCATCGGCCAGTAACCCCGGCGCCGCCCGCGACCCCGCAAGCCACGGAAGACGCACGCAAGACGCCACGGAAGACGCACGCAAGACGCACCGCCGAACCCCGAGGACTGGACCATGCCCCCCGCAGCGCGCATCACGGACATGCACACCTGCCCCAAGGTCGACCCTGGCCCCAAGCCCCACGTCGGCGGCCCGACCATCACGGGCGACCTCACCGTCCTCATCGGCTACAGCCCTGCCGCCCGCGTCGGCGACTCCCTCATCTGCATCGGCCCCCCCGACTCCATCTCGGCCGGCGAGCCCACCGTCAAGATCGGCAACAAGGACGCCGCCCGCCGCGGCGACCCCACGGACCACGGCGGCCGCATCGTCATGGGCTGCATGTCCGTCAACATCGGCTCCTCCCCCCAGGCCGAGACCCTCCGCACCGACGAGCCCTTCTGCGAGGAGTGCGAGCGCCGCAAGCAGGAGCGCGAGGCCGCCCGCAAGAACAGGAGCGCCTGACCCATGCCGCGCGCCTTGAGCACAGCCCACAGGAGCGCCTGACCCATGCGGCGCGCCATCCTCGCCGTCCGCTACGGCCCCCTCGACGGCACCAAGGTCATCCTCGCCCCAGGCGAGAGCGTCCGCGTCGGCAGGAAGCGCGGTGACCTCCTCATCTCCAGCGACATCAAGCTCTCCGGCGCCCACTTCGAGCTGTCGTGGGACGGCAGCCGCTGCCTCCTGCGCGACACCATGAGCACCTCCGGAACCTACCTCGGCGGCCTCCGCGTCAAGGGCGAGAGCGACGTCGAGAACGGCGCCTGGATCCGCGCTGGCGACACCGAGTTCATGGTCCACTTCGAGGCCGCGACGCCGCCCCCCACCGACGACGACGCCTACCTCGACGACGCCGAGCCCGACGAGGTCGAGCCCCTCGCCGCCCTCTGGCTCGAGCAGAACCGCGAGCCCCGCCAGCGCGCCACCGAGGCCCGCTCGGCCTCCATCGCCGCCGCCAGGCGCACCCTCGCCGCGGTCCAGGGCAACCTCTACGCCGTCCTCGACGCCTCCCGCACCGACCGCATCCTCGTCCTCCTCCGCGAGGCCGTCGAGACCTACCGCAGCCTCTACGAAGGCATCCAGGGCGAGTCCATGGAGCACGTCGCCCCCCACCTCGTCGAGCTCCCCCGCGGCTCCCAGCTCCTCGACCGCCTCCTCGACGAAGGCTACGGCCGCCGCTGGGGCATCTTCATCGAGACCCCCCGCCCCTTCAAAGACCTGCGCCGCCACCTGCGCCGCTTCCTCATGACGGCCGACGCCGACACCCGCAAGAAGTACTACTTCCGCTTCTACGACCCCGGCGTCCTCCGCTCCTTCCTCCCCACCGCCACCCCCAAGCAGCGCTCCGAGCTGTTCGCCGACATCACCGCCTTCTTCATGGAAGCCGAGGAGGGCGACCTCCTCCGCGCCTCCGGGGAGCCTGCCTGATGTTCCTCGTCACCCGCGAGCAGCGCCAGAAGACCGGCGACCCCGCCTTCGTCGACCGCGTCATGACCCACTTCCGGCGCTACCACGCCGAGGCCGTCGCCATCCTCCCCGACGACGTCCTCCGCCGCCGCGTCACCCACGGCATCGAGCGAGGCCGCACCTACGGCCTCACCTGGGAATACAGCCTGACCGTCTTCCTCGCCCACATGATGCGCATCCACCCCGAGTTCGACCGTCACCCCGCCATCCAGCGCGAGCTGCACGACCCCGCGCGCGGCGAGCCTGACGAGCGCATCGACGCCCTCGCCACCCACGTCTCCGAACAGGCCTGGGACGAGGCCGCGCAGCAGGGCGACCCCGAGGCTTACTGGAGCGCCATCGGCGCACCCACCCCCCGACAAGGAGCCCCACGATGAGCGCGGCCGAACGGGCGATCGACAACATGACCAAGGCCCAGGCGATGCCCCGCATCGCCCCGAGCGGCACCGCCCAGTGCCCCGTCGGCCGCGTCCGCATCGGCGTCTTCTTCGACGGCACCAACAACAGCATGCAGCGCGACGGCGCCGTCGACCCCCGCAACCCCGGAGACGCCGGCAACGCCGCCACCAACGTGGTCAAGCTCTTCCGCGTCTACAAGACCGAGGGCACCCTCCTCAAGCCCATCTACCACCACGGCGTCGGCACCGACTCCCACGCCCAGGAGGGCCAGGGCTCCAACGACCGCGCCTACGACTGGCGCGGCAACGCCTTCGGCGGCGGCGGCAAGGCCCGCGTCGACTGGGGCATCCAGCAGCTCTCCGACTTCTACAGCAACAACAACAACCACCTCGCGCAAGAGAAGCAGTTCGACACCTACGGCTTCAGCCGCGGCGCCGCCATCGCCCGCGACTTCGTGAACAACGTCCGGAACCGCGGCATCGACAACCTCCAGAAGCGCAACGGCTGGAAGTACCGCTCCGTCGGCGAGGTCGTCATCCGCGAACCCGCCTACGAGCGCCACCAGGGCATCGTCCCCACCTTCGTCGGCGTCTTCGACACCGTCGCCTCCTTCGGCCTCGGCGGCCTCGACATCGGCAACGACCTCGCCGGCTACGACTTCTTCATCGACCACACCTACGTCCAGCGCACCGTCCACATGATCGCCGAGGACGAGATCCGCGGCAATTTCCCCGTCTCCTCGCTCTTCATGGACCCTGGCGACAAGGAGAGCTGGCTCCCCTGGCGCCGCCGGGCCTACCAGGAGCCCCAGACCTACAAGGCGACGATGGTCGAGCTCTTCTACCCCGGCGCCCACAGCGACGTCGGCGGCGGCTACATCATCACCCCCGCCGTCGAGCACGAGCCCGAGCGCGTCGTCTACCGCCCTGGCCCCCGCGGCGTCCGCATGCGCGTCGTCATCCCCGAGGTCCCCTACGAGCCCCCGAAGCAGCCCGAACTCGCCCTCATCCCCCTGCGCGACATGCACAAGGCCAGCGTCCGCGCCGAGGTCCCCCTCTCCGGCCTCACCGTCAACGTCCCCGGCGACCTCGCCGGCTGGTACGGCGAATACGACGGCTACCGCAACGGCCAGCCCTACGCCATTGGCAAGCAGTTCATCCAGTCCTTCGACGGCGACGAGTACCGCCCCATGTATTACGAGCAGCGCGGCAGCTTGCCGGCCATCGTCAACCTCAAGCTCCATTACATCCACGACTCACGCTGGCCGCACGACAAGCTCCTCCGACGAAAGCAGCGCACGGTCCTCTACATGGGCCCTCAGCCGAAAGCGGGGAGCTGACCCATGTCGTTCTTCGACCTCGAATTCAAGGAGCTCGCCAAGAAGGGCATCGAGATCCCCCTCACCGTGTACCGCTTCGCGGTGCACGAGGCGGTCTCCACCCCCTTCTCCCTCTCGCTCTGGGCCCGCTCCGACAGCGCCGCCATCGCCATCGACACCATCGTCGGCCAGCCCGCGAGCTTCCGCCTCACCGCCGGCTACCTCAACGTCAGCGGCAGCGGCAGCCGCGCCTGGAACGGCGTCTGCAGCTACATGGAGCAGACCCGCGCCGAGCGGCAGGACAAGAACATCCTCTCCAGCTACTACCTCCGCATCGTCCCCGCGATGTGGGTGATGGAGCACCAGCGCGATCACCGCATCTACCAGCACCTCTCCATCCCCGACATCGTCGACATCTTCTTCGACGAGTGGAACATCAAGCGCGAGTGGCGCATCGACCGCGGCAGCTACCCCAAGCTCGAATTCAAGGTCCTCTACGGCGAGAGCCACTTCGCCTTCGTCACCCGCCTCCTCGAAGAAGCCGGCATCGCCTACACCTTCCCCGACGAGGCCGGTGGCAACGGCACCGTCCTCCTCAGCGAGGCCCTCCACCGCGGCAGAAAGCGCCCCGGCGCCCCGGTCCCCTACGAAGAGAACCCCACCGAGGCCGCCGAGCGCGAGTTCGTCTCCGAGGTGAGCCTCGTCCGCGACGTCCGCCCCGGCGCCTACACCATCCGCGACTACGACTTCCGCAACCCGAGCTTCGAGCTCCTCGGCGAGTCCGCCAAGGCCAGGGCCCCCGAGGACCGCTACGAGCAGTTCCATTACCTCCCTGGCGGCTTCCTCGTCGAAGGCTCCGCCGGCGGCGGCACCCCCGTCGCCGACGACCGCGGCGTCGCCCGCCACCTCCAGCCCTACGGCCTCGCCCGCGAGACCCGCGCCCTCGAAAGCCTCCGCGCCGACCGCGCCGGCGTCGCCTTCACCAGCAACCTCCACGACCTCCACCCCGGCCTCATCTTTCGCGTCGAGCAGCACCCCCACCCCGACCTCGCCCGCGAGCTGCTCGTCACCGACATCCTCCTCGAAGGCACCGCCGAGGGAGAGTGGGAGTCCCGCGGCCACGCCGTCTTCGCCGACACCCCCTTCCGCCCGCCCCTCATCACCCCGCGCCCCGAGGCGCTCGGCGTCCAGACCGTCACCGTCGTCGGCCCCAAGGGCGTCGGCAAGCTCGACGAGGAGATCCACGTCGACGAGTTCGGCCGCGTTCGCGTCCGGTTCCCCTGGGACCGCTCCGGCAACGACGACGACCTCTGCTCCTGCTGGATGCGCGTCGCCGAGGGCTGGGGCGGCAAGGGCTACGGCTGGCTCAACCTCCCCCGCGTCGGCCAGGAGGTCATCGTCACCTTCCTCGAAGGCGACCCCGACCGCCCCGTGATCATGGGCCGCCTCTACAACGCCACCCACCCCGTCCCTTACAAGCTCCCCGACCACAAGACCGTCAGCACCTGGAAGAGCGACTCCGCCCCCGGCTCCGGCGGCTTCAACGAGATCAAGTTCGACGACGAGAAGAGCGACGAGCTGTTCTACATGCAGGCGGAGAAGAACCTCCGCAAGCTCGTGAAGAACGACGAGATCCTCACCGTCGGCCACGACCGCGACAAGCTCGTCATCGCCGAGGAGCACGAGACCATCGACGGGACCCGCACCCAGGTCACCCTCGCCGAGCGCCACTCCATGATCGGCTCGGTGCACCACCGCCTCATCAAGGGCAACAAGCGCCAGCTCATCCGCCTCGACGAGCACGAGCTGAACGAGAAGAACCGCTGGCTCCTCGTCGAGAAGGACCAGGACCAGGTGATCCGCGGCAACCGCCGCGAGCGCGACGAGTGGGACCTCAACGCCCGCGTCAACGGCGACCGCCGCGAGCGCGTCGGCCGCACCCGCTCCGTGATGATCTACCAGAAGCTCCACGTGAAGGTCGGCAAGACCTTCGCCCGCGCCGCCGGCAAGGAGCTGCACGCCGCGAGCAAGAAGATCACCAGCGAGGCCCCCGACATCACCGCCCGCGGCCCCGGCGGCTTCATCCGCATCGACGCCGCGGGCGTCACCATCTCCGGCCGCAAGGTCGACATCAACGTCAGCGGCTCCCCCGGCCACGGCCACGGCGCCCACCCCAGGGAGCCCGCCGAGGCGATCGAGGCCAAGTCGAAGACCGGCGTCTTCCGCGACACCGACAAGCTCAAGGGCCACGGCGTCGTCGACGCCATCGCCAAGCAGTTCGAGATCAAGGACAAGACCGCCGCCCCCGACAACCTCCGCATGCTCGAGCTGTTCAAGCTCGCCATGGAGAGCGACGTGGGCACCCCCGCCGGCGGCACGCTCCTCTGGTCCGGCGGCGGCGACTACGCCGGCCACGTCGCCGGCGACTACGCCCAGAAGAACTCCACCGCCGCCCAGGCCTTCAGCCGCCTGGAGATGACCCCTGGCGGCGGCGCCCTCGCCAAGACCACCACCGACAACGCCGACGGCTGGGGCGTCGCCAACCCCGCCTGGAGGACCATCTCCCGCCGCCTCGCCCAGCAAGCCAAGGGCGACGTCAACGTCGTCCTCTCCCGCGTCCCCGCCGGCGAGACCGCCATCTTCCGCGAAGAGGTCAAGGTCCTCGCCGCCAACCCCGACGTCACCGCCGTCAACGTCTGGCTCATGCAACCGAGCCCCACCGGCAAGTACACCGACAAGGCAGGCACCACCTACGACCTCGTCCCCGTGAAGATGGAAGACGCCCTGGCCATGCCGCCCCCGCCCGCGCCGCCCGCGCCGTCGCCGCCTCCCCTTCCGCCTCCGCCTCCGCCTTCTTCCCCCTCCGCCACCTCCCCGAAGGTCTCATGAGCATCGAGGACATCCAGAACCCCTCGCAAGACTTCCTGCGCTTCCTCGAAAGCGTGGCGGGCATCGGCCGCGAGTGGCAGGAAGCCGTCGACATCGAGACCCTCCTCCGCCTGGAGAAAGAGGAGCGCCGCGAGGCCGAGAAGCTCCTTATCGAGCGCCTCCAGAAGGACGACTTCCGCGCCCCTCCCGCGCTCGCCGCCGCCGAGACCCGCGGCGCCGTGATGCCCATGAAGCGCCGCCTCCCCGAGGCCAGCGGCCGCATGAAGGTGGCCATGGCCGTCGCGCTCGCGAAGCTCGAAGCCATCCCCAAGGCAGACCCCATCGTGGCCTCCGTCCTCCGAGAGGGCGGCGACATCGACAGCGGCCTGCCCGCCTTGGTCGCCGCCGAACACATGCGCTCCCCCGAGATCCGCGACGCCCTCGCCTGGTCCTGCGTCCACCACCCCGTCTCCGAGGTGCGCTGCAACGCCGGCGCCACGCTGATCTACATGGCGGGCCTCTCCACGAACCCACTCTCCTGGGACTACCGCCCCCTCTACCTGCAGCTCGGCGCCGACGACGAAGCCGATCGACGCCGCGCCTTCGAAGAACTCTGCGCGATCGTCGGGATGTCCCCGGAGGTCGCCGACTGACGCACCCCCGGGCGCCCCTCCGGGGAGCGCCCACACCGCAGCGCACGCGGCGCACGCACGGCACACGCGCACGATGTAGAGGAGAACAGGCGATGTATCGTCTCGGTGGCTCGGTCGGGCAAGGCGGACAGAACGCACACGACGACGTGCTGCTCGTCCAGAAGCAGCTCAACAAGAACGCGCACATCGTCGCGGAGATCGGCCTCGTCCCCGAGACCGGCACCCTCGACCCGCTCACCCAGAGCGCGATCGTCGCCTTCCAGCGCTCCATCGTGCGCCTCTCTTCCCCCGACGGCCGCATCGACCCCCGCGGCCGCACCTGGCGCACCCTCCTCGGCGAGGTCCCCCACGCCGCCACCGTGGCCTTCACCCAGCTCTCCGCCGAGAACGCGAACCTCTACCTCTACGTGAACACCGATCGCGTCTGGGGCTCGCCGAACACCATCACCTCCATCCGCACCCTCGCCGAGGCCCTCAAGGACCCCGCCATCGAGATCGGCGTCGGCGACATCAGCTTCGAGCAAGGCGGCCGCATGGCCCCCCACGGCTCCCACCGCCGCGGCCTCGACGTAGACATCCGCCCCCAGCGCGCCGACGCCACCCGCGGCCCCATCACCATCACCGACCCCAACTACAGCCGCGAGCGGACCCGCCGCGTCGTCGAGGAGCTCCAGAAGGACCCCAACCTGGAGCTCATCCTCTTCAACGACCGTGAGATCTCGGGTGTCCGCTTCTACGAGGGCCACCACAACCACCTGCACATCCGCTTCAAGTCTTAACGCACCCCGCGTGGCTCCGCGGCGAGCGTCACCCGCCCGAGCGCCAGCGCCTTCAACGCCGCCGGGTGCTGCTCGTACTGGTCCTCCTGCTGGTACAGCTCCACCAGCAGGCGCGTGCGGAAGCGCTGGAACAGCGGCAGCTTCCGCGCCAGATCCTCCGGCAGGTACACCGGCGCTGGCCTCGCGCCGCCCGACGACGCGCTGAGCAGGTAGCCGCGGATCGCCACCATCCCCAGCACCTGCCGCCGCTGGTAGTGCCGCCCTTCGAGCAGCGCCCGCTCCACCTGCACGTCCAGGTAGTCCGCGCTGAGCCCCCGCCGCGTCCGCTGGAAAGCCTCCCGGATCCTCCCCGTGTGCCCCTCGAAGAGCTGCGGTGGGCAGAGCAGATCCGGCGACGCCAGGAACTCCCGCGCCTCGCGCACCGTCCCCTTGAACCCCTCGTCGGCGCCCGCCAGCGTCGACCCCACCGCGATCGCCGCCTTCAGCATCTCCCGCTCGTCGAACGGGAACGAGAGATCCCCCGCCACGAGCAGCAGCGACGGCACGAACTTCCCGCCCGACCTCACCGCCGCCTGCAGCTCGTCGCCGAGCTGGTCGACGTCCTGCGACGCCCCGTGCGCCAGGATCTCGAAGATGTCGCGCCGGTCCTCCACCTCGACCGGATCCTTCGTCGGCGCCGGATCGTCGAGCGCCTTGTCCGACGCCTCCTGCTCCATCTCGTCGAGGATCGCCCGCCACACCGGCACCCGGCAGATGCGCGCCACGCTCTCCGGCGCGTACCAGATGAGGTGCAGGATCTCGCGCGCGTCCATCCTCGCCGCGGGCCGCACCGCCGCGGCGCCCTGCATGGCCCCCAGCGTCTGCCGTTCCTCGCGCGGCTTGCCCGCCGCGAGCCCCACCGCGCCCGCCGCCGCCGCCGTGCTCGACGCCGCGTACGTCCACCCGTTCGCCTCTGGCCGCACCGCAGGCTGCGGCGTCGCCGCGGCCACCGCAGCTTCTCCGATGGACCGCCCTGGCGGCTGATCTCCCCGCCCGATGCCCGACGCCCACATGCTGTCGGCAGGGGAGGGGACCGGCGCCGGGACCGGGGGCGGCGGCATCGGCGTCCCTGGAGACGAAGGCATCGGCGCCTGCGACGGCGCCTGCACCGAAGGTGGCCTGCTGGGCATCATCGCCGGCATCGAGCCCGGCATCGAGCCCGGCATCGCGCCTGACATCGCGCCTGACATCGAGCTGGGCATGCCCGCTCCCGACCCTGGCATCGCGCTGGGGATCCCCGGCCCCGAGCCTGGCAGCCCCGACGTCGGTGGAGGCTGCGGCGCCGGCTGCAGCGGCATCGTGGGCTGCTGCAGGGGAGACAGCGCCTGCTGCACCGGCGTCAAGGGCAGCGTGGCCTGCTTCAGCGGAGACACGGCCTGCTTCGGCGGCTCTGGCGGCCTGTTCGAGGGCGCCTTCCAGCCGGGGCTCGACGGTGACGAAGGCCGCGGTGGCGGTACTGCGGGCGTCACCGGCGCCTGCCAGATGCCCGACGCACCGGCAGCCGGCGTCGACGCCGGCAAGAAGGGCAGGGCGGCATCCGAGGCGACGCGGCGCTCCTCGTCGCGCCCCGGCGCGTTGCTGGCAGCCGCGAAGGGCAGCGCCGACTTCAGCTCGCGCGAGCGATCGCCCCCCCCGAAAGGCAGCCCCATCGGCTGACGCGCTCCATCCAGCGTCTCCGGGGCCTCATCGTCGTCGTCGACATCGAGATCTGGCACCAGCGTGTGCGCTACCGGCCTCGGCGGCGGCGGCGGCGGCGGCGTCTTCACGCCCACCCCATTCACGCCCATCCCACCCGCACCTCCGCCCCCTGCGCTTCCCGCGCCTCCCGCGCCTCCCGCGTTTCCCCCACCCCCTGCGCTCCCTCCGCCCCCTGCGCCTCCACTCCCTCCCGCGCTCCCCCCCGCGAGCAGCGTGCCCCGCAGGTCCCCGGGCGGCGCGGCCACGCCGTCCAGCAGGAAGGAAACCCGCCCTGGCTCATCGGGGCGCTCCAGCGCGAGCTGCCCGCCCCAGGTCAGCGTGCAGATCTGCCGATCCGTGTCGATCCACAGCGTGTCGAGGTGCAGCGCGAGCGCGTGGTGCCCCCCGCGCCCCTCCAGCACCGCGCGCGGCCGCAGGCCAGGCAGGCTGGTGACCAGGCGCGGCACGTGCGGGTGCAGGTTCTCCAGCACCAGCCGCGCGTCCTCGGTCAGCCCCGTGACCTGCTGATCGCGCGGCGCCACGTTGAAGAACGTGCGGTCCACGTCCTCGGGCAGCGGCCCCACCGCGATTGCGCGCGCCGGCCAGCTCCCCAGGTGCCGCCCGAGCTTCTCGCGGCGCCCTGGCCACCCGGGCGAGATGGGCCCGAACCCCACGGGCGCGATCTCGCTCGCCGCCCCCATGTACCCCGGCGGCTGCAGGTTGGGGAGCTTGATGCGCCCGTACGCATCGCGCCCCTCCGGCCACACCCCCACCGGGTTCGGGCTGTCGGGCCCCCCTGCGGCGCGCTCGTACGCGAGCGACATCCGCGCGAACCGCTGCCCTTCCAGCAACGTCCCGTCCGCCGCGATGGCCCGGTCGAGGAGCACCTCCATCGCCTTGTCGACCTCGCCCACGATGAGCCGCACCATGAGCGACCGCACCGGCTGCCCCTGGGGCGCGAACGCCGACCCCACGAGCACCACGTCCGTGCGCAGCTTGTGCGGCACCAGATCGCTCGGCGTGTAGAGGCTGCGCGTCGGATCGTCGTCCCAGTAGCTGTCGTCCGCGTGGAGGGGCTCCTGGTCTTGCGCGAGCTGCGCCTCACCCGCCTGGAGGACGAACGTCGCTTTGCAGAGGAACGTGAGCGCCCAGGCCGAGGGCCGGGGCTGCCACACGAGCGACGCGGCAGGCAGCGGACACGAGGAGACGACCTCCATGCCGCGAGGGTAGACCGGCCACCCCCGTCACCGCTAGGCCGCTGCCCGGATCGCGGACCTTCAGTGATCCACGACCCTCGCCGTCCCGCGCGCCCCGACCTCCTCCCGCCAGCACGCGACCAGCGTCCTGACCTGCGCCTGCCGCTCCGCCTCCCGCGCCGCCGCCGGATCACCTCCCCGGTGCTCGGCCACCCCCGCGTGGATCTCGATCGCCTTGCGGCACAGGGAGGGCGGCTCCGCGTCGCAGCGCCGGTCACGCACGTAACGCTTCGTCGCCCACGACAGCGCCTCCACCGCCCACCCGTACACGTCTCCCATCTCCGCCGGGTTCCCCGCGCGCAGCCGCGACGCCACGTTCAGCGACCCGAGCAGCATCAGCGCCGAGTCGCGGATCCCCTCGGCGTCCTCACCCGGCGGCGCGGCGCTGACCTTGATGAACGCGAGGCCGTGGCTCAGCCAGTCGCTCTCGTGGGGCTGGAGCTGCCCGTACCCCACGTACGCCTGGAGCAGCCGCTCCGCGCACTGGAACACCCAGTCATGGAACACCAGCCGGGGCACCATCGGCGACCCGTCGACGTTCACCATGACCGCGCTCAGGAGGCGCAGGCCCGGCCGCGCGATCTCCAGCACCCCCGCGCCAGACGCCTGCTCGTCCCCGCACGACCACGCGAGCCCCTCGGGATCCTGGCTCAGCGCCAGCAACAGCGGCACGCTCATTCGCTCTCCACCCCTTCCTCGTCGCCAGCCCCGTCGCTCGCCCCGTCGCTCGCCTCATCGCCTGCCTCGTCGCTCGCCCCGTCGCTCGCCCCGTCGCTCGCCCCGTCGTCCCTTCCGTCGTCCTGCTCGTCGTCGTCCAGCCGCCGCCCGCGCCCGTCGCGGCTCACCGCGGCCTCTTCCTTCCAGTGAGGCCCTGGCCAGTCGCGCATCTCCGTCGCCGTCCGCACCCAGCCACCCCCGTCGGTGGTGCTGCAGAAGCTCGCGCGCCACGCCCCCGTCGCCCCGTCCCAGACCCGGATCTCCCCGGCCCGATCGGCGCTCACCGCCACCCGTCCATCCGCGGACACCGCGAGCGCCGACACCCACGCCATCTCGTGCGCCGGCAGCGTGGCCACGACCCGCGCCGACGCGAGGTCCACGAGCGTCAGCGTCTCTCCGCACGAGAAGAACGCCCGCCCATCCCCCACGTGCGCGGTCGACGCCTCCGCCACCCCCATCACCCCGGGCAGCCAGCGCTCCACCACCCCATGCGTGACGTCCCACCGGCACAGGAGCCCCTCGGTGGTGCTCTCCTCGCCGTGCACCTCCGACCCTGTGAACCACATCCCCACCGACCCATCGGGCAGGAACAGCACCTGATGGATCTGCCGGTCCACGTGCATCGTGGCCAGCCGCCGCGGCCCCTCCACGGCCCAGAGCGCCATCTCCGTCCCCTGACCCGGGCAGCTCGCCACGAGCACCCGATCCCCCGTGGGCGACAGGCACACCCGCCGGTCCGACCCCGGGGCCCCTGGCACCTTCGCCAGCGTCTCCCCGGTGTCCACGTCGAGCACCTCCACCTCGACGCTCATGAACCCGCCCGAGTTCCATGCCCTCCGCCCGTCGGCGCTCAGGCCCTCCGCGTGCATCTCCCGCCGCGCGCACACGTCGTGGTCCACCGTCGACGTCGCCGGCGCAGCCCACCGCAGCACGTGGTGACCGCACACCGCCACGAGCGACCCCGGGAACGCCAGCGCCTGCACCTGCCCCAGCTCCCCCGGCTCGAACAGCGTCCTCTCCGGTTGCAGCGACGTCCCGTCCAGCATCGACAACCGCTCCGGCACCGCCCCCAGCCGCCAGAGGTGGATCCTCCCCTCGTGGTCCCCCACTGCCAGCAGCTCCCCCGTGGGATCCAGCGCGAGTGCCGCCACCATGAACCCCGACCCCGAGGGCAGCGCGCGCCGCAGCCGCCCGTCCTCCAGGTCCCGCTCCGCCACCCACCGCGCCGCCCCGCTCGTGTAGATCACCGGCGCGCCCGGGGCTGCCACCAGCGCCTGGATCGGATCGTGGAACCGGCGGGTCCACCCCTCCGCCCGCGCCTCGAGCGGCAGGAGCCCCAGCTCGTTCCGGCTCGCCCACAGCATGCCCCCCTCGACCGACACGGCTCGCTCGAACTCCTCCCGCGTCGCCGTCGGCTCGTTGCGCAGCGGAAAGCTGCGCAGCGTCGAGCCCCGCCCATCGCCCGTCAGCAGCGCCTGACCACCCTCGTGGAAGACCACCTGCCGCAGCGCGGGCAGGCGCCCTTGCACCTGGCCATCGATCCCCATCACCAGCGCCTCCATCTCCCGCGGCGCCACCACCGCCACCTCCCCGCCCGGGTGGAGATCCGCGTCGGCGAGGTCCGCCGGCCATGACCGCCCCTCCACCGTCCACGGACCGAACGACGCGAGGACGCGCCCCTCCCCATCGAACACCACCGCGCGCTCGTGCCCCCGCGCCAGCACCCGCTTCCCGCGCAGCGAGAGCCCGTGCACGTCCCTCAGCTCCGGCGCGGACCACACGGTGCGCCGGCGCATCAGCACCGGATCCCACCCGTCCACCCCGTCCGACGTCCCCACGAGCAGCCGCCCCTCCGGCGTGAAGGCCAGCCCCGAGATCATCCTGCCCGTGTCCACCTGCGCCCGCAGCGTCCCTTCCCGCGCGTCCCAGAGCAGCAGCTCCCCGCTCCGCGTTCCCCCCGCGAGACACCGCCCTCCATCCCCCAGCGCGAGCGCGATCACGTCGCTCGACGCCCCCCGCTTCGGCACTGGCGCGCTGTGCGCCTCCACATCGACCAGGAACAGCGCCTGGTTCCCCCGCATCAGCACCTTTCGCCCGTCGGGCGACACCACCCCTGTCCCTTGCAGCGAGCGGCCCTCCACGCGCAGCGCCCGCCGTGGCGTCCCTTCCTCGTCAAGGAGCACCGGCCCCACGAGGAGCCCCGTCGCCACGAACGACGCCACCCCGCGCTCAGGCAGCCTCCGCGCCCGCTCCCCGAACATCCCCAGCCAGGCCTGGTGCTGATCGCTCACCAGGTAGCGCCGCCCATCCCGCGACAGCGCGGCAGAGGTCACGAACGCCGCCTCCGCGGACCCGGCAGGCCACGCCTCCCGCTGGAGCTCTTCCCCCCGTTCCCAGTCCACCAGCACGAGCCCCGCGGGCGACACCACGAGCGCCAGCGACCCTTGCACGTGGAGCGCGTCCCCCTCCAGCGCCATCGTGCGGATCGGCGCCAGGGTCTTCCCGTCCAGCACCTCCAGCCCCCGCGTCCCTTCCGCCTGCGCCCCTGCCGCGGCGAGCGCCCGCGGAGCCGCGGCAAGCGCCCGTGAAAGCCGCAGGAGCACCCCTCCACCGGCTGCTGCGAGGATCCCCCGCCCGGCCCTCTCCGCGATCTCCCGCCCCCGCGCGTCGACGACCACCGTGCGCCCGCGCGCGTCCTCCGTGAACGCGAGCCCCCCCTCGGTCCACGCCATGGACGTGGGGCGCTGAGGCTGCACCTCCAGCACCCGATGATGCCCATCCTTGGGCGTGACCACCCCCGCGCCTTCCTCCGAGAGCGCCGCGAAAGCCTCACCATCCGGCCGGAAGGCCAGCAACCTCTGGTGCCCGCCCGGCGGGAGCGCAAACGTCCGGTAACCCAGGCTCATGTCCCCTCTCCGTTGCCGTGCGCGGCGTCACCCCCGGCGTCGCGCGCGGCGTCCCATGGCTCTGCGTGATGCACATCGAGCCGCAGCGCCTCCGCGCGCCCACACTCCGCCTGCACCGCCACGAGCGCTGCCATCTCTGCGCCCGTCGTTTCCGCGAGCGCTTCCAGGGATGCCTTCGCCACCCCCTCCACGCTGCCGAAGCGGTGGAGCAGCTTCGCGCGCTGGAGCGGACTCAGACGCTCCTCGGGATCCACCCGGAACAGCTTGGCGAGCGGCCCGAGAACGAACGACCGCTCGTGCCGCGGCCGATCGCTCCACGACAGGCAGTGCAGGTGATCCGGACCCACCGCCCACAGCGTCCCGCCATCTCGCGAGAACGCCGCGTGGTGGCAGGGCACCCCGAGCCGCGCCACCCGCCGCCCATCCTCCCGCAGCGACCGCTCCACGAACCCCCGGAACCCCCGCCCATCCAGCACGAACGCGAGCGGCCGCCCATCCCGCACCGTGTGCTCTCCCCCCGCCCTCAGCGTGAACGTCACCCCATCCAGCACGAACGTCGAGACCCCCAGCGAAGGCAGGCTCTTGCCATCGATCAGCAGCGGCAACCTCGCCCCGTCCTCGTCCTGCTCCTCCCGCTCCTCCCGCCCCTCGCGGCCGTCACCCTTGCTGCTGCCGTCGTCGTCGTCGTCGTCGCCGTCGTCCTCACCGATGACGTCGTCGTTCGAGCTGTCGTCGTCGTCCTCGTCGTCGTCGTTCGAGCTGTCGTCGTCGTCGTCGTTCGAGCTGTCGTCGTCGTCCTCGTCGTCGCCGCTGCCGTCGTCGTCGCCGCTGCCGTCGTCGTCCTCGCCGCCCTCCTCCGCCTCTTCACCGAAGACCTCCCCGGTGGTGACGCGGATCCCGTCTTCCAGACGCACGATCCCG
The DNA here is from genome assembly GCF_000601485.1 of Chondromyces apiculatus DSM 436. Taxonomy (GTDB): domain Bacteria; phylum Myxococcota_A; class Polyangia; order Polyangiales; family Polyangiaceae; genus Chondromyces; species Chondromyces apiculatus. The sequence goes on from NZ_ASRX01000034.1 coordinate 25,004, forward strand.
CTGCCATCGTCGGGGCGCCAGCCGTACCGACCGTCGGGCGACAGCACGATGTACGGAAAGCCCTCGTCCTCGCTGCCGACGGGCAGGGTATCGGCTGCCTGCCGCAGCGGACCTCCGAACCACACCTCCGGATCCAGCGACCCCGACAGCCACGTCCCGGTGGTCACCTCCAGCGCGCAGAACCCGTCCACGCACTGCACGAGCGCGCACTTCCCGGCCGCATGCTCCACCGACCCGCTGTACCGCCAGTGCCCTCGCACCTGCCCCGCCGCGTCGACCCACACCAGCAGCGCCGGGTATCCCAGCAGCACCCCGTCATCGAGCGCCCACAGCCGCTCCAGCGTGGTGAATGCCTCGGGCGATGGCGGGATCTCCTCCCACTCCCGCGGCGGTGGCGGCGCTCCGATCAGCGCGAACGAGGGACGCGGCAGCTCCGGTGCACTCACCATCCCGCCCCCCGCGACGACGAGCAGGTGCAGCGCCCGCTGGAGCCGCTCTCGCGCGAGCGCATCGTGGGAGGCGTCCCCCACCTCCAGGAGGTTCTTGCTCTCCGCGGCCACCTCCAGCATCCACGCGAGCCGCTGGGTGAGGGGAGCGTCCACCTCGTGGTTCCCCTCCAGCACGCACCGCGGCCGCTCGACGAGCGGCGGCACGGGCACCACCTCCACCAGCGCCTCTGCAGGGTCGCCGATCCCCCGCTCCCGCACGGCCTGCATCAGCGCCTTGGCCCCGGTGTGGCGCAGGTAGTGCGCCGCCTCCCAGGGCTCGTCGAGGAAGCTCTCCGGCATCTGCACCCCCAGCGCCTCCGCGCGCTCCGTCGCCCGGGCTCTCTCCTCTGCGTCCTCTTCCCGGTACCAGGGCCACAGCCGGAGCATCCCCGCCGCGTCCACGAAGAGCTCTCCTTCGAGCAGCGCCGTCGTCGCCGCCGCGCCCCACCCGAGCGCCGTCCCCCAGGCCAGCGTCGCCGTGGGATGCAGCACGGGCTCCGGCAGGCGGAGGTGCTGCCACGCCTCGGGCGACACCGGAGGCCACCTGCCGTGCAGCTCCTCCATGTCCGTCGTGGAGACGGGGGTCTCGCCGTCCTCGCCGAGCAACGCCCGCCGGGCGCGCTGCAGCTCTTCCCGGAAGCAGTCGGGCCTGGGGCGGTAAAATGCGCGGCACAGCGCAGCGCGCGCCGATTCCGGGCGTAGATCCGGCGACTCCATACCATGCGCCTACCCGTGGCCCGGGAGGGCGGCAAGGCGAAGCGCATCGCCTCCCGTGGGATCTGGCGCAACATATCTTTCGCGCCCCAACGACCGCGAAGTAACCGGACCTCGTCGACGAGCCTCCCTCATCCGAGGAGGACCACGACGACTGTTACGCTTCCGCCACAGATCCGTCAGAAGAGCCTAAAGTCAGAGAACCCGAATGAAGAACGACGATGGCGCAACTCCGACACGAACGTCGCGGCTTCGCGCGGCAGCGAGTGCCTTCGTGTGGATCGCGGCGTTGCTTTGGGGCGTCGCCGCCGCGTGCTTTCGCCCGCCTCCTCTGGTGGTCCTCCTGGCCATCCCGACGATCGGCGCTGCGCTTTGGTGGAGTTCTCGGCGTCGAGCGGCAGGAGCCCCGATAGCGGTCATGATCACGCTCGGTGCGCTCGCCATCCTTCGCCCGCATCGCACAGGCGAGGGCTTCGGGCGTCTGTTCGTGGACCAGACCTACCATCATCAGGCGCTTCGCGCGCTGAATCACATCGCGGCCCAGGGGGCGGACGTCTCCGAAGTGCTGGAGACGACGGCGCTGGTTCGAGCGGGTGATGCGCAGGGTTGGTACACCGCGTGGACGGCCCTCGGCGATCGCAACCTCGCCCGCGCGCAGGCCACGAAGGATCCGCAGAGTCGTGGTCAGGCGCTCTTGCGCGCGCATACGTATTACTTGAGGGCTGAGTTCTTCTTGCCTCCTCAGGATCCCAGGCGACCCGACTCGTTCGCGCGGAACACGAAGGCGTTTTACGAAGGCCTCGACACGCTCGGGATCCCGTACGAGAAATTCCCGATCCCCTTCGGCGCGCACCATCTGAACGCCGTTTATTACCCGGCCGTCGCGTCTGCCCATCGTCCGCTCGTCGTGTTCTGCGGCGGTTACGACTCGACGATGGAGGAACTCTATTTTTTCCTCGCCGCGGCGGCGCGCGCGCGTGGATACGCAGTGCTCACGTTCGAAGGTCCGGGGCAGGGCTCCGTGCTGCGGGAGCAAGGGCTCCCCTTCACCCATGAGTGGGAGAAGCCGACGTCGGCGGTGCTGGACACCTTCCTCGACACGCACGCGCGGCCCGACAAGATCGTCCTCGTAGGGCTCAGCCTGGGTGGCTACCTCGCTCCGCGGGCCGCCGCGTTCGACGATCGTTTCGATGGGGTTGTCTCGTACGATGCCTTCTTCGACGTAGGCGCGGTTGCGAGAAAAGATGCCGCGATCGCCTACACTCTCCGCAGTGTCGGACTCGAGAGCTGGGTCGAAGGGCTGGCGGCTCTCAAGTCGGCTGTCGATCCGGGGTTCGGGTGGTCGCTCGCGAATGGGCGCTGGACGCTCGGCAAGTCGAAACCCTTGGACGTCGCCGATACGCTCGCCCAGTACACCCTTGAGAACGTAGCCGTGCGCATCCGGCAGGACGTCCTCATGTTCGCCGGCGTCGACGATCAGTTCATCCCTCTCGAGCAACTCGAGCAATACAAGGGAGCGCTCGTGAACGCGCGGAGCGTTACGGCGAAGGTGTACGACCGCACTTCAGGCGGCGCCGAGCATTCGCAGCTCGGTGCATCCACCCTGTGGCAGGCGGACTTCTTCGACTGGATGGAAGAGAAGTTCGGTCGCTGAACCGACGAGGAGCATCACGCTCGCCCAGCCGTCCTCCGCCCAGCCGTCCTCCGCCCAGCCGTCCTCCGCCCAGCCGTCCTCCGCCCAGCCGTCCTCCGCCCAGCCGTCCTCCGCGCGCGAGCCCTCCAGCACGCCCCGGCTTGCCACCCGCGCCGCGCTGGTCGACGTTCCGGCCCGGAGGAACCACCCATGGATCTCGGACTGCAAGGAAAGCGCGCGCTCGTCACCGGATCGACTGCCGGCATCGGCTTCGCCATCGCCAGACGCCTCGCCGCGGAGGGCGCCCACGTCTGGCTCTCCGGCAGGACCCAGGCCCGCGTCGACGCGGCCATCGCCTCCATCCGGGCCGAGCACCCCGAGGCGCGCCTCGACGGCATTGCCGCCGACGTCGGCGCCCGCGAGGGCATCGAGGCCATGCTCCGCGCCGCCCCCGACCTCGACATCCTCGTCAACAACGCCGCCGTCTTCAACCCGCTCCCCTTCGAGGAGACCAGCGACGAAGAGTGGCTCCGGCACCTCGAAGTCAACCTGATGAGCGGCGTGCGCCTCTCCCGCCATCACTTCCCCCGCATGCTCGCCGCGGGCGAGGGCCGCATCATCTTCATCTCCAGCGAGTCTGCCGTGCAGATCCCCGCGGAGATGATCCATTACGGCGTCACCAAGACCGCCCAGGCCGCCCTGGCCCGCGGCCTCGCCGAGCGCACCGTGGGCACCCGCGTCACCGTGAACACCGTGCTCCCCGGCCCCACCCGCTCCGAGGGCGTCGAGACCTTCCTCGACTCCCTCGCCCAGCAGCAGGGCGTCGACACCGCCGCCGTCGAGCGCGACTTCTTCAACACCGCCCGCCCCTCCTCGCTCCTGCGCCGCTTCGAGACGCCCGACGAGATCGCCGACATCGTGGCCTTCGTCGCCAGCGCCCGCGCCGCCGTCATCAATGGCGCCGCCGTCCGCGCCGACGGCGGCGTCATTCGTAGCGTATTCTGAGGCCGACATGGCCCTCCGCGGCGCCCTCACCACCCCGGGCACCGCGCGCCCCCTGGCCATCCTCGACCTCGGCGGCGGCTCCGTCGCCGCCTTCCACGCCTGACCCTCCGCAGCCGCCCGTCTCGGACCGCCACACGCCGGATCTCTTCCGTCGCCGCCCTGTCGCGCGCCGCATCGCCGCGTGACGCACCACCGCGTGGCGCACACGCCTTGTGCAGACCACACGGCCCGTGATACCAAGAAGGATTTTGCCCGCTCACCATTGCGCGCTCCTCGCCCGCGGACGACGCCGTGCTTGTGGAGAGCGGTGGCGCGGTGGTATCTTGGACTGTTTTGCCATTGCACCATTTCGAGATGAAATGGTTTCGATGTCTGCTGGTGCCTGACCATCGTTGTGTTTTGCGAACCAGGCGTGATAGCAACACCTACATCAATCCAATCGTCGGCAATGGCCGACCCCGCTATCGCCCGACCATCGAGGGTCGGGCAGACGATGGCCTGGCCTGCAGCGGGCGGCCCGGGCACTTTTATGCTTTTTTGATCGGTCTTCCGGAAGGAATGCTTCGATGATCCTCAGAAACACCACGATGGCATTGCTGGTCTCCGCCGTCGGCCTATTCACCGCGTGTACGGACAATGGCGACGAGACGGAGGCCGCGGGCTCGCTCGCCGACGAGGAGCTGGGCGAGGTCGGCCAGCGCCTCACGGGCCCCCAGATCGATGCGGTCGCCCAGAAGGGCGTCACCTGGACCGTCGCCGACACCGTGAGCTGGGTGCAGGCCAACGGCTGCGCTGCCTGCCACCGCGCCGGCGCTCCCCTCTATGGCGCCTCCCTCGCCGCGCACACCGGCTACGACGTCAACACCAGCGCTGCCAATGGCACGGGCTGGCTCGCCCAGTACGTCGCGGTCAGCGAGCAGCAGCCGGATGGCCGCTGGACCCACGGCGGCATCTACGACTTCTCCAAGTCCGGCTACAACATCTTCGGCCTCGCCGGGTACACCAAGTACACCAGCACCGCCTACCTCTCCGACCTCCGCCAGGGCGTCGACTGGGGCATCTCCGCGAGCAACCCCTACACCTTCACCTTCGGCAACGACGGCCTCGCGCACGCCAACACCAGCAGCAAGTACTTCCCCCAGGACCACAACTCCTTCCCGACGGACTCGAACTGGATCATCCCGACGGCGCAGTTCGCCATCGCGGCGCACACCCTCGTGGAGGTCGACTCGGCCCTCACCCCGGCCCAGAAGACCACCTACCAGAACTTCGCCAGCTCGCTCGCGAACTCCCTCGAAGCGCAGTATGTCCGCTCCGGCAATAGCTGGACCACCCTCGACATCGCCTACGCCGCCATCGGCGCCGCCTCCACGGGCCGCACCCCCGTGACCGACCCGGTGCTCGCCCAGATGCGTGACGTCCTCATCGCCCGCCACAACCCTGGCCAGGGCTGGAGCGACGCCGCGCTCGGCGGTCAGAACGTGCTCAGCACCGCCGAGGCCCTCTACGGCCTCTGCCTGATGGGCGTCCGCTCCGACGAGAGCCAGGAGGTCTTCGACGGCATCGACTGGCTCGCCCAGCAGCAGTGCGCCCCCGCCAACAACTACTGCGGCACCGGCAACAACCACCTCGACGGGGGCTGGAACCTGCCCGGCTACGCGGCCGACGTCCCCTCCATCTACAGCTCCATCGCCATGGCCTGCTACGGCACGCTCAACGTCGAGGTGTCGATCAGCCCCCCGAGCGGCATCGTCCAGCCGATCCAGCCCATCGCGCAGACCAGCACCTTCACCATCGACGTCACCAACACCGGCTACGCCGCCAACAACTACACCATCACCCTCGGCGGCACCTGGGCCGGCATCACCAGCCTCACCCAGACGAACAGCGCCTTCTCGCTCAACCCGAACGAGTCGGCCGCCTCGCAGGTGAGCGTGACCTTCGCGCCCAACCAGCCCGGGAGCGTGGTCATCCCGATCACGGCCACCATCGCGTACGCCACCAGCAGCGGCCCTGCGCAGCGGACCGTCACCTACAACGTCAACATCCCCGAGCAGCCGACCATCAACGCCACGCCCACCCAGACCATCATCGTCTCGGGCAACGGCGCCGTGGTCAGCCCTGGCACCCACGCCAACCTCGCGGCCCGCGTGCAGCGCCAGAACGGCCAGCCGGTCACCGACGGCACCGTGACCTTCTACGGCGGCAGCGCGGCCATCGCCACGGTCCAGGCCAACGCGCAGGGCATCTTCGTCTACGACTGGCTCGTCCCCGCCAACGCGCCCCAGGGCTTCCAGTCCTTCTCGGCGAAGTTCGGCGGCTACGCCACCAACGACTTCTCCGTGAACCTCGCCGAGTCGTCCGCGACCGGCAGCTTCACCGTCGGCAACGGCCAGGGCTCCGTCTGCACCTTCGACGTCGACTGCCTGAGCGGCTTCTGCGTCGACGGCGTGTGCTGCAACAGCGCCTGCGGCGGCAACAACGCGAACGACTGCCAGGTCTGTAGCCAGGCCGCCGGCGCCGCCACGAACGGCGTCTGCTCCGTGCGCGCCGCGGGCTCCGTCTGCCGCCCCTCCCTCGACGGCTGCGACGTCGAGGAGGTCTGCAACGGCAGCGCCACCTCCTGCCCCGCCGACGTGGTGCTCCCCCCCGCGCAGTGCGCCTCCGGCTGCGTCACGGTGCAGGACGGCCTCGCCGCTCCCCACAACATCGTCGCCGACAGCTACATCGCCCCCGGCACCCCGAACGACACCAGCGCGGTGAACTACCCCGAGCTGCTCACCGGCAACCGCCCCACCCTCGGTGACACCCGCGCCATCCTCAAGTTCGACCTGAGCTTCATCGGCCACACGAGGACGATCGTCTCCAGCAACCTCACCCTGTTCCAGAAGTACTCCGCCACTCCCAACGCGTCGGTCTCCGTGCGCCAGCTCCTCGCCCCCTGGACCGAGCCCACCGGCGTGTACAACACCATCGGCGCCGCGGGCCTCGGCGGCACGAACCTCGGCACCCTCACGAACCTCGCCGTGGGCCTGTCGAGCGGCTCCCGCTCCGTGAACCTCGCCTCCATCGTGCAGCAGTGGGTCAGCGGCGACGCGGCGAACAACGGCGTCTACCTCGACAGCGCCGCGACCCGCCTGCTCTACAGCTCCTCCGAGGACGCGACCCAGGCCCGGCGCCCCAAGCTCGAAGTCTGCTACTACCCCTTCCCCTGAGTCTTTTGAGTCTCTACGAGGGGACTCGCGTCCCCTCGCCCCGTCGGGAGTGAATCCCGACGGGGCCCCACTCCCCGCGTACCGCTCTCGCCAGCCGCCACGCAGTACCTCTGGGCAGGACGCCTCGCCACGGGTGACGGGGCGCTGTCGCTGGCGTCCTCGCTGCGGCCTCCCCCCTCTGCGGCCTCCCCCCTCCGCTACTTGGCTACCTGGCCGCCTCGATGGCCTCGATCACCAGCCGCCGGTCCGTCGACTCCACGAACGTGAAGGTGACCGTCTCCCCCGCCTTCACCCCTTCGAGCAGCGCGGGCCGCGCCACCTCGAAGTCCATGGTCATCGCCTTCATGTAACCGGGGATGTCCTCGTGGGCGATGGTCGCGTAGGCCGGCGAGGCGTGCACCGCCTTCACCACCCCCCGCACCGTGCGCCGCTCTGCCGTCGGTGAGATGGTCGGCGCTGCCGGCTGGCTGCTCTCCGAAGAACGACCGCACCCCACCGCGGCGGAGAGGGAAGCGAGGGAAGCGAGGGACTGGAGGGACGCCACCAGGAACACCAGAGAGACCACGCGCATCCCCGGAGCGTAGCGGCGCCGGCCGGAAGCGGGAGTGCGGCATGTTCGCGCACCAGCCCGTGGCCGCCACGGTCGAGCCCGGCACGGTCACCTGCCGCGCTGCGCCGTCCAAGGCATGTCCGCGCACGCTGCGTGTTGTACCCTGCGGACGGCAAGGCCGTTCGACCGCACGGAAGCACCTTCATGCCTTACTTGATCGTCCGAGAGCCAGGCCAGGTGGCCGTCTCCCTCCTCCTCCGGGAGGGGTTCTGCGTCGGCCGCCTGGCTCCGAGTGATCTCCTGCTCCCGTACCAGCAGGTCTCGCGCCAGCATGCGTGCTTCGAGCACGACGACGAGGGCGGCTGGGTCGTGCGCGATCTCGGCTCCGCCAACGGCCTGTTCTTCAACGGCATCCGCGCCGACATCGGGCAGCTCAAGGACGGCGACGTCATCCAGATCGGACCGGTGAAGCTCACCTTCACCGAGAGCGAAGGGGCCGAGATCGCCCACGCCCAGCCCCTGCCCACCCCGGATACCCTCGAACCTCCCGGCGCGGACCGGCGCCTCCGGATGCTCTTCGAGGTGACGCGCGCCATCGGCGCCCTCTCCGACCCCGACGAGTTGCTCGGCCGCATGCTCGACGCCATGCTCGATCTGCTCGGCTGCGAGCGCGCCCTGGCGGCGCTGCGCGAGGGCGGTGACGAGGAGCCGCTGCGCCAGGTGCTGCGCACCCGCGAGGGCCGTGCGCCCCAGGGCGAGGTGGTGGTCAGCCGGGCCATCCTTCAGGCCCTCCTCGTGCGCCGCGAGGTGGTGATCATCCGCGACGCCCGCGAGCGCGGCGCCCCGCACACCCTGGTCACCCAGGGCATCCTCTCGGCCATGGGCGCGCCGCTCGAAGCGGGTGGCCACCTCTTCGGCTTCCTCTACGTGGACCACTGCAGCCAGGCCTCCCACTTCGCCCAGGAGGACCTCGACTTCCTCGGCGCCCTCGCGCGCCTCACCGCGGCGGCCCTCCACAGCGCCCAGCAGCACCAGCGCGCCCTCTCCGCCGCCGAGGCCGCGGGCTCCTCGCCCGACAGCCCTCGCGTCGAGCTTCTGGGCGACAGCCCGCCCATGCTCCGGCTCAAGGCCCAGATCCGCAAGTTCGGCGCCTCGGGCAGCACCAACATGCTCATCCGCGGCGAGAGCGGCACCGGCAAGGAGCGCGTCGCCCGCGCGATGCACGCCGCCTCCCCCCGGGCGCAGCGCCCGTTCGTGTCCCTCAACTGCGCCGTCATGCCCGAGACCACCATCGAGGGCGAGCTGTTCGGCTACGTGCAGGGCGCCTTCCCCGGCGCCACCCACGACAAGCGCGGCCGCTTCGCGCTCGCCCACCGGGGCAGCCTCTTCCTCGACGAGATCGGCGATCTGAGCCTTGCAGCCCAGGCCAAGGTGCTGCGGGTGCTGCAGGAGGGCGAGGTCCTGCCCCTCGGCGCCGGCGTGCCCCAGCGCGTCGACGTGCGGGTCTTCGCCGCCACCCAGAGAGACCTGCGCCGCGAGGTCGCCGAGGGCCGGTTCCGCGAGGACCTCTTCTTCCGCCTCAACGTGGGCGACGTGGAGGTGCCGCCGCTCCGCGAGCGCGTCGAGGACATCGCGCACCTCGCCCAGGTCTTCCTCGCCCCCGCCGCCCTGAACCTCGGCAAGCGGCTCGACGGCTTCGCGCCGCAGGCCCTCCAGGCCCTCCAGGCCTACGCCTGGCCCGGCAACGTGCGCGAGCTGCGCAACGAGATCGAGCGCGCCGCCATCCAGGCCGAGGGCCTGCTGGTGGAGCTCGACGACCTGAGCCCCGCCGTCTCCCGGGCCGTGCTCTCCCCGTCGTTCCTGACCGTGCCGGGCATGTCCTTCGCTGCGCGGTTCGCCACCCTCGAACCCATGGAGCGCGCCCTGTGCGAGGACGCCCTCGCCGCCGCCCGCGGCAACGTCGCCGAAGCGGCGCGCCTGCTCGGCATCACCCGCATCATGCTGGTCCGCCGCATCGAGCGCTTCGGCCTCCGCTCCCGCGAGCCGTAGGACGGCGCGCCCTGAGCCAGGGGCTCACCGCCTACCCGGCGCCTCCGGGAGCGCCAGGCAGCACGAAGGCCACGGCGTCGACCTCGTAGAGCACGCCCTCGATGACGAGCCGCGACACCTCCACGGCGGTGCTCGCGGGCGGCGCGGTCGGGTCGAGGAACCTGTCGCGGATGGAGCGCACCTCGGCGAGCTGCGCGTCGACGTCGGTGAGGTAGTGGGTGAGCTTGACGATGTGGGCCAGGTTCGAGCCCGCCGCCTCCAGCGCCGCCGCGAGGTTGGTGAAGGCGCGCGTCACCTGCGCGGCGAACCCGCCAGGTTCCAGGGTGCCGTCGGGGCGCATCCCGATCTGGCCCGAGACGTACACCAGCGCGGCGCCAGGGGGGACGACGACCACCTGCGAGTAGCCCTTCGCCGGCGGCATCGTGGGAGGGTTGAGGGTCCTGAGCGAAACACGTGGGGTCATGCGCCCGATCTTGGCATGAACATGTCCAGGTGGAAGCCGAGGTGACGTAGCGTCATCAACGAAACCACACTGCGTTCTTGCGAGTATCCAGAGAGCAGGATGCGCCAGATGATGGAGAGTGAGCACATCTCGGACTCAGACGTGCAGAACCCCGAAGTTAGCGCGCGCCTGTTCGATGATATGCCCGAAGAAACCAAAGAACCGATGATCCCTCGGCTCAAGCAGTGGCTCCCCTCGACGTCCCCGGCTCTGCGTCCACCCCAGGCCGCAACGCGGCCCTCCAAGCGCTCGCCTCGCCACAGAGGCAAGCGCTGAGCTGCGTTCAGCAGCGCCCGGTCTTGCTCACTGCGGGGCGGGGGTGCCGAAGTGGAGCGTCACGCCTGGACCGAAGGCGAAGGACCCTGAGAGGGTGACCGAGCCATCGCTCGCGATGGTGCCCGTGATCGCGTCGGTGTTCGTGGTCTGGATGTCCACGGGTACGGTGCTGCTGGTGCTGCCCGTCGTGGCCACGGTGATGGCGCCGTCCACGTCCAGGAACAAGGTGTGGTCGCGCAGGACGAAGGCGCCGCTGTCGACCGAGTACTCGCCCGTCGTGGACTGGGGGACGTCGAGGCTCAGAGCGCTCGTGGAGAACGAGGTGTTGCCAGTGCTCGATGCCCAGACCCCGCTCACTGACGCATCGAGATCCAGCGACAGCCCTTCGAGCGCCATGGCGCAGTGGGTCGATCCCGGCGCGCAGTCGTAGGTCGAGTAGCTGATCTGCCCGCTGAACGTGGTGGTGACGTAGGTCGTGCCCATGTCGAGGGTCGCGACCAGCGTCAGCGGCTGGGTGACCGGACCCAGGAGCTGCGGGACCACCGGGCCCGCCGAGCACAGCGAGCCAGCCACGAAGCTGTCGCAGTTGTCGTGGAGGATCCGCGCGGCCTCCGGATCGATCGGGTTCTCTGCGTCGAGCTCCAGTGCGGCGACGTGCTCCGAGCACATCGTCTGGCAGATCTGGTCGTCGCTCAGGCCGAGACCTTCGTACAGGATGTTGTACACCTTGTAGCCACAGTTCGTGTCGGACAGCACGTAAGACGGCGTGTAGTGCCACGCATCGAGTTCCCATGTCTCCAGCCAGTAGGAGATCAGGTACTCGTTGAAGTCGAAGGAGGCGCCGTGCGGGTCCGTGGGCTCTGCCGTCCCGTGGCAGAAAACGTGGGGTAGGTCCTGCTCGGGGGGGATGCTCGGAGGCTCCGCCTCTGGATCGACGCCCTCCATCGCGGGGCACATGTCCTCCGGCGCGTAGGTATAGGAGATGTTCGTGCTGTTCGGGAGCGTGCAGAGGATCGGGTCGTCGGTCTCGGGCCACAGAGCGGCGACCGCCGCGGAGTTCTGGCAGAGGAATGTCGTCTCCTCGATCGTGTAGCCATTCTGTTCACCGGCCTTCATGCACTCCGAGAGGCAGAAGTCGTCGGCCCCTTGCTGCGTCTCGCCGCACAGCGTGCGGTACCCCGGTTCCTGGCTGATGACGTCGTAGTTGCAGAACCGGAGCGGTTCGGGATCGGGGACGCTCCTCGTCGGCTCAGGGAGGGGCGCGGTGCACCAGTAGACGACGCCGCACTCCTGACCGGGTGGGCAGGGCGGCTGCGGGTTACCGGGCGTGGACCCGCCGTCGCTGCTTCCGGGCGACTCTGGAGGGGTGCAGCCAGTGACGAGGGCGAGGCCCATCGAGAGAACGGCGAACGGGAGAGCACTGAGTCGCGTGGAGCGCATGCTGGGCCTCTTCAGGTGGAATGGATGGCGTCGCCCCGCTTCACCCGACGGCGCTCCTTGCACGGGAGCCACCTGGCGGAGGTGAACGGAGGGACGACGAGGGTTCGGTGCGGGTCATGGCAACCCGCGTGCCGCGCTCTCCAGCAGGCACGTCGACAGCGCTCGCGGTACTTTTACGTGCCGCGCCTCGTGGTCTCGCCACCCCTGACACGGCGCCGCGTCAGTGCCGTGTCACGCGCGCATCCCGCTGTCATGCCGACATGACAGCCGCCGCGAGGTCGAGGACCAGTCGGGAGAGGTGGAGGGATATCTCGGGAGAGGTCATTGATCTCTCCGGACAGGTCATCGACCTCTCCGGACAGGTCATTGATCTCTCCGGACAGGTCATCGATCTCTCCGGACAGGTCGCGGACCTCTCGGGAGAGGTGGAGGGATATCTCGGGAGAGGTCATTGATCTCTCCGGACAGGTCATCGATCTCTCCGGACAGGTCGCGGACCTCTCGGGAGAGGTGCAGCGATACCTCCGGACAGGTCATCGATCTCTCCGGACAGGTCGCGGACCTCTCGGGAGAGGTGCAGCGATACCTCCGGACAGGTCGCGGACCTCTCGGGAGAGGTGCAGCGATACCTCGGGAGTGGTCCCCCCATCACTCCCGAGACGGCTCTGCCGTGCGAAATGGGTTGCCAGCACACGCAAAACAGGGGTTTGTAGAGCGCCCATGGGAAATGATTCCGTCTTTCCAGGATGGACGCCCTGGGCCAGGAAGTTGGTTGGCTCACTAGAAGCGGACCGCTCCATGACGGCGCTCGGGGGTCCCTGGACAGCATGAACGGGACTATCCTGGGGTCATGGGGGGCAGGGTGGTTGGACGGGTGACCGATCCAGGGCCGGGTGCGGACACGAGCGACGCCGTGCTGGATGACACGATCCCGGCATCGGGCGCGGTCCAGGCGGGGGGCGGGGCGCCCGTCTCGGGGACGGTGGCACGGTCGTCGGCGCAGTCGTCGGGGTGGCCTCGGGTGCCGCTGTCGCTGCAGGCGCGGTACGAGGACATCCGCCTGCTCGGTGAGGGCGGGGTGGGCGTGGTGTACAGGGCCCACGATCCGCGGCTGCGGCGGGAGGTGGCGCTCAAGCTGCTGAAGTACGGGGACCCGGTGCGGCACCGGCGGCTGCTGAAGGAGGCGCGGGCGCAGGCGCGGGTGCACCACGAGAACGTGTGCCGGGTGTACGACGCGGGTGAGGCGGACGGGGAGCCGTTCATCGTCATGCAGTTCGTGGAAGGGGGTCCGCTCGGGAAGCTGCAGGCGCAGCTCTCGCTCGACGAGAAGGTGCAGATCCTGCGGACGGTGAGCGCGGCGATGCACGCGGCCCACCGGCAAGGGCTGGTGCACCGCGATCTGAAGCCGGGGAACATCCTGGTGGAGGGGGAGCCGGGCGGCGCGCTCAAGCCGTACGTGGTGGACTTCGGGCTGGTGCGGGAGGTGGACAGCGGGTCGGAGACGCAGGGAGGCGGGGGCGCGGGGACGCCGGCGTACATGGCGCCAGAGCAGGTGGCAGGGGGCGCGATCGACGCGCGCACGGACGTGTACGGCCTGGGGGCGACGCTGTACGAGATGATCAGCGGCCGCGCGCCGTACGTGGGGGACGTGCCGTGGAAGATCCTGGCGCAGGTGGCGAGCCGGGAGCCGACGCCGCTGCGGGAGCTGGTGAGCCAGGTGCCGCCAGCGCTGGAGGCGATCACCATGACCTGCCTCGCGCGCGATCCGGCGCAGCGCTACGGGTCGGCGCGGGCGCTGTCCGAGGATCTGCAGCGCTTCCTCGACGGGGAGGAGGTGGGCGCGCGGCAGGTGTCCTCCGTGAGGCGGGTGTGGAGGGGCCTCCGGCAGCACAACGCCTCGTGGGTGGGGGCGCTGGTGGGGATGCTCGGGCTCGCGGCGCTGGCGGGGGCGTGGTGGGTGCGGCGCGGGGGGGAGGTGGACGCGCAGCTCGCGCAGGAGCTGGGCCGGGAGGCGGCGGGGATGGAGCTGCTCATGCGCAGCGCCTACCAGATGCCGCTGCACGACGTGGACCGGGAGCGGGCCATGGTGCGGGAGCGGCTCGCGGGGCTGGAGGCGCGGCTCGCGGAGGCGCGGGAGGCGCGGGGGGCGCGGGGGGCGACGCTGGGGCCGCTGCACTACGCGATCGGGCGGGGGAGGCTCTCGCTCGGGGATCTGGTGGCGGCGGAGGAGCACCTGACGGCGGCGCGCGACGCAGACTACGCGCCCGCGGAGCTGGGGTACGCGCTGGGGATGACGCTCCTCAAGCTGCACCTGCGGCTGCGCAGCGCGGCGGAGCACATCGGCGACGAGGCGGAACGGAAGGCGCGCTACGCGGCGCTGGACGCCCGGTACAAGGAGCCAGGGCTCGCGCTCTTGCGGACGGCGCCGCCAGCCCAGCTCGAGCCGCCCGAGTACGCGGAGGCGCTGCTCGCGCTGCACGAGGAGCGCTTCGAGGAGGCGCGGGTGAAGGCGGTGGAGGCGTTCACGCGGTCGCCGCTGCTGTTCGAGGCGAAGTGGCTGGAGGGGGATGCGCTCGCCTCGCTCGCGCTGCTCGACTGGACGGGGGGGCGCCCCGGCTGGTGGCCCACGATGTCAGCACGGATGGAGCAGGCGCGGGCGGCGTTCGAGGCGGCCGAGGACGTGGCGCGGAGCAGCCCGGAGGTCCTGCGGTCGCTGTGCGCGCTGGAGACGCGGGCGATGTTCGCGGCGCGCTTCCAGGGGGAGTCGTCAGAGCCGGCGTTCGCGCGGGGGCGAGAGGTGTGCGCGCGGGCGGTGCGCGCGGACGGGTCGAGCTCCGAGGCGCGCGTGGCGCGGGCGAACCTGCACGCGCTCTACGTGTACGGGAGGGTCGACGCGCTGCCGCGGGAGGCGCCCCGGCAGGAGGTGCGCGAGGCGGTGCAGTTCGCCGAGGAGGCGGTGGCCGCGCGGCCCGAGGACGTGGAGGCCTGGAAGACCCTGGGGACGGCGCTGCGGGCCGAGATCGCGCTCGGGATGTACGAGGGGCGGGACGTGGGGCCGGCGGTGCGGCGCGCGACCGCGGTGTACGAGGAGGCCATCGCGAAGTTCCCGCGCCACGGTGCGGCGTACGAGTCGCTGGCGACGGTGCTGGGGATGGAGGCGACGCTCTCGGGCGCCCGCGGCGAGGCGGTGCAGCCCGCGGTGGAGAGGGCGATGCGCCTGCTCGACGACGGGCTTTCGCGCAGCGCGAGCGTGGCGATGACCCACCACAAGCGGGCGGCGCTGCTGCTGCAGGAGGCGCGGGCGCTGCTCGACGCGGGCGCGTCGCCGGAGGCGCTGGTGGGGCGCGCGTTCGAGGAGCTCAGGGCGGCCAGGGGGCTGAGCGGGGCGTGGTTCGGCTTGACGGAGGTGGAGGCGGAGGGGCACCTCGTGCTCGCGAGGCACGCGCTCGCGTCGGGCGGGGATCCGCGGGGGGCGCTCGCGCGGGTGATGGAGGGCGCGCGGGAGCTCGGGGAAGGCGCGCAGGGCCGCACGGCGGGGTACGCGCTGGAGGGGGAGGCGGCGCTCGTCGAGGCGGAGTTCCAGGGGCGGCAGGGGCGCGATCCGGGGGAGGCGCTCGCGCGCGGGCGGCAGCGGTTTGCGCAGGCGGCGGAGGCGGCGCCCTGGGTGATGGCGTTCGCGCTGGGGCAGGCGAGGGTGGAGCTGCGCGCGGCGGCGTGGGCCATGGGGCGGCGGCGCTCGGCAGCGGCAGCGCTCGCGGAGGCGCGCGCGCGGATCGAGCCCTGGGTCACGGAGGAGCGCGCGAGCGCGGAGCCGTTTGCGCTGCTGGCGGAGGGGTGCGCGCTCGGCCTTGAAGGGGGGAACGCGGGGGCAGGGGGCGCGGTGCGCGGCGAGGAGGCCGAGGCGCTCCTCGGGCGGGGGCTCGGGCTGGTGGCGCAGGCGCTCGCGCGGAACCCGCGGCAGGCGAGCGCGCTGGCAGTGAAGGGGAGACTGCTCCTCGCAAAGGCGCGGCTCGCGTCCGAGGCCGAGGCGCTCGCGGAGGCGCGCGTGGAGGCGCGCGGCGCGCTCGCGGAGGCCATCCGGCAGAACCCACTCCTCGAACGCGCGCTGGGAGAGGCGCTCGCGGAGGCGCGGGGGGAGCGAGGCGAGGCGCGGGGGGAGCGAGGCATCGCTCGAATGGGTGACAGTGGCCGCTTCGAGGCCATTGCGACATAGAATGGTCAGGGGGGCGGTCGCGCGATCATCCACAGAGAATCCGGTCACGATCCTCCGGGGTCGATGGGCGTGCGCGCGTGCCTCAGAGGTTCTGGTTCGTGATTGTCACCATGAATGGTTGCTGTCATCATCGCGGCCGTGACGAAGGCGACGACAGAATCGGGGAAGACCGACCCGACCGGGACCGAGACCGGGAACGCGACCGAACCTGGGACCGAGGCCAAGGCCGAGGGTGAAAGCGGCGGGCTGGGGCGCCAGATCGGCAAGCTCGCGGCGACGCTCGGGGTGCTCGGGATCGGGGTGTTCCTGGTGGTGCGGGGAGGCGAGTCCAAGCCGCTGGCCGGCACGCCGCCGCGTCTCGTCGACGTGAAGGTGATGAACGAGACGAACCGGGAGATCTGCGGGGAGCCCGCGCGGAACGGGATCCCGGTCGTCATCAGCATGCTGTACAGCGACGACAAGCAGCGCTGGATCGAGGACGCCGCCGAGCGGTTCTCGACAGTGTGCCCCAACATCCAGGTGAAGATCGAGCCCAGGGAGGACCTGGAGGCCGCCGACGTCATCCTGATGGACGAGGCGAGGCCGACGCTGTGGGCGCCCGCGGACGAACTCGCACTGCGCTACCTGGAGCACCACTGGAAGATGCAATCGAACGATGTGCTCTTCCGCATGGAGGAGCAGACCTCGGTGGCGCGGTCGCCGCTCGTCGCGCTGATGTGGGAGGACCGGCTGCGGGTGGTGGAGGCCATCCGGGCCAAGCGGAAGGGCGAGAACGGGCTCTGGGCGGACATGACCTGCACGCTCGTGCCGCGGGAGCCGGAGCCCTTCAACGTGGCCGTGGAAGATCGGGTGCCGGGGCGCTGGATCGACTGGTACGAGCCGCTCATCCCGCCGCCCGCGCCCCCGCCCCCACCGCCGCCGCGGGGAAGGCGCAAGGCGCCGGAGCCGACGCCGCCCGTGGAGGGCGAGCCGGAGTACCGGCCGGCGTTCCCGACGGTGCAGGAGATCCAGAGCTGGGGCCGGGTGAAGTTCGGCCACACCTCGCCCACGCGCTCGGCGTCCGGGCTCGAGGCGCTCTACCTGATGGCCTTCGACTTCGTGCTGCCCCCCGACAAGCGCACGCTCCCGTCCGACGCGGTGAGTGGCAAGGTGCTGCGGGGCGCCGAGGCCGAGAAGCACATCATCTCCGGGGAGCACATGCGTGACGACTTCACGCAGGCCCTGACGGAGCAGGACCAGGAGCTGCGCACGTGGCTGCAGCGGTGCGAGGGCGGCCTGCCCAACCCGCTGTGGTCGGCCCGTTTGCTCACCGAGACCCTCTTCAACGTGGGCGGGGGGCGCTTCGACGGCATCCTCACGTACGAGCACCTCGTCTTTTCGGTGCTCGATCGGATCGACGCGCACGCGAAGGTGATGCGCAACATGCGGGTCATCTACCCGCAGCCCACGATCGTGAACCAGCACCCGATCGTGATGCTGTGGCCCGACAATCCGGACCGGAAGGACGAGCGCGCGGCGGCGCAGCGGTGGATCGACTTCCTGAGGAGCCGGGCCATCCAGGAGAAGGCGATGGAGTTCGGCTTCCGGCCCGCGAGCCCGGACGTGTCGATCCGCGCCTTCGATTCGTACAGCAACCCGTTCGTGCACCTGCGCCGCTACGGGATCTCGTTCCAGGTGCCGCTGGCCGAGCCGCCGCGGCTCGACGGCGCAGCCATCCAGGGGCTGATCGGGCTCTGGGAAGACGCGACAGGCAGGAACTGAGGGGCGGAACCGGGGGCTCCGCTTGCTCTCCGGGGGGAAGGGCGTCAGGTCCGGGGCGACCGCGCTCAAGGCGCCGGGTAGGACTGGGGTGCCGGCCCGCCTCCAGGGGTGTTCCCCTGGCCAGGCTGCTGCGCCGGGCGGGCGCCCGGGTTGGCAAGCTCGGAAGCATTCTTCGGCGGCGCCAGCGCTCCGCCCTGGACCTCCTGCGCCTGGGGCGCCGGGCCCTGCGGCACGACCACAGCGCCGGTGCTGTTCTGCGCGGAGGCGGTGGGGTTGGAGCCCGTGGAAGAGGTGGCGGAGCCGGCCTGGTCAGCGGCGCTCGGATCGGCGGCAGGGTTCGAGCCCGAGGGGTTGCTGGGCGCGTCGACGAGGTTCAGGAGCACGGGGGTGCTGCCCTGGCCTCCGCCGAGGACCACGACCTTGGTGTTCGGTGACTTCGCCAGCTCCAGGGTGGCGTCGACGCCCTTCCAGCGGAGGAGATCGGGCGAGATGCGCGCTGCGATGAGGTTGTAGTCGCGGATGCCCGCGGCCTCGGTGCGCTTCCTCTCGGCTTCCTTCTCCTCGCGCTCGAGCTTGTAGCGGTACTCGAGCATGAGCTGCTCCTGGCGGTACTTGTCGGCGATGGCCGTCTCGACGATGGCCGGGAGCTTGACGTCGAGGAGCTTCAGCTCCTGGATCTGGACGTAGGGGCGCGAGGCGAGGCCGGCGTCGGTGTCCTCGACGCGGCCGAGCTCGGGGACGCGGCCGAGCTCCTGGAGGATGTCGCGGGCGCTCGAGTAGATCTCCTGGGCCGGGCGGCCGCCGAAGACGCGCCGGACGTGGGCCTGGACCTCCGGCTTGACGATGCGCTCGAAGTAGTCGGTGCCGATGTCCTGGTGCAGGAAGCCGAGCATGTCCTGGCGCGGCCGGTAGCGCACCGAGGTCTCGACGCCCAGGTTGAGGCCCTCCTCGCTGAGGACGTCGAACTTCAGCGTCTGCTGCTGGAGGCGGGTCTCGTAGATGGTCAGCTTGTCCCACGGGGGGATGATCTGGAGGCCCTCACCCCAGATCCGATCGGTCACGGTGCCACCCGCGAAGAAGCGGTACATGACCCCATGGTGGCCGGGCTGGATGGTGACGAACATCCGGTTCCACACGAAGCCGAGGATGAGCAGGACGACGAGGAGCGTCGTGTAGGCGACGAACTGCGCGTCCACGAGCCAGGCGGCGAGCCGCCCGCGCCACGTGCGCGGCTTGTCCTCCTCGCCTTCCTTCTGCTTCTCGGTCTCGTTCGTCTGATCTTTGTCGGCCATGGGGTGACTTCTTGCGAGGACGACGCTGCTTGCTGGGGGCGCCGCGGAGGCAAGGCCGGAAGCCCGCAGGGGCTCCGGCGCTCGCCTCGTGTAGCGCCGTCACGCGGTCTGTTCCGCCTTCTTGACGGCCTTCTTGCGCTCGCGCTTGCTGGGCCCGGAGATGAGGGCCACGACGAAGCCGCCGATGGGCGCGAAGATGGTCAGGAGGGGGATCAAGAGGACCGTGATGAGGATCGCCAGCCAGAACCCGATCCGTCGCGTGCTCCCCACCAGTCCCACGGCGAGGACCGTGAGGACGGGGAGGCCATAGGTGAAGAACGGTGTCAGGTCCATCGGGCGGCTCGATCAGGTGGCCTTGGCGGCAGCCGGGGCCGAAGTCGTGACCGTCGTGTGCGTGGCAGTCGTGTGCGCGCCGGCCGCGTGAGCCTGGGCCGCAGTCTCCTTGGCCTTCTCGAACTCCTGCCGGAAGTGCGCGCGCATGGTGTGGGGGTTGAAGTCGAGGAAGGTGCCGCCAGACTCGAAGTGCATCAGGAAGACGCGGCCCGTGGCGTGGGTGAAGGCGCCCGCGAAGATGGGAACGGCGATGACGCCGAGCGCGGTGCCGACGGTGGGCACGGCCTTGGCGAGGCCCGCGCCGATCAGGGCGCCGAGGCCCACGCCGCCGACGCTGGAGAGGAGGGAGTAGACAATCTTCTTCGCGATGGAGGACGAGAAGGGCAGACCGTAGAGGTTCGACAGCTCCTTGAGCATCTTGAGCTGGACGGCCAGGACCGCGGCGACGTCGACGATGGGCAGGGGGATGGCGCCAGCGCCGAGCGACCAGATGAAGTTGCGCTGGATGATCGCTTCGGCACGACCCACGCGGGAGAAGGGATCGGTCGGCTCGGGCTTGGTCTCGGTCTTGACCTCGCGCTTGGTCTCGACCTTCACGCCCTCCTTGGTCTCGGTCTTGATCTCTTCCTTGATCTCAGTCTTCCCGGGCTGCTTGGTCTGCGTGGTCTGCACGGTCTCGGTGGCCATGATGCGTGACTCCTCGGTTCGGGTTGTCGTGACGAACTGCGAATCTTGCGGCTACCCGGTCAGGCGGCGCCCGTCATGAAGGCCTCCGCGCGCGCTCGGAGTCGTCGGACGGGGTGCCAGCTCGGACACGGCCAGTGGCGTCGGCGGCTGTCGTACCACAAGGGCGTCGCGTTCGGGTCGACCTTGAGGTCACAGGGGGACGGGTGAGGCGTCGATCGGTTGATCGATCGTCCAATCGATCGTTTGATCCATTCCGGAGTTCGGTCGGGTCGGAATGTCGGGGCACCTTCCAGAACCGGCGACGGAGGCGAGGTGATGCAGTGGCGGTGAAGGCGGGTGACGAGGGGCGGTGGCGCAGATGAAGGGCGTATCCGGGGAGCCGCTCGTCGTCGCGCTGCCGTCGCTCGGTCTCCGTCTGAGCGTGGCGCTGGAAGGTGTCTCGTCCGAGCACCGTGAAGCGCTCGGCGCGCGCTGGTCGGCAGGGCGCGACGAGGAGGGCCGGGGCGCTGCTGCAGGGACCGAGGTCGCGGTGATCTTGAGGGCATCCTCCGGAGAGGTGGGGTTTCCGGCATCGGCGCTGGTGGCGGCTGCGACACGCTGGGCGGGGCCGCGGCGCGGGGAGCTGCGCGCAAACGGGGTGGAGATGGCGCTGGAGGTGGAGGGAGACGCGCTGCGGGGGGAGGGGACGTTCGATGAGGCGCGGCCGCGGGGATCCGTGGAGGCCGCGGTGCGCGCGCTGATGACGCTGGCGCTGGCGCGACGCGGGGTGCTGGTGCTGCACGCGGCGGCGGTGGCGCACGGGGGAGACGCGGTGGTGCTGCTCGGCGCGTCAGGGGCCGGGAAGACGACGACAGCGCGCCGGCTGGGGCGAGAGGGGCTGCGGCGGCTGTCGGATGATCTGATCGCGATCGAGACGAAGGCGTCGCCGCCGGTGCTGCACCGGTTGCCCTTCG
This sequence comes from Chondromyces apiculatus DSM 436, assembly GCF_000601485.1. Taxonomy (GTDB): domain Bacteria; phylum Myxococcota_A; class Polyangia; order Polyangiales; family Polyangiaceae; genus Chondromyces; species Chondromyces apiculatus. The sequence goes on from NZ_ASRX01000034.1 coordinate 46,115, forward strand.
AGCGGGCCGGCAGAGGGCCCTTGCGCGGGGCAGGGGAGGTGGCGCGCTGCCGGGGCGGGGCGCTGGTGCAGAAGGGGGCGGCGTGCGTCCAGGTGCTGGAGCACGGAGATCCGGTGCGGGCGTGGGTGGAGGCGGTGATCGCGCTGGGGCCTCCGCCAGGCGAGGTGGAGGGGCTGCTCAAGGCGGTGGGGCGGCTGTGCGCGGTGCCGCTCGGGGTGCTGGAGGTGCCGGCACAGGGGGCGCTCTCGCCGGAAGTGAGGCGGTGGATCGAGGCGCTGGGCGAGGTGGCGCCGTTCCCTGTGGACGCGTCGGCAGGCGGCCCTCAAGCTCGGGGAGCAGGGGTCATGAGAGAAGAGCGCGGGCAGGCAGGGCGGGGAGCGCGGCAGGTCGAGCGGGCGCCGAACGTGGCCTTCCGCGTGCTGGACGGGGTGGTGGTGCTGGTGGCGCCGTCATCGCCCGCGATCCAGACGCTGAACGAGGTGGGCTCGCTGGTCTGGCAGCTCGCAGACGGGCGGTCGCTCGACGCCATCGTGGACGCAGTGGTGGACGCATTCGAGGTGGAGCACGCGGTGGCGCAGGCCGACGTGGAGCGCTTCGTGGAGGCGCTGGAGGCGCGGGGGATGCTGCGGAGCCGGCCGTCGGCCGCGGGGTGAAGGGCGATGGGGGCGGGCTTCGAGCTGAGCCAGAAGGCGTCCGGGGGGCTGCCGCTGACGGCGCAGATCCTGGTGTCCGACGTGTGCAACCACGCCTGCCAGCACTGCTACCAGGTGCACGGTCAGAAGGGGGAGATGTCCCTCGGCGAGATCGAGGGGGTGCTGGAGGAGCTGCAGCACCTCGGGGTGCTGATCGTGTCGTTCAGCGGGGGCGAGGCGACGCTGCGGCACGATCTGCCAGAGATCCTGCGCGCGGCGCGGCGGCGGGGGTTCGCGATCATCCTGCAGAGCAACGGGTACGCGCTCGGCGACGCGCTGGTGGAGGTGATGGCAGAGGTGGGGGTGTGGCGGGCGCGGATCAGCGTGTACTCGGACGTGGCGGCAGAGCACGACGCAGTGACGCGGGTGCCAGGGTCATTCGCGCGGACGACGGGGGCCATCCACCGGCTCGTGGGCCGGGGGATCGGGGTGGTGATGGTGGTGCCGTTGACCCGGCTCTGCTCGGCGCCAGCGAGCCGGCTGGAGGCGCTGGCGGCGTCGCTGGGGTGCGCGCTGGAGGTGGAGAGCGGGATCACCGCGAAGGAAGACGGGAGCCTGGCGTCGCTCGCGGTGGAGCCGACACGGGAGCAGCTCGAGGGCTACCTGCGCGCAGTAGCAGCACGCGCCGCACGCGGGGAGGCGGTGAGGGGGCGGGAGGAGAAGCTCGGGGAGGCGCCCTGCGGGGCATGTTCGTCGAGCATCACGGTGCACGCAGACGGGTCGGTGCGTCCGTGCACGCACATCCCGCTGGAGCTGGGTCGGCGCAGGGCGACAGGCGAAGGAGACGAGGCGGAGGCGGTGGGCGCTGCGGGCATCGCGGCGGCCGCGCAAGGAGAGGCGTTCCAGTTTCTGTCGCAGGTGAGCTGGGCCGATCTGCACGGGTGCAGGGACTGCGCGCTGCTGTCGTGGTGCAGCCGCTGCCACGGTTCGGCAGCCTTCGAGTCGGGCGATCTGCTGGGGCCGCAGCCGTCTGCCTGCGCGCGGGCCATGATCCGGTACGAGGTGGAGGTGGGGCCGCTCGAGCGGCTGCCCGCCGTGGACGCGGAGGCAGCCCGTCGGGATGCGGGCGTGGGTCCGTTCGAGCAGGTCGGCGAAGGGGGTCTCCGTCCCGCGCGCGATGTGCTGACGGCCGAGGACGAGGCACGCGCCCAGCAGTTTCCATGGGTGCGGCCGAGCCGGGCACGTCTGAAGGAGATGGTGGGGATCATCCCGGCCGAGCGGCTGGTGCGACGTGAGCCGCGCGGGGCAGCCGCAATGATGTACGCTCCCGGGGAGAGGTGGCGCCATGAAGGTCGATGACGTGTCCACTGCGAGCCCCGCCGAGGTCGGGTCTCCTTCGCCCACCGAGGGCTCTTCCAGCAGGGCAGGCGAGAGGAAGCTCCGGAAGCCTTACGCACCCCCAGCCATCGAGATCGGCGGAGGCTTCGCCCCGATCACCCTGGGGACAAAGGCCCCCGTCCTCCCAGGCCAGGGCTGCTAGGTACTGCGTACCCTGGCTCAGGGGCCTCGCGGCCCCTACGCTCCCGATGGTCGCTACCCCCGTGGCTTCGCTCGAACGCCGAGGCGAGGACCAGGGACGAGTCTGGGAAACGAAGTCCTACCCGGTTGCGGGGCTGCGTAGCGGCGTCCATGGGCAGGTCGGCAGGACATCCCCCCGAAGTGCAGCGGTCGATGGCGGCGCTGCTCGCGCTCTGGGATGCGCTGCGGGAGCGGTCAGGGCCGTTCTTCGTGGAGATGCGGGGGGCGAGCATGTGGCCCGCGGCGCCCGAGGGGTCGTTGCTGTCCGTGGTGCCCTGCGCGGCGAGGGCGCTGTCCCCGGGAGAGCTGGTGATGTTCCGGCGGGGCGCGACCGTGGTGACCCATCGGGTGGTGCGGGTGGAGGCCGGGGGTGAGGTGATCTGCTGGGGAGATGCGCTGCTGGAGCGCGACGCGCCGGTGGCCGCAGAGGACGTGCTCGGGCGGGCGACGGTGGTGCGGCGAGGGCCCCTGCTCGTGCCGGCGAGGTCGGTGGTGAGGGCGTCACTGCGGACAGGTTGGGTGGCGGTGCGGCGGGTGGGCGCAGGAGCCGCGCGGCTCGCAGGGCAGGCGAGGGCGGAGCTGCGACGGTGACGGCGGCGGCGACGAAGGCAGCGGCAGCGGCGGCAGTAGGAGCACGGCTCCTGGTGGATACGCGGCTGCGGGAGGCGGCAGGGGAGGTGCTCGGGGCGCTGGCCGAAAGGGGCATCGCGGCCGCACCCATCAAGGGGGTGGTGACGAGCGCGTTGCTCTACGAGGAGCCGCTGGAGCGGCCGTTCGGCGATGTGGACGTGCTGGTGGGGAGGCGAGATCTGGCGGGGGTGGAGGCCATGGCGCGGGAGCGTGGCTACCGGCTGGTGCACGATTCGCGGCAGCTCTTCACGGTGAACGTGGTGGTGCCGCCGGGGTTGCCGGTGGACGTGCGGGCGTCGGTGGGGCCCCCCGGGCTCTGTCGGGTGAGCGCGGAGGCGATGCTGGCGCGCGCCGAGGTGGTGCAGGACGGGCGGGTGACGGCGGCGCCGTTCCGGATGCTCGGAGGGCGCGATCACTTGCTGGTGCTGCTGGTCGACGCGGTGCTCGACAAGCTGGCGCTGCGGGCTGCGCTGCGGCAGCGGGAGCTGGGGCGCGCGATCCGGCGCTGGGCAGGCTCTCCGGAGGGGTTCGCGGAGCACGCGCGGGCGGCAGGGCTCGCAGGGGTGTCGTGGGTCGCGCTGTCCTGGCTGGCGCAGGAGGCGGGGGACGAGGTGGCAGCCGCGATGTGCACGGCGCTGGAGCCGCTGCCGGCGTTGCCGCGGTGGACGGGCAGTCCGGCGCTCGCGGTGTTCCGGCGGGACCCTCACGGGCCCCTGGCGCGGCTCGGGGTGCGGATGCTCGCAGACGCGCCAGGGCGCGGCGTCGCGGCGCTGGCGCTCGGCGCGGTGGGGACGGCGCAGTACCACCTGCGGCACCGGGGGAAGGATCCCTGGGCAGGTGCGCTGTGGCAGGGAGGGGCGGAGCGCTGACCGACGGAGCTGGGCGCTTCAGTTGATGGAGACGGTGAGCTGGAAGTTGCCGAGGCTGTAGCTGGCGTAGCCGTCGACGACGACGAAGTAGAGGGCCCCCGGGGAGACGGTAAAGGTGAGCACCTCCTCGTCGGTGGCGTTGGCGCCGTCGGAGCAGCCGAGATAGGAGGCTGCGGCTGGGTCGCCTGCGTCGCAGGAGCCCTGCCACACGGCGAGCACGCCGTCGAACCCCGAGTTGCCGTCGGGAGGCGGGGGGCCGAGGTTCGGCAGGCGGATGGTCATGGTGCCGCTGGCCTGGGTGAAGAGCGCGAAGACGCGATCCGGCGAGCCTGGCTGCGCGCCGCACGAGGTGTAGTCGTCGGTGTAGCCGGTGGTGTACGAGGAGATGACCACGGGGGTCGTGCCAACCTGGTAGACCTGGCCCGGGCAGGCGTCGGAGCTGTCCGTGGGGACCTCGAACTGGCAGGTGGCGTCGCAGCCATCGCCAGGGTTGGTGTCGCCGAAGTCGCAGTCTTCGAGGGGCGCGTTGATCACGCCGTCGCCGCACAGGGGGGGCGTGAGCTCGGCGGAGAGGACGTAGTCGCCCGCCGTCTGGTCGCGCCCGTCGACCACGATGGTGTAGGCGGTGCCTTCCTCGGCCGCGAAGGAGAAGCTCTCGCCGCCATCGCCCTTGTCGCTGCAGTAGAAGCTCTGGTCGCCGCAGGTCTCCTGCGCGTAGAGGACGCCATTGAGGTCGCCCGCGCTGGCGAGGCTGACGGTGAGGGTGCCCGATGCGAGGGCCGTCAGGGTGTAGTAGGCGTCGGGGCCAGAGCCGGTGCCGGTCCCGCAGTAGGAGGTGTCGTCGTCGGTGAGGCCCAGGGTGGTGCCAGGCAGCGAGACGCCCGCGCCGATGGCGAGCTCGAAGGCGTCGCCGGGACACGCATCGGTGCCGGTGGTGCCGCCAGCACCGCCGACGCCAGCACCGCCCTGTCCGCCGTCGCCGCCGTCGCCGCCGTCGCCGCCGTCACCGCCAGCGCCGCCAGCGCCGCCCTGTCCGCCGTCACCGCCAGCGCCACCCTCGCCAATGACGGAGCCGCCCTGTCCGTTGGGGTCTCCTCCCTGTCCGCCATCACCGCCGCCGCCTCCGGTGTTGATGGGCAGGGTGTTCGTGAGGCAGCCTCCCTGGAGGGATGCCGCCACGAGCGCGATCGTCAGGGGAACGAGGATCCGGTTCTGCATGGCACCTCCGCACAGGTCAGGGCTCGTCGGGCGCAGATCGTCCGTGAGCCGTGGGTCATGGAAGTTTTACATGAAGGTGGTGAGCGAACCAATGCAGCTCGCGGGAGACGCACGATCCTGGCATGGTGAGAGGGGCTCACGCAGGATCCGGCGCGGGTGGATGCGCGCGGTGGACGTGCGTGGGTAGGTGAGGGTCGAGGTTCGTGCGCTACCTCCCTGGTTCGGGCCGATCTCTGGGTGAGGCGATCTCGCTGGCCCCCGTGCTGCTCCAGCGGGCGCGCGAGGAGGGGGTGCCGTGGATGGCGGGGAGCGTGGTGGAGGGGCCGGCCATCCTGCTGGGAGCCGCGCAGCGGGCGGGGCGGGTCGTGGATCTCGGCAGGTGCGCGGCAGCGGGGATCCCCGTGATGCGGCGCGCGACCACCGGGACCGCGGTGTACCTCGGGCAGCGCGGGGTGATGTGGGCGCTGGCCCTGCCGCACGTGGCAGCGCTCGCGCCGGACGCGACGGCGCGGACGCTGCTGAACCGCAACGTGCGGGGGTTTCTGAAGGGGTTCGGGAGGGCAGGGGCCATCGGGCGCTACTTCGGGCGGGAGTGGATCTCGGTGAAGCACCGGCCCGCGGCGGTGCTGGCGGTGGAGACGGCGCCGGACGGGGCCGCGGTGCTGGAGGTGTGGGCGGGGTACGAGGTGCCCGCGGCGTTGCCAGAGGCGGTGCTCGCGCCGGAGGAGCAGGCGGTGGATCGGTGGCTCGGCAAGGCGCCCGCCGCGCTGGTCGAGGTGCTGCCAGCGGGGACGTCGATCGAGGCGCTGCTGCGCGCATGCATGGACGCGGTGGGGGAGGGGGCCCAGGGAGAGAGCGCGGGAGGCGAGCGCGGGGGAGATGCGCTGCGTGCGGTGGAGGAGGCCGTGACCGCGGCAGGGGTGGGGCGGCAGAGGGTGGTGAGCGGGGCGTTCGAGCCGGCAGCTCCAGGGAGTGGTCCGTTCATGATCGAGCGGGCGCCCATTGGCTGGATCGAGGCGGCTGCGCTTCCCGGGGGTGGGGGCGGCGGGGCAGGTGATGGCGCGGCGGGTGGTGGCGCAGTGGAGACTGGCGCAGTGGAGACTGGCGCAGTGGAGACTGGCGCAGTGGAGACTGGCGCAGCAGAAGAGCGTGGCGTTCAGGTCTGGGTCGGGGGCGACATGCTCACCGGGACGTGGGTGCTGGACGCGATCGGGCGCGGTGCAAGGCGTGCAGGTGGCGGGGAGCTGCGGGGCGGTGGGGGAGGGGAACCGGCGCTCCGCGAACCGGAGGCGGTGGTGATGGATGGCGCGACGCTCGACGCGCTGGTCTCGCTGGCGTCGCGGGCGCGCAGCGTGTCCGGACACTGAGCACAAAAGAGAACCGGCACCACCGGATGGTCCGGGGTGCCGGCGCTCCTCGTGCGGGGGGCGCGCTCAGGCGTCCGTGCGGCTGTCCTTCTTGCCCTTCTTCTTCGAGGCCTTGGTGTCCGCGGCCTTGGGGCTTGCGGCCTTGGAGCCGCCGCTCTTGGAGCCGCCCTTTGCGCCGCCACTCTTCGTGGCGACCTTGGCGGGCACGGGGGACGAGATGGGCCGGAGGAGGTCGTCGGCCATCTTGGCGGCGCGCTCGGTCTTCTCCCAGGTGAACTCGTCGCGGCCGAAGTGACCGTAGGCGGCGGTCTTCCGGTAGATGGGCTTGAGCAGGTCGAGCTGCTCGATGATGGCCTTGGGGCGCATGTCGAAGTTGTCCATCACGTACTTCTCGATGATCTGCTCGTCGATGCGGCCCGTGCCGAAGGTGCTGACGTGCACGCCGACAGGCTGGGCGACGCCGATGGCGTACGCGATCTGGACCTCGCAGCGAGAGGCGAGCTTGGCCGCGACGATGTTCTTGGCGACGTAACGCGCGTAGTAGCAGGCGGAGCGATCGACCTTGCTCGGGTCCTTGCCGCTGAAGGCGCCGCCGCCGTGGCGACCCATGCCGCCGTAGGTGTCGACGATGATCTTGCGGCCGGTGAGGCCAGCGTCACCGCAGGGGCCGCCCACGACGAAGCGCCCGGTGGGGTTGATGAAGATCTTGGTCTGCTTGTCGATGAGCTTCGCGGGGATCACCTTGTCGATGATCAGGCTGCGGGCCGCCTCGACGATGGTCTTGTGCTTGACCTCGGGGGCGTGCTGCGTGGAGAGGACGATGGCGCTGACCCGGACGGGGGTGTGGTCCTCGTACTCGACGGTGACCTGGGTCTTGCCGTCGGGGCGGAGCCAGTCGAGCTTCTTGCTGCGGCGCATCTCCGCGAGGCGGCGGGCCATGCGGTGGGCGAAGGTGATGGGGGCCGGCATCAGCTCGGGGGTCTCGTCGGTCGCGAACCCGAACATCAGGCCCTGGTCGCCGGCGCCCATCTCCTTGTGGAGACCCTGGCCCTCGGTGACGCCCTGGGAGATGTCCGGCGACTGCTTCTCGATGGCCGTGAGGACGGCGCAGGTCGCGAAGTCGAAGCCCATGGAAGAGTCGGTGTAGCCGATGTCCTTGATCGTGCTGCGCACGACCTCGGGCATGTCCACCCACGCAGAGGTGGTGATCTCGCCAGCGACGACGGCCATCCCCGTCTTGACCAGCGTCTCGCAGGCGACGCGCGCCGCGGGGTCCTGCGCGAGGATCCCGTCCAGGATGGCGTCGGAGATCTGGTCGCACACCTTGTCAGGGTGTCCTTCGGTGACGGACTCGGAAGTGAACTGGTAGCGGCGCATAGGTTCCTTGACGGAGGAGATACGGGTCGGAGAAATGGAGGTCAACGAATAGTTCGCCCTCCAGGCAAGGTCAACGCGCGAGGGACGCACGATGAACGCCGAGGGGCCTCGGAGGACCACGAGCGGACCACGAGCGGACCACAAACGGACGACGCCAGGGCAGCGGGACCGCCCTGGCGTCGGGACCGGCCGGTCATGTCACGCATGCCGCCGGGATGTCATTGCTGCGGAGGCTCGCCGCGGAGGCCGTGGACTCCGGCTCTCCCGGCGCTCGCCTCCCGCTTACTTCGCGAAGCCTTCGAGCTTGTTCACCAGGTCGGCAGGGAAGGTGCCCTGAGCGAGGCGCTGCCGGACCTGCGTGAAGAGGGTGGTCCACTTGGCGGTCTCGTCGGCCGAGAGATCCACCACCGTCATCTTCGTCTTCAGCCGGTTGTAGGCGGCGTCGTCCTCGTTGCGGATGCGCGCGGTGAGCGCCTTGGCCGCGACGGCGCCCGTGTCGTTCACGATGGTGCGCAGGTCCGCGGGGAGGGCGTCGAGGCGCTTCGAGCCCATGATGACGGCGCCGATCGCGGTGCCGCCCACGTTGGCGCCGATGTGGTCGAGCCGCGAGGCCCACTGGAACTGCTCGGCCGCGAGGGAGGGGGTGATGAGCACGTCGATGGAACCGGTGTTCAGGCCGGGGAGCACCTCGGGGATGTTGAGGGGCACCGGGGTCACGCCGCCGATGGCCTGGTAGAAGGTCGGCTGGATGAGGTCGTCGCGCCACATGTAGGGCTTGCGGCCCTTCATGTTCTCGGGCGTGCGGAGGGCGAAACCCTTGGTCATGGTGCGGTAGAGGCCGACGTCGCCCCAGCCCAGGATCTGGAAGCCTTCCTTCGCGACGCCCTTCTCGAAGTCACCCTTGAGGGCGTCACGGGCAGCGTCGAGCTTCGCCCAGGTCGTGAACAGACCGGGCATCTGCAGCGCGACGATGTCCTTGTGCACCTTGCTGAGGCCCACGGCCGTGACCGCGGCGCCGTCGAGCTGACCAGCCTTCATCTTGCTGATCATGGCGCCCTCGTCGCCCTGCTGGCCGTTGTAGAAGAACTGCAGCTCGAGCTTGCCGCCGCTCTTCTCGCTCACCGCCTTCTCCCAGAGCGAGAACACCTTGCCCCAGGGGCTGCTCTTCGGGGCGAGGGTGCCTATCTTCAGCTTGTCTGCCTTCGCATCGTCGGCGCGCGCCTCCGGCGCGATCCCGACGAGGAGCGTCAACGCTCCCAGGAGCACAACGATCGCTCTACGCATCATCACGCTGACCTCCCATCATTTTTCATAAGTCTCAAGGATCCCCCTATACACTCACTCCCACCGTTCCGGGGAGCCGCAGAGGCCCGTGCAGCCGTGCTTCGCGTGACTTCTCCGTCTTCTCGCGCCGCCGGGCGACATGAGCATCGCGCGGGGCGAAAGGGCCGACGCACGTGCCCGGGGAAATCGTTTCATCCGCTCACAATGTCGCAATGTCAGTCCCGTGCCTCTTTTCTCCCCCCGAAGGGTGAGCCCCCTGGTTTGACGTCGTACGAGGAAACCCAATTCATGTCGCAATGCGGCACGCTTGGCGGCGGTTGGCCGAGTTAGGATGGCGCGGATGAGGGTCGAGGACATCAAAGCGTGCCTGGAGCAGGAGGGCTGGCCGGTCGAGGCGCTCTCCGCGGTGACGCTGCGCAGCGGATTCGAGGGCGCGACGAAGAAGTTCCACCTCTACGCGCACGTCTCTCCTCCCTTCGTGACCTTCGCCGTGCTGCCCTTCGGCAGGCTGCCGGACGACTCCTATGCAGCGGACGACGTGGCGCGTCGGCTGCTGAGGTTGAACCGGGAGCTCAACATGGCGAAGTTCTCTTCTGATGAGGATGGAGACATTCTCCTCAGCGTGGAATACCGCCTGGAGAACCTCGACCCCAGCGAAGTGCGGGACGCAGTCGACGTGCTCTCCTTCTACGCAGACCGGTACTACGCAGAAGTACAGCGGCTCGTCGCGGGCTGACGCAGGCTGTCGCAGGCTGACGCGGGGCTGATGCAAGGAGCGCTGACCGCGGGAGCGTCAGGGCTCGATGCGCTCCTCGCGAGGCGCTTCCGGGGAGCGCTCACGCAGCGCGCCACGGACCACCCGGATGCGCTCGACGCCCGCGCCTCGGGCCACCGTGAGCTCCACGGTCGAGCCGACCTCGCCCCTCAGGCGGGCGCGGAGATCCTTGGCGTTGAGGGTGCGCACGTAGACGCCATCGATCATGAGGATCTCGTCGCCCGGCAGGAGCCCTGCGCGTTCGGCGGCGAGACCTTCGGGCACATCGCGGATGTAGACCGCCTGGGTCTCGGTGTCCCGCCCGAGCACGGCGCCCACCGAGCCGATCTGGGCGCCGCCGCAGCCCGTGAGCGCGACGAGCAGGGTCGCAAGGAGAAAGGGGGAGCGCGTCACGAGAGCGCAGGATAGCGCGCACCATGTGCCGTCGGACTCGCTGTGGGGCTCATGATGAAAAGGGTGGTCGGTGGTCATGCAATTGTCAGGATCGAGCCTGGAGAGTGCGCAGGTGATTACGCAGTTCGCAGAATGTGCGCCTTTCGTTTCGCATTGCGAGCATGATTCCGGCACGGTTGCGTGCGCTTCAATCTAGTTGGTGTTTGAAAGGGGCTGGCCTAGAGTCCTCGCCGAACCGGACGTGCCATCGTCACGGACGCCCAGGCTTCTTCCCATGGTCGCAGCCCCCTTCGATAGCCCTTCGAGCGTCCCGGCACCCGCCAGCGGCGCGCCCCGAGGCTGGAGGCAGTGGGTCGAGGATCCGCTGGGGGTGCTGTACCGGGAACCAGTCGCCCGATGGCTCGCGCAGCGCCTTGTCTCCACAGGGGTGATGCCCGACCACCTGACCTTCGTGTCGGCGCTCCTCGGGGCCACGTCGGGGCTGCTGGTGAGCCGCGTCGACGAGCGCTTCCTCGTCGCAGCGGGGCTGGCCTTCGAGCTGCGCACAATTGTGGGGCGCGCGCGCGTCGCGCTGGACGAGGCGCGGCAGCAGGAGGGCGCGCCACCCGCCTTGACGGCTGATCTCGCGCGCGCGAAGGGCGAGGCGGGAGCGTGGGTCGGGGTCGTGCTCCTTTATCTGGGGCTGTTCTGCCACGTGCAGATTCAGCCTCCTGCGCCCGGGCTGTGGAGCAGCCATCTGTCCGCCGGGGGGGTGCTGGCGCTCTCGCTGCTCTTCGTGGTGGGGCGCGCCGTGGTCGCGGGGCACTACCGGTCGAAGGCCAGCGCGGTGCAGGCAGAAGGGCACGACGCAGAGGCTGAAGCGCTGCGCCGGAAGGCGCTGGTGCTGGGTCCGGTGTCGCCAGGGCTCGACGTGGTGGTGCTGAGCCTTCTCGTGGGTCAGCTCTGGGCAGGGCAGCTCCTCTCCGTGGTCGTGGGGGCCGTGTGGATGTCAGGGGCGCTGCTGCCCACCGGCTGGTTCATGCAGGGCGGCCCGCAGCAGATGAAGCTGACGGGGGCTCAACCCGCAGGGTGGGGCGCCGAGGCCAGCTCGGCGAAGGCCAGCACCGAGGAGGCCAGCGTGGCGAAGGCCAGCATGGCGAAGACCAGCGTGACGAAGACCAGCGTGGCGAAGACCAACGTCGCGGTGGCCAGCGTCGCGAAAGCCGATCCAGCGCGCTGATCTCGGTGAGAGGCGCGGTGCGCGTCGGTCGATGAGGGGCGAGCATCGCCTCCGCCGGTGGGGGATGCGATGCGCGTCCGCTGGTGAGCAGGGGATGGAGGAGGGTCAGGCGTTGTCGCCGACCCAGCGGAGCTTGATCAACCCCGGGCCGCGGCGGACCACGGCCTGACAGGCGAGACGATCGCTCTTGGGTGCGCCGAGGAGCGAGAGCATGTCCTTCTCGTCGGAGCCCGGGGGTTCGAGGTACTCGGCGCCGGCGAGGATCTTGACCTGACACGTCGCGCAGGTCGCGGAGCGGCAGGAGAAGTCGACGGGCGCGCAGGCGTTGTCGCAGATGTCGACGAGGGGGCCATCCGCATCGACGGACATGGCCGGGCCGAGGGTGGAAGCTTCGAAGGCGATGGTGGGCACGGCAGGAAGGTAGCGCGAATGGGTTTCAGGGACAGCCGGGGCGTCCGGAGAGCGCATCGGTGAGGCGCTTGCAGGTGTCTTCGAGCGCCACCCGCTCCGTGTCGGAGGCCGCGGTGTCGGCCGAGTGCTCGAAGCGATCCCTCGCCTCGCGGATCGCAGCATCGTGGGCAGTGCGGAGGTCGGCAGGCGCGGCACCTGCGCAGGCTTCGAGGCGCGCCACGTAGGCGTCGCAGGCGGGGGCGCCTGTCTTGTCGTTGCTGGCAGGGGCGCTTTCGCCGCTTCCGCAGCCAGGCAGGAGGAGGTGCGCGGCGAGGACGCCGAGGAGAAAGAGGGAGCGCTTCATGGTTTGCCGGGGCGCCTCGACCCTGCCACAGGACCTCGCGGGGGGTGCAATTTCCTGCGGTCCCGGGGAGGGGAGTCCTGTCGGTGGACGAGCATGATGGCGTGCTCCTCGCGGGGGCGCTGGGCGAAGGCGCGCGCCGTGGGGGCGTGAAAATGCGGGCGGTCCTGGGAGGCGGCCGCGCAGAGGGCGAGGCCTGCGGCAGGGGCGGCGGCGCGGAGCGCATCGATGGCGTACACCGGCTCGCCCGCGAGGACGCTGTCAGCGATGAGCAGCACCGCGCTGCCTGCGGGGTGGAGGACGCGCGCCATGGCCGAGAGGACTGCGCCGAGTTCCGCGTGCCAGCGCTCCAGGCCCTGGGCGGGGCCGAGCTGATCGAGCCGGCGTCGGGCGCCGATCTCGGCTTCCTCGAAGGGAGCCCTGGGGAGGCGCAGCCAGCGGAGGCGGGCTTCGTGGTGCGCCACGTAGTCGTAGACGCCGGGGTAGGGGGGCGAGGTGACGATGAGATCGACCGAGCCAGGCGCGATGCCGCGCAGAATGCGGGCGTCTCCTGCGTCCACGGTGGCGGGGGGCGCGCTGGAGAGCGCCGGCGCGACCTCGGCGAGGCGGGCCACGAGTTCCTCGGTTTTGCGGATGAGCAGGCGCGCGGGGTAGCCGGCGGCGATGCGCCGGGGAAGCTCGTGGGCGGCGGTGTCCGCAGCGCGGCGGCTCACCTTGGTGAGGATGGCGGAGAAGGCCAGCTCCAGGGTGGCGCGCGTGGGCTGGTCCTCGATCTTGTCGAGGCCCATGCGGAGCCCGTCGAGTTCCAGGAGGACGTGGGGATCGAAGAGGGCCGTGTCTTCGGGGCCGTACCGCTTGCTGGCCCCGGCGCGGGCGCGCCTGCGTGCGTCGGCGGTCGCGGCCACCTCACGGGCGGCTGCGACGAGATGGTCGCGCTCCGCCTCGCCGACGCCGCGCACCTTGAGCCAGGCGAGGCGCACCGCCAGGGGGTTTGCGTCGACGCCGAGTGCGGTCCGTCCGGCGAGGCGCGCCTCGACGAGGACCGTGCCGCTGCCGCAGAAGGGGTCGAGCACCCGCGTCCCAGGGGCGGAGAGCGACTCGACGAGGCGGCGGGCGGTGACCGGGTGCATGCGCGCCGGGTAGCTGTGGAAGCCGTGCACGTGGGCACGCGCGGCTTCCTCGGCCGTGAGCGCGCCCTCGACGTCGAGCGCGGCGGCGAGCTTCGCTGCCGACTCGGGGTGCCCGTTCAGGCGCGCAGGGCCGCCGACGTGGGTCAGCGCGCGTCGATCGCGGCGCTCACTTTTTTGAGGCGTCGACATCGGCTCCGCGTCCCCGTTCCTGCATCGCAGCTTCCTCGGCGGCGAGCGCTTCCTCTTCGGCAGCGACCGCTGCCTCGTCAGCCCGCGCCGCGTCGTGGGCGCCGGCGGTGGAGGCCGTCGCCGGCGCCGTTGCCTGCGTCGTCATCGGCGCCGTCGCCGCAGGCACCCCTCCGACGCGAAGGCGCTGCGAGTACACCATGTCTCCGTCACTGGTCACCGAGCTGCGCACGACATCGCTCACCTCGAGCAGGGCCATGAGCTCCTCGGCCTGGGCTTGCTCGATCTTCAGGTCCCTGGCGAGGTCGCGGGTGGTCAGCGTGTCCTCGCTCCGGGCCGCGACGTCGGTGGCTGCGGCGAGCCACGCCGCATCGAGGGCCGGTTCGATCTCGCGGCCCCTGGCGCGTGCGCGAGCCACGGCCCAGGCGGTGAAGAGCGCGAGCGGGACGAAGGTGAACAGGCTGGCGAGGAAGAAGCCAAGCCCTGCGCCGGCGATGATCAGCCACAGGATCAGGAAGAGGACGTCGGCGCCGAGCAGGATCCCGCCCGCCACGGCCCCGGCGCGCCCGCGGCTCCGCCCCGACACCGCCTCCTGGGCCTTGCGCAGCGCCGGAACCTCGCTGCCCGAGCGCGCCCCGCGCGGCGACGGTGGGATGCGGGGACCGCCGCACACGTCACAGCGGAAGCGCAGCTCGGCGTCTGCCGTCACGCCGCTGGTGGCGCCGCAGTGCGGGCACAGATCCATGTGCTGGCTGGTGCCGCAGCGGGGGCACCTGTCGGCTCCCGGAGGCACGTCCGCGCCGCAGGCGCCACAGCGCTGGGTGGACGCGGTGCTCACGCGCCCCCTGCGTCGCCCGTGATCTCTGCGGGCGCCATGGTCTCCGCAGCGCTGCGCACGGCAGCGTCGAACAGGCTGCGCCCGTCGGCGCCTCCCTGAAAGTCCTCGCTCATCCGCTCCGGGTGCGGCATCAGCCCGAGCACGTTGCGCCGCGGTCCGCCCTGGATGCCGGCGATGCTCAGCGTCGATCCGTTGGGGTTCGCCTCGGTCCAGGGGGCTTCGTCGGGGGTCCTGCCGATCCGCCCTTCCCGGTCGCAGTACTGGAACGCGATGGAGCGGCTCTCTTCCAGCGCGCGCAGCGTCTCCGGGCTCGCCTGGTAGCGCCCCTCGGCGTGGGCGATGGGCAGCCGGAGCACGCGCGGCAGGCCGGTCAGGAAGGGACCTTCCGCCTGCGGGGTGACGTGAACGTCGCGGCACTCGAAGCGCAGGTGCGCGTTGCGCGTGAGCGCGCCGGGCAGGAGGCCCGCCTCCGTCAGGATCTGGAAGCCATTGCAGACGCCCAGCACGAGCCCGCCGCGCTCGGCGTGGCGGCGGATGGCGGCGACGATCGGGCTGACGCGCGCAATGGCGCCCGCACGGAGATAGTCGCCGTACGAGAACCCTCCCGGGATCGCGCAGAGATCGGTCCCCGCGGGCAGCTCCGCATCGCGGTGCCAGGCGATCGACGTCCTGACCTGGAGGACGTCGCGCAACGTGCGGACCATCTCGGCGTCCGCATTGGAGCCCGGGAACAGGATGACCGTCGCGTGCATGTCGGTGGACGGCGTAACCCGGTTGTCCCTCCACGGCCAGTGGTTCAAGGCCGGGGACGTCCGCCGAGGGGGTGACGGTCGCCATCTTCACGGTGCAGGGGTGATGTGACAGGATGCTCCCATGCCTCGGCGGTGGTCGGGAGCCACGCGGTCGACCGCGACCCTGCAGGCTGCCGGCGGGTATGCAGTTCTTTCGGCGTTCGCGGTCGCACTCACGCTGGTCTTCCGCGATGGGCTCCCGTGGGAGCACCCGAGCCCCTGGATCGCGATGAGCAGCCTCGGCGCGCTCGCCACCAGCGCGCTGCTCGGCCTCGTGCTGGCGCTGCTGATGGTCGTGGCGACCCGCGTCTCCGTGCCGCGCTTCCGCTGGGCGCGCCAGCTTCACGAGGATCTGCGGCCCGTCGCGCGGGACCTCTCGGTGGGGCAGATCCTGCTGCTCGCGGGGCTGTCGAGCCTGGGCGAGGAGCTGCTCTTCAGAGGCCTGGTGACCCCGCTTCTCGGCGTGTTGCCGAGCGCCGTGATCTTCGGCATGGCGCACCAGATCAAGGGGCCGAGCCGCTGGGTATGGATCGGCTGGGCGGCGCTCGTCGGCGTGGCGCTCGGGGCGATCTTCGCGCTCACCGGTTCCCTCGTCGGTCCGCTGCTCGCCCATGCGGTGGTGAACGCCGTGAACCTCGGCTACCTGCGCAGCCACGATCCGAGCCAGGTGGAGGAGCACCCGGCCTGACCCCGAGGCCTGGACGGGCCCTCAGCGCTTCTTCGAGGTCCCCTCGGGCCGGGGGGGCTGCCTCGGTGCCGGTCGCGGCGGTGCGAGCGGCGCTGGCCGTGAGGGGATGGGCGAGGCGTAGCGCTGCGAGGGCACCTGCACGCCGGCCGAGCGCGCCAGCGTGCGCAGCGAAGGAGGGGGTCCACCGCGGCGTCCGCTGCTCGCGGGGCCCGAGGGGGGGACTGAATCGAGGTCGAGCATCAGCTCGAACGAAGGAGGGTTCTCTCCCGAGATGACCACCGCGGGGTTCGGGCGTAGCGCGCGTGACGAGGGCGGTGAGTAGTCCTCGGGTGAAGGAGGAGGGCCGCCGAGCGCCGTGGTCGCGAGCTTCAGCTCTGGCCTGCGCCGTGATGGCGGCAGATCCAGCTCTGGCCGCCCACTCTCGTCTTCGAGGCGCGTCGCTTCGAGCAGGTAAGCGGCCACCGAGCGCCGCTCGGAGGGAGGCGCCACGTCGACGGGGAGGAACGAGAACCGCCCGACCTTCCACGAGAGGATGCTGCGCAGCGCCGCGAGCGGGGTGACCTCGACCGCGCCGACGGTCCCCCGGGCGATGGCGCCCTCGGCGAGCTCGATCCGCGCGCGCCGCTTCTTGCTCGTCACCTCGAAGATCCCGGTGCGCCGCTCCATCTCCAGCACCGTGAGCACGGTGGCCACGGAGAGCTGGCCGAGGTCCCCCTCGATCGCCATCTGCTCGGCTGCGGGTGGGATGGAAAGCAAGCTCTCCCGGCGGTGCCGCAGCCGCGATGCCATCTGCACCAGGGCCCCGATCTGCGCGACCACCTCGCCCACGCGGAAAGGCTTCGTCATGTAGACGTCGGCCCCCACGTGGAAGCCCTGGAGGCGAGACTCCTGGTCGTCGAGGCTGGAGAGAAAGAGGAACGGGGTCACGGAGACCCGCGAGGGGTGCATGCGCACGCCGCGCGCCACCCAGTAGCCGTCGTGATCGGGCAGATCGATGTCGCAGACGATCGCCTCGGGCTCCAGGGTGCACGCCGCGGCGAGCCCGCTCTCGGCCGTGTCGCGCACGGCCACCTCGTAACCCGCCTCGCGGATCGCCGTGTTGAGCAGGCGCGCGACCCACTCATCGTCCTCGATCACGAGCACGACCCCGCTAGGCATGGGTCGACGAAGGTACACGTGGCCCTCCGAGAAGGCCAAGGCGGATCCGCCCGCGCTCCCTCCCAGCGCGGGGGCGCTCACCTCTATGCGGCGTTCGCTGGCGTTCGCTGGCGTCCGCGTGGTGGCCTTACGTGGCGCCATGCGGGCGCGCTCACGTCCGGACGGCGGGCCTGACCTCCTCTGCCCGATGCGGCGTCGACCGGGGTACGAGGCCTTGCCCCAGGAATACGGAGCCGTCAGGTCGCCCTGCCCCCGTCGGTTCGGCTATAACGGGGGAGACGATGGCTGCTCCGGCTGGCAAGAACCGGGTCCTGGTCGCGATGAGCGGGGGGGTCGACTCCTCCGTGGCGGCCGCGCGCCTCTGCGACGCCGGTCACGACGTCGTGGGGGTGACGCTCCACCTCTGGGACTACCCCGACGACGGGGTGAAAGGGCGCTGCTGCGCGCCCGAGGATCAGCATGACGCGCGCCGCGTGACCGACACCCTGGGCATCCCGCATTACACCTTCGATCGCCGCGCCCTCTTCCAGGAGCACGTGGTCGCGCCCTTCGTCGACGCCTACCTCGAAGGCCGTACGCCGAGCCCGTGCGTGTCCTGCAACCGCTCGGTGAAGATCCGGGAGCTGTTCGCGCTGGCGGATCGGCTCGGCGCCGAGAGCATCGCCACCGGCCACTACGCCCGGGTGGAGCGCGACGCGAGCGGCGTCGCCAGGCTCCACCGGGGTCGGGATCGGCACAAGGATCAGAGCTACTTCCTCCACATGCTCCGCGCGCACGAACTCTCACGCCTGATCCTCCCCCTCGGCGACGCGACCAAGGAAGAGGTGCGCGCAGAGGCCATCGCCCGCCGCCTTCCCGGTGCCACGAAGGGCGAGAGCCAGGAGCTCTGCTTCATCCCCAGCGGGCGCTATGACGCCTTCGTCGCCGAGCGCGCGGTGGATCGGGTTCGACCGGGCCCCATCTTGGACGGTGATGGACGGGTGGTGGGCGCCCATCAAGGCGTGCACGCCTTCACGGTCGGCCAGCGCAAGGGCCTCGGCGTGGCCCTGGGCCGTCCGGCCTTCGTGGTGGGACTCGACGCCTCCAGCGCCACGGTGAAGCTCGGCGACGAGGCAGACCTCCACGCGGGCGGCGCCGAGATCGTGGATACGGTGTGGGACGACGACGTGTCCTTCCCTCTCGTGGCCGACGTGCGCGTCCGTGCACGCCACGAGGCAGCCCCGGCGATCGTGGAGCGGCGGCGCGATGCGTCAGGTGCCTGGAGCTTCGTCGTGTCGTTCGTCTCGCCGGTGCGCGCGGTCTCCCCCGGCCAGGTCGCGGTCGCCTACCGCGGCGATCGTGTTCTCGGAGGTGGGACCATCCGGGCGGCCCTCCCGGTGTCCGCGATGGCTGCATCGGCAGCGGCAGTGCCCACCCAGGCTGCCGAGGTGGCGCCTTGAAACTCCGCCAGCTCGGCCTCGCTCTGTCTGCGCCCCTCGCGCTCGCCGCGGCGGGGTGCTCCCTCGGTCAGGGAGAGGGCAAGGTGTCCAGCGACCGCCTCGTCGCGCACGAGTGCTGGGATACCACCTACGATCTCCAGCCCGACTTCTTCGCCGCCGTTCCCTACCGTTCGACCCTCCAGATCCGCCTGCAGCGCGGCACCGACCTCGCGGAGGTCTCCGACGGCCTCGGGATCCTGGTCGACGACATCGAGTCCATCCGGACCAGCATGCTCGGTGTCGAGCTGCCCGTGGGACTGCCCGTCGGCGTCCAGCCTCCTGGCTCTCTGCCGCTCGGCCCGGACGGCGAGGCCTCGCTCGTGCACATGTCGCTGTACTTGCAGCAGTCCTGCCACAACCAGAACGTGGTGCTCTACGCGGTGCGTGGCAGCATCGTCTTCGAGGAGCTGTTCAGCGGCGATCCTCACGAGAAGGATGCCGACGAGAAGTACACGGATGCGACCTTCGACGTCTGGGTCGGCGACCCGCGCGACATCGAGGTGGGCGCCCCGCCCGACGAGATTCCCGAGGAGCGTCAGTCACACCTCACCGGATACTTCCGTTTCTACTTCGAGCGTGGGCAACCGGGACAACCCTTCCCCTGACGCTCCGTCCCACGCGCGCCCAGAGGCTCGTCCGCCAATGTCCCACCTGTGGGACAACCGCCTGCCCCGCGCCCAGGCTTCCCGGAGCGACGTCTGGAAGGGCGGGCGGAGCGAAGGGCAGAACGACGGCCGGAGCGACCAGGGACCTGACTGGGGACCGGACCAGGGACCTGACTGGGGACCGGACCAGGGACCGGACCAGGGACCGGACAGCATGGAGGACGACACCCTGCTGACGACGCCGCTTCCCTACAACGTGGCGAAGTGCCGCGCTCTCGCGGTAAAGTAGCGTTTACTCATGGCCCAACCTCCGCCTCGACCCGCTGCACGTATGGGCGGACCAACCAGCACCGGGTCGACCAGCAGCTCCTCGCGCACGAAGGAGTCCGACAAAAACCCCGGCACGTTCTTCCTTGGTCGCTACCGGGTAGTCGACGAGATCGGCGTCGGGGGGATGGCGAGCGTGCACCTCGCGCGCATGGATGGTCCCGGCGGATTCCAGAAATGGGTCGCGATCAAGCGCATCCATCCGCACCTCGTCGAGGATGACCAGTTCGTCGACATGTTCCTCGACGAGGCGCGCATCGCCGCTGGCATCAACCACGCCAACGTCGCCCAGGTCTTCGATCTCGGCAAAGACGACAACACCTACTGGATCGCCATGGAGTACCTCCACGGCGAGCCGCTCCGCGAGGTCATGCGCCGCGCGGAGGAGCGTGGTCTCCAGCTCGCGCCGGAGCTCGCGGCGCGGATGTGCGCCGACGCCGCAGAGGGCCTCCATGCCGCTCACGAGCTGCGCGGCAAGAACGGCCAGCTCCTCGGCCTCGTGCACCGCGACGTCACGCCCCACAACCTGTTCATCACGTACGACGGCTACACCAAGGTCGTCGACTTCGGCATCGCCAAGGTCGCCGACCGCCTCTCGTCCACCCGGGCCGGCACGCTGAAGGGCAAACTCGCGTACATGTCGCCCGAGCAGGTCTCGGGCGTGAAGGACATCGATCGCACGACCGACATCTTCGCGCTCGGCGTGGTCCTCTGGGAGCTGACCACGAACCAGCGCCTGTTCCGGATGGACACCGATCTCGACACGCTCGAGAAGGTGCAGAAATGCGAGGTCCCGCGGCCCTCCAGCATCGTCCCGAACTACCCGCTGGAGCTCGAAGCCATCGTCCTCAAGGCGCTCGCCAAGGACAGGAACCAGCGCTTCGCGACGGCGCGCGAGTTCTCCCGGGCGCTCCAGAACTTCCTCATGCGCATGGGCGCGTACGTCGGCCCCGAGGAGGTCGCGCAGTTCGTGCGGCAGGTCTTCGCCGACCGCATCCAGAAGCGCGAGCAGCACCTCGCGTGGGCCGCGGAGGTCACCTCCACCATCAACGTCGATCAGCTGAAGGGCCTCGCGCCCGGCAGCGGCGGCGGCTCGGGTGGTGGCCACACGGGCCACACGGGCCACAGCAGCCACGGTGCCGACGACGACGACGATCTCCGCCGTCCCCGAGGCAACGCCCCTCGCTCGACCGGATCGCCCGCGAGCGGGATCGGCCCCATCGGACGCGGCGCGCAGGTCGAGTCCCAGATGGCCGCGAGCTCGCTGATGGACGACGACGAGGACGTCCCCACGACCGTCGCCAACCGCGATCAGATCGAGCCGCGCTCTGCAGGTCCCGATCGGCTCGGCCCCCGCCCTGCGGCGGGCATGCCCGCGCCCAACCACGGCATGGGCGGACCCCCGCCCGGCATGGGCGGGCCGAGGCCCATGCACACCCAGCCCACCGGCGGCGGCCCCCCGGGCGGAGCGGCCCGTCCTGCTGCAGCGACCATCCAGTTCCCCATGACGGCCGGACCCGCTCCGGGGCCTTACGGTGGGCGTCCGCCGGGCAGCCCGTACTCCCAGCCTCCGCCGCCGTACCCGCAGTCTGCGCTCGACGAACGCGACGACGATCTCGGCGCGACCCTCGCGCTCCCGAGCAACGCCGCCATGCCGTCTGCGTCGCAGGGCGATCGGGGGCGGCCCAACTTCGGACCTCCCCCGGGGGCTCAGACGGGCATGCAGGGTCCGAGCTTCGGCGCTCCGCCGTACGGCAACGGCCAGGGCTATGGATCGCCGCAGGCTTCGCAGACCGGCTTCCCGGCGACGCGCCCCGGCGGTGCTCCCACCTTCGGCCCCGCGCCGGGGGGGCTCCCGCCGAATGGCCTGCAGCCTCCCATGGCGCCGGGCTACCCCATGCAGTACCCGCCGGGCCAGGGACCGCAGTCCCAGATCGAGACCGCGCTCTCGCTCCCGCGCCCCGATCCCACCGCGCTCTGGATGGCGCAGCAGGACGCCGCGAAGCGCGGACAGCGCCGCAACACCGGCGTGATCATCGCCGTCGTCGCGCTGACCGCGCTGTGCCTCATCGGCATCATCGCGCTGGTCTACTTCAAGATGCAGAAGCAGGCGCCGCCCCCGAGCGTCTCGGCCGCGACCTCCGCGAACGCCGCCGTGCCGCAGGCGCCCACCGTGCCCGTCGCGGCCGCGGTGCCTGCGCCGGCCCCTGCGCCCTCGCCGGCAGCCGAGCCCCAGCCCGCGGCTGGCGCCACGACGGCGGCGGCCTCTCCTGCGGCACCCGCTGCCGCCGCGGCCGCGCCAGCCGCGCCAGCCGTGAGCACGAACCGCACGGCAGCCGTCGCCCCCACCCCTGCGGCGGCCACCACGAGCGAGCCCAAGGAAGCTCCCGGCTTCCTCACCGTCCACTGCGACCCGCAGTGCGACGAGGTGCTCGACAACGGCCGCAGCCTCGGCGCCTCGCCCGTCCTCCGCGCCTCGGCCGCGCCCGGGCAGCACCGCATCACGGGCCGCAAGGGCTCCACGAAGAAAGTGATCTCGGTGATCGTCGTCTCCGGCTCGGTCACCGCGCAGCGCATCAGCATGAAATGAAGAAGCACGTCGGGCGCGGCGGCGGCAGCTCCCGCCGTGATCGCGCAACCGGGAGCCGCGTCGCGCTCTCGATCCATGAACTCGCGGCAGGTGGAGCAGGCGTCGCGCGCACCGAGCAAGGCGAGGTCGTCTTCGTCGCAGGCGCTGCGCCGGGTGACGTCGTCGAGGTCGACATCGACCGCGCTGCGCACCCCGCGCGCGGCAAGCTCCTGAAGATCCTCACCGCGGGCCCCGGGCGCATCACCCCCCCGTGCACCTTCGTCGAGACCTGCGGCGGCTGTGACTGGATGCACCTCTCTCCCTCGACCCAGCAAGACGCCCACGCGGAGCTGATTCGCCGCGCCATCTCCCGCGCCACAGCGGTCGACGACCTCCCCCCGATCCACGTCCACCCCGCGCTGCAGCCCCTCGGCTACCGCACCCGCGCGCGCCTCTTCGCCAAGGCCGGCCGTGGCGGCGCCCCCCGCGCCTTCAAGAAGCCCCCTCCTCCTCCGGGAAAGCCCCCGCGCGTCGAGGTCGGTTACCGCGCCTCCAGCTCGCACCTCCTCGCCTCCGTCGACCGCTGCCTCGTGCTGCACCCCGCGCTCGATCCGCTCCTGCGCGAGCTGCCCACCCTCCTCGCCGGCGCCACCGGCGAGGGCGACGTCCTCATCGCCGCGGGCCAGGGTGGACGCCCCGTCGTCGAGATCCTCTGGAGCGGCGATCTCCCGCCCACCACCTGGAGCATGCTCGACCAGCGCATTGCCGAGGGCACCTGGGCCGGCGCCCGGGTCTCCCTCGAAGGTGTCTCCCGCCCCGCCTCCTTCGGCGATCCGCGCCCCGTCCTTCAGGGCGCCGATGGCGCGCCCCTCCTTCTCGCCGCGGGCGGCTTCGGACAGCCCTCCGAAGAAGGCGCCTCCGTCCTCGCCAAGCGCGTCGCCGATCTCGCGTGGCTCGACCTCCCCGCGCGCCCCATGCACGTCCTCGAGCTCTTCGCCGGCAGCGGCACGCTCTCCATCCTCCTCGCCCGTGGCCCCTCCGGCGCGGACCTCGCCTCCTTCGTGGCCGTCGAGCACGGCGCCGAAGCTGCCGCCTGCCTCCGCGAGAACCTCTCCGCCCGCGGCCTCGCGGGCAAGGTCGTCGTCGCCGACGCCGACGCCACCCCCGTCCCCCCGCGCGCCGACGTCGTCATCCTCGACCCCCCGCGCGCCGGCGCCTCTGGCGCTGCAGCAGCCATCGCCGCCTCCAGCGTGCGCGCGGTGGTCTACGTCTCCTGCAACCCCGCCACCCTCGCCCGCGACCTTGTCCCCCTCCTCGCGTCCGGCCTGGTCATCACCCACCTCGAAGCCGTCGAACTCTTCCCCCAGACCAGCCACATCGAGACCATCGTCCGCCTCGCGCGCCACCGCCCCTCGCGCGCGCCTGCGCTATCGTGACCTCTGCATGATCCACCGCGTCGATGCCCGCCTGCGCGAGGAAGCCGAGCGCTACCACCTCCTCTTCGCCTGCCCCGACTGCGCCTATTTCGAGCCCGGCGCTCCCGACGAACCTCGCGACCCGCCCCGTTGCGCCCTCGGCTTCCCCATCGCTCCCCACCTCTCTCCCCGGCTCGCCGACCGTGACCAGGTGATCTTCTGCAAGGCCTTCGAGCTCGGGTGATGCGTTGACCGCACCTGTTCCACGCCCGCCACAGCGCGGCCGCTCCCACCCCCCCTCGCTTCGCCGCCTTGCCGAGCGCCTCCTCCGCGACGAAGCCCTCCTCACCCGCGGCGACGTGGTCCTCTGCGCCTGCTCTGGCGGCCCCGACTCCACCGCCCTCCTCCACGTCCTCGCCCTCCTCCAGCCTCGCCTCGGCCACCGCGTCCTCGCGCACGGCGTCGATCACGGCCTCCGCCCGGCTGCCTCGTCCGAGCTTGCCCTCGCCGCCGCCCTCGCCGCCCGCCTCGACATCCCCTTCGCCATCACCCGTGTGGACCTCGCCCCGGGCCCCAACCTCCAGGCCCGCGCCCGTGACGCACGACGCACCGCGCTGGCCGCAGCCGCCCGTGCTGCTGGCGCCAGAGCCATCGCCACCGGCCACACCGCCGATGACCGGGCCGAGACCTTCCTCATCCGCCTCCTCCGCGGGGCTGGCCCCCGAGGCCTGGCGGTCCTTCCTCCCAGCGCCTCGCTCCCCCCGGAGCCCGGCCTCGATCTCATCCGCCCCCTCCTGCTGGCGCGCCGCAGCGACGTCCTCGCCCACCTCCGTCGCCACGACATCCCCTTCGCGGACGACCCGAGCAACGCCGACCCCCGCTTTCTCCGCACCCGTGTCCGCCGCGAGGTCATCCCACTGCTCGAAGAGCTCTCGCCGCAGCTCGTTCAGCACCTCTGTGCTCTCTCCGACATGCTGGCGTCCGACCGACCGGACGATCCTGCGCCACCCCTCGTCCTGGGGCGTGCCCAGCGCCTGGCAGCCGAGAAGGCCCGCAAACGCGGCGTCCCTGTCCAGTTGCGGGTCCAAGGGGATAGAGTGTTCGACCCGGCCTTTCCGGAACGGCAAACCGTGCTTATTGAGGAATGGCAGACGCGCCGCAGGCCCTGATCCCGCGCTGGACGGCAGCCACCGTCCGGGCGCCAGTCGCTCCACGCGCCGGGGGCGGAGCCTCGCTGGTGGCATGATGGCAGGAACACGCGTACCCTCTAAAGACGTGGCGGCTCGTCATCGCGAGCCCTGAGGTCCCTCGTGAAGCAATCGCATAAGACGCTGCTGCTCTGGGTTTTGCTGATCATGATGTTCCTGGCGATCTGGCAGTTCTTGAGCCCGGATCGACCACCCGCCACGCCCGTGGCGTTCAGCGACTTCATGACCCAGGTCCAGGTCAAGGATCGGGAGGCGGAGCCCCACGTCGAGTCCGTCACCATCAAGGAGCGCGAGTACACGTTCTGGGTCAAGGATCCGAAGACCGGCTCCAAGACCAAGAAGGTGACCATCGGCCCTGACGACGCCGACCAGCTCACCAAGCTGCTCTACGACAACAAGGTCGCGGTCAGCTTCGAGAAGGAAGACGCCTCGCCCTTCTGGTCGGGCGCTCTCGTGACCATCCTGCCGATGGTCTTCCTCCTGGTCATGTTCTACCTGTTCATGCGTCAGCTCCAGGCGGGCGGCGGCAAGGCGATGAGCTTCGGCAAGTCGCGCGCGCGCCTCCTCAGCGAAGCGCAGAACAAGATCACCTTCGCCGACGTCGCCGGCATCGACGAGGCCAAGGACGAGCTGGAAGAGATCATCGCGTTCCTCAAGGACCCGAAGAAGTTCCAGAAGCTCGGCGGCCGCATCCCCAAGGGCGTGCTCATGATGGGCCCCCCTGGCACCGGCAAGACCCTGCTCGCCAAGGCAATCGCTGGCGAGGCTGGCGTGCCGTTCTTCTCCATCTCCGGCTCCGACTTCGTGGAGATGTTCGTCGGCGTCGGCGCGAGCCGCGTGCGCGACCTCTTCGAGCAGGGCAAGAAGCACGCGCCCTGCATCATCTTCATCGACGAGATCGACGCCGTGGGCCGGCACCGCGGCGCGGGCCTCGGCGGTGGCCACGACGAGCGCGAGCAGACCCTGAACCAGCTCCTCGTCGAGATGGACGGCTTCGAGTCGAACGAGGGCGTCATCATCGTCGCCGCCACGAACCGCCCTGACGTCCTCGATCCCGCGATCCTGCGGCCTGGCCGCTTCGACCGCCGCATCGTGGTCAACCGCCCCGACGTCCGTGGCCGCGAGGGCATCCTCCGCGTCCACACGAAGAAGGTCCCCCTGGGCACCGACGTCGACCTCGACATCCTCGCCCGCGGCACGCCTGGCTTCGTCGGCGCCGATCTCGAGAACCTGGTCAACGAGGCGGCCCTGCTCGCCGCGCGCCAGGACAAGGACATGGTCACCATGGCCGACTTCGAGATGGCCAAGGACAAGGTCCTCATGGGCGCCGAGCGCCGCAGCATGGTCATCAGCGAGGACGAGAAGAAGACCACCGCGTACCACGAGGCGGGCCACGCCCTCGTCGCCAAGCTGCTCGAAGCGCACGCCGACCCGGTGCACAAGGTCACCATCATCCCCCGTGGCCCCGCGCTCGGCCTCACCCAGCAGCTCCCCAAGGAGGACCGCCTCAGCATGTCGCGCGACTTCGCCAAGGCGCGCCTCGCGGTGCTCATGGGCGGCCGCGTCGCCGAGGAGCTCGTCTTCGGTCAGTTCACCACGGGCGCTGGCAACGACATCAAGCAGGCCTCGAACCTGGCGCGCCGCATGGTCACCGAGTTCGGCATGAGCGAGGTCATCGGACCGATCTCCTACGCCTCCGACGAGGAGTCCGTGTTCCTCGGCCGCGACTTCACCAGCCGCCGCCGCGACTACTCGGAGACCATCGCCAACCAGATCGACGACGAGGTCCGTCGCTTCGTGATGGACGCCTACAACGAGGCGCGGCGCATGCTCAGCGAGCAGCGCGACACCCTCGAGAAGCTCGCGACGGCCCTGCTCGAGCGCGAGACCCTCGACGCCGAGGAGGTCGACGCCATCGCCGGGGGCCGCGAGCTGCCCAAGCGCGACCGGGTGATCATCCCGACCTACGCCGACCGCGAGCGCGCCGCGAAGGAGAAGCGCCGCGCGGCCAGCATCTTCGGCGCCCCCAAGCCCGCCCCGAGCACCTGAACCAGGATCGCAACGTGTGACGAGAGCCCCGAGGCCGAGCGCCTCGGGGCTCTTTGCTTTACGGAGCGCGGAGCGTCGCTTGCAGGTAGCCGAAGTGCTGCATGTCGGCGGGCCGGTTCGCTGCGGTGAGGATCGCCTTGCCACCTTCTCCGAACAGGAACAGCCCGTAGCCCGCTTCGAGCCGCAGCGGCTCCCATGGCGTCAGCGACACGATCGCGTCCACCTCGTGTCCGAGCACCCGCGACCCGTTCTCGGCCACGGCCCCCACCGGCAGCAACCGCGCCGTCACCCACCGCCCCGACGACTGCGCCAGCGCCGCGAACGTGTACCCCGCGCGCACCGACAGCTCCTCGACCGGCCGCACCTCCACCGTCCCTGAGCCCTCGATCAGGTTCGACCACCCGTAGAGCCCCATCAACCCGATGTTCCGCCGCTCGTCGGGCAGGATCGGATCGAAGCGCGTCTGCGTCTCTCCGGGCTCCAGCTCCCCATCGTCTCCGGACGCATACGCCCCGCGCGCGCCGAAGGTCAGGTGCCATGGCAGCGCGGTCTCCAGCCCGGCACGCGCAGCGAGCGCGAACGCCGACAGCGGCCGATCGTCACCGTACGTCGCCACCCGCCCGAACTCGTAGGCCCCTTCTGCGGCGTAGCTGAACCCGCGGTGCTCTCCGAACACGCGCGCATCGACCACGAACGTATCGCCCGGCGTCAGCCAGCTCGGCCTCGGCTCGCGCACCACGCGCGCCAGCCCCGTCACCTCGAGCTGCAGCAACGGCGCCACATGCCACACCGCGTCCAGCCCGTAGAGCTGCGCCCCGGTCCCCTCCGTGATCGGCTTGCGCGTCCCCGCCACCGAGGGCGGCGTCGCCCCTGGCGCGCTCAGCAGCGACGCCATCGCCTCCAGATCGATGTCCCCGAGCTGCACCCCGAACCGCAGCGCGTCCAGCGACCGCGGCGTGAACGCCCAGTCGCTCTCCCCGAGCAGCCGCCCATCGCCCCACACCACGCGCTGCCTTCCCATCCGGAAGAACGCCCGCCTCCCCGAGCGCGTGTGCACGTCCAGGTACGCCTCCCAGGGCGCCGTCGACGGCAGCTCCGACTGCCCTGCTCCCAGGAAGATCGTCTCCGTGCTCCCCCAGAGCCGCGCGTCCTGCAGCGTGAACACCCCGGTCAGCGGCCCCCGATCCACCGTCAGGCCGATCCGCGCCCGCTCCCCCACGATCCACTGCGAGTCCGTCTCCGCCCGCGTCTCTGCGATGGGCGGCAGCGTCGTCCCGAACCCCTCGGCCAGCACCGCGCTCGACCCGTACACATCGCCCCCCGTATCGACGGGATCGGTCCGCACCTCCGCGCGCGTCCGCACCTCGATCTCGGGCCTGAACGACCAGCCCCCCACCACCACCGCCCGCGACAGCGGCGACGCCTGCGCCGCCGCGACTCCTGGCGCGAGCGTGAGCGCCACCAGCACCGAGCCCGAAGCGACCTGAGCGAGCGAGGAGGAACGGTTCATCGCGAGGAAGCCCAGGCGTACCACAAGACCGCGCGCGGGCCCGGAGGATAGGCGTCCCTTCGCCCTCGAAACAGGCGTCCCGCTCACCTCACGGCTCGAAGTCGTCACCACCCGCGGGCTTCGGCGGCGGCGTCGGCGCTGGCCCTGACGCGGGCGGAGGCCCACCGGTCCCTGCTGGACGCCCCGCAGGGCGCCCTGCTGGACGCCCACCGGCCCCCGCCCCTCCGCGCTTCTTGTCGCCTCCCGGAGCCCCCGACCCTGCGCCCGTCTCCACCGCCAGCGCCAGGTCCAGCACGAACTTCGACGCCATCGCCGCCTGCAGCCCGTTCTCTTCCTGCACCTCGGCCAGCACCTTCCCTGCCGCCTCCAGCTCCCGCTGCACATCGCGCCGCTTGTCGCCCGAGAACGCCGTCGACAGCTCCTGCTCCAGCGTCGCGCGCTTCTTCTCCAGCGCCGCCGTCCTCCCCGCGTAGTCCCCGAACTGCTTCGAGATCGCCATCGCCCCCTTCACCGACGCCTCCATCGCGTCCAGCACCCCCTTCGCCTCGTCCGCGAGCTTCCCCTTCTTCTCCACGGAGCGCACCACCTTCACCTCCGGCGTCAGCTCCAGGTGAAGCAGCACCCCCTCCTCGCGCAGCGTCGCCGCCCGCGCGCGCGACGCCTCCACCACCGCATCGCCGCTCGCCGTCTCCGCGAGCCCCAGCGACCGCCCCAGCCCCACCTGCGCACCCGACGTCGTCTTCCCGGCCTCCAGCGTCTCCTCCTGGATCGCCAGCACCTCCTGGAAGAACGCATCGTAGGGCGCCTGCCCTGTCGAGGGCGCCGTCCCGCGCTCGATCTGCGATGGCGCCGCCCCCCCGCATCCTGCTGGCCCCACCGCCATCCCCCCGACCATCAGCAGCGCACCGAGCCCTGCCCCCCACGCGCGCCGCGCCCCGCGCATCATCCGCATTGCAGCACCACTCCCCACAGCTCGTAGGTCGCAGCAGGCTTCGACAGGAACACGGCGCCCACGTAGCCCCCTGCCACACCCATCATCCCTTGCCCGAAGTTCCCTGCCGGCGGCGACAGCGCCATCGGATCTCCGATCGGCGACAGATCGGGCGCCAGCGTCTGTGCCCGCATCGCCCTGCTCCCGGCTTGCCCCTCGGTCCACACCAGCAGCCACCGCCCATCCGGCAGCCCTGCGATGTCTGGCGCGAACGCATCCCCGCCGGGCCCACCTTCAGGCAGCGGCAGCACCGCCGTCGTCGCCGGCATCTGCCCGAACGGCGCCCGACCCAGCCGGATCTCCCACGCCTTCCCTTCCCCGCCCCGATCCGCGAACACCACCGCCGCCTCGCGCCCGTTCCACCCGAGCGACGGCTTCCCCACCGATCCTCCGGACCCCTCCACCTTCACGAGCGGCCCCACCGCCTCTCGCCCCGGCCCCATCCATCCCCCCCACACCGCCCCTTCCCGGCGCAGCAGCACCGCGTGCCCCTGCTCCCCGGCGCTCACCAGCCGCATCGCCTCCCCATCCGCGCCGCTCACGGGCCACACCACCGACGTCGGCCCCTCGGCCCGCTCTGCCGCGACGATCCCCCCCTCCCCGAACCCCACCACCAGCGGACGCGCGCCCCCCGAGTGCACCGGCGACCGGATGCCTCCCTGCGCCTCCAGCGTCACCACGAACTTCTCCGCGCCTCCTGGCGTCGGAAACACCCGCGCCACCCCGTTCTCTCCGGACTGCGAAAAGCTCTCGGCCACCCCGCCCTTCGCCAGATCCACCTCCAGCCCCACGGCTTCCTTCGGCGCCCGCGCGTACCCCACGAGCAGCGCCCCGCTCCCACCGGAGGCCACGTCGAACGGCACGCCCCGCTCCACCAGCGGCGCCCACCGCCGTGGTTGCCGCGACACCCAGCAAGGCCTCGGCGGCTCCGGCACCCCCATCCGTGCCCGCAGCACCGCATCGCCGACCGCCGCTTGCGCCACGGGCCGCTCCCGCTCCCCCACCGAACAGCGCCCTGCCATGAACGCGAACACCACCAGCAGGATCAGCGTCCCGCCCGTCCCGATCAGCGACGACACCGGCACCCGCACGTGTGCCCGCATCACCGACCCACCGGGCCGCATCGCCTCGGACCAGCTATCCGCGCCCGTGTTGCCGGCTTCGCCCAGCCCGCCCTCTGGCGCCTGCATCGCCGTGAACCCTGGCGTCCCTGCCGCCACGGCGGCCCCGGGTGCGCCGGCCCCCACCGCGCCCATCGAACCCGTCTGCTGCCCGACCCGCACCCCCGCGTCCGACCCGTTCCGCGCCATCGCGCCGACTGCCACCGCCGCGCCCGTCCCCCCCGCCCCGCTCAGGCTCCGGCGCCACCGCGCGCCTGGCACCCCGGGGCGATCCTCCCCCACCACCTCCACCGGCGCCACCGCACCTGCAGGCGGCGTCGCACCGTCCAGATCCCGGGGAATCAGCGCCGATGCCAGCGTCTCCACCACCGGCCCCGACCCCAGCTCCCCCTTCGACCACACGCGTCCGGTTCCGGGCCGACCGTCCTGCTGGCCACCCCCCGCCTCCTCGCGCGGCGCCACGCCCCCGGCGGGCTGCGTGATCGGGATCCCACCTTCCCCGCGCTCCGACGACGCTCCTGCCGCGGCCGCCACCATCCCACCCGCAGCGTCCCCCGCGCCATGCGTCCCCGCGCCAGCCGCAACCTCGTGCGCTCCACCGTTCCCCGCGCCTGGAGCCACCGCTGCGTGGCCCATCCCGAGCGCCGCCGCTTCCTCGGCGCGCGGCGACCACCCCGAGCGACCCACGCCCTGCGCGTAACGCGGCGCCTCGGGCACTGCTGCTCCCGGGAGCACCGCCGTTGCCTCCGGACGGGTCGACGGCATCGGCGGCGGAGGCAAGTTGCGCCCCACGGGCCGTTGCGGCGGTGGCGCCGACGTCCTTGGCATCCTCGGCTTGTCCTCCACGCCCGCGCTGCCGCCTGGTGCTTGCCCGGTGCCCCCAGCCGCCCCCCCCCGCGCCTCTTCGAAGCTCTCACCGGCAGATCCGCGCGCGTTGCCGCCGCCGCTTCTACCGACATCTCCGCCCCCGTCTCCGCCAGCGCCCCCTGCGCCCCCTGCGCCCCTGCCGCCTCGCGCGGGCATCCCGCCCCCTTCTGTCGGCTTGCGCCCTGGCATCTCGATCAGCGGGCGCTTGTAAGCCCCCCTGTCCTGACCCACGCCAGCCGCGCCAGTCCCACCCCCCTGCGCCCCCGCCCC
>NZ_ASRX01000035.1 GCF_000601485.1 Chondromyces apiculatus DSM 436
GCCGCCCCCCCCGCCCCCCGCGCCCGTTGGTGGACCTGACGGCTACGGCATTCCTCCCCTTCCGCCCCAGCCCGGAAGTTTCGGCGCTCCTCCGCCGCCTCCAGCCCCCGTGGGCTACCCGCCGCCGCCTCCGCCTGCGGACGCGGGCAGCGGCGGCTACCCGCCCGTCCCACGCGCCGACTTCGGCCCCCCACCGCCGGCCACCAAGCCTGCCCGCTGCGTGCAGGGCCACCCCATCGCGCCCGGCGGCTCCTTCTGCATGGAGGGCGGCCACCCCATCGCGCTCGACACCGACGCCTACGGCCCCACCCATTACTCCCCGCAGGGTGGCGGCTTCTCCCCCGAACCCTACGCGCCGCCGCCGCAGGGTGGCGGCTTCTCTCCCGACCCCTATGGGCCGCCACCGCAGGGTGGCGGCTTCTCCCCCGAGCCCTACGCGCCGCCGCCCCAGCCGCCGCCTCCGCCGCCGCCGCCCCCGCTCCCGGGGATGAACAGCGCCCCTCCCCGGCAACCGCTCCCCTCGGAGAGCAGCAAGGAACGCGGCGCGCTCGCGGGGTTCCTCATCAGCTTCCAGGACGACCCGCTCGGGAAGCACTGGGTGCTCTACCAGGGAAAGAACCTGGTTGGCCGCGCCGAGACAGGCCAAAAGGTCGACATCCCGGTCGCGCACGGAACAACATCCACGCACCACGCAACGATCGACTGCGATGGAGGGCGTATGATGCTCTCCGATCTCGGCTCGACGAATGGGACGTTTCATAACGAGGAGGCAATCGGCTTCCAGGGACGGCGCGAGCTCCGCGATGGCGATCGCATCCGCTTCGGCGGGTTCAGCGTCATCGTGATCAACGTCGCGACGAGAAGCTGACGCCTGGCAACTGACCGAAACAGCGATCGCCGCCGTGGCGCGTCGATCGCGCAGCCCGCGCCGGAGCGCTCTGCCGACTCCGCACGCTGGAGACCGTCATCTATGCACTTGCCCGATGCAGTTCGCCCCACGCTGCCGCCCGATCGAAGACAGACCGGCAGATCCCGCCTCGGCCTGTTCCCCCTCGCGGCGGCGCTCCTCGTGCTCGTCTCCCTCTTCACGCGCGACGCGGTCGCGGCGCCTGAAGCGAGGCTCCTCCGGATCGACCCGCGCGCGAGCACGGTCGACGGCGCGCCCATCCTGACCTCGGTCGTCGACCTCGTCCAGAACAAGCGCCTCAGCGATATCACCAAGCAATGCGCGGCGATCACCGGCGACGCGCATTACGACTGCGTGGCCGACGCCCTGGAGCAACCCCAGGCACTCTACTCGTCGTTCGACTTCCCGGAGAAGAACGCGCTCTTCACCGTCACCGTCGACGGCACCGACCTTCCCTCGAATTTCGAGTCCAAGGCGCGCTGGGGCGACAGCGCGAGCCAGCCTGGCGTGGGCACCGCGTGGCTCATCCTCATCGACGCCGCCTCCACCATGGGCGCTCGCTTCGACGAAGCGAAGGCCGTCGCCAGCGCCTTCATCAACACCATGACGCCGAACGACATCGTCGACGTCATGTTCTTCAACGATCGCGGCGTCGTTGAAGACTCGAAGTGGGTGAGCCAGAAGCAGCAAGCCCTGCAGTCCATCGGCAGCATCGCGCGCACCTACCCCACCCAGGGCCGCACCAGGCCGCTGCTGAACATCATCAAGACCGCGGCCACCGACGCCTTCCGGGATCTCGGCAACGTCGGCCAGGGCGTCCCCGTCCCGATGCACCAGGCGATGGTCCTGCTCTCGAACGGCGGCGCCGGCTCCGATCCGAACTCCACCGGCCCCGCGGCCATGATCCTCCGCGACTACCTGAGCAAGGGGCGCTTCCCGGAGAACAACGACGTCCTCCCCAAGACCCCGGTCCCGGTCGTCTCCATCTGGTTCCCCAGCAAGCTCATCGAGGAGTTCAACCTCACCGCGCGCGAGTTCATGGAGGGCCTGGCCAACCCCGAGATGGGCGGCTTCTTCACCATCGTGCGCGACGGCCAGACCCGGCGCGCCGCGAACATCGTCAACTCGGTGCGCACCCGCTTCAACCGCATGCACATCGTGCGCTGGCGGGTCTCCTGCATCGCCCCCAGCATCACCCAGACCTTCAAGCTGGCCTTCGTCAACACCAACCCGGTCATCGCCGGCGACGCCACCTTCCAGAACGTACCGGTCGGCATCGACCCCACCACCTGGCCCCTCGACATCGACCGGGAGGCCACCGAGCGCGCCGCCCAGAAGAGCCCCGCGTACCCCGGGGGGAGCATCAAGATCTTCGGCAACTTCTGCTGGGGCGGCAACGCGCAGCGGGCCGAGATCTACATGGTCCCCAAGAACCAGGCGGCTCCCCAGTCCCTGCAGGGCGGCGGCATCGACGACGCCAAGAAGGCCCAGCGCTCCCTCATCGAGCAGGGCATGCGCGGCAAGGCGCTCAGCACCGGCGACACCGTCGCCGAGTTCGAGCTCCCGAGCTCCGACAACTTCCTCGTCGGCAAGGGCGAGGCCATGTCGGGGCGCATCATCCTCTACGACAACCAGGCTCGCCGCACGAGCGCCATCACCGCCGACAAGATCCTCACGGTGAAGGCGCAGGAAACGCCCCTGCCCTACCTGCTCATCGGCGGCATCACCTTCGGCGGCGTCGTCCTGGTGCTGCTCGTGGTCTCCATCGTCCGCGGCGGCGGTGGTGGCGGGAAGCGACGCGGCGCGCAAACCGCGGCACCTCCCCCCAAGCCCATCGTCGCTGGCATGGGCGGCCCCCCGGCTCCCATGGGTGGCCCCGCGCCCTTCGGCCCTCCCATGCCTGCCGGCGGTGACTTCGGCGGCTACGGCGGTCCGCCTCCTGGCGGTGCCTCGCGCGCCATCCTCTCCGGCGCATCGGGCATCTTCACGGTAACCCCCGGCATGGAGATGCGCGCCGGTCGAGACGGCTCCGCGTGCCAGATTCTCCTCACCGAACCGCGGGTCTCTGGTATTCATGCGGTGGTGAAGGTCGAGGGCGGACAGCTGCTCGTTCGTGACGAGAACTCGAACAACGGCACCTTCCTGAACGGCCAGCGACTGCCTGCCGGCGTGTGGACCCCGGTGTCTGCGGGTGCTGTCCTCCGCTTCGGCCCCGTCGAGTTCAGCACCCGGCTGGAATAACGACCCCCCCACGCCTCCCTTCGGACACGAGCTTTGGGCCCCACGATGCCCGGCCATGCCCACACCACACACCTGAAGATCGAGTTCGCTCAAGCCAGCGATCCCGGTCGTGATCCGAACAAGCAGGTCAACGAAGACTCCTGCGGTTACCAGGTGTGCCGGCTCGGCCACCTGGCGGTGCTGTGTGACGGGATGGGCGGGCATCAGGGCGGCCGCGAAGCGAGCCGGACGGCCATCACCACCATCTTCGAGCAGGTGGAGCAGCCGGCCCCCGGCACGAGCCCTGCGATGGTGCTCAAGGCGGCCATCGAGGAGGCAGGCCGCCGCGTCTACCAGCTCGGCGGCGCCCCCGAGAGCCGCGGCAGGCCCGGCTCCACCGTCGTCGCCATGCTCCTTCACGACCGCGGCGTCGACGTCGCCCACGTCGGCGACAGCCGCGCCTTCGTCATCCGCGCCGGCCAGATCTACCCGCTCACCCGCGACCACTCCATGGTGCAGGGCCTCCTCGACGCGGGCATGATCACCGAGCAGCAGGCCATCGGCCACCCGGACGCCAACAAGATCACCCGCGCCCTCGGCATGAAGCCCGAGGTCGAGGTCGAGGTCAGGCCCGAGCCCATGGAGCTCTACCCCGGCGACATCCTGCTCATGAGCAGCGACGGCCTCACCGACCTCGCCCTGAACAACGACATCCTCGGCTGCGTGCGGCAGGCCCTCTCCTCCGGCTCCCTCGATCACGCCTGTCAGATGCTCGTGCAGATGGCCAACAACCGCGGCGGCCACGACAACATCACCGTGCAGATGGCCCGCATCGTGGAGACCGGCAGCCGTCCCATGACCCTCCCCGGCGAGCCCGCCGACACCGTCGTCGCCGCCCCGCCCTCCATGCAGGGCGACGCCGTGGCGAAGACCCACACCGGGGCCACCTCGCACGCCCCTCCGGGCATGACCGCACCCGAGCCCACGGCCCCCTGGGGCCCCGTCCTCCCCACCGAGCCTGGCGCGCTGCGCCCCACGGCCGTCGACGCCTCTCTCGCCGCGGCGCATCTCCACGCCGGCACGCCGCACGCTGCCGCGCCGCACGCTGCCGCGCCTCACGCTGCCGCGCCTCACGCTGCCGCGCCGCACTTCGGCGCCTCCTCCCACGCCAGCGCCCCCGCACCCTTTCTCCCCGCGCAGCCCACCATCACCGAGCACGAGCGCCACACGAGCGCCATGGGTGCTCCCCCCGGCGCCCCCATGGGCCATCACCCTGCCCACCTCGACGCGGCCCCCCTCCCCTACCCCGCCCCGCACCAGAACCACATCGCCCCCTACCCTCACCCCACCTCACCGCATGCCCCGGCCATGAGCCGGATCAGCTACGGTGACGCCAACGCGAAGCCTTCACGCGGCGGCCTGGTCTTCCTGATCATCAGCATCTCCGCCGTCATCGCCGTCCTCCTCATCCTCCTCCTCTGGGTCCTCCTCCCCGGCTGAAGCGCGGACCGGGAACGCTGCTGCGCGCCGCCTTCCGCCTCCTGCCGGCGCCCTCGCGACATCTCGTCACAAAACCCCGACACTCACTTGGGACAAGCAGGGCTTGCCGCTCCCGAGCGCATGTGATGAAACCCGCCAGGTATGATCCCCGGGGCTGGAAAGCAGAGCATCACCGTAGGTAGTTCCCCGAGCGCGGACGTGGTGCTCGCCGGTCCCGGCGTCCTCCCCGAACACGCCCGCATCGTCAACCAGGGCGGCGGCAAGCTGACCTTCATCTGCGGCGCGGGACCCGCCACCGCCAACGGACGCCAGCTCGTCCCTGGCGAGCAGGTCCCCTTCGACTTCCGCACCCAGTTCTTCGCGGGCCAGACCCCGATCCCGCTCAGCCACCCGGCCATCACCCTGATGCTCGCGACGCCGGGGACCCTCGCTGCTCCCGCCGGTCAGGTGATCATCGGCCGCGACCCCGCGCGCGCCTCGCTCGTCCTGCAGCACCCCAGCGTCTCCAGCCAGCACGCCACCATCCTCCTCGACCGGATGATGGCCGTGGACAACAGCTCCACGAGCGGCACCTACGTCGGCAACCAGCGCATCCCCCCGGGACAGCCCACGCCCGTCGATCCGCAGGGCGTCGTCGCCTTCGGCCCCGTCCCCGTCCAGCTCAGCCTCCTCATGCAGATCGCGCAGGGCCTCCGCGGCGGCGCCTCGCCCTCCAACATGCCTGGCCCCCAGCCTGCCGCGCCCCCACAGCACGCGCCGCACGCCATGTCCGGTAGCCCCGCCCAGCCGCTGGAGACGGCCGGGACCGCGATGGTGCCCATGAGCAGCCTCCCCTCCGCGCCCCAGGCAGGCGCCCCCACCGGCAAGAAGAACAAGACCGTCCTCGGCCACCTCGACTTCTCCCCGAGCGGCAACAACGTCAAGCGCATCGGCCGCACGCCGGACAACGACATCGTCCTCGCCCACCCGCAGGTGTCGAGCACCCACGCCCTCCTGCACTCGATGAACGGCCAGCTCTTCATCGAGGATCGCGGCAGCGCCAACGGCACCTACGTCCGCGGCAACCGCCTCGCCCCCGGCCAGAAGATCCCCGTCCAGAATGGCGAGAAGATCTACATCGGCCCCATGCCCCTCCAGATCGAGGTCGGCGGCGCCGGCGCCGTCGAGCTGGTCCAGGAGGAGTACGCGCCCGATCGCTGGGCGGGCCGCCCCCTCTACGAGATCGAGGCCTGGAGCCTGCGCCTCGAGGTCCCCGACCGCGACAACCCCGCCGCCCAGAAGGTCCTCCTCGACGACGTCTCCTTCAAGGCCCTCCCCGGCGACATGATCGCCCTCATGGGCCCCTCGGGCGCCGGCAAGACCACCTTGCTGCTCACCCTGAACGGCTACCTCCCGCCCACGAGCGGCGTGGTCCGCATCAACGGCGAGGACCTCTACAGCATCTACGACACCCTGCGCGGCTCCATCGGCTACGTCCCCCAGGACGACCTCGTCCACCCCGAGCTCACGGTGTGGGAAGCCGTCCGCTACAGCGCCAAGTTCCGCCTCCCGCCCGACTACTCCGAGGAGGAGATCAACGCCCGCGTCGAGCAGACCATCAAGGACCTCGGCCTCGACGGCGTGAAGAACCTCCAGATCGGCAAGCCCGAGAAGAAGGTCCTGAGCGGCGGCCAGCGCAAGCGCGTCAACATCGCCCTCGAGCTCGTCACCGACCCGGTGATCGTCTTCCTCGACGAGCCCACCTCCGGCCTCGCCGCGGACGACACGACCGCGCTGATCACCCTCCTCCACGACCTCACCAAGGCCACCGGCAAGACGATCATCATGACGATCCATCAGCCGGCCAAGGACGAGTTCGAGAAGTTCACCCACACCCTGATCATGGGCTTCGGCGGCATCCCCATGTTCTTCGGCCCCACGAGCCCCGACGCCTACCGCTTCTTCGGCACCTGGAAGCAGCGCTCCGGGCAGCCGAACGACATCGACAACCCCCGCGACATGTTCGAAGCGCTCGCCCAGCGCGAGAAGCCCATCTTCGACCAGCTCCGCGCCCGCGACCCCAACACCCCACGCGGCGAGGCCCGGCGCCTCGCGGCCCTCGACTGGCGCAAGGAGTTCTTCGCCGACAGCAACCCCACGTACGTGAAGATGTACTCCGGCCGCCGCGCCATCGGCACCGGACAGGGGCAGCGCGGCCTGCCACCGGGCCGCGTCCAGACCAGCGGCCAGCTCCGGCTCCTCCTCTCCCGCTACTTCAAGGTCAAGGTCCGCGACACCGGCGGCACCGCCATCATGCTCCTCCAGGCGCCCATCATCGGCGTCCTCCTGGCCATCGTCTTCGGCGGCCAGAAGGAGGCCATCCCCGCCTGGTGCCTCGGCGCCCTCCAGGAGCTCGGCAAGAAGGCCGGCGGCAGCACCACCTCCACCGACGACATCCTCAAGAACATGACCGCCACGGGGGACAACACCGCGGCCATCTTCTTCCTCGTCGTCGCCGCCGTCTGGTTCGGCACCTCCAACGCCGCGCGCGAGATCGTCAGCGAGAGGGCCATCTACCTGCGCGAGCGCATGGTGAACCTCGGCCTCGTCAACTACGTGATGTCCAAGTACCTGCTGCTCGCCGCGGTCTGCGTCGTGCAGTGCGCCGTGCTCCTCGGCATCGTCTTCTTCGCCCTCGGTTTCCACGGCGGCGCCGAGGCCTTCGCCACCCAGCTCGCCGCGCTCATCGCCACCTCCCTCGGCGCCGCGGCCCTCGGCCTCCTGCTCTCGACGGCCGTGTCTTCCTCCGAGGCGGCGATGGCCCTCACCCCCATCGCCCTCATCCCGCAGGTCGTCCTCGGGGGCCTGATGGTCCCCATGACCACCGTCCCGCACCTCAAGCCCCTCATCCAGGTGATCCCCGCGCGCTGGGGCTTCGAGAGCGCGGTCGCCGTCGAGCGCAAGGCCCTCGTCAACGACCCCTCCTGGGTCATCGACCTGCACCGCTCCGAGACCAGCCCCCCCGACTTCATCGAGGGAGGCCGCTTCAAGTGCGCGCTCGCCCAGATGGCCTCCGACTCCTACGCCGGCGCCTGGGGCTTCACCACCTACGACCAGCCCTGGATCCCGTTCGCCGTCCTCGCCGCGGTGACCATCGCCATCCTCATCCTCGTGAGCATCATCCTCAAGCGGCGCGACCCGGTGTGACCGGAGTGAGCCTCTCCCGAACGCCCTCCATCCAGCGCGCCGTCGCGCCTGTCCTCGCCGCGCTCGCCGCGCTCGCGCTCACCGCCGCCACGGCCTCCCCCGCGCGCGCCCAGCAACCTGCCGCCGTCCCCGTCCCGCCGCCCCCCGACGCGACCCCGGCGGCCCCCCCTGGCCAGCCCACCCCGCCGCGCGCCACGAACTACGCCCCGCCCGAGTATCCCCCGGCCGCCAAGGCTGCCGGGCGCGAGGCCACCGTCACCCTCCAGCTCGACATCGACCGCACCGGCAAGGTGATGAAGGCGGTGGTCATCGAGGGCGCCGGCGACGGCTTCGACGAGTCGGCGCTCGCCGCCGCGGACAAGCTCCAGTTCGAGCCCGCGCGCAGGGCCGACGGCGTCGCCACCGCCGCCCGCATCCTCTACCGCTACTCCTTCACCCTCGCCCCCGCCGAGCCCACCGCGCCGACCGGCGCTGGCGCGCGCAC
The DNA here is from genome assembly GCF_000601485.1 of Chondromyces apiculatus DSM 436. Taxonomy (GTDB): domain Bacteria; phylum Myxococcota_A; class Polyangia; order Polyangiales; family Polyangiaceae; genus Chondromyces; species Chondromyces apiculatus. Next base: position 8,298 of record NZ_ASRX01000035.1, read on the forward strand.
CGGCGCTGGCGCCGAGGCCACGAAGACCCAGCGCCTCAGCGGCGTCATCCTCGCCGAGGGTGAGATCCCGCTCGCGGGCGCCCAGGTCACGCTCACCCCCGCCGCAGGCACGGCAGGCACGGCAGGCGCCACAGGGGCCGCAGGGGCCGCAACCCAGGACGGCGGTCCGCGCGCGCTGACCACCGACGAGACGGGCGTCTTCTCCTTCGCTGACATCGCCCCGGGCCGCTACCGGGTCAGCATCACCATGCCCGGCTTCGAGTCGCTCGACGTCACCGAGGACGTCGCGGCCGGCGAGCAGGTCGAGATCAAGTACCGCCTCCTGCCTGTCGGCGATGGCCTCGAGGTCGTCGTCCGCGGCGAGCGCCCTCCCCGCGAGGTCACCAAGCGCACCCTCCAGGCCCGCGAGATCAACCGCATCCCCGGCACCAACGGCGACGCCCTCCGCTCCCTCCAGAACCTCCCTGGCGTCGCGCGCCCCCCGGCCATCGCCGGCCTGCTCATCGTGCGCGGCTCTTCCCCGCAGGACACCCAGACCTTCATCGACGGCACGCCCGTCCCGCTCATCTACCACTTCGGTGGGCTCTCCTCGGTCGTCCCCACCGAGATGCTGGAGAAGATCGACTTCTACCCCGGCAACTTCGGCGCCCAGTTCGGCCGCGGCATGGGCGGCATCGTCGACGTCGCGCTCCGCTCTCCCAAGGATGACGGCATCCACGGCCTCGCCCAGGTCGACCTCATCGACGCCCGCGTCCTCGTCGAGGGACCCGTCCCTTTCCTCAAGGGCGTCCGCTTCGCGGCTGCAGGCCGCAGGAGCTACGTCGACTCCTGGCTCGGCCCCGCCCTCACCGCCGCCGGCGCGGGCGTCACCCAGGCCCCCGTCTACTACGACTACCAGTTCATGGTCGAAGCCGACGTCACCCCCTCCGCGCGGCTCCGCCTCTCGTTCTTCGGCTCCGACGACGCCCTCGCCCTCCTCGTCGACGAGCCGACCCCCGGCGAGCCCGCCCTCACCGGCGACATCGGCCTGCACACCGCCTTCCAGCGCCTGCAGCTCCGCTACGACCACGAACTCACCGACAGGGACCGCCTCGCCGGCGTCGTCGCCCTCGGCAAGGAAGACCTCGATTTCAGCCTCGGTCCCTTCTACTTCCAGCTCGACAACCTCTCGCTCACCGGCCGCCTCGAGTACTCCCGCCGCGTCTCCACCGGCGTCGTCTTCAACACCGGCATCGACATGCTGGTCAACGCCGCCACCGTGAACCTCCGCGCCCCCGTCGTCGGGCGCCCCGGCGAGCCCCCGAACCAGCCCTTCTCCACCCGCCCCGTGCAGGAGCTGTCGGTCACCAGCACCCTCTACCGCCCCGCCGCCTACGCCGAGCTGGAGCTGGTCCCGAGCCCCCGCGCGCGCCTCGTCCCCGGCGTCCGCGTCGACTACGCGAAGGACACCCAGCAGTGGACGGTGAGCCCCCGCTTCAGCGGCCGCTACGACATCCTCCACGGCTTCCCCCGCACCACCGTCAAGGGCGGCGTCGGCCTGTACAGCCAGCCCCCGCAGCCCCAGGAGGCCATCCCTCCGCTCGGCAACCCCGGCCTCAGGTCGAACCAGGCCATCCACTACTCCGTGGGCCTGGAGCAGGACCTCACCCGCCAGCTCGAGGTCTCCGCCGAGGGCTTCTACAAGCAGCTCGACTCCCTGGTCATCGCCTCCGTCGCCCCCGACGGCGTGAACACCGCCTACGAGAACACCGCCCGCGGCCAGGTCGTCGGCGGCGAGTTCCTGGTCAAGTACAAGCCCGACGACCGCTTCTTCGGCTGGGCCGCCTACACCCTCTCCCGCGCCACGCGCAAAGATCGCCCCGACGAACCCGAGCGCCTCCTGAGCTTCGATCAGACCCACATCCTGACCGTGCTCGGCAGCTACCAGCTCGGCCACGGCTGGGAGTTCGGCGCCCGCTTCCGCCTCGTCTCCGGCAACCTGATCGCGCCCAACGTGTGCAACGTCGAGGACGTCACCTGCGACCCGGCGCGCACCAACGCCATCTACCACGCGCCGAGCGGCGTCTACACGCCCATCCCCCTGAGCGGACCCGGGACCGAGCGCCTCCCGCTCTTCCACCAGCTCGACCTGCGCATCGACAAGCGCTGGAAGTTCAAGCACTGGCAGCTCTCGGCCTACCTCGACGTGCAGAACGTCTACAACAACCAGAACACCGAGGGCGTCTCCTACAACTTCAACTACACCACGCGGCAATACATCTCGGGCCTGCCCATCCTGCCCAGCATCGGCGTGAGAGGAGAGTTCTAGCGATGCCCCCTCGCCTGCGCACCAGCACCCCTGACAGCGCCGCCTCCGACACACCTCGCGCGCCTCGCTGCCCCGAGGTCTCTGCCCCGAGGCGCCGCTACCGACGCCCCCTCCTCGGCGCCCTCGCCCTCGCCGCGCTCGCCTCCCCCGCCATCTCCTCGGGCTGCGCCCCCGGCTTCACCCCCGCGAGCGAGATCGAGACCCTGCGCGTCTTCGCCGTCACCCCGAGCGCCTCCTACGCCGCTCCCGGCGAGGAGGTCACCCTCACCCTGAGCTACCACGACGGCCTCATCGGCCCCGACGACGCCGCGCGCCCCATCCAGATCGTGTGGCTCGGCGGCTGCTACAACCCCCCCGGCAGCCAGTACTACGGCTGCTACGAGTCCCTCGCCGAGACCTTCGCCTCCCTCGCCGGCGACCCGACCTCCTCGGACCTCATCGGGTTCGGGCCCACCTTCACGTTCACCATGCCCGAGGACATCCTCGACGGCGTCGCGGCGCCGGCCGTGGGTTCGCGGGCTGGCAGCGCCTACGTCTTCTTCGCGGTCTGCGCCGGTCAGCTCGGCCCCGTCGAGGACCCGGGCGGGCGCGCAGGCTCCTTCCCCATCGGCTGCTTCGACAGCGAAGGCCGCAGGCTCGGCGCCGACAGCTTCATCCCCGGCTACACCCAGGTCTTCACCTTCGAGGACGGCCGCCGCAACAACAACCCCGCGATCGACAAGCTCAACCTCGACGACAAGGAGATCCCCGAAGACTTCGGCTCCATCCCCAGCGTCAAAGCCTGCCCCATCTCCTCCGAGGAGCGCCGCCAGGTGGGCTGCAGCGCCCCCGACATCGCCTCCGAGTGCGAGACCCACACCCTGAAGGTCATCGTCGACGCCGACACCGTGGCCGACCCCGAGGAGCCCACCGCCACCGAGGGCTCTTCCGGCGAAGATCTCCCCGTCGACAGCGACAACCTCACCGAGGTGGTCTGGGTCAGTTACTACACCGACCAGGGCGAGCTGCAGGGCGACACCCAGCTCGTGAACGACGCCGTGAAGGGCTACAACCCCGAGAGCGAGACCACCTGGGTCCCCCCTCCCGACCCTGGCGTGACCACCATCTGGGCCGTGCTCCGCGATGCGCGCGGCGGCTCCTCCGTGATCCAGCGCCGCATCCGCGTCGAGTGAGCCTCCCCCGCCCTGCGGAAGCTTCGCGCGGTTCCCTGCGCGCTGGTGCAGCTCCTCCAGCCTCAGCACCGCGGGTGGCCTCCTGACTCCCCCTCCGCTCTTCCGCGCCGCTCTCGCCCGGTGGCGCGCCGCCCCAAAATTCGTTAGCTAGAACACACCTGCCCGACCGCAATGGGTGGACGGTGACTCCGACCCACCGCCGACATGCAAACGGTGACTCCGACCCACCGCCGGCATGCAAACGGTGACTCCGACCCACCGCCGGTGAGTCTCCCTACGCGCCCGCGGTCTCCGGCTCTGGCCTGACACCCTCGCCCACCTCACCGGCAGCTTCCGCGCTGCCAGCATCGGCGGCAGGTGCGCCGTCAGCGTCGCCGAGCATCGCCAGGAAGGCTGCTTCGTCGAGGAGGGGCAGCTTGAGCTTCTGGGCCTTGTCGAGCTTGGAGCTGGGGTCGGCGCCGACCACCAGGTAGCTGGTGCGGCCGGAAACGCTGGAGGTCACCTTGCCGCCGAGGGCGTCGATGCGCTTCATCGCGGCCTCGCGCGACATGGAGGTGAGGGTCCCGGTGATGACGAAGGTCTTGCCGGTGAGGGGACCCGCGGCGCGGGTGCGGTCTTCTTCGAGGCGCACGCCGCCCTGGCGGAGCTTCTCGATCACCTCCAGGGTGCCGGGGCGGTCGAAGTGGGCGCGCACGGCCTCGGCGATCACCGGGCCGATGCCCTCCACCTTGGCGATGTCGGCGGCGGAGGCGCGGGCGAGGGCCGGGATGGCGTGGAAGGCGTCGGCGAGCTTGCGCGCGGCAGTGCCGCCCACGTGGCGGATGCCGAAGCCGATGAGGAGACGCTCGATGGGGCGGCTCCGCGCAGCCTCGATGGCCTTGAGGAGGTTCTGGGTGGAGCGGGCCTTGTAGCCGGGCAAGGTGCCGATCTGCGCAGCGGTGAGGGAGAAGAGGTCGCCCACGTCGGCGACGAGCTTCTTGTCGAGCAAGGCCTGGGCGGTGGAATAGCCGAGGTGCTCGATGTCCATGGCGCCGCGGGAGGCGAAGTGGACGATGCGCTCCAGGGACTGGGCCGGGCAGTCGAGGCTCGTGCAGCGGGTGACGGCCTCGCCCTCGGGGCGCTCGATGGGTCCACCGCAGACGGGGCAGCGGTCGGGCATCACGAAGGGGCGCTCGCTCCCGGTGCGCAGGCTGGGGACAGGGGCGACGACCTCGGGGATCACGTCACCGGCGCGGCGGACCACCACCATGTCGCCGATGAGGATGCCCTTCCTCGCGATCTCGTCGGGGTTGTGCAGGGTGGCCATCTGCAGGGTCACGCCGCCGACGCGCACCGGTTCGAGCATGGCGAAGGGGGTGAGGGCGCCGGTGCGGCCGACGCTGACCATGATGTCGTTGAGGCGCGTGGTCTGCTCCTCGGCGGGGAACTTGTAGGCGACGGCCCAGCGAGGAGCCTTCGAGGTGGTGCCCAGCTCGGTGTGGGCGTCGAGCGGATCGATCTTGATCACGGCGCCGTCGATCTCGTGCTCCAGCGCGTGGCGATCCGCGAGCAGGCGCGCGACGTAGGCGCGGGCGGAGGCGAGATCGGGCTGCGGCTCGGAGCGCGGGTGGACGCGGAGGCCCAAGGTGCGCAGGTGCGCGAGCATCTCGTGGTGGGTGCGGAAGGTGAGGCCCACGGCGTGCACCAGGCCGTGGAAGAAGATGCGCAGGGGGCGCGCGGCGGTGATGGCCGGGTCCTTCTGGCGGAGGGAGCCGGCCGCGGCGTTGCGGGGGTTGGCGAAGAGCTGGCGGCCGGCGTCGCCCAGCTCGGCGTTGAGGCGCTCGAAGTCGGCGATGGGGAGGTAGATCTCGCCGCGCACCTCCAGCCACTCCGGAAGGGTGTCTTCGCGGCCCTCCACGTGGAGGCGCATGGGGAGGCCGCGGACGGTGCGGAGGTTCGCGGTGACGTCCTCGCCCACGGTGCCGTCGCCGCGGGTCGCGCCGCGGACGAAGCGGCCGCGCTCGTAGACGATGGCCACGGAGACGCCGTCGATCTTGGGCTCGCACACGAGCGGCGGGGAGCGGCCAAGGCCGCGCGCGGCGCGGTCGTACCAGGCGGTGAGCTCGTCGTCGTCGAAGACGTTGTCGAGCGAGAGGAGCCGCTCGGAGTGCTGGACGGGGACGAAGAGGGCCGAGGGGGTCGCGCCGACGCGCTGGGTCGGGGAGTCGGGGGTGACGAGATCGGGGAAGCGGCGTTCAAGGTCGGTCAGCTCCCGGAAGAGCGCGTCGTACGCGGCATCCGAGATCTCGGGGCGCTCGAGCACGTGGTAGCGGTGGTCGTGGTGCGCGATCTCCTTGCGGAGGGCGTCGAGGCGTTCTCTGGCTTCAGCATGGTCGCCGTTCTTCTGGGCCACGAGGTCCTTGGATGCCCGAGGAGGACGGCAGGAACCGGCTGAGGTGCTCAACGCATTGTGGGCGGTGTGGCGGGGAGGCACACGGGGCCGGTTGGGAGGAAGGACGCCGCAGCAGCCAGGTTGCCGACCGCCCGGCAAGTCCCTGGCCAAGTCCCTGGCAAGCGCCTGGCGGCCGCCATGGCGCCGCCACTGCGACGGGCGACGCAAGCCCGCGAAAGTGCTACCGCGAGGCCCTGGCACAGAGCGCGCTTGGCCCGCCCGCGTGCACCAAGAGACGCCCATCCCCACGACGCCCATCCCCACGACGCCCATCCCCACGACGTCCATCCCCACGAAGCCTGCCGTGACCACGGAGCCGCACGCCCCGCCGCCTACCCGCCCGAACGCGCCCTCGCCCCGCGCGGACGGGCAGCCCGTCGCGCTCGATGCGCTCCTCCAGGAGCGGTTCGGGATCTCGTCGTTCCGGCCCTGGCAGCGGGAAGCGATCGAGGCGCTGCTCGGGGACGCGCGGCGGGTGCTGGTGGTGGCGCCGACGGGGGGCGGGAAATCGCTCTGCTACCAGGTGCCCGCCGTCGCGCTCCCGGGGACGGCGCTGGTGCTGTCGCCGCTGATCTCGCTGATGGAGGACCAGGTGCGGGCGCTGGAGGCGCGCGGGATCCCGGCGACGTTCTTCGCGTCCACGCTGCCGCGCGAGGAGGGGAGCCGGCGGATGTCGGCGCTGCGGCGCGGGGCGTACAAGATCGTGTACGCGGCGCCGGAGAGGCTGGCTTACGAGGGGTTCCTCGCGGCGATCGCCGAGAGCCGGCTGTCCCTGGTGGCGGTGGACGAGGCGCACTGCATCGTGCAGTGGGGCCACGATTTCCGGCCGGAATACCTGCGCATCGGCGAGGCGCTGCAGCGGCTCGCGCCGCCGCGGGTGCTGGCCTGCACGGCGACGGCGACGCTGGAGGCGCGGGAGGAGATCATCCGGCGGCTCGGGTGGAGGCCGGCGGAGGGTGGCGGGGGCGAGGCGCAGGAGCGAGGCGCGCCGCTGCCCGCGCCGCGGGTGATCTTGCGGGGGTTCGCCCGGCCGAACCTGCACCTGGAGGTGCGCGAGGTGGGGGGGCCGAAGGACGCGGCGCGCTTCACAGGGAGGGCGCTCGTCGAGGCGCTGGGGAGGGCGCGCGCGCCCGAGGGGGCAGGCATCGTGTACGCGGCGACCCGCAAGGGAACGGAGAAGCTCGCGGACGCGCTGCGGGGCGAAGGGTGGCGGGCGGAGGCGTACCACGCGGGGCTCGCGCCGGAGGTGAGGGCGCGGATCTCGGGGGCGTTCGCGGAGCGGGCGCTGCACGTGGTGGTGGCGACCAATGCGTTCGGGATGGGGATCGACAGGGCCGACGTGCGGGTGGTGGTGCACGCGCAGCCGCCGTCGTCGATCGAGGCGTACTACCAGGAGGTGGGGCGCGCGGGGCGGGACGGGGCGCCGGCGTCCGGTGTGCTGCTCTTCTCGCCGGCGGACATCGCGCTCCGGCGGCGGATGTGCCAGCTCGGGTCCGACGGGGGCGACGCGGCGCCGGAGGACGCGGCCCGGGCGTGGCAACTCTTCCGGGAGCTGCTCCGCTACGTGGACGCGCGGAGCTGCCGGCACGACTTCATCCTGCGCTACTTCGGAGACGAGGCCGAGTCGCTGGGGGGCTGCGGGCACTGCGACGTGTGCGGGGCGCTCGCGGCGCGCTCGGTGAGCGATCCGGACACGGTGGAGCGGGACAGCGACACGGTGCGGCGCGCGCTCGCGGGGGTGGCGCGGGCCAAGGGGGCCGCGGGGATGCAGCTCGTGGCGTCGATGCTGGTGGGCGAGTCGAACGAGCGGCTGCGCCGGCTGGGGCTCGACAGGCTGTCGACGCACGGGGTGCTCGCGGGCCAGAACCACGCCGAGGCGATGACGGTGCTGCGGGTGCTCATGGCCAATGGGTGGATCGACCTCACCGACAGCGAGTTCCCGGTGCCGCTGATCACGCCGGCCGGGTGGCGGGTGATGCGCGGGGAGGTGCCGCCGCGGGTGCAGCTCCCGCGCGATCTGCCGAAGCGCAGGGTGCGCGCGGCGCGGGCGGTGATGACGACGGCGGCGACAGCGGCGGCGGCGGCGGCAGCGACGGCGGCGGCGACGGTGACGGCAGCAACAGCCGCGACGCGGGCGGTGACACCGGCGGCGACGCTCTCGACGCCGGTGACCTCCGCGGCCGCGCAAGAGGAACCGGAGACCTCGACGGTGACCGCTGCGGGGGCGGCGGCGGACGCACCGAAGAAGGGACGGCGCTTGCGCGACAGGACGCAGGGCAAAGCGCGGGGCGAGGCACGGAAGGGCAAGCGGGGGGCGGGGCACGACACGGAGGGGACCGCGGAGGCGCCGGCTGGGGTGCGCTTCGTGGAGCGGGTCGACGACGAGGGAGCGCCGGCGCTCGAAGCGCGCGACAGGGCTCTCTACGAGGCGCTGCGGGCGCACCGCGCGGAGCTTTCGCGGGCGCGCAAGGTGCCGCCTTACGTGGTGGCGCCAGACCGCACGTTGCAGGACATCGCGCGCATCCGCCCCATCTCCGACGACGACCTCGGGCTCGCGCGGGGAATGGGGCCGGCGCGGATCAGCCAGTATGGCGCGGAGATCCTGCGGATCGTGCGCAGCTTCGCGGGGCGCTGAGCCGTCAAGCCGCCGTGGTGGTGGGGACCTCGACGGACCTGGTGAGGGCGGGGAGGAGCACCGTGAAGCGGGTGCCGCAGCCCTGACCGGCGCTCTCCACGGAGATCCGGCCTCCGTGCAGCTCGACGAGGTGCCTGGCGATGGCGAGGCCGAGGCCGAGGCCGCCGCGGGGGGTCGGGGCCTCGGGGCCCTGGCGGAAGGGCTCGAACACGTGGGGGAGCAGGTCGGGGGTGATGCCCTGGCCGTTGTCTTCGACGCCGATCTCCAGGCTGGCGTCGACGACGGCGAGGACGAGGCGCACCACGCCACCGCTCGGGGTGAACTTGACGGCGTTGGTGGTCAGGTTCCAGACGACCTGCAGGAGCCGCGCGGCGTCGATGTCGGCCTCGGCGGCGGGGTCGAGCGACTGTTCGAGCCGGACGCCCTTGGCATCGGCGAGCGGGCGCACGGCTTCGATGGCCGCCTCGACGATGGGGGCGAGCAGCGCGGGGCGGCGGTCGATGCGGAGCTTGCCGGAGGCGATGCGGCTCGAGTCGACGAGATCCTCGACGAGGCGCGCCAGGGCCTGGGCGTTGCGGTCGACGATCTCCAGGGCGCGAGCCGTCTTGTCGGCGGGGATCATCCCGTCGCGGAGCAGCCTGGTCCAGCCGACGATGGCGGTGAGCGGGGTGCGCAGCTCGTGGGAGATGGTGGCGAGGAAGACGTCCTTCGAGCGGTTCGCCTCCTCGGCGCGGACGCACTCCTGCTCGGCGATCTCGAGGAGGCGCGCGTTCTCGGCGGCGAGGTGCTCGGCGTGGCGGCGGGCGCGGACCTCTTCGGAGACGTCGAAGGCGAAGGTCATCACCCCCTGCACGGTGCCGGCCCTGTCGCGGATGGGCTGGATGACACCGTCGAGGAAATGCTCCTCGGCGGTGTCCTCGGCGTCACGCTGATGGAGGAGCGGCACGGCGCGTCCGATGAAGGGCTTGCCGGTCACGTAGACGCGATCGAGCACCTCCGCGAGGCCCGGGGTGATCACGGTGGGCGCGGCTTCACGGAAGGTCTTGCCGACCAGATCGTCGCCGACGAGCTTCTGGAAAAGGGGGTTGCAGAGCTCGTAGACGTGCTCGGGGCCGCGCTGGATGCTCAGCGCCGCCGGGATCTGCATGAGGAGATCGTGGAGCGCGCGGCGCCGCGCGTCGGACTCCGCGCGCGCTACGCGCTCCAGTGCGAGCAGGTGCCGCGGTCCCCGAGACCGCACGTCGACGCCTGATCGGGGAGCCGTGATCCTTCGGAACAGACGGCTCCTGCCACGCCTCGCGCGAACCGTTCCCCCCATAACCGTTCATATATCACGGATGCCTCTCCGGGCGGGCCCACGATCTGAGGCGGCAGGGATGTGGGGTGTGGGGTAGTGGGGCGGTGGGGAGGCGCAGCGGTGGGGAGGCGCAGCGGTGGGTGCGGGCAGCGCCGACGACCGGGTGGCGCGTCGTCCGGATCAGGCGTGACCGAGCACCTGGAGCTCCATGAGGAGCCGGCCGTCGATGCTCAGGAAGGTGGTGAGCCGGCCCTCGATGTTGATGAATACGTCCAGCATCACCCCGCGGCCGAGATCGAGGACGTGAAGTTCCTGATCAAACACCGCGGGATGTTCTGGCGCCGCAACGAGGTGGCCCGTCCTCCGGGTGGTGGTGGTGGTGGTGCGCTTCGAGATATGTCGCGGCATAGGTCCCTCTCCTCCGGCTCCTAAGGCGGGTTTCGTGCCGCGCGCAGGCTGAGCACCGATGCCACGACCGAAGGCTGGCTCACCGGCGCTGCGCGCCCCGGACGCGCTTCCTGGCTCTCCCCTGCACGCTGGAGACACGCGGTGCGTCACGGCCACTCCGGCGGAGCATCGCGACGCTGCAGGTAGGTCCGGGACGACAGGGCTCCAGGGAAACCCAGGGCGCGACGCTTTGCCAAGAGGCACTGCATCGCGGCTGGCGAGAGCGGTTCGAGGGGAGTGGGGCCCCGTCGGGATTCACTCCCGGCGGGGCGAGGGGACGCGAGTCCCCTCGTGGAGACTCAAAGAGCTGCAGGAAGCAGGATCACACCCACGGTGCGAGGACGGGCGCAGCGTCGACGGCGACGCGGCCAGCGCCGAGGAGGACGTCGAGGTCAGGCTGCGCGGTGAGCGCGTGCTCCACGCGGAGCAGGGCGGGCAGGTAGACCACCTCCCGGCCGAGGCCTCCGCCGCGGTGCACCCGGGCGGTGATGCGCAGCGCGTCCTGCAGGTGGGCCTTGCCGGTGGCGAGGAGGAGCCGCGCCGTCTCCACGAAGTCGGCGCTGCACGCGACGCTGCGGGCAGCGAGGTGGCGGAGCGCGAGCTCGCGGCGGCGCGCGCCGCGCAGGAAGCCTGCGTCCTGCTCGATCCGGAGGGCGCGGCCTTCCTGGTCGTCGGAGCCCCAGCGTGTCCCGAAGGTGAAGATGCCGAGGGGCCTCTCCCGGGACCGGACCCAGGGCACGGCATGGCCTTCGATCTCGTGGAGCACCGTGCGCTCCACGTCGTCGCAAAGGAGGCGCCTCCGGGCAGCCACCTGGATCACGCCGTCGCCCGTGGCCGCGAGGGGAGCGATGGACAGGACCATGACCCGGACCGGCAAGCGCCGGATGCCGACCTCCTGGCGCATGCGCGAGACGAGGGAGCGTGGGTCTCCTTCGTCGTCGCTCCAGGTAGACCCGTCAGTGGAGCGCGCGGGAGCAGCGGGGCTCGCGGCGAGACCAGGGTGGTCAGGGGGGTCAGGGTGAGCGGGGCTGACCGCGCGATGGGGGCCCGGATGGCTGTCCTGAGGCGTGTCGCCGGGTGGCGCGGCTTCGGCGATCCAGCCGGCGGCGAGGTCGTCGGCGGCGTCGTCGAAGGTGTCGCGGGGAGCGTAGCGGCGCCGCGCGGAGGCCCAGCACTCCGGGGAGCCTGCGGCCTCGCAGACAGTGGCCTCGGCGTCGAGCTCCAGGGCACGCGCGGCGTAGAGCTTGCCGAGCGCGGCCTCGCCGTCGAGCAAGGTGACCACGCGGGCAAGGACCGCGCGCAGGTTGCCGAGGGAGGGCGGCGGCGCGTACACGAAGTGGGGCATGGTCGGGCCGGAGCGCGTCCAGAGGTCGGTGAGGCGCGCGAGCTCGTCGCCGAGGTTCACGGGCGTCGTGGCGCCCACGACGCGGACGCGGAGGGCGGCTTCGGCGAGGGCGCGATCGGCGACGGGGAGCCAGTCCGGCAGGGGCGCCGTCCGACTCAAAGGAGGTTGGCGGCGAGCTCGGCCAGCTCGCTGCGCTCGCCCTTCGAGAGGACCACGTGACCGGCGATGCGCTCGCGCTTGAAGCGCTCGGCGGCGACGCTCAGGCCGTTGGTGGCATGGTCGACGTAGGGGTTGTCGATCTGGTGGGGATCGCCGGTGAGGATGATCTTCGTGCCCTCGCCGCAGCGGGTGACGATGGTCTTCACCTCGTGCGGGGTGAGGTTCTGCGCCTCGTCGATGATCAGGTACTGGTGGGGCAGGCTGCGGCCGCGGATGTAGGTGAGCGGCTCGACCTGGATGACGCCGCTCTCCAGCAGCTCGACCATGGTGGTCGACTGCTCGCGCCCGGGCTTGCCGTCGCCGTGGGAGAGCAGAAACTCCAGGTTGTCGAAGACGGGCTGCATCCAGGGGTTGAGCTTCTCCTCGACGTCGCCGGGGAGGAAGCCGATGTCGCGGCCGAGGGGCATGATGGGGCGGCTCACGAGGAGCTTCGTGTAGACGCCGTCCTCGGTGGTGCGCTTGAGGCCCGCGGCGATGGCGAGGAGGGTCTTGCCGGTGCCGGCCTTGCCCATCAGGGTCACGAGGCGCACGGAGTCGTCGAGCAGGAGATCGAGGGCGAAGGCCTGCTCCTTGTTGCGGGGGCGCACGCCCATCACGCCCTCGCGGGGGACGCGCAGCGCGGTCACGTGGCCGCGGGCGGCGTCGTAGCGGCCGAGGGCGGTGTGGCTCGCGGCGCTGGCGTCGCGGAGGAGGACCGCGGCGTTCGGGAGCAGCTCGACGAGGGTGGGGCCGCTCAGGTAACCGTGCTGGAAGAAGGCGTCGACTTCGGGGCCCGGGACCTCGATCTCCACCACGGTGTGGGTGGTCTCGGGGTCCTCGACGCGCTGGTTCTCGTAGGTCTCGGCCACCACGCCCAGCGCGTCGGCGCGGATGCGCAGGTTGGTGTCCATGGTGACGAAGATCGTGGGCTTCTCCTTGTCACGGTCGCGGATGTCGATGGCCGTCTGGAGGATGGCGTGGTCCTGCGAACTCGTGTCGAGGCCGACGAGGAGGGCGGGGCGCCGCTCGGGGATGGCGATGCGGAGCGAGCCTCCGCTCTCGAAGGGGACGCCGCCGGCGAGGGAGTCGCCGCTCCGCCGGACGCTGTCGAGGAGGCGGGCGATGGTGCGCGCGTTCCGGCCGCGCTCGGAGCCCTCGTGCTTGAACTTGTCGATCTCCTCGATGGCGAAGATCGGGATGATGACGTCGTTGTCCTCGAACTTGAAGATGGCGTGCGGGTCGTGGAGCAGGACGTTCGCGTCGAGGACGTAGTTCTTCTTCATGGCTCAGCGGGGCGGTGGGGCTCAGCGGGGCGGTGGCGCTCAACGGAGCGGTGGGTGGAGGAGCGCGCCATCACACGAAGCGGACGTACCTGGCGCGGCGGATGAGCGGCTCTCCGTCGAGGTCGACGTCGGCGCCGGCGCTGGCGAACGCGAGCTGCCCGTAGGCGGTCCAGGTCGCGCCGGTGCGGGTGGGCACGGTGTCTCCGAGGGAGAGGTGCAGGCCCGGCATGTTCTCGTCGTGCACGATCTCGCCGAGCGCCTCGCGGATGCCGAGGTTCGCACCGAGGCTCAGGAGACCGACGCGATCGCGGTCCTTGCCCTCGGCCATGAAGGTCTCGACGTAGCGGCGCAGGGTGATGTCGCCGCAGTCGACGCGGCGCACGCGGCTGCCCTCGATGGTGAGGCGGATGGGCCGGGTGTCGAGGAGGCCCGCGCGTGCGCCGATGCCGCCGCCGATCGAGGCGTCGACCACGTAGACGCCGCTCACGACGGCCGGGGAGCTGAGCAGGGCGCCGAAGGGGACGTTGATCCACTGGCCAGGGACCACGGCGTGGCCGTTGGCGAACCAGCGGAGGTGGGGGGCCATCTCCACGTCGAGGTGGGTGCCGGCGGGGCTGCGCACGGCGATGCGGGAACTCGGGCGCATGGCGGCGCGCACGGACTGGAGCAGCTCGAAGACGCGGCCGGTGCTGGCCATCATGCTGCCGATGAAGGCGCGCCGGCCGGTGCCGATCATGTGCACGTGGCGGGTGCGGGCGGCGATGACCGCGTTGACGAGGGCGTAGCGCGCGTCGTACTCGCCCTCCTCCCAGGAGATGGCCATCACCGTCGCGGTGGCGTGCTGGATGGCGCGCAGCACGGGCGGGGGGCAGGCCGGGAGCGGGCGCGGGGAGAGCTTGGCCCAGGGGACGCGCTCGACGAGGACGCCGCGCTCGGCGGCGGCGTGCTCGAAGGCGTCAGCGACGTCGGCGTTGGCGTCGTCGCTGACGATCACCACCTGATCGGTGGGGCCCACCGCGAGCAGCTCGTCCATGACCCGCGTCGCAGGGGTCATCAGCCCGAAGTCGAGCCTGGGAGTGGCGGGCGCGGGGGCGGGGGGCGGGTAGGACGAGGGGAAGGCGCCCGGGGGAGGCGTCCGCGGGGTGCTCGGGGGGATGGTCTTGGAGCGGCCGGAGACGGGCGGCGAGGACTTCACCGGCACGCTGGAGGGCGGCCCGCTCGGCGGCGGCGGGACGCTGAGGGGGTTCGGGCGCGACCCGGACGGTGGCGTGGGCCGCTGCGGCTGACCAGAGCGCGAAGGCAGCGGCGTCGGCGTCCCGAGCGGGGGCGTGCGCTCCTCGGTCCACCGCCCCTCCCCCGGCCGCTTCGTGAAGCCCATCGTGGGCCACGAAGCTATCGTAAATCCGGGCCGTCGGGGCAACCACCCACGCCTGTTCGTGCGTCATGACACGACGATGATGGTCGCAAACTGCGAACGCGTCTGCGCACCCCGAGCCGCGCAGCGCGGGACCGGTGCGACGCGGTGGTCAGGCGGTGGGGTTGCCGGGGACGAGCGGGAGGCGGAAGAAAAACTCGACGGTGTTGCTCCGGTCGTGGAGCGCGCGCGTGGTCTCACCGCGGGCGTAGCCGCGCCGCTCGTAGAGGCGGTGCGCGTCGGTGAAGCGGGTGTCGCTCCACAGCTCGACGAAGGTGGCTCCCCGCACACGGGCCTCGTCTTCCACGCGCGCGCAGAGCGCCCCGCCGAGCCCGCGCCGGCGCGCCGCCGCGCTCACGTAGAGCTTGCAAAGTTCGACGCCCGCGGGGTCCCCGGCGGGTCTGCAGCCGACGCAGGCGACCACGCGATCGCCGTCCTCGACCACCCAGAAGCGGCCGTTCTTGCGGAGGAAGCTCGAGGCGATGGCCCGCAGTTCGGGCATCTCACCGTCGACATCCATCACGCAGCCGGGGTACTCGGCGAAGACGTCGCCGATGAGCTGGATGAGCTGATCGCCATCGGCGTCGACGGCGTCGCGCGTGGCGAGGCTAAAGATCAATCCGGTAGTCCTTGATCTTGTAGAGGAGGGCGCGGTGGCTGATCTCCAGGACCTCGGCGGCCTTGGTGCGGTTGCCCTTGGTCTTCTGGAGGGCCCGGCGGATGAGGATCTCCTCGATGATGCGCGAGGTCTTCTTGATGGACAGCTCGCCGCTCGCGAGGTGCATCTGGACCGGGTCGTGGGCCTCGCGGATGCGGTCGGGGAGATCGCCCTCGGCGATGCGGTCGCTCTCGCAGAGGACCATGGCGCGCTCCAGGGTGTTCTCCAGCTCGCGCACGTTGCCGGGCCAGCGGTACTCGGCGAGGAGGCGCCTGGCCTCGGGCTCGAAGCCGCGGAGGTTCATGCCGAAGCGGGCGTTGTTGCGGTTGACGAAGTGGTCGAGGAGGATGGGGATATCCTCGCGGCGCTCGCGGAGCGGCGGGATGTGCAGGGGCAGGACGTTGATGCGGTAGAAGAGGTCCTCGCGGAAGCGGCCGGCCTGGGTCTCGGCGGAGAGATCGCGGTGGGTCGCGGCGATGATCCGCACGTCGACCTTGATGTCGCGGGAGTCGCCGAGGCGGCGTACGGTCTCCTCCTGCAGCACGCGAAGGAGCTTCACCTGCAGGGGTAGCGGCAGCTCGCCGATCTCGTCGAGGAGGAGGGTGCCGTGGTTCGCCTGCTCGAAGAGGCCGACGCGGTCGCTGGTGGCGTCGGTGAAGGCGCCCCGCTTGTAGCCGAACAGCTCGCTCTCCAGGAGGTTCTCGGGGATGGCGCCGCAGTTGACGCCGATGAAGGGGCCGCCGCGCCGCCCGGAGCGGCGGTGGACGGCGCGCGCCACGAGTTCCTTGCCGACGCCGCTCTCGCCGGTGATGAGGACGGTGGTCTTGAAGTCGGCGATCTTGGCGATGGTCTTGAAGATGCCCTGCATCTGCGGGCTCCTGGCGAGGATGTCCTCGAAGGTGCTCTCGCGGAGGATCTCCTGCTTGAGGGCGCGGTTCTCGCGGCGGAGGGCCTCGCGCTCCTCGGCCTTGCGCAGGGCGAGGATGACCTCCTCGGCCTTGAAGGGCTTCTGGATGTAGTCGTAGGCGCCGGATTTCATGGCCTCGATCGCGAGGTCGAGGTTGCCGAAGGCGCTCATCACGATGACCGTCGCCTCGTTGCTCTTGGCCTTGAGGGTGGCCAGGAGATCGAGCCCGCCCATGCGAGGCATGCGGACGTCGGTGAGGATGACGTCCGGGCCGAACGTCTCGACGAGCTTCAGCGCCTCCTCGCCGCTCTGCGCGACCTCGACCTCGTAGCCCTCGCGCTTGAGGAAGCTGCGCGCCACCACGCGGAGGTTTTCTTCATCGTCGACGACCAGGACACGGCGCATGGACTCTGAAAACTTTTCTACACCGTGCGCGCTGGCCATGCAACGAGTTGCGAACGACGCGCCACAGCCATGCAGGGTTTGCCGGGATCGACGCGTCGGGGATCCGGTCGTGATCGGTGGGTCGGGCCGGGGCGGGTCGGGGCGAGACGAGGGCGCGCGGAGAGGATGCGCGAGGAGATCGTGCGAAGAGAGAGCGCGAAGAGCGCGCATGGTGCGGTCTGCGTAGGTGTCGACGCAGTGTGGTGCGCAGCGATGGGCGCCATGCACGGCGGTTGACGCGCGTCGGCAGGTCGACGATGGCCCGCGTCGGAGCAGTGATGATGATGAAAGATCGTCTCGTCGATCAGGCGAAGAAGCTCGCGTCCTCCGGACCCTTCGTGCGCCTCGTGAGCAATGACCGGGTGATGAAGCTGGCCACGGGCCTCATGGACGCGCGGGGGCGGTTGCAAGCCGCTGGCGTGCGGGCGTCGGAGGCGCTCGACATCCTCTGGAACGGCTACGAGCTGCCCACCATCGATCCGGCGCTCGACGACTCGATGCCCGTGCACGACGCGGGCGCGCCGAGGGAAAGACCCCAGCGGCCTGCTGGCGGGTCGGCAGGGACGAACGGGGCGCACGCGGCGCACGCGGGCGGTGAGGGAAGCACCTCGGGCGCGCATGGGAGGGCGGCGGGCGCGACGAACGGCGCCGCCCACGGCTCGACGAACAGCGCCGCGAAGCAGAGCGTCGAGGGGGACGAGGCGGAGAGCGCTGGCGGGGACGGGCGCGCGGCGACCTCGGGGTACAAGCCCGACGCGGGGAGCGCCGAGGCCAAGCTCGCGACGCAGATGGCCTCGCGGACGTCGCTGTCCCGGCTGGGCGGGCGGGACGTGTTCGAGAAGTGCTTCAAGTTCATGACCGCCGACAACGCGCGGGCCATGGGCGTGTACCCGTTCTTCCGGCCCCTCGACTTCAACCAGGGGCCCGAGGCGCAGCTCGAAGGGCGCCGGGTGACGATGTTCGGGTCCAACAACTACCTGGGGCTGACCACCCACCCGAAGGTGCGCGAGGCGGCGCGGCAGGCGATCGACAAGTACGGGACGAGCATGACGGGCTCGCGTCTGGTGAACGGGTCGATGCGGCTGCACAACGAGCTGGAGGAGAAGCTCGCCGCGTACCACGGCAAGGAGGCAGGCCTGGTGTTCACCACGGGCTACCAGGTGAACATCGCCACGATCTCCGCGCTGCTCAGCAACAAGCGGTGCGTGGCGGTGATCGACAAGGACGACCACGCCTCGATCTACGACGGGGTGCGGCTCTCGCTGGCCACCGGGGCGCGGATGGTGCGCTACAAGCACAACGATCCGGCGTCGCTCGACGCGGCGCTGAGCGAGCTGCCGGAGACCGAGGGGGCGCTGGTGATCACCGACGGGGTGTTCAGCGCCCAGGGGGAGATCGCGAACCTGCCCGGGATCGTGGAGGTGGTGAAGAAGCACAAGGCGCGCATCCTCGTGGACGACGCGCACGCGCTCGGGGTGATCGGGCCCGGGGGCCGGGGGACGGCGGCGCACTTCGGGATCAGCGATCAGGTGGACCTGATGGGCGGGACGTTCTCGAAGTCGCTGGCCTCGATCGGGGGCTGGCTGGTGGGCGAGCGGAAGGTGCTCGACTACATCCAGCACTTCGCGTCGAGCTTCCTGTTCGCGGCGAGCGCGGCGCCGCCCTGCGTGGCAGCAGCCATGGCCGCGCTGGAGGTGATGCAGGAGGAGCCCTGGCGGCAGGAGAAGCTGCGGGAGAACTTCACCTACATGCGCAACGAGCTGCGCCGGCTGGGGTTCGAGCTGGGCAAGACCGAGACGGC
Organism: Chondromyces apiculatus DSM 436; assembly: GCF_000601485.1. Classification (GTDB taxonomy): domain Bacteria; phylum Myxococcota_A; class Polyangia; order Polyangiales; family Polyangiaceae; genus Chondromyces; species Chondromyces apiculatus. Next base: position 26,638 of record NZ_ASRX01000035.1, read on the forward strand.
CGTGATCCCCATCTACATCCGCGACGACCTGAAGACGGTGATGATGTGGAAGTCGCTGCTCGATGAGCACTCCATCTACGTGAACCCGTTCATCACGCCCGGGGTTCCCCCCAAACAGCAGGTGCTGCGGACGAGCTACATGGCGACCCACGAGCGCCACCACCTCGACCAGGCCCTCTCCGCCTTCGAGAAGGTCGGCAAGAAGTTCGGCGTCATTTAAGTCTCCACGAGGGGACTCGCGTCCCCTCGCCCCGTCGGGAGTGAATCCCGACGGGGCCCCACTCCCCTCGAACCGCTCGCGCCAGCCGCAACGCAGTGCCCCTGGGCAAAACGTCTCGCCGTGGGTTTCCTTGGAGTCCCCACCAGGGGATTCGTGCCCACCCTTCCAGAAGGTCCGTCCGCCACGCTCACTCCGGGTGTGGACGTGAACCCACCGAGAGCCCTCGCGGTGAACCGCCGTTCACAGCCCCACCGGAGCGGGGATGCTGGGCGTTCGACAGGCTCTGCCGTTGCTGGCACGATGCGTGTAGTGCGCCCGCGTGGTACCCGTCCTGGGAGCCGCGGTGCGGCTCGTTGCTGGAGGATCTTCATGCGTCAGCGTTCGCCTCGTCCTAGCTTCCCGGCGCTCTCGCTCCTGACCACGCTGGCGCTGTCGGCGCTCGCCGCGATCTCCGCAGGGGGGTGCAGCGGCTGTGATGAGCCGGCCATCACCTGCGACAGCAACGGAGACAACTGCGTCTACTGCGATGCCTACGGGTGTCAGCCCATCGAGCCAGGCAACACGGGGGCGGGCGGCTCCGGTGGTGGGGTGGGCGGCTCGGGCGGCTCCGGTGGCTCCGGGGAAGGTGGCGGGCCCGCGACCTGCGACCCGGCGACCGTCGTCTGCCCCTGCGACGACACGGGGTCCTGCCCCGGGGACCTGCTCTGCTCGGATGGCATCTGCGTGGGCGGGTGCGACTACAGCTACGAGTGCAGCCAGGGCGAGGTGTGCGCGAACGGGCAGTGCGTGGAGGGGTGCGGGTCTCCGGACGACTGCAATGCGGGCGCGACGTGCGAGAACGGCATCTGCGTGCCGGATCCGGAGAACCCCGCCTGCGGGGAGCAGAGCCCCTGCCCAGATGCGGGCCAGATCTGCGTCGAAGGGCAGTGCGTGACGTCCTGCGTCACCAATACCGACTGCCCGGATGGTGAGGTCTGCAATGGCGCGACGGGCGCCTGCATCCTCGACCCCGACCCGGTGCCCGGCTGCAATACGGTCGGCTCCGAGTGCGGTGGGCTCGGCCAGGTGTGCATGGCCGATGGCTACTGCCACTACCCGTGCTCCGATACCCTGGCCTGCAAGCAGATCGATTCCCGCTTCTTCGCGTGCGACCAGGGCATCTGCAAGACCGAGGAAGAGGTCAATCCGGAGTGCACGAGCCAGGAGCCCTGCCCCTCCGGACAGGACTGCATCAACAATCATTGCCTGTGATGCGGCAACTTGACGCTCCTCTGTCCCCTGGGTAATCGCCTGGGGTGATCCGCAGCCTCTCCGTCCGGCCCCGCGCCCGCCTCGCCGCCCTCCTCTCCCCTCTCCTGCCCGCCCTGTTCGTCCTCGCCTCGGCGGGCGAAGCAGCGGCGCAGAACCGCATCGGCGTCGTGGATCTCCAGCACTCGGTGATGCAGACGGAAGACGGGATCCGCGCGCAGGCCACCTTGAAGAAGGTGTTCGACAAGCGGCAGCAGGACCTCGACGCCAAGCAGAACGACCTGCAGCGGGCCCGGGAAGACATCGAGCGGCAGGCGCGGGTGCTCTCCCGCGAGGCCCTGCAGAAGCGCATGGAGGACTGGCAGCGGCAGATGGTCGAGCTGCAGACGGTCTTCGTCGACTACAACAAAGAGCTGCAGAAGCGGCAGGGCGAGCTGACGGCCCCGATCATCAAGAAGATGATGATGATCATCAACCGGGTGGCGAAGAAGCAGGGCTTCGAGCTGATCATCGACAAGCAAGCTGCCCCCTACGCGCGGCCGGATCTGGATCTCACCGAGCAGGTCGTCCAGCTCTACAACTCGGGCGGTGAGGCGGACGCCGAGGGCGGTGACGCCAAGGGTGGCGATGCCAAGGGTGGCGACGCCAAGGGCGACAAACCCGAGCCGAAGCCCTGAGCGGCCCTCTCTCTACGGCATTCACGGAAAGGAGCACGGGCGTGACCGAACGCAGCCAGGACCCGGTGAGCCTCGACATCCATCAGGTGCTGTCGATCCTCCCCCATCGGTTCCCCTTCGTGATGGTGGACCGGGTGACGGAGCTACTGCCCGGCAAGACCATCCGGGGGCACAAGTGCGTGTCCTACAACGAGCCCTGGTTCCCGGGGCACTTCCCGCAGCGGCCGATCATGCCCGGGGTGCTCATCCTGGAGGCGATGGCGCAGATCGGGGGGATCCTTGCGTACGCGTCCGATCCGTTCGATGCGACGTCGAACCTGATGTTCGTGCTCGCGATCGACAAGGCGAGGTTCAGGCACACGGTCACGCCGGGGGATCGGCTCGACCTGTTCGCCGAGGTGCTGCACCACCGCTCGAACGTGTGGAAGCTGCGCGGGGAAGCGCGGGTCGACGGCACGCTGTGCGCGGAAGGCGAGCTGCTCGCCTCGGTGGTCGACCGGCAGCCCTGAACGCGGCCGCCGGTACCGGGCCGCCCACGCTCGGGGGCGACTCGGTCAGCGCTTCAGAAGTTGCCCGACTTGCACTCCCCTTGAGGCACCGTGGCGCCTTCCTCGACGGGTATGAGCCACGAGATGAGGCACTTGTCGGAGCTGTCGTTGATGGTCCAGATGAGCCCCCCCTTGTGACGCTCCTGGAGACGCGGCTTGCGGACGATGGTGAGGAGTTCGCCAGCGAGATTCGCAGCATTGTCGGGCTCCTTGACGACCCGCTCGCGGAACTCCGCGATCCTCTCCGGTTCGAGGCCGCAGAGAGAGCGAGCATTCTCCATCATCTCCGTTGTCGTCGTCTCGACGCTGCCGCCCGTGTGGTAGTTCGGGTATTGCGTGGCCGCATCCAGGCCCGAGTCTTCCGGGAGGCTCCCATCGATGGTCAGGTTCTCAGGCCTGCGTAGCCCGTTCCTGCCGTAGATCCGGAGGGGTCGGAAGGTGTTCCCGTGGCAGTCCAGTGTGCCGCAGCGGAACTCCAGCATCTCGGAGACGCGCCTGAAATTCACCGGATCGGCTGGCGGGCAATCCACGGACACGGTGTCCAGATCCACCTCGCATGCGAGGAGAGAGGAGGCGAGCAAGGCTCCGGCAACGGGGAGCAGGCATCTCGATAGGTGTCGTGAGTTCAAGGAACTCCCTCGCAAGTGTCGCTGGTCGGAAAGGGGAACGGGGGATTCGGCATCGTCTCCATGCAGTAGACCTTGCCCGCCGATCCCTGGTTCGGCTCTCCGGCGTGGCAAGCGTTGCAGGATCCCTCTCGCTGGATCCAGGTCCCCATGGCGGCGCGCCGGATCACTGGCTCCCCCGCGGGAGCAGGGGCCCCGGGAGCAGGCGCCTCTTGAGGGAGGGGGAACTTGATCTCGGCATAGAGCGGGAAGAACGGGTCCCACTCTTCCGGGGTGAGATGAAAGTTGCCCACGCAGTCGGTCTTCACCTCCCTCTTGTCGCCGAATGAATCGAACATCAGCACGGTGACCTGATCGACGGGAGGCGAGGGCACTGCCGTCCCCGTCCCATCGGGGTTCGCGACCATGCCCTTCACGGAGTAGATGGTCCCCGCGACGCTCATCCGAGGTTCGGCACCGCCATAGATGCTGTGACACATCACGCAGGGTTGACCGGCGCGGTGGAACGCCAGAGGGACTCCCTCGACCTCGTCCCCGAGCTCTTCGACCCGCTCGTCGATGGAGGGGTTGCCGCACGCAGCGAGGGCGGCGCTGGTGAGGGCGGTGAGGAGGATGCAACAGCGTCGCGCCATCGCCTTCATTCGAACTCCACTTCGAACGCCGTCGCGCCGAAATAACCGAACTTCTGAGGGAGATAGAGGGTGTTCAGGTAGCGACTGTAAATGAAGTCGGCGTTGATGGTGAGACCCATGTTGTCGCTGGATCCGAAGCCGAACCGCACACCGCCGCCCACGGTCGCTTGCAGGTAGGGCCCGAGTTCGCGATCCCCCGTGCGGTACGCGGGCACCTGGAGGACGTCCGTCTCGGTGTTTCGCTCGGCCGCGTACGCGAGCTGCCAGAAGCTGACGCCCTTCTGCGCGTGGAACCTGCCATGCGGCCAGATGCGGATGCTCTCGTTGAGGTCGACGAGGTAACGCACGTCGGTGGTCGAGCCGATGACGCCCCAGCTATCGGTGTAGAGCCGCTCCTCGGCGCGGATGGTGCTCGACGCGAAGCGGTGGGCGAGGCGGCCGGCGATCGCGTACCGCTGTCGACCCGCCTCGGGGACCTGCTCCATGGCGCGCTCGGGCAACCGCACCCGCTGCGTCGCCGCGACCGACAGGCCCGGCGGGACGTTCTCCGCGACCTCCGGGCTGAACAGCGGGATGGCGCGGTAGGGCTTGGAGAGGTCGCCGAACTCCAGCACCACCGTGGCGCCCACCGCGAGGAAGGTCGCCTTGTCGAGCACGAAGCCGACGCCGCCGTCGAGGGAGTGGCGGTGGATCTTGTAGCTGAACACCGAGAAGGGCGTGCCCGAGCGGCCCGAGAGGTCGTAGCTGAAGCCGTAGCTGAGGCTCGGGGTGATCATCTTCTGGGCGAGCTCCACCGAGGCGCCGACGCCCACGCCGATGGAGGTGTAGTCCGGCTCGACGGACATGTTGCCGCCGCCGGAGATGTCCCAGGAGTCGATCTTCTTGTGGCCGCCGATGGCCGGGCCGTAGCGGGTCTCGGTCCACCGGGGCGACGCGGTCGCGATAATGTCGCTCGACGCGGTGGTGACCACGTCGACGAGGAAGGACCCGTTCACGCCCCAGCCGCCGGTGGGGCTCTCCACGCTGAACGTCACCGCGGGCGTGGAGACGTCCACGTGATCCGAGTCGTGGTAACCGCTCACCTCGAGGCCGGCGCGGTAGTTCAGGCCGGAGCCCTCGCCTCCGCCGGCGATGCACTGGGCGAGCTCCTCGCGGGTCTGCGCCTTGGACATGCACTTCATGATGGCGGGGTCGGGGCGCTCGCCCTTGGGGACGAGCTTGATGTCGATGGTCACCGTCTCGAACTCGGCGACGTCGACCACCTGCTCGAAGAGCAGCGTTGCCCCGTTGACCTTGCCAGTGGCCTCCACGAGCCGCTGGCCCGGGTTGACCCAGATCTCGCCCCCGAGCCGCTTGTCGGGGACGGGATCGCCGTTCATCTTCACCACGAGGTCGGTCGCGTTCGCGGGCTTGCGGAGGATGATCTTGGGGATCTTCTCGCGCAGTTCCTGCGTCCTCCCCTGCGCCCTCTCCGCAGTGTCGTGGAGCCCTGCCTTGCCGCCGGTCTCCGCGACCACCTGGTAGTCCGCGAGCGCCTCGATCCACAGCCCCGCCCGCTCCGCGCACCCCGCCGCGAGGTAGCGGGTGCCGATGCGGTTCTCCGCGGCGAGGGAGGCCTGCGCGTAGTCCGCGCAGTCCTGCCAGTCCTGCGCCTTCTCCGAGGCGACCGCCTCGCGGTAGTAGAAGTGCGCCTCGGCCGACTTCCAGCCGCGCGGGGGGCGCCCGCCGCCCGTGTACTCTTTCTTGGGCTTGCGCTCGCCCTTCGCGGCCTGCTCGAGGGTACCGCCGCTGCCCGTGGCGACGCCGCGCGCTTCGTTGTAGGCGCGCTGGACCTCCGGCGTGATGAAGTCGCTGTACAGGGAGGCCGTCGGGTCCTCACGGAGCGCGTTGACGAAGGCCTCCTTGGCCTCTGCCACCTGCTGCATTCCGCCAGCCAGCACCGTCCCGATGGCGACGTAGAGCTTGGCCCGGGTCTTCGGGCTACAGCCCTTCCCCTCGCACGCGGAGCGCGCGAGCTCGAGCTGCTCGAGCGCCTCGATGTGCTTGCCGTTCTTGTACTCGCCTTCGAGGACGCTCTGGACGAGAAGCTCGACGTCCTCGTCGTTGGACGCAGCGAGCGCGCCGCTCGGGTACGCAAACGACACGACGAGGAGTGCAAGGAAGGAGCAAAGCCAGGGGAAGAATCGGGAGCTCACGCGGCGCTCACTATATCCTCATCGCACCCGCAGATGACCAGCTCGTGCTGGGCACGATCTCGCCGCCGCTAGGGCCCGCCACCCGCACCACCCGCACCACCCGCGCCGCCCCCTGCGCCGCCAACCCCCTCGATCGGAGCGGCGTTTTGTCCGTACTCGGCGGGACTGTCGCGCCAGCACGCGAACCAGTCCCTGACCATCTGCACATCCGCTTCCTCCAGGAGCCCATTCGGCTTCGGCATCGGTGAGCCCCCCTCTTCGCTCCCCTGCACGTTGCACACGATCCAGGACTCTGTGGGGGATCCCGGGTTGATGTACTTCCCTTTGACGTCGCTCTCGTAGGTCGTCAGCACAGACCACGCGCTCACCGCATTCCCGGAGGGGATCGCGAGCCCGTCACCCAGCGTACCACCTTCACCGTGGCAGCCCTGGGTGGTGCATGCCCCTTTGGACGGGTCGTCGAGCACTGCGTACACCTGCGACCACACGTAGCGGCACACGGCGGGCTTCGGAGGAACCGGACAGGAGATGTTCTCGCGCGTGGGTCCGCCCTTCTCGCCGTACGGGCAGTCGGCGGCCTTCGAGCCGGGCTGGGCACTGAAACCCTCACGGCAGAACTGGTCACCGACACTGCAACCCGACACCTGCACCACGGCCAGGATGGCGCCGGCCGCGGAGAGGGCGAGCCCGGCGAGGCTGAGGCGAAGCGCCCTCGATAGCCGGGCAGATCGGGAAAGCGTCGGGGGTCGCGAGGCGTGCGGCACGCGCGGCGGCTGACTCATGGCAGGCCATGCTACCGCGCTGCTCGGCGCGTAGAAAGCCGCCACGCCGAGGTACATTGTCCGGTCAGCCCGCTCCCCCAGGGTGACCACCATCTTCCAGGATGAGCGTCTGTGGTCGCCGGCTACCCTGATCCTGTATAAGAGCGCCGGCCCGGGCCCGGGGCACCCCGGAGGACCGGCCATCACCCACGTTTCAAGAGGGAGATACCTCTCATGATCTCGCGCTCGACGATCTTCCGCACTGCCGCTCTCTGCGCCTCCGTGGCGCTCTCCGTCGCTTCCCTCGGCTGCGGCGGCTCCACCGCAGAAGCCGGCGGTGGCGCTACCGAGACCGGGGCCAACCAGGGTGGCCTCGTTGGACAGAAGGCCCCCGAAATCGCCGCCGCCGCGGTGACCGGCGAAGGCCCGAAGACCCTGGCGGAAGCCAGCGGCAAGGTCGTGATCCTCGACTTCTGGGCCACCTACTGCGCGCCCTGCAAGAAGTCGTTCCCCAAGTACCAGGAGATGGTCGAAGAGCTGGGCAGCGACGTCGCCGTGATCGCAGTCTCGGTCGACGACCCCGAAGACGCCACGGAGGACAAGCTCAAGAAGTTCGCCGAGGAGACGGGCGTGAAGTTCTCCATCGTCTGGGACAAGGACAAGGCCACGGCCGGCAAGTACAGCCCGCCCAAGATGCCGACGTCCTTCATCATCGACAAGGACGGCAACGTGAAGCACGTCCACGCCGGCTACGAGAGCGGCGAGGAAGCCAAGATCGCCGACGAGGTCAAGGCGCTGCTCGGCAAGTGAAAGGCTGAGCAGGAGCGCGCCAGAAGCGTCGCAAGCGCCGCAAGCGCCGCAAGCGCCCCGTCCCCCCCGCCTCCCTCGCCCGAGGGAGGCTGCCTCTCCCTCCCGGACCCATGCTACCCAGCTCCATCCGACGCCTCTCCATCGAGACGCTCGACATCCCCCTGCGCGAGCCGTTCGGCATCTCCGGGGGCGCGCAGGAGATCGCCGCGAACCTCCTGGTCGGCGTGCACCTCGCCGATGGCACCGTGGGGATCGGCGAAGCCGCGCCATTCCCTGCATTCAACGGGGAGACCCAGGCCAGCACCCGCGCCGCACTCGAAGCGGTGCGCGCACAGGTCGAGGGCGCGGACGTGCACGCCTACCGGCGCCTCGCCGCCACGCTCAAGGCCGCGATCCCGGAGGCCGGCGCCGCGCGCTGCGCCATCGAGACCGCGGTGCTCGACGCCCTCACCCGCCGCGCCAAGGTGCCCCTCTGGGCCTTCTTCGGGGGCGTCGAGACGGCGCTCCGCACGGACATCACCATCACCACCGGCACCGAGGAGCACGCGCGGCAGGCGGCCTCCCGCCACGCGGCGACCGGCTTCGACATGCTCAAGATCAAGATCGGTGGATCGACCCAGGAGGCAGACCTCGCGCGCATCGCCGCCGTCACCGCCGCCGCGCCGGAGTGCGCGCTGATCCTCGACGCGAACGGCGGCCTCACCGCGGAGGCGACGCTCGACCTGCTCGCCAGGGCGCGTGACCTCGGGGCCCGCGTCGCGCTGCTCGAACAGCCCGTCCCCCGCGAGGACCTGGAGGGCATGCGCGAGGTGGTGCGCCGCGCCGGAGTCGACGTGGCCGCCGACGAGTCGCTGACCAGCGCGGCTGAAGCCGTGCGCCTCGCCGCGGCAGGCGCGGCCACGGTGCTCAACCTGAAGCCCATGAAGCACGGGCTCGTCGAGGCCCTCGACATCGCCGCGGTCGGGCGCGCTGCGGGGCTCGGCCTGATGATCGGAGGGCTCGTCGAGTCCGTGCTGGCCATGACGACATCGGCGTGCCTCGCCGCAGGGCTCGGAGGGTTCCGCTTCGTGGATCTCGACACCCCCCTCTTCCTCGCAGAGAACCCGTTCACCGGCGGCTTCGCGCAGCGCGGTCCACACCTCGATCTGAGCGGCATCGACGCAGGCCACGGCGTCCGCTCGGACCGGCTCACCTGAACGCGAAGCGCGCGGGTTCGCTCCGTCGCCACTCCGTCGCCGCGCTCAGTCGGATGCCAGGAAGGTCGCGAGCCGGCGGTAGAGCGCCGAGGCCAGGACACGGTCGTGGTCGCAAACCTCGGCGAAGTCGTCCTTCCGGATCCGGATCATCCGCGTCGCGGTCCGCACCACCGGCAGCTCCCCCTTGCGCCTCACCCCCACCAGGGACTCCGGGAAGACGAGCCCCGAGGCGCCCACCCGCCGGCCGTCGCGCAGCTCGACCTGCCCTTCGAGGATCACGTAAGCCACCAGGTCGCTCGCGACCTCGCGCGGAAGCCGCTCGCCGGGCCCCAGCTCCACCTCGACCCCCGCCGCGAGCGCGCCGAGCACCGCGGGAGGAGGCAGGCCCGCGAGAAGGGGGCTCGCGGAGAGGGCGGTCAGATCCGACGCCGAAGGCCCCGCATCGCCGCCTCGCTTCACGAATCGCTCGCAGATCTCGACGACGATCGCCGTGGCGTTGTCGTGCCCCCCACGCTCTCGCGCATGCTTGATGAGCCCCTCTGCCACCTCGTCGGCCGTCCCCTTCGCACAGAGGCGGCTCAGCATGGCCTCGCTCTCGATGGCTCCGTGCACGCCGTCGGAGCACAGGAGGATGCGATCGCCGCGCGACAGATCCACGAACACCGTGTCCACGGTGACGGCAGCTCCGAGCCCGATCGCGTTCACCAGGGGGTTGTGCGCCGGACGCCGCGGCGAGGTCGCGCTGGCAGGCGCGCGCCGCGTGTCGTGCAGCACGTGGTCCTGGGTGAGCTGCACGGTCACCGTGGGCCGGATGAGGTACGCCCGGCTGTCGCCGATGTGCGCGAAGAACGCCCGGCTGTGGGCGAAGAGCACGACGTCGAGCGTGGTGCCCATGTTGTCCCGAGCCGGCCCTCCGTGGCGCGCCCCGAGCACCGCCTCGTTGGCCGCAACGCCCACGCGCCGCATCAGGGCGAGGACCTCACGGCGCGCATCGAGGCTGGGTCCCTGGACGTAGTCGTTCACGGTGGCAACGGCCCGCGGGCGCGAGATCTCCGCGCGTACCGTCGCCAGCGCCACCTCCGCGGCCACCTCTCCCCCGGGATGCCCACCCATCCCATCAGCGACCCCGAAGAGGGCGTGCTCCGGACAGTGGAGGAGCCGGTCCTCGTTCGTGCCCCGGACCAGGCCGATGTCGGATGCCGTCCCAACCTCGATGCGGAAGTCGAAGTGGGGAAGGATCCGCGACACCAGAGCGAGCATAACAGCGACGCTCTCTCCCGACAGGCGTGTCAGGGCTGCGCCCAGGGCCATGCCCACCTGCTGCGCCCGTCCGGAGGTGGTCCCTACAGGCACACTTCGTTCCGGCTCGTACGGATCCGAGCGTTGGCCCATCTCTCGCGTTCACCCTCGCCATGCAATTCATCGAGGTGGATACCGGGCGCTGGCGTCTTGAGCTTGGTGGTGGCATCGGGCTCGAGCTGATCATGCTCTTCAGCCGCTCCGTCGCCTTCTGGCGTGTGGGCGGCGAGCTCGTCGCCGAGGTCGCGGTGGGCGAGAGCTGAGGATGGTGGCAGGCATCGAGGCGGAGAGGTCGTCGCGGTCCCGGTGGGGCCATCAGGGCCGGGTCTGCGGTCCTGCGGCCCGACCCGAACCGCGACGAACCCGGCCTGAAGCCGAACCGGGCCTGAAGCCCTGGATACCACCCCCCGGCACTGGAGGTCGCCAGAGGACGCAGGGTAGCTCGGGAGCTCCGGCAGAGCGCTGGTAGGCGCCGGCCTCGCGCCGCACGCGCAGCCAGGGCAGCTCCCGCCAGGGCGAACACTCACCCCGCCCCGCGGGGGACGTCCTCGACCATGCCCGCCGGAGGACCCACCCGCGAAAAACTCCGGTAGGATGCGACGGCAGCCATGAGGCGTGACCGCGTGCGATCCTTGCCTGAACGCTCCCGGAGGGGAGCACCGTCCTCGTGCGCGCGCTGGGGCTTCTCCGCCGAGCGTGTCCACGGCGGACGGCCCCACGGTGGCCATCGCGACCTCGGGCGCGACCACGGCTGGCGGGAGACGACCATCGTATGATCGACCGGCCGCGAATCGACGTCGCGACCATGCAGCGGGCCATGTCCACCGCGGAGGCGGTGCTGTCACTCAACCCGCCACCGAACCCCGATCTCGAGGGCTACCGGCTCTTCCGCGTCTCCGGGGGCGACGTGACGTGGTTCGACATGCCCTCCGACGGCAACGCCTACGCGGTGATCGGGTCGCATCCGCGCTGCGACGTGAGGTTCACCGCGGGAGACGACGTGAGCGTGCGTCACCTCGTCGCGACCTGCTGCACCTTGCCCGAAGGGAACGTGGGCCTGCGCCTGATGGACCTGCAGACCGGGATCCCATTCTTCGTCGACGACGACATCCCCCGGCGCTCCATCGTGGTGAGCGGTCCGTTGCTGGTGCGCGTCGGGAAGCACGTGATCGGCGGGCTCCCGGTCGGTCCACGCACCTCGTCGAAGCCGGTACGCGTCAGCTCCTGCGGCATGACCGACGACGAGGGCCCGCGCGCCCTCGGCAGCGAGTCACTCGACCCCGGCGCCGAGCACCCCGAGGGCAAGGCACACTCGGTCATCGCCCTCCCCATCACCTCCGGCGCCACCACCAGCCACCGCTTCGGCCGCGAGATCTCGCACATCACCTCGGTGCGCCCCGTGGCCCACATCGAGGATCTCGCCCCCCGCGCACGCGACGGCTACGTGCGCATCACCCTCCAGTCCTACGATCGCAGCGCAGCCGTCGAGCTCGCCGAGCACGTGCTGGAGCAGGGCGTTCTGCTCGGCCGCGCCGACAACTGCCTCGACCGCGGTCTGCGCGCAGTGCTGAGCACCCACATCTCGCGGACCCACCTGCTCCTCCTGCGCGAGGGCCGCGACATCTTCGCGCTCGATCTCTGCTCCACCAACGGTACCCGCCAGGGCGGCCACCGCATCCGCCGCGTCAACATCCCCGCCGAGGGCGCAGCCATCACCCTCGGCCCAGAGCTGACGATGATCTGGCACCCCCGCCTTTGAGTACTGCGTCCCCTGGATCGGGGGCCTTGCGGCCCCCACGCTCCCGATGGTCGCTCCCCCGAAGAGGGCCGAGCTAAAGAGGCGTGCGCCTCAGGCCAGGATCTGTCGCGCGATCACGATGCGCTGGATCTGGCTGGTGCCCTCGTAGATCTGGAGCACCTTCGCATCGCGCATCAGCTTCTCGACCGGATACTCCTTCACGTACCCGTTGCCGCCGAAGACCTGCACCGCGTCGACCGCGGTCAGCATCGCGCTGTCGGCACCGTAGGCCTTGGAGATGCTCGAGACCACGGGCTCCCGCGCCCCCCGATCGAGGCTCCACGCACCCTTGTGGGTGAGGAGCCGCGTCGCCTCGACCCGGATCGCCATCTCCGCGAGCATCCACTGCACGAGCTGGTGGCTGGCAATCGGCTGCCCGAACGTCTTGCGCTCCTTCGCATAGGCCACCGACTCTTCGAGGCAGCGCCGCTGCAGGCCCGTGGCCACCGCGCCGATGTCGGGGCGGGTCTGGTTGAAGGTCTCCATCGCCAGCTTGAAGCCCGCGCCCGGCCTGGCGAGCACGTTCTCCTTCGGCACCTTCACGTCCTCCAGGAAGATCTGGGCCGTGTCGCTCGCGCGCTGCCCGAGCTTGTCCTCCTTCTTGCCCACCCGCAGCCCCGGCGTGTCCCGGTCCACGATGAACGCGGCGATGCCCTTGTGCCGCAGCTCGGGGTTCTCCGTCGCGAACACCACGTAGAACTGCGCGTAGCTCGCGTTGGTGATCCAGCACTTCTGGCCGTTGAGCACGTAGTCGTCGCCGTGCTGCGTGAACCGCGTCTTGAGGCCCGCCACGTCGCTGCCGGCGTCCGGCTCGCTCGTCGCGTAGCTCGCCATCACCGGCTCCGAGGTGAGCATCCCGAGGTACTTCTTCTTCTGCTCCTCGCTGCCCGCGAGCTTCACCGGCGTGAGCGCCAGGGTGTTCGCCAGCATGCTGGTGGTGATGCCGCTACACCCGTAGGCGAGTTCCTCGATGATGAGGGTGTTGTCAAGCTCCCCCATCCCGGCGCCGCCGTACTCGACCGGGCAGGTCGGGTTGACCAGGCCGATCTCCCAGGCCTGCTTGAACACGTCCATCGGGAAGCGTGACTCATGATCGCACGCAGCCGCGATGGGGATGATCCGCTCCTTCGTGAACCGCCGCGCGGTCTCGATGAGGGCTTGCTGCTCTTCTGTCAGAGAAAAATCGATCACCTCGGACCTCCGGCGGGCTTCAGGCCTCCGCCGTCGCCCGCGCCTCGTTACTGCTTCATCCGCCGTCGTTGCCGTTCGAGCTCCGCGCGCACGGCGCGGCTGCCGAGAATGTAACCGACGATCATCCCGATCATCAGCACGGCCGGGATGTACAGCACGTGCTGCGAGGTCATCTCGCCGAAGTTCGGCATCAACCGTCTCCGGAGCCCTTGGCCCGCCGGGCGCGTTCGAGCGCAGCCTCCAGGGCCTGCAGCCGGCCGTCGAGCTTCTGCTGGCGGCGCCACGACAGGAGGATCAGCGCGAAGGCGATGAGCCAGATCGCCGCGTAGGCCTCCACGAGCAGCATCTCGCCGCTCTGCATGTCGCCGCCCTGCACGGGGCGGAAGGCCTGACCACGCTCCTCCACGGTGGGGGTCGTGGGGGTCGACGTCGCCGCCGGAGCGGCGGCCGCTTGAGCCGCGAACGGGGGGAGAGATCTCACCGGGCTAATCCTCATCGATGCCGAGTTCCAGGGCTTCTTCCGTGAGCTCGCCGAGGCGCGACGAGGTCATCGCCAGCCGCATCCGCTGCCAGATCAGCAGCGCCGCGAGCAGCGTGAAGGACAGGAAGCCCAGGACAAGGCCGAGCTTCATGTCGGGGTGCTGCAGGCCGCCGCCCCCCGAGGTGATCACCTTCGGGTGATTGCCGCCCCACTTCTGGACCGAGTAGTGGATGATCGGCAGGTTCGCCGCGCCGAGCACCCCGAGCGCCGCCGCGAACTTGCGCTCCGCCTCGCCGTCACCGGCGAAGGCGCGCAGCACCACGTAAGCGACGTAGACGAGCACGCTCAGCATCGAGGTGGTGAGGCGCGGATCCCACGTCCAGTAGACGCCCCAGGCCTTCGCTGCCCAGAGCGGTCCGGAGATGAGCACCATCAAGCCCATCGCCACCGCCACCTCGGCCCCGGCCCGCGCCAGCGCATCCCAGCGGAGGGTGCCGCGCACGAGGTAGCCCGCCGAGCCGATGAAGCAGGCCGTGGCCCCGAGGTACATCGCGTACGCCGAGGGGACATGAAAGTAGAAGATCTTCTGGACGATGCCCATCGACGCTTCTGTGGGGACCACGTACGCGACGAAGTGGAGCGTACCCAGAAGCGCGAGGGCCGCCGCCCCGAGGAGCGCCAGGAAGCCTGCAGATCCGCGACCCATACCCGAACGACGGTAGTGCCAAGCCATGCCGCGTTCAAGCAAGCAAGGCCTGTTGCCTCTTCCGGCCTGGGCGCGGCTGCCGGTAGACTCCCGGCGGGGCGGCCAGCGCCGGCCTGCGAGGATCGGGCCCAGGCCGACCCCGCCTCCGCGGCCGAGCATCGGACGCGGCCCCTTCGCCCATGCAGAAGTCCACCCAGGAGACCGCGCCCCCGGGGCCCCCGCCCGGCACCGTGATCGACGGCCGTTACCGCGTGATCCGGTACATCGGTCAGGGAGGCGCCGGTCTCGTGCACGAGGTGGAGCACCTGCTCACCGGCCGGAGGCTGGCGATGAAGACCCTGCACGAGGAAGCCGGCTACGGCCGCCTCGAGCAGGAGGCGAAGGCGACGAGCGCCATGAAGAACTCCCACGCGGTGAAGATCACCGACATGGGGAGCGGGAAGAACGGCGCCGGGGCCTACCTGGTGATGGACCTGCTCGACGGTCAGAGCCTGCGCCAGAGGCTCGACTACCAGAAGCGCCTGCCCATCGATCTGACCATCAACATGGCCCTGCAGGTGTGCGAGTGCCTGGCCGAGGCGCACACGCTCGGGATCATTCACCGCGACCTCAAGCCGGACAACATCTTCCTCACCCCGAGCCCGCTGCCAGGCCAGCACGACGTGAAGGTGCTCGACTTCGGCGTGGTGAAGATCTCCGGCGAAGGCGCCCTGCCCCAGGCCGCGCTGACCCGCACCGGATCGACGGTGGGCACGCCCTACTACATGAGCCTGGAGCAGCTCCGGAACTCCTCCGCCGTCGACGCCCGCGCCGACATCTACTCGCTCGGCGTGGTGCTCTACGAGTGCCTCACCGGACGCACGCCGTTCGAGCAAGCCGAGACCTTCGGCGATCTGATCTACGCGCTCTGCTCGGGGCCGCCGACGCACGTCGTGGAGATCAGGCCAGACACGCCGCAAGCCCTCGGCGAGGTGATCATGCGCGCCCTCTCGGTGCAGCGCGAGGACCGCCAGACGAGCATGGTGGAGATCGCAAGGGCCCTGCTCCCCCTCGGCAACCCGGCCTTCGGGCTGTGGCTCCACGCCGACAAACCCGAGCCCACCCGGTCAGGACAAGCGCCCGCCGCCGAGCGGCGCGTCCCTCCGCCCCTCCCCGCCGCTGCTGGCACCCAGGCCCTCCCGCTGCTGGTGATGCCTCCACGCGAGCCACGCGAGCCCGGTGACTGGGACACCACGACCACGCACATGAAGGCCGATCCGCGCGCCAAGATGCCGGTGCGGGGCGGCGACTCCATCGAGCTCATGCTCACCGATCACGGCGGGACACGAGACCCGGACACCCCGACACGCGCGCTGACGGGCTTCGCACACCGCGGCGGCGACGAGACGCAGACGCTCGTGTACCACGACGGCACGGTGAGCCCCCCGGCCGCTCCGGCCCCGCGCCCGCTCGCCCAGATGCCCATGGGGCCGGAAGGCGAAACGATGCGCCTCGCTCCCCTCGAACCCGACGGGCTCTCCTACCTCGCGCCCTCGCCTCCCAAGCCCCAGGTCCCCGCGCCTCCGCTGATCCCGCACCTCTCCCCTGTGGCACCGTTCTCCACCGCGTCCCCCAGCGCCTCCAGCTCCGACGAGCTGCAGACGGCCCGGCTCCATCAGCCCCTGATGCCGAGCCTTCCGGACATGGACGATCTGAGCTTCAAGCCCGCGTGGAAGCGCGCCCTGGACCGTGGGGTGGCGCGCCTCGCGCAATGGGCGGCCCCAGTGCTCCGCCCCGCGATGGCCCGCTTCCACGAGGCGAGCCCCGGCGAGCAGCTCGCGCTCGCCGTGGGTGGCGCGAGCCTCTTCGCCGCCCTCTTCATCCTCTTCCTCTACCTCATCTTCAGCTGAGGACGGGGACGGGGCCGGCGGGCCGACGCCACCCCGCGCGGCGCCCCCTCCTCAGGTCCCGTCGGGCGCGATCGCGTCCCAGCCCGTGGCCCTGGCGAGCCGCGACATGGCGAGGTCGAGTTCCATCGTGGCGTTGAGCTGGTTGTAGCGGTTCTGCGCGTAGGACCGGGCCGGATCGATGAGGTCCTTGTCCGGCGAGGTCCCCACGTCGATGCCCTGCTGCACCATCAGCAGCCAGCGCCGCGCATACCGCGCCGCTTTGCTGTAGGCGTCGAGCCGCTTCTGCGCCTCCACCACCTCTGCGTAGGCGATCTCGACTTCGCTCGCCACGCCCCCGAGCGCGTAGCGCTGCTGCGCGGTGACCTCTTCGAGCTGCGCCTCCGCGTAACGGATGCGCGCCGACTGGGACAGGAAGTCGAGCCTCCACTGCAGCCCGATCGCCGCGCCGTACGAGAAGTAGTTCCCCGGATCGCTCACGAAGGGGTTGATCTGGTTGGCCACCTCGGGCGCCGTGCTCATGCCGAACTGCAGCCCGAGGCCGATGTCCGGGAAGAGCTGGGACCGGGCGAGGTGCACCTGCGCCGTGCGCGCCGCGATGCCCGCGCGCGCCTGCATCAGCTCGGGCCGGTGGAGGCGCGCCGCGGTGAGGTAGCGCGAGACGTGCCCGAGCTTGTGCTTCGGAGGAGCGATGGGTGCGTCGGGGATGTCGAGATCGGCGACCCCCGTGTAGAAGCGCAGGCCAGCCAGGGCCATGGCGATGTACTTGTCGGCCTCGGCCTCGCGCACATCGATCTCGGCCGCGAAGGTCTGCAGCTTGAGGAGATCGATGGGATCGCCCTCCTCGTTGTCCACCTGCTCCTGGAGCTTGGCCAGCGCGCTCTTCAGCGCCACCCGCACGTCCGCGAGGAGCAGGCGGCCGTCGCGCGCGAGCTGCAGGCCGAAGTACGCCTTGCGCACGTCGAGGCGCACGACGTCCCGCTCCTTCTCCACGCTCGCCTCGTTGACGCGCACGTTGGCCTCGGCGGCGTTCCAGAGGTTGGTGATCTTGCCGAAGGTCCAGAGGGGCACCACGCCGTCGATCCCGAACCGCCAGGCCACGCCCAGGCTGCTGGTGAGCGCGACGTCGGTGTTGGGGCTGAAGACGTTGTTGCCGCGCACCGTCGGGGCGAGGGCGACCCCACCCGCGAGGCGCCACTGCGAGTACGGCGCGTAGTGCGCCTCGTCGAGCTGCGCCCGCACCTGGTTCAGCTTCGCGCGCGACACGAGGACGTTGGGATGGTGCTGATCCGCCAGCGCGAGGCAGCGGGGCAGATCGTACGTTCTCACCGCCCCGCGCGAGATCGCTGCAGCCCCGCGGGACCCTGCAAGCTCTGCGCGGGGGCCTCGTTCATCCTCGGAAGGCCCGGGCTCGTCCGGGCCCTCGTCCGCACCGGCCAGGGGGACCACCAGGCCGAGGGCAGCGACGACGGCCGCAGCGAGGAGGCGAATGCCCGCAATGCGTCGGCCCATGAGGCGGCCGACGCTAGCACAAGCTACCCCTGTGGAGCACCCGGCGGACCGCCCGGCCCTGCGCGCACCCGTTCGCCCTCGTCCCGCGGCGCGCTCACGCCTCTCTGACCAGCTCGGTCCGGTCGGGTTCAGCACGCTTACCCGTCCTTGCCGGCCCCCCGCACGCCCGCCTCGGCCCCAGCATCCTGGCTGAGCCCCTCCCCGGCCGCCTGCCCGTCGACCCGCCGCTCCACCCGCTTCTTCAGCCGGCGGAAGTTCGCCCGGTCCATCCCTGCCTGACGTGCCGCCTCGCTCACGTTGCCGCCGCAGCGCTCGAGCAGCGTCGCCACGTACTCCTGCTCGAACGCGTCGATGGAGCGCTCCCGCGCCTCCACGTAGGAAAGCTCCCAGAGATCGGCCGCCGTCACCGCCCCGTGCTTCCGATCGGGTCCGGCGATGGTCGGCGGTAGGTCCCCCGGCGTCACCACCTCGCCCCGCGCCATCAGCGTCGCGTACTCGATGGCGTGCTCCAGCTCCTGCACGTTGCCGGGCCAGGGGTGCTCCCGCAGGTAGCGCATCGCCTCGGCGCTGATCCGCCTCACCTCCCTCCCCTCGCGGCGCCCGTAGCGGCGGAGGAAGTGGTGCGCGAGCAGCGGGATGTCCTCGCGGCGCTTGCGGAGCGAGGGAACGTGCAGCGACACCACCCCGAGCCGGTAGGCGAGATCCTGGCGCAGTGCGCCCTGCGCGACGCGCTCCCGCAGATCGGCGGCGCTGGTCACGATGAGCCGCGCCGCGAGGCGCCGGTGCGCCGCTGCGACCGCGGCCCCCGCGCCGTCATGGCCGCCCACCTCGCCGCGCTCCAGCGCCTGGAGCAACCTGACCTGAGCGGGCAGCGGCAGGGCTTCGATCTCCGCAAGGAGCAGCGTCCCCTCCCCTGCCGCGGCGAGCGCGCCAGACACACCAGGCGCGCCAGACACCTCGCCCGTACCGAACAGCGCGTCCTCGACCTCGGACGCCGGCAGCGCGCCCACGCTCAGCGCCACGAGGGGCCGATCCGCGCGCGGCGAGCGGCGGTGGATGGCCCGCGCCAGAAGCTCCTTCCCGACTCCCCTCTCTCCCGTGATCAGCACCGGCACGCTCGAACCAGCGATGCCGAACGCCTTGCGGACGACCTCCTGCACCCGCGGTGAAGCGCCGAGGAGATCGGGATCGGGGGACAGATCCCCCTCGCGCCGTTCGAGCGCGCGCACCCGGGTGAGCAACCGCCGTCGCTCCACCGCCCGCTCCACCGCGAGCATCGCCGCAGCGTCGAGGTCCGCCTGCTTGACGACCAGCCCGAAGGCACCGCCCCGCGACGCAGCGAGGGCTGGCTCGGCGTGCTCCGGCTCCGCCATCACCACCACCTCCACCTCCGGGTGCTCGGCGCGGATGCGGGAGAGCACCTCGACGCCACCGAGCGCGGGCGGCGGCTCGCTCCGGCGCAGTGACGGGCCTGCCATCGCCGGGGCCCCCGTCGCGGGCGGCTCGCTCCGGCGCAGCGGCGGAGCGGCGGGTGCTGGCGCGGCGCCCGCGGCAGGCGTGACGACGGTCATCCCGAGATCGAGCAGGACCGCGTCGATCCGCGTCGTCGCCAGGAGCCCCAGCGCCGAGCTTCCATCCTCCGCGGTGAGGACATCGAAGCTGCGCAGGAGCGCCCGGGCCAGGCTGCGGCGCAAGGCAGGCTCATCGTCGACGACGAGCACGCGCGCGCGAGGGGCAGCGCTCACCTCCCGCTCACGTCGCCTTGCGACCCGTGAACGCCGGCCAGGGATCGCCCCGGCGCGTCGACGGCGGAGGCCCGGGCTCCTCGTCGGTCACCACCAGGCGCGCATCGTAGGCGCGGCGCAGCGTGCCGGTGCTGGAGGGCGGCGGGAGTGACGGCGTCGCCCAGGCGCCGGACTGCTGGTACACGCAGAGCCGGTTGCCCCCGTCGCGCTTCGCCTCGTTCAGTGCGGTCTCCACGGCCCTGAGCAGCGCGTCCTTGGTGCGCACCTCGCGCGACGGATACAGCGCCACGCCGATCGACACCGAGAACCGGTGGTACTGCCCCTCGTGCTCCACCGTGCGCTCGCTGACCTCGCGCCAGATGCGCTCCGCCACGATCACCGCGCCCGCGAAGTGCGTGCTCGGCAGCACCACCAGGAACTCGTCCCCGCCGTAGCGCGCCACCACGTCCACCTCGCGCACCGAGCGCCGGAGCCCCTCCGCCACCCGCTGGATGGCCGCGTCCCCGAGCCCGCGCCCGCCGGCCTCGTTGAGCGCCTGGAGCTGATCGATGTCCGCGAGGATGCACGCGAACGGCTCGTGGTAGCGCTCCGCGCGCTTGAACTCGTCGGTGAGCCGGGTGTGCAGGTAACGGTAGTTGTAGAGGCCAGTCCGCTCGTCGTGAGAGCTCAGCCGATCGAGGTGTGCCCGCTGCGCCGCGACCTGATCGTGCAGCGCCTTGATGCGCAGCATCGCGTTCACCCGGGCGAGCAGCTCTTGCTCCTCGAGCGGCTTGCACACGTACTCGTCAGCGCCGATCTTCAGCCCCTCGACGCGGCTGTGCGTGTCGGTCTTGACCGTGATCAGCACCACGGGGATGAAGCTGTCGGGGCTCATCCCCTTGAGCAGCCGGCACGCTTCAAGCCCCGAGAGCCGCGGCATTCCCACGTCGAGCAGCACCAGGTCGATCCCGCCCCGCGCCACCCGCTCGACGGCCTCTTGCCCGTCCTCGACCAGCTCGACCAGGTGCCCCGCGCGGCGGAGGATGTCCGCCAGCATGTCGCGCGTCACCTTGTCGTCGTCGGCCACCACGATCCGGTGTGGACGCGGGCTCTCCTGCACCGCCCAACCAGACGCGGGCGCCCCCCGGGTCGACTCCGAGGCGCCGAGCGGTCCACGGTTGCTGTCGCTGGGCGTCACGGTGTGCATCCTCCCTTCTGCAGCCACAGGGCGCAACGGCCTTGAGGGGTGGTAAGACGCTGGCATGACCCAAGAGCGGTTCCGGAAGCTGGCGATGGCCACCCTCGCGGCCACGCTGGCCGTCATCCTCTGGGGGGCGTTCGTGCGGGCGACCGGCTCGGGAGCCGGTTGCGGCAGCCACTGGCCGACCTGCAACGGCGAGATCATCCCCCGCGCCGCGGCGACCGCCACGCTCATCGAGTTCACGCACCGCATCACCTCCGGGATCGCCTTCCTCCTCGTGGCCCTGCAGTTCTTCTGGGCCCGCAAGGCATTCCCTTCCGGCCACCCTGCACGCGCGGGCGCCGCCGCCTCGATGTTCTTCATGGTCACCGAGGCGGGCGTCGGCGCCCTCCTCGTGCTCTTCGAGTACGTCGCCGACAACGCCTCCGTGGGGCGGGCGGTGTGGATGGCCGTCCACCTGGTCAATACGTTCCTGCTGGTCGGCGCGATGGCCTGCACCCTCTGGTGGGCGCGCGGAGGCGCGCCGGTGCGCCTCCGTGGTCAGGGAGCGACGGCGGCCCTGCTCGCGGCGGCCCTCGCCGCGACCCTGCTCGTCGGCGTGACCGGAGCCATCGCCGCGCTCGGGGATACCCTCTTCACCGCGCGCACCCTGTCCGAGGGCCTTGCGCAGGACCTGTCTCCCACGGCGCACTTCCTGGTACAGCTACGGGTGTTCCACCCCATCAACGCCGCGCTCACGGCCGCCTACCTCCTGTTCCTGAGGACGGCGATCCCGGCGCGTCGCCCGACCCCCACCGTCCGGCGCCTCGCGAATGCCACGGGCGCTGTGGTGGTGATGCAGATCGGCGCCGGCCTCCTGAACCTGCTCCTGCTCGCGCCGGTGTGGTTGCAGCTCGTGCACCTGCTCCTCGCCGACGCCCTGTGGATCAGCCTGATCCTCCTCGCGGCAGCCGCGCTCGGTGCTCCCGAGGCGGCAGGACACACCCCCGCGGGTGACCCGCTCGCGGCTGTGGGCAGGACGGGCTGACGGCGCGCTGACGACGGCGCGCTGACGGCGCGCTGACGTCGATCAGTACGACTCGTCCTCCACCTCGACCTGTGCGCCCTTCTTGCTCCGTGAGGCAGAGGGCGGCCGCGGCGTCGGTGGAGGCGCCGGGAGCGCTCCCGGCGCGACGGCAGGGAAGTCGACCTGGACGACGATCCCCTGATCCGTGTCCATGACCCGGTGCTGCCCCTCGCTGGGGACCCGCAGCTCGATGACCAGATCCAGGTCAGACCCTTGCTGCTGCAGCAAAACGCGGCCGACCGGCGTCGGAAAGAAGCCAGTGACCAGGGGATACTGGTTGGTCTGGATCGCCTGCGTGCCCTTCATCCGGTACGTGAGCCGCCCTGCCGCGCGCGACTCGGTCACCTCCACCTTGCGGCTGACCTGCACGAAGACGCGCGAGCCACCTCCGGGGATCATGCGGAACCCGGGGTACGTGGCGATGGGCCCACCAGCCACGAGCGGCGCCGCCTTCGTCGCTTTCTTGCGCTTCCCCGTGGGCCGTGTCGGCGACGGGGGCTGCGCGGCGGCCACGGGACGGAGGGACGCCGCCGCCCCCGCCGCCGTCGAGCCTCCCGCCTGCGCCATCCCGGTGGCTGGCGCTCCGGCTGGCGTGGAAGCCCCCCCTGCTGCCGCAGGTGCGGGCGTCTCCGGCGTCGCGGGCGCCGCTGCCGGTGGCGAGCCTCCCGCGCCTCCCGCGGCTGGCTGGGCTGGCGGGGACGCAGCCGGCGGCGTCTGCGCCAGGGCGGGAGAGGTGAGCAAGAGCGCCAGGGCGACAGGGATCGACCGGTGGGACCACATGCTCGAAGTACAGCACGCCGGCGCGGGATCGGAAAAGCCAGCGCCTCGCGTACTCTGGGGTCAGGACATGGGCGCAGGGCTCTCCCACGTGATCGGGGTCGATGACGCGCCGTTCCTTCGCGAGCACCGGGGGGACGTGGCCATCGTCGGCGCGGTCTTCGCCGGCTCACGGCTGGAGGGCGTGCTGAGCGCGCGGGTACGGCGCGACGGGCGAAACGCGACGACCGCGATCGCGGCGATGATCGCCCGCTCGCGCTTCGCCACGCACGCCCAGGCGGTGATGCTGCAGGGCATCGCCCTCGCCGGCTTCAACGTCGTCGACCTGCACGGGCTGCACGCCGCGCTGGGCCTGCCGGTGGTGGTGGTGGCGCGGCGCGCACCGAACCTCGACGCCATCCGCGAGGCGCTGCTCACCCGCGTGCGCGGGGGTCGCCGGAAGTGGGCGCTCATCGAACAGGCAGGCCCCATGGAGCCCCTGGCAGGGGTGTTCGTGCAGCGGGCCGGCGTGAGCCTCCCCGACGCCGAGGCGCTCCTGCGGCGGTTCGCGCTGAGCGGCAAGCTTCCCGAGCCCCTGCGCGTGGCGCACCTCATCGCGGGCGGCGTGACGCGCGGCGAGAGCCGCGGGAGAGCCTGACACCTCGCGCCGTCATCACCCCGTCATCAAGCCGTCGTTCCAGCCGCGTGGGCGCTCCCCTACACTGAGGGAATGCGCCGCTCCCTTGTCTTCTTTGCCCTCGCCCTCCTCGCCGTCCCGCTCGCTGCCTGCTCCGGCGACGACACCTCCGCCTCGGGCCCGGGAGGCCCGGGCCAGGACGCGGGCACCGACGCCGAGCCCGCGGGCGCCGAGATCCGCGTCGAGCCCGCAGGCGCCACCGCCACCGTCGACATCGGCGGGGCCGCTGCCCCCCCCGTCACGTTCCGCGCCTACTACCGCGCCGAAGGCGAGGAGGAGATCGACGTCACCGATCAGGCCACATGGGGCGCGCAGACCTCCACGATCGCCTCCGTCACGGCTGGCTCGGCGCAGCCCCTCGGGATCGGCGGCAAGACCCAGATCGTCGCCAGCTTCCAGGGCACGAGCGGCAGCGGAAACCTCACCGTGCAGCTCACCGGCGAGGTCTTCCTGGGCGGCCTCGGCCCCGAGATCAGCGACGCCTTCGACGTTGCCGGCCAGGATCCCGACGCCGCGAACGCGCCCCTGCTCGAGTACCCGCAGGACGGCGTGGTGCTCCCTGGCAACCTGCCGCCCATCGAGGCCCAGTGGTCCCAGGCCTCCGACAGCAACGTCTACCGGGTCCATCTCGAGAGCCCCGAGCTGCTCGACGTCGCCTTCTTCACCACCAGCCGCGAGCTGCTCTTCCCGCCCGAGGCCTGGTCCGTCATCCGCCAAAGCGTGCCCGACGCCCCGCTCACCCTCACGGTCGAGGGCCTCGGCGCGACACATCTCCTGCGTTCGAGCGGCCCGCACACCCTCACCATCACCGCGGACACCATCGACGAGAGCGCCATCTACGTCTGGCAGTCCTCCACCGGCACCTTCCGCGTGCTCGACGTCATCCAGGGGACCGACATCGCCCTGCCCAGCAACAGCCCCCAGCTCGGCGCCGGTCAGCCCTGCTCCGGGTGCCACCGCATCTCCCGCGACGGCAAGCGCTTCGCCTACAGCTACGACGGCGCGAACTTCCAGATCGGCACCCTCGCCTACGACGAGGCCACCCAGATCTTCGCCGCCAAGATCGCGCCGACCCCCGGGGTGCGCGGCACCTACGCCAGCTTCAACCCCCTGGAGGAGAGCACCCGGCCCGCCATGCTGCTCAGCGTGCCCGACGATGTCGCACAGAACTCGGCAGGCACCGTGCGCCTGATGATGGTGGATCCCGACACCAACGCCCCGATCGCCAGCAACATCGCCGAGACCACCCTGCAGATCGATCCCGCCATCGGCCACGGGACGCTGATGCCCGACTGGTCCCCCAAGGGCGACTTCGTGGTGTTCGTCGCCTACAACAGCGACGCGACCTACGTGCGCGAGGTGGGCGACGACGTGGCGCTCGGCTCCATCGTCGAGGCTTCCGTCGCCTACAACGCCTCGACCGACACCTTCCAGTTCGGCGCGCCCAAGGTGCTCGTCGCCGCCGATCCTGCCGCGGGCGCGGACGCGGGCCACAACCACTTCCTCCCCACCATCTCCCCCGACGGGAGCGCCGTTGCCTTCACCCGCTCCGCCGGCTACTGGTCGCTGAAGACGCAGCAGTCCCTGCTCAACCTGAGCGGCCAGGTCATGGTGGTCCGGCGCAGCGACGGCCGCGCCTTCGAGCTCTCCGGCGGCAGCAGCGGCCCTGGCCAGGTCTGGAGCAGCACCTGGCCCCAGTGGGCCCCCTCGCTCGGGCAGCGGTACGCCTGGCTCGCCTACGCCTCGGAGCGCCCCTACGGCCACCGGCTCACCCCCGCCAGCTACGAGAACAGCCTCTGCGCCAGGGTGCAAGGGCAGCAGCAGTGCAAGCAGCTCTGGATCACCGCCATCGATCGCGACAAGCTCGCGACCGGCGACATCGACCCCAGCGCCGCCCCCTTCTGGATCCCCGGCCAGACCCTGTCGGCCCAGTACGTCAGCCCCCAGTGGACCAAGGCGGTGCTGCCGGCGCCCCAGTGACACGCAGCTCGGCGAGGCGGCTGCTCGCGACGCCTCGCAGCTCGCAGCTCGCGACGCTTCGCCGCTCGCCTCTCGCGTCGCGCCTCGCCGCTACATCTGCAGGAGCGACGTGAGCGGCGCCCGGGCCATCACCGTGTACACGGCCCCCTTCGGGGTCAGCTCGCTCCGGTACACCACGATCTCCGTCACCCGCACCTCGCCGAAGTCTGCGTCGGCAAGCTCCTGCGCGCAGGCCTCCAGCCCCGGATCGCCGCGCGGATCGCGCGAGCGCGCCAGGGTCAGGTGCGGCTCGAAGCGCTCCATCTCGGGCACGTAGCCCGTCGACATCGCCAGCGCCTGCTCCAGATCCCGCCGCACGGCGCCGAGCTCCTCCACGTCGCCGGTGACCTTGAGCCACAGGACCCGCGGCCGTCGCCCGGCGCCGAACACCCCGCCCTTGCCGAGGCGCAGCGTCACCGGGCGGTGGAGCGCCGACGCGCTCTCGGCAGCGGCGATCACGAGCGGCACCCGCTCCTCGGCGATGTCGCCGAGGAACGCCAGCGAGATGTGCAGACCCGCAGGGTCCACCCACTTCGCTGAAGGCGCCTTCGCGTTCAGCCTCTGCATGAGGGGCAGGATCTCTTGGAGCTGCTCGGCTCCCGGCTCGACGGCGACGAACACCCGCACGGAATCACCTACGAAGAGCTACCAGCCACACGTCTCGCCTTTGTTCTGCTCGCGCAGCCACTTCTGGAGCGGCTCGAAGTACGCGAGCAGCGCGCCAGGGTCGGCCGCCGGTTGCCCGGTGATGGCCTGCATGGCCTCCTGCCACGGGCGGCTCGCCCCCATCGCCAGCATTGCCTTCAGCTTGTCGCCCGCCGCCTTGCTCCCGGAGATGGAGCAGGTGTGCAGGGGCCCCTTGTGCCCAGCCGCCGCGCAGAGCGCGCGGTGGAACTGGAACTGGTAGATGTGCGCGAGGAAGTAGCGCGTGTACGGCACGCCCGCGGGCACGTGGTACTTCGCGCCGGCATCGAAGTCGGCCTCGCTGCGCGCGACCGGCGCCGCGACCCCCTGGAACTTCTGCCGCAGCGCCCACCACGCCTTGTTGTAGTCGGCGGGCTTCGTCTTGCCGGCGAACACGTCCCAGCGCCACTGGTCGATGAGCTTGCCGAAGGGCAGGAACGCCACCTTGCTCAGCGCCTGCTTGAAGAGGAAGTTCACCTGCCCCTTGTCGTCCGTGGGCACCTTGTCGAGGAGCCCCAGCGCCTTCAGGTAATCGGGCGTCACCGACAGGGCCAGCGTGTCGCCGATGCCCTCGTGGAACCCGTCGTTGGCCCCCGACTGGAACAGCATCGGGAGCTTGTAATAGTAGTGGTAGTAGTAGTTGTGCCCGAGTTCGTGGTGGATCGTGATGAGATCCTCCTCGGTCGGCTCGATGCACATCTTGATGCGCAGGTCGTCGCGGTAGCCCACGTCCCACGCGCTCGCGTGGCACACCACCTCGCGATCGGTGGGCTTCTTGAAGAGCGACCGCTCCCAGAAGCTCGCGGGGAGCGGATCGATGCCGAGGGAGGTGAAGAACTTCTCCCCCATCCGCACCATCTCCTTCGCCTCGATCTTCTTCGCCTTGATCGTCTTCGTGACGTCGAGCGAGGGCTGCCCCGGGAAGGGCACCATCAGGTCGTAGACGCCCTGCCAGTCCTGCGCCCACATGTTGCCGAGCAGGTGGGCCGGCAGCGCCGCCTTGTCGCCGATCTTGTCCTTGCCGTGGCGCTTGCGGAGCTGCGAACGCACGTAGCAGTGGAGGTCGTCGTAGAGCGGCTTCACCTGCCCCCAGAGCCGGTCGGTCTCCGCCTCGAACTGCTCTGGGGTCATGTCGTAGCCCGCCCGCCAGAGCGCGCCGACATCCGGGAAGCCGACCTCTTTCGCCCCCTCGTTGCCCAGCTCGACGTAACGCTCGTACTTCTTCTTCAGCGGCGGCGCGATCGCGTGCCAGCCCGTCCAGGCTTCGAGCTGCTCGTTCCAGTCGCGGCTGTCGCGCAGCACCTCGCTCAGCTCGGCGACGGTCAGGCACTTCTTCTTCTCGCCGCCCTTCGGCGCGGTCAGGTACTTGCCGAGCACCGTCTTGCCCTCGGGCGGGCAGTACTTTCCCTTGCCGTAGTCGCTGCCCATGCTCACCAGCAGCTCGGCAAGCTCGGCGCGCTTCTTCGGGTCACTCGGCGCGGGCTGGGTGGTCGCCACCTTGAGGAGCACGCGCTGGCGCTCCAGCTCCGGCGGGAGCTTCATGCCGTCGAAGCGGGTGGCCGCCTTGGTCACCCGGTTCAGGTACTCCATGGACGCCTCCTCGGTGGCCGCCGAGAGCGCGTCAGTGTCCTCGATGATGTAGGTCTGGTTGATCCAGGAAGCGCGGCTCGACGCCGTCCAGAGCCGGCGCAGCTCGCGGTCGATGTCCGCGAAAAACTGGCGCGCTTCTTCGACGGTAGGCGCTCCGGGGGCGGCTGCGGCGTTCGCTCCAGCGGCTGCCGCAGGGGGCGGCGCGGCGGCTGCCGCAGCGGGCCCCTCCGGCCCCGGCTGGGCGCTACCCCCACACGCGGTCGTCATGCCCACGGCGGAGAGCGCCAGCGCCACGAGGCCTGAGCGCACGATGGAGCCGCAAAACCCGCGGCGACCAGAGGTCGTTGGTTGCTTCACGTTTCGGGGCACGAGGATCTCCCGGAGCAGTGGTGCGCCCTTCATACACGCCGGACCCGGCCAAGGGAACCGGGTACACTCCGTGCTCAGCATGAACAGAGCCCCCGCTTTGCCCAAGGCACCTTTCTTCGGCAGCGCCGCCCTGGCGCTCGCGTTCACGACGTTGGTCGCCACCCCGTCCTGCGGCGGAGACGATCCAGCGCCCGCCGGCCCCGCGGCAATTCCGCTCGAAGCGTTCGCGGCGGAGTACACGAGCGCTTCGTGCGAGCTCGCCGCACGCTGCGGTCAGATGCCCGACCTGGACACGTGCCTGCGCCTCGATCACGCGAGCGGAGAGCTGCTCCAGCTCATGGCCTCGGCAGTCTTCGGTGACGTGACCTACGACGCCGACGCCGCACGCGCCTGCGTGGACGCGCTGCGCAACCAGAGCTGCGACACGCTGCTGGCAGCGCAGCGCTCGGTGGAGTCCGCGTGCGCGGGCGTGCTCACAGGCGCCGCCGCCGTGGACGAGCCCTGTCTGGTCGCAGGCGAGTGCGCAGGCGACAGCGTCTGCGATCGCAGCGGGTGCGAGGGCAACGGCGATCCCTGCTGCCTCGGGAAGTGCGCAGCGGCCCCTGCAGCCGTGGCGATCGGCGGCGCCTGCGGGGAGCTGCCGTGCGTCGACGAGGCCTACTGCGAGATCACCGGGGAAGTCGAGGAGGGCGTCCCTCCCGTGGGAACCTGCGAGGCGCGCCGCGACAACGGCGAGAACTGCTCCGCCTCCAACGCCTGCAAGGACGGGCAGCGCTGCGATCTGAGCACCGGCCAGGGCCGTTGCTACATCCTCTCCCCCGAGGGAGAGCAGTGCAACGCGACCCTCGACGTCGCCTGTCTCGCCTCCGACAACTGGTGCGACCCCGCCGCGAACACCTGCGTGAAGCTGCCCAGCCCAGGTCAGGCCTGCACCCCGAACGGCCGCTGCATCGGTCACGCCTACTGCGCCGAGGGCACCTGCCTCGCCCGCCCCAAAGAAACCGAAGCCTGCACCGGCAACGGCCCCTACTGCCTCGGCGACCTCCGCTGCGAAATGGACATCTGCATCCCCCCCCCCACCCCCCGCGTCTGCGTCTCCGACTCCTGATTACTGCGTACCCCCTGAGCCAGGGTACGCAGTACCCCCTGATTTAGGGTACGCAGTACCAGTTGCCGTGGAAGCCGTAGGGGATGCGGTGGGGGCAGCGCAGCACGGCGATGGGGGTGCGATCCAGCTCCAAGGCGTCGAGGATGAGCAGTTCGCTGCGGTCTTCGTCGGCGTGGTAGACGACGGCGAGGAGCCAGGCGTCGCCCTCAGGGGCGTCGGGGTGTCGGGGCACGATGACGGGCTCCGAGGTGAAGCTCTTCGGGCCCAGCTCGCGGCGCCGGGAGTGACCTTGGGTGTGATCGTAGAGTGCGAGGGCGTTGAGCTGGCCCTCGGCGCCTGCTGGACCGCGCCGGCTCGCGCCCCAGCCGTAGCGGTAGGGGCGCATCGCGTAGCGCGGATCGACCACGGGGAATTCCATGGGCGCGTCGTCCACCAGGGTCTCGGTGACGGTGCCGCTCCGGAGGTCCACGCGCAGACGGGTGAGACGGGCGTCGGGGTTGTCGGTGAAGCGCGGGTTTGGCGACTCGCCGCCCATGTCGAAGAAGGGGAGACGGGGGTAGCGCGCGATGTCGAGGACCACGGCGTCGCCGTCGTCGTACGCGTTCATGGGGTGGAAGAGGTAGCAGGGTGGGATGTCGATCCACTGCACGGGCGCGGCTGCGTCGTCGCGGGAGGTCACCCCGAGGCGCGCGCCGAGCGAGGGCTCCCACCGCACGGCGTCGCGGCCCTGCATCTTGGCGCCCATCCAGAGCGTCGCGGGCAGGTGGTAGAAGATGGCGCGCGTCTCGGTGACGCTGAAATCGTGCATCATCGACGCGTAGGGCGCATCGATCTCCCTGCGCAGCCGCAGTGATCCGTCGGCGCCGAAGACGTAGTAGGTGATGTAGGGCGCCTTGCTGCCGTAGCCGAAGGTGTAGATCACGCCCGTGGCTGGATCGATCTTCGGGTGGGCGACCATCGGCGCGAAGTCGAGGAGACCGCCGAAGGTGTACCTCCCGCGCGTCTCCAGCGTGCGCGGGTCCAGCTCGTGTGCGGCTGCGCTCTCTTCCAGGGTGAGGAGGCGCCCTGCCATGGGGAGCACGTTGGTGTTGCTCCGGTCCTGGGAGCGCACGATGCGGCGGATCTGGTCCTCCTTCAGGGGCAGACCGAGCACCGAGCGTGCCCGCAGTTCCAGAAGCTCCAGCGGGGTGAACCCGAGCGCGAGCCAGCCTTCGGGGAGTGTCGCGCTGGCGAGGTCGCGGATGCCCCCGAACAGGGCGCGCCCGGCGCGCTCCTCTTGCTGAAACTTGTCGGTGCGGACCCAGCGCCGCCGGTGGGACACCCGGCCGTCCTCGAAGTGGAAGGCGTCGACCATCCCGTCGCCGTCGAACCAGTGGTAGCGCACCGGATCCAGCGGCTCGTAGCGCGGCGCAGGTCCCATGCGGTAGAGCGCGCCGGAGAGCGCACGCGGCACCTCGCCGGACGCGAGCTCGAGCGCGGAGGTCTCGGTCTCGGCCCGGTAGGGAGCGTAGTTTCCCTGCAGGTAGGGGTTCGGCGGCGGGGGATGCGGCGCCGTGGGCGGAGGACGGCCGAGGAGACCGCGGAGGGCCGGGGGTGCGGCCGAGAGCAGACGATCGAGGAGCATGTTTTTCCTTCCGTGACCGCTTCGAGATCGCTCGTGAAACTTCGAGATCGCGCGTGACCGCGTGACGAGGACTGCGCACGCTACTGCGTCACGAGCACCTTGAGCACTCCGGGTTGCTGCGCGAGGCGGAGCGCCTCGTCGGCCCTGGCGAGGGGGACCCGCGCCGAAATCAAGGGGAGCACGTCGACGCTGCCCGCGGCGAGGGCGCGGAGTGCGGGAGGGAAGGAGCCACAGCGCGAGCCGACCAGGGTGATCTCGTTCACCACGAGCGGGGCGAGATCGACCTCGGGGCGCGCCGCGAAGGTGCTCTTGAGGACCAGGGTCCCGCGCGGGAGCGTGGCGCGCACCGCGGCGAGGAACCCCTGCGGGGAGCCCGTCGCCTCGACCACCACCTCGGCGGGCTCGCCGGACCAGGCTGACGCGAGCACCGCGTCGATGCCGCGCGCGCGCAGCAGGGCGAGCTTGTCCTCGTGGCGCCCGACCACCAGCACCTCGGCGCCAGCCTGGTGGAGTACCTGCGCGCAGAGCAGCCCGAGCTTGCCGTCGCCGAGCACCAGGACCCGGGTGCGGGGCCGGACGTGCACCTGCTCCAGGATCTCGAAGGCGGCAGCGAGCGGCTCCGCGAACACGGCGGCCTCGTCCGACAGACCTTCGGGCACGGCGTGCAGGTTCGCGACCGGGACTGCTACCCGCTCGGCCATGGCGCCGTCCGCGCCCAGGATGCCCATCACCGTGCGCCCCGGGCAGTGCCGCCCGAGCCCCCGCGCGCACATCGCGCAGCGGCCGCACGCGAAGTTGATCTCGGCGGTGACCCGCTTGCCGAGCCAGGCCTCGGGGCCCTCCTGCACCGTGCCCACCACCTCGTGGCCGAGCACGCCGTGGAACCCCATGTAGCCGCGGACGATCTGCACGTCGGTCGCGCACACGCCGGCGAGGTGCACGTCCACCACGGCCATCCCCTCCGCGGCCACGGGCTCGGGGCGATCCTCGACGCGCAGCGCTGCGCCGTCCCAGGTGAGCGCGCGCATCAGCGCCTCACCTCGAACAGGTGCACCCCGTAGGCAGGCGCCTCCACCGGCAGCCCGCGGTTCACGTCGAGCAGCTCGTCGCCGCTCCACACCCGCGCCTCACCCGTCAGCACGTCCACGATCTGCACCTTGCGCCCTCCGATCCCGGCGAGATCCAGCGGCACGCGGCACGTGGCCCGCGCCGGTGAGAAGTTGACGACCACCACAAACGGGGTCGCGCCCGACGCGACCTCGGAAGGCCGCACCACGTCCCAGCGGTGGGCCACGAACGCCTCCGCGAGGGGTCCGTGCGCGACGAGCGTGGCGAAGCTCCCCGAGCGGAGCGCTGGCTTCTGCAGGGCGGCGAGAAGCGCCTCGTGGAACCGGAGGCACCGCGCGTCGACCGGCTCTGCCTGGAGCCGCGCGAGGTGGAGCGGCGCCCGGAGCTTCCGGCCTTCGAGCTGCCCGTGATGGAAGAAGCGCATCCCGGGCACCGTCGCGACGAGGACGGTCGCGGCGCGGCGGCGGTCCGGCGGCAGTACCACCGCCACCCGGGGCTCGTCGTGGTTCTCCACGAAGCGCACGCTGCGCCGCTGGTAGTCGGGCGACGCCGCGAGGTGCCCCCGCACCGAGCCCGCCGAGGCGTGCGAGAGGCGATCGTAGAAGCTCTTGTCGTAGGTGTAGTCGAAGCCCAGCATCTGGAGCCGCCACTCCAGGTCCCAGTAGGCCTCGGCGATGAACAGGAAGTGCGGGTGCGCGCGCCGCACCGCTTCGATCGCCTCGGCCCACAGCTCACCTGTCGCCTCGGACGCGCCGGACGCGTCAGATGTACCGGACGCGGGCGGCACCGACGCCCAGCTCTTCCGGAACACCTCGTCGAGCACCAGCATCGCCATGTCGCAGCGCACGCCGTCGCAGCGCTCGGCGACCCCGACCAGCGCCTCCACGATCGCCTCCCGGGTGCCCACGAGCCGCACGTCGAGCTGCGCCGTGTCCTTCCACGGAGGGAAATACGGATCCTTGCCCGCGAGCAGTGCTCCCTGGGCGTCGCGCATGAAGCACCCGGGCCGCTCCTTCACCCAGTGGTGGTCCCGCGCCACGTGGTTCGGGACGAAGTCGAGGATGAGCCGCATCCCCCGGGCCCGCAGCCGCTCCCGCAGCGCCGCGAGCGCGACGTCACCGCCGAAGGCTGGACTCACCGCGTACCGCGCCACCGCAAACGGGGATCCCACCACGTCGTCCTCGGTCCACCCGGGCAGCACGCGATCGTGCTCCTCGCGCAGATCGCTCATCTCGCGCGACAGGCGCCGCCCCTCGTCGCCGAGCGTCCACACGCCCATGAGGTAGACGAGGTCGAACCCCATGCCGGCGAGGCGATCCAGCTCCGCGTCGGGGACCGAGGCCAGATCGATCGGCTCGCCCGCGGCGCTGGACAGCTCGTCCAGCCAGACGCGCGTGAAGATTTCGTAGGTGGTCGGGTGCTCGTAGGCCGGGGTGGTGGCGCGCATGGTCCTTCCGGAGGGAGGTCTCTACCACGCTGGGGCGCGCCCCCTCCCCCGCCAGGATACGCGCCTACTGCGCGCGACGGAACTGGCCGGCGCGTCCGCGCACCGAGCTGCGCCGCCGTCCGAGCGCGAGACCCGCGAGCGCGAGGCCTGCGAGCGCTGCGCCGCCAGCCGGAGGTGCGCCTGTGGTGCGGCAACCGCAGCCGCCCTGCTTCGGCTCCACTGCAGGCGGCGTCTCGACGGGCGCCTCCGCGGTGTCCGTGGACGCGGGGTCCTCCGCCGGAGCGTCGGCCGTGTCGCCCGCCTTCTCCATCTCGGGCTCGACCTTCTTCTCTTCCTTCTTCTCCTTCTTCTTCTCGCCGGCGAACACGATGGCGCGCCTGTCGATCACCGGGTTCTCGCCCTTGAGGATGAGCTTCTGGGTCTGGCCCATCTGCACCCCGTCGCTGACGCGGGTGATCTTCAGATCGTACTCACCGGACTCGAAGCCGCGGTCGCGGCGGAGCACGAAGTCGAACTTGGTGGTGGTGAAGACCTTGCCCGAGGCGTCCGCGAAGCCGACGTCCATGCTCTCGTTGATGGACTGCTGGCCCTTCAGGGGGATCTTGTTGAGGATCGGCTTCTCGGGCGACTGATCGGTCAGCGCGCGCTCGTAGTGCGCGGTCGGGGTGAAGGCGAAGATCATGGGGATATGCGCCAGGTGCGGCGTGGTCCCGTAGTTCATCGTCATCTTCAGCTTCCACCGCCCGTCCTCCTCCTCGGGCGAG
Organism: Chondromyces apiculatus DSM 436; assembly: GCF_000601485.1. Classification (GTDB taxonomy): domain Bacteria; phylum Myxococcota_A; class Polyangia; order Polyangiales; family Polyangiaceae; genus Chondromyces; species Chondromyces apiculatus. The sequence continues at coordinate 60,541 of NZ_ASRX01000035.1, forward strand.
CGTTCCGCGACGGTGACGGTGCCGGCGGCCAGGACGGGCCGCGCGAGGATGAGGAGCGCGCTCACGACGAGGAGCGCGCCGGCGAGGAGCCGGATCGTGAAACGGGGCAAGAAGCGAGCGCTACGCATGGCGCGACCCTACCAGGGATCCCGCGCGTCCGGGAGGTGGCCCTCACGGGCGCCCCGGGTGAGCGTGGATCAGTAGGGGAACCAGAGCAGCTTGTCGGTGACGGGCTTGTAGCAGGCGTCCCGGCCGGCCACCTCGTTGTCGGTGCAGCTCGCGGTGTCCAGGCAGTCGGCGACCTCGTAGCGACCGGCGCCGTTGTAGCTCGTGGTGAGCATCACCCGCTGCTCCGCGTCGAGCTTGGCGAACCCCGCCTTGCACTCGGCCGGCGGGACGTTCTCGCAGCGGAACATGCGCGCGCAGCGCGACTCCATCAGGTCCTGCGCCTGGGCCTCCGGCTCGTTGATGCTGCCGGCGATCTCGCTGTTGCAGAGGGCGATGATCTGGGAGCGCTCGGGGGCCTCGTCGCCGGCGGCCTCGAGGCGCCTCGGGAAGCACTTGGCCATCTGCCGCAGGTATCCAGGAGACGACGTGGGATAGGCAGCCTTGCAGGCCGCGAGGTGCTCCCACTTGGGGCCGCCGCCGAGCACCTTCGCCAGCGCGTCACACCACACCGCCTGCGCGGCGGTCACCGCGTCGCGATCGGGAAACTGAGCCGGCCCGCCCCCGCAGGCACCGAGCGCGCCGGCGACGACCGCGGACGCGAGGAGCGCTGCGGCGGCCCGGGTTCGAAAGGGACGCGGAGCGTGCATGGGGCGACCCTAGCATGACCCGCGGGTCAGGGAAGAGTGCTCGGTGCCACGCTGTCCCGGGGCAGCTTGCGCGAACCCCGGACCGCGGGGTGAAGGCTCGCTCACGCCACGCGCGCTCCAGGCTGACCCGCACGTTATTCCCCAGAATCGTCCTGGCCCCCCCGTTCGATGCAGCGTTCGCGCGAAGGAGCCGTGAAGTCCCGGGTCCTCGGCGCGGCGTTCGCGCGAAGCAACGGGGGCGGGAGCGTAGGGACCGAAGGTCCCTGAAGTGCCGTACGCAGTACCTAGCGGCGGATGCCGGCGGCGCCGCCCCGCGAGGAGGGCACGCCGCTGCGGGAGTCTTCCGAGCGACGGCTTTGCCGGTCGACGGCGGCTTCCGGTTCGCCGCGTGACTTCAGGATCCTGGCGATGCTCGACGGGCTGTGCGAACGAGGAGGGGACTCCTGGCGCGCCACCTCGATCAAGCGTTTCACGTGGGGCGCCAACGATCGCACAGCCTCGAGGGCCCCTTCGAGAGGGAACTGGTCCCAGTTCACTGCCCGCGGATCACCGAGCAGGTCTCCCGCGGGGCCTGTCACCAGGACCCATGAGGGCGACTCCTGACGCAGCCACCGGAACAGGGCAGCCAGCCAGACCTCGCCCTCGAGCGCCGGGGACCCGGAGCCCAGGTAGACACTGACGGTATCCCATCGGGGGCGAGGCATAGGAGGTACGAGGTCAAAGCAAACGGCGTGCCCCTGCTGGCCGGAGTTTCCTGCAGGCGGGAGACGAAGGGGCGTCCTCGGCTCCCCGAGTGGCAGCGACGGCGGCCTGCCGGCTGCCGTTGTGCCTGAATGAAACATGCGCTGGGAACGGCGGACACCCTGCGAGAGCGCCCTGGCCGTGGCGAGCGTGCACGGAGGGATCGTCCTGACGCGCAGGATCCAGCCACTTCTCTCCCCCCTGATCCCTGCCCCTGGTGCCCGGACTCTCCGACCCTCACCGCCCTGGCCTCTCGGGGTGGTCCTCACGGCTGCGGAAGGGAGCGTCCCAGCAAACACGCTGCGGGCACGGCGCCGCCTCTCCCGCGCACCTCGGCGACGGCAGTGCCGCGGCCTCCGAAGGCTGCCCGGATCAGCAGGCCCCGGTCTCCCTGGGTGCGCAGTTCCACGCCTTCCACGCAGAGCCGACCGCCTCCGCCCACGAGCAGGGCCTCGACCTCCCGCGCCTCGTCGAGCAGCACCTCGCCCCCGGCCTTCTCGATGCGCACTGCGAGCCGCACCTCGGCGACGAAGCGGAGCGCCGACCCGGCAACCTCGCACGCCCCGCGCGGTGCGAGCGTGCCGAGGTGACCGACGGTCTCCAGGACGCCCACCTCGGCCCGCGCCAGATCGAACCCCCCGGCGTGCACCTCACCGGAACTCGCCATGTAGCGCACCAGCGCGAGTCCCTTGCCGTCGACCCGCCTGCCCAGGGTGATCCGCGCGCCTGACGACGCTTCCACCCGCGTCAGCGTCATGGCGGTCCGGGCGCGGCCTGCCCCGGTCAGCAGCAGGTGTCCCTTGCCGGGATCGAGCATCACCAGCGCGTCGCCACCGAGCTGGGCGGCGGCTGCGAGATAGCCCGCACCTTCCAGGGGGAAGAACGACGGCGTCCTCGCCCCCACCTGGAGGCCGCGGTGCTCCAGCACGACCAGCAGATCCACCGGCTCACGCGCGCCTGGAGGCGCCAGGATCGGCACGACCGACCCCGTGGTGTTGCGCGGCGGTGCCCCGCGCACCGTCAGACGGCGCGGCGCGGTACCTGGCGCGAAAGGCCGCAGGACCTCCGCCGTCCACGCGTCGCCGGACAGCGAGCCCACCGGCGCGCGCGATGCCTCGGCGATGGAGACGGGCAACCCCCCGGCAAACGCGAGCTTCCCGGGCCGCGACGCCGGGGAAGGCCGCACCTGAGCGCCGAGGGGATCGACGCCGCCCTCGATGCGGCAGGTGAGGCGCGCAGGCTGGGCAGGCGCGAGTCGCAGGAGCTGCGCGATCTGCCCGGGCTGCGCCGCCAGCGCCATCCTCCCGGGGCGCGTATTCGGCGCGGGCTCCTCCCCGTCGCCCTCCTGCCTCGCAGCTCGCCCCGCTTCACCTGCTTCAGCCGCTTCACCCGCCGTGTCGCCTCCCTCTGCACCACGCCGGGGCGCGCCGGGCGGAGGTCCACCCCAGCCGAGGCGCACGAGGCCGCCGTCGCCCATCCCGCATCCCACCGCGCTGCAGGTGAAGGTGGACGAGGGCGCCATCGGCAGGTCGAGGCTCCCCACCGGCGGCGCCTCCACGGCGCGCCAGGTACGGCCTCCATCGGTGGACTCGTGGTAGGCCGGCGGGCCTTCTTCGGGTTCGTCCGTGCGAGCCAGCGCGAACGGTCCCCCGTGAACAACAGTGGTCACGCCCTGAGGCAGCGGAAACACGGTCACCCGCCCGGTCGCATCGATGCGCACGCCGGCAGCGCGTCGCCCCTGCGCCTCCGCCTGAGGCAAGCGCGGCGCCTTCGCGCCATCCGCTTCGCCCTCATCTTCCGCGTCCTCCCCTGCCCTCTCCCTGTCTTCCCCTGCCCTCTCCCTGTCTTCCCCTGCCCTCTCCCTGTCTTTCCCTCTCCCGCTGGTCTTCTCTTCGGCCTCCTGGGCGTCGGCGTCGGGCAGGTAGATCCAGCCGCGGATCGCGCCCTCTTCATCTTCCCAGAAGTCGGCGTCGACGATGGGCGCCTGCTCCGTCCACGTTCCCAGGGATGGAAACCGCCGCTTCCGCAGCGCAGGGTCGTCGACGCGCACCCGCACCACCCGGATTCCTGCCGGCGCGCTCTCCGGTGCCTTGCCTGCCCCCGCCCTGGCCGCCACCAGCGCGGTCACGCCGGACGGCCCGGGGATCCACCGGTACAACCCGCGCGCATCCTCCCCGCGCAGGCGGTGCTCCACCCAGCGCCCGTCCGCGCCTCGCGCGCACACCCGCGCGTCGTCCGGAGGGAGCGGATCCGGCGGTGCTTCCGGCTCCTGCTGCGCGTCGGCCTCTCCGTCGCCCCGTGAATCGCCTGCCGCTTGCGCCCCTACCGGCGGAGGCGGCGCGCCTCGCAGGAAATCGTCTGCGCTCGGGGGGCGCGATCCGCAGCGCCCGGCGTACACGAGGCTTCCGCCGCGGCCCGCGAAGAACCGGCCCAGCTCGGGGAACGTCGCCTCCAGCGAGGGCGCGAGGGGTGAGGCTTCGATGCGGAGGACGTGCCCAGCTCCGTCGATGTGGTCGCCATCGCCCGCCCCGTCCCTCCGGTGCGTGCAGGCCAGCAAGGGCGCGCCCGCGTCGACCACTGCCTGGCAGCGCGTGTAGCCGCCGCTGACGTTGAGCAGGGTCCCCTCCATCCAGGGACGCGGGGTGCCCGCTGCCAGCACCGAGATGCCCTCCTCGACGGCCACCAGCATCCCTCCCGACGGGAGCCGTGCCCCTGACGCGACGGCCAGGAACAGGCTCTCCGGCGCGAGGGCGCGGCTCGACAGCCGCGCGAGGGCCGGAGGCGACGAGACGGACAGCAGCCGGCTGATCGGCGTGAAGCGACGCGCAGGCGCAGTCTCACGGGCGCCCCCGAGCGCGCTCCCCTCGATGTCGACGAGCCCCTCGCGGGTGACGAATGTCGCGGCGCCACCTCTGGTCGAGGTGAGCACGATCCGCCCTTCTTCCCGCCCGAGCGCGCGCACCGTGAACCCCCGGGTGGCCAGCACGTCCACCCAGCTCGCCCCGCCGTCGAGCGTCACCGCCGCGCGCCCGAAGGCGTCGATCCGCGCGGCGCGCCGCGCATCCAAGGCGAGCAGCTCCGAGGTCCCTGCCCACGGCAGCGCCTGCAACGTCGGCTGCGCGGCGCGGAGGTCCACCGTGAAGGTGCCCTCTCTCGTGGAGAGCGCCATGCCGTCGAGCCACGGGCGCGCGGTCACGGGGTGCACGTCCGCGAGCAGCGTCATCTCTCCCAGGAACTCCCGCGCCCGGTACGTGCCCTCGCCGGACCAGAACAGATATCCTCCCCCGAGCCGCGCCGGGACCGAGGTGAACCCCTGCAGCCCTTCGTCGCGCCGCCCGGCCCGCACGATCACCCCGCCGTCGAGGAGCAAGCGCGTGCCCTCGTAGAGCGCTTGTTCGACGCGCGGCACGGATACCTCGGGGCGCCCTTCGTCGAAGGTGGGCCCGGCGAACGTGGTGAGCACGTACCGCGCTGGGACGCGCGCCACGCCTTCTGCGGCCCCTTGCTGCGCGGACGCGGTGCCACTCGGTGTGCCGCGCGCCGCTCCACCAGGTGCCACCGCGCCGGCTCCTGCCTTGCCGTCGGGGATGCTCGGCGCGCGCGCGCCGCCGCACGCGATGCAGGCGATGCACGCGATGCCCACGCCGCACGCGAGCAGCACTGCCGCGAGCGCGGTCTTGCCAGGGCGCGTGCCCGTCATGGCGCCGCGCTCCTACAGGTGAGCGGCTGCCGAACCTCCTGCCCGTACGTGACGAGCACCAGCGCCGCGCTGCCCGCGCCCCGGATGGCGCTCCCCTTCCCTTGCGTGGCCGTCACGCCTCCGGGGCGATCCCCGCCCTGCGACCACGCCGGCTCCGGCCCTGCGAAGTGCGCCACCACCTTCTTCACCGTGCCCGGGGGATCGTAGAAGCCCTGCTCTGCCTCGTAGCGCTCGTCGCGCACCGACATCTCCACCGCGTCCAGGCACGCCGTCGTTGCCGACCACCGGATCACCGCCACCCCTGCAGTACCGCTCGACGTCACGCCCGGCATCTTCCCAGGGGCGAGCCCGATCTCGGTGCTGAACGGCAACACCACCCGCACCTCCTCGTTCGCGGCGGGGGAGGCGGAGGCACGGGGAGCGCACGCGGGGTCCGAACCCAGCCGCAGCGCCGCGAGGGGCACGAGCCGTGAGGCGGCGCGGAACCTGCCCCGCTCCAGGTCCACTTCTGCGAGCGCCGCCTCGCCGGTCCCGTCCACCACCACGAACACCGGCGCCCCGGCGCGGACCCCGGCGCCGAAGGTGTACCGCGCCGCCATGCCCCGTGGCACGAGGCTCGTGGCGAGGTCCCGCTGCACCGGCACTCTGCCCGCCGCTGGCAGCGACACCGTGCTCAGCGACAGACCCCTGTAGCTCGGGGCGAGCATGACCAGCCGATCCGCGAGCGCCGCGCCCACTGCCCCGCGCGCCACGCAGCCTCCGACGGGCCACGTAATCCCTGCGTCGTCGAGCAGCGACGCGAAGCAGCCCGAGTCCACCCCCGCCGCGACCGGCACCACCTTCCCCGCCCTGTCGAGGAAGAACCCCACCTGCGCTTCCGAGGCGCGGTACTTCAGCACGCCCGTGGGATCGCTGTCGAGCTTCACCGTGGCCCGGCGGACGCGTCCCCAGACCTCGAGGGGTACGAGCCAGGAGAGCGGCACCTCACCGAGCGGCGTCCCCTGGTTCATGCTGGACCAGGGCATCATCGCGCTCCCCAGGGACCCCACCCGCAGGTGCCCCGAGCCCGGCGCCACCACCGTGGGCGTGACCCCGAACCCGTACGAGTCGGCGAGCCGGGCGCCCTCCGGCGCCCCCGCAAAGCTGCACGCAATCTGCGCGAAGGGCCCTGGCGGCGCGCCTCTCCGTCGCTTCTGGCGCGATGCCAGCAAGGACAGCGACCCCCGCCTCGCCTCCGCGTCCACCGCGGGTGCCCCCTCGGGAGCCAGCGATGCCCACCCCACGCGCACGATCGACCCGAGCCTGCACCCCACCGGAGAGCACCCCGAGGCCCGCGACGCGGGATCCCCTGGCGAGGGCGCGACCTCCACCCAGCTCCTCCCGCGGTCGACCGTCTCGAAGAAGCGCCCCTCGTCGGTCTGCGCCAGCGCCATCCCCCCGGCCGTCGCGAGCGACTCCGTGCGCGGCGGCAGCGGCAGCGCCGTGATCTTTCCCTCGTCCGAGATCACCACCGGCACCCGATCGATGGAGCCGGCCTGCACCGGGAAGAACCCCTCCACGCCGCCACCGCGCGCGCGCAGCGCCCGCGACAGCACCCCCCCCGCGTCGTAGCGGTAGCGGGGGAAGACCAGCGGCGGCGCGTCGCGGGCCACCCGGATCACCCGCAGATCTCCCCGCGTCATCACCCGCGGCTCGTCCCCCAGCGACACGCCCGACCGCCCCACGATCGCCGTCGCGGCGCCTCCGGGGCGCGGCACCCACGCCAGCAGATCGGTGGCGTCGGCGGCGTCGACCGTGAGCGCGCGCCACACCCCTGGCGAGACGCGCGCGCAGATCACCGGGCTCTGGCGCGCGGCCATCCACGAACCCGAGGAGCCCGCGAGCGCCTCCATGTCGAAGCGCGGGCGGGGTCTCCCCTCGCAGGGCCCCGCGAACGCGAGCGCCTCGCCGTCCACGCCGACGAACGGCTCGCCCTCGCGGCTCGCGCGCTCGTCCATCTCGAACTCGCGCTCGATCCGCGGCGCTCCCGAGAGGGAGATGACCCGCGCCTGCCCGTCCCCCGCGCACAGCGCCAGCACGCCCTCGGGGGCGCGGAACGCCACGCAGCTCCCGCTCCCCTCCGGCAACTGCGCCGCCGCGGTCGCGCGCCCCGTGGCGAGATCCACCCGCCCCACCGTCTCGCCCTCGATCGCCACGGCCCCACCGTCCCCGAGGGGTACCCCGGCCTCGACCGCCGCGAACATCGCCCCCTCCGAGCCCGCCTCCGGCCAGCCCGGATCCACCTCTGCGGCCGCGCCGCCTCCTCTTCTTCTTCCTCCCGCGCGCGACGCGCTCGTCACGCCGGCCTCTCCCTCGGGCGCGTCTTCCACCCGCCCGTCCGCGCGCACCCACCGCTCCGATCCAGTGGACAGCGAGATCCGCAGCGCGTCGCCCTCCGGCGTGACGTCCACCGGCTCCGCGAGCGCCGCGCCCAGATCGCGGAAAGAGCGCCCCCCATCCCCGGTGAACAGCGCCTGACCGAACACGGTCAGCACCACACCGTGCTGCGCTCCGCCTGCGGCCGCCATCGCCGCGCCGGGCACGCCGAGAGGCCTCACCACCCCGTCCGCGGCCTTCACCACGTACAGCCCCATCTGCGTCAGCAGCCCGACCCCGTCGAGCCACATGAAGGCGTCGATCACCTCCCCCGGGAGCTCCGCGACACGTACCAGGTCCCCGTCGAACTGCGCGGCGGCGAACACCTCCCGTTCGCGCCAGAAGACGTACCGGCCCTTCCCTCCGCCGCCGAGCCACGCCGGCGCGGCCGCCCCCGCCTGCAGCTCGGGATTGAGCGCTCCCAGCGCCGTCAGGGAGAGCCCCCGCCGCTCCATGCGCCGCCCGCTCACCACCAGCCGCTGTCCACCTCCTGGCAGGTCCTCCACCCACCCCTGCGACGCCTCCGTCGCATAGCGGACCGGCCCCGGCGCGCCGATCGGCGCTGCGGTCGGCACCTCGCGCGCGAGCCCCCGACCGGGTGGCGCCCCCACGCCGCCGCCGCAGCCGAGCCCCGCCACGGCCAGCAGCGCAACCCCCGCGCTCTGTCGCATCGAGCGCATCAAGGCTTCCCCGCCTCGCCGCGCCGCGGACGTTCCTCGGGCGCGCCCACCGGAGTGACGGTGCACGCGAGCCCCTGCCGGAGGTCCGCCGACACGAGCGACGCCTCCACCCGCGCGCTCCCGAGCTGTGCACCTCCACCGGCGCCCCCTGTCCACCGCGCCACGAGCCGCGCCGACGACGCCGAGCCCTGCCCGCGCCGCCCGTCGCTCACCGCCACGTCCAGCGCCTCCATGCACACCCGCGCGCGCCCCCACCGGAGCAGCGCCAGGCCCTTTGCGGAGAACTCGACACCAGGCAGGGCTGCCGTGTCGAACCCCAGCGCCCGCGCCGGCTCGATGACCACGAGCGCCCACCATGCTCCCCCGGGCTCCCGCCCCGCCTTGCACCGCGGGTCGTCGCCCGCCGTCAACGTCGACCAGGGCGCCAGCCGCTCCACCGCCGTCGGTCCCTCCGCCGCGTCGAGCCGCGCGACCCCCGCAGTCTCCGGTGCCTTCCCGTCCAGCACCAGCACGCCCCGCGCCCCGTCCTCCCGGAGCGCGAGCACCATCGTCCGCTCGCGGAAGGGCTCCCTGTCGACCCCGACGCCGCGCAAAGGCTGCTGCACCCCTGGCCCGTGCTCCTCCAGGTAGAGCCGCCGGTTCTTCTCCCCGAGCAGCGACACCCTCCCCGCGCCGAGCATCAACCCCGTCGTCGTCGCGGACCTTTCGTTCGAGTACCGCCGCGGCTCGTAGGACGGCAGCGACGTCAGCGCAGAGGGCGTGGCGATCGCCTCCCCCGACTCGCCGAGCAGGAGCACCCCCACCTCGCCCCGCGGCCCCACGAGCGGCGCCGAGACGGGCGACCGGTAGCGCGTCGAGCCGGTCATGAAGCCCGCGTCCGTCGCGTCGAGCCGCACGAGCCGCGCGCGGGGATCGAACGGCGCCCGGAACACGAGCGAGTGCGTGCGCAGCGTGGGCCCCTTCCGGGGAGGGGACGGCGCAGGTGGCGCTCCGGGTGGCGTTCCAGGCGGTCCATCCGGGGGCGCGCTGTCCGGATCGGGTGAAGGCGCTGCCGCTGGCTCCTCCCTGTCGCGCACCACCACCATCTCCTCCCCCCACCCCGTGACCACGGTCTGCACCTTCGGGGGCGTCTCTCCGACCACGTCCTCCGCGGCCCGCGGCGACGGCTCCCCCACCGGTCGGCACGACAGACCGGGCCTCGCCGGTGCAGGCTCACGCGCCACGACCCCCGCGCTCAGCGCCTCGCACGCGCCGGGCGCCACCGCCATCGCTGCCTCCCCCCGATCCCGGCACGAGGCTGCCGGATCGGGCGTGACCGAGAAGTCGTGGTGCCCACCGAAGCCCACGCGCATCACCCCGTCCATCACGCACCCGAGCCGCGAGCACATCCCCCGCATCGCCGAGGGTGGGACCGGCGAGCGCCCCGCCGCCCTGAAGCTCCGCCCGTGATCCACCGTCTCCAGGAGATCCCCCGCCGCCGTGACCACGAGCCCGTACTCCCCCGACACCACCATGCCCTCCGTGCCCGGCGGCAGCGCGTGAACGGTCACGCTCCCGTCGGCCGCGAAGGTCACTCCGCGGCTCGCCGCCATGTCCGACATGGGCGAGTCACCCGCGCTGAGCCACGCCGCCACGCTCCCGTCGTCGAGCGCCTGGAACCGGCGCTCCACCAGCACCGGCATCGCCCCGCGGGGCGTGTACCCGCCCCGCGACGGCCGGTGCAGGTACCAGTCCCGCGCCACCGTCCCTACCTCGATGACGTGCACTCCCCCCTCGTCGGCAGCCCGCGGCACCGCCGTCGCGTGCGGCAGCCACGTCTCCCGCGTCTGCTCCCGCACGAGCGCCACCGCGCCGCCGTCACGCCGCGGCACCCACGCCACCAGCGCGCGCCGCTCACCCACGTCGAGGGCGCGCTCCACCCACGCGCCCGGCCCGCGGCGCACGCACATCACCGGCGGCGGCGTGATCTCCCCCCAGGAACGGTTCAGGTCGTCGTCATCCGGCAGGCGCGTCTTCTCGCTGCACGACCCCGCGTACCCGACCGCGCCCACGTCATCGGCGACGAAGTACCCCTCGTCGCCGAACACCTTCTCCACCACCGGCGGCTCCCCGCGCTCGGTCCGCAGCACCACGGCGCCGCGGCTCACCCCATCCTCCCTGGTGCACAGGAGGAGCACCGCGCCCCGCACCTGCTGCGCCACGCACGCCAGGTCCTCCGGCATCCACCCGTCCGAGAAAAACGTCACCTCCCCCGTGCGCAGATCCACGCGCGCGGCGCTCCGGTGCGTCAGCGCCAGCACCGACCCCTCGCCGAGCGTGGCCCCGCCCATCACTGCCGAGGCCATGGGCGCGAACTCCCGCCACCCCCAGGGCAACAGCTCGAGCGCCGTCGCCCGCGCCCCCGCCTGCTCCGACACGAACTGCTTCCCCGAGAAGAAGTGCGGCCTGTAGCTCGCGTCAAGCTGCCCGAGCGCGCCCCCCACCCCGAACGTCATTCCCCCGCGCCACGTCTCCAGCGACACCTCCGCGTCCGTCGCCGCGAGCGAGCGCACGAATATCCCCGTCTCCGTCGCCACGTCGGCCCACGCCTTTCCCCCGTCTCGCGTGACCCGCGCCCGCCCCAGCACGTCCATCCGCACGGCCCGCGACCCGTCCAGCGCGATCCCGTCGAACACCCCCGCCTCCGGGTACGCCGTCGCCGCGAGCGTCGCCTTCCCCTCCAGCGTCTCCTTCGGCAGCCACCGAGGCCCGCTCTCGGTGAACACCAGCACGCCCTGGAGATCGTTGCGCACTCCACGCACCGTCGCCCCCTGCGCCCCGAGCTGCACGCGCGCAAGCGCCCCCGTGAACGCCGCCGAGCGAAACACCGACGAGCGGCTCCAGTGCACGTACCCGCCCCCGAGGTGCGGCGCGACCGCCAGCGCCCCCAGGATGGGCTCCCCCATCGCCCACGCCTCCACCTCCCACGCCGACGACAGCACCTCCCCCCGCGTCGACACGGAGATCCGCGCCCCCGCCACCACCACCTCGTCCCGCCCCGCCCCCGTCTTCACCCAGAGCGGGTCCTCCGCGTCATCCCGGTACCACCACCGCGCCCCGGCCCCCGCCTCGCCCCGAGCCGCGCCCACGGCCATCCCCTGCGCACCGCGCGACGCCACGCGCCGTGCCTCCCCCGACCCTCCGGTTCCCACGACGGGAGCACAGGCCGTGACCGAGACCACCGTAAGCAAGCCGAGCGCACGCGCCAGCATCGACGATGGCACCGTACCACCTGCCCTCCCCGCGCCGTCCAGCACCCTCACCAGCCGCGAACCGCCGCCTGCCGCCCGTGCGCCACCCTTGCCCCTCTTGCCCCGTTGACCCGCTGGCGCATCCTCCGCACCGTCACGGACCATGAGCCGCTTCACCGCTGCCGTCGTCCAGGCTGCCAGCGTCGCCTTCGACACCCCCGCCACCCTCGCCAAACTCCACCGCCTCGTCGCCGAGGCCGCCGGGAAGGGCGCCCGCCTCGCCGTCTTCCCCGAGGCCTTCCTCACCGGCTACCCGCGGGGCCTCGACTTCGGCGCCCGGGTCGGCTCCCGCACCCCCCAGGGCCGCGACGACTTCCGCCGCTACTTCGAGGGCGCCATCGACGTGCCCGGCCCCGAGACCGAGCGGATCGGCGACGCCGCGCGCGCCCACGCCATGCACCTCGTCGTCGGCGTCATCGAGCGCGACGGCGGCACCCTCTACTGCACCGCCCTCTTCTTCGGCCCCGATGGCCGCCTCCTCGGCAAGCACCGCAAGCTCATGCCGACCGCGATGGAGCGCCTCATCTGGGGCTTCGGCGACGGCTCCACCCTCCCCGTCCTCGACACCGAGGTGGGCCGCCTCGGCGCCGTGATCTGCTGGGAGAACTACATGCCGCTCCTGCGCATGTCCCTCTACGCCAAGGGCATCCAGCTCTACTGCGCCCCCACCGCCGACGATCGCCCCACCTGGCTCCCGACCATGCAGCACATCGCCGTCGAGGGCCGCTGCTTCGTGCTCTCCGCCAACCAGTTCGCCCTGCGCCGCGACTACCCCGAAGACTACGACGCCATCCAGGGCGCGGACCCCGATACGGTGATGTGCAAGGGAGGCAGCAGCATCGTCAGCCCCTTCGGCGAGGTGCTCGCCGGCCCCTGCTGGGGCGAGGAGGCCATCCTCACGGCCGAGATCGACCTGGGCGAGATCGCGCGCGGCAAGTTCGATCTCGACGTGGCCGGCCACTACGCCCGCCCCGACGTCTTCCAGCTCCACGTCGACGAGCGCCCCCGGGCGGCCGTGGTGACGCGCCGAGACCCCGCCGACGGCTCTGCGTCCTCCCGCGAGCAAGGCGCGCGGGGCGCAGCGAGCAGTGCGCGCGGCGGCAGGCCCGGTGATGCGAGCAGCGATCCCGAGGATGGCTGAAGCGCGCTACCTCCGGGTGTCGCCGCCCGGCACGCCAGCCTTCGCGCCGGACGCGGCTCAAGGGTGGTTCTCGGTCACCACCTTCGTGAGTTCATCCCACTCCATGAACCGCGTCGATGGGTTGCTCGCCTCGATGAGCGCCTCGAACAGGTTTCCGGATGGGGGCGGGGCCGAGAACGATTTGAAGATGCCGAGCACCAGCTCTGCCACGTCGTCCTTCGTCGCCAGGTGATGCACCTGGCCCTGGTCGAGCAGGCGGTTGGCGTACTCCAGGAAATCAGGCTGCAGCCGCCCCTCGCCCCCCTGAAAAACATTCGAGATCTCGAAGGAGTCGCGGAGATGCTCCTGGCGAGTGCGCAGCCGGTGAAAAAGCTCGCTCTGAGCTTTCGGAGCACGGATGCGCTCTCGAAGTGCAGAAACGAGGTCCGTGAGCGCTTGGTCGATACGGCGGGAGACGTCGTCCAGGTGCGTCGTGACACCGGCGCTGGATTGCAGCACATGGTGCACCAGTCCCTTGAGTTTGCTCGGCTCTGCGAACACGGTCGCTTCGACCGTGTAAGAACGCCAGACGTACACCGGCCGCTTCAATTTCTTCTGGAGACCGGCCTGCATGGCGGCGCGCTGCTCCGCGGTGAGGTGATCAGGGTCGAAGACCAGCACCACCTTGCCCCAGAGCGACTTACCGTTGCCTATCTGCTCGAAGAAGCTCCTGTACTGCGGCAGGGTCTTCAGGATCTCCTCCACTCCGCCGAAAGACCAGTACATGGCGCGGAAGGTGACGGGCACGAGGCTCGCCTTTTCGACGATTGCCTGAATGAATCGCGCGTCGTCTTCGCCCTCCACCAGGATCAGCCGATCCGCCTCCAGAGCGTTGAGCAGGTCGAGCGAGGTCTCACTGCCGAGCGTCTTCAAGATCTTGATCTGGCGGCTTGGCTGCAGCCCTACCCCCCTGCCCTCGCTTTGATCGCGATAGACAGGGTGGTAGGCGCGCTCCCGACCAGCCTCCAGGTGGAAGAGGTGCCGGGCGTCGGTGGAGCGGATGAGCCCTTCGTTGTGCGTGGCCAGGAAGATCTGTGCGTTTGGCGCGCTCTCGTCGACTTTCACGTGCTTCTGGAGCGCAGCTACCAGCCGCCGCTGGATGTCCCGGTGGATATACGAGTCCGGCTCGTCGAGCAGGATCAGGTTCAGGTCGCGGGGCTCGGCGTACAGCGCCAGCAGGATCTCGAGGATCTGGAGCGTGCCGCTGCCGAGGAGTGAGATGTCCTTGGGGAGATCGCGCGGGCCGAGCTGGACCTTCACGCCGAGTTCGACGTCCCTGGCCTCATCTCCTTCGAAGGAGAGAGTGACCGGGAGCTTGCCGTCCGAGAGGATGTAGGAGACGTCGCTCTCGAAGCGCTGGTAGCGGGTGGCGTCCTTCTTGAGCTGGTAGAGCCGGTTCCGGAGCACCTGCACCGACTGCCGTGAGCGGATACGCGCCGAGATCTTCGGGCGGAGCTCGAACTCCTCGCGTGGGAGCAGGAGCGCGACCGGCGAGGCATAGACGACGTTGATGGGCTCAGGGAATCGCTGGAAGAAGTCGTTGAACTCACGGACGGGAAATCTCTCCGCGTTCTTCAGCACGATGTCGTAGCTCGACCCGGCAGAAGCGCGCACCGAGAAGCCGATCTGCAGCACCTGCTCCTCGTGGACGAGGTTCGCCTCGATCTCGATGGGTCGCGAGGCCGCAGCCTCGTCCTCGGCGGACAGGTGGAAAATGTCCCCGTAACCGGTGCTGCGGCTCGAGATCAGCTCGGCGTGGTCGAAATAGTTGTGATTTGGATGGCCCAGCCGAAAATCCCCACGCCGCACCCCGACCTTGGTCACGGCGCGATCGGCCTGGCGCAGCAGCTTCTGGAAGCACTCTGCCCATAGCGAGATCGCCTCCAGCACCGTGGTCTTGCCGCTGTTGTTCACGCCAGTCAGCACGTTGAGGTCGGCGTTGAAGTGGAAGTCGGCGGACCTGAGGCTTTTGAAGTTCTGAATCCGCATCCAGGCGATGTGCACGCTGACCTCCGCGTCCGCTTTTAGCCGCATCTCTCGCCGTCGTCACGAACCGGCTGTTGCCGCCGCCCGAGGGATGGGGCACGCGCGGTTCCGTATGGCATCGACGTCCGACACCGCCTCCACGCCTCCTGACCGTGACGACGCGACGAGCACGCCCGAGGGCGAGGCGCACGCCGGCGAGAGCGTGGGCAGGCCGCTCGACGTGCGGCCCGACGGCACGCCGATGACGCAGGAGGAGATCGACGAGCACTGGCTCAAGCACGTCTACCGCCCCGACGAGCCGCAGCTCACGCCGCGCGCGGTGGTGACGGGGATGCTGCTCGGCGGGGTGATGTCGCTGTCGAACCTCTACGTGGGGCTCAAGGTGGGCTGGGCCCTCGCGGTCACGGTCACCGCGGCGGTGCTGGCGTTCGGGATCTTCTCCGGGCTGCGCCGCGTGCTGCCGGTGGGGCCCTTCAAGCGGAGCTTCTCGTCGCTCGAGAACAACGTGATGGCCAGCGCCGCGTCGGCCGCGGGGTACTTCACGGGCGCCGGCATGACCTCGGCGATCCCCGCCCTGTTCATGACCACCGGCCGCGTGCTGGCGCCCTGGGAGCTGGCGAGCTGGATGCTGGCGGTGTCGTTCCTCGGGGTGCTCCTCGCGGTGCCCATGCGGCGGCAGATGATCGACGTGGACCGGCTGCCGTTCCCGGAGGGAATGGCGTACGCCGAGACCATCCGCTCTCTGCACGCGGCCCCTGGAGAGGCGCGGAAGAAGGCGCTCGCCCTGGGCTACGGGGTGCTGGCAGGCGCGGTGGTGAAGCTCGCGAGCGGGGTGACCGGCCTGGTGAAGCCCGTGGCGGTGGCGCTGAAGTCACCGCTCCTGCCGGAGCACCTGCCGGTGCTCACCAAGTGGGCGCCGCTCACGCTGGGCTTCCAGACCGATCTCCTGATGATCGGTGCTGGCGCGATCATGGGCCTGCGCATCGCGGTGGGCCTGGCGATCGGCGCGGTGGTCGGCTGGGGCGTGCTCGGGACCTGGCTCCACACCCACGGCCTCGCGGGCGCCACCGCCGGTTACCAGACCGTGCGGACCTTCATCGTCTGGCCAGGCGTGACGCTGGTGGTGGTGAGCGGCCTCCTCGCCTTCGGCCTGAAGTGGCGCACCGTGGTGGCTGCGCTCAAGGGCCTCGGGCGGATGACCTCCGGGCAGAAGGCGGGAGGCATGGCGGACCTGGAGGTGCCCACCACCTGGTTCGTGCGGGGCATCCTGGTGTGCACGGTGATGGTGGTGGTGCTCGGGTGGCTCATCTTCGAGATCCCGATGTGGATGGGCTTCCTCGGGGTGCTCCTCTCGACGCTGCTGTCCATCGTGGCCGCGCGCGCGACCGGGGAGACGAGCATCACGCCCACCGGCGCGCTCGGGAAGATCAGCCAGCTCCTCTTCGGCGGGCTGGCGGTGGGGAACACCCAGATCAACATCATGGCCTCGTCGATCACCGCAGGGTCGGCCATCCACGCCGCCGATCTGCTCACCGACCTGAAGGGCGGGTACATGCTCGGCGGCAAGCCGCGCAACCAGTTCATCTCGCAGTTCTTCGGGATCCTCGCCGGCGCCGTGTTCTGCGTACCGGCGTACATGATCCTGGCGACGCCGGAGCGCCTGGGGACCGCGGAGTTCCCGGCCCCCGCCGCGAAGACGTGGCAGGCCGTGGCCGAGCTGCTCGCCGGCGGGGTGGACACCAAGGTGCGCGGTCAGGCCGTGGCGACGGCGTCGGAGGTGCAAGGGCTCCCCCTGAAGCTCGTGCCCGTGGGGACGCGGGTCGGCGACGCCGTGCGGATCGAGGTGGGTCCGAACCAGGGCGAGTACCGGATCGTGGCGCTGGTGGACAAGACGCTGGTGATGGATCGCGCGCTGCCGGCGCCCGCGGAAGCCGGCGTGGGGGTGACGGTGGTGGAGCGGGGCGCGGCAAGCCTGGCCGGTCCGCTGCGCACGATGCCCGCGATGATGCTGGACATGGCACCTCCCGGGACCGTCGCCGGCGACTGGGTGAAGTGGGAGACCGGAGGCCACGATCTGTGGTGGACCGTGAAGGCGCGGGTGGGCGACCGGCTGGTGCTGGACAGGCCCGTGGTGGATCCGCGCGACGAGGCCCAGGCGCCGCTCGGGGGGACGCTCAACGTGGAGGTCCGCAAGGAGAGCCTGCCGCCCTACGGGATGATGGCGGTGCTGATCGCGGCGGTGGTGGCGGTGGTGCTGACGCTGGTGGAGGTGTACGCACCGGCGCGGGTGAAGAAGTGGGTTCCTTCGCCGACGGGGATGGGGCTCGGGATGGTGGTGGCCGGGTACGACTCGATCTCGATGATGATCGGGGCGGTGCTCGCGTGGATCTTCGAGAAGGTGAAGCCTGCGCTGGCGGAGAAGTACACGCTGGCGGGGGCGTCGGGGATCATGGCGGGGGCGTCGCTGGCGGGGATCTTGATCATCGTGCTGAGTCAGGTGGTGCAGGTGTTTGCGACGCCCTGATGGGGTGGAGCTTCTGGCGTGATCCTGGTCGGCGTC
>NZ_ASRX01000036.1 GCF_000601485.1 Chondromyces apiculatus DSM 436
GAGGTGGGGGCTGGCGGGGATGGCGTCTCAGAAGCACGTCTCACCTGCGGTCTGGCTGGCGATGAGGCGTGAGGGCGAGCCGCCCTGTGGCGGCGCTGAGGGGTGGGGGGTGACCGGGGGCGGGATGGCGCGCGGTTCGGTGCTCTGGCGCCCCCCGCGGCCACCCCGCGGCACCACCCCCCCACGCGCGCCCGCATCGCGCACGGACACGCAGGGCAGAAGAGGGGGATGGAGAGGTGTCGGCGGTTGGGGTGGAGTCCGGTTGACCCATATCGCCCTCCACCCAGGCCACATCGCCATCCCGGGTAGCCCATATCGCCCTCCACCCAGGGCCACGTTCGCCTTCCGGCAGGCCGACATCGGCATCCTGCCAGGCTGACATCGACCTCCACCCAGGCCGACATCGGCATCCCCGGAGGTTCATTTCAGCTTCCTGCCAGGCCGACATCGGCATCTTGCCAGGCTCACGTCGTCCTCCACCTAGGCCGACATCAGCATCCCCGTAGCCTCATCTCGCCCTCCACCCAGGCTCACGTCGTCCTCCACCCAGGCCGACATCAGCATCCCCGTAGCCTCATCTCGCCCTCCACCCAGGACCACGTCGTCCTCCACCCAGCTCGATGTCGACCTCTACCCAGGCCGACATCAGCATCCTCGTAGCCTCATGTCGTCCTCCACCCAGGCTCACGTCGTCCTTCACCCAGGCCGACGTCAGCATCCCCGTAGCCTCATCTCGCCCTCCACCCAGGACCACGTCGTCCTCCACCCAGGCTGATGTCGACCTGCGGGGAGGCTGACGAGGAGACCCCGGAGCCTCCTTCAGGAGGATCCAACCTCTCCTCCGGGAAGAGCCATCGCGTGTCCTGTCTCGCAGGCAGGACACCTGCGCTCTCGTGTCCTGGCAGAGGGAGCCGCGTGTCCTGATTGGGACACCACCGCGGTTGGGGAGAGGGGTGAACGGGACCTCCTCGTCGACGGTCACCTGGGCCTGAAGCGAGCTCCATGCGTGATCGTCGACCCTCGGTTGTTCCTCGCTCTGCCTCCCCACTGTCTCGGTCTACCTCCACCTGGTAACCCCCACCCAACCAGGAAGCCTCTCTCGGAGCCCCCAGCACCAGGGTGCAGGTGGGGCATGCGGGCGCAGACGGGCGCGCCAGAGCACCGAACCGCGCGCCATCCCGCCCCTGGTTGCTTGAACCTCTCAGCGCCGCCACAGGGCGGCTCGCCCCCACGCCTCACCGCCAGCCAGACCGCTGGTGAGACGCGCTTCTGAGACGCCATCCCCGCCAGCCCCCACCTCCCCCGTGTCTTGTCTCCCCCTGAGCGCCCGCCCGCGCCCGCATACCCCACCTGCACCCTGGTGCTGGGAGCTCCGCAGAGCCAGGTGCACCCCCGCACCGTTTGCCGCTAGCCTGCGCCACCGATGGGAAGGCGTGTGCTGCATCGCGGGACCAGGGCTGGTGCGCTGGCCATGACGCTCGCCGCGTCGACCGCGCTCGCCCAGCAGCCACTGTCCACTTCCCCCGAGAAAACAGCGCCGTCCCAGCAACAGACGCCCGCCTCGCCCGCGCAGGACGCCCCCGGGAGTCCACGGCCCGACACCAGACCTGCACCGGGACGAGCGCCCGAGGCCGTCGAGGTGGTCGTCACCGGCACGAGGACGCCGGAGAGCAGCCAGCGGTCCACGGTGTACACGCAGGTCATCACCAAGGCGGAGGCGGAGCGCCGGGGTGCCACCAACGTGGGAGAGGCGCTCTCGCAGCAGCTCGGGGTGCAGGTGAACCCGAGCGCGTATGGCAGCCTCGGGAGCCCGAGTGCCATCCAGATCCAGGGGTTCGATCGGGACAGGGTGCTGGTGCTCGAAGACGGGGAGCGGGTCATCGGAGACACGGGAGGGGCGATCGACCTGTCGCAGCTCCCGCTCACGGATGTCTCGCGGATCGAGCTGGTCACGGGACCGACCAGCTCCCTCTACGGAACCGCGGCGATCGGCGGGGTGGTCAACGTGCTCAGCGGACCGCCGGCGCAGTTCGGGGCGAGTGGGCGGGTGAGGCTCGAAGGGAGGAGCCGGTGGGGGCTCCTCGCGCAAGGGACGGGGGCGTACCGGGCCGAGGACCTGTGGGTCAGCGCGGATGCCTCGGTGCAGCGGGAGGATGGGCTGGCGCTGGATCCGAACAAGCCGGATCTGTGGCTGCCGGACAGGATGCAGACGCTGCTCGGGATCAAGGCGGGGGCGCCCCTCGGGTCGCGCTCGCAGCTCAGGTTGAAGGCGCGGTGGCTGCGCGACGGGCAGGACACGCTGGAGTCGCAGGAGCTGCCGGGGCTCGACACCTACCTCACGGACGTGCACGAGACGACGCAGCGGGTGACGCTGAACGCCTCGGAGGTCGTAGATCTCGGGGGTGGCTCGAACCTGCGCATGTCGCTGAGCCGGCAGTGGGCGGGGAGGACGCGGAACAGGGACCTGCGGGACTCGCCGGCGGACGAGACGCGGGAGCTGCGCGGGAGCATGCAGAGCTTCGAGGCGACGGCGACGTTCGCGGAGGGGCCACGCACGTGGGTGGTGGGGACGCGGGCGGAGGTGGAGGTCCTGTCGCAGCAGATCCTGCGGTCGGAGGCGACGCCGGACGGGGTGACGACGCGGGAGCTGACGGAGGTGCCGTCGACGAAGCTCGGGAACGGGGCGGCGTATGCGCAGCTCGGGTGGAAGATCGGGGACACGCTGACGGTGCTGCCGGGGGTGCGGGGGGAGATGCACCTCAGGTATGGCGGCGTGGTGGCGCCGCGGCTCGCGGTCGCGTACCGGCCTTCGTCGCGGCTCGGGCTGCGGCTCTCGGGGGGGCGAGGGTTCCGGGCGCCGAGCGGGAAGGAGATCGGGTTCTCGTTCGACCACTCGTACCTGGGCTACCGGGT
This sequence comes from Chondromyces apiculatus DSM 436, assembly GCF_000601485.1. GTDB lineage: Bacteria > Myxococcota_A > Polyangia > Polyangiales > Polyangiaceae > Chondromyces > Chondromyces apiculatus. The sequence goes on from NZ_ASRX01000036.1 coordinate 2,914, forward strand.
GATGGGGAATCCGGACCTGAAGCCGGAGGCCTCGTGGGGGGTGAACGGGGACGCGACGGTGGAGGTCGCACAGGATCTCCAGGTGCGGGTGGGGGGGTTCATGAACTGGGTGGACAACCTGATCGACATCGATGTCGAGGTGCCGCTCTCGTCGTCGGGTGGGGTGGACACGTACGCCTACCGGAACATCGCGGAGGCGCGCACGGCGGGGCTCGACGTGCAGGCGACGGCGAAGGTGGGCGGGCTGCGGGCGGAGGTGGGGTACGCCTACCTGTGGACGCGGGACGACACGCACCAGCGCCCGCTGGAGTCGCGGCCGCCGCACACGGTGCAGGCGTCGATCCGCGCGGAGCTGCCGTGGAAGCTTGAACTCGTGCTCAGGTACAGGGCGGTGTCGGATGCGTTCCTGGATCAGGGGCTCAGGACGGTGCCTTTCCAGACCATCGACGCGCGCCTGGCGCGGCCGCTGTGGTCACGGGCGCAGGCGTACGTGGGGACCCGGAACGCGCTCGGGGTGCAGCGGGACGTGCTGAGGCTCGGGGACCAGCGGCCCATGGAGGGGCGCATCGTGTACGCGGGGCTCATCGCCGAGCTGCCCTGGGACGACGAGGAGGATTGAGGGCAGGCTGATCCTTCAGGGCGGCGGGTGGGGCTCCGGGATCAAGCGGAGGTCGGCGAGGACGCCGAGGTGGTCGGAGCCGGCGTAGGGGATGCGGATGCAGCGCTCCACGTGCCAGACGGGGGCGGGCTGGCAGAACACGTAGTCGATGCGGCGAAGCGGCAGGATGGCGGGCCAGGTGCCGCCGCGGGCGCGTGCGGGGTTGCAGCACTTCCAGGCGTCGCGCCAGGCGCCGTGGGTCTCGTGCTCCAGGGCAGCGATGGCCTCTTCGTGGGGAGGCGCGTTGAAGTCGCCGAGCAGGATGGCGCCTGCGCTCCGGGAGCGCTCGCGCTCGGCGCGGATGAAGTCGCCGAGTTCGCGGAGGGTCCGGGCGCGGGCGCGCTGGGAGAGGGAGAGGTGGGTGACGAAGACGTCGATCCGATGGCTCTGGTGGGTGATGCGGCCGCAGAGCGCGACGCGGCGGTTGCCGGCTTCGAGGTAGTCGTGGGGATCGAGGCTCAGGGCCTCGACGGCGCGCTCGTGGACGTCGCGGGCGCAGAGCAGGGCGATGCCCTCGCACGAGGAGAGGCCGATGGGGCGGGCGTGGGCGAAGTAGGCGGTGTAGCCGCCGAGGAGGGCGGCGAGCTCATGGGCCTGGCTCACCTCCTCGTGGCCTTCCCGCGGGGCGCGGACCTCCTGCAGGCCGATGATGTCGGGCCGGATGCGGGCGAGGGTGCGGGCGAGGAGGTCACGGCGATCGGGCCAGGCGGCGGCGCCGCCCCAGAGGTTCTGGGTGAGCACCACGAGGGCGTCGTCGCTTGCGCGGGGGCCGCCGTTCATCCCGGGATCTTGGACTGCCTGGCTGGAGGGCCGAAGAGCACGTCGATGACGCGGAGGCCGTCACAGGCGAGGTGATCGATGAAGCGCTTGTGGATGGGGCGGGCGCGCGCCTTCTCCAGGGTGACCTCGTCGCTCTTGCCGCGGTCGCGCTTGAAGACGGCGGTGAGCTGCTGGATGAAGGTGCGATCGTGAACCCAGACGTTGACCTCGTTGGCGAGGCGCATGCTGGTGGGGTTGGCGTTGAGGGTGCCCACGGTGCAGAGGTCGTCGTCGAAGACGGCATACTTGGCGTGGAGCGTACCGTGCGCGTACTCGAAGATGCGCAGGCGCTGGTTGATCCAGTAGGCGTAGTCGGCGCAGGCGGCGCGGCGGATGATGGGCAGGTCGGTGGTTCCGGTGGCGATGACCTGCACGTCGACCCCGCGTGCAGCCGCGTCGAAGAGGGCGTCGCGCATCTCGGCGGGCGGGTAGAAGTAGGCGTTGCACATCCACACCCGCGACCTGGCGCGCCGGATGGCGTCGAGGTAGCGCTCGTAGACTAGGTCCTCTTTGCCGGGGGCGTCGGCGAGCAGCTCAAGGTCGGGGTACTTGCCGCCGCACGTGTAGTCGCAGGGCTCCTCGTTGTCGCCGTTGGCGTCGGCCCAGCGCATCTCGAAGAGGTGCGCGAAATCCTCCACGCAAGGGCCTTCGAGCTGCATACAGACGTCGTGCCACCCCTGCCCGCCGAGCTCGCGGGGGAGCCACTCGTCGCCCCAGGCAGCGCCGCCCGTGTAGGCGTGGTCGTCGGCGACGATGACCCGGCTGTGGTCACGAGGGAACAGGCTGCCGCGCCCGAAGACGAGGTGCGCGGGCCTGTAAGCGCGCACGTCGATGCCGCGGCAGCGCATCTCGTCGAAGAAGGCGGGGTCGGTCTCCTGGGAGCCCAGAGGATCGTAGATCATCCGCACGTCGACGCCGCGCTGGGCCGCGAGGGCGAGGGTGTCCGCGAAGCCGCGTCCGAGCTTGTCGTCGCGGTAGATGTAGGTCTCGATGAGGAGACGACGCCGTGCACGCTTTGCATCCCGCTGGATGGCGGTGAGCATCACGTTCATGTCGGGGAGCAGCCGCAGCTTGTGCTGCGCGGTGCGGATGGTCGGGGGGAGCGGATCGTCTTCGAGCACCTCCAGCGGGGCCGGGGTGACTGCGGAGCTGTTCATGGGATGACCTCGAGGATGAGGGCCGCAGGGCCCGGGAGCGTCACCTTTCCGGAGGCGGGCGACGGGTGCTGGGCATCGCCACCGAAGCGTGGTTCCTCGCTGTAGGCGAGGATGTGCGGTTTGTGCCCGCCGAGGTCGATCTCGACAGGGCCGCGCAGACTGACCAGCAAGACCAGGGCCACTCCGTCCGCGCGCCGTTCGAGCCTCACCGCGTCGACGCCCACCGGGTCGGCGCTGAAGCTGCCGCGGGCACGTCGCGCGAGGGCGGGGTGCTGGGCGCGCAGGGCGCCGAGGGCCTGGTACCAGGCGAGGACACCGGCGTGCGGGGCGCGCTCACGCTCGGACCAGTCGAGCTTGGAGCGGAGGAAGGTCTGGACGTCCTGGGGGTCGGGGACCTCGGGGCCAGCGAAGGAGGAGAAGCTTCCGAACTCCTTGCGGCGGCCCTCGGTGACCCGTCGGCCCAGCTCCGGCTCGTGGTCGGTGAAGTACTGGAAAGGCGTCGAGGCGTTCCACTCCTGGCCCATGAAGAGCAGCGGGGTGTACGGGCCGAGCAAGAGAAGGGCGCTCATGGCCTTGTAGGCCGAGGGGGTCACCCGCTCGAAGAGGCGATCGCCCGTGGCGCGGTTGCCGATCTGGTCGTGGTTCTGGATGCAGTGGACAAGGCGCGCGGGCGGCAGGCCATCGGCAGGGGTCCCGCGGGGAGCGTTGTGGAAGCGCGAGAGCTGGCCCTCGTAGAGCCAGCCGTGCTGGAGGGCCGCGGCGATCTCGGCGGCGGTGCCCGCGTAGTCCGAGTAATAGCCGTCGCGGTCGCCCGCGAAGGCGGCGCGGACGCTGTGGTGGAAGTCATCGGCCCACACGCCGTCGAGGCCGATGCCGCCCTGGGAGGCGGGCGTGACGAGGCGCGCGTCGTTGCGCTCGTCCTCCGCGATGACCACCACGGCGCGCCCCTCGCCAGCCGCATGGGCGGCGGCGGCGATCTCCTGGAGCAGGTGGGTCGGCGCGTCGTCGACGAGGGCGTGGGTCGCGTCGAGGCGGAGGCCATCGGCGTGGTAGTCGCGGATCCACATCGCCGTGTTGGCGAGGAAGAAGGCGCGCACCGCGGCGGAGCCCTCGTCGTCGAGGTTGAGCGCGTCGCCCCAGGGGGTCTGGTGCTTGTGGGTGAAGTAGTGCGTCGAGAAGGCCCGCAGGTAGTTCCCGTCGGGGCCGAAGTGGTTGTAGACGGCATCGATGAGCACCGCGAGGCCCTCGCGGTGGGCGGCGTCGATGAGGCGGCGCAGGCCGTCAGGGCCGCCGTAGGGTGCGAAGGGCGCGAAGAGGCTGACGCCGTCGTATCCCCAGCCGCGCGCGCCAGGAGCGCTCGCCAGGGGCATCAGCTCGATGGTGGTGACGCCCAGCGCGCGGATGTCGGCGAGGCGGCCGATGAGGGCGTCGAAGGTCCCCTCGGGCGTGGCGGTGCCCACGTGCACCTCGTAGATGACCAGCTCTTCGAGCGACTTGCCCTTCCAGTCCGTATCGGTCCAGGGGAAGGCGGCGTCCCAGAGCGCCGAGGGGCCGTGCACACCGTGGGGTTGCGCGCGGGAGCATGGATCGGGGAAGGGGCCTTCGCCGTCCACCCGCAGCTTGTAGAGGGCGCCGGGCCCGAGGCCCGGGATGCGCGCCTCGAAGTAGCCTTTGCCGGTGTCCTCGGCCTGAGCGCCCGATGCGTCAGGCGTTGCCGATGCGCCCGGCGCTCCCGATACGCCTGTAGAGAGCGGCGTCGCCGCGATCTCGCGCTGGATGGTCTTGCCGTCCTCCGCGAAGAGGACGACGTCGATCCGGGTGTGCTCGGGCGCCCAGACCCGGAACCATGCCTCCCCGTCTTCCAGCCACGCTCCCGTACGCAGTGTGGTGCTCATGCCGCTCCTTGGTCGAGACCCCGTGCGAGCAGTGCGACGGGAAGGGTGTGCAGGATGCCGTCGAGGGACAGCGACGCCCCCGCCTGCGCATCGTTGGCAGCCTCCTTCGGGGCGTCCTGCCGCGCTTCCTCCGGCATGTCGACCGCACGGATGACGGCGCCGGTGAGCAGGTCGGTGTAGCGCGCCCCGGACTCGGTCGGGATCCAGGTGCCGCGCCAGACGTCCCCGAGCGGCGGCGCGCACTTGCCCTCCATGAGCTTGGCGGTGAACCTCGGCGCGACGACCACGATCTCGCGATCACCGGCGCGGCGGGCGAAGGCGACGACGTGGTCGGCGCGCTCGCCACCGGCCATGAGCGGGACGTAGGCGCCGACGTCTCCGAAAAGCTCGGGCGCGCGGCGCCGGGCTTCGAGGGCTCGGTGGATGACGAAGAGCTTGATGTGCCCGTCCTCGGCGCGCTCGAACAGCTCCTTCGCGAGCGCCGCGAGCCCGGTGGGCTCTCCGGAGCGGGCGCGGATCTCGGCGAGCGCCCTGGCGCGCACCTCGAAGTCGACGGGCCTGCGGTTGTCGGGATCGACCAGGCTGTCGTCCCACAGCTCGGTGCCCTGATAGAGGTCGGGCACGCCGGGGGAAGTGAGCTTGAGCAGCACCTGCGACAGCGCGCCCCACATGCCGTGGTAGGCGGCCACGCGGGCGACGGGCAGGATCTCCTGGAGCGCCGCCGAGGGTGCGAGCAGGGTGCGCACGAACGCCTCCACCGCCGCGTCGTAGTCGGGGCTCGGCTGGATCCACGAGGTGTTCACCTTGGCCTCCTTGGTGGCCTTGCGCATGTACGCGACGACGCGATCCACGTACGTGGCGAGGGCGTCTCCCTCGGGGAGGCTGGGCCCCTTCGCGTCGAGCAGCGGCACGAGCGGCATGCTGCCGATGAGGGTCTGGTAGAGCAGGTACTCCTCGTTGGGGTCGGGCGCGGGCCGGCCGTCGACGTCGGCGCGAGGGCCCACGGTCGCGGCCGTGGCGTGCGCCAGGGCCTCTTCCCAGGCCCCGGGCACCTCGCTCAGCACGCTGATGCGCGCGCGCACGTCCTCGCTCCGCTTGGTGTCGTGCGTCGAGGTGCCGAGCAGCCCGTTCGGCCAGGCGCGCTGCCGCGTCGCGTTCTCCCGGTGGAAGGCGGCGATGCTCAGCCCGTAGCGCTCGGGCTCGCCGCCCACCTCGTTGAGCGAGACCAGGCGGTTGTAGATGTAGAAGGTGGTGTCCTCCAGGCCCTTGGCCATGACCGGGCCGCTGAGCTGCTGGAACTTCATCACGAACTCGCGCCAGAGCGCGCGGTCCCTGTCGCTGACGTCCTGCGCAGGGTCGAGCGTCAGCACGGAGCGGACGAAGGAGAACACCGAGCCCTCGGTGGTGGGGTTCCGGCGGCGCGCGACGCCGATGGCCCGGTGGATCGCCACCCGGTCGTGATCGGAGAGGGTGGTGGTGCGCTCGTTGATGTAGGTGCGGTAGACGGGAAAGCAGGCGATGACCTCGCGCAGTGCGTCCGTGAGCGATCCCAGGGTGAAATCCCGGAGGTGCCGGTCACGCTCGGTGATGCGGTTCAGCGCGTGCGCGAGCACGTTCAGCTCGCTGGAGAGCGACGAATTGAGGATGAGCTGCTTCTTCTCGTAGACGAGATCCTCGAAGTCGTGGCGCTCGCCGATGAACCGCTCGTAGGTGGTGGTCATGGCCGCCTCGCTCGCGGGGTCGACGAACAGGGCCCCGACGCTGCGCCCGAACTCGTAGCCGCTCGTGCCGTACACTGCCCACTCGTCAGGCAGGGTCTCGCCGCGGGAGAGGATCTTCTCGACCACCAGGTAGAGCTTCCGGGAGGCCACCGAGCGGGGGTCTGCCTGGAGGCGGGCGTCGTAGCGCGCGGCGAACTCCAGGGTGGGGGGAGACGCCGTGGGGGAGGACGGACGAGGCGAGGGAGCCCCGCCGCCCTGACGCTCGCGCGTGGGCTGAGAGGTGGGCTGCGTCGTGGCCTGAGTCGTGGACTGCAGCGCGTACGTCGCACAGCGGGCGAGGAAGTAGCTGCGCTGCAGCGCGCTGAAGTAGCCGATGGGATCCCACAGGCCATCGGGGTGGTCGATGCGCAGACCGGTGAGCTGACCCGAGGCGAACAGCTCGATGATGAGCCGGTGCGCCGCCTCGTACACGGCAGGGTTCTCCATGCGGATGGCCGCCAGGTCGTTGATGTCGAAGAAGCGCCGGTAGTTGATCTCCTCGGCCGCCGTGCGCCAGTAACTGAGCCGGTACGCTTGCTCCTCCAGCATGCGATCCAGCGCGTCGAAGGAGCGCGGCTCGCCGACGGTGCCGTTCATCCGGGCGATGCCCTCGCGGAGCGCGCGCTCCACCGCCGGCATCTCCGCGACGAGGTTTGCGAGCCTCCGCTTCAGGATCTCCTTCTCGCGCCGGCGCTCCATGACTCGGGAGCGCTGGGTCTCGGTGCGGACCGGGAGGTTGCGCAGGCCAGTGAGAATGCTGAGCAGCTCCATCACCGCGTCGTGCTCCGCGCCGAGCTTCTCGGAGAGGAGCGGCACGAGCGGCTCCAGGATCGTGGTGTAGGTGCGGGGGTTGAGGGGGAAGCGGTTGTCGTAATAGCGCAGGAAGAACGCCCCCCCGTCGCTCTCCACCCGGAGCTCGCCGCGCTCGAGCACGTGGCCGTAATGGTCGCCGAGAATAGGCAGGAGCACCTTGTTCCGGAGCTCGGGTTTCACCGGATCCCAGTCGATGTCGAAGTACGGGGCGTGAAGCGAGCTCGGCCCGTTCTCCAGGACGTCGGCCCACCAGGCGTTCTGGGAGACGCCGATGCCCATGTGGTTCGGGACGAAGTCGAGAACGAGGCCCATGCCGTGCTCGCGGAGGGTGGCAGAGAGGGTGTCGAGGTCCTCGCGCGTGCCGATCTCCGGGTTGAGCGCGTTGTGGTCGGTCAGGTCGTAGCCGTGATTGCTCCCCGGCATCGCCTTGAAGAAGGGGGACGAGTAGAGGTGGCTCACCCCGAGGTCGGCGAGGTAGCCCGCCCACCGCCGCGCGTCCTGAAAGGTGAAGCCGCCGTTGAGCTGCACCCGATAGGTGGCGCGGGGGATGTCGGCCACGAGCTGCGCCGAGACCTCGTCGATGACGCGCTCCGCCGTCGCCACCTGTTCGAGAGACACGCGGTCTGCCTCGTCACTCCCGTCGCCGAACTCACCTCCCCAAGGTTGCTTCATGGATCTCCCGTTCCTCGTCTCGCCAGGGCACGCCCTGCGCGCCGGTTGCTCTGATCATGCGGTGCGCTCGATGCGCCGCAGGATCGCCATCGAGCGTCCGATCAGCCGGAACCTGTCCGCTGCCCTGGAGGGAGGCACGCCTTCCTCCGGGGGCAGGGCGGTCGCCGTGTCCAGCGTCAGCGCCCACCGCTCGCCCCATTCGATGTCGGGGAGCACGAAATCGAGCGCTCTGTCGCTCGCATTGAGCAGAAAAAGAAGGGTGTCACCGGTGACGCGCCCGCCACGGGGGTCGAGATCGGGGATGGCGTCCCCCCCGAGCAGGACGGCGAGCGCCCGGGTGTGAGGCAGGTGCCAGTCCTCGCCGGTCATCTCCTGGCCATCGGGCCTGAACCAGACGATGTCCCTCTGGCCGCTGCCGTGCACGTTGCCCCCCGAGAAGAAGGAGCGGCGTCGGAGCACCGGCTGGGAGTTGCGGAAAGCGACGAGGCGAGCCGCGAAGTCGAGGAGCGCCTGCCGGGGCGCATCGAGGTTCCAGTCGAGCCAGGAAAGCTCGCTGTCCTGACAGTAAGCATTGTTGTTGCCCTGCTGGGTGTGGCCCATCTCGTCGCCGGACAGGATCATCGGCACGCCCTGAGAGACCAGCAGCGCGGTGAGCAAGTTGCGCTTCTGCCGCTCGCGCCGTTCGAGGATGTGGGGATCGTCCGTCTCGCCTTCGACGCCGTGGTTGTCGCTGTGGTTGTGGTCGTTCCCGTCGCGGTTCTCCTCGCCGTTCGCCTCGTTGTGCTTGTGGCTGTAGGCGCAGAGGTCGTGAAGGGAGAACCCGTCGTGCGCGGTGATGAAGTTGATGCTCGCCTGGGGGCGCCGCCCGCTCAGCTCGAAGAAGTCGCTGGAGCCGGTGAGCCGGTAGCCGATCTCCGCGGCCAGTCGGGGCTCCCCCTTCCAGAACCTGCGCATGCCGTCGCGGTAGCGGTCGTTCCACTCCGCCCAGCGGATGGGAAAATTGCCGACCTGGTAGCCTCCTTCGCCCACGTCCCAGGGCTCGGCGATGAGCTTCACGCCAGCGAGCACCGGATCCTGGTGAACGGCGGCGAAGAACGCTCCGACGCGGTCCACGCCATGGGCACCGCGGGCGAGGGTGGAGGCGAGGTCGAAGCGGAAGCCGTCGACGTGCATCTCCGTCACCCAGTACCGCAGGCTGTCCATCACCAGCATGAGGACCTGGTGGTGGCGCGTGTTGAGGCTGTTGCCGCACCCCGTGTAGTCGCGGTACAGGCGCGGTGAGCGCGGCTCGAGGCGGTAGTAGGTGCGGTTGTCGATCCCGCGCATGCCGAGCGTGGGCCCGAGGTGGTTGCCCTCGGCGGTATGGTTGTAGACGACGTCGAGGATGACCTCGATCCCGGCGGCGTGGAGGGCGCGCACCATCCGCTTGAACTCGACGATCTGCTCCCCACGCCTGCCGCTCGATGCATAGCGGCCCGCGGGCGCGAAGAAGGAGAGGGTGTTGTAGCCCCAGTGGTTCTGGAGTCCCCGCGCCCACAGCTCGCGCTCGGAGACCATCTCGTGCACCGGCAGGAACTCGACGGCGGTGACTCCCAGGCGCTTGAGGTGGGCGATGGATGCCTCGGAGGCGAACCCGGCATAGGTGCCGCGCAGCGCTTCGGGGACACCGGGGTGGCGCATGGTGAAGCTCTTCACGTGCACCTCGTAGAGGATGGTGTCCTGCCACGGCGTCCTCGGCGGGCTGTCGCCAGTCCAGTCGAAGGCAGGGTCCACCACCACGCACCTGGGCGCTCCCCAGGCGCTGTCGCGCGTGCAGGGAACGAGGTCGTCTTCGGGCGCCGCCTGGCGATCGAAGCCGAACAGGGGTGCCCGCCAGTCGGGTTCGTTGGCGATCGCGCGCGCGTAGGGATCCACGAGAAGCTTGTGCGGGTTGTGGCGCTGGCCCGAGGCCGGGTCGTACGGCCCGTGCACCCGGAAGCCATAGAGCTGGCCGGGGGCAAGGCCAGGCACGTAGCCGTGGAAGACGTGCGCCGTGCGCGCAGGGAGGGTGATGCGTGCGCGCTCGTGGACCGTTTCGCGCGCCGGTTTCTCGCGGCCCTCGCGACGGCCCTCGCGGCGGCCTTCGTGGGCCGCCTCTTCATCGAACAGACACACCTCCACCCGGGTGGCGCTCTCCGAGTAGAGGGCGAAATTGACCCCGGAGCCGTCGTAAGTGGCGCCGAGAGGATGGAACGTGCCAGGCCAGACGCGCGCGCTCATGGGGGAGGCGGACTCTACGATGCACGTTCTCGCGGGAACGTCGCGTCGCGTCGAGTGAAAAGCGCTTTGACGCGCGGCGCTGTGCGCGACGCGTCTTCCTTGGAGCGCCCGGGAGCTGTGACTTTCAGGTCAGGCAGGAAATAGAGAGGCTCAGGCGGCAAGGCCGGCAAGGGCGGCGATGCGGGCACGGGCTCCCTGGAAGAGCGGCCGACCAGCGACGTAGGCGGCGCTCGGGAGCACGATGGCGCGGCCGATCCAGGCAGCGCGCCGACCCATCGCCTCGACGATCTCCTCGCGCTCCTCGGCAGTGTCGGCGTTCAGCATGGCGAGGACCGTGTCCCAGACCTGGGCGCGCCACTGGCGGAGCATGAACATCGCGAACCAGCGGGCCGAGGTCTTCGCGCGCTGGTAGACGACCTCGGTCACCGAGCAGCGGTGCCGCTCGATGAGCAGCTCCAGGGTCTCGTACACGGCCCCGTGGAGGATCTCGTTCACCTGGTCGTGGTCACGCTTGTAGCGGGCCAGCATGCGCTCGTCCTTGGCATGGCCGAACTCGACGATGGTGTCGTGAATCCCGATCGCCAGGTCGTAGTTGATGTGCGCGCTCAGCCCGAGCAGCGCCTCCTGGACCGGGAGGCTGGCGCCCTGGGGGCCGTAGTGGTGGGCGAGCTTCCAGGCCTCACAGGTCTGCGTGTCCCCCGAGAAGCTGCGGCTCACGGTCTCCAGGTACATCTCGCAGAAGCGCCCTGCGAGTCGCGAGATCCACTCCGGCTCCAGATACATGCCGCCGTCGGAGCGGGTGACCTGCTCCGCCACCCGGCGGGTGATGACCGCATACACATCGGGGAATGCGGCGCGGGGATCACCCTCGCTTCGCAGCAGGTCTGCGACGGCATCCAGAGCGCGGAGCGCCTCCACGGCGTTCCTCGGCTGCTCATCGATCCTGCTCCCATCGAGCTTCATGACTGCTACCTCCGAGTCCCTTCGAACTGCGACGAATCGCCTGAATATCGTGCCTCGATCGCTCACTTGACCTGCTTGGATTTTGGAGTCCGGTTTCCTCTTCCGAGCCAGGTCGGGTCGCCATCTGGTGACTTCGTAAGGAGCGCCCCGAGTGACCAATCTGTCGTTTCGCAGGTCATTCGCGGCTGGTGCGCCCATCACCATGGGCGCGGTCGCGGTGCGTGGCCTGCGGTCGACGACCAGAGCCTCTTGCACCCCCCGTTCCGCTCCCGATCGGTCCCGAATCGGCAGTTTCGTCACGCCCCTGCTGCGCGGACCCTGCCCTGGGCAGGTGCCGCCGCCCCTGGCGGCGTGCAGAGCCGGAACTGTCTGGTCGCCTTGTGCAAGCTCAGCCTAGGCTGTGACCCCATGATGGCGGTCCAGAGTACGAATGGGGGCGGTAGAGACATGCTCACCCAGCAGCACGCCGGGGAGCGCGCCGCTCGGGTCGATGATGTCCGCTATGAGCTACGGCTCGACATCGAGCACGGAGCCTCTTCCTACAGGGGTGAGGTCACCGTGCAGTTTCGCGCCACCGGGAGCGGCGACACGTTCCTCGACTTCAGGGGTCGGCAGGTCGAGCGGCTGGAGATCAATGGCACGGAGCTGACGCCAACCTGGGCGGACTGTCGTTTGATCCTGCCCGGCGCGCACCTCACTCCCGAGACCCGCGTGCGGGTGGTCTACCAGAACGACTTCGACCATACAGGCGACGGCTTTCATCGGTTCGTCGACCCTGAGGACGGCGAGACGTACCTGTTCACCGACTTCGAGCCTTACAGCGCGCACCGGCTCTTTCCCTGCTTCGATCAGCCCGATCTCAAGGCCACGTACCGGCTCACGGTCACGGCGCCGGCAGGCTGGGAGGTGGTGAGCAACGCCCCAGTCGACAGGACGGAGCCCGCGGCGGACGGGCGCACCACCCACTGCTTCCAGGAGACGTTGCGCTTCAGCACCTACCTGTTCGCGCTCGTCGTCGGCCCTTACCACGCAGTCCGGGACGAGTACCGCGGCATCCCCCTCGGCCTCTTCTGCCGCCGCTCCCTCGCGCGCCACCTCGACCCGGACGAGGTCTTCACGATCACTCGACAAGGCCTCGACTTTTACCCGGACTTCTTCGACTACCCTTACCCGTTCAAGAAGTACGACCAGCTCTTCGTCCCCGAATACAACGCAGGGGCCATGGAGAATGTGGGGGCGGTGACCTTCAGTGAACGGATGATCTTCCGCGACCCGCCCACCGCGCACCAGCGTCTCTCCCGGGCGGAGGTGATCCTCCACGAGATGGCGCACATGTGGTTCGGCGACCTCGTCACCATGCGCTGGTGGAACGATCTGTGGCTGAACGAGAGCTTCGCGACGTACATGTCCTATCTGGCGCTGGAGCACGCCACGCGGTTCGGGCCGGATGCATGGACCTCCTTCAACGGGATCAAGGGCTGGGCCTACCGTCAGGATCAGCTCTGCACGACCCACCCCGTCGCCGGCGAGGTGCCCGACACCGATCACACCTTCCTCAACTTCGACGGGATCACCTACGGCAAGGGCGCTGCGGCCATGCGGCAGCTCGTGGCGGCAATCGGCCTCGACGCATTCCGTGAAGGCATGCGTCGCTATTTCCGGCGTCACGAGTTCGGCAATGCGTCACTGCGCGATTTCCTCGACGCAATCGCCGTCCCCGTGGGCGGGCGGGCGCTCACCGACTGGGCGCACCTCTGGCTGGAGAAGCCTGCGCTGAACACGCTGCGCGCAGACGTCACGATCGAGGGCGAGCGGATCACGCGCCTCCGTCTGCAGCAGGAGGCGCCGCCCGAGCACCCCACGTTGAGGCCCCACCGGGTGGATGTGGTGCTCGGCTGGGACAAAGGCGGCACGCTCACGCTGGAGGCGCTCCCCGCCTTCATCGACGGCGCGGAGGTGGATGTCCCGGCGGCCGTCGGACGCCCCGCGCCAGCGCTGGTCTTCCCGAACCACCAGGACCTCACCTTCGCTCAGGTTGCCCTCGATGCGAGGACCCTCGCGTACGTCAGGGCAAACCTGGAGGGTGTACACGACCCTCTCCTCCGACAGCTCCTCGGGGCCTCCCTGTGGAGCATGGTCCGGGACAGACAGCTCTCGTCGCTCGAGTACCTCGCCCTGCAACGGGAAAAGCTCCCCCTCGAGCCCGATCTCGAGCTCACCGAAACCACGCTGGGGCACGCCACGCTCTGCCTCTCGCGCTACGTCCCCGAGGAGGAGCGCGCCGCCGCGGCCTCGGCGCTCTGCGAGGTGGCGCTGCGCGGCATCGGCACCGCGCCTCCCGGCGACGCGCGCCTCACCTGGGCCCGCGCCCTGGTGAACGCCGCCTTCAGCCCGGAGGATCTGCGGCTCGCCGCCGACCTGTGCGACGGCGCGCGCGGCATCGGGGAAGTGCCGGTCGATCAGGACATGCGCTGGACCGTGGCCACCAAGTGGATTGCCCGCGGGATGCCTGGCGCCGAGGAGCGCCTCGCCGAGGAGCGTCGCCGCGACGTGTCCGATCGTGGACAGCGCGCCGCGTTGCGCGCCGAGGTCGCGCGGCCCGATGCCGGTGCCAAGGCCGCCGCGTGGGAGCGCTTCCACGGTGAGGGCTTCGGATCGCTCCACCTCACCACCGCGGCCATGTCCGGCTTCGCCTGGTCCTTCCAGCGCGAGATCCTCCTGCCGTTCAGCGAGGCCTTCTTCGAGCAGGTGGTCGGCGTCTTCGCCTCCAGGCCGCCCGAGCTCGCCCGTGCCTACGTCAACCACCTCTTCCCAGCATGGCGCGTGGAACCTGCAGTCCTGGAGCGCTCCGCCGCGCTCCTCGCCTCGCTGAACGGTGAGCACCCCATCCTCGCGCGCATGCTCCGCGAGGCCAACGACGACCTCGCCCGATCCATCGCCTGCCGCGCACACGCCCTTCAGGTGCTGTCGTCCTCCTCACCGTCCGGTGCCGTCACGACGTGATCCAGGTTGGAACGCTGCTCCATTTCGAGCAGAGTGGTCCTGATCGGCGGGGGGACCGGCCTGCGGGCCCCCGAGCACCAGACACCGACCCGATGATCGAGCTGCACCGAGCGCGCGCCCCCCAGAGCTCCTCCGGGAGAGAAGGATACGGGAGCGCCTCGTCGTCGCCGGCTTCGCTCCCCCTCCCCTCCTTCCTCCCGCCGCCCCTCGTCCCCCCTTCTCCATTCTCCCTACCGCCTCCGCTCTCCCTGCCGCCTCCGCTCTTCCGTGCCTTCCGTGAGCTCGCCGCAGAGCAGTGCGGCATTAGGCTTCGCGACGGCAAGGAGACGCTGGTCGCCACGCGCATCGCAGGCCGCATGTCCGAGCTTGGACTCGTCGACCCTGCCGCGTACCTGGCCCGCCTGCGCGCCGACCCCTCGGGCGTGGAGATGGTGCGCTTCCTCGACGCCCTCTGCACGACCTTCACGGGCTTCTACCGTGACGCCGAGCACTTCACGCTCCTCGCCGGCGAGGCTGGGCGCCATGCGTCCAGGGACGGGCGCCAGATGCGGGTGTGGTGCGCAGCCACGGCGAGCGGGGAGGAGGCCTACAGCGCCGCGATCACCCTGAGCGAAGCCTTCGGTGGCGACGACGAGGCCTACCGGATCCTGGCGACGGATCTCTCGACGAGCGCCCTCGCCACCGCCGTCGCTGGCCGCTACACCGAGCAGCAGGTCGCCCCCGTCCCCGAGCGGCTCCGCGCCAAGTACTTCACCGCCGTCCCTCCCGCGACGCCCGCTGGTCCTCCCTCCGCGCTGTCTCCCGGCGCCGTCACGGCTGCGGACCCGGGGGCATCCTCGCCCGCGGCGCCTGGCCTCTACGAGGTCTCCCAGCGCCTGCGGGAGCGCATCCTGTTCACCCGCATGAACCTCACGACGGCGCCTTTCCCTCACCTGCCACACTTCGACGTCATCCTGTGCCGCAACGTGATGATCTACTTCGACGTCCAGCTCCGGCAGCGCCTCCTCGACGATCTCACCCGCCTGCTCCGCCCCGGCGGCCTCCTCCTCGTGGGGCACGCCGAGACGCTCACCGGGCTCGCCTACCGCCTCAACCAGGTGCGCCCCTCGGCCTTCCGCAAGCCGCGCGGCTACTGACCTCGCGCGGAGAGCCATGCGGGCACAGATCGGCAAGACCCTCGTCGACCTCGGTCCTGCAGAGCTGCGCGCGCGGCTCGAAGGCCACGCTCACGTGCTCATCGACGTCGGCACCGGCGATGGTCGCTTCGTCTACCGCTGGGCCAGCGCGAACCCGGACACCCTGTGCATCGGCATCGACGCCGTGGGCGAGCGCATGCGCGAGGTCTCCCACCGCGCCTCCCGCAAACCCGCGCGCGGCGGCCGCCCCAACGCCCTGTTCATCGTCGCCTCGGCGCAGGCGCTCCCGGAGGAACTCGACGGCCTCGCCGACACCCTGACCATCAACTACCCGTGGTCATCGCTCTTCACGGCCCTCGTCCTGCCAGATCCCGAGGTCCTCGCCGGTCTCCGGCGCCTCGTTCGCCCTGGCGCGGAGCTCGTCACGCTCCTCAACCAGAGCGTGCTCGACGACCGCCCTTATGCCGAGCGCCTCGGCCTCCCTCCCCTCACCGACGAGCGGGTCGAGGCGGAGCTGCGCCCCGCGTACCTCGCCGCAGGCTTCGAACTCCGCGAAAACCGCCTCCTCGACGGCGACGCGCCCCACCAGACCTCGTGGGGTCAGCACCTCACCCTTGGCTCCGGCCGGCGTACCCGCCTCGTGACGGCCCAGGCGGTCGCGGCTGCGTCCACACCGGCAGGCGCGAGCGCCGCAGCGTCGGGGGCGGCGGAGAGCGTCTGAGCGCAAACGTCGCCAGCATTGTGCCGACAAACTCATCATCTCCGGGGTGCTGCGCCGGAGGACGCGGGTCATACTCACCCGCGCGGGGAGGGCGCAGGAGACGCTGAGGGGGTGGTTCCCCTGCAGCGCTCCTCCGAGCATGTCGGCTTTGCGCCCGCGCGCCCGCTTCGCACGCCCGAGCCCTGCCCCCATGCCCCCCAACCAGATCACCCGCATCACCCTCCGCCGTGCCATCCCCCGCGATGCCAGCGCCATCGCCCGCGCCCATGTCGATAGCTGGCAGGCCGCGTACCTCGGCCTGATCCCCGCTGCCGTCCTGAACCGCCTCACCGTCCCCGTCCAGACCGCCAACTGGCGCCGCATCCTCGACGCCGACGAGACCGGGACCCACACCTGGGTCATCGCCAACGACAGCACGGTCCTCGGCTTCTCGAGCGCGGGCCCCTGCCGCGACGACGACGACAACCCCCGCCACGTCGGCGAGATCTACACGCTCTACCTCATCCCTGCCGCGTGGAGCCGGGGCCTCGGCAGCGAGCTGCTCGACACCGCACAGTCCGGCCTCGCCCGCCGCGGCCTGTCCGCGGCCACCTTGTGGGTGCTCGCCGGCAACACCCGCGCGCGCCGCTTTTACGAACTCAACGGCTTCGTGCCGGACGGCGCCCGTAGACCGACGAAGCTCGGTGACGCCGAGCTCACCGAGATGCGCTACCGCCGCGCGCTGTAGAGACGGCTCTGGTAGCCTCGCTGCGCGCCCCCACCGGGCCGCCTGGAGGTTCCATGCCCCTCTCTCGCCCCGCCTCTCGCTTCGCCCTTCCCCTCGTCGCTGGAGCCCTCCTCGCAGCCCTCAGCGCCGCATGCGGCGGCGACGACGCGGGCACGACCGGCGGTGATCCTGGCGGGACGGGAGGAGCCGGCGGCGCAGGTACGGGCGCAGGCGACCCGGGGACTGGCGGCAGCGTCCCCGTCCCACCGCCTCCCGAGGCCACCTGCGAGCCCCCCGTCACGCTCGCCGACGTGACCACACCCTCCACCGTCATCGGCGACGGCACCCCCGGGAGCTGCACCGAAGCGGCGCTCGACGCGGCGCTCGCCGCCGGAGGGACCATCGTCTTCGACTGCGGCCCCGACCCCTTCACCCTCCCCATCACCACCACCAAGGAGATCACCGCCGACACCGTCATCGACGGCGGTGGCCTCATCACCCTCGACGGCGGCAACGCGACCCGCATCCTCGCCCTCGACACCGGCAACTACGAGGCCACGAGCCCCACGCTCACCGTGCAGCGCCTCACCTTCACGCGGGGTCGCGCGAGCGGCACGGCCATCCCCCTCGGCACCGACACCGACGGGGGCGGCGGCGCGATCTACCACCTCGGCGGCACGGTCATCGTCATCGACAGCGTCTTCGACGGCAACGCCTGCGCCGAGGTGGGCCCCGACGTCGCCGGCGGCGCCATCTACGGCATCGGGCGCGGCGAGACCATCGTCGTCGGCAGCACCTTCGTGAACAACCGCGGGGCCAACGGCGGCGCCCTCGGCGCGCTCGGCACCGCCCTCACGATCGTGAACAGCACCCTCGTGAACAACACCGCCACCGGGGAGGGCGCGAACTACATCGACGGCAGCGGCCAGCAGGCAGGTCGCGGGGGCAATGGTGGCGCCATCGTGATGGACGGCCAGGGCCGCACCCTGACCATCTGCGGCACCCTCGTCCGTGGCAACAACGGCGGCGCCCTCGGCGGCGCGCTCTTCCGCACCGGCTACGAGAGCGAGCCCACCACCATCGACCGCTCCCACTTCGACGACAACGCGGTCACCGACAGGACCGACGATCTGCCGAGTGGCGCCGGGGGTCTCTACATCCAGGGCACCCACGTGACCATGACCGCGACCACCGTCTCCGGAAACGCTGCCCGTTCGAGCGCCGGGCTCTGGATCCTCGGGCATGGTGCTGCCGCGGCCACCGCCGATCTCACCAACGTCACCCTCTCCGGCAACGCGACCTGGCCCCGCGAGGACTTCACCACGCGCGGCATCGGCGGCGGCCTCGTCATCGGCGACAACACCACCGGGACCTTGCTCAACTGCACCATCGCCGGCAACCAGGCGCAGTTCGCGTCCGGCATCGCGCGGGTCAGCAGCCTGACCCTGCGCAACACCATCGTCAGCAACGAGGCCGACAACGAGTACACCCCGCTCAACTGCACGGGCAGCGCGTACAACACGCCCTCGGGCTCCGGCGAGCACAACCTCCAGTGGCCGAATGGCCTCCAGGACGATCTCGACTGCACGCCCGGCATCCTCCGCGCCGATCCGCTCCTCGGCCCCCTCGACGATCACGGCGGCCCTGCCCCCGCGATGGCCCCTCTGGAAGGGAGCCCCGTCCTCGGCGCGGGCACCGACTGTCCCCCGACCGATCAGCGCGGCAACCCGCGCGACACGACCTCCTGCGCCCTCGGCGCCTACGAGCCCTGATCCGACGGCGAGCAGCTTCAGGCCAGCATTGACCTGCGCGTCAGGGCATGAAAGTCTGCGCGCCCCCTGCCCCCGTAGCTCAGTGGATAGAGCAGCGGTTTCCTAAACCGAAGGTCGCAAGTTCAATTCTTGCCGGGGGTGCCAAAGGAGCCTGCACACCCTGCCTCAGGGCAGGGGCCCGAGCGGCACCGCATGGTCCACGAGGACGAGTCGGCCGTCGTCGCAGCCGACGACGAGGGCGGCGCCGACCTGCGTGCCTACCTGCGTCACGGCGGTGATCGCCGCAGGTAGCTCGACACGCGCGACCTCCTCGCCCTCCGCGTCGAGGAACCTCAGCCGTGTCGAGGCCACACGCCGCGCCCGCGCGCTCTCCTTGCCTCCGCCGGGCCACTGGACCTCAGCGCGCACGAGCGCCGCGTTGCCCTCTTCGAGCGCCACGAGATGCGTCACGTCCTCGAAGCGCGCCTCGATGTCCAGCGGCGCCCGGTCCGCGTGGGGGAGACGCTCGTCGCCGCCCGGGGGCGGGACGGGCAGGCACGCGGTGCCCACGAGGCACCCACGCACACCGAGCGCCACGGCGATGGGCTCGTGCTCCGAGGGGCGCATCGTCTCCCCCAGCACCACGTCGAGCACCCGACGGCCGCTCGACACCTCCGCCACGACCAGCACCTCTTGCTGGCCCCACCCCCAGTCCCCGACGCTCGTGTAGTGAACGTCGAGCCCAGTCAACGCGACGGTCTCCCCGTCTGCGCTCAGCGCCACCCGGTCGACCTCGAAGCAGTCCCGGGTCTCCGGCTCGATCTTGCCGAGCCACGCCCCGCACGCCTCGTCCACGATCTCCACCGAATCGTTCCGGTACGACCCGGAGAGCATCCCTCCCGCGGGCACGATGCGCGCCGAGACCGGGGCTCGCGCTGCCGGACACCACCGCCTGCACGCGCCGATGTTGTAACGCGTCACCGCTCCAGAGGCGCGCTCCAGGAGGACGACCTCTCCGGACTGCGCGACGAAGTACACCCGGTCTCCCCAGCCTCCCGCGCCTGCCAGCGGACCTGCGAGCACACCTACGGCACGCGGGGTCACGGGGAGAGGTGCCGAGGTGGGGACGACGAAGCAAGCACCACCATCGCACACGACGGCGAGCACATCCGCCTCTGCAACGAGGGCGAGGATCCTGGGGGCGGCGGGAAGCTGGGCCAGTGTCGTCCGTGGCACGAGGGCAGGAGCCTACCGAGGCTTGACTATGAAACCGAGCGCCATGAAGGTAGGCCGCCGATGCCGCTGAAAGCCCCTCATCGGGGGGATCGACGCCTACACCGCCACCCCGAGAGCACCTGAGAAGGAGGGTCTCGTCTCGTGCAGCCTCCTGCCGCCACCGCACCGTACAGCCCCCGCCACCACGTCCGCCTCGTGAGCGCTGCCTCGCTCTTCGATGGTCACGACGCCGCGATCAACGTCATGCGCCGGCTGATGCAGTCCTCCGGCGCGGAGGTCGTGCACCTCGGGCACAACCGCTCCGTCGCCGAGATCGTCAACTGCGCGATCCAGGAGGACGTCCAGGGAATCGCCATCACCTCCTACCAGGGAGGTCACGTCGAGTACTTCAAGTACATGATCGATCTCCTGCGGAAAGCGGGAGCGCGGATCGAGGTCTTCGGCGGGGGTGGCGGGACGATCCTCCCCTCCGAGATCCAGGAGCTGCACGAGTACGGCGTCTCCCGCATCTACTCCCCCGACGACGGCCGGGCGATGGGGCTGCAGGGGATGATCAACGATCTCCTGGCGAGGTGTGACTTCGAGAAGCGCTCCCCGGACTTCGAGCCGCTCCTCGCGCGCCTCGGCCAGCGTGAGCCCGACACCATCGCGGCGCTCATCACCATCGCCGAGAATTTCCCCGAAGCAGGCGACAAGCTGCGCGCGGCGCTGGCGGCGCTCCCCCCTCGGGAGCGCAGAGCCCCGGTGCTCGGGATCACTGGCACCGGCGGCGCTGGCAAGTCGAGCCTCGTCGACGAGCTGGTGCGCCGCTTCCTCGCGGAGAGCGAGGACAAAACGATGGCGGTGCTCTCGGTCGATCCCTCGAAGCGCAAGTCGGGTGGGGCCCTGCTCGGCGACCGCATCCGCATGAACGCAATCGACGACCCGCGCATCTACATGCGCTCCCTCGCGACGCGCCAGTCGAACCTGGCCCTCTCCAAGCACGTGGGGGAGTCGATCGAGGTGTGCCGGGCGGCCGGCTTCGATCTCATCATCGTCGAGACCTCGGGCATCGGGCAGTCCGACACCGAGATCACCGAGTACGCCGACGTGTCGCTCTACCTGATGACGGCGGAGTACGGCGCCGCGACCCAGCTCGAGAAGATCGACATGCTCGACTTCGCCGACATCGTCGCCATCAACAAGTTCGACAAGCGGGGCTCGCTGGACGCGCTGCGCGACGTGAAGAAGCAGTGGCGGCGCAACCACAACGCCTTCACCGTCGCCGACGAGGACCTCCCGGTCTACGGGACGATCGCCTCGCAGTTCAACGACCCGGGGATGAACCGGCTGTACCGGACGATCATGCAGCTCGTCGCCAGGAAGACGGGGGCGCCCCTCGACCCGCGGACGGAGATCACCGCCGGCATGAGCGAGAAGCGCTGGATCATCCCGCCGGAGCGCACCCGTTACCTCGCCGAGATCGTCGACACCTGCGACGCCTACGACGCCTTCGTGCGCGCCCAGGCGGCGATCGCGCGGCGGATGTACCAGCTCCACGGCACCATCGAGGCCCTCCGCGCCAACGTGGGCAAGAAGCGCCTGGAGATCGTGGAGCCCGCCGGCCCCACCGACACCGTGCAGGTCACCCAGCGCATCGAAGGGGAGCCAGCGTTTCTCGGCGAGATCGTGGATCTCTACCGCGACCTGGAGGTGCGCCTCGCGCCCGAGTGCAAGCAGCTCCTCGACGAGTGGCCCGCCACCAAGCGCCGCTACGCGGCTGCGAAGTACCAGTTCCAGGTACGCGACAAGGTGATCGAGCTCGACCTCGTCTCCGAGTCGCTCTCGCACCTGCGCATCCCCAAGGTCTCCTTGCCCAGGTACGAGGACTGGGGCGACGTGCTCACCTGGCTCCTCCGCGAGGCGCCCCCCGGGCAGTTCCCCTTCACCGCCGGCGTCTTCCCGCTCAAGCGGGAGAACGAGGATCCGGCGCGCATGTTCGCGGGCGAAGGCGGCCCCGAGCGCACCAACAGGCGCTTCCACTACGTGTCGCGCGGCCTGCCTGCCAAGCGGCTCTCGACGGCGTTCGACTCCGTCACGCTCTATGGAGAGGACCCCGACCACCGGCCCGACATCTACGGGAAGGTCGGCAACTCCGGCGTCTCGATCGCCAACGTGGACGACGCCAAGAAGCTCTACTCGGGCTTCGACCTGTCCGATCCGACGACGTCGGTCTCGATGACCATCAACGGCCCGGCGCCGATGCTGCTCGGCTTCTTCCTCAACGCCGCCATCGACCAGGGCTGCGAGAAATGGATCCGGAGCCAGGGGAAGGTCGCCGAGATCGAGCAGAAGATCACCGAGATCTTCGCGCAGCGCGGGGTGCCGCGGCCGAGCTACCAGGGAGCGCTCCCCGAGGGCAACGACGGGCTCGGCCTCATGCTCCTCGGCGTGTCCGGCGACGAGGTCCTGCCCCACGAGGTGTACACGAAGATCCGCGCGGCAACGCTCTCCGCGGTGCGGGGGACGGTGCAGGCCGACATCCTCAAGGAGGATCAGGCCCAGAACACCTGCATTTTCTCGACCGAGTTCGCGCTGCGGCTCATGGGCGACATCCAGCAGCACTTCATCGAGAACAAGGTCCGGAACTTCTACTCCGTCTCGATCTCCGGCTACCACATCGCCGAGGCCGGGGCGAACCCCATCTCCCAGCTCGCGTTCACGCTCGCGAACGGGTTCACGTTCGTCGAGTACTACCTCTCGCGCGGGATGCACATCGACGACTTCGCCCCGAACCTGTCGTTCTTCTTCTCGAACGGCATGGATCCCGAATACACGGTGATCGGGCGGGTGGCGCGGCGCATCTGGTCGAGGACGATCCGCGACAAGTACCGCGGCAACGAGCGCTCGCAGAAGCTCAAGTACCACATCCAGACGTCGGGCCGCTCGCTGCACGCCCAGGAGATCGCGTTCAACGACATCCGCACCACGCTGCAGGCCCTCCTCGCCTTGCAGGACAACTGCAACTCCCTCCACACGAACGCCTACGACGAGGCGATCACCACGCCGACCGAGGAGAGCGTGCGGCGGGCGCTCGCCATCCAGCTCGTCATCACCAAGGAGTTCGGCCTGGCCAAGAACGAGAACCCGACCCAGGGCTCGTTCATCGTCGAGGAGCTGACGGACCTCGTGGAGGCGGCGGTGCTGAACGAGTTCCGCTCGATCTCCGAGCGCGGCGGCGTGCTCGGCGCGATGGAGCGCATGTACCAACGCTCCAAGATCCAGGAAGAGTCGCTCTACTACGAGACCCTCAAGCACAACGGGGAGCTGCCCATCATCGGGGTCAACACCTTCCTCGATCCGAAGGGTTCGCCCACGGTGGCGCCTCCCGAGGTCATCCGCGCCACCACGGAAGAGAAGGACTACGCGATCACCTCGCGCGACGCCTTCTGGAAGCGCAACGCGGCGGTGGCGCCGGCAGCCCTGGATGCGGTGCAGCGCGCGGCGCTCGACGGGGGCAACGTCTTCGACGCGCTCATGGAGGCCTGCAAGGTCTGCACGCTCGGCCAGCTCTCGGGAGCGCTCTACCAGGTCGGCGGACAGTACCGGCGCAACATGTAGGAGGAGCCCGCGGTGGAGTTTTCACCCGTCACCGTCGCCGAGTGGCGAGCACAGGTCGAGAAGGAGCTCGCGGGCAAGCCGTTCGACGCGGCGCTCGTCCACGAGGCGATGGAGGGCATCCTCGTCGCGCCGCTCTACACCGAGGGCCCTCGGGCCACGCTGGCCACACTGGCCCCGCGCGAGCGGCGCGGGGTGCCGTTCCGGATCTGCATGCGCCATGAGCCCGGCGCAGCCGCCGACGACAGCGCTGGTGACGCCGATCTCAAGGCAGGCGCCGACCTCAAGGCAGACGCCGATCTCAAGGCAGACGTCGAAGGAGGCGCCGACGCGCTGTGGCTCGGGCTGGAGAGGGCGCTCACGCGCGACGACCTGGCCCGCAGGTTCCACGTCATCGACATGGACGAGGCCTCCTCGGCGGAGGACCTGGAGAGCGCCGTGGGCCGGCTCGCGCCCGTCGCCACGTCGGGCTTCGCCCTGACCCTGGATCCGCTCGCGCGGCGCGCGCGGGGGAGCGCGCCTTTCATGACCCTGGCGGAAGACCTCACGACCCTCGGGCGCGTGGCGCGGGCCGTCGAGGAGCACGCGCAAGGCGCGACCGCGGCGATGGTCTCCACGCTCCCGTACCATGAGGCTGGCGCAGACGCGGCCGACGAGATCGCCTTCGCGCTCTCCACCGGCGCGCGCTACCTCGACGCGCTGCTCTCATCGGGCCTCTCGCCCGATCAGGCGGCGCGCCAGATCGCGGTGCAGGTCTCCGTCGGCAGGGACACCTTCCTGGAACTCTGCAAGCTGCGCGCGCTCCGGACGTGCTGGCAGAAGCTGCTCGCGGCGCTCGCGGCCGTGGACACGCGCCGCGCGGGCCCCGCGGAGGCGACGCTGATCCACGCGGTCTGCTCGTCACGGACGCTCACCGCGCGTGACCCCTGGGTGAACATGCTGCGCGTCACCACCCAGGTGTTCTCCGCGGTCCTCGGCGGCGCCGATCTCGTCACCCCCAGCGCCTTCGACCAGGCCCTGGGCGCCCCCTCCGCGCTCGGTCGGCGCGTCGCGCGCAACACGGGCCTCGTCCTCCGCGAGGAGAGCTTCCTCGGCAGGGTGATCGACCCCGCGGGCGGCGCGTACTACTTCGAGACCCTCACCGATGCGCTCGCGCGCGAAGCCTGGCGCCGCTTCCGGGCCATCGAGCGGGAAGGCGGCATCACCGCCGCCCTGGAGAGCGGCCGGATCTCGGCGAAGCTCGACGCGGCCTGGCACGACTGGCTCGCCCGGATCGCCAAGCGCAAGGCGCCGATCCTGGGGGTGTCGGAGTTCGCGAACCTCGACGAGACCCTCCCGCGCCCGGCCCCGCGCGACGAAGCTCCGCAGGCCTCCCCCGGGGCCCTCGCAGCCCACCGCGACGCAACGATCTTCGAGGCCCTGCGCGCGCGCGCAGAGGCCGCGGGTACGCCTCCGGAGGCGCTGCTGGTGACCCTCGGCCCCTTTGCCGAGTCCCGCGCGCGCGTCGGCTTCGCCACTGGCTTCCTCGGCGCGGGCGGCATCCGCACCCGCGAGAGCACCGCGGACGAGGGTGTCCCCCTCGCCTGCCTCTGCGGAAGCGACGAGCGCTATGCCGCCGAGGCCGTGGACCGCGCGCGGGCGCTCAAGGCTGCGGGTTGCAGGCGCGTCCTCGTCGCCGGGAGGCCCGGGCGGCTCGAAGCTCCGCTGCGCGAGGCAGGCGTCGACGGCTTCATCTTCATCGGCTGCGACGTGGTCGCTGTGCTCTCCGAACTCCTGGAGGTGCCGTCATGAGCCACCGTCTCCCTGACTTCGCGGGCCTCGACTTCGACGCCGTGCAGGTAGACGCCGCACCGGCGGTCACCGGAACCACGCGCCCCGCGGGCCCCGCGGACACCTGGGATACCCCCGAAGGAATCCCCCACCGGCAGATCTACACGGCCGACGACCTCGCGGGCGTCGCCCACCTCGGCAGCCTCCCCGGCTTCGCGCCGTTCGTGCGCGGCCCCTACCCGACGATGTACGTCCAGAAGCCCTGGACCGTGCGGCAGTACGCGGGGTTCTCGACGGCCGAGGAGTCCAACGCCTTCTACCGGCGCAACCTCGCCGCGGGGCAGATGGGCCTGTCCATCGCCTTCGATCTGGCCACCCACCGCGGGTACGACAGCGACCACCCGCGCGTCAGCGGCGACGTCGGCATGGCCGGCGTGGCGATCGACTCCATCCTCGACATGCGCCTGCTCTTCGACGGCATCCCGCTCGACAAGATGAGCGTGTCGATGACCATGAACGGCGCGGTCCTGCCGATCCTCGCCCTCTACATCGTCGCCGCGGAGGAGCAGGGCGTCTCGCCGGAGAAGCTCACCGGCACCATCCAGAACGACATCCTCAAGGAGTTCATGGTGCGGAACACCTACATCTATCCGCCCGCTCCCTCGATGCGGATCATCGCCGACATCTTCGCGTTCACCTCGCAGAAGATGCCGAAGTTCAACTCGATCTCCATCTCCGGCTACCACATGCAAGAAGCCGGGGCGACCGCGGACCTGGAGCTCGGGTACACCCTCGCCGACGGCCTCGAGTACGTGCGCACCGGCATCGCCGCGGGGATGAACGTGGACGCCTTCGCGCCGCGCCTCTCGTTCTTCTTCGCGATCGGGATGAACTTCTTCATGGAGGTGGCGAAGCTCCGCGCCGCGCGCCTCCTCTGGGCGGAGCTGATGGCGCGCTTCTCGCCGAAGAGCCAGAAGAGCCTCGCCCTCCGCACCCACTGCCAGACCTCCGGCTGGTCGCTCACCGCGCAGGACGTCTACAACAACGTGATCCGCACCTGCATCGAGGCGATGGCGGCGACGCAGGGCCACACCCAGAGCCTCCACACCAACTCGCTCGACGAGGCGCTCGCGCTCCCCACCAACTTCTCCGCGCGCATCGCCCGCAACACCCAGCTCCAGCTCCAGCTCGAGTCGGGTACCTGCCGGCCCGTCGACCCGTGGGGAGGCAGCTACTACGTCGAGCGGCTCACCCACGACCTCGCCGCCCGCGCCCGGGCGCACATCGAGGAGGTCGAGGCGCTCGGCGGCATGGTCAAGGCCATCGAGGCCGGCGTGCCCAAGCTCCGGATCGAGGAGGCCGCCGCCCGCACCCAGGCCCGCATCGACTCCGGCCGCCAGGCCATCGTGGGCGTGAACCGCTTCCGCCCCACCAGCGACGAGGCGGTCCCCGTGCTGAAGGTCGACAACGCCGCCGTCCGGCGCACGCAGATCGAGCGGCTGGAGCGGCTCCGGCGCGAGCGCGACGAGTCCGCGTGCCGAAGCACCCTCGACGCCCTCACGGCCTGCGCGGAGGGCGGCGGGGGCAACCTGCTCGAGCTGGCGACGCACGCCGCGCGGGCCCGCGCCACGGTGGGTGAGATCTCGATGGCGCTCGAAAAGGTGTGGGGACGCCACCAGGCCGAGATCCGCTCCATCGCCGGCGTGTACGCGGGCGAGGTGGGAGAAAGCATAGTCTCCGTGGCGACGGCGCGAGAGCGCACCAGGGCGTTCCTCGATCGGGAAGGCCGAAGGCCGCGCATCCTCGTCGCCAAGATGGGCCAGGACGGCCACGACCGCGGCCAGAAGGTGATCGCCACCGCCTTCGCCGACCTCGGCTTCGACGTCGACATCGGCCCGCTCTTCCAGACGCCCGAGGAGACGGCGCAGGCCGCCGTGGAGAACGACGTCCACGTCGTCGGCGCGAGTTCCCTCGCAGCCGGCCACCTGACCCTCGTCCCTGCGCTGCGGGCAGCCCTCGCGGACCTCGGCCGCCCCGACATCCTGGTCGTCGTCGGCGGGGTCATCCCTCCCGACGACTACCCGGCGCTGCGCGAGGCCGGAGCGGCGGAGATCTTCGGGCCCGGCACCGTGATCGCCGAGGCAGCCTGTGCCCTCATCGATCGCCTGGAAGAAGGTCGATGACCCGGAAGCGCCCGCGCCTGGCGCTCGACGAGTACGAGCGCGGTGTCCGCGCGTGCGACCGGGCCATCCTCGCGCAGGCGATCACCCTCGTCGAGAGCCGCGACGAGGCCGACGCCGCGCTCGCGCAGGCGCTCCTCATCCGGCTCCTGCCCGCAACGGGGAACGCGCGCCGGGTCGGCATCACCGGCGTGCCCGGGGTCGGCAAGAGCACCTTCGTGGACGAGCTGGGGATGCGCCTCCTCGGGCGCGGCAGCCAGGTGGCGGTCCTGGCGATCGACCCGTCGAGCACCATCTCGGGCGGCTCCATCCTCGGCGACAAGACCCGCATGGCCAGGCTCTCGCTCGAGCGGCGCGCCTTCATCCGGCCCTCGCCGAGCGGGCTCTCTCCCGGCGGCATCGCCCGGCGCACCCGCGAGACCATGCTCCTCTGCGAGGCCGCGGGGTTCGACGTGATCCTGGTCGAGACGGTGGGCGTCGGGCAGGGCGAGACCGCGGTCAGTGACATGGTCGACTTCTTCCTGGTCCTGGCGCTCCCAGGCTCCGGCGACGAGCTGCAGGGCATCAAGAAGGGCATCCTGGAGCTTGCCGACGCCATCGCCGTCAACAAGTGCGACGGCGACGGGGCGGCCCGCGCCCGCACCTCGCTCGGCAACCTGCGGGCAGCCCTTCGCTACCTGCCCCGAAGGCGCCCGAGCTGGGAGGCCCACGCCCTCGCCGTCTCGGGCCTGACCGGGGAAGGGCTCGACGCGCTCTGGGACGTGGTCGAGGAGCACCGCCGCACGCTCGAAGCCTCCGGGGACCTCGCCGCGACGCGCGCCGAGCAGCAGCGCTCGTGGATGTGGTCCCTGATCACCGAGCGGCTGGAGCGCACCTTCCGCGCGCATCCGGGGGTCGCGCGGCGCCTCGCGCAGCTCGAGGCCGACGTGGTCGCAGGCCGCACGACGCCACCGATCGCTACCGACAAGCTCTTCGCCGCCTTCGCGCTCCCGCCAGACGCAGCCGAGCCGGCCACTGGTGTAAAGGACCTCGTTGAATCATGAGTATCAGCCAGCTTCTGAGCGATCTTGCGCGGCAGGGCATCAAGCTTCTGGCAGACGGTGATCAGCTCCAGATTCGAGCCCCCAGGGGCACCCTGAGCGCCGATCTGCGCGGCAGGATTGTGGAGAACAAATCGGCGATCCTGTCGCTGCTCCAGCGCGATCCCCTCGAGGGAAACCTCGAGGCGCAGGCCTCCGCCGTGACTGTCCCCGCGGATCGGCACCTGCCCTTCCCGCTCACGGACATCCAGAAGGCCTACTGGATGGGCCGCACAGGCGCGTTCGCGGTGCCGACGGGCATCCACCTGTACCAGGAATACGACTGTGTCGATCTCGACATCGAGCGGCTGGACCGCGCGTTTCGCAGCGTCGTCAATCGGCACGGCATGCTGCGGGCCAGGACGCTGCCCGAGATGCACCAGGTCGTCGAGCCCGAGCTCGACAGCGCCATCGAGGTGGTCGACATGCGCGCCCTCTCGACGAGCGACATCGAGGCGAGGCTCGCCTCGATGCGAGGGGCGATGTCCCATCGCATCTATGACACCGAGCGCCTGCCTCTCCACCACATCGTCGCCGCGCGCGTCGACGACCGGCGGGTCCGGCTCCTGGTCAGCATCGATCTGATCAACGTCGACGCCGGCAGCCTGGCCATCCTGTTCAAGGACTGGATGAGCTACTACACGGCCCCCGGCACGCCACTCCCCCCCCTGGAACTTTCGTACCGGGATTACGTGCTCGCGCTGGAGGCGCGGAAGAACCTCGATCCCTACAGGCGATCCCTTGAGTACTGGAAGCGGCGCGCCGCGGAGCTGCCTCCCGCGCCTGCCCTCCCGATGGCCGCTGACCCGGCGACCGTCGGGAAGGTAGGCTTCGAGCACCACGAAGTGAGCCTGTCGGCGGCCTCGTGGGATCGCCTCAAAGAGCGGGCCAGGGAGGCGCAGCTCACGCCGACAGTCGTCCTCCTCGCCGCTTATGCAGAGGTGCTCGGCTGGTGGAGCGCGGTTCCGCGGTTCACCATGAACGTCACGTTCTTCAACCGGCTCCCCCTCCATCCCGAGGTGAATCACATCATCGGAGATTTCACGTCGATGCTCTTGATGGACATCGACACCTCGTCGGGCCAGACGTTCGAGCAGCGCGCACAGGGGATCCAGCAGCAGCTCTGGGAGGCCATGGAGCACCGCGAGGTGAGCGGGATCGAGGTGCAGCGGGAGGTCGCCCGGATCTGGAGGCAGCACCAGGGCGCGCTGTTCCCCGTGGTGTTCACGAGCATGTTGAACAAGAGGGTCGAGGGGATGGACGCGCTGAACGGGCTCGGCGAGTGCGTCTATTCGATCACGCAGACCCCGCAGCTCTTGCTGGACCACCAGGTCTCGGAGCGGGACGGGGCCATCACCCTCGTGTGGGACATCGTCTCGGGGGTCTACCCCGAGGGGTTCATCCGCGACATGTTCCAGGCCTACACGGAGATCCTCGGCCGGCTCGCCGATGAGGATGCGCCCTGGAGGCAGGCCTCGATCGATATCTTGCCGGCGGCGCAGCGGGCCCGGCGCGAGGCCGTGAACGCGACCGGCGCGGACTTCCCCGAGGAGCTGATCCATGAGCTCTTCGCGCAGCAGGCTGCCGCGGCCCCGGATCGGGTCGCGGTGATCACGTCAGAGAAGATCCTCACGTACGGAGAGCTGGATCGCCTCTCGAATCAGCTCGCGCACGAGCTGCGGGCCATGGGTGTGGGGCCAGACGATCGTGTGCCCATCCTCATGGAGAAGGGCTGGGAGCAGATCGTTGCGGTCTTCGGGGTGCTCAAGGCCGGCGGCGCGTATGTCCCCCTCGACGCAGCCGGCTCGGAGGAACGCCTGAAGCGCATCGTGCAGGACAGCGAGGCCCGCGTCGCGCTGACCCAGGCCGAGCACGCGCCGAGCCTCTCCTGGCTCGAAGGCGTGCGGTTGCTGGTGGTCGACGGGCGCGCGGCGCTGGCAGGCGAGGACCGGCCGCTCTCCTCGGTGCAGGGACCGCGCAACCTGGCCTATGTCCTCTATACCTCGGGCTCCACGGGGCAGCCGAAGGGGGTGATGATCGAGCACCGCAGCGTGACGCACCGGATGATGGAGGTCGCGACACGCTGGAACCTCCGTCCAGAGGATCGTGCGCTCGCAGTGACGGCGCTGCACCATGACCTGTCGGTCTTCGACATGGTCTGCGTCCTCGGCGTGGTCGGCGGGGCGATCGTCCTGCCCGACGCGGACAAGACGCGGGATCCAGCGCACTGGATCGCGCTCATGAGGGAACACAAGGTGACCCTCTGGAACTCGGTACCGGCATTCCTTCAGATGCTGGTGGAGCACGCGGAGCACCGGCTGGCTCAGGACGATGCCGTGCCGACCTCGCTGCGCTGGGTGATCCTCTCGGGCGATTTCATCCCCGTCGATCTCCCAGATCGCCTGCGCGCGCTGCTCGGTGGGGTCGAGGTGGTCGGCGCTGGGGGCCCGACCGAGACCACGGTCTGGGACATCTGTTATCCCATCGGCAAGGTCGATCCGACGTGGAAGAGCATCCCCTACGGGAAGCCCATGCGGGGCGCCAGCTACCATGTACTGAACGAGCGGCTGCGCGAGTGCCCGGACTGGGTCCCGGGCGAGCTGTACATCGGTGGCGTCGGGCTGGCGCGAGGCTACCTGCGCGATGAAGAGAAGACGCGGGAGCGCTTCATCACGCACCCGTCGACCGGGGAGCGCCTCTACAGATCGGGCGACAAGGGCCGATGGTTGCCCGACGGGAACATCGAGATCCTTGGTCGGGCAGACCTGCAGATCAAGATCCGCGGCTACCGCATCGAGCCGGCAGAGGTCGAGGAAGCGCTCAAGAAGGATCCGGGCGTGCGTGACGCCGTGGTCGTCGCCGTGGGAGACAGTGCGGCGAGCAAGCGGCTGGTCGCCTACGTGGTCCGAGAGCGCGGAGAGGCGCGCACGGAGCCGCCTGTCCACGCCGACAAGCCCGTTCAGGAACCAGGCACGCTGAGCGATGCGGAGAAGGGGCAGTTCATCCTGGGCCGCCCTGGTCTGCGCCACGACGTCGGCGACAAGCCGCTCGTGAATCTCGGCGCACCGGAGCAAGGAGATGCCTCGCTCGAGAGCTACGCCCGACGCCGCAGCATCAGGACCTTCCTTGAAGCGCCGATCCTGCTCGCGGATCTCGGCCGCTTCCTGAGCTGCCTGTCCCTGGTAGAACCCGAGGGCGCGGTGCTCCCCAAGTACCTCTACCCCTCAGCGGGGGGCCTGTACGCCGTCCAGACCTATCTTCACGTCAAGCCGGGCCGCGTCGAGGGTCTCGAGGGTGGCTACTACTACCACGATCCCCGGGGCAACCAGCTACGGAGGCTCTCCGATGAGGGCCTCGATGCCCAGGTACACGCACCTTCCAACGTCGACATGTTCGCGGAGGCGGCGTTCGTCGTGCTGTTCGTGGGGAAGCTCGACGCGCTCAAGCCTGTCTTCGGCTCGCTCGCGCGTGATCTCTGCCTGCTGGAAGCCGGCTACATGGGTCAGTTGCTGATGGATCGGGCGCCGTCCTGCACCCTCGGGCTCTGCCCCGTGAGCGCTATCGACTTCGAGCGCGTCCGGCCAGCGCTCGGCGCGGACCCCTCCTGCGTCCTCGTGCATGGCATCCTGGGAGGTCGGGTAGATCCCGATCAGTACGCCGTCTCGGCGCTCGGGCAGGAGTCATCTCCGAAGCGTGCGCTCCGGGCCCGGGGAGAAGATCTCTCGGAGCTCCTCAAGCGCACGCTCCGCACGAGGCTCCCCGAGTACATGATTCCGAGCGTCTTCATCGAGATCGAGGCCCTGCCGCTGACGTCCAACGGCAAGGTGGATCGCAAGGCGCTGCTCGATCTCAAGCAAGCCCCGGCGGAGCCTCAGGGAGAGCGGATCCTGCCGCGCAACGCGCTCGAGGAGAGCCTGGCCGCGATCGTGAAAGAGGTTCTCGGGATCGCGGAGATCGGGATCGATCAACACCTGTTCGACATGGGGGCCACGTCGGTCCACGTGATCACGATCGCGGGCCGGCTGCGCAAACTCACCGGCCGCGATGTGCCAGTCACCGAGGTGTTCCGCTCCCCGAACATCGGCGCGCTCGCGGCCGCCCTGAGCGGGCCTCAGGGCGAGGCCGTCTCCCTGCGGCGGGCACAGGACCGCGTGGAGGCCCGAAGAAAAGCCCGCATGCGCCGCTGAGGGAGGTCGCGCAGGCCGCTCTCGACGCCCACGAAAGGGCGAGATCGGTCAGGGGGGGACGCTCAGTCGGCCTCGTTGAGGCACGCGCGGAGCCGCGCCGCCAGGGTCTGGATGTGCGGCTCGAAGACCATCCGGAAGTGCGTCCCGGGAACGTCGTGGTTCACGACAGGGTGCGGCGAGCAAGCGCTCCATCCCTCGCCGAGGTGCGGGAGGGGGCCCGACTCCGACACGTACCAGCTCGTGTCGACCGCGCGAAAGAACGTCATCCGGCAGGGCGGGCGCGGCGCGTAGCGCTGCCCGGCCTTGAGGTGCGTGTCCATGTGCGCCAGCAGCCGAGCGGGGGAGAGTTCCGGAGGCAGAACCCCGGCGGCGAAGATGCGGTCGTGTATGTAGGCGAGGCGCTGCTCTGGCGCGACCGCGTCGAGGTCCTCGATAGCGAAATCGACACCCAGGCCCTTGGCCAGCTCGATCAGAGCTTCGAACCCGTCCTGGGGCGCGTTGTGGTGGATGAAATCGGGCGGCGCCGTGTCGAGGACGGCGAGGAGCGCGATCTCCTGGCCGGCGTCGTGGAGCTGTCTCGCCATCTCGATGGCGATGAGCCCGCCGAGCGACCACCCTCCCAGGAGGTAAGGACCTTCGGGCTGCACCGCGCGGATCGCCTCGACGTAGCGGGCTGCCATCGTACCGACGTCGTCGGAGGTCGCCTGGTCATCGAGGAGTCCCTGCGCCTGAAGGCCGTAGAAGGGGCGATCCTTGCCCAGGTGGCGCGCGAGGGGGAGGAACACCATGACCGTCCCGACCAGGGGGTGCACGCAGAAGAAGGGGCGCCCTTCTCCTGCAGGCTGGATCGTGACCAGCGGAGACCATGGCCTCGGCGTTGCCTGGTCGCGCAGGAGCTCCGCCATGCCTCCAGGTGTCGGCGCCCGGAAGAGGGCATCGATGGGGAGCCGCTGCCCGCACCGTTGCTCGACGCGCTTCATCAGCGCTACGGCCAGGAGTGAGTGGCCGCCGAGCACGAAGAAGTCGTCGTGGAGCCCGACGGGGGACACGGCCAGGGTCTCCTCCCAGATCCGCACCAGCTCGAACTCCAGCGCGTCCCGCGGCTCTGCCAGCGCCCCCTCGTGCTCTCCGCGGGTCTCGGGTGGCGGCGGCAGGGCCCGCCGGTCGATCTTGTCGCTCGAGGTGACCGGCATCGACCCGAGCCACACGAACATCGATGGAACCATGTAGTCCGGAAGCTCGTGCTGCAGGGCCTTCCGCAGGTCGCTCGTGCTGCACCCGCCCGAGGGCTCCTGCGGGACGACGTAGGCCACGAGGCGCTTGTCACCGGGCCGATCCTCGCGCGCGATCACGGCAGCCTCGCGCACCCCCGGGTGTCGCTGCAGGACGCTCTCGATCTCGCCGAGCTCGATCCGGTGGCCCCGGATCTTCACCTGATGATCGAACCGCCCCAGGAATTCGAGGTTTCCATCGCTCCGCCACCGCACCCTGTCGCCGGTGCGGTACATGCGGGCCCCGGGCACGTGCGCGAAGGGATCCGGGACGAAGCGCTCGGCGGTCAGAGCCGGGCGGTTCAGGTAGCCGCGCGTCACCCCGAGGCCGCCCACACACAGCTCGCCAGGGACGCCCGTGGGTACAGGCTGCAGGTGACGGTCGAGGACGTAGCACTGCATGTTCTGCACGGGACGCCCGATCGGGGCCCGGTGGTCAGGCGCGACGTCGGGCGCGACGTCGGGCGCGACGGGGTACAGCGCGGCGCAGACCGTGGTCTCGGTGGGTCCGTAGGCATTGACGACGCGGAGTCCAGGGACGCGCGCGGCGATGTGCGCGAGGGTTCGCTCCGAGAGGGGCTCCACGCCCACCATGATCCGCTGCAGGGACACAGGGCCGCCGCCGTCGGCGAGCATGGCGTGCAGGGGCTCGACCAGGAACGGCGGGATGTACGCGCCCCGGATACGCCGCTCCCCCAGCCAGGCGATGAATGCCTCTGCGCGGACACGCACGTCCTCGGGAGGGATGTCGAGCGCACCGCCGGTGAGGAGCGCCGAGAAGATCTCGTAGACGGAAGCGTCGAAGCACTGGCTGGACCAGAAGCTCGAGGTGTCCCCAGGCTCCAGCGCCCGCAGCATCTGGAAGTGGGCGATGAGGTTCACCACACCTGCGTGAGGGCAAGACACCCCCTTCGGCCGCCCCGTCGAGCCGGAGGTGTAGATCACGTACGCAAGGTGTTCCGGCCGTGTGACCGGCACCGGGTTGACGTCCATGCGCGTGTCGCTGGCTTCGCGGACGTCGTCGATCAGGATCTGACGGGCGGGGTACGCCGACAGGGGCCGGGCACAGGCGGCGCGCGTGACCAGTACGCGCACCTCGGCATCGGCGAGCATGAACCGGAGCCGCTCGGCGGGGTGGCCAGGGTCCAGCGGCAGGTAAGCCCCGCCGGCTTTGAGGATGCCCAGCATCCCCACGAGAAGCTCGGGCGAGCGCTCCATGCACAGGCCAACCACCGCGTCGGGGCCTACCCCTGCTGTGCGCAGGAGGTGTGCGAGCCGGTTCGCCCTGGTGTTCAGTGCGTCGTACGAGAGCCGCTCACCCTCGAACACCACCGCCGTGGCGTCCGGCGTTCGCTCCGCCCACGCCTCGACGATCTGGTGGATGCACTTGCCCTCGGGGAAACTCTCCCGGGTGTCGTTCCAGGCCACGAGGAGCCGCTCGCGCTCCTCGGCCTGGAGCAGGGGCAGCTCCGAGATCCGCTGCTCGGGCGCCCGGGTGATGCCCTCCAGCAAGGTCAAGAAGTGCCCTTCCATCCGGGCCATGGTGGAGGCGTCGAAGAGGTCCGTGTTGTAGTGGAGCGAGCCGGTGAAGCGCCCGCTCACCTCGGCCATCATCAGGGAGAGATCGACCTGCGCGCCGCGGTCCGGCAGGGTCATCGTCGCGGCCTCCAGCGATCCCAGAGTGAGGAGCGTCCCCTCTTCGCCGACAGCCAGCGCAGCCGCATCCTGGAAGCGGTGCGACTTCTCCAGGACGAACATCACCTGGAACACGGGCGAACGAGAGGGATCGCGGGGTACGCCCAGCCGTTCCACGAGGAGCGAGAAGGGGTAGTCCTGGTGCTCGATCGCGCCGAGCACCGTCCGGTGGGTCCGTGCGAGCGCGGTCTTGAACGCAGGATCGTCCCCGAAGTCGGCGCGCAGGACGACAGGGTTGACGAAGTAACCGACCACCGACTGGAAGGCGTCCTGGCTACGCCCCGCCGCGGGCGAGCCGACGAGGATGTCGTTCTGACCTGACCACCGGTGGAGCAACACCTGGAACACGGAGAGGAGGACGGAGAACGCGGTCGTCCCCTCGCTCCGGCAGAGCTCATTGAGCCGCGCGCCGAGCTCCGGAGGTAGGGTGAACGATCGCGAAGCGCCGCGGTAGGACTGCGATCTGGGCCGCGCTCTGTCCGCTGGCAGCTCGAGCGGTGGGAGCTCGCCGCGGAGCTCCTCCTTCCAGTAGGCGAAGAGCCGCTCTCCCTCTGCGCTCGCCAGCATCTGCCCCTGCCAGCGGACGAAGTCTGCATAGGTGTGCTGGAGCGGAGGCAGCTCCACGGGAGCGCCGGTCTCGTAGCCCGCGTAGAGCGTAGAGAGCTCCTCAAGGAGGATGGCGAGCGACCAGAGATCGATCGCGATGTGATGCGTGGTGACGAGCATCACGTGGTCGAGGGGCCCGCGGGAGAAGATCTGCACGCGCAGCATGGGCCCGCGCTCGAGGTCAATCGGGACGTTGGCGAACGCGGCGACGCGCTGAGAGAGTTCTTCGTCGGGCCACGTGGTGGCATCGGTGACCTGGAAGAGCGCCTCGCCGCGCCGCTCGACGCGCTGAGAGACCTCGCTGTCATGGGCAATGTACGTCGATCGCAGCACCGCGTGCCTCTGGACGACACGCGCAAGTGACCGCCTGAGCGCGTCCACGTCGAGCCGAGACCGAACGCGCAGTGCCGAACCGACGATGTACGCGGCGCTCTCTGGCGCGATCCGGTACAGAAACCACAGAGCGCGCTGGCCCTGAGACAGAGGAAGCGCCTCGTGCTCGTTGGCTTGCGCCTCCGCCTGTGCCACGGGAGTCGGCGCCGCGCCGCCGTGGACGACGTCGCGACCAAGCTTGCCCGCCAGGTGCTCGGCCACGGAAGCGAGATCAGGGTGGGTGAGCAGCACGGTCGCCCCGATGGGGATGCCCAGGCTCGCCACGAGGCGGTTACGCAGCTCAAGGCTCATCAGGGAGTCCACGCCCAGATCCTTCAATGGGGTGCGCTCGCCCATCCGGGAGGTGTCCATCCGGAGCACGCGCGAGAGTTGCTCGGTCACATGCTCCGTGAGGAGGCGCAGCCGCTCCCCGGGAGCGGCGCCCGCGAGCCGCTGCTGGAGGAGCCTGGCACGATCCGGGATCCGCTCCGGATTTCCGTCACCTGCAAGGAGTAGCTCGGAGAAGAATGGCGCGCCGATGATCTGAGGGAACAGTTCGGCCCAGTGCTGGACGTCGATCCGGGCAACTCCCACCTCCGTCCGAGGGTGCTGGAAGAGACGCGCGACCGCCGTGAGCCCCTCGGCCGGCGACAGGCTCCGGATCCCACGATCCTCGAGGCGCGCTCCCCGGTTCTCCTGGGCAGCCGCAAGGCCCACTTCCGAGAATGCGCCCCACTGGATGCTCATCGCCGGCAAACCCTCACGCGCTCGCCAGTGCGAGAGCCCGTCGACGAAGGCATTCGCTGCCGTATAGCTGCCCTGCCCCGGAGAGCCGAACAGCGCCGCAGACGAGGAGTACAGCACGAAGAAGTCGAGTTCCTTGCCTGCGGTCAGCGTGTGCAAGTGGAACGCGCCGTGGACCTTAGGGCCGAAGACGTTCCGGAAGCTCTCCTCCGAGAGGTCGCTCACGGTGCGATCATCCAGCACCGCCGCCGCGTGCACGACGCCGCGGAGCGGCGGCATCCGCGCCTCCACGGTGGCGAGGACCCGCTCGACGTCCTGCCTCCTGGACACGTCCGCCTGCAAGCACACGACGCGGGCTCCTGCGGCCTCCAGGGCCTCGACAGCCGCGCGGGCCTCCTCACGCGGCGCGCTGCGCCCGACGAGTGCGATGTGCATCGCACCTCGGTCGACCATCCATTGCGCCAGCGAGAGGCCGAGTCCCCCAAGGCCGCCCGTGATCAGGTAGCTCCCGTCCGCACGGATGCAGATCGCGCGCGCGTCCTGCGCGGGGAGGATGCGGATCTCCGGATCCTTCATCGCAAGCGCAATCTTTCCGATGTGCCTGGCCTGCGCCATGAAGCGGAACGCGCCCTCGGCTTCAGACGCGCGGAATACCTGGAGTGGCAGCGGCGCGAAGCGCCCCTCCTCGATGTGCTGCATCACCTCCAGGAGCAGAGACGCGAACAGGTCTGGCCGCTCGGCGGACATTCCCGCGAGGTCGACGGCACTGTAGGACAAGCTCTTCCGGAACGGCAGGAGCCCGATACGGGCATTGTCGTAGATGTCCCGCTTGCCGATCTCCAGGAAGCGACCGTAGGGCGCAAGCACGTCCAGGCTCCTGGAGATCGCCTCGCCGGAGAGGGAGTTCAGGACGAGGTCCACGCCGCGTCCGCCGGTCGCGGCCATGATGTCGACTGCGAAGGCAAGCGAGCGCGAATCCATCACGCCCTCAATGCCGAGAGCGCGGAGGTGGGCGCGCTTCTCCTCGCTCCCCGCCGTCGCGAAGATCCGGAGGCCGAGCATGCGCGCCACTTGAATCGCAGCGAGCCCTGTTCCCCCTGCGCCCGCGTGGATGAGGATGCTCTCGCCGGGACGCGCCCTGCCCAGGTGATGGATCGCGTACCAGGCGGTCATGAACACCAGCGGGAGCGTCGCCGCTTGCGCGAAGCTCAGCGTTCCAGGTTTCGGAGCCACGAAGCGTGCAAGCGTCGTGGCGTGCGAGGCGAACGCAGCGGGGGCGAGGGCAACCACCTCCTGCCCGACCTGTATCCCGGAGACGCCCTCACCGATGGCGACCACCCGCCCGGCGCACTCGCCGCCAAGCGCCACGGAGCCGGGCGGCAAGCCGGGGTAGGTCCCCAGGGCCTTGAGCACGTCGATGAAGTTGATCCCCGCAGCCTCGACCTCGATCTCCACCTCTCCTGGGCCCGGTGGCCTCCGCTGCATGGCGTGGAGCGCCAGGCGCTCCAGCACACCGGGCGCCGGTGTCTCCAGGCGGAACGGCCGGCCTTCCGCCGGCTCGAGGGTACGCGCTGTGATGTCGCCGGGCTGGGGCTCGAAGCGGCCGCGCGCAATCCGCGCCACGTGGCGCGCAGAGGAGCGCAGCGCGATCTGATCCTCGCGATCGCTGGAGGTGAGCTCTCGCAGAAGCAGCGTTGCTTCATCGCTGCCGCCCCGCGGATCGAGGTCGATGCAGAGGCAGCGAAGCTCCGGGTGCTCGAGCGCGATCGTGCGGCCGAGCCCCCAGACCGGCGCCTGGGAGACGCTCACCGCGTCATCCGTGGCGACTGGCTGCGCCCCGCGTGTCACCAGGACGAGCCGCGGCGCCCCCTCGGGGCCCTCTTGCACGAGCCCTTGCGCGAGGTAAGCCACGCTGACGGCCCCGCGGGAGAGGTCATGGTCCAGGCTCTCCGGCGTGGCCTGATCAAACGGCGCCGCGTCCAAGCCGAAGAGGTGCACGGCCCCCGCGCAGCGCTCCGCTTCGCCGAGCGCGTCGCGCAGCACTCTCGGGATATCGCCATGGCTCGATGGATCGATCTCGTAGAGATCCGGTTCAATCCGCCGGTAAGAGGCGCCCGCGAAAGCGCGTACACAGCGCTGACCGCCGGCAGTCAAGAGCTTGCGGAGCGAGGCGCCGACCCCGCTCCGATCTTCGAGGAGGAGCCAGGTGCCAGCGTCAGAGAGGGCCGCTTCCTGCAAGGGCTCCGCGCGACGCCACGCAAGTTCGAGGACGCAGCTATCGATCGCGTCCGCACGCCCCGCAGTAGGAAGCCGACGGACGCGGAAGCCACTGATCTCGACGATCACCTCCCCTCGCTCGTCGAGGAGCCACAGGTCGAAGGCGCGCTCGTCATCGTGGCCTGTCGTCGTGGCCCGTAGCTTGCCCGCGACCCACACCTCCCGCCCAGGGCTCCCGGCGACATGGCAGTGCTCGATCCCCACGGGCACATAGGCTTCGCCCATCGCACTGTCCGCGGCACCGGAGGAGAGCGCCCCCAGTACCTGGAAGCATGCGTCGAGCAGCGCCGGGTGAACGCGGTAGCCCGCGTCGTCCAGGTCCTGGGGCAAGGATACCCGCCCGAGGACCTCATCGCCGCCTGCCCAGAGCTCCAGGACCCCCTGAAACGCGGGGCCATACTTGATGCCTGTCGCTTCGACGCGGCGGTAGTGTGCCTCCCGGGGAAGCGCAGGCGTGAGTCGGATCTTCCGCGCCTCCGGGGCTTCGCGAGGGCGCTCGGACATCTCTTGCCTGGCGACGCGGCGCATGCGCCCCGTCATGTGCGTTTGCCACGTCCCAGCCGTTTCGGCCCGGCTCGCCACCTGGAATGCGGCCTGACCCGGGCCGTCCTCCGTCAGCTCGACCTCGACAAGCAGTTCGCCGTGCTCGGGCAACACCAGCATGCGATCGATCGAGAGCCGCTCGATCGAGAGCACCTCCTCGCCAGCGAGCGATGCGCCGGCGGCAAGCGCCATCTCCACAAAGGCGGCCGCCGGCATGACCGCATCGCCATGGATTCGATGGTCGCTGAGCCAAGGTACTGACTGGACCGAGAGCGGCTGCGCCCAGACACGCACCTCGGGGCGGCGCGACGATGTGAACGGCGCCCCGAGGAGGGAGTGCTGCGCGACGCCGCCCCTGACAGGGCGCGGGGACGCCCGCCGCGCCGTGTTCGTCCCGTCCACCTGGAACCAGTAGCGCTCACGCTGCCAGGGATAGGACGGCAAAGGAACGACGCGGCCACCCTGCGGGTAGAGCGCCTTCCACGGGACGGCGACGCCGCGCGCGTAGAGCACGGCCAGCGCCTCCTGCAAGCAACGCCGCGCGTCCGACGCTCGACGCAGCGCCGCGATCGCCGTGCCCTGTAGCCCCCTCTCGTGGAGGCTCTCCTCGACCGACGCGGTCAGGATGGGGTGGGGGCTCATCTCGAGAAAGATCGCGTGATCAGCGTCGAGAAGAGCGCTGATCGCCTGCGCGAACAGCACTGGCTGACGAAGGTTGTCCGCCCAGTAAGAGGCGCCCAGCTCGTCACCCCGAACTGCCGCGCCCGTCACGGTCGAGCACATCGGCAGGGAAGCGCTCCTCGGCGCCACATGGCGCAGGGAGACGAAGAGCTCCTCGCGCAGCGGATCCATCTGCGGGCTGTGCGACGCCACATCTACGTTGACCCGCCGGCAGAAGATCTCACGCCCTTCGAGCCCCGCGACGAACTCGTCCACTGCCGCAGGCTCGCCTGAGAGCACGGTCGACCGAGGCCCGTTGCTCCCGGCGACGCTCAGCCTCCCCTCGTAGCCACGGAGCTCGGCCTCGGCCTGCGCCAGCGACAGCTTGCACATCACCATGGCTCCCTGACCGTTGACGCGATGGAGCAACCGGCTGCGCCTGCAGATGATCGCAGCGGCGTCTCCCAGCGACAGCACGCCTGCGACGTGCGCCGCGGCCACTTCACCCATGCTGTGGCCCACCACGGCGTCAGGCGTGAGGCCCCATCCGCGCCACAGCGCCGCGAGCGCCACCTCGACGGCGAAGAGCACGGGCTGCACGACGTCGATGGCCTCAAGCCGTTGCGCGCAGTCCTCGGCCTCCAGCACGTCGCGCACGGAGAAGCCTGCCTCGCGCCCGATCGCCTCGTCGCATGCCTCAAGCGCCTCGCGGAACACGGGTTCCTCCGCGAGGAGCTGCCGACCCATGCCCGCCCACTGCGAGCCTTGACCGGGGAAGACAAACACCACCTTCGGCGGCAAGCCTGACGCCTTGCCTTGCGTGACGCCTGCGGGCTCCTCGCCCGCCAGGAACGATGCGAGTGCCGTCGCCATCTCTTCCCTGGATCCACGCACCACCGCGAGCCGGTGCTCGTGATGACTACGCCGCACGCTCGCCGTGTAAGCCACGTCGTGGAGCTGCGCGCCGTCTGCAAGGAAGAGATCACGGTAGGAGCGAGCGAGCGCTTCAAGCGCTTCGGCACTCCTCGCCGAGATCGGGAGCAGGTGGCTCGACGTCGCGACGGCCTCGGTGGCAGCGCTCTGACCCCGAGGTGCCTCCTCCAGCACCACGTGCGCGTTCGTTCCGCCCATCCCGAAGGAGCTCACCCCGGCGAGCCGCGGCTTCGTACCTGGCCACACCTCGCGCTGGGTGGGGATCGAGAAGGGCGTTCCCTCAAGCGAGATGCGCGGGTTGAGCGCCTCGAAATGGAGGTTTCCCGGGATAGCGCCGCGCTGGAGGCACAGGACGGCCTTGATCAGTCCAGCTACGCCTGCCGCGGCCTCCAGGTGTCCGATGTTCGTCTTCAAAGCGCCCAGCACGCAGCGCGATCCATCCGTGTGCGGCTTGCCCAGCACCGTCCGGAGAGCCTCGAACTCGATCGGATCACCGAGCGGAGTCCCGGTCCCATGCGTCTCGACGAATCCGATGTCCTCCGGCGCGACCCGGGCGTCCTCCAGCGCCTGCCGCAGCAAGGCCTGCTGGGAGAGCACGTTCGGCGTCGTCAGCCCGGTTGAGCGGCCGTCCTGGTTCACCGCCGACCCGCGGATCACCGCCTGGATCGGATCTCCATCCCGCACGGCATCCGAAAGGCGCTTGAGCACCAGGATGCCGCAACCCTCTCCGCGCACGAACCCGCTCGCGCCCGCGTCGAAGCTCCGGCACCGCCCGTCGGGCGCGAGCGCCCCGAGCCTGGCAGACATGCGCGATGGTGAGGGGGACAGCATGAGGTTCACTCCCCCCGCGAGCGCAAGCGATGCCTCGCCGCTCCGCAGGCTCCGGCACGCGAGGTGCA
This sequence comes from Chondromyces apiculatus DSM 436, assembly GCF_000601485.1. Classification (GTDB taxonomy): domain Bacteria; phylum Myxococcota_A; class Polyangia; order Polyangiales; family Polyangiaceae; genus Chondromyces; species Chondromyces apiculatus. The sequence continues at coordinate 45,276 of NZ_ASRX01000036.1, forward strand.
CGGCGACCAGGGACGAAGAGCAGGCAGTGTCCACCGCCAGGCTCGGCCCCTGAAGTCCGAGCGTGAACGAGAGGCGGCCGGCCGGAAAGCAATGGCCGTTGCCCGTGGCGGCGTAGAGGTCCTGAGCGGCCGGGTCGCCGAACAGGGAGAGCTCGGCGTAATCGGTGTTCATGATTCCGAGGAACACCCCGGAGCGACTCCCCACCAGGCGCTCCGGCGCTTGTCCGGCGCACTCGAGGGCCTCCCACGCGACCTCCAGGAGCAAGCGCTGTTGCGGATCCATGGCGTGCGCCTCGCGGGGCGAGATCCCGAAGAAGGCAGCATCGAAGAGGCGTACATCCTCCTTCAGAAAGGCCCCCCAGCGGGTGCCTCTCGCTGCCGGATCAGCTTGATCCTGATCGGTCAGATCCGCCCGGAAGCGGTCGGAGGGGACCTCCGTGACGGCATCGAGGCCATCCTCAAGCTGACGGAAAAAGTCCTCTGGCGAATGCGCGCCTCCCGGCAGGCGGCACGCCATCCCCAGGATCGCGATGGGCTCCGACCTCGCTTGCTCCAGCGCTTCGATCGTCGATCGCGCCTTGCGGAGTGCCATGAGGGCGCGCTGGAGCGGCGTGAGCTCCGCCGCCGGCGTGGTCACGCCATCCGCGTGGGTGTTCTCGGGTGACATCGTCGGGTGCGTCTTGCTCATTGCAGGTAGTCTTCAAGGGCCGCGAGCTCTGCTTCCACTGCCAGCGTGGTTTCTCGCTCGGTCATCTGGGAGATAGCCGCCACCACCGCGCCTTTGTCTGACAATGGCGCCTCCACGGCGTGCTGCGGCGGCTCCTGCTCCGCCGGCCAGAGTTCCGCGAGCAGGTAGCCGGTGAGCGAAGCCACGGTCGGGTACGTGAAGAGGAGCGTCGCCGAGAGACGCACGGAGAGGCTCGCCTCCAGCCGGTTGCGCAGCTCAAGGCTCATCAGCGAGTCGACGCCGGAGCTCTGCAGGGGAGCGGCAGGATCGAGCCTGGTCACATCGACGCGCAGCACGCTCGCCGCCTGCTCGAGGAGGTGCCGCCGGAGCAGCCCTTCCCTCGCGGCGGGGGGCGCCTCCTCCAGCACGCGCCGCGCGTCGCCTTGAGCCCGGCGCGTCGCCCCCGCCTCCCCCTGGAGCACCGCGAAGAAGGGGAGCGCCGCCGCCCGCGGGTAGAACTCCAGCCACTGCCGCACGTCGAAGCGGGCAACAGCAACCTCCGGACGTGGGTGCTCGAAGAGCTGCGCGAGCCCCGCGAGCCCCTCCTCGGGGGTGAGGTTCCTTGACCCGCGAGCCTCGATCCGCTTGCCGCGGATGTCTTCCGCCGCCGCGAGCCCCACCGCCGAGAACGCGCCCCACTGGACGCTCATCGAGGGACGATGTGTCCGGTCGCGGAGGCGCGCGAGCGCATCGAGGAAGGCGTTCGCCGCCGTGTAGTTGCCCTGGCCCGGAGAGCCGAAGAGCGCCGCTGCGGACGAGTACATCAGGAAGAACGCGAGTTCCTGGCTCCCCGTGGCCTGGTGCAGGTGAAAGGCTCCGAGCACTTTCGGAGCGAACACGCTCCTGAAGTTCTCGGCGGAAAGCTCGAGCAGCGTGTGGTCGTCCAGGACCGCCGCTGCATGCACGACCCCGCGGAGCGGTGGCCCCTCCCGCCCGACCGACTCCATGAGTTGCTGGACGTCCTCGCGCCGCGCGACATCGGCCTGCACGGTGAGCACGCGCGCGCCGGCCGCCTCCATCGCAGCAATGGCCACGCGGGCGCGCTCGTCGGGGGCCCGACGCCCCACGAGCGCGAGGTGCTTCACGCCGCGCTCGACCATCCAGCGCCCCAGCTCAAGACCGAGCCCGCCAAGCCCACCCGTGATCAGGTAAGACGCGTTCGCTTCCAGCCGGTAGCGCACCTGAGGCTTGGATGCGCGTGGCGTGTGCGCCTCCACGCGTCCGCGCACGATCCGCGCGACGTGGCGGACGCCTCCCCGCAGCGCGATCTGATCCTCCCGATTCTGTGCGACGAGTTCACGGAGAAGGAGCGCAGCGTCTCCCGCTCCAGCAGCAGGATCCAGGTCGATGCGCAAGCATCGCAGCTCCGGATGCTCGAGGGCGATCGTCCGACCAAGCCCCCAGAGCGGCGCCTGGGAGACGGCGATCTCGTCTGTGTCAGCGACCTGCTGCGCTCCCCGCGTGATCAGGACCAGCCGCGGCATGTCCCTCCACCCCTGCCGCAGCAGCGCTTGCCCGAGGTAAGCTGCGCTCTCGGTCCCACGCGCGAGATCCTCGCTCAGGTTCTCCGGCGTGGCGTGGTCGAAGGGAGTGGCGTCCAGGCTGAAGAGGTGTACGGCCCCCAGGCAGGCCCCTCCCTCGCCGAAGGCGTCACGCATGAGGCGACCGTGATCCTCGCGGCGCTGCGGGTCGATCCGGTACACGTCGGGCTCGATCCGGCCGTATGCAGTCCCCGCGACGACCTGCACGCAGCGCTGCCCGCGGTGCGCGAGCAACGCTCTCAGCGACGCGCCAACCCCGCCTCGATCCGAGAAGATGAGCCACGCCCCCTCGCGCGACAGGCTCGCCTCTGGCGAGGGCTCCGTCCGCTCCCAGGCCACTTCGAAGAGCAGCTCCTCGAGACCGCGCTGCGCACGCAGCGCCCCCTCGACCCGCCGCAGCCGCATGCCCAGTACCTCGACCAGAGTCGCCCCATCTTCGTCCAGCAGGCGCAGGTCGACGACGCGCTCCCGCGCGTCTTCCGTGCCCTGGTCCGCGGACATCCCTGCGAGCACCCACACCTCGCGCTCCGGCAGGCGATGCACGCGCACCCTCGCGATCGCTACCGGTACATAGGGGGCTTCCTCGCTGGCGGCATCCGCACCTCTCGCCCCGAAGAGGCCGGCAGAGACCTGCAAGCACGCGTCGAGGAGCGCAGGGTGCACGGTGTGACCTGCCCCCTTGATCCGCTCGGGGAGCTGAACGCGCCCGAGCACCTGGCCCTCGCCCAGGGCAATGTCGACGACGCCCTGGAATGCGGGCCCGTAATCCAGACCGAGGGTTCGCAGGTCCGAGTAATGCGACGTTCCCGTGCGGACTGTACCCAGCCGCGCTCGGAGCGCTGCGGGGCGCTCTGTCGTGGTAGGGGGTAGCGCTTCGCCCTGGCTCCCCCGCACCTTCCCCACCGCATGCCGCTGCCATCCTGTCTCCCTCTCGGCGCGGCTAGAGATCTGGAAGGATGCAACCGAGTCCCCCTCGGCGGTGAGCACGGTCTGCACGATTCGCTCCTCATCGGTCGGCAAGGCGAGCATGCGATCGAGGGTCAGGTCCTCGATCGAGACCACGGCCCCAGGGAAGATCTCGACCCCTGCCGAGAGCGCCATTTCCACGTACCCGGCTGCAGGGAACACCACCTGCTCCAGGACGCGATGATCCTCCAGGTATGCGGGTGAGTTGCTGTAGAGCGCTTGCTCCCAGAGGTGCATACCGGGCAGCGCCGACACGCTCGTCGACATGCCGAGCAGAGGATGCGCCGCACCGCTCCGGACCGACAGCGCCTGCCTCGGACGCCGCGCCGGGATGGCCGGAGCGCTGAACCAGTACCGCTCGCGCTGCCAGGGATAGCTCGGCAGCAGCACCACCCGCCCTCCCTCGGCCTGCTGCTTCTTCCAGTCCAGCGCGTACCCGCGCGCGTACAACGCTCCTAGCCCCTCCAGCAGGCTCCGCCGCTCCTCCACATGCCGACGCATCGCTCCGAGCGCCACCCCCACCCGCCCGCTCTCCCGCACGTTCTCTT
>NZ_ASRX01000037.1 GCF_000601485.1 Chondromyces apiculatus DSM 436
CCGCCCTGGGCCTCGCCCCCCCCGCCTCCGGCCTGAGCCCCGCCCCCCGCGCCCCCTGGCAGTGCTCTCCCTGCCTGAGCCATGCCACCTCCGCCGCCCGCGCCGCCCCCGCCCATCGCCGAGGCCAGCTCGCTCGCGCCGGGAATGCCCGCGGCATTGCCCACCATCCCGGCGACCCCGCTCAGGTCGCCATTCTTCACGGCATTCATCGCGTCCTGCACGCCCTGCACCCGGGCGTTGAGCTGGTTGATGGGGGCCAGCACCTGGTTGATGGCGCCGTCGACGTGCCCCTGCACCTTGTCGATGGCCTGGTCTGCGAGCGCGTTGATGAAGCTCTCGGCCGCCTCCGCGGCGATGTTCAGGAGCGCTTCGAGCGGATTGCCGTCCATCTCGAACTGCGCGCCGCCCACCGTCACGGTCTCGTTGCCGGCCGCCGTGAGCGCCGTGACCGCGTTCACCTCCACCTTGCGGTTGCCACCGACCTCGATGGTCTGATTGGCCCCGATGGTGTTCGACAGCCCCTTGGTGACCCGCGTCGTCTGGTTGGCGCCGACCTCCAGCGAGGCATTGTTGCCGACGGTGCGCGTCTCGTTGCGCCCCACGCTCGTCTTGGCGTTGTTCGCGGCCACCACCTTCATGTCACGCTGCGCGTGCACCATGATCTCTTCCTGCCCGGCCTTGTCCTCGAAGCGGATCTCGTTGTTCCCGCTCCCGCCTGGCGACGAGTACGACTTCAGGGACGTGCGCGTCTTGCCCTCGGGCAGCGCGTAGGGCGGCATGATCGCCCCGTTGTAGAGCCTCCCCGTGATCAGCGGCCGGTCGGGGTTCCCCTCCAGGAACTCGACGATCACCTCCCAGCCGATGCGCGGCAGCATCACCGAGCCCGAGGTCTGCACCTGGGCGACCCGGATCCAGCACGACGCCTTGTCGTCCTTCACCTCGCTGCGATCCCAGCGGAACTTGACCTTGCAGCGCCCGTGCTCGTCGGTGTGGATCGCCTCCTGCGGCGACCCTTCGGGCGCCACCACGGTGGCCGTCTGCGGCCCCTCGATGACGGGCACGGGCGTCTCGCGCGCCGGCCGGAACTTCGCGGCGATGGGGAGCAACCGCGCGCGCACCACGTACGCGGGCCGGTCCGCGCCCGCGCCCGCGCCCGCGCCATTCCCGCGCGCCTGGCTGCCGGCATGCGCGCTCTCCCCCTTGCCACGGTGCACGTAGCGGTGGTGCGCCGCGAACACGAAGTACTCCCCGCTGGCCTCGTCGGCGTCGGTGATCGTGAGCTTCTGCCCCACCGCGACCCGCGCGCAGTTGGCGTCGATCTCGACCGTGCGCCGCAGCACCTGCTCCTCCTGGAGGCGCGTCTCGGCGAGCCGCTTCCCTTCTTCAGGCTCCCAGTACCCGCCGGGGTAGTCGTAGACCTCCAGCCCCGCCCGCTCCTCGCCCTCCTCTGCGGCGGTGAGGTCGAGCCGTGGCCGCTTGAAGTCGTAGTCGCGCAGGGTGAACTTCCCGGAGCGCACCCGCTCCTTCCTGCGCAGCACGTAGACCGCGTCGCCCGCGTCGGCGAGCGCGGTGCGCTGGCGCAGCGGCAGCTCCGGCGCGCCGCTGATCGCCCCCGCGGAGGGGCTGTCGTCGGCGAAGACGAGCTGCTCCCCGGACGGGGACGGCTCCATGAAGCTGTAGATGCCCTCGTGCTCGCAGAGCCGCGAGATGAAGGCCAGCGCGCTCTCCTGGTACTGCACGCAGTACGCCCGCTTCGGGTAGCTCCCCGCGAGCCGCCACTGCACCCCGTCGATCTGGTGGCGCTCAAGCACGTCGGTGACGATCTCCTCCACCGTCATGTCCTGGTAGATGCGCGAGTCCACGCTCCGATCGAGCAGGTAAAGCGGCGAGACCAGGCGCAGCAGGTAGTGCCCGCGCAGGTCGCCCACGCTCTCGTCGGCCCGACCGAGCACCGTGGCTGCCTCGACGAGGCCGGTGAGCACCCGCGGCTCGTTGCCCGGGACGCCGAACGAGAGCGTCGCCGGCACCCCCAGGAGATCGCCTGGATCCAGGTACCCGTCGACGTTCGCGTCCACCTCGACCACGAAGGGCCGCCCTGCCTGGTGGATGGCGTCGAAGGCCGTGACCCGCGAGGTGGCGGCGTCGCCGACGGAGAGATGGACCTCGAAATCGCGTGCCATCGTCGCCTCCTCAGTTGTCGATGATCAGGATCGCGGTGTCCGCCACGTCGCCCTGCAGCTTGGCCGAGACGCCGAGCAAGGCCACGCTGGCGGGCGTCAGCGAGAGGATCGACGCGCCCATCACCAGCGTCAGCATGCTGTCGGCCTCGTAGACGATGTTCGCCCCCGCCTTGACGAGCTGCGCCCCCACGGCGACCTCCGTGTAGTTGCCCCCCGCGCTCTCGGCGTGATCCCCCGTGGCCACGTTGATGATGGCCCCGGCGGTCTTCGCGGTCATCGACCCGTCGACCTTCACCCCGCGCCCGCCCTTGACCGCGATGATCTTCGCCGCGGCAGCCTGCTCCTCGATGTCGCCCGCCACCGTCACCGTCCGGTCGCTGACCGACAGCTCGATGAGCGCGGCGCCCACGTCGTGCTTGAAGCTCCCCAGCGTCTCGTCCGTCACCGACCCCACCACCAGATCGAGCTGGTTCGCGCCCACGCTCAGCGAGCTCGCGCCGCCCACGTCGCGCTTGTGGTCGCCCCCGACCTTCATGTCGCGCTTCCCCCCGATGGAGAGTTCCGCGTTGCCTCCCACCTGGTCGACGTAGAACGTCTCCGCGTGGATGGTCTGGTTGCCGGCGACGGAGATGCTCTGGTTCGACCCCACGTTCGACGACTGGCTGTCGGTGACGTCGCGGCTCAGGTTCGACCCCACCTTCCTGCTGTGGTTGTTGCCGATGCTTTCGGTCGCGTTGTTCTTCACCTGGGTGGTCATGTCCTTCGACGCGTTGAAGAACATCTCCTCCGCCCCCGCCCCGTCGCCCATCCGGTACTCGTTGGAGCTGCCGCCGCCGGGCGTGGTCGCCGTCTGCACCGCGCTCCTGGCCGCGTGCTTGGGGAGCGCATAGGGCGGCGGCGTGACCGCGTTGTAGACGCGCCCGCACACGAGGGGCCGATCCGGGTCGCCCTCCACGTGGCTCACGGTGACCTCCCACGCCATGCGCGGCAGGTACATCGCCCCCCCGAGCTGGAGCTGGCTGGTGCGGATCCACCGGCTCGACGTGTCGTCCTTCTTCCCCGAGCGATCCCAGGGATAGGAGACCTTCACCTCTCCCTTGTCGCTGGTGTGGATCTCCTCGCCCCCCGCCCCGGTGGTCATGGCCGTCTGCGTTCCGCCGAGGCGCTGCTGGCGCTCGCGGCGCGGTGGCCGGTAGCTCGCCGACACCGTGGGAATGCCCCAGAACGCGATGGTGAGCCGCGGCTCCCGGCCCGACCCTGCATCGTGCTGGCGCGGCTGCTCACCGGAGATGCGCGAGCGGAGCACCAGGTACTCCTGGTTGATGGGATCGTACGGGTGCCCCTCGATCGAGAAGCGCAGCCCCGGCCAGAGCAGCAGCGAGCCCGTCTCCCCGTGGGTCACGTCCCGATCGGCCTGCACCGCGTCGAGCAGGATGGCCGCGACGCGCTTGGCCCCTTCCATGTCCGTGGCGCGCGCGGGGTACTCGTAGATCTCCAGCTCGTGCTCCCCGTCGTCCGTGCCCTCCACCGTGGCCTCCAGCTTCGCGGAGGGCTTGTCGGGGTTGTAGTCGCGGGTCGTGACCTTGTCGCTCTTCACGCAGGCCGTCTTGCCGACGTGGAGCACCCGATCCGCCGCCCCCTCCGTCCCGAAGTCCTCGAAGAACGGCAGTGAGCTCGGCCCTTCCACCTCGCCCAGCCCCTGGGGCGCGTCGCCGAAGACCAGCATGTCCTTGCCGTCCACGTGGTGGATCGCGAAGTAGATGCCCTCCTCGAAGAGGAGCCGGTGGATGAAGGCGAGATCCGTCTCCCGGTACTGCACCGTGTAGAGCCGCTCCGGGTGCGCCTCCTGCACCCGCCAGTCCTGGTTCGAGGCCGGCACCCCCGCGCCGTCGAGCACCTCCTTCACGATGTCGGGCCCCGTCATCTTCTGGAAAATGCGGCAGTCCGCGCGCTTCGTCAGGTTCCAGAGCTTCGGCGCCACCACCACCTGGAGCACGGGCAGGTCGTCGTCATCGACGGAGAGCTCCGCCTGCACCACCGTCCCCACGAAGCTCCGCTCCTGCCCCCCGTCGCTGCGCGCGAGCGTGAACGTGGCCGCCTGATCGAGCACGTCCCCTGGCGCGGGCAGGGTCTCCCCCGCGTCGTCCCACAGGTCCAGCTCCAGCACCCCCAGCTCGGACATGCGCTCGTCCAGCGCGTAGCGCAGCACGAAGAAGCCGCGGTCGGCGATGGTCACGGAGGGAAGGGCCTGGGTATGGTTGTTCGCCACGGTTCACCTCACCTCGCTCAGGAGCCGAGCTTCATGGAGCCGCTCATCTTCACGAGCAGGCCCCCCTTGACCGCGATCTTGTCGCCCTTGAGCACGATGGGCCCGCCCCCGAGCTTCAGCTCGCTGCCGCCGCCCCTGAACACCCCGACCGCGCCCAGCAGCGTGATCATCGGCGCCTTGACCACGTAGCTGCCGTCGAGCTTCTGGTAGTGCAGCCCGCCCACCAGGTTCGTCACGCTGGCGCCTGCCTTGTTCTCCAGCCCCGCCTTGGTGAGGTGCAGCTCCGCCGCGGCGTACGTCTGGCTCTTGTCGCCGGTGATCTGCTCCCCGTGGCTGCCGTTGACGAGCTGCACCTTGATGGCGCCGCTGCTCTCCTTGAGCGACCCGAGGATGTTGTCGTTGATCGACGAGATGGACCCGGTGAGCTGGAGCGACCCCACGCTGCGCGAGAAGTCCCCCTGCGCCTGCTGCTCGATCCCGTTGGAGATGGTGATCTGCGTCCCGCCCACCGAGTACGCGCGATCGCCGCCCACCTTCTCCACGTAGTTGGAGATCGCGTTGCTCGTGTCGTTGCCCCCCACGCTGATCTGCTGGTTGCCGCCGATCTGGTGCTGCATCACCGCGCCCACGTCGAGCGACTGGTCGCCGCCTACCTGGACGGTCTCGTCCACCCCCACCGTGCTGTTGGCATTGACGCTGACGTGCTGCTGCTCGTCCACGCCGACCTGCTCCACCTTGTCGTTGCCGACGGTGACGTTGAGGTCCTTCTGCGCATGGAACCCGACGCCCTGCTTCCCCGCGCTGTCGCCCATCACCAGCTCGTTGTGCCCACCGCCCCCTGGCGACGACAGCGACTTGATGGAGCCGCTCGCCTTGGTGGCGGGGAGGGGATAGGGCGCCGTCTTCTCGGCATTGTAGACGCGCCCCAGGATCACCGGCCGGTCCGGATCCCCATCGAGGAACGCGACCGAGACCTCCCACCCCACCCGGGGCAGGATCATCGACCCTCCCATGTTCGCCTGCGACACCCGGATCCAGCAGCTCGACGTGTGATCCTGCTGGCCCACCCGGTCCCAGTAAAAGCGGACCTTCACCCGCCCGTACTTGTCGACATGCAGCGCCTGCTCCTGCTTGCTCGACCCGGTGACGATCGCCGTCTGCACCCCCCGGATGCGCGGCCTGCGCGCCCGCCGCGGCGCCGCGTAAGGCGCCCCCTCCGGGATGCCCCGGAACGTGTTCTGCGTGTCGTAATTCTGCTCCCCCCCGCCGGTGAGCGTCTGGTTCCCGCGCGAGACCAGGTGGGTGGTGATGAACACGCCGTTCAGGCACTCCTCCGCCGCGCCACCCACGGAGAACTGCGCCCCCACCCGCAGCCCCACGGCCCGGCTCTCCCCCTGGCACACGTCCGCGTCCCGGCGCAGCTCCCGCATGCGCGCGTTCGCGACCTGCGCGCCCGCCTCTCCTTTGAAGAAGCCACCTGGATACTCGAAGAACGGCATCGACCAGCGCTCCTCGGCGGGCAGCGTGGCCGTCGGCGGCACCTCGGGATGCTCGAAGTCGAAGTCCTGCACGTGCACCTGGCTGGTCCGCAGCGCGCGCGTCCGCGAGAAGCGCCCGAGCGCCTCACCCCCGAAGGCCCCGGCCCTCATGCTGAACACCACGGGCTCCGCCCCCTCCTCCCCGCCGAAGCAGGAGGCATCATCGCCCACGACCATGGTGTGCCCGTCGGCCGTGTGGTGGAAGAAGTAGAAGAGCCCCGCCTCCTCCATCAGCCGCGACACGAAGTTCAGGTGCGACTCGTTGTACTGCACCACGAACTCGCGCGGCTCGTACTCCTTCGTGTTCCGCCAGGTGACCTTCTCGCCGAACCCCGCCTCGTCGAAGATCGTCTGGATCACCTGGACGAGCGTCTGCTCCTGGAAGATCCGGCACCCCTCCCGGTGCGCGAGCGCTGCCAGCGCAGGCCTGAGCCGCACCTCGAAGTGCCGGCGCGCCTTCGCCACCCGCACGAAGCGCGCCTGATCGACCACCCCATCGTAGAAGCGCGTGTTGCCCGCCGCATCCACGACACAGAGGCACAGCCGCTTCCGGAGACACTCCTCCACCCGGAACCCCTCACTCTGCGTCGTGAACCCGACCACGACCGTGTACGGCTCCGAGATCCCCTCCACCGCCTCGAAGCGATCCGTCTCCACGTCCCCCGGAAGCAGATCGCCCTCAAGCGTGAACTGAGACAGGCCCGTCCCCATGCCCGCATCGTAAACGACCGCGCCCTGTCCACAAGCGCCCCCGTGCAGCGCGAACGGCGTGCGCGCGTCATTCGCGCTGCCCGCGGCCCCTCACCTCCGCCCGCGCTGCGCCGCGACCCACGCGCGCGCCTCACCTTCACGCTTCACGCACACCGGCATCGGCTTGCCCAGCGAGCGCCCCCGCAGCAGCCACCCCGCCATCGTCGCCAGCTTCGCCACGAGCTGCTGCTCGAAGCTCCCCCCGAACAGCGACAGCCCCGCATACTGCGGCGGAAGCTGCCGCATCCCCGCCAGCCGCCGCGCCTCCGCCGTGGCGCGCCCCAGCCCCCTCAGATCGATGAGCAAGTAGGCCCGCTCCCGGACACCCGCAAACTCCTCGAACGCATCGAGGATCAGCGCCACATCCCGCTCCTCCAGATCCCCCCCGAACCGCACCACGCACGTATCCGGCTCCTCGCGCTCCACCACATGCACCCCGAGGTGCAGGACCCTGGTTCGCCCACGCCCCGAGGGCGCCCCGTCGTCGTTCCACGCGTCGACCTGCGCGTCGCGCCCCTCCCGCTTGTCCCGGGGCCCCATCATGGCTGACCACCGCGCCGCTGCACCCGGATCTTGTAACACCCGCCGGCCCCCCGATCCCTCACGTCTCGATCTCGACCCCGCGCCTCTCCAGCTCCACCATCACCGCCTCGTTCTTCGGCCCCTCTTTCCCGAAGGACATGTCGACCCGCTTCAGCTTCTTGCAGCCGAGGAGCGGCGTGTAGTCGATCCCGTCCTCCCCGATCATCGCGATGGGCGTGAACGCCTCCAGGTTGACCAGGTGCTCGATGCCCTCGATCGAGGTGATGTCGAACAGGTCATCCTCCCCATCCCACACGCTCGTCGCATGCTGGTACGCGAGGTCGCCCCCATCCGGCGAGAGCGAGGTGATCGTCGCCAGCAGCTCCGCCGGGATCTCGAGCTTCTCGAAGTACGCCATCACCTGCTTGATGGCCTTGTACGGCTTCGCCGACTTCGCATGCTTCGCGCTGAGCGCCTCCGCCTCCTCGACGTAATGGCCCTCTTCCATGAGCGCAGAGATGACACTGAGCTTGAAGTGGAGATCCTTGAACATGCGCCGAAGCTACCGCAACGGGCTGGCGGGTGTCAGGGGGGCATACCCTTCGAGGCTGCCCTCGGTGGCTCTGCACATCAGAAGCGACACGGTCTGGCACGCCACCGCGTAATCACTTGCGGACTGACGAGAGAGTTTCCAAGAACCGCGCGACGATAGGATTTGCCCTCTCCCGATTGCGTCGTTCCCGGCTAACTTCATTCAGCGGTGCGTTTGAGACACCTTTGCACCACATGAATCCAAGCCAGAATCGACCCCCTCTCCGTAACTCCTCTGTGGAGCATCTCTGCCGCCTCGGCCTTCGCGGCGGCGTACCCGCGCAGGTCAGACTCGTCCTGCGCTCCGGGACTGCTCCGACAAGGAGACCCCGTGCCCTCGCTCGATCACGAAGCCCTCGTCGATCTCTTCCGCAACCGTCCCACGCTGGCGGCGGAGCTGCTCCGCGCCGTCTTGCGCAGACCGCTTCCGCGCTACCGGGAGGCGCGCATCACATCCGCAGACCTCAGCGAGGTCCTCCCCGCCGACCGCCGCGCCGACCTGCTGATCCTGCTCACCAACGCGCAGCAGAAGCCGGTGCTGGCCATCGTCCTCGAAATCCAGCTCCACCCTGACCGCGCGAAGCGCTACGTCTGGCCCGTCTACGTCACCCACACCCGCGCCCGGCACCAGTGCCCCACCCGTCTGGTGGTGGTGACCATCAACCCGCGGATGGTGCGGTGGTGCTCCCGTCCCATCCCCACCGGCCACGCGGGCTTCACCCTGGAGCCGCTGGTGCTGGGCCCGTCGTGCGTTCCGGTGGTCACCGATCCCGCGCAGGCGCGGGCCTCACCCGAGCTTGCCGTGCTCTCGGCGATGACCCATGGAAAGAGCGCAGCGGGGCTGGCCATTGCCGGAGCGTTCCTGGAGGGCGCCGCGGCGCTCGAGGACACGCCCTACGGAGACTACCTGGACCTGGTGCTATCCTCACTGAACGAAGCCGCGAGGCGGAGGCTGCAAGCGATGCTCACAGCGAAGAGAGAATACAGGAGCGAGTACTTTCGAAACCTGGTGGCCGAGGGCGTGGCCGAGGGCCAGTGGAAGGCCAAGTCGGAGGCCGTCCTCAGCGTGCTCGACACGCGCGGGCTGGACGTCTCCGCCGAGGTGCGCGAGCGCATCCTGGCGAGCAAGGACCTCGCCGAGCTGGAGCAGTGGCTCCGCCGGGCAGTGGTGGTGAGCAGCGCAGAGGAGCTGTTCGCGCCGCCCGCATCGTGATCTGACTCCCGCCAGCGAGCGCGCCTGGCCATCACGCGCACCGTCAGGCTTCCCTGGAACGTGAGGTGGTTTTCCGCGCGCCGCGTGGTTGTTTCAAGGAGCGGCGCTCCTCAAGTCTGCGCCGGTAGAGCCTGACACTGCCGATGCTGCGGCCGAGAAGCCCTGCCAGCTCCTGGTCGGACCAGTCGCGGCCTCCACGACGCGGTCGGAGGATCTCCTCCAGCACGCCGAGCACCTCCTGCTCCGAGCTGTGGCGCCCCAGCGCCCGGACGCGGAGTTGCAGCTCCTCCGAGAGGTCGCCGAACCCGGGCGGATCATCGGCAGGATCGAAGAGCGGCGACGACGCGGGTGGCTCATGCCGTCCCAGGCGAGGCAGCGTCAGCCCCCACGTGCTCCGTTCTTCGGCGGAGAACTCGGCATCCAGCACATCCCAGGTGAGCGCGTGGAAGGGTTGCCTCGGCGCGAAGAGCGATCTGCACCAGCGCGCCCACAGCCTCTTCACCTTCTCGCGATCGTCCTTCCCACTGCCCCCGGACATCGCCTCCCGAAGCTGCTCGATGCACAGAGAGAGCCGGTCCTCGACATGAGCCTTGGCGTGATCCGCGCCGTCATCGATGACGGCGAGGCGCAGCTCGTCGATGGTTCGCCTGCCCAGCGCGCTCCCATTCACGGGTAGCGGCAACCACCGGCCCCTCGCCTCCGACCACTTGAAGCGGATGTGCTCTCGCGGGTTGACCCTCGCCGGATCGATCAGCAAGGGCCGCTCCTTGTCTAGCGCGACAGAGAATTCAGCGAGTGGACTGCTCCCGGGCGCCAGAGGAAACTTGTTCTTCTTCGACCACGTATTGCACCGGGAACACGCGAACAGGAGGTTCTCCCAGGTCCACGCCAGCCACCAGTACCGGCTCGCGTCTCTTGGCTCGCCCTCGTTCTCGACGCACTCTTTCGGGCGAAAGTGCTCGACGGGAGGCCCCTGAATTTGCAGAGGCATCTCGCAGTAAGCGCACTTGTAGTTGAGCGCTGGCACCAGCGCTTCCCGCGCGACCTGATACCCGTCGAACGTGACTGGGCTCCCTTCCCGCCGCGCCAGGATGGCGCGTGCCAGGCGCTGCCGGCGTTCGAGGCGCAGTGCTTCCGGCTCCGGTCCTCGCGCGATGCCGATCACCGTTGGCGCCTCGGCTCGCGGGGAAAATCTGGCTCTACGCCTTCCTCCCGGAGCTTCTCCTCCAGCGCGTCGAGCCGCTTGTCAGCCTTGGCGCTCCGGGTCGGGTCAGCGGCCAGGTAGCGGTGCTCGCGCAGCAACTCACCCAGCTCGTCGGGATAGAGCTGGTCGATACCGAAGTAAGTCCGGTAGATCTCCGTGCCCGTCATCAGCCGTGGATCAGGTTCGTGGGCCCGCTCCTGCTTCATGTCGAGCTGGCGCACATCGCCCGTCTTGTCGTCGATGACGAGGCGCACGATTTCATCCTGGTCTGGCCGCAACCCCACCAGCGCCAGCGGCGAATGTGTGGTCGCCACGAACTGGAGCCGCGGGAACGTCGCCTTGAGCGCACGGATGATGGTCCTTTGCCAGCGCGGGTGCAGGTACAGGTCGATCTCGTCGAGCAAGACCAGCCCCTCCATGTCCTCAGGAGCCAGCGCCTCCTTGCTCTGAGCCTCCCACAGGATGTGCCCGACCAGATCCGCGAGCCACGCGATCGTGGACTGGTAGCCGTGCGACAGCCAGCTCGCCGCTAGCTTCAGCTCCCCCGAGGGCAGGTTCTGCACGAAACGGTGTCCCTCCTGGAGTGTCTTCGTGGTGCCCGCTCCCTTCTGCCCACGCAGCTCCAGATCGTTGAACCCTGGCAGCAGTCCTTCCTTCCCGAAGAGCGCGTCCCGGAGCACCCGGCTGTAGATGCGCGCCTTCTCCGGCTTCAGGATGTTGGCAAAGCCCGTCCCGATCAGGTCCACCCGCTGGAACACCGAGCGCATACGCTCCACGCTGGCGTGGTCGAGCACGGGTCGTGCGTTGGGATCCCCCGGAAGAAACCGCTGCACCCCGTAGGCCGCCACGAACCACAGCTTCGCATCCATGCTGCGCGCGTCCGTGATGGGGTCCTGCGTGCCGTCGACTCCCGCATAGGACGACCGCGCAACCAGGTCCTTGCGTTTCGGCGGCAGTTCCACCTCCGAGTGGACCACCACGCCCCCCTTCGGCTTCCGGCCTGAATATCCCGGATAGACCCTGCTCCGCTGCCTCTTCGCATCGAGCAGGAAATCGGCCCTGATGCAGACAGTGGCCTTGCTGTCCCGCTTGTCCCGGAGCGAGGACACGTTCTGGGCGAGCCCGTTCACGTTCAGCGCCCCCGCCGCGGCCATGGCGATGGCCTGGAGGATGGAGGTCTTCGCTGTCCCGTTCTCCCCGATGATCACGGTCCACATGCGCGGCCTGCCCTCCGCGTCCGTGAAGCTCAGCTCGAAGTCCTTGAGGAGCTTCAGGTTCTGGATGCGGAGCTGGGTCAGGTACATGGCGCTTTGTCAGGCAACGGGCGGCTAGCAAGCCCCAGGCGGCAGGAGGGTGTCAAGGCTGCTCCAGCCTGCAGAACGTCGGTGGGTGCCCGCACTCGATCACAGGCGCTCATACGGCGCTCCTCGTTCCGAGGATCCCTCAGGTTGGTACGCGACGACCTGCCCCTCCCGAAGCTCAAGTCTGCAGACTTCCTCGGCCTTCGCACCGAGGAGAGTCAGCGCGTGGTGCACCGTCACCACGAACGAGAGTCGCGGGAAAGCCTTCTTGAGGCTCTGGATCACCTCTCGCTGCCAGCGGGGGTGCAGGTTCAAGTCGAGATCGTCGAGCAAGACCAGCCCTTCCATCCTCGCGAGGAAATCTCCTGCGAGATCCAGCTCGTTCTGCTCTGCCATGCGTACCCAGCAAGCGATCATGTCGACCAGCCACCCCAGCATGGTCAGATAGCCGTCGCTCAACGCCTGGAGAGGAATGCGGCCGCCCAGATCAGGCGCGATGCACCACACCTTGTCATCGGTGACGTCCATCCGTTCCACGCCCGGGAGGAGGGCGCACAGCGTCTCGGTGACCGTGCGGAGGACATGCTCGTGAACGGGGCCCCTGGAAGCGCGTCGCTTCAGGTACTGGAGCCAGTCGGAGGCGGGATGGACATGGCTGGAGGAGCCGAACAAAGTGGCAACGTCTGGAGATGGTCCGCTAGGTGCGGAGGCGCCATCCCTGCCGAGCGCTGAGCTTCGTCGGCATCCGTATCCGAAGAGCAGAGGGCGGGCGCCACCAGGGGTTTCGCAAGCCACCACCTCGCGGGCGGCACCCGCGGTGATGGTGGCCGAGAACGTACCGCCTCCAGAGATGACCTTGCATCGTGCGGAGTCCCGGCCGATGCGGACGAGTGGCGCATGATGCTGCGCGAGCGCTGCCTGGGCCACGTCGGCGCCGGCGAGCGTGAGCGCGATGGCGCGCACGATCGAGGTCTTGCCGCGCGCGTTCTCGCCAAAGAGCACCACCCACTGACCCACCTCGCCGGCTGACTGCCCTGACGTCACCGGAAACGTCATGCGGAGGCCCAAGTGTTCGAGTCCGGCGAAGTCGTGTAGCTCGATGGCTTCGACGTTCACGATCCCGAGCTGCGGCGCGGGCTGTCTGGCGGGAGGCTCTGGCTGGCGAGGACGATCCTCGAAGTCTGCGGCTTCCGCGCCCTCCTCGCGCAGGGTTATCTGTGCCTCGGCGTCCTGCCTCACGGCATCCCACTCATAGCTTGCAGCGAGTTCGTCGAGCATGTCTGCGGAGCGCGGCCACGTGAGTGCCACCGCCTTCGCAGCGTCTCGATAGCGGCTGGCGAGTGCGCGCTCCTGCTTGCCCCCTTCACCCAGAGAACGGCGGGTCATGCCCCGCATGTTCCACTTTGCCATCTGCAAGGCGTGAGATAGGCGAGGAAACTCCTCCAGCTCCAGCAGCCGGCGCGCTGCGATGCACGGCCAGTGACCATCCTCCGCATCGGGGGCTCGCGCGAGGACGCGCGCTACCTCGCTTGCCCCTGTGCTGGCGCGATCTTCCGCCACGAGGGAACGCAGGACCTGAAGTGACCAGTCATGAAGGATCTCTTCAGCTCTTTGGGGAGGCTCTCCCTGACCTGGATAGCCATTCCACGCAACGAGCAAGCGACATGCGGCTTCTGCTCGCTGCCTGATTGGCTCCTGCTCTTCGGGCGTGAGAACAAGAGGTGGATCGTGGCGCCGTCGGTACCTGCGCTTCACCTGCTCGATGAAGGTCTGTGGACTGGCAGCGAAGGCGGCAGAGAGGTGACGGAGAGGTCTATGGGCCTCGGGGGTGATGCACGCATAGATAAGCTCCAAGTCCACCAGGAGTTGCGCGTGCAGCGTCTCGGCCTCTGGCAGACTCTCCAGGCGCTGAAGCAGCTGCTCAAGCATGTAGGGTGCAGTTGATTCATTGACGAAGCCGTTCGCCTCGGCGGGAGGGCTGATCGCAAAAGTCTTGAGCACCCTGACCACAACCTCCGGGGAAAGCTCGGTTTTTGAATAAGCCACGTTCGTCATCGCCCAGCAGACGTTTCCTGCGTCGAGCATGTTGCAGAGCGCTCGCTCTAGATCTTCTCTGGGCACGTTGTCATCCGTAATGAACTCGACGCCGAGCCAGTAAGCGCGCTTCAGGTCGTCTGGGAGGTCATCAATGACGTTCCAGACCTGCGGCCACGGCGAAAGGGCTCTGAGAATGGCTTTCACGTCATCTCGGCGCTTTGCATCCAGCAAGTCATCGATGCGCTTCTTCAGCCAAATGAGACCTGCTGCCAGCTGTCTTATCGCGGCGTAGCGCGGGAGTAGCGACCGAAGGGCCGGGCCGATACTGTCCTCGAACATGATGTCGTCGAGAACGGCTGCAAATGAGGTGGTCGCGAGGGCCGTAGCCAGCATCTCGGGTTCTTTGACCTCCAATGCGAGCCGTTCGAGGATTGAGACAGGTTCCGGCCCCTTCCAGAATTTCTGCAGGGCCTCTTCGCGTAGCCTGTTGATTTCGACGGTCTGAACTCTAATGTCATACCGGTGTGATTTTGGATTGGGCAGCTTGATGCCTTTCGCGAAAAGCCATGCCACCTTCCGCACGTCATTCTCCGGCGTGAACCGCTCGTAAAGTCTCGACCATCGCTCTCGCACCGATTCTTCGTCCTGATCCTCCGAAGGTGATCCTGTCTCTTGGGGCTTGTCCGTGTCCGGAGCCGACCAGTGGAGGAGCCTTCTTATCGCTGACCATAGCGCTGAACTGTCATCAAGAATGAGGTCGCTTCGTTCTTCAAGAGCTGCCAGCACTCTGCGCTCACTCCTGGCGATACGCGCTGAGACCATCTTTGCCCAGCGTGTAGCGTCATACCCAGCCTGGTTGAGCATCAGTCTGAAGTAGCCCTCGTAAGCCAGTGTTACGTCGTCCCTTGTATGCACGCGCTGCGCGTCACCGATCGGAATCGGCGCGGCAGCAAGTTCGAAAGCGAGGCCCAGTTCGACCACGCAGGTTGGAGCAGGTCTTGGAGCACATACGAGGCGAGGTGGCTGCCGCATTGCGGACCATGCAGCGTGGCGAGTGTCTCGTCGCTGAGGGCGAGGCGCACCAGTGCGCGGCTCATTCCCTCCCGCAGCACATCCGACGCGCGGAAGATTTTCTCCAGGAACGGCGCCTGAAGGCGCTCCTCAGGGGGCAATTCCAGGCTCGGGTCTTGCTCACCCAGCACGAGGCGGATGGTTTCTGCGAAGCGCCGCAAGGTGTCCGCAGGGATGCGGCCCCCGAGGAACTTCCAGACATCCTCTTCGGCCCGCCACCGCCACACCGCGCGTCCGTAACGTCCTTCTTTGATGGTGGGCGCGTCAGGAGCGAGGGCGAGGTGTTCGCAGAGCGCCTCGACCTCGCCAGGGTCGGCACCCAGCAGAGCAAGCACATCGCGGTCCTCCTGGTTGCCAGGTTGGAACGAGCCCACGAGGAGCATCGTCGCGAGTGGAACGCTTGGGGCACCTTCTACCCACCGGGGGAGTGCGACGTGGCCGAAGAGACGCTGCAAGGAGGCCAGGTTGCCACCCGAATCCTGCGCACGGCGCGCTTCTGTCTCGGAGAAGCCGTCTTTTTTGAGCATCTCGACGAAGCGCATGAAGGGCGCTGGCTCGACCTTGAGCACGTCGTCACTTCCGCTCGGCAGATGACCTTCGAGCGGCACCACGAGGGCGCCATGGGC
Source organism: Chondromyces apiculatus DSM 436 (assembly GCF_000601485.1). Lineage (GTDB taxonomy): Bacteria > Myxococcota_A > Polyangia > Polyangiales > Polyangiaceae > Chondromyces > Chondromyces apiculatus. The sequence goes on from NZ_ASRX01000037.1 coordinate 15,303, forward strand.
ACGGTCCGCTGGGGCGGTGCTTGAAAGGTTCGAGAGCACGATGAGCGGCTCGCCACTGGCCGGTCCAAGTGCCCCGCGGAGCGCCTCCTCCGTGTGCACGACGAGCGTGCGCGCGCAGATCTGATGACCTTCCGGGGAAACGTCCGTGGCCAAAGCTGCGGCCACGAACACCAGCGCTTCGTCGCGCGTGTGCGCGTGAACAAGCAGCGCACGCCCCCTGCGACCCGCTTGGCGCGCCCAGGCGCGGACAGTCTCTGCTTGCTGCAGGCGCTTCTCACCCGCGAGGGCCAGCTTGAACGGCAGCGGCCGAGGGGTTCGACCGCGCCAGGTGTGGAGGAAAGTATCGAGGTCCTCGACGTCTGCACTCGGCCGACCAAGTTTGCCGGCGAACCAGCGCGCTACTGTGGGGGCAAGGGCGAGCCATGCGGCGAGGTCGTCGGCGTCGAGGAGGCGAACGTCCTTCCAGGTGCGCTTGGCTTGCTGCTCGCCCGCCCAGCGGATCTTGGCGGAGATGCGTCGTGCGGAGACGGCGACGTAAGTCGTGTCCTTGGGGTCGAAAGGAGAGGGATCCGCCGACCGCTTCTTGAAGTCGTCATCGAGCTTGCCTCTGCGCTCCTCGATGCTCAGCTCCCATCCCGAAGCGCCCTGCGGGCAGAACGCGCTCTCGCGGCTGGCGCGCACGATCATGTCCCAGCCTGGGAGGCGCGTTCCAGCATGCGTGGTGGTCGTGAGCGTCGAGAGAGGGACGGTGGCGAGGAGTAGCTGGCGTACCAGGTCGGGCAGCTCGGCAGAGGCGTCGTGCTGCTGCGACCAGAGCTCGATGTCGTCACCGTTGATGTCCCAGGGTTTCGCCATGAAGGCGAGGCTACCGCAGCCCTCGTCACCCCTCGAAGCACCCCACGCTTTCAGGCGGACGAAGCCGAAGCGCATACACTCCGACGCGCGACGCGCTCACCCCTCCGGCCGAGGGCCATGGGTCTGCCACCCTCGCATCTCCACGGCGAGCCCCCCCGAAACGTCTGCCAGGTGACCCCGCCGGCCTCCCCGGGCGCGGAATGTCGTTCCAACCTCTGAACTTGGCGTTGCTCCGATTTGCAACGTCAACCCAAGCGGTTGGGTTGCAGTTCCCACCGGGAGCAATGTCGACCCAAGCGGTTGGGTTGCAGTTCCCACCGGGAACAATGTCAACCCAAGCGGTTGGGTTGCAGTTCCCACCGGGAGCAATGTCAACCCAAGCGGTTGGGTTGCAGTTCCCACCGGGAGCAATGTCGACCCAAGCGGTTGGGTTGCAGTTCCCACCGGGAGCAATGCCGACCCAAGCGGTTGGGTTGCAGTTCCCACCGGGAGCAATGCCGACTCAAGCGGTTGGGTTGCAGTTCCCCCGCGGAGCAGGGCCGTTGGCTCCGGAACTCGGCCGGCTCGCGCCGTGTGCACCTCGCTACGCGCCCTCGCGGTGCTTCTTCTCCGCACGCACGCCTACATCTGCGCTCCGTGTCGGTCTTCAGGACGCCCGCACAGATGCCCGCAAACCAAAGCTCAAGACGCCTCGTGATGCAGGGAGCGCGACCAGGTTGCGTCGGAATTGTGCTGTCCGCCGGCCAGACGCCCCCGGCGCCTTGCGCACTCCTTTTCGCGGCCTATCTTCCCCGCACCCCATGCGGCGCGTTGCCGCATTCAGGAGGAGGAACATCATGCGCCGACTGCGCGAATCCGATGGTACGTCGTCTCATCTCCGTCACGCTCGCTTTCACATGGCGAGGTGTAAACGAGGTGAAGCCATTCACGCGACATTGCGTGATGAAATGATTCCCGTTTTCGATCAGCTCAAGCAGAGAGAGCGCGACAGGGAGGACGCCGACGATGCCGCGGTGGATGCCCTGGCTGACGTGTACAGCACGGAGCAGGTGCTCGAAGACTGCATCCGCAACCTCGATGGAGCGGCGTCACAAGCCGACCGCGCGAGCAGCGGGCTCCGGGCGCAGCGCACCATCTTCCCGGAAGGGTACGGGGTGGAGATCAAGCCCGAGGGGCAGGCGCAGCTCCTGGCGCTCACGCCGCTGCGGGTGCGGTTCCAGCCGTTCGTGGCGGGGAACGCGGGCATCGGGGCGGCGGTGACGGCGCTCGACACGGCGGAGGCCGCGTTCCGGGCGGCGCTGGAGGCGCGGACGGCGGCGGATGGGGACGCGGAGCGGCTGTTCGCGGAGGAGCGAGAGGCGCGGCGCGCGGTGCGGCAGCAGATCGAGAGCGCCCACGGGCGGCTCTGCGACTACTACAAGGCGAAGCCGGCGCTGGCGGAGCGGTACTTCCTGAACGCGGCGGTGACCCGCGCCAAGAAGCCGGGCGACAAGCCAGGCGACAAACCCGCGCCCGAGCCGCCCTCGCCGCCGACGAAGCCCACCACGACGTCGTCCGGGAAGGGGGCGCTGTCGGTGGTGCGGGCACCCGTCGCTTCCACGATGGGGGCGACGCGGTGAGCACTGGGGGGTGAGCATCCTCGGGGGGCGTGCACGGCGATGTCGTGTGTGCCCCCGGGTCGAGCGCGCTGCGATGGGCGCGCCGCGATGAGCGCTCGGTGATGGGCGCTCATCGTGCTCCCAGCCGACAAGCGATCGGTCTTCGCGCCTCTCGTACGCGTCAGAGGAGAGGAGGTGGGCTCCACCTCCTCGCCGACGCTCTGCATCTCCAGCCCGCTCTTCATCTCCACCGCGCACTTCCACCCCGCACTCGTGCACCGAACGATGCCTCTCGGGAGAGCCGTGGGGCTTCTCCCGATGCGTGTCGGCGATCTCCTGCGCGGGCAGGTCGGCGTTCGGTCCCCGCAGGGTGCCCGGTCAGGTTGCGCTCGCGCCCGGTCAGGTTGCGCTGGCGCTCCGTCAGGTTGCGCTGGTGTCCAGTCAAGTGGACACGATCCTGCCTTGAATCTCGGGGGATCCGGGCGTGAGAGCGGCACGGTGCCGCAGGTCTGCGGCAAGGAAAGTTAACTTCACTTTCCTTACCTGACCTGCCGCACGCGCCCCACCTGCTGCGGGAGATCTGGCAGAAGCCTGATCAGCACGGAAGGGGCTGGAGAACGGCGACCGCCCTTGGTACGTTGGCGCTCCCGCGCGTCCTGATGACTGCATTCCACGCCGCTCCCCAGGTCCAGCTCGCCGTGCGCCGCTATGTGCTGCGCGCTGTTGACGAGGTGCACCTGCCGATGTTCAGCGGGTCGACAGTGCGGGGGGCGGTGGGGCGGGCGCTCCGGCGGCTGGTGTGTGCGACGCGGCTGCCGGTCTGTGAGGGGTGCCCGGTGCGGTCGGCGTGCGCGTACGCGATGCTGCACGATGGGTTCACGCCCTCGGACAGGCCGAGTGGGTTCGGGGAGCATGCGCCGCCGCCGCTGTGGATCAGGGACCTGGAGGCAGGGCGGAAGCTCGGGCCCGGGGACGAGATGGCGTTCTCGGTGGTGGCGTTCGGTCCGGCGGTGGCGTCGCTGCCGTACGTGGACGAGGCGGTGCGCGGGCTGGGGCGGTCGGGGCTCGGGCGCGGGCGGGGTGGGGTGACGCTGGTGGACGCGCAAGACGAGCAGCGCAGCACGCTGGGGGCGCTGGTGGAGGCGCGGGTGGAGGCGCTCTCGAAGGCCGTGAGCGCCGTGAGCGCCGTGAGCGCCGTGAGCGCCGTGAGCGCAACGGGCACGACGGGCGCGATGGGCGCGACGGGCGCTGGAGCGGGGTCGCTCAAGGTGAGGCTGCGGTCGCCGGTGTCGATCCGGCTCAAGGGGCGGGCGTGGGCGGATCCGTCGCGGCCGAAGCCGAGCTGGGCGGAGAGGCTGCTCGGCGGGGCGGTGCGGCGGCGGGTGGCGCTGGAGCGGCGGTGGCTGGAGCTGTCGTCGGAGGAGGCGCCGAGGGTGCCGCGGGTCGTGGAGGATGCCGCGGGGCTGAAGGTGATGGAGGAGAACATCGAGGTTCGACGGGTGAAGAGGTTCAGCTCGACGCAGGGAGGCCCGGTGGAGCTGCACGGGGTGGTGGGTGAGGTCCGGCTCGGTGGCGATGGGCTGCAGGCGGCGCTGCCGTGGCTCGTGGCAGGGGAGCTGCTCAGCGTGGGCGCGGGCACCACCTTCGGGTTTGGCCGCATCGATCTGGAGGCGGCATGACGGTGGGTGACTTTCCGGTGGAGGTGCTGCGGCAGCAGGCTGCAGCGCACGTGGCGCAGCTCCGGGGGGCGCTGTCGGGGCGCAGCGCGCTCGTGGCGGCGGAGCTGTGGACCAGTCAGCCTCCGTTCCCCGAGGGAGCGAAGGCACTGGCGTGGTCGCTGGCTCCGGCGCTGGCGCGGCGGGCACGCGCTGCGGCGGGGCTCGGGCCGGAGCACGTGCTGCACGCGACGGAGGGGCGGATCGTGCTGGCGGTGCCGGAGTCGGCGCGCGAGGCAGTGGTCGAGTCCCTGCGGCGCGATGGGCGCACGGTGCTCGATGCGACGGGCGATGCGGTCGCGGTCGACGTGGCGTGGCGGGCGCTGCCCCCGGGCGCGTTGACGGCGAGCGGCGAGGGGTCGGCGGTGGCGGCGCTGGAGGCACTCCTCGAAGAGGACCTCGGGCGGGCGCGGCTCCGGCGGGCCGAGGGGACGTCGAGCGATTTCTGGGCGGCCGAGGTGACGTCGCCGGAAGGGCTGCGGGAGCTTCTGGAGCAGCCGGAGCTGGCGTTCGCGCCGCAGGGGCTGGAGCGGTTCCTGCGTCCCGACGCGGATGCGCCGGTGGCGCGCGCGGCCGAGGTGCGGGCGGCGGTGGACCGGCAGCGATCCGGGGCGCCGGTCGCGGTGGCGCGGCTCGACCTGGACGCGATGGGGCGGGCGCTGCGCGCGGTCTCCGAGGGGAAAGAGGGGCTCGACGGGCTGCGCGACAGGTTCGCGCTGCTGGCGGCCATCCAGGTGGCGCGCGCGCAGGTGCGGCACGTGCTCGCGCTGGGGGCTGCTGCTGCCGCGAGCGGTTCGGCTGCGGCGGGCGCAGAGGGCAGCGCGGGCGCGTCGGCGGGTGCAGGTGACGCGGCTCCTGGCAGTGCAGCGAGCGCTGGCAGTGCAGCGAGCGCTGGCAATGCAGCGAGCGCTGGCGGCGCGGCAGGCGAGGGCAAGGCGACGGGAGCTGCGGAGCGTGAGCCGTCTGCGGGGGAGGCGGCCTTGCAGGCGCTCCACGCCAAGGTCGATGCTTCGCTGATCACGCTGCCGGGGGGCGATCTGCTGCTGGTCGGGCCCTGGCCGGAGATCCTTGGGGTCCTCGTGGCGGTGCGCGATGCGATGGCGCCGTACCTCGTGGACGTGGTGCAGGGGCTCGGTGGAGAGCGCGCGGCGCGGCTCGTCGATCTGTCGGCCGGGGTGGCAGTGGGGGCGCCCGGGGCGCCGCTCGCGCCGCTCGTGGAGCTGGCAGGGACGGAGCTGCGGCGCGCGAAGGGGGCGCGGCACACGCGGCACGGAGAGCGGCGGAAGGCGGCGATGTCGTTCCGCGGGGTGGCGGTCGGCTGGGACGATCTGCGGGGCGCGGTGGCGCTGGGGCACGCGCTCGGGGATGCGATCTACGCGGGGCAGGCGCCGAAGGGGCTTCTCAGGAGGCTCGTGGGGCTGCACTCGTTGTGGAAGCGGGCGGAGCAGGCGCTGGAGGCCGGGGTGCCGCGCGCGGCGGCTGCGGCCAGCAAGCGGCGGTGGCTCTGGGCATGGCAGCTCGGGCAGCGCGGCACGGGCGGTACTGGTGGTACCAGCGGAGCCGGCGGAGCCGTGGCACACGCCGAGGTGTCGCCGATCGTGAAGCGGGTCGCCAGGCTGGCGCTCGACAACGTGGACGACGGGGCGCCCGGGGCGCCGCGAAAGACGGAGCAGGACGCTGCGGCGTGGCTGGGGCTGGTGGCGGAGATCGCCGCTGAGCGGGCGCGGGCGCGCCGGGAGGATCGTGGATGAACGGCGGCAACGACAGGGAGCACGAGACAGGCAAGGAGCCCGCAGCGGCGGGGTCCGGGCCCGAGGCCGACGGGGAGAGGGAGAACGTGGACGGGAACGTCCGGCCCGATCTTTCGCGGGGCGGGCGTCCTCCGTTCAACGAGCGGCACCAGGGGCAGCACGGTGAACGGCGCGGTGGTCGGGAAGGCGGCCAAGGCGGCGGTCACGAGCGGCAAGGTGGCCGTCAAGGTGGCCGGGGCGGTCAGCACGGTGGTGGTCATGGCGGTCACGGCGGCCAGCACGGCGGTCCGGGCGCGCATGGCGGCCAGCATGGTGGCGGTCACGGTGGGCACGGCGGCCAGCACGGTGGTCCGCGGGGACCGCGTGGCCTCGGCGAGGGTCAAGGGCCGCGGGGCTTCGGCGAAGGACAGGGGCCGCGCGGTCCGCGTCCGCTGGGCGGGCCCGGTGGGCCGGGTGGCGGCGAGGGCGGCGGTCGGGGCGAGGGCTCCGGCAACTGGGTGCGCGAGGTGATCGAGGGCAACTACCGCCGGCTCGATCAGGAGGCGCGCCGGATCGGGGAGCGGCTCTCGGGTGAGGCCGCGCGCGGGCAGCTCCGGGCGATCTTCGGCGGGGCGCGGCGGCTGCTCTCGCTGAGCGGCGAGGAGCGGAGCCGGGAGCTTTCGATGCTGCGGCCGCGGCTCGCGCACGCCACGGCGCGTGTCGAGGGGCTGGATGGGCTGCGCGAGGTGCTGGTGGAAGCCACGCGCGTCGTGGAGGAGCAGCCGGAGCCCCGGGTGCGGCACCTCGTGGACTTCGTGGAGGCGGTGCTCTGCTACGCGACGGAAGGCCGTCCGCGGCAAGGGCCACGGCCGCCCCGTGAGCCGCGCGAAGGCAAGGGTGAACGCGGCGAGCGTGGCGAGCGTCGAGAAGGTGGCGAGCGCGGCGAACGCGGCGAGCGCGGCGAGCGCGGCGAGCGTCGGGAAGGCGTCGAGCGCGCCGAAGGCGAGCGACGCGAGGCTGGCGGTCGCGCCGAGGGTGGGCAAGGCGATCGGCCCGAGGGCGAGCGGCGCGAAGGGCGCCGGCGGGACAGGAACCGCGGTCGCGATCGGGACCGGCAAGGCGGGGCTCCGGAAGGTGGCCCGCTGCAGGGACGCGATGCCGGGGAGGGCGCGGGGACCGCGCAGGCCCCGGGTGAAGGCGAGGGCGGTGAGGGGGCCGGGTCGGGCGCGCTGGGTGCGTCGGGATCGGGTGGAGCTTCCGCGCCGTCGGAGCAGGGTGCGTCGGGAGCAGGTGCGTCGTCGGAGCACGGTGCATCGTCCGAGGGAACCGGGGGCGACGCCCCCGCTGCGGGCCAGGCGAAGCCGGCGTCCGAGGAGTCGTCGTCATGACGTGGGGCATGCTCGAGAAGGTCTTTGTGCGGGGTACGATCACGACGCTCACCGGCCTCCGGGTCGGGGGGAGCGAGCAGGGACTCGACGCGGCGGCGCTCGAGAACCTGGTGGCGCGGCATGCGCTGCTCGACGAGCCGTACATCCCGGGGTCGTCGCTGCGGGGCAAGATGCGCTGCCTGCTGGAGCGGCTGCAGGGGATCGCGGGGCCGCCGGTGGACGGGGTCGGGTTCGGGCCCGCCGACGATCCGGTGCACCCGCTGGTGCAGCTCTTCGGGATGATGTCGAAGGACGGGGCCGGGATGCCCTCGCGGGTGATGGTGCGCGACGCGCTGCTCACCGCGGAGAGCCGGAAGCGGCTCGGGCGGCTGCGCGGGGTGCTGCCGATGACGGAGACCAAGGCCGAGGCGCTCATCGATCGGGTGACGGCGGCGGCGACGGCGCGGACGGTGGAGCGGCTCCCGGCCGGGGCCGAGCTGCGGTTCGAGCTGGTGCTCGACGTGCGCGCGCTGCCGGAGCGGCAGGTGGCCGTGGCCAGCGACGTGGTGGTCACGGAGGGGGCCACCGCGGGTGATCCGACGGTGACGACGTCGGCGGTGCCGGCGCCGGCGCTGCCGGCGGCGTGGCTGCTCGAGGTGCAGCGCGCGAGCCGGAACGAGGAGAACGGGTGGGGGCGCGACGAGGATCTGCGCTGGCTGCTCACGGGGCTGGATCTGATCCAGGACGACGTGATCGGCGGGCACGGGTCGCGCGGGTACGGCCGGGTGAAGATCCGGGTGGACGGCGTGACGCACCGGACGCGCGACGATTACCTGCAAGGGCGGCCAGAGCGGGCGCTGGAGGGGCTCGCGGGCGATCTCTCCGGGCGGGTGCAGTCCATCAACGAGCGAGGGGAGCGCGAGCGGCAGGAGATCCTGGCGTCACTCCCGGCGATCGAGGCGGGGCGTTGAGCGTCTACCGCGCGTTCTACCTCCGGTTCCTCGCGCCGGTGCGGGTGAGCGCCGGTGCGTCCGGGGAGGCCGCTGCGGCGCCGGATCTGCCGTCGGATTCGCTGTCGGCCGCCCTGGTGGTGGCCGCGGCGGAGCTGGGCGGTGAGCGGGTACCCCCCGGAGAGATGGACGGGGTGGCGCGCGAGCCGCCGTGGGTGGTGTCGTCGCTGCTCCCCTGGGTCGGCCTCGGAGGCCGGCCGGTGAGGTTCGTGCCGAAGCCGGTGGACCAGCGGTTCGGCGAGCCCGGCGGAGGAAAAGGGGGCGGCGGGAAGCGGGACGATCGGGGGTGGTCCGACGTGGCGTACGTGTCCACGGACCTCCTCGACGCGCCGCTGCCGACGCCACCGCGGTCCCGCTGCGGGATGCTGGCGGCGACGCCGCGCGAGGCAGGCGACGAGCTGGGGCAGGTGCGCTGGCGTCGGGTGATCGAGCGCGGTCGGGCGATGGTGGATCGGGCGAGCGGCGTCGCCGTGCCGTTCCACCTCGGCGAGCTGGGTCTCGGGGCCGGGGCGCAAGCCGGGGCATGGGTGGCGATCCGGACCGAGACCGAGGACCGGATGCAGTTCACGCGGCTCCTGCTCCACTACCTGGCCGACTGCGGGATCGGCGCGGACAGGGCCCGCGGGCTCGGGCGGTTCGAGGTGGTGCACGAGGGGGCGCTCAGCGTGGACGAGACCGAGGCGTCGGGGCGCCAGCGGGTGCTGCTCGGGTACGCGTCGCCCGATCGCTGGCTGGAGAGCGCGCTGGAAGACCCGGACGCGCGCTACAGCGTGGTGCGCCGGGAAGGGCGCGCGCACGGGGCGCTCGGCGGGCTCGGGGTGCAGCGCAAGGGCGTGCGCCTGGTGGCGCCGGGGGCGGTGATCCCGGACCGGGGGGCGCTGGTGGGGCAGACGCGCGACGTGACGCCAGAGGGCTTCACGGAGCACCGGATCTACCGCGATGGACGCACGCTGGCGTGGCCGCTCGGCAGGAGAACGTGATGGAGGCGCAGGCGGCAGCAGGAGAGCGCTCGGGGATGGTGGAGGTGGTGTGGCACCTGGAGGTGCTCACGCCACTCCACGTGGGCGTCGGCGAGGGGAACCTCGTGAAGGGGGTGCACGCGGCGTCGATCGAGGGGTTCACCTTCGTGGTGGACCTGGATCGGCTGTGCGCAGTGCTGCCGCGTGAGGCGTGGGATCGGCTGGCGTCGGGCGGGCTCGCGGCAGTGATCGGCGAGGTGCCGCTCGGGTCGGTGCAGCAGTTCGTGGTGCGCGGTGAGCTGCGCGGTCCGGCAGGGCTCGCGAGGTTCAAGCCGTTCGCGCGCGACGGTTTCGGGAGGCCGTACCTGCCCGGCTCGGCGCTGAAGGGCGCGCTGCGGACGGCGCTGGTGAGCCAGCAAGTGAACGAGGTGCCCGCGGTGCGTGACGCGGCACGCGAGGCGGTGCGGCAGGCGACGGAGGAGCGCGAGGCATCGCCGGGGAGCGCGGTGGAGCGCGCCGCGCTGCGGGTGCGGCGCGGGGCCGCCGTGGACGATCTGCTGCGGCATCTTCACGTGCCCGATGTGCCGGTGCCGGCGTCGGCGCTCGCGCTCGTGGCGGTGAAGGTGGCCAGCATGGGCGAGGAGAATCGCTGGGGCTGGAAGCAGCGGGGGCGCGCCAACGCGGAGGCGGTGGACGCCGAGGGCGTGGCAGAGACGTTCGTGGAGGCGCTGCAGCCGAGGACGGTGCTGCGGGTGCCGCTCCGGGTGGACGCGCAGCGCCTCCGACCCTCGGGGCTGCCGGCGCCGCGGAGGCCGGTCCCGCCGGACTTTTCGGGGCTGCGGGAGCTGTTGCTGGAAGGGCTCTTGCCAGCGGTGCGGGCCCACGGTCTGCGGGTGCTGGAGCCAGAGGCGAAGCTGTGGTCGGAGAGCCGTCCCCACGCGCCCGCGGCAGAGGCAGCGCAGGGGTTGCTCGACAGGGTGCGGAGGAAGGGGCCCGCAGGCGACGCTCCCGCGGGCGACGCTGACGAGGCGGGTCTCGCAGCCGGCGGAGAGGCGCTCCTGCCGATCGGGTGGGGGATGGGGTGGCGTGGCGCAACCGGAGGGCTGCTGGAGCGGCTCGACGAGGGCGCACGGGCCACCGATGCAGGCGCCGAGGATCCCGCGGCGCTCGCCGGGGCAAGGCCCGTGTACGCGCTGGGGCGGCGTGGGTTCGGGGTGTTCCCGAAGTCACGGCGGCTGGCGGAAGGCGCGACGCCGCTCGGCTGGGTGGCGGTGCGGCCGTGGGCCGAAGGCGACGCGGCGACACAGGTCGTGGCGGTGGAGGCGCCGGCCGGCGTGCTCGCGGGTGAGGCGCTCGAGGCGCACCGGCTGCCGGAGCGGGCAGAACGAGGGCGCGGTCGGCGCGAGGAGCCCGGGGCAGCCGCGGCGGGTGCAGAAGGCGCCGCTGCAGGGCCGGAGGCAGCCGGGAGCGCCGGGGGGCTCGGGGAGAGGCCGCCGCGTGAAGGTGGGCCGCGCGAAGGAAGGCCGCCGCGTGAAGGTGGGCCGCGCGAAGGAAGGCCGCCGCGTGAAGGTGGACCGCCGCGTGAAGGTGGACCGCCGCGTGAAGGTGGGCCGCGTGAAGGTGGGCCGCCGCGTGAAGGTGGGCCGCCGCGTGAAGGTGGGCCGCCGCGTGAAGGTGGGCCGCCGCGTGAAGGTGGGCCGCCGCGCGAAGGTGGGCCGCGTGAAGGTGGACCGCCGCCTCAGGAGCGACGCCCGTTCCAGGGAGGCGCGCCCAGTGGGCCACCACGTGGTGGCCCTGGCGGCGGTCGGCCGGGGGAGCGCCGGGACGATCGGCCCGGTCAGGCTCCGCGACGTGCTCCGGCGCCCGCGTCACCGACTGCGCGCGTGGGCGATCGGTTGAAGGCGACGCTGCTCGAAGAGAAGTCGAAGAAGGGCAAGTGGCGCGCGCGCACCGAGTCCGGAGCCATCGGAGCCATCGAGCCGCAAGGAGAGCCAGAGGAGCTCGCCGCGGGCCAGGTGGTGGAGCTGGTGGTGAAGAACGCCTCGGTGCTCGGTTCGGACTGGGCTTTCATCTGGCCCAAGTTCGCCGATGAGCAGGCCGCTGCCGCCGCCGCCGCCGCGAAAGGTCGCAAGCGCTAGGTACTGCGTACGGCAATTCAGGGACCTACGGTCCCTACGCTCCCGCTGGTCGCTACCCCCGTTTCTTTGCGCGAACGCCGAGCCGAGGACCCGGGACGAACTCAGAAAACGCTTCGAGAGGTGCGTGCTCCCTGTGGCGCGCTGCCTGAATAGCTGAGCTGCTCGGGGGCGCATTGACCTCTGCCGTGCGGCAGGCGGCAATGCTGCGGGTTCGTGCACAGTGGAACGGACACGATCCGCAGCGAATCGCGCAGGTCGAGGCAGGGGCGGTCCGTGCGTCTTGTACTCACCTCGGCTCCCCGTCCAGCACAGCCGACACGGCACAGCAGGTGCAAGGAGGGGTGGACATATCCCCCTCGACACAGACAACGACTCCGAGGGGGAGGAGGATGAAGACGTGAAGATCATGAGCACAGTAGGGATCCTCGGGGCGATGGCCCTGTTCGCCACGGCGTGCAGCTCCCTGGAGCCGACGCAGGGCGCGGCGAACCCGCGGATGGCGAAGCCAGGGCCGGATGCGCAGTACAGGGTCGACATGCCGAAGCCCGGACCTGCCGAGGATCGCTACATCCGGATGACGCTGGGGCAGGACATCGCCAACCAGTGCGAGTTCTCGGAGGCTCACTTCGCGTTCGACTCTGCCGAGCCGCTGCCCCAGGAGCGGCGGATGATCGTGGCGCTGGCCGACTGTCTGCGGCGCCCTGCGCTGGAGGGGCACCAGATCACGCTGGTAGGACGCGCGGATCCGCGCGGTGGCAACGACTACAACCAGTCGCTCGGCATGCGACGCGCCGAGCAGGTGAAGGCGGTGCTGGTGGCACAGGGGATCCCGGCGGAGCGGATCTCGACGATGTCGAGCGGCGCCGCAGAGGCGCTGGGTGGGAACGATCCGGCGTACTCGTACGGGTATGACCGGCGCGTGGACATCGTGCTGCGCGACACCCACGCCCCCGCAGGCAAGTCGGGACCCGCGTACCGGCCTTGAGGAAGCAGCACTGCTGCGCCGTTCGCGCGTGGGGCTCGGGGCAACGATGGCCCGGGCGCCGCGCGCGAGCTGGCGGAGGCCCATGCTGCGGATGGTTGCCGATGACGGCGTGAGGCCGTGAGGCGCCGCTCGACGTGCGGGCAGCGCACGTGAAGGAACAGCGCGGAGTGGAGTTCCAAGAGAAGGTCGATCAGAGGAGAGGGATCGAGACCAGGATCGAACCGAGGAGGGGGACAGGGCACGAACCGGCAAGATAGAGTGGGTGCGTACCTCGTTGCGGTGTCGCCGCGGAGGGAGACCTGCATGACGGCCGTCACGTGCTCCAGTGTGATCGAGCGGGTTGTGGTGTATGCGCGGGGGGCCATCGTCACCCGGCGTGTCACGTGGCCTGCGCAACGGGCTGGGGGAGGGGAGATCAGGGTCGCGGGCATCACGCCCACGGCCGAGCCGGGCTCGTTCCGCGCGGTGATGGAGGGCGGTGGACCCGAGGTGATCGGTGTGCGCGCGCGGGTCGTGGTTCCGCACGAGGCCGATGAGCCGGGGACCCTGAAGGCGCGGAGCCGCGAGCTGGAGCTGGAGCTGACAAGACTCAAGGGGGAGATCGGTCACCTGCGCTGGCGGCGCGACACGCTGAGCACGGTGTCGTTGACCCCGGAACTCACGCACCGGAGCCGCAAGGTGGATCCTGCGGCGCGGGTGGAAGACGCCCTCGCGGCCGGTGCGCTGGTGTCCGCCGAGCTGAAGACGCTCGACGAGCGCATCCGCCAGCTCACGCAGGCATACGAGGCAGTGAAGCGTGAGGCGCAGCAGGTGGAGGCGCAGGGGACGCAGGCGGGGAGCGCCGAGCGGCATGGGAAGGCGCCGCCAGAGACCGAGGTGGTGATCCAGTTCGCGACGACGCAGGGAGAGGAGGCCGAAGGCTCGGCGGCAGGGGGCGGGAAAGGCGCAGCGGGGGCGCTGTTCGTGGAGTACACGGTGCACGCGGCGCGCTGGTGGCCAGCGTACGCGGCGCGGTTCTCGCGGGGGGCGACGTGGGTGGCGTGGCACCTCGACGCGCTGGTGGCGCAGGCCTCGGGGGAGGACTGGAATGGGGTGGCGCTCACCCTGTCGACGGCCGATCTGATCGAGGATGTGCGGCTTCCAGAGCTGGGCTCGATGCGGCTGGGGCGCGCACAGGCGTCGGTGAAGCGGGGATACAGGCCGCCGCCCGAGGGGCTGGAGGCACTGTTCGAGGGGTACGATCGGTTCACGGAGAGCCTGCCTGGGGGCGTGGTGGACCAGCTCCGAGGGGGCTCCGCGCCGAAGACGCCAGGCCCACCGAAGCCGCAGGCGCCGCCGCCGCCGCCGCCACCACCACCGTCGGCGGCGATGATGGACGATGGCGTCGACGCGATGGCGGCGGAGGAGGAGACGGGGACCTTCGGCGCCATGGACAGGGCGGCGCTCGGCGGGGCGCATCCCCAGTCGCTCATGGCTCCGAGCCAGGCTCCCGGCGCGGTGCCGATCCCCTCAAGGCCGGTCCCACTGGCTTCGATGGCTTCCGCGGGGGCCATGCCGAGGCCTGCGGCGAGAGGGCGGGCGTCGTTGCCCGAGGTCGATGCGAGGCGGATGTCGGTGGGAGGGGGCGGGCCACGGGGTGCGCCACCCCCGTTCGGGCAGCAGGAGGAAGCAGGGGCGCCTGCGGAGATCGAGCCTGCGGAGGGGTGGCTCGACTTCGAGGCGCTGCGGCTGGTCCCCGGCGCGCTCGGGTCACAGCGCGGCCGGCTGGTGCGGGCAGCGCGGAGGGATCGCCAGGAGGCGGAGCGCGCGCGGGAACGGATCGACGGGCTGTCATCGCCGGAGCGCGCGCTGGATCCGCGGCTGTCGCGGGGGCGGTTCGATTACCTGTACAGCACCGCGGGGTCCGTCGACGTGCCAGGGAGCGGGAGGCCGCAGCGGGTGGCGGTGGCGGTGGGCGAAGGGGCCGTGAAGCCCAGGTTCGTGACGGTGCCGCGCGAGGGCGCCGAGGTGTTCCGGGAGGCGGAGCTGCAGAATCCGTTCTCGTGGGCGCTGCTCGCAGGGCCCGTGGACGTGTTCATGGACGGCGCGCTGCTCACGCAGTCGGCGATCTCGGCGGTGGGCAAGGGGGGAGAGCTGCGGGTCGGGCTCGGGGTGGAGGACCGGCTGCGGGTGGTGCGCAACGCGCGCGTGGAGGAGCAGTCGGCAGGGCTCCTGGGCGGGTCGCTCGTGGTGGAGCACGAGGTGCGCATCGAGCTTTCGTCGTCGCTCGGCCGGGCAGTGACGGTGGAGGTGCTGGACCGGGTGCCCGTGACCGACGACAAGGATCTGGACGTGAAGCTCGTCGGGTCGCAGCCGAAGGCGGAGGCATACAAGCAGGAGGAGATCGGTCACCCCATCCGGCGGGGGTTGCGCTGGTCGGTGGAGGTTCCGGCCGCGGGCAAGACGTCGGTGTCGTTCAGCTACCGTCTGACCTTCTCGGCGAAGAGCGAAGTGGTCGGCGGCAACCGTCGGGAGTGAGGCGCGATGAGCACCGTCGAGCAGGTGAAGGAAGCGGTGGAGGGGCGCGACGCAAACGCCGAGGGGCGCGGGGGCGAGGCGCCGGTGCAGGCGCCGCTGCCGAGCCGGGCGCGGGACGTGACGCTGTTCGAGGACCGCGCCGAGGTGGTGCGGGTGGCGCGCGCCGCGGTGCGGGCAGGAACGCAGCGGGTGGTCGTGGGCGGGGTGTCGGTGTTCGTCGACGACCGCATGGTGGAGGCACGCGCGGCAGGGCCCTGCCGGGTCACCGCGGCGCGGGTGCGGCGGGTGCTGCACGGCGATCGGGTGCTCGGGCGCGAGGAGATCGAGGCCCTGGAGCGCGAGGCGCTGGCCGCCTCCGAGCGGGTGCGCGCGGCGGACCTCGCCCTCGACCGCGCCACGCGGCTGGAGTCGCAGGCGGCGCAGCTCCAGCAGCAGTGGGCGCAGGACATCTCGCGGGTACCGCGCGGGCTGCGAGAGGCGGAGGCGCTGGAGCGCTGGCGGGTCGCGCTCGCGAAGCTCGATGCCTCGGCGGCAGAGGCCCGGGCTGCGGCGGCGCTGGCGCGGGCGGAGCGGGCGCGCGCCGAGGAGGAGGGGCAGCGGGCAGCCGCACGGCTCGCCGAAGGGCGGCGGGAGCGACCCCGGGTGGAGGCGGTGATCGAGGTGGACCTGGACGTGTCGGCCGACGGCGAGGTGTCGCTGGAGCTGACGTACCGGGTGGCGTGCGCGCTGTGGCGGCCCGAGCACCTGGCGCGCCTCGGCGAGGGGGGCGTGGTCGAGCTGACGACGTGGGCGACGGCGTGGCAAGCGACGGGAGAGCGCTGGGAGGACGTGAAGGCGCAGTTCTCGACGGCGCGTCCGGCGCGGGTCGCGACGCCGCCGCGGCTCTCGGACGACGTGCTGTCGCTGCGGCGGAAAACGCCCGAGGAGCGCGGGCGGGTGGTGGTCGAGGCGCGCGAGCAGACGATCGCCGTGGCCGGTCTGGACCGGGGGACCCGCGCGGTGGAGGAGATGCCCGGCGTGGACGACGGGGGCGAGCCGCTGGTGCTGGAGGCGGCGCATCCGATCACGCTGCCGTCGAACGGTCAGCCGACGCGGGTGGAGGTGGTGCGGCGGACGCTATCGGCAGAGGTGGAGCTTGTGCTGTTCCCGGAGGCACATCCCGGGGCGCACGTGCGGGCCACGCTGACCAACGCGGCGATCGAGGGTGAGGCCGCGCGCGGGCCGCTGCTCGCCGGGCCGGTGCGGGCAGCCCGTGGGCAGAGCCTGGTGGGGCGCGGGAAGCTCGGGTTCGTGGGAGCCGGAGAGCCCTTCGAGCTGGGGTTCGGGACCGACGATGCCATCCGCGTGCGGCGAACGGTGGACGAGGAGCGGGACTCCGCGCTGCTCGGCGGCGTGAAGATCCGGCGCAAGGTGAAGGTGTATCTGTCGAACCTTTCCGACACGTCGCGGAAGCTCGTGGTGACCGAGCGCATCCCGGTCAGCGAGGTGGCCGAGGTGGAGATCACCCTGACCGACGCCACGGGATGGACGGTGGACAAGGACGGGTTCGTACGCGGGCGGTTCGACCTCGGTGGGCGCGAGGCGAAGACGGTGGCGTTCAGTTACGAGATCAAAGCGTCTTCGGGGGCCGTGTTGCCCTTTTGAGTTCGGCCTGACGACCGTCACCTCGGAAAGCGGACAACGTCCCCGGCTGCATCGATGAGGCACGGGGGTGACGAGGCGCGGTGACCCAGGTGGTGCGGATGGGTGCACTTCCGACCGGAACGCGGGTTGCTTACACGGTCTGGACGGTTTCTACATTCCCGGGAACAGCTCCGGGGCCGGCACGGTTCACGCGACTGCCGGCCGTCCACCACGTCGCGCCTATGTCCTGAAGACGCCGGCGGCGCAGCGCTGAAAAGGCGGTGAGGCGGGCCTGGATTGCAGGTTGCAAATGCGAGGTTGCAACTTTGCAATCCACCCCTGACCTGCCCCTGCGAAGCTACTGGAGATCGTTGAAGACCGGCGTGGCACGCTGGCTGCAATAGGGTCAATCGCGCTGACGCGGTGACCTCGGTCCCCCCCTTGAGGCTCGCCAGGCGCGTTCTCTCTCCACGCTGTGTGACCTATCCCCCCCCCCAGGTCCGCAGCGTGGTTTTTCTCTCTCCGCGCTGCGTGACCTATCCCCCCCCAGGTCCGCAGCGCGGTTTTTTTTGTCTCTGCGCTGCGGTGATGGGTCGAGCTGGCGGCTACCTGTGCGGCCCTGCGGAGCCGACCAGCGCTGGTTCCAGGAATGACGTGACCTGTGCTCTCCAGGGACCGGTGAAGTGGCCTGCGTGAAGGGCGCCGGGAATCACGTTCACCTGGCACTCGACGCACGCTGTCGTCCGGAACGCCGCCTGCGCCTCCGGAGGTACCCACATGTCGTGCTGGGCGAAGAGAAAGAGGGTCGGATGAACCAGGTGCGCTGACCGATCCACGGGGCGCACGGTGTCGATGGGTGCAGGGAGCTCGCGGGACATGAGGGCGATGGGGCCGATGCTGAAGGGCAGGAGCAACCCGGCGTGGGCCAGACGCGACGAGAGGGCGCCCCGCAGCGACGCATAGGGGGAGTCCAGGACCGCAGCATCGGCTTCCCGGCCGGCGAGGAGATAGGCTGCAGCGCCCATCGAGAAGCCGACATAGCCGACAGGTCCACCCAGCCGTGCAGCGTGATCGAGGGCCGCTGCGGCATCACGCGCCTCGTTCAGGCCGAGTGTCGTCCGGTCACCACCGCTTTCGCCGTGGGCCCGGAAGTCGAAGGCCACGATGCGGAACCCTCGGTCGAGGAGGACATCACCGAGAGGCTGCAGCAACCTGCGGTCGTTGCCGTAGCCATGCGCGAGCACCACCGTTCCCCGCGCCGGAACTCCATGCGGCTCGCGGCGCACGGCCGAGAGGCTCAGGCCATCGTCGGTGCGGAGGAGGAACCTCGCGCTGCCTGGAGGGTCGTGCACCTGCGAGGTGCGGGGCATGGTCATCCACCGGATCGCGAAGGCGCTCGCACCGAGGTAGAGCGTGAGCAGTGCAGTGACGAGAAGGAGCTGCTTCACGTGGAGGACCTCTCGCCAGTGGCGTCGCCGATGCTTCTCTGGATCCCCGGCGTGTGGGCGATGGCCAGATACTCAGGATATGCCTCTCTGGCGTTCACGACGATCGTCGCGGTGTCAGCGCTACGAGCGCTGACGTGCAGCGTTACGTCCGCTCAGCGGTGAGGCTGACGCGAGGGCAAGGATGCGAGCTGCCAACCAGCGCAGGGTTTGCTCGTCGAGTTCAAGTTCAAACAAGGCGCGCTCACGATTTGTGACGACGTGACGTACCCCGGCTGGTACAGCTCATGGATGAAAGACACGCGGGTTCTGACCTTCCGTAATGCGCTGGAGGGTCTCATCGAGTCGCTGGATGCGACGGTTCGTGTGTCGGAGTGGGAGGCGTCGGAGATCATCCCCGAGCCACTCAAGGAGAGCGCCGGAAGCCTCCTCTCTCGCCTCGGAACGGCAGACAGGCTCGCAGCCGCGAGCTTCACGGGAAAGCCGGCAGACGTCGCGCTGGTGGACACGATGCGGACCGCGATGCGGCGCCTGGACGCAGCGTATGTCGTGTACCGCCAGCGCTCCTCGGGGCCGCAGAGTGAACGTGTCGCGGCAGCGCGGGTGCTGGGCGCCGAGATCGAGGAGGTGAAGGCTGCCGCCATGGGAGCTGTCTGAGCGATCGCAACGTCTGGAGACGCTCTCGCGCTCGGCGAGCACAGGCTCGGCTTGCCCTTGAGCATGCGGGAGGTTCGAGATGAACATCGGGGTGATTCGGGTGGTGGACGGTGAGGAGCAACGCCTGTGCTGGCGCTTCGGCGTGCACGGCAAGAGCAACGCGACCTACGAGCCCGCGAGCGGGCAGGTCGGGCCCTTCGATGGCGACCGGAAGCGGCGGCTGAAGAAGGGGGAGACGTTCCAGCGGCTGGACCGCTCGGGGTCGCCCCGGGAGTACCAGGGGCTCGAGTGGCGCTCGAAGAGCAGCCTGGAGGGTCTGGCGTGCTGACGCGCAGCACGAAGGCGGCGGGCGAGGAAAGCCCGACGAAGATGGCGCTCGTCCGGTCGAAGATCGAGGAGGCCGAGCAGCAGCTCACCATCGCCGAGGAGGAGTTTTCCAGGGTGATTCGCGCGCTGCGGGCGGCTCCCCGCGCGGAGAAGACGGTGACGAACACGCTCATCGATGCCGCCCTCGGCAATCTGAGCGCTGCCAAGACGCGGGTCATCGAGCTCAAGTTGCTGCTCGTCCCGGACGACGAAGGCTGACGAGGGGGCACCGCGGGGCCGGGCCTGTGGCGATGCGCGACACGTCCGGAGGACACGCGCAGCCTGGTCGGTGTCGGTGGTGCGTCAGCGGGGAGCGGGTCGTGCGGCCGGGACCCAGCGCGGGAGCCAGTCGGGGCCCTTGGCGCGGGTGAGGCGCGTCTGGCCCGTACCGTCGGCACGCATGAGGTAGAGTTCAGGGTCACCCGTGCGGGTGGAGGCAAAGGCGAGGTAGCGGCCATCAGGGGACCAGGCCGGCGTCTCTGCGCCGTGGGTGCTGCTGGTGAGCGGCGTACAGGCGCCCGTGGCGAGGTCGGCCAGCCAGATGCGCGGCTTCACGCCAGGGATCTGGGTGAGGTAGGCGATCCGCTTGCCGTCCGGGGACCAGAGGGGCTCGATCTCGCCCGCAAGCTGTGGGGCAGCGGCGTCGCCCGCAGGAGCAGCGCTGGAGACGCTGGAGGCGCTGGAGGCAGGAGGGGACGCTGCAGGCGCAGCGCTGGGGGCCGGAGGAGCTGCCTCGCCCGAGGGAGCCGAGGTGGTGGAGGGAGCAGCTTCGGCAGGAGGCTGCGGGGCACCTCCAGGGGTGGTCGGCTTGCTGGTCGAGGTGGCGCAGGCCGCGGTCAGCGGTCTGAGCTGGGTGCCAGTCGCGGACATGACGAAGATGCGGTCGCGGCCCTCGCGGTCGCTGACGAAGGCGATCTGGGTGCCGTCAGGAGACCAGCGGGGGGTGCGGTCCTCGCGGTGGAAAGCGGTGAGCCGCGTCTGCGCGGTGCCGTCGGCGCGCATCCGGTAGATCTCCGGGTCGCCGTCGCGGCTGGAGACGAAGGCGATGTTCTTGCCGTCGGCCGAGAGGGCCGGATCGAAGTTGCCCTCGTCGTTCTTGGTGAGCGGGCGGAGACCTTTGCCGTCGCGGTTCACCCGGTAGATGTCGCTGAAGTTGTTGGCGTCGGACTCGAACACGAGCCACTGGCCGTCAGGAGACCAGTGGGGGTTCCGGATGCGGCTGCCACGGGGACCGAGGGGGGTCGCTGGCGTGCCGTCCAGCGGAAGAAGGAGGATCTGTTCGAAGTGGGCTTTGGTCTCGGGGTGCTCCTCGGCGGCGACGACGAGGAGGGCGGTGCCGTCGGGGGAGGCAGAGGCCAGGTACTCGCCCGCAGGAGTGCTGGTGAGGCGGCGCTCCTCGCCCGAGGGGTGGATGACGTAGATCTCGGGGTTGCCGTCGCGCTCGGAGATGAAGGCGATGCGGGCGGTGATGGCGCGGCGCTCCGCGTCGGGGATGGGGTCGGCGTCGATGGTGGAAGGCGCGTTGGCAGAGGCGCTCGGCACGCCTGGCCCCGTGGACGCGCGTGGGGCGCTGGAGCCCGCTGCAACAGAGGCAGCGCCCGAGGGGTGGGAGGAGGGGGGCTGAGACGCGCCGGTGTCCCCGGAGGTGCCTGGTCCCGCGTCACGCTTGCAGCTGCTCGCGAGGAGGGCCAGGGCGACGACGGAGGCCAGGCCTCCGGGGAACCGCGTGGGCATCAGTTGATGCGGATGGCGTCGGCGATGACCACGCTGCCCGTGCCCGTCCACCGGGAGAGGACGACCTTGTTCCAGCCCGCGGTGAAGCTGTAGGTGCCCACCGTGTTCCACTGACCGCCGCCAGTCTGCTGGTTCTTGCTCACGGTGGCGAGCTGGGTGCCCGCGGCGTTGTACATGATGTACGGCGCGGTCGTGGAGCGGTCGGTGGCGGAGGTCCACCACGCGGAGACCGTCTTGGTCGCGGCGCTGGCGAGCTTGAAGTAGAAGGCCGCGCCATCCGAGATGGCCGCGACGGGGCCGGCGTAATAGCCGGAGCCGTAGTAGCCCGCGACGTTGGTCGAGGAGGTCCAGTTGGCCGACACCTCGGCGTAGAAGTTCGCGGTGTCGTTGTTGCTGTTGTTGCTGTCGATGATGATGCCGGTGCCGCCGCCACCACCACCCGAGCCGCCGCAGGCGGTGTTGATCTTGTTGAGGTAGGTGGTCCAGGGCCAGTTCGGGCCGGGATCGACGCGCGTCGAGGGCTGGAGCCGGCCGTGGGCGACGATGTGGTAGGAGTCGCGGGGGATGCCGTGCGCCTTGGTGATGTCGCAGGAGAGCGCGGCGGAGGCGTCGATCACCCCGGTCGCCCAGCTCGCCTGGGAGGCGTAGCCGGCGTGCTCGATGCCGACGGTGAAGTTGTTGGACGAGGTGCCGTGCAGCGCGGCCTCGGCCCCACCATTGAGGTTCTTGTCGTAGGTCGCGCCGATGTGCCAGGCGCGGTTGGATTCACGGACGAGCTGCGAGATCTCGCTGCCGCTCTCGTTCACCACGTAATGGGCGCTGACGCCGGACGCGGTGTTGACGAGCCAGCCCCAGCAACCCGAGTACGCGCCCTCGCAGCTATGGATGATGATCATCCGAGGCGTGCTGCCGGAGGGCCGGGCATTGTAGTTGGGGGAGGCGCGCCAGATCGAGTTGGCATAGTCGGGGCCGGCAGCCGAGGTGGGGGGCGCGGCAATGGAGCGGATCTCCGCCTTCTCCGGCATGAGGGAGCCGAGGACGCCGATCTCGGTCTCGAGGACGAGACCCTCGCGGAGCGCCTTGTAGACCCCGTTGTGAACGTAGTGGGCCTGAGCCTCGGCCTGCTCGATGCCGCTCGCCGCAGCCACGACCGGAGCCCACGCGCCCAGGTCGGCGCGCTCGAGCTCCATGCCGTCCGCGTCCTCGCTGAGGAGCGCCGCGGCGGCGCGGATGTTGGCGAGCGCGTCGGTCTTGGCCTCTTCCACGGTGACGCCGGCGAGCTCGGCGCCGCGCTCCAGCCGCTCACCACGGAGGGCCATGATGCCGAATGCGGCAGGCATTCCCTCGAACTCTTCCTCACCCTCAACCATTTCCCAGCGCGTCTCCGCGAAGCCGATGGCCTTGAGCAGCGAGGCGGGAACATCGAATTCCGAGGCAGCCTGCTCGAAGAGCTGGTCGAGCTGGGTCTGCGGAACGCTCGTGCCGTCCATGGGGACGGGAATCGTCCACGAGGGGGCGCCGCTGGCAGATTCGTCCACCTCTTGGGCCGTTCCCTGGTCGCTGCATGCAGCCAGGAGAATGGTCGCGCCTACCACAGTGGTCAGCTTGGTCAGCTTGCGGAGCTGGTGCATCGATGGCCTTCCTTAACCGGGATCCATGGTGCGGGCTGAAGGATCCCAGGAAGGACCGCTTGTACAGATGTCAGAGCATGGCTTCAAGTGCGCAGAGTTGTCTACACATCGTATGTCGACCAACGAGCGGAATATTTCAATCGCGCTCCCTGAGTATCAGTTGGCCAATCCACATTAATGGGGATGCGCCCAGAGGGCGGGCGCGGGGGAGCCCGACAGGGAGGCCTCCTGGTCGACGCGTCGCGTCGCGTCGCGTCACGTTCACAATGTGGACGAGGTGAGATCACGGGAGCGCGCCGTCAGCGACGTCAGCGCCGTCAGCGACGTCAGCGACGTCAGCGACGTCAGCAGCACGTCAGTCGCGCGCCTCGGTGGTCTCCTGGGGCTTTCGCCGGCGGCCCTGGAGCCACCCCATTGCGGCGGCGACGCCCGACTGGAGGGTTCCCTCGGTGGTGATGCCGCTCATGTCGATGCCGAGCTGCACCAGGACCTGGGCGAACTGGGGCTTGATGCCGGTGAGCATGACCTCGGCGCCGAGGAGGCGGGTGGCGCGCGCGGCCCTCAGGAGGGCGTCGGCGATCTGGGTATCGACGGTGGCGAGGCCAGTGAGGTCGAGGATGGCGACGCGCGCTTGCTGGTCGACGACCCCATCGAGCAGCGACTCCATGATCTGCTGTGCGCGTGAGCTGTCGATGGTGCCCACGAGCGGCATCACCACCACGCCCCGGGCCAGGGGGATGAGGGGGGTGCTCAGCTCGCGGATGGCGGCGCGCTGGGCCTCGATGACCCGGGCGTGGAGCTGCTCACGCTCCTGCTCGGCGCGCTTGCGCTCGGTGATGTCCGTGGAGAAGCCGCCGATGGCGAAGACGGCACCCTCGGCGTCGCGGATCGGGAAGCCGATGGACAGGTAGATGTGGGGGCCGTCCTCGTGCTCGAAGATCTCCTCGACCTCGTGCTCGGCTCCTTCGAGGATGCGCCTCTCGTGCTCGGCCCAGCGGGCGGCGTCGTTCGCGGGGAGCAGGTCGCTGACGCTCTTGCCCACCGCCTCGGCCCGGCTGAGGCCCATCAGCTCGGCGCTGCGGCGGTTGACGAGGAGGAACTTTCCCTCGGCGTCCTTGACGTGGAACGCGGCGGGGAGGTTGTTGATCATGCTCTCGAGCAGCGCGCTCTTGCGCCGCAGCTCCGCGGTGCGCTCGGCGATGCGGTGCTCGAGATCGGCGTTGGCGCGCTGCAGCGCGGCCTCCCTGTCGCGCATGGTCTGGGCCATGTGCTTGCGCTCGGTGATGTCCTGCACCGCGCCCACGTAGCGGTCGAGGGCCCCTTCGGAGGTGCGGCTGAAGACCACGCAGCGCGCCTCGAGCCACCGCCACTCGCCCGAGCGGTGCCGCATCCGGTACTCGAACACGAGCTGCTCCCCGTCGCGCAGGGATTCGAGATCGCGCTCGATCTCCAGGGCGATGCGACTCGTGTCGTCAGGGTGGATGCGGTCGGCCGCACACCCGTCGGCGCTGAGGGCGACGTGCTCCTGGCCGTAGCCGAGCATATGGGCCACGGCGTGGTTGAACGTGCGGGAGCGCTCCTCGTTTTTGTCGAAGAGGAAGATGGCGGCAGGGGAGGTGTTGAGGATGCTCTCTGCCTGCTCGGCGCGGGTGCGCCAGCGCGTCACTTCCTGCTCCAGGATCGTCCGTTCGAGCAGGATATCGTTCGACACCGTGCGCGCCTCGTCGTCGGTCTGCATGCCATCCCCCTCCCACGATTGCTTCCAGGTGCTGCGAAGTCCGCTCGGATCGTGACGGAGCAAGGTCAATGCGTCCGATGCTTCGACGCCTGATTCGCGGGTCGGGACCTTCCCCGGGGGGCCCTTCCTGGGCCCCTTGTCATCGCAGCTCTGAGCTTTCCGTCGGAATGAGGGCGCTTGGCGCGGGGCAGCCTCGGTGACTATACAAAGGATCCGTCGACGACAGGCAGGGCTGCTTCATTCACGCAGAGCGAGGGACCATGGACGAGATCCGGTTCGGAGAGGCCGTCAAGAAGGCATTCGAAGAAGCGATGCGCGAGCGCGGTCACGCCAATGTGCTGATTGCCGGGCGCACCGGGGTCGGCAAGAGCACGCTGATCAACAGTGTCTTTCAAGGGCAGTTCGCCACCACCGGGCACGGGCGCCCGGTCACCACGGGCACACGTGAGATCAACAAGCCGGGCATACCCCTCACCATCTTCGACACCCGCGGCCTGGAGATGAGCGAGTTCGCGACGACCCTGACGGCGCTGAAGAAGTTCGTCGGCTCCAGGCGTCAGGAGGCGGATCCGCGCAAGCACGTGCACGTGGCGTGGGTGTGCGTGTCCGAGGATCTGCGGCGGGTGGAGGAGGCGGAGACGACCCTCGTCGACATGCTCGCCGACTACATGCCCGTCCTGGCAGTGATCACCAAGGCGCGCGCCGATCAGGGCTTCCGGGCCGAGGTGCAGCGGCTCCTGCCGAGGGCGCTGAACGTGGTCAGGGTGCGCTCGCTACCCGAGGAGCTGGACGACGGACACCGGCTCCCGCCGATGGGGTTGACCGACCTGATCCAGGCCACGGTCGATCTCATCCCGGAGGGACAAAGACGGGCTTTCATCGCCGCGCAGAAAGCCGACCTCGCGCTGAAGAAGACGAAGGCTCATTTCATCGTGGGCGCGTCGGTGAGCACCGCGATGGGGATCGCTGCCACCCCCATCCCCTTCGCCGATGCCTTCCTGCTCGTGCCGGTGCAACTCGCGATGATCGCGGGGATCACGGCGACGTACGGGCTCGATTTCTCCGAGGGATTCCTGAGCACGGTGGTGGCTTCCACGGTGGGAGGGACTGCCGCAACCCTGTCGGGACGAGCGATCGTGGGAGGGCTCTTGAAGCTCCTGCCGGGCGCCGGCTCGGTGGTCGGAGGTGCCGTGTCGGCTGCGACCGCAGGGGCCATGACGACGGCGCTCGGAGAGGCCTACATCGTCGCTCTGGACACCGTGCTCTCCAGGTACGGAGGAGAGCAACCCAACTCGGACGCGGTGCTCGATGCCGTGCGCGCTGCCTTCAAGTAGCGCCGCCGAGGGGTTTGCCCTCGACGTTTCGCGCGTCCCTTTCTAGGCTGTGCCGATGACCGAGCCCCTCGACTGGCGCGCTCAGAATCTGAAGAGCTGGAACACGCGCACGCCTCTGCATCTCGCCTCGGCGTTCTACGATCTCGAAGGGTGGAAGAAGGGGGCTTGCTCGCTCAAGCCCATCGAGATCGAAGAGGTGGGCGACGTGCGCGGCCTCCGCCTGCTCCACCTGCAATGCCATTTCGGGCAGGATTCATTGAGCTGGGCGCGCCGTGGTGCCTCGGTGGTGGGGCTCGATTTCTCCGACGCGGCGATCTCCGCGGCGACTGCGCTCGCGGCCGAGGCGGGCCTGACGGCGCGGTTCGTCTGCGCCGACGTGTACAGCGCTGCGGCCGCGGTAGGCGAGACGTTCGACGTGGTGTTCTCCTCGTACGGCGTGCTCGGGTGGCTGCCCGACCTGGATGCCTGGGCGCGCCAGGTGGCTGCCTGCCTGCGGCCGGGAGGCAGGTTCCACCTCGTGGAGTTCCACCCGTTCCTCTACGTGTTCGACGAGGCGCTGGAGAGGATCGTCTACCCGTGGGACAGCCCCCGTGAATCTCCGATCCACACCGAGGAGAACCGGACCTACGCCGATCCGGAGACCGAGGTGAAGCTCGCCGACGTGAGCTGGAACCACGGGGTCGGGGCCATGGCGACCGCGCTGCTGCGCGCGGGGCTCGTGCTCGACAGCCTGCGGGAGCACGACTGGATGCCTTGCAAGCTCTACCCGGGCAGCATCGAGGTGGCACCCGGTCGTTATCGTATCGAGAAGCTCCTCGGGGTGCCGCTCGTGGTGTCGATCGCGGCCCACCGCCCTGCGTAGCGCGCAAGGCGGCGGGAGCACGGGCCGGTGCGCGGAGGGTCAGTAGCTCTTGCCGTCCACGGGGGTCACGTTGAGGCTGGAGAGGTCCAGGTCGTCGAGACACCGGAGGTTGACGGCGACCATCTCCTTGCCATCAGGGCCGGTCCCCCTGGCGAATGAAGTGACGCCACAGGTGGAGCAGAAGAGGTGGTGGATGGTCTTCTTGTTGAACTGGTAATCGGTGAGGCCGTCCTGCCCCGAGAGCAGCTTGAACTGGTCCGCAGGGACGAAGGTGAGCACGGAGCCCTTCTTCGCGCACATGGAGCAGTTGCACGAGATGGCCTGACCGAGGTCCGTCGCCACCTCGTAGCGAACCTTCCCGCAATGACAGCTTCCAGCGTGGTTCTTGGTTTCACTCATGAGCAACCGTGAACCATCACCCGCGTGCGACGTCAAGGCGACCAGGGTCGCCCGCACCAGGGCACCGCGCCTTGACCATCGTGGGGTCCGGCGATAAGGGCGAGGGATGAAGGCGCGCTCGTTCCCGCCTCTGCGTCGGCTCGTGGGGGCCGTGGCTGGATCCGTGCTCGGTGCCGTGGTCGCGCTCACCAGTGCCCGCGCCGAGGCGCAGATCGTCAACGTGCAGCCGCTCATCGGCGGCGACTCCGAGAAGAAAGGCCTGTCGCTGACCTTCGAGGGCTCGGCGGACGTGCGCCGGGGAAACACGAACCTCACGTCGCTGTCGGGCAGCGCGGTAGGGCAGTACCGGAGGGGGCGTCACCTCGTCTTCATGCTGGTGCGCGGAGACTTCGGCGCGGCGGCCGACACGACCATCGTGAACAAGGACCTGGAGCACCTTCGCTACCGGATCGATCTGCCCCAGCCTTTCTCCCTCGAAGCGTTCGTTCAGCACGACAGGGATGCCTTCCGCAGGCTGGCGCTCAGGGCGCTGGTGGGCATCGGGCCCCGCATCCACGTCATCCGCTGGGAGAAGTTCGAGGCCGCGCTGGGAACGGCGTACATGCTCGAGAACGAGGAGCTCGCGATGGGCGCCTTCTCCGACTCGGGTCAGGGCACGCTGGCGAACAGGATCTCGAGCTACGTGGTGCTCTCGACGCGCCTGAGCGACAGCTTGCAGGCGAGCGCCACGATCTACCTTCAGCCGCGGATCGAGCGGGTCACGGACGTGCGGGTGCTGCACGAGTCGTCCCTGCTGGCCAAGGCGACGAAGCTCCTGTCCCTGAAGCTCACCATGACCTCCGCCTTCGACGCCGAGCCACCCGCAGGCGTGGCGCCGCTCGATACGACCATGAAAGGGTCGCTGCTGGCCACGTTCTGAACCCCGAGCGCCCGGGCCCCCTCACAGGGGCAGGGCGACGCAGCCAGCCGTCTCCGGGCTCTCGCAGACCCTCCGCACCGGGCTGAAATGCATCTTGTTGGGGCAGAGGCGCAGCTTCGACTCGCCTTCCGTGCATTCGTAGTAGAAGCGGCAGTTGCAGAGATTCGGCATCGACGTGGACTGCCCCCCCGGGACCACGGGAGGGCAGGTGGCGGGCAGGGCATTGCACAATGCCTCGGTCGCTTCCTCCGTGACCATTTCGTCGTCCGAGATCTCCCCCGCGTCGCTCGTCTCGACAGTGCACCCGGTGCTCAGGATGCCGAGGAAGAACGCTCCGACCATAACGACACTCTTGTGGCAGCGTGAATGATTCATACCAGGAATTACTTCGCTGCTCGATGGCACGCAAGCTCGTGGAATGGTGGCGATGTGAATAGACCTGGAACGTCACGCTTCGTCGCCGTCGTCCACCTCTCCGGACCGCGAGAACGCACGGGTGGATCAGGGAACAGGCGGGTCGAGCACCAGCGCGCCGAAGGCTGCGGGGACGTGAAAGTTGGGCTTGGAACCCCGAGGTGGGCTCCAGGCGAGGTAGTGACGGGGGGAGCGACCCTCCATCCGGAACAGGCCCATGGGGAGGCGCGCTCCGGCGCGGAGGGCGCGGGTGATCTCCGGCGCGGTGAGCGAGGCCTCGATGGTCGCCTGATGCGCCGCGGGGCGCTGGGTGGTTGCGCGCCGCAGGCCGCTCGACCAGGTGGTGACGTACTTGCGGGCGTCGAGGTCGACGGAGAGATCGAGGAAGTGGCCGAAGGGACCGATCTCCACCTCGACATAGCGGCGGGGGGAGGCGGGGTCGGGGGTGAGGAAGATCTCGACGCAGTCCTCCGTGTAGAGCTTCTGGCGCTCGGCATCGACGGGCTGGGCGCGGTCGGTGAACAGGCCGCTCCTGGACAGCTCGAAGAGCACGTGCAGGGCGTCGGGTGACCACAGGAAGCGGGCGGTGGTCCGGATGCCGGTGGCGCTGCCCGTGAAGTCGGTGTCCCATGCGGCGACGGCCGCGCGTGCCCACGCGGGCTCATCACCGCGGCCATCGAGGGTGAGCGTGTCGCTGCCGAGCGGGGCGGCGTGGGCGGTGGGCTTGCCCGGCGGGGCGGCGCCGGTGGCTCCCGCGGCGGTGCTCGAAGGGGCAGGGGAGGCAGGAGCGGGCGGAGCCGGTGGGGCCGGAGCCGGGAGCGGCGTCGAGGGTAGCTCGGGGACGCTCGCGGAGGTGACCGGTGCGGGTGCGGTCGCGGGTGCGGTCGCGGGCGCCGCCTGGTGAATGGCGAAGGGGGCCATCGCCTTGAAATGGGCTGGCCGCGGCTGCTTGAGGAGATCGGCGCCATCGCCGGTGACGGCTGGCGCGCGCAGATCGAGCTGAAAGCGCCTGGCAGCGGACTCGATGAGCGGGGAGGTGCGGTGACCGAGCAGCTCGGCCGCGAGCCGCGGGTGGTTCCAGAGGCCGAGAAACTCGGCGGCGATGCGGTCGACGAGGACGGGGTTGGTGCCGCCGATGGCGACGTGCTCGGCGCTCGGCTGGAGGACCTGGAAGCCGTCTCCACCCATGGCGGGCGCCCCCTCGGCGAGGACGACGTCGGGCGCGGAGATCTCCAGGACGTCGACCATGCGCTCGGCGAAGACGCGGAGGGAGTCGACGTAGAGCTTCCGGTCCTCGGGCTCCTTCGCCTTGCGCTGCTTGATGTAGGCGTTCAGCTCGCGGTGCATGCGCCACTTCTGCTTGTAGGCGGGGGAGCCGTCCGAGAGCATCACCGTGCCCTGCATGTTCTTGATGCCCACGGAGATGACGCTGTAGCGGTGCGTCTTCAGCTTGGGCAGGGAGATGAACAGGCCGCGGTCGAGGTGCTCGGCGAGGATGCGGGGCAGGAGCAGGGTGGGGACGCGCGTCCCGGCGATGCCGGTGATGGCCAGGGGCTGGCCGGGCCGGTCGCCCTGGGTGTCGAAGACGCCGTCGTCGTCCATGGCGACGAGGCGCACGCCTTCGGCGCGGGTCATGGCGGCGTAGCCGTTGAGATCCATCAGCTCGAGCCAGTGCTTGTGGCTGTGACCGCAGCCCTCGGCGACGGTGATCGTCTGGTGCCCTCGCTCCTTGAGGCAGTGGATGACGCCGCGGGTGAACTCGGGATCGGTGGTGCGGCCCCGCACGCCGTCGTCGCCGCCGGTCTTGCGGGGGTCCTTGATGGAATCGAAGCCGCAGAGGTTCGGCTTGAGGAGGACCGGGGTCGAGGGGGAGCGCCTGGGGACCGCCGCTTCGCAGATGCGCTTGCCGAGGTCGTGAGGGCTGCCGCCCTGGAGGAGGGTGACGGCGGAGACGTCGTGCTTGAGCCGGTCGACGTGGCGGGTACGAAGCGCGGCGCCGTCGACCCGCGCCTCGGCCAGGATGCTCGGACCGGGCTCGGGAGACGTGGAGGCGTGGGTGATGGCGTCTGGCAAGGGCGCCGCGGCCGCACCCGAGGCAGAGGCGGAAGGAGCCGCGCTGGTGCCCGCCGCGGCCGAGGCCACAGCGGAGGTGTCGGTGCCCGGAGATCCGGCCGTGGGGGAGGGCGGTGCGGTCTGGGTCGGGGCCGGCGGGGCGTCGGTGCAGGCGGCGAGGAGCAGCGCCAGCGGGAAGCCCGCCCTGATGGCGTTCACTTGCGCCTGAGGAAAGCGTCGAGGGCCTGGCGGTGATCGGGTCCACCCCACCGCTGCGCGAAGACGGCACGCTCCAGCTCGGGGCTGCTGCCACGCATCGCCTCGCGCACCCCTCGCAGGGCGTGCTTGAGCGCCGAGACACTGGTGCGGGGGATGCCGGAGAGCTGGCGCACGAGGGCGATGGCGCGGTCTCGCGCACCCCCGCGCGGGACCACCTCGTTGACGAACCCGATGCGCAAGGCCTCGGCGGCGTCGATGCGGCAGGCCGTGAGCAGCAGGCGCGTGGCTTCGAGCGAGCCCACCCGCTCGCAGAGGCGGGCGATGCCCCCCCAGGCCGGGGAGAGGCCCATCATGGCGTGCCGGAACGCGAGCGAGGCATGCTCCTCGAAGAAGACGAAATCGCAGAGGAGGAGGAGCTCGCAGCCGCCCCCGAAGACGTCTCCCTGCACGGCAGCGACGACGGGGAGGTCGCCCTGCTCGATGATGGCGAGATCCTCGAACATGCCGAGGATCTCGGCGCCAGAAGAGCCGTCGCGCGTGAGCTGGTCGATCTCGCGGATGTCGCCGCCGGCGACGAAGACGTCGTCGCCCGAGGCCGTGAGGACGACGCCGCGGACGCGCGGTTCCGCCGACGCGGCCCGGATGGCCTCTCCGAGCTGGCGCGCCAGGGCGCGGTCGATCGCGTGGCGGCGATCCGGGCGGTGGAGGGTGAGGATGAGCGCGTCGCCCGCAGCCTCGACCTGGAGAGTCACGGGGCCGCCCTGCCGGCACGGGAGGAGCTCCCGGACATGGCAGCAGACTTGCGCCGGCTGGTCGTCACCTCGGCGGGAGCGGTCCACCCGATCCGGCGCGGCATGCGCTCCTCGTGGATCACGTCGGCGAGGCGGGCCTCCACCGTGCGCCTGCTGATGCGGCCATGCGTGGCGGCGTAGGTCTCGGCGTAGGTGATGATGGCGCCCGCGACGTCGACGCCCGTGGCGCGCTCGACGCCTTCGAGGCCGGGAGAGCTGTTGATCTCCAGGATCTTCGGTCCGCTCTTCGCTTCGAGCATGTCGACGCCCGCGACCTCCAGGCCCATCGCCTTGGTGGCCTTGATGGCGACGCTCCGGTCGGCGCGCGTCAAGCGGGCCGCGCCTCCGGTCCCGCCGCGGTGGAGGTTGGACCTGAACTCGCCGGGCTTGGCGATGCGCCGCATGCAGGCGACGACCCGCCCCCCCACCACGATCACCCTCAGATCACGCCCCTTCGACTCCCGGATGTACTCCTGAAGGACGATGTCCTGGCCCATCGCCCAGAAGGTCTCGAGCAGCGAGTGCACCGCCTGCGGGGTCTCGGCGATCATGGTGCCAATGCCCTGCGTGCCCTGCTGGAGCTTGACGATGGCGGGGCAGCCGCCGACGAGGTCGAGCGCGGCCTCGGCGCCCGCCGGGCTGCGGGCGCAGACGGTGGTGGGGACGTCGAGCTTGCGCCGGGTGAGGAGCTGGAGGGCGCGGAGCTTGTCCCGGCTCCGGGCGATGGAGACGGCGCCGTTGAGGACCGGGACGCCCATCAGATCGAACTGCCGCACCACCGCGAGCCCGTAGTTGGTGATGCTCGACCCGATGCGCGGGATGACGATGTCGAAGCGGGGGACCGGAGCGCCTGCCACCAGCACGGAAGGGCCGCCCCGGGAGACCACGATCTGAAAATCGAGGGGATCGATGATGCTGACGTCATGACCGCGCGCGCGCGCCGCGAGCACGATCCGGCTCGTCGAGTAGAGGGACGCGTTGCGCGACAGCACGAGGACTCGCATGGGAGCCCGAGGCTAGCAGAGGGGGGCAGTCCGCGTGCACAGACCCACGCCGCAGCCAAAGGACCCCGTCATGGCGATGGAAAGCCGCCAGGTTCCTGGGCCTACCTCTTGCGCCCGCCGATATTTAGTGTACGAATCAATCGCATTGCGCGGCCCTTCGGGCCCACGCCTGCCGTGGGGAGCCCCCGGACGTCGACGGATGTGAAGGAAGGTCCGCGGGCTCGTTCGTGGGATCAGATGGAGGAGAGTCCGCATGTGGCAGCCGTTCAACGAAGAGCACGAGCAGTTCAGGAAGACGGTCCGAGCGTTCGCCGAGAAGGAACTCGCGCCGCATGCCGAGGAGTGGGAGGAGGCGGAGTGCTTCCCCAACTCGGTGTTCAAGCGCGCCGGTGAGCTGGGCATCCTGGGCGCGCACTACCCCGTCGAGCACGGGGGAGCCGGAGGGGACTACTGGTTCTCCGTCGCCAAGGCAGAAGAGCTCGTCCACAGCAACGCCGCCGGGGTGTCCATGGGCCTGCTCGTGCAGAGCGACATGGCCACGCCCGTGATCAGCGACATCGGCACCAGGGAGCAGATCGAGGAGTTCCTGATGCCCGCCCTGGCGGGAGACAAGGTCGCCAGCCTCGGCGTCTCCGAGCCGGCCGCCGGCAGCGACGTGGCGGGGATCCTGACCGTGGCGCGCAAGGACGGCGACGACTACCTGATCAGCGGGCAGAAGACGTTCATCACCAACGGCACGCGCGCGGACTTCGTGACCCTGCTGGCGAAGACGTCGCCGGAGAAGGGTGCTCACGGGTGCTCGTTCTTCCTCGTGCCCACCAACCTGGCAGGCTTCCAGGTCTCCAAGAAGCTGAAGAAGGTGGGCAACAAGTCCTCCGACACCGCAGAGCTGTTCCTGGAGGAGGTGAGGGTGCCGAAGCGCTACCTGCTCGGTGAGCAGGACCAGGGCTTCATGTACCTGATGCAGAACTTCCAGACCGAACGCCTCATCGCCGCCGTCGGCGCCGTCGCGGGGGCCTTCAAGGCGCTCGACTACTCCGTGAACTACGGGCGCGAGCGGACGGCCTTCGGCAAGCCGATCATCAAGCGCGAGGTGTGGCAGCACAAGTTCGTCGACCTGTACACGCGCTGCGAGGCGGCACGCGCCTTCGGGTACCGGTGTGTCGACATGTACAACGAGGAGCGTTACGTGAAGAACGTGCCGCTCAGCTTCGAGACGGTGAAGCTGATCTCGATGGCAAAGATCCTGGCAGGAGACGTCGCCAGCGACGTGATGGACGCCTGCCTGCAGTTCCACGGCGGCTGGGGATACATCGAGGAGTACCCGATCGCCCGCGCCTGGCGCGATCAGCGGCTGCTGCGCATCGGCGGTGGCACCACCGAGACCATGAAATACTACGTGGCCAAGCTGATGGGGTTCTAGGTTTCCACGCCAGGTTGCACGGCACGGGGCGGTCGTTTAGCGTGCCCCTGTGTCCAAGGCGCGGATGCTCGCTGGGGGGCTCGTGGAGCCAGGGGCCGGGGTGCCAGGCGCCGTCATCGCCTACGTCGCCGTGAGCGGCGGCACCCAGGGCTCGCGGCTGTTCCGGGTCGAGGGGCCATCCAGCATGCCGGGCGTCGAGGAGCTGCCTTCTGCCACGACCATCGACCTCGGGCGGTTCGATCGCGACGCCCAGGAGCTGCTCGCGCCAGCGCTGACCGCCATCGAGGAGAGAGGCGGACGAGGGGCCATCACGCGCCCTTCTCCAGCCTGGGTCTGCTCCGTCGTGCGCGCATACCTGCGCAGCGCCGAGGGGCTCGAGGTCGACTGATCAAAACTTGAGGCCGACCACGAAAAAAAGAGAGACAACTGAGGCGGGAGGCTGTAGATATCCCGCCGCCTAACGCACGGGGCTGTAGCTCAGCTGGGAGAGCGCCTGACTGGCAGTCAGGAGGTCAGGGGTTCGATCCCCCTCAGCTCCACTCTTTCACACCCAGCTTCCAGAGGTGATCGACCCTCTGGAAGAACCCTTCGTTGAAAAGACCTGCTCGGATTGTAGAGCTGTAGACAGGCCTCATTCCCCTGTCCGCACCGAGAACCGGATGGAGATTCGGTCTTGTGGCTCCTCGCAGGATGCGTGATCCTGCCGGCGTCATGATGGCTGTCCCCTCCTTCTCCCGCTCGCCGTCTTCAACGAAAGCCCTGCGCTGCTTGATGCTGGTGGCGACAGCCGTGACGCTCCTGGGCGCCACGGGCTGCATGACCCCCGTCGCCCCTTACGAGCGCGCCAAGCTCGCCCACCCGACCATGTCGGCCGCAGACCAGGCAGGCCACGGAGAATCCCACCTGCGGGCCATCTCCGAGGGCGCCATCGGCGGCAGCGCCGGCGCAGGCAGCGGCTGCGGCTGCAACTGAGTACTGCGGAACTGCGTGCGGCAATTCAGGGACCTTCGGTCCCTACGCTCCCGATGGTCGCTACCCCCGTGACTTCGCTCGAACGCCGAGCCGAGGAGCAGGGACGGGCCTCACAGCCCCTGCATCGGCACGGGTGGCAGTAACGCCGCGCGACGCAGCGCCTGCTGGCCGCCAGAGCTGGCCTGGGTAAGTCTCTGCGGATGCTGCCGCGCGAAGAACTCGCCTTGCTCCTCCGTCCCGCTGCCGGGGGGCTCTACGTCGTCTCCACGGGTCGAGCCGAGCAGCTCGCCATGCAGCAACAGCTCTACCGCGCCGACTCGGCGGCGGAGGTGCAGTCCCGCTGGCTGGAGTCTCTGGAGCGCATCCAGACCGCCCGCGTGATCCTGCTCGGTGTCCCGTCCGATGTCGGCGCGGGCTACCGGCGCGGCGCGAACCTCGCGCCCCAGTTCATCCGGTCGACCCTGCTGGAGACGCACCCGGAGTTCCCGGACTGGGCCGCATCGGCTGGCGTGGTGG
The DNA here is from genome assembly GCF_000601485.1 of Chondromyces apiculatus DSM 436. Classification (GTDB taxonomy): domain Bacteria; phylum Myxococcota_A; class Polyangia; order Polyangiales; family Polyangiaceae; genus Chondromyces; species Chondromyces apiculatus. The sequence goes on from NZ_ASRX01000037.1 coordinate 50,276, forward strand.
ACATCGGTGACGTCTTCGTGGTGCCGCAGCTCCTCCACGACGACATGCTCTCCGAGGCGCAGAAGGAGGCGACGAGGCGCGCGCTGTATCCGGAGCTGTCCCCCGAGGAGGCTGCCGCGCTCCCCGTCTCGCCGCTGTCGATCACCGAACGCGCCCTCGACCTGGTCTTCCAGCTCAACCCAGGGGTCGCGCCCATCGTGCTCGGCGGGGATCACTCCACGGCACTGCCGGTGGCGCGGGCGCTCGCCCGGGCGAGGCGTGAGCCGTGGGGCATCGTGCAGCCAGATGCGCACACCGACCTGCTCGAAGAGCGGCTGGGGATCCGCGACTGCTTCGCCACCTGGTCCTACCACGCGAACGAGTTGCTCGGCCGCGGAGGGCGCCTGACCCAGGTGGGGACGCGGGCGTCGCGGTTCGGACGCGCCCACTGGGAGTCTCGCTACGACGTGCGCCAGTTCTGGGCGAGCGAGTGTCTCGCCGACCCTGCTGCAGCGCTCGACGCGATCCTGGCGCACGTGCGGAGCACCGGCGTGCGCGGCGTGTACTTCTCCAACGACATCGACGGGACGGACGACACCTTCGCCGATGCGACAGGCACGCCCGAGCCCGCGGGGTTGCACCCCGACTTCGTGGTGGAGCTGATCCGCCGGCTGGGCCGCGAGGTGGGGCTGATCGGGGGCGACGTGATGGAGGTCGCGCCGATGCTGGGCCGGACCAGCGAGGGTAACCGGGTGACCCTGGCGCTTGCCGTGCGCTACCTGCGGGAGACGCTGGAAGCCACGCTTGGTCAACGGCTCGCCTGACGGCGGCTCGCCTGATCCCCGCGGCGGTGCGCGTCAGGGCTCGGGGCCGGTCGCTGCCGGGAGGGAAGGGTCGCTGGCCCAGTCGCTCCAGGAGCCCTCGTAGAGGATGGCGTCCTCCCGGCCCAGCAGGGCGAGGCTGAGCAAGGTGTGGCAGGCCGTGACGCCCGAGCCGCAGTAACAGACGAGGGTCGGAGCATCGAGCGCCCCGAGCGCGCGGTAGCGGCTCTCAAGGGTATCCCGATCGAGGAAAGGGCCCCCGGGAGCGACGAGGTTCTGGGCGAAGGGCGCCGAGCGCGCGCCGGGGATGTGGCCAGGGCGAGGGTCGACGGGCTCGACGCGGCCCTCGTACCGCTCGCCGGCGCGTGCATCGAGGAGCACGGCGCGGGGATCGTGGCGGTAGCGCGCGACCGCGGCGCGATCCACCGCCGGGACGTGGCGGGGGGTGAGCGGGAGGAGCGGTGCCGGCGCGAGGGTGGGCTCCTCCGTGGAGAGAGGGAGGCCAGCGGCCTGCCAGGCATGAATGCCCCCGTCGAGGACCCGCGCTGCGGTGGCGAGGCCGAAGTAGCGGAGAAGCCACCAGAGACGCGCAGCAATGGCACCGCCGGCATCGTCGTAGGCGACGAGGAGGCTCCCGGGGGTGAACCCGAGCCGCGACAGGCACCGCGCGAAGGCTTCCGGACTCGGGAGAGGATGCCGACCCGGGCCAGAGCCAGGAGCGCCCGCAAGCTCGGTGTCCACGTCGACGTGGAGCGCCCCCGGGATGTGGCCCCGGCGGTACGCCTCCGCGCCCTTGTTGCCGCCACCCAGGTACCACCTGCAGTCGACCACGCGCACCGACGTGCTCTCGGCGTGAGCGGCGAGCCAGGAGACGTCGACGAGGAGGTCGGGGGCGCTGAGCTTCTCCATCATGTCACTCCTGTCACGCCTGTCACGCCTGTCACTCTTGCGTCTGCTCCTCCTCCCGGATGGGAGGGCGGAGGACGGAGGGGGGAAACCACTCGAAGAAGCGGTGGATGTACTGGCGCCGCTCCGGCTCGATGTACTCGAAGACGCCGCCCCGATCGTTGATCTCCCAGAACTCGTTGCTGGTGACGGCGAGCATCTCCGCGCGGATCGAGCGCAGGCGATCGGGCCGCTCGTCGCGCATGTCCCGGTAGATCTTGCGGGCGAGCGAGGACTCGCCCCTCTGGAGGTAGTAGGTGGCAAGCTTGACCTGGGCCTTGCGCACGCCGCGGAGCGACGACTCCTGCTGCTCGACCTCGGCCTCCTTGTCGACCTCCAAGAAGATGCGGAGAAGCTCGTCGCGGGCCGGGCTCTTGAGGAGGTAGGCCACCTCGTTCACCTCGCAGAGATCGAAGGCCACGGTCTCGGTGAGGAAGGCCAGGCCGATCGGCTGCGCCATCTGCGCGTAGTATTTGAAGTGCCGGGCGATCTCCACGACCTCCTGGCTCCAGCCGGCTTTGAGGAGTTCCTCGGCCAGGTAGCGGTACTGATTGAGGACGTTGTACGCGGCGGCGACGTCCTTCGCGTTGAGCGAGCGGCGCATGTACGTGTTGAAGAACTTCACCACGACCTGCAGCGCATCGCGGTCACCCGCGCCGATCGCGGCCTGCCCGATGTACCGGGTGTCGATGGCGACGCGGGTGATCAGGTCCGGCATGGTGGCGAGCGCCTCGCGGTACACCATGAGGAGCTGCCTCAGCGCCTTGTACTCGAGCCAGGTCCGGGTGCTGGAGAGCTTGTTGAGCGCCTCCAGGTTCATGCTCACGAAGTCCGCGTCCCTGGCCAGCTCACCCTGGATCTGGAACCACCGCGGATCGAGATCGGGCTTGTGGGGGACGTAGGCGACGACGAGCTGCCCGATCGAGTCGACCGTCTTCGAGGCGATGCCCTTGTCCTTCTGCTCGATGGCGTTGAGCACGATGTCGGCGAGCTGCTCCAGCGAGGACAGCGCCAGCACCCGGCGCTCGTCCACGGCCCGGTCGTTCTCCTGGCCCGGTCGGCTGTGCTGCAACGCGCGCGCGACCCCGCTCGCCTTGATGCGGCCGACGACGTTGTCCGGCTCCAGGAAGTCGAAGACGTACGCGAAGTACGGCGCCATCATCAGGAGGCTCAAACTGAGCAGCACCATCGTGGTGATGACGCCGTAGAAGGGGATGAAGGGCTGCGGCAGGGACCCCGAAGCGGCCTCCCGGATCGAGAAGTTCACCCACAGCGAGAAGACGGCGCTGAGGACGAAGAAGGCCATCACCGCCAGGTTCGTCCGATCCCTGACGAACATGTCCGTGATGCGTGGGGTGTAACGGTTGGCCGCGAGCTGGACGATGATCGACGCGACGGTGATCACGATCCCGAGGATCGCCGCGATCACCTCGCCGACCCCGCCCATGATCTGGGCCGCCTCGGAGGCCGAGATGTTGGTCAGGATCTGCAGGGCCGTCAGCCCCTCGTTCTCGGGGCGAAGGAGATCGAGCTGGTGAATGAGGACCACCAGGGCGAGACAGACACCGCCGAGAAACGAGAGCGGGTAGATCCAGATGCGCCGCGCCATGGTCCAGCGCCTTCGCGCCTGGCTCACGTCTCGCACGGTGGCGGCTCGCGCCCGGATCGAGAGGATGGGACCCCGCTCCATGCCGTCCATCCCCCGTGATCAGGGAAGCGGGATCCGGTTCATTTCTTCTCGGGCGAAGCGTCGAGGTCCTCGGCGAGGTAGCTGAGGATCACCTCGTCGAGCGACTTCTCGCTGATCAGATCTTCACCGAAGATGGAGGCACCCTCGTTCGGTCGTGTCGTCCCGAAGATGCTGGCGGGGCGCGGAGGCGCATAGCGGCCAGCGCTACTGCGCTGCGGCTCGACGGAGGGCGGGGGCGGCTCGACGGTGGGCGGGGTGATCGCGCTGTACGCGCCCGCGCTGGAGCCGGGGCGCCTGCCGATCACCGACGCAGGAGGCGGCGGCAGATCCTGAATCTGCTGCTGGAAGCCTGTCTGCGCCTCGGCAGCGGCGCGCTCCAGGATGTCCAGGTCGAGGTCGATGGCAGGCTGATCCGGGGTGCTGGCCGCAGGCGAACGCTGGGACGGCTGCGCCTCCTGAGGGGCCGTCTGCGCCGGTACTGCGCTGCTGTGCGGAGGCGGTGACACCCGGGCCGAAGGCGTGAGTGGCTGCATGACGCGGGGGCCGAGGTTGTGCAGCGCCGCCGCGTCGAGTTCGATCCGGGGACGGGAGCTGGTCCTTCGCGAAGGCGGCACCCCCTCGATGGTGGCCGCGGCAGGAGGGACCACCGCATCCCCCTCGGACGCGAGGGAAGGCGGTGTCGGCCGGGGAGGGACAGGCGGCGGCCCCGCCAGGGTTGCCGAGGGGCTGCCCGGGGCGCGTCCGGCCGACAGCGAAGGGCTCGACCCGTCCACCCGGGCCGAAGAGAAGCTCGTCGTGGTGGGGATGGAGGCGGGCGGAGCAGGCGGCGGCGGAGGCTCCGGAGCAGGAGCAGCCCGTGCTGGCTCCGCGGGCGCCGGTGGAGCGTCTGCCTTCGGAGCGTCTGCCTTCGAAGCGTCTGCCTTCGAAGCGTCACCCTTGGCGGGGTCTACCGACTTTGCAGCACCCTCATCGAAGAGGCGGTCGAAGTGCCCCTCGCGCAAGGCGATGAACATCGCCTTGTGCTGCTCCTTCATCATCTCCCGCACGGTCTCCGCCATGGTCGGCGTTCCCACGTGCTCGGCGTAGGGCGTCTTCGTGGTCTTGAGAATCCGGCCACCATCCGCGAACAGGTGCGTGATGATGTGCGGGTGGCGGATCCCCGAGTCCTCGGTCTGGATGTGGAACATCCGCCCCTTGTGCCGGACGTTGTTGTTGAAGCCGAGCAAAGGGGACGGGGCTTTCACGGCTAGCAGTCCAGGCAGGTGAAATCGGGGGTGGACACGAATGCGCCCGGTTCAAGAGAGCCTACCATAGCTCCGACCCGGAGCGCACGGCTCCGCTGGATGGTTCCCTGAAACTGCAAGGAGACGACGCGCCCGAGCTCCGCTGGCGCTCGCGCCCCTCCGGCAATTCCTGACAAACCGGGGTAGATCACGAGGTTCTCAAGCCTGCTCCGCCTGTTCGCGCTGCACGTATTCATGGCTCAGGGCAGGCAACGTTCCAGCTCGTCGGCGTTGCTGGCCTGGAGGCCGCAGCGCACCTCGTCGCGCGTGAGCTCGGCTTCACACCGCGGAAACCCGCGCTCTTCGACCACGGCCCTGGCTGCGGCGCGCCGCTCCGCGATAGCTACCACGAAACGCGGCTGGTCCGCGACCGCGGCATGCGCCACGTGCTCCACGTACCGATCGAGAAGCTCGACGCACTCCTCGCTGCTCGGACGTTCGTCCATCGCCCGCAGGACCGGCCGCAGGGCAGCCGCGCCGCCCAGCAGGATCACCACGGCGAGCGCCGCCCCGAGATCCCTGGCCGTCGCCCGCTTCAGCGCAGACAACGATCCACCTCGTCCGCGTTCCCTGCCTGCTTCACGCACGCCACGGCCTGGTCCGTGATGCGTCGGCCAATGCAGCGGTTGATCAGGTCCTCGCCGCGCGCCGTCCGGACCGTGGCCGTTCGCTCCGCGACGAGCTTCGGATCCGTGATGCTCTGATCGCGCAGCTCCAGCTCCACGGTGCGCTGAAAGATGGCCTCGCATTCGTCACGGGTCGCCGGATGCCCGCAACCCACCCCGGCGAGGACGAGACCGCAAGCGAGGACCAGGGTCGAGGCGGGCGAGGCGGTGGAGAGGCCGCGGTCAGCCAGGAGGTGGCCCGAGATCCGTGCCCATGCGCGCATGGGCGCGACATATGGCCTCACTGCGCCCTCGCTGCAACCCCCTGACGCCTCGCGTCGAGGTTTCCAGACAGTCCCCCGACGTCACTCCTACATCGCTCCTACATCGCTCCCGCGTCGCTCCCGCGTCGCTCCCACGTCCCTCCAAGTGACACCCTCCATGCGCACTGCGTCGCCTTCGGACGTTCTGCACCTCGTGCAAGTGACCCGGATGTTGAGTGATGGAATGGCCATTCTGCCGCTGCTAGAGTGAACTCGTGGGCAGAAGGGACGAGCGTGGCAACGGGGCAGCAGCACCGACGATCGCCAGCCGACCCTGGGAGAAGCGCGCGGCCCCAGCCCCCCTCGACGAGGATCGTAGCAGTGGCCCTGGCACCGCCAGCCGGCGCCGCAGCGAGGCCGCGACCCGCGCGAAGAAGCGGCCGCAGCAGGCCAGCAAGCGCCTCACGCCTCCGGACGCCGAGGAGATGCTTCGCCGCGCGCTCCTGGCCCAGACCACGCGCTCGCGTGCGCTCTGGGCGAAGCGCGGGCTGAGCCTCCGAGGCCCGCTCGACGTCAGCACGCACGGCCTTCTTCTCCGCCAGCTCTACCTGGCGCGCTACGAAGACCGCCGCTTCGAGCAGGCCGTCGCCATCGCGAAGCAGATGGTCGACCTTGGCGTGCTCCCCGACGTGGCCCATCAGGACGCCGCGCGCGCCTCCGTGGCCCTCGGCGACCTCGAGGGGGCCCTCGGCCACCTCCGCCTGGCGACCCGCATCGCCCCCCCCAGCCGCCGCGCCTTCCACTGGTGGACCCTGGGTAGCGTGCTCCACCTCGCCGGCCGCCACGACGAGGCCATCGCCGCCCTGAGCCGGGCTCTCCGCTGGGGCACCACCGACAAGCCCCTCTACCTCGGCCACCTCGCCGTCGTGCAGCGCGAGCGTGGCGTCGAGTCCCCGGAACTCGGCCCCCTCATCGCGCAGCTCGCCGCCGCCCCCGCAGGCCAGGGCTACGGCCGCTTCGTGCTCGGCCACCTCGCCTTCCTCGATGGCCGCTGGGACGAAGCCCGCGCCTACCTCGAAGCCTTCGTGCGCCGAAGCTCTTCCGGCCGTGCCATCCTGGCGATCTCCCTCGAAGGAGAAATCTCGCGCGCCCGCGAAACCCTCGCGCGATTGCCCCCCTCGTGACTTCGCTCGAACGCCGAACCCAGAACCTGGCGGGCTCCTCCTGGCCCCTGAACCGGCTGTTCTCGCGCTTCTGCTTCCTCGCGACGGCACTGCTCCTCCTCGCCGCCGGGCTCGCAGGATGTGGCCCCCTGGCGCCTGGATCCGGCGCCATCGTCGTCGGCGTCACCAGCGAACTCCGTGTCGGCGTCGACATCGCGCAGATCCACATCCTCCTGCGCGTGTCTGGCGCCACCGTCCGCGACGAGTGGAGGTCCGTCGCCGAAGGCACCCTCACCTTGCCCGCGGAGATCCAGGTCGACGACCTCGACGACGGCGCCGAGGTGGAGGTGGCGCTGGAGGCCTTCCGCCCGGACGATCCCGTGAAGCCCCTGATCCTGCGCAGCGCCGCGACCCGTGCCGTGTCCGGCAAGACGCTGCTCCTGCGCGTGCCGCTCCAGCGCGCGTGTGTCCTCGGGCCCTCCGACGCAGGCTGCGGCGCCTCCGAGACCTGCATTGGCGGCCAGTGCGTGGACCCCCACGTCGACCCCGCGACCCTCGACGAGTACACCTCCGAGTGGTCCACCGCCGAAGACGACGTCTGCAAACCCGACCCCTCCGGCCTCCCCGAGGTCATCGTCGGCAAAGGCCAGGGAGACTTCCTGCCCCTCAAGGCGCTCGACGAGATGCAGGTCGAAGCCGGCCCCCAGGGAGGCCACCACATCTGGATCGCCCTCCGCGTGAAGAACCTGCGCCGCTCCGGATCGATCACCTCCATCCGCGGCTACCTCCCCGAGCTTGACCATCAGGTCCGCTCCTTCGACGTCATCTTCAGCTTCGATCCCGACGAAGGCGGCTACTGCAGCCTCCACGGCCTGCGCTTCCAGATCGACCACGACCTCGACATCGATCAGATGCTCGGCAAGGTGATGGACGTGCAGGTCACCGTCACCGATCCCGACGGCGCCATCGGAGAGGGCGCACAGCAGATCACCCTCTCCGATGCGATCCTGTGACCTTCGCGGCTGCGTTGCCGTGAGCGAAGGTTCCCGCTACGGGAAGCCGCGTCGAGGCTAGAGGGAGGGTGGGTGCCCTCACGCACATCGGGTTCCCCGGCGCCCGAACCGTGGTCTCGGTCACGTGAGCGGCGTCCGGGGTCACGTGGGTCGTGGTCTCGGTCACGTGAGCGGCGTTCGGGGTCACGTGAACTGGATTCGCGTTCACGTGAATGGAGTTCGCGTCGACGAGGATCGGGTTTGCGTTGACGTGAATCCGGTTCACCGTCACGAGACGCTCTGAACCGGTGCAGAACAGGCGGTTTCCTGGCGCCCCTCGTGCTTTCACCCTCACGGGAGGTGAGATTGGTGACCCTTGAGCTGGCCTCGGTGAGCAGCTTCCCCGCAGGCGTGTTGACCATGCAACTGTCGCTGTCGGGTGAACCAGCCGTGGGTGAAGACGTCCAGGGTGCCTTCGGCTTGCAGGTGACGGAGAGTGGCCTCGATGCGCTCCTTCTCGGTGGCGCTCGGGGCTGAGAGTGCCGTGCAGGCTCGTTGCCACGCGAAGAGCAGATCGAGCACGCGCTCGGTGAGGCGGCGTTGTGCGTCGGCGCGCTCTCGACGGAGGCGCTCGAAGGCGATCTCGTCGTCGGAGAACACGACGCGGTCCAGGCGCCAGGTGGCGCGGGCTTCGAGCCAGAAGCTCGCGCCGCCGCTCGACGTGGTCCGATCGGGCGCCGTGGTCGTCGGGGAGAGGCGCTGTTCTTCCTCGATCTCGCGTGCGATGCGGAGCCGGAGCTCGGGGAGCAGCGCGGCGGCGCGGGCGCGTGTCCCGAGGGCTTCGGCGAAGGCCTCGGGGTCGGAGAGCCGCGCGTGCCGCAGGGCCATGGCCACGGCTGCCCGCGCCAGCTCGGGGGTGACGAAGGGGCGTGTGGGGGGCTCGGCGGGGTGAGGTGACGCGGCGGGATCCGCATCTTCGGGGCGTTCCGTGGACGCGGCGGCGTCACTGGACGCATAGGGGTTGAGGGGGGAGAGGCGCTCCGGATCGTCGGTGGAGGGTCTGGCTCTTCCACCGTGCCGCGCGGCTGTCGCGGCTGTCGCGGCTGTCGCGGGCGCCCAGAGAGCGCGCGCGGCACTCCTGCGAGAGAACCTCTCCAGCGGCACCGTGGCGACGAGCAGGAGTTGCAGGGCAGGGGAGCTGTCGATCCAGGCGGAGCTGGCCTGGATGCCGACGTCCAGCGGGTCTGGCTGGGGGGCACCGGAGCGCTGGAGCGGTGGCTCGTCGAGAGGTGTCAGGCTCTGGGGCAGCGGCGCCACCTCCTCGTCCAGCGGGAGGGCATGGGCCTTTCCCGCGAGGAGAAGGAGGAGCAGGGCGCTGCAGAAGGTCGGCAGAAGACGCGAGGCGGCGGGAAGGGGAAGGATGGGAGAGGCCACCCCTGTTTATCGGCGGTGGCGCGAGGTCAGTTGCGCGCCAGCGTCCGATTTCTGGTCAGCGGCCGCTGCCAGGCCTCGGGGCACCGGCCCGAACGAACCAGGACGTCATCCCCCGCGGCTCGGGCTTGTGACTGAGATCGCTCGCGCCTCCTGCGTTCCAGAGGTGGACGTCCGGCATCGCCGCGTGGGCGTCGGAGTCGCTCCAGTCTCTGGAGTGCTCGCTGGCGCCGCCAGGAGGGATCGGCCGGTTGGAGCTGCTCCAGTCTCTGGAGTGCTCGCTGGCGCCGCCAGGAAGGATCGGCCGCACCGAAGCGGGGAAGAGGGGCTCGGAAGACCCCTGGAGCGGTTCTGCGAAGCCGGCGTGCTGGCCAGGTTGTCGGATGCTCTGGGGGAAGCGGGCGCCTTCCGGCAGGAAATCGCGCGGTGTCGCGGAGGTCGTGGGGGCGCTCGCGGGCGCCGTGGCGTGCGTCCCGGCGTTGAAGGGGGAAGAGGGACTTGCTGCCGACCAGGCCTCGTTCGCGGCGAGAGGCGCGGTCGTCTCGGCGTGGGCGAGGTCGGTGGCGGGCACGAAGACGTCAGAGGCTCTGGCCGCCATCGGTGCGCTCATCCAGGCGGGGAGCTGCTGAGGCTCTCCCGAGCGGAGCGCGCGGGGCGAGGCGATCTCGAGACCGACGGCGAAAGGCTCGAAGTCGTCGTGCCACAGCCACCCGACGCTCAACCTCACGGTGGCGCCGGCCGGGATGCCGCGCACGAAACGGTCGCCGGAGAGCGCGTCGATGGACAGATCGCGGCGCTCGACGCGCGGGCCTCCCCAGGTCGGCAGGACGGCGATGAGGCGCACGTTGAGGTGCCCCTCGGGGTTGCGCGCGCGTGCCTTGGCGAGGGTGACCGGGCGGATCTCCCAGTAGAGGTAGATGTTCTCCGGATCCACGGCCATGCCCACGATCTCGTCGACGGCGTAGCGCTCGGGCAGGGTGTCGTCGTCGAGATCGGCCTGCTCCGGGGAGGTCTCGGCATCGGCAGGGTCGGAGGAGGCCGCGGTCCGAGCTTCCCCGGCGGCATCGTCGTCGTCGTCCGCAGCGGCGGCCGGGTCCGCGCCGACGCGGGCCGTGGGGGGCGCTGCGCTGGGCAGGGGAGCCGCGTTCCGGCTCGCGGTGGCGGCGAGTGCGGGCTGCTCGGGGGCGGAGGCGTCGGCAGACGTCGAGGGGTGGGCGGTGTGGTCAGGCGGAATGGGCGCTGCTGCAGGAGGGCTCGGGGGCCGAGGGGTGCCGTCGGGGGGCTGGGTTCCCGGCTGCGACGAGGCTGCTTCACGCTTCCCGGCGGGGGTGGGGGAAGCGGCTGCGCCGGGTGAAGACTCTTTCCGTACGGTCTGCGCGGTCTGCGCGGTCTGCGCGGTCTGCGCGGTTGCAGGCGTGGTGTCCTCGTGGTGCGTCTGCGTGGCGCCGCTCGGGGGCGGTTCGGCACCGCGCTTGCGGCGCCGCGACTGATCTTGCAGCCGCTGCCGGAGCTGCTTCGCCATCTCGTTGCCCGGATCGCGCACCAGCACCTCGTCGAGCACGGCGATGGCGCGGTCGTGATGACCCTGCGCGGCGTAGATCTCCGCGAGCGTCACGGTGGGCATCGGAGGCGGGGCGGGGGGCCAGGGCTCGGTCCCTCCGCCGCGGAGCGTGCGCGCGGCTTCGGGGAGGTGCAGGCCTCGCTCGACCACGCGGGCGAGGAGATCGCGGGCGCGGCCCAGGAAGCCGCGGGCGCGGGAGCGTTCACCCTCGTTGCGCACGGAGCGGGTGAGGATCTCGTCGATCAGCTCGGCCTGGGTCAGCGTGCGCGGTCGGGGCACGCCCTGTCGCTCGGCACGGGCAATGAGCTCTTCTCGCGTCAACTCCTCCAGATCGCGCCGCTGCATGGCGGCGGACGCTAGCACAGCAGCGTGAGAGCGGCGCTTCTTGATGCGGGCTTCAACGCCAGGCGTCACCCGCAGCGGGAAGAGGGGAGAGGGGCGCGAGCGTGCGCCGGGCTGCCTCCGCGTCGGTGGCGATCTGGGCGCGGAGCTCGTCGATGCCGGAGAAGCGCTTCTCCGGGCGCAGACGGGAGATCAGGTGAACCCTCAAGGTGGCGCCGTAGAGATCTTCGTCGTGATCGAGGAGGTGGACTTCGACCGTGGGCGGCGCCGAGGGGCCTTTCACCGTTGGACGGACGCCGAGGTTCATCACGCCGCGGGCCAGGGCCGTGGCCTTGCCGTCGCTCGACAGGCGATCGACCAGCGTCGCGTACACACCGAAGGGGGGCAGCGCCTCCGCGACCTCGGCGAGGTTGCAGGTGGGAAAGCCGATCGTCCTTCCGCGCTGATCTCCCCGGACGACCACCCCGGAGAGCATGTGGGGGCGAGAGAGGAGCCGCGACGCTTCGTCGAGATCGCCAGCGGCGAGGAGCGCGCGGATGCGGGTGCTCGACCACGGGCCTTCGTCGTCGCCGACGAGGGCGTGGGAGCGGGCTTCGAAGCCATGGCGCTCTCCGAGGAGGGCGAGGGTCTCCAGATCTCCGGCGCGGTTGCTCCCGAAGCGGAAGTTGTTGCCGACCACCACCACGGCGGCGCCGAGCTGCTCGACGAGCACTGCGCGCGCGAAGTCCTCGGGCGTCTGCTCGGAGAAGCGGCGGTCGAACGTGGCGACCGCGACCTCCAGGGAGGGGCTCACCCTCTGGATCAGTTCGACCTTGCGCGCCATCACCGTGAGCGTGGAGGGAGGTGTTCGCCCGAGCGCCAGGGCGGGGTGCGGCGCGAAGGTGAGCGCGACAGGGCGGAGCTTCCGGCGCTGTGACTCGGTGATGGCGTCCGCGAAGAGGGCCTGATGTCCGCGGTGCACACCGTCAAAGTTCCCGATGACGATGAGGCTCCCGGGCGGCGCGCTGTCCGACCCCTGCATACGCTCGGCTCCGACGAACTCCACGCCACGTTCACTACTCCCAAGTGGCATCCGCCTCAAACGGGTGGATCTGCGCGCACTGGGCGCGGGCTGGGCGCGGAGAACACGCATGCGGCGCGATGACCGGCTTGACGTGTCTGTAGCTGGCTGTTAGAGCCGCGCTCGCCGAAGACGGGGGGGTCCAGGCTGGAGGCGTGCCGTGTTCAAGAGGGTCGCGATCTTCTCCGGCAATGCCAATCCGGTACTTGCGCAAGAGATCTGCCAGGTGCTGGACTACCCGCTCGGAAAGGCGAAGGTCAGTCGCTTCTCCGATGGCGAGACGTTCTGCGTGATCGAGGAGAACGTGCGCGGCGTGGACTGCTACGTGGTCCAGCCGACGTGCTCCCCGGTCAACGACAACGTGATGGAGCTGCTGATCATGGTCGACGCGCTCCGGCGCGCCTCGGCAGGGTCGATCACCGCGGTGATCCCTTACTACGGCTACGCGCGGCAGGACCGCAAGGTGGCGCCGCGGACGCCGATCACCTCGAAGCTGGTCGCCGATCTCATCGTGGCCGCGGGGGTCAACCGCATCGTCTCGCTGGACCTCCACGCGGGGCAGATCCAGGGCTTCTTCAACATCCCCTTCGACCACCTCTTCGCCATGCCCGCGCTGCTCGATCAGCACCTGCGCGAGCAGTACAGCAAGGATGTGGTGATCGTCTCGCCGGACGCGGGCGGCGTGGAGCGCGCGCGGGCCTACTCGAAGCGGCTCGGCGGCACCCTGGCCATCATCGACAAGCGGCGCGAGAAGGCGAACGTGAGCGAGGTGATGAACATCATCGGTGACATCGCGGGGAAGCGCTGCCTGATCCTCGATGACCTTATCGACACCGCGGGCACGCTGGTCAACGCGGCCAACGCGCTGATGAAGGCGGGGGCGCTCGACGTCGCCGCGTGCGCGACCCACGCCGTCCTCTCGGGGCCCGCGGTGGAGCGCATCCGTGAGTCGCCGCTGACCGAGGTGGTGGTCTCCAACTCGATCCCGCTCCAGGAGGAGGCCAGGGCCGTCGGGAAGTTCCGGGTCGTGTCGGTGGCCAAGCTGCTCGCGGAGGCCATCCGGCGGATCCACCACTCGGACTCGGTGAGTTCTCTCTTTGTGTAACCCCGCCGTGTGACCCTACCTCCCGTGTGACCCTGCCTCCGCTCCGGGAGTGCAGGCCTTCACTTGCAGCAGGCCCGGATCCTCTGCTATAGCCGCGACCCCCCCGGGTCCCGGGTGTGCCCGAACTTCCCAGGAGAGACTGTCGTCATGGAGATCATCAAGCTCAACGCTACGCGCCGTGTCGAGAGCGGCAAGAGTTCCGCAGGCCGCCTCCGCCGCCAGGAGCAGATCCCGGCTGTCGCCTACGGCCGTACGCTCGCCCCCATCCAGGTCGCCGTCGCTCCCAAGGCGCTGACCCAGATCCTCAGCTCTGCCCACGGGCAGAACTCGGTCGTGGAGCTTGTGGTCGAGGGAGGGGAGACCCTGACCGTGATGGTGAGGGACTTCGACTACCACCCGATCTCGCGGGTGCTCATCCACGCCGACTTCCTCCAGGTGAACCTCGACCAGCCCGTCGACGTGGAAGTGCCCTTCCGCTGCACCGGCAAGGCCAAGGGCATCGTGAGCGGCGGCATCCTGCAGCAGATCTTCCGGACGATCCCGGTCCGGTGCCTGCCCGAGAAGATCCCGTCCGTCATCGAGATCGACGTCTCGGATCTCGACGTGGGCGACGCCCTGAAGGCCTCGGCCCTGAAGCTGGAGGAGGGGGTCAAGGTCCGGCTCCCGGAGGAGCAGACGATCGTGGTCCTCGCGGCTCCGGAGAAGGCTGGCGCCGAAGAGGAAGCCAAGCCGGGGGCTCCCGGGGCGGCTGCTGCTCCGGCGGCTGCCGCTGGCGCTGGCGCGAAGGCTGCTGCCGCGCCTGCCAAGAAGGACGAGAAGAAGAAGTAGCCGAAGCGCTCGGCGCGACGTCCCCTCATGCATCTCGTCGTCGGCCTGGGCAATCCAGGCAAAGAGTACGCATCTCACCGGCACAACATCGGTTTCATGGCGATCGATGCCCTCGCCGAGGAGATGCGCTCCGGCGCATTTCAGGATGGGTTCTCGGGGCAGTTCTCCAGGATGGAGACTGCCGGCGAGAAGGCCATTCTGCTCAAGCCGGCGACGTACATGAACGAGTCGGGCAGGTCCGTGCAGGCGGCGATGGCGTTCTTCAAGATCCAGCCAGAGGGCCTGCTCGTGATCCACGACGAGCTCGACCTGCCCTTCGGGGACGTGCGGCTGAAAATGGGCGGAGGCCACGCGGGCCACAATGGCCTCCGCTCGATCATGACGCACCTGGGGAATGGTGAGTTTTGCCGTGTCCGCATGGGCATCGGCCGTCCGCCAGCCGACTTTCGTGGAAAGGTGGCGGATTACGTGCTGTCGGGCTTCAACGAGGCCGAGCGCGGCGCATTGCCCGCGTGCGTGAGGCTCGCGACACAGGGCGTGCTAGACGTGATCGCGCGTGGCGCCGAGGCCGCGATGAACATTCATAACACTCGGCACAAGCGCGAAACCGGAGTATCAAGAGCTTAACCTATGGGTGCGGAGCACTCCGCACGCATGGACTGCAACAGGTCCGTTGACACTTCCTCGCTCTGGGAATGCATCCTGGGGCCTCATGTCCAAGGGGAAATACTGTGAGTCGAATGGTGACGGCGCCGGGGCGCGCCAGAGAATACGAGACGATCTACATCCTGCGACCTGACATCGAAGCGGACAACGCGGAGCGCCTGGGCTCGCGTCTCGCCGACGTGATCGGCCGCGAGCAGGGGCGGCTGACCAAGGTGGAGACGTGGGGTCGCCGCCGGCTGGCCTACGACATCACCAAGCACCGTCGCGGCGTGTACGTCTACCTCAAGTACCTCGGTGGCGGGCGCGTGGTGGCCGAGATCGAGCGAAACCTCCGGCTCACGGACGGGGTGCTGAAGTACCAGACCGTGCTCCTTCGCAACGACGTGGAGGCCGAGGGCGTCGCCATCGTCGACGAAGAGGTGAAGTTCGAGCGCCTCGAGCTGCCTCCGATCGAGGAGGAGCGCGACGAGTCCCGCGAGCGGCAGCTTGGGCTGATCGAGCCCGAGCGGCGCGCGGAGCGGAACATGGAAGTGCAGAGCGTCGAGGACGATGGCGACGTCGACCAGGAGCCTGAGGCTGGCGGCGACGAGGAGGAGGGCTGACCCATGAACAGCCGTGGATCCGATATGGGCCGCAACAGCAGCTCCGACTACGATGACCGCGATTACGGTCGCACGCCGGACCTCAACGCGGACGCGCCGGGGCGCCGCCGGACTGGCAAGAAGCGTGTCTGCCGCTACTGCGCGGACAAGGCTCTCGTCATCGACTACAAGGACCCCCAGGCCCTCAAGTACTTCATCTCGGAGCGGGGCAAGGTCGTCCCGCGCCGCATCAGCGGGAACTGCGCGCGCCACCAGCGCAAGGTGACGCTGGCCATCCAGCGGGCGCGGAACATCGCGCTCCTTCCCTTCACCGTGTCGGCGTAGGAGGCTTCCATGGCGACTCACATCCACGTCGTCCTGACTCAGGAACTCGACAATCTCGGCAAGAGCGGCGAGCTCGTGAAGGTGCGCCCGGGCTTCGCGCGCAACTACCTGGTCCCGCGCGGGCTTGCCGTCACTGCCACCGCGGAGAACGTGGCGCGCATCGAGCACCAGAAGAGGGTGATCGAGGCTCAGGCGGTCAAGTCTCGTGCCGAGGCGGAGCAGCTCGCGAGCAAGCTGAACGCCGTGAAGATCTCCATCTCCCGGCCTGCCGGTGAGGGGGACAAGCTCTACGGCTCCGTCACCACCCGGGACATCGAGGAAGCGCTCGCCAGCCAGGGGTTCACCGTGGACCGGCGGCGCATCGAGACGGACGCGATCAAGTCCGTCGGCACCCACTCTGTACAGATTCGCCTCGCGCCCTCGATCACCGCCAAGATCGAGGTCGTCGTCTCCGCGAAGTAGCACCGCTGCTTCTCGGCGACGCGAGGCCTCTGGTCAGGTTTCGTGTCTGCAGCGCCCCGGTAGCTTCGGCTCCGGGGCGTCTCGCATTTCTGCGCTACCCTGTGGGTAACCTCGGCACGTTGCGGGGGAGACTGGTGGAGACCTCGTAGCCATGATGGGGAAGCACGACACCCGCCGGCAGCAAGGGCCTCGAAAGCTCGAGCCGCTGTCCATCGCTGGGCGGGTTCCGCCGCACGACCTCGACGCCGAAGCGGCGGTGCTGTCGGCGATCCTCCTCGACCGCGACGCGCTCGATCGGGTGCTGGAGATCCTCAAGCCAGAGCATTTCTACCACGACGCCCACGGCCGCATTTACGAGGGAGCGCAGGAGCTGGCGCTGGCCGGGACACCCATCGACATCATCTCCGTGTCCTCCTGGCTGCGTGACCGGGAGCGCTTGCAGCAGATCGGCGGCGCTGCGTATCTGGCGACCCTCGCCGACGCGACCCCCGCGGTCTCTCACGTCGCCGCGCACGCGCGGGTGGTGTACGAGAAATGGCGGCTGCGACAGCTCATCGCCACCTGTCAGCGGGTGTCCGCGGAGGGCTACGGCGACGTGGGGGAGGTGCAGGCCTTCATCGATGGCGCCGAGCAATCGATCTACCACCTGGCCCGCACGCCGCAGGGGACCTCGACGCAGCCCATTGCCATGGCGCTGCGCGCCGCGTTCGAGCAGATCACCGCTGCCGCAGAGCGTGGGGACCGCATCACGGGCATCTCCACGGGGTACGAGAAGCTCGATGCCAAGACGGCAGGTCTGCACGATGGCGACCTCATGATCGTGGCGGCGCGCCCCGGCATGGGGAAGACCTCGTTCGTCCTCAACCTCGCCGTGAACGTCGCCTCTCCGCGCTCGATGACCATGCCCGGACCCGGAGAGGACGGGCACGGGGTGGAGAGGCAGGCCCCCGGGTTCGGGGTCGCCGTGTTCTCGCTGGAAATGCCCCGTGAGCAGCTCGCCACCCGTATGGTCTGCTCCGAGGGGCGGGTCGACGTCGGCAAGGTGCGGCAAGGGTTTCTCCAGCCCGAAGACTGGAGGCGGCTCACCGAGTCCGCCTCTTACCTGTCGACCTTGCCGATCTGGATCGACGACACCTCGGCGCTGGGGCTCCTGGAGCTCCGCGCCAAGGTGCGGCGCATCCAGGCCGAGTACAACCAGGAGCCGAGCCCGGGCAACCCGGGGAGGCGGGTAGGGCTCGTGGTGGTCGACTACCTGCAGCTCATGAAGGGGCGTGAGGGTGTCTCCAGCCGTGAGCAGGAGATCAGCGAGATCTCCCGCGGCCTGAAGCAGCTCGCCAAGGAGCTTCGGGTACCGGTCATCGCCCTGTCCCAGCTCAACCGCTCCGTCGAGACGCGCACCACCAAGGACAAACGGCCTCAGCTCTCGGATCTGCGCGAGTCAGGCGCCATCGAGCAGGACGCCGACACGATCATCTTCATTTACCGCGACGAGTACTACAACGCGGAGACAACCAACGCGAAGGGCATCGCGGAGCTGATCATCTCGAAGCAGCGCAACGGCCCCACGGGCAAGGTGCTGGTGCGGTTCGCTTCCTCGTACACCCGGTTCGACAACCTGGCTCCAGGGGATTACCCCGAGATGGTCGACGACGAGTAGCGGGATGCGGACCGAGCGTCTGTCCACCAGCCCCGCCTCGATCGCCCGCGCGGCCTCGATCCTCCGCGCTGGCGGTCTCGTCGCGTTCCCGACCGAGACCGTCTACGGGATCGGCGCGAGGGCGGACGACAGCCAGGCCGCGCGGAAGATCTTCGCAGCCAAGGGGCGCCCCACCGGGAACCCGCTCATCGTCCACGGCGCCGATCTCGACCTCGTGAAGTCCTTCGTGGAGGTCTGGCCTGACGCCGCGCAGCGCCTCGCGGCTGCTTACTGGCCGGGCCCGCTCACGCTGATCCTCGCCCGCCGACCCGACCGCATCGCCGACGAGGTGGCTGCGGGAGGGCCCACAGTCGCGCTGAGGGTTCCTGCGCATCCCGTGGCCCGCGCGCTCCTCGAAGCCGCCGCGGTCCCCATCGCCGCGCCGAGCGCCAACCGCTCCAGCGAGATTTCCCCCACGACCGCTGACCACGTCTGGAAGGCGCTGGCGGGGCGCATCGACGCGGTGATCGATGGGGGGCCGTGCACCTGGGGGATCGAGTCCACGATCGTGGACGTGACCGGTACGCCTGCCATCCTCCTCCGCCATGGCGCGGTGCCTGCCCACGAGATCGCGGCGCTCGTCCCGCTCGAGATCCGCTCCGAGCAGGTTCTCGCCAGCGCCGCGCGCGCACCAGCGCCAGGCCTCCACGCACGGCACTATGCCCCTCGCGCCCGGGTCTTCCTGGTGGAGCCGCAGGCCGTGCGCGCCACCGTCGAGGCGGTGTCGGTGTCCGGCCAGCGTGTCGGCACGCTCGAGCACGGGGCTGGTCCGTCCGTGGGGCTGTATGCCGAGCGGTTGCCCTCGGAGCCCACGGCGTACGCGGCCGACCTGTATGCCGCGCTGCACCGGCTGGAGGACGCCGGGTGCGAGATCCTGATCATCGCCCATGTCCCGGAAGGGGGAGCGTGGGACGCCGTGCGTGACCGTCTCCGTCGCGCTTCGGCGGGCCTCCCCGAGAATCCCTAACGGCGCACGACGATCTGTGTCACAACCTGTCATCTCCCCTCGACGATGACGGCCGTGTCCGCATTTTCCGCCCGATGCCTCCTCCTGTCCGCCCTGTGCCTGGCGGGAGCTTTCGTGAGCCGTCCTGCGGACGCCAACCTCCTCGACCAGA
Organism: Chondromyces apiculatus DSM 436; assembly: GCF_000601485.1. Lineage (GTDB taxonomy): Bacteria > Myxococcota_A > Polyangia > Polyangiales > Polyangiaceae > Chondromyces > Chondromyces apiculatus. Next base: position 69,212 of record NZ_ASRX01000037.1, read on the forward strand.
GCCCGCTGCGGGCCACGTTCAACCTTGAGGACCCGGCTGTCGAGCCGCTCCCGCTGCTCTATGCGTTCCGCAACGCAGCGGTGGAGCGCCCCGGCCCCATGCGTCTCTACGTCGGAGGGCGCTACGGCCGCTGGATGCAGCGTCCATGGCAGAGCCTCGTCTGGGGCACGCAGGCGGAGCTGAAGACCGCGGCACCCCCTCCAGCGTCAGCGTCAGCGTCAGCGTCAGCGCCATCCGGTGAGGGCTCGCTACCTCCGGAGCTGACTGTGGCCGAGCTGCTCGCCGCGGCGGAGTCGTTCCCCACGGGCGCACCTCCATTCGGCACACTGCAGGAGCTGATCGAGATCTCCTCGGCGACCTCTGCGTCGTGGTTGCGGCGCTTCGAGCCCGGCTGGAGCCCCCTCCTGCTGGCTTCGACGGGGCCTGGGCTCACCTCGAACGGGTACAACCTCATCTGGACGCCGCTTCCCAAGCCGGTCCAGGACTGGCGGTGTCGCCGGCGGCCGGTGGTCTTCGCGCGTCATGGGGGTGAGCAAGCCTCTTTCCCGCTGATCCGCTGCGATGGATCCGTGGCCCCCGGAGCGCTGGACCGCCTCTCGATCATGGCCCGCCCACCTGAGGCTCCCAGCCCTGGCGAGTTTCTGCCGGACGAGCCCGATGCGGAGGCCTGGCAAGAGCTGGAGTGGGTGCCCCAGGTGCGTGTCCTCCACCCGCGGCTTCTCTGGGCGCTGCAGAAGATCGCCGACGCCTTTCCCTACCGCGCCGTCTACATCTTCAGCGGCTATCGACCGCGCGCAGAGGCCCGCAAAGGGCACAACAGCCTGCATGCCGAGGGGCGCGCGATGGACATCATGGTGATGGGTACGCCGAACGTGTCGCTCTTCAAGCTCTGCCGTACGCTCGAGGATGTGGGCTGCGGCTACTACCCCAACAGCAAGTTCGTTCATGTCGATGTGCGCCGCCCGGCGACGGGCCACGCTTTCTGGATCGACATCTCGGGCCCGGGGGAGCCATCGCGTTACGTGGATGCCTGGCCCGGCGTGGTGGAGCGTGGTGCCACGTCCTGGAGCGCCCAGGGCGCCCAGACGACGGCGCCGCTGACGCCCTGAGCGCATGGGCTGAGCGCATGGGCTGAACCCTACGGCCGGGGACATTGTCCGCTTCCCGAGGCGACGGGCGTCAGGCCCGAAGCGGCAAAGCGCTCTGGAAACTGCGGGTGGATCGCGGAGTGGGGGGCCCCGACGAGCTTTGCTGGGCGGGGGGCGGGGGTGCGAGCCCCTGCCGTGTGAATGAGATACCCTCTGGGGGTGCTGCGACTTCGGCTTGCTTACAGTGTGATGGCCTCCCTGGCAGGCTTTGCCTTCGCTGTTGCGGTGGTCTCTGGCTGCGAGGATGCGGTCCCGTCGCCAGCGACGCCGGACGGCGGGGCGGGGGCTGGCGGAACGACGGTCGGGGATGGCGGCCTCGGGGACGCAGCGAACGACGGCGACGTCACCCTCCCGGATGCTGCAGATGCCGGCGTGGCAGCGGTCATCATCGGGATCACGCCTTCACCGAGGGCCAGCGGGGACGCTCCCCCGGGGCAGGGAGAGCAGCTCGACGCCGTGCTCACCACGTTCGCGGCGGGGGTGCGCGGCGCCATGGTGCGGCGCACCCTGAGCAACACGGGCCCCGAGGCGGCTGCCGAGCTCACGGGGGTCGCGCAGCGGTATGCCGCGAATGGCAAGCAGGTCCTCTTCAACCTCGCCCTGGCAGAGCGCGCTGCCGACGGGCGTCCAGCCGAGCTTTCCACGCTGGCCTGGGACGACCCGGTGGTGATCTCCGCGGTGCACGATGCCGTGGATCTGGTGCTCGACACCTTCGGAGACTCCCTCGCGTACCTCACCTTCGGGAGCGAGGTGGACATCTACCTGACGCGACATCCGGAGCAGCGCCCCGACTTCGAGGCGCTGGCGCTGGAGGCGTGCGCCTACGCGACCCAGCACCCGGATGCGCCCCCGGCCCTGCGCACGGGCGTCGGCTTCTCGATGTCCAGCGCGTCAGCCCCCACCCTCCCGCTCACGGCGCTGCGCGAGGCAGGTGAGGTCGCGGCCTTCACGTACCTGCCCGGTGTCGCCGACGGCGCTGCCGCCCCGACCAGCGACGTGGCGGGAGCGCTGGACAGGATGATCGTGCTCGCCGATGGACGCCCGGTGGTCCTGCAGGCCACCGGCTATCCCAGCGCCGAGAGCGCAGGCGGTACGCGGGACAAGCAGCGGCTCTTCTTCTCCACCCTGGCCGAGGCGCTCGCCCCGAGGCGCGCGGCCTTCCCCTTCGTGAACGTCGTCGAACTCAACGACCCCGCGCCCGCGGCCTGCGACAGCCGGGTCTCTGCTCAGGGTGAGGCCCCGGATGGACCTTTCGAGGGTTTTGCCTGCTCTCTGGGCCTCTTCGACCTCACCGGATCCGAGAAACCCGCGTGGGGTGAGGTGGCCGCCATCGCGGCAACGTTCGCCTCACCTTGATCCGTGAGGTAGTCTCAGGCTCCTCGGCGCCTCAGATCGCGGCCGCACCCAGCGGACGCGGGCGGGGGGCTCCGGACTGAAGCCAACCCCACCGGCGGGCGCCGGACCCCCCCGAGGGCGCCGCTTGCCGAGATGATCGCTGAACGAAAAAGGTGAGAGATGGCCGAGATGCGAACAGGGATGGTCGAGACGATCGCCGCGATGCAGGACTACGCCCTCTACCGCGATCTCTCGTGGGAGGGCTCGTTCGAGGACTACCTCAACATCGTTCGCCAGCAGCCCCAGGTCACGCGCAACGCGTACCAGCGGGCCTACGACATGATCATCCGGTACGGGACCGAAGAGTACACGGACAACAAGAAGAAGCTCGTTCGCTACAACTTCTTCAAGGACGAGCTGAACGGAGGCCGGGACGCCATCTACGGCCTCGACATCCCGCTGATGCGGCTGGTCCACGTCCTCAGGGCGGCGGCGGAAGGGTACGGGCCCGAGAAGCGCGTGATCCTGCTCCACGGCCCGGTGGGCTCGTCGAAGTCCACCATCGCCAGGCTGCTGAAGAAGGGGGTCGAGCACTACTCCTCCACGCCCGACGGCGCCCTGTACACGTACGACTGGGTGGATCTGGATGGCGTCGGCATGGCTGGCTCGGAGGGGACCAGGTTCAAGTGCCCCATGCACGAGGAGCCCTTGCGGCTCATCCCCGTGGCCTGGCGTGAGCGGGCGATCCGTGAACTCGGGCTGTCCAACGAGCGCTTCCAGGTGCGCGTCGAGGGCGAACTCAACCCGGCCTGTCGCTTCATCTTCGCCCGCCTCATGGAGCGCTACGGCGGTGACTGGGGAAAGGTGATGCAGCACATCCGGGTGAGGCGCCTGGTGCTCTCCGAGAAGGACCGCATCGGCATCGGCACCTTCCAGCCCAAGGACGAGAAGAACCAGGACTCGACCGAACTCACCGGCGACATCAACTACCGCAAGATCGCCGAGTACGGGTCGGACTCCGATCCGCGCGCCTTCAACTTCGACGGCGAGTTCAACATCGCCAACCGCGGCGTGGTCGAGTTCATCGAGGTCCTCAAGCTGGACGTCGCCTTCCTCTACGACCTGCTCGGCGCCTCGCAGGAGCACAAGATCAAGCCGAAGAAGTTCGCGCAGACGGACATCGACGAGCTGATCATCGGCCACACCAACGAGGCCGAGTACAAGAAGCTCCTCAGCAACGAGTTCATGGAGGCGCTGCGGGATCGCACGATCAAGATCGACATCCCCTACATCACCAAGGTCTCCGAGGAGATCCGGATCTACGAGAAGGACTTCAACCGCGAGAAGATCCGCGGCAAGCACATCGCCCCGCACACCCTGGAGGTCGCGGCGATGTGGGCGACGCTCACCCGCCTCGAGGACCCGAAGAAGCACAACCTCTCGCTCGTGCAGAAGATGAAGCTGTACGACGGCAAGGTCCTCCCGGGGTACACGCAGGACACCGTGAAGGAGCTCCGCAAGGAGGCGCCGCGCGAGGGCATGGACGGCATCAGCCCGCGCTACGTGCAGGACAAGATCTCGAACGCCCTCGTGAACGACATCGGCGAGGGCACCATCAACCCGTTCATGGTGCTGAGCGAGCTGGAGAAGGGCCTCCGCCACCACTCGCTGCTCACCAACGACGATGAGCGCAAGCGCTACGGCGAGTGCATCGGCATGGTGAAGCGCGAGTACGAGGAGATGGTCAAGAACGAGGTGCAGCGCGCGATCAGCGCCGACGAGGACGCCATCCTGAAGCTCGCTGCCAACTACATCGACTCGATCAAGGCCTTCACCCTCAAGGAGAAGGTCAAGGATCGCTTCACGAGGGAGGACGTGGAGCCTGACGAGCGGCTGATGCGCTCGATCGAGGAGAAGATCGAGATCCCCGAGAACCGCAAGGACGACTTCCGCCGCGAGATCATGAATTACATCGGCGCGCTCGCGGTCGACGGGAAGAAGTTCGAGTGGCACACGAACGACCGCCTGCGGCGCGCCCTGGAGCTGAAGCTCTTCGAGGACCAGAAGGACGCCATCAAGCTGCAGACCCTGGTCTCCAGCGTCATCGACAAGGAGACGCAGGAGAAGATCGACATCATCAAGACGAGGTTGATGAAGTACTTCGGCTACAACGAGGTGTCTGCGCGCGACGTGCTCGACTACGTGGCATCCATCTACGCGCGCGGGGACACGAAGTAGCGCGTCACCCCTCGCCGGCCGCCTTGCGCAAGCGTGTGACCTCGCGCTCCAGGGCGGCCACCGTCCGCTTCAGATCACGCAGCTCGTCGGAGGTCGCGAGCCCCATGGTCTTCGCGAACGTCTCCTTCTGCTCGGTGGTGAAGGAGGAGACCCTCCCGGGGACGCTCATGGCGGTCATGAAGAGCCTCATCAGCCGTTCGTCCTGCATGAGCTTGGTGACATTGGGATTGGCGGCGAGCTTCATGCCCTCCGTGACCAGCTTGTCTTTCAGCGACATCGATGCAGGGTAGCATGGCCCTCTCGGAGCCTGCGCTTCCGCCCGGGCATCACCGCGGGCCGTGGGTGGCGGTCCTCTGCTGCGCGGCCCTTCCGACGAGGCTCACGATGCTGCATCACACACGCTCCTGGGGAGACCGGCGCCGATGAGCGGAGGGCTCAGGTGGATCATCATGGGTGATCTGGCGATCTCCTTCACGGAGCTTGGCCCGAGCGAGGATGCCGTCTGGGATGCGTTCGCGAGGGACCTCTCCGAGAGGGGTGTGAACCGCCTCCTCGCGACGAGCCTCGGCGCGATCGACGTGACCAGCGCCCAGCGCAGGATCATTGCGGATGCCCTGAAGCAGCGGAAGATCGCGGCAGCGGCGGTGATGGACGACCGGCTTTCGCGAGGCGTGGTGACCGCGGTGACGTGGCAGGGCGTCGACATCGAGATCTACGCCTGGTCGGAGCTGAGGGAAGCGATCCTCTCTCTGAACGTCCCCCCCGCCGAGGTCGATGCCGTGATCGACGCGACGATCAGGCTGCGCGCAGCGGCGACGACCTGAGGCGCGCCGTCAGCGCCGCCAGCGGCTGACCTGCCCCGCCTTCACTCCACCTCGACGAGGACCGCGGTGATGTTGTCTCGGCCGCCGCGCTGGTTGGCCAGATCGATGAAGCGATCCACGGCGTCGTCGCCGCCGTGCACTGCGATCTCGGCGATCTCTTCGTCGGAGCGCAGGTAGCCATGCAGCCCGTCCGAGCAGAGCAGGTAGCGATCTCCCGCGTCGGCCGCGACGATGGAGGTGTCGACTTCGACGTAGTCGCGGTTGCCCACGGCCCGGGTGATCACGTTGCGGTGCGGGGATTGCCGCGCCTCCTCCGGTGAGATGAGGCCGTTCTTGATCTGCCAGGCGATGAGGGTGTGGTCCTCGGTCATCTGCACGGTGCGGCCGCTCCGCACCTGGTAGATGCGGCTGTCGCCCACCTGTCCGGTGACCACCGCGCCGCCCACGGCGAGCGCCACGCTCAGCGTGGTCCCCATCCCGCTCTTGTCGCGTTCGAGCTGGGAGATCGCGAACACCATGTACGTCGCCGCCTGGATGGCGCCCTCGATGAGCCGGCACACGGCCCGCGCCTTTTCCGGGGTCAGGGGCGCGTCCGGGTCCCCCAGCGACGGCAAGCCCCGCTTGACCATGCCGTAGACGGTCTCGACGGCCTCGGCGCTCGCCACCTCACCGGCGGCGTGCCCCCCCATGCCGTCGGCGACGATGTAAAGCCGGAGCGCATCGTCTCGAAAGAACGCATCTTCGTTCGTGCGCCGGTGGCGCCCGACATCCGTGCGGCCGAAAGATCGGACTCTCATCGCCTGGTCGCCGGACCCTCGCATGGCACACCCCGCCAGCCCGATCGACCAGGCGGGCGGCGCGGCGGCTGGGCCAAGGACAATAATCGCCTTGAGCAGGATCTGTCGAGGGGTGCGATGGTCAGATAAGCTCCATCGGGTCTTCCCATGGTGATGACCGGCCGCAGCTTCTCCGCGGTATGTGGGCTGGATACCCTCCGGCCGCGTCTCGCAGAGGTCCGCCGTTCCGCCCGCTCCCCCGCGGGTGGGCTCCTGTTCCTCAGCGGTGCGCTGACCCAGCAGCTCCCCGCCGTGACCGAACTCGTCCGCGACGTCTGGAAGGGCATCCCCACCTGCGTGGTGCCTGCAGCCGGCGTCCTGAGCGAGCGCGGAGAGATCGAGTCCGAGGCCGCGGCCAGCGGGCTGCTGTGGGAGGGAGGCCGCTCCCTGGCGTTCGCGGCTCAACCCGGGGCGCTCGGCGCGGCGGTCGCGGAGGTGCTCGCCCCTGCAAGCCCCCCGAGCGCCGCTGGTGCGGTGGGCGCGAGAGGCGGACCGCGCGCGGGCACGATGCTCGTCTTTGCCCGGCCCGACGCCCTGGGGGCCGAGCATCTCGGCGCGCTGGTCGCGGCAGCGCCGGGGTCGTGCATCTTCGGCGCCGGGACGGTGGGCGCGAGCCCGAGGGCCATCAGCGCGGCCGGAGAGATCCTCGAAGCACCGGTGGCGGGGCTGGCCCTGATGGGCCTGTCGCTGCCGCTCCTCGAAGCCTGCGGCGGGTGCAGGTTGCTCTCGGCCTTCCATTCCATCGACGAGGTCACCGACGGGGGCCTCGTCCTCTCTGCCGGCGGCAAGCCTGCGCTGGAGTTGCTCTCGTCGTGCACCGCCCACATCCGGCGGCGCGGCACGCCCGATCCCGCGGAGCCCGCGCCTGTGGTGCTCGCGGCCCTCGCCGACCCGGGGACGGAGTCGGACGAGGCACCCCGGTACGTCGTCCGGCCCGTCCGCGGCATCGATCCGTCGCGGCGCGCGCTCCTGATCGGCGACGCGGCCCGCCCCGGGGTGCGCCTGGCCTTTGCCGTGCGTGATGCCGCGGCGGCGCGCACGGAACTCGCTGCCGCCGCCCAGCGCGCCGCCCGTGGCACGCTCGGGGCAGCGCCCCGCTTCGCCCTCTACCTGAGCTGCGCAGGCCGCGGCCAGAACCTGCACGGCGCTCCCGACGTCGAAGCGCGCATCCTCAAGCAGCGCTTCGGCGACCTGCCCATCGCCGGCATGCACTCGGCCTTCGAGATCATCCCCTGGGCCGGCGGGGATGACATCCGCATCGCGCTCTACACCGGCGTGCTTGCGTTGTTTCGCGCGCCGAGCTGACGCGCGCCGAGCTGACCCGCGCCGAGCTGACGGCGACCCTCTCCGCCCGCCTCAGCGCTCCCGGTACGCTTCGAGGATCGCGTCCGCGCGCCGCTTCACCACGGCGTGCAGCGCAGCGAAGCGCGGGTGCTGGCGTGCTTCGTCCAGCATCGGGCACCGGTCCAGCCACAGGAGGTCGATCAGCGCTGCGTCGATCGCGCGCTGGATCTCGTTGAGCACCTCCTCCGTGTCGCCCACGAACCCGTGCACCTCGGCCCGGAGCTGGTGCATGAAGGCCCGGCGCCGCGGCGCGTGGTGCGACATCTCGGCGCTCAGCATCTGGGGTGTGTTCCCCGGGATCCGACCCTCGCGCATGATCTGGAGCAGCGCCCGCGCCATCCCCGGGACGTGCATCTGCTCGTCGAGGTCACGGAGCAGCCCCTCGGCCTTCGAGACGTCGCGCCGCCAGAGCAGGTAGCGGGCGCGGATGGGCCACTGCTCGCTCCCGAGCTGCGCGGCTGCCGAAAGCTCGGTGTCCGCCTCTTTCCAGCGCCCTTGCAGCGCGTACAGGCGCGTGAGGGAGGCGTGCGCCAGCGGGGTGCTCGGATCCAGGTTGAGCGCGGACTCGCACCACCGCTGGCCGTCCCCCACCTCCCCGGCTTCCAGCAAGATGCTCGCGAGCAATCCCTGCGCCTCGGCCAGGGCCGGGCTGCGCGAGAGCGCTCGCCGCAGCTCCCGGACCGCTCCTGCCGCGTCGCTGTCGTGGAGGCGCACAGCGGCGAGCGCGAGCCGCGTCTCTGCCAGATCGGGGGCTGCCTTCACCGCGCGCGCTGCGGCCTCCGCGACCTGGTCCCCGCCTTCGCCCGTGAAGAACCACAGCCGGCAGCGGGCGAGCGCGGAGGCGGCCAGGATCATGGGATCGCCGGGGACCCGCGCGAGTGCCTGCTCGTACAGCGCGAGCGCTTCCCTCAGGCTCGACGGCCAGAACCTCCGGTAGAGCTGCCTGCCCCGCAGGTACAGATCGATGGCCACCGGATCGGAGGGCGACTCCCGCACCGGGGCGGCCGGCGCGTCGGAGGTCAGCGCCTCCACGATGGCGTGCGCCACCTCGTCGCTCATGCGCAGCACCTCCTGCTCGGGCCGATCCAGCCGCTGCGCCCAGAGCTGGAAGCCGTCTGCCACGCTGATCAGCCGCGCGCTGATCCGCACCGCGCCGCCCCGCCGCCTCACCGAGCCGTCGACGACCACCTGCACGCCGAGTTCGCGGCCGATCTCCAGGGGATCCTGGTCGCCGCCTTTGAAGCGGTTCACCACGCCGCGCGGCTTCACCCGGAGCCCCCGCGTCATGGACAGGGTGTCGATCAGATCATCGGTCAGCTCGTCGGCGAGGTACGCATCGTCGCTCGGCCCCTGGTTGCGGAACGGCAGCACGGCTACGCCCTTGTCACCCACGGCGGGCGCGGCGGCCGGGGCAGGGAAGGGGAAGCTCGGCTTCGGCGGCTCGGGCGTGACGTTCTCCTGGGGCTGCGTCAGCGTCGACAGCGCCTCTGCCACGGCCTCCGCGGTCGCGAAGCGCGCCGCGGGATCGCGCGCCATGCACTGCAGGATCACCCGCGCGAAGCCCGCGGGCAGATCGGCCCTCCGCGTCCGGGGATCGGGCGGGTCGGTGATCAGCTTCGCCGCTGCCACGGCGAAGACCCCATCGCCGCGCCACGCCCGCTCTCCCGTGAACATCTCGAAGAGCATCGCGCCGAGCGCGTACACGTCGGCGCGCCCGTCGATGTCCTGAAGTCCCTGCACCTGCTCCGGCGCCATGTAGGCCGGGGTCCCCAGGGTCATCCCCACCGTGTTGCTCGCTCCGCCCTCCAGGTTGAAGGCCCGCGCGATGCCGAAGTCCGTGAGCACCACCCGCCCGTCCCTGGCGATGAGCACGTTGTCCGGCTTCAGGTCGCGGTGGATGACGCCTGCCTTGTGCGCCGCCCCGAGCCCCGCGCACACCGCGCGGGTGATCTCCACGCCGCGCCCGAGCGTCATGGCCCCCTCGCGCGCCAGCAGATCGGCGAGCGACTCTCCGTCGACGTACTCCATGGTCAGGAACTTGTCGCCGCCGTGCTCCCCGATGTCGAAGACCCTCGCCACGTTGGGGTGCGTCACCCGCCGCGCCAGCCGCACCTCCCGCCTGAACCGCTCGATCACCCCTGCCTTGTCGGCGATCTCCCGGCGCAGCGTCTTCAGCGCCACGACCTCGTCGAGCTCCGTGTCGCGGGCGCGGTAGACGTTGCCCATCCCTCCCGAGCCCACGAGGCTCAGCAGCTCGTAGCGCCCGCCGAGCACCTGCCGCGCCATGGCCTCACCCCCAGCCGCACCCGAGAGCGGCCCGCTGGCCGGCCCCCGGAAGTCCGGGCCCGTCGTCGGCGGTGTCGACGGCGTCGAGGGGGTTGCCGGTGTCGAGGGCATCGACGGCGTCACGGGAGACGACGGCGTGGTGCCCCCGGGCGCGCCGAGGGGCGACGGCGGTGTGACGACGCTCCCGCTCCTGGGCTGCCCAGGGAGAGGATCTGCGAGCTGCGTCACCTCGATCGTCTCGTCGTTGCTCAGCTTGTACTGGCTCATCATTCATCCCGCAAAGAACGCCGGGTGCGCCGAGCCACCGCCGAGGTGACCGGGTGGGGAGGGTATCGCAGATCCAGGTGGCCGGGTTTTGCTACCCTCCCGTGCCCCTCATGGCGCCCGCGCAGTCCGTCGTCGTCAAGGGCCTCTCGAAGGTCTACCAAGTGCACGAGCGTGGCGCTGGCCTCACAGCGTCGCTCCGGTCCCTGTTTCACCGGCGTTACCGCGCGGTCCAGGCGGTCCAGGATCTCTCCTTCAGCATCGCCCCGGGAGAGCGTGTCGGTTTCCTCGGTCCCAACGGCGCCGGCAAGACCACGACGCTCAAGGTGCTCTCGGGCCTGCTCCACCCGACCGAGGGCGAGGTCCTGGTTTCGGGCTTCGTGCCTCAGCGCCGCCAGGTGGAGTTCCTCAAGCAGATCACCCTGGTCATGGGCCAGAAGCAGCAGCTCCTCTGGGATCTGCCCCCGGTCGAGACCTTCGCCCTGAACCGCGCCATCTACGACATCGAGGAGCGCACGTTCAAGCAGACCCTCGACGAACTCACCACGCTCCTCGACATCGGCACCATCGCCCAGAAGCCCACCCGCCAGCTCTCCCTCGGCGAGCGGATGAAGTGCGAGCTGGCCGCCGCGCTGCTGCACCGGCCGCAGGTCCTCTTCCTCGACGAGCCCACCATCGGGCTCGACGTCTCCATGCAGCTCACCGTGCGCGAGTTCATCCACAGCTACAACGAGCGCCATGGCGCCACGGTGATCCTGACCTCCCACTACATGGACGACGTCGCTGCCCTGTGTCCGCGGGTGATCGTCATCGACCACGGGCGGCTCCGCTACGACGGCAGCCTCCCCGACCTGGTGCGCAGCGTGAACCCCCACAAGCAGATCGCCTTGCGCACCAGCGCCCCGCTCGACCGTGCCGCGCTCGAACGCGTCGGCGCCGTGGTCGCGCTCGACGCCGCGCGGGCGGTGCTCCAGGTCCCCCGCGCCGCGCTCCACGAGGCCGTCGCCCACCTCCTCGGCCGCCCCGAGGTCACCGACCTGACCGTGGAAGATCCCCCCCTCGAAGAGGTAATGCGCGCGTTCTTCGCGCGTCCCACGGCCGAGCAGGAAGCCGCCCCGTGAACCTCCGCAGCCTCCGCCGCGCCACCCGCGTCCTCCGCGCCTACCCGACCCTCCTCCGCGTCGGCTTCGCCGGGGTCATGGCGTACCGCGCCGAGATGCTCGTCTGGATGCTCACCACCACCATGCCCCTCGTGAGCCTCGCCCTGTGGACGGCGGTCTCTTCCCGGGCACCCGTGGGCAAGTTCGGCCCGGCGGACTTCACGGCGTACTTCCTCGCCATCCTCATCGTCCGGCAGCTCACCAGCTCCTGGCTGGTCTGGGAACTCAACGCCGAGATCAAGAGCGGCGCCCTCTCGCAGCGGCTCCTCAAGCCCATGCACCCCCTCTTTCTCTTCAGCGCCGACAACCTCGCCGCGATCCCCATCCGCTCGCTGCTCTGCCTGCCCCTCGCCCTCGTCCTGCTCTTCGCCACGGGCGACCGGATCCCGAGGGACCCCACCACGCTCGCGCTGGTCGCCGTCGCGCTGCTCGGCGCGTGGCTGCTCAACTTCCTCGTCTCGGCCTTGATCGGCGCCCTCGCCTTCGTGATGGAGAGCTCCACGGCGATCTTCGAGGTCTACCTCGCCGCCTTCTCGATCTTCGCCGGCTACCTCGTGCCGATCGAGCTGTTCCCCCCCACCTTGCGCGCCGTGTCCGAGGCGCTCCCCTTCCGCTACACGCTCGCCCTCCCTGCCGAGCTGCTCACCGGCCTGCTCGATCCAGCCCGCGCCTTGCCCCAGCTCGCCGTCCAGTGGGCCTACGTCCTTGGGGCCCTCGTGGCGACGACCCTCGCCTGGCGCGCCGGCATCCGCCGCTTCGCCGCGTTCGGGGGCTGACCGCGTGCGCTACCTCCGCCTGCTCCTCACCCAGATCCGCATCTCCCTCGCCCTCGGCATGCAGTACCGCTGGGAGTTCCTCCTCGGCGGCGGCCTCACCGTCGTCTGGACCCTGATCAGCCTGGTGCCCTTGCACATCGCCTTCAGCGGCAGGCCGCCCATCGAGGGCTGGACCTACGAGCGCGCCCTGGTGGTCGTCGGGTGGTTCACCCTCCTCAAGGGCGTGCTCGATGGCGCGGTCAACCCCTCCCTGATCCGCGTCGTCGAGCAGATCCGCCAGGGCACGCTCGACTTCACCCTCCTCAAGCCCGCCGACGCCCAGTTCCTGGTCTCCACCGCCAAGTTCGAGGTCTGGAAGGTCGTCGACGTCACCGCCGCCCTCGCGATCTTCACCTATGCCTTCTCCCGCCTCGGTCGGGCGCCTGCCGTCGTCGACGTGGCCGTCGCCCTCGCCATGCTCGGGGCCGCGACGCTGGTGCTCTACTCGCTGTGGATCCTGGTCATCGCCGCCGCGTTCTGGGTGGTCCGGCTCGACAACCTCGCCTACCTCTTCAACTCCCTCTTCGACTTCGCGCGCTGGCCAGTGACCATGTTCAGCGGCATCTGGCGGGTGATCTTCACCGTGGTCATCCCCCTTGCGCTCATGACCACCTACCCCGCCCTCGCCCTGCTCGGCGCGCTCCCGCCCCGGACCGGGCTCCTCTCGGTCGGGGGGGCGCTCCTCTTCGCTGTGGTCGCCCGCGTCGTCTGGCGCCGGGCCATCGCCCACTACACCTCGGCGTCGAGCTGAGCCAGGCGCCTCATCCCCGTCCTCGACGCCGGCCGCGCGGCGCGTCAAGATCGACCCTTCACCGAGGGTGACAAGATGAGCAAGACAGAAGAAAAGATCGATGACGCCTGGCGGGAGCGCCTGACCGACGAGCAGTTCAAGGTGGCCCGCTGCGGGGGCACCGAGCGCGCGTTCACGGGCAAGTACTGGGATCACAAGGGCGACGGCACCTACGTCTGCGTGTGCTGCCGGAAAAACCTGTTCGACTCCCGCTCCAAGTTCGACTCCGGCTCCGGCTGGCCGAGCTTCTGGGAGCCCGCCGCCCGGCCCGCGGTCAAGGAGCACGAGGATCTCTCCTACGGCATGCGCCGCGTCGAGGTCCGCTGCAGCGACTGCGACGCCCACCTCGGCCACGTCTTCCCCGACGGCCCCCTCCCCACGGGGCAGCGCTACTGCATCAACTCCGCCTCGCTCGACTTCGAGCCCCGCGGCAGCGCGAGCTGAGCGCCCCCGACGGGATACGCGCCGCGCCTCGCCTGGTGTAGAGGCAGAAGGTGCCCGCGGAAGAGACCGAGACCGAGACAGCGAAGCTCCCGAAGCGACGGAAGAGGTCCTGGCACAAACGCCTCACCCGCGAGCCGCCTCCCGCGTCTCCGCCGGGGACGCTCATCCTCGACAGCAGCGCCCCGCCGCGGATGTTCGTCATCGACTACTCCCCGGACGTGGTGGTCGAGCGCGAGATCCAGAGCCTCGACGAGGCCGTCGAGTACCTCACCGACGACCGCCCCTCGATCACCTGGGTGGACATCCGCGGGATCGGCCACCGCGAGACCTTCGAGCGCATCGGGCGCATCTTCAAGATCCACGCCCTCGCCCTCGAAGACATCGTCAACGTCCCCCAGCGCCCCAAGGCCGACGTCTACGCCGACCACTACCTGATCATCGGGCGCATGGCGCAGACCAACGGCGATGGCGCCCTCTGCACCGAGCAGATCGCCATCCTCTTCGGCAAGGACTTCGTGCTCACCGTCCAGGAGGAGCCCGACCGCGACGTCATGGAGACCGTGCGGGAGCGCATCCGCCATGGCCGCGGCACCATCCGCACCCGCGGCGCCGACTACCTCGCGTACGCCCTGCTCGACTCCGTGGTCGACAATTTCTTCCCCCTCCTCGAACGCATCGGCGATCGCATCGAGGATCTCGAGCTGGAGGCCCCCAAGGCCAAGCGCGCCGTGTCGACCAAGATCCACGACCTCAAGCGCGAGCTGCTCACCTTGCGCCGCGCCATCTGGCCCCAGCGCGATCTCGTGAACAACCTCCTCCGCGACGACAGCGCGCTCATCACCAAGGAGACGCGCATCTTCCTGCGCGACACCTACGACCACGCCATCCAGGTCATGGACATGGTCGAGACCTTCCGCGAGCTCACCTCGGGCCTCATGGACCTCTACCTCTCCGGCGTCTCCAACCGGATGAACGAGATCATGAAGGTCCTCACCATCATCTCCACCATCTTCCTGCCGATCACCGCCATCGCCGGGATCTACGGCATGAACTTCCACCACGAGAGTTCGCCGTTCAACATGCCGGAGCTCGACTGGTATTACGGCTACCCCTACTCGCTGGCGCTCATGATGGGCAGCGTGGTCGGGCTGCTGATCTACTACTGGCGCATGGGATGGCTCGGGAAGCGCTCCCGCGACGAGGAATGAACGATGTCGAACGATGACGGACACCCGAACGACAAGCCGGATGGCAGCGCAAACGGCGGGCAGGGCGACGGCGCGACCTGGGCCGACCTCACCAACCAGGGCAACCTCAAGCAGGAGAGCGGCGACCTCGCGGGCGCCATCACGGCCTTCGACCGCGCCATCGCCCTCGCCCCCGGAGAGCTCGCCCCGCATTACAACCGCGGCAACGCCCACGGGCTCGCGGGCGACGTCGAGGCCTCCATCGCCGACTACACCGAGGCGCTCCGCATCGATCCGGAGTTCGCCCCCGCCCTGATCCGGCGCGGACTCGCCCGCCAGCGCCACGGCGACATCGACGGCGCCCAGGAAGACCTGGAGCGCGCCGTGAAGCTCGCCCCCGACAACCCCGACGCCTACGGTACCCGCGGCTCCCTGCGCGCCCTCCTCGGCGACTACGCCGGCGCCCGCGCCGACTGCGAGCGCGCCCTCGCCCTCGCCCCCGCCGACTGGAAGCAGCGGGAGGACATGACCGACCTGCTCCAGCACCTCGCCACCGCCGAGGAGGATGACGGAGAGGACGACCACGACCACGACCACGACCACGACCACGACCACGACCACGATCACGACCACGACCACGACCACGGTGAGGACGAGGAGGACGAGCCGAATGGCCGCGCCATCGCCATCGTGGAGGAGGTCCTCAAGGCCGCGAAGTGGTCACACCAGCGCGTCGAGGAGGAGGCCGACGAGGACGAGTGGGTCACCTACCTCACGCCCATCGATCAGGACGGGCTCGCCTCGGCGATGGTGCGCATCTCCGAGCCCATCCGCCGCTTCCTCCTGCACATCGTCTACCAGCCCGCGGCTCCGGAGGAGCACCGCGCCCAGGTGGCCGAGTTCCTCACCCGCGCCAACGACGGCCTGTGTGACGGCAACTTCGAGATGAGCTACCGCACCGGCGAGGTTCGCTACAAGGTCGCCATCGACTGGAGCGGCACCGCCCTCGACCCCATGCTGGTGCGCAACGCCATCCTCAACGCCATGGACATGACCGAGGCCTACGAAGAGGGCCTCACCGCAGTCCTGAGCGGCCAGAAGACCGCGCTCGCCGCCATCGAGAGCGCCGAAGCCGAGCTGTGAGCGCCGGGCGCGTCGGCGCCCCACCTCATCCCTTCCGCTCGAGCCGCTCCAGCACGGCCCGCGGCGAGAGCGTCTGCTTGTAGACGTAGATCTCTCCGCTCTCCTCCTCGCCCAGCACCTCCTCGCTCACCCGGAGCTGCTTGCCCACCGCCAGGATCATCCGCACCGGCAGCCCTCGCTGGATCTGCTCCACGCGCCGCCACACCGCAGCCCGGCTCCAGAACCCGAACGCCTCCAGGTACACCTCTTCCCCGGTGGTCCCGTTCTCGAAGCGCAGGTCCGGCACCACCACCTCTTCTCCGGGCAGCGCGAAGATCCGTTCACTCGCCTCCACCGACCACGCCGACCCTAGCCGCCGGAACCCCTCCACGAACGCCGACAGCTCCGGCGTCGTGTCCGGCGCCTCGCGCCCGTGGAACATCAGCTTGTGCTCCGGGCCGATGTCGAGCGTCGCCGGCTCCCGCTCCCGCCCCCAGAGGACCTCGGCGTGCACCCGAAACTTCGCGCAGGGCAGCACGGCGGTCAGGAACATCGCCAGCCGCAGCCCGTACTTCTGCACCTGATCGAAGAGGCTGAACGGCCCGTCCAGCGTCATCGTGTAGCCCCGCTCCTGGTCGCCCTGCACCACGTGGAGCAGCCCGTGGAACCGCGCGGCGCGGAAGATCCGCCGGGTCCGCGCCGGGGATTCTCCCTCCACCTTCACCGTCACCCGTGTCGCCTTGAGCAAGATCGACTGGGCCAGCGACAGGTTGTAGCGGTCCCGCAGCACCTCCGGCGCCGTCGCCGTGAACTGCTGCAAGAGTTCGGCTCCCTTCAGGTCTGCGTACAGCCCCGCCTCCAGGACCTCGGGCGTGGTCCCCATCCGCTCCGCGACCTCCCGCAGCACCACGGTCCGGTCGAAGCTCTCCCGCACCCCGAGCCCCTTGTGGGCCGCCGCCGCCGCCGCGAACAGCTCCCGCCGGATCCCCTCGGCGTCCACGCCCTCGCGCACCTCGAAATCGCAGCCGTCCTCCAGCACCTTCCGGAGCCCCATCGCCGCCACCCGGTCGCGCGCGGGCACCGGCACCGCATCGAGCGCCGCCTCGATCTCGTCCCGGCTCCGCCCCACGTGCTGCTCCAGGATGCGCACGTAGGCCGCCGCCACCGGCAGGAGCCGCTCCGCCGAGGGGCCCTTCAGGTACTGCGGCGAGAGCGCTCCCTCCTTGCTCCGCCGCGCCCGGACCAGGTCACTGGTAAGCAACGTGATCCCGCCGCTTGTCGCTCACCCGCTCCTCGCTCGTCCCGGCGGCCACCAGCTCGTAGAGCACCGCCGTCTTGTCCTCTCCGCGCCGCAAGATCCTCCCGAGCCGCTGCACGTGCTCGCGCACCGAGCCGCTGCCCGAGAGCACGATCGCCACGTTCGCCTCGGGGACGTTCACCCCCTCGTTCAGCACCTTCGAGGTCACCACGGCCGTGAACGCGCCCTCGTTGAAGCCCGCGAGCACCGCGCTCCGCTCCTTGAGCTTGGTCTGGTGGGTGATGGCGGGGAGCAGGAAGCGCCGCGAGATCTCGTACACCGTCGCGTTGTCCTCGGTGAAGACGATGGTCCGGTCGTTCCGGTGCGCGTGCAGGAGCTTCTCCAGCACCTCGAGCTTCCCCGGCGCGCAGAGGGCGAGCATCCGCTGCCGCCGGTAAGCCTCGAACGCGCGCCGCCCCGCGTCGGACTGGGAGCTGAGCATCAGGAACTGGCCCCACCCCTCCGGCATCCGGATCGCGTGCGCCCTCAGGAAGCCGATGTACGTGGCCCGCGCCGCGTCGTAGGCCGCGCGCTCCTCCACCCCGAGCGGCACGTCGAGGCGGATCACCTCGTAGGCCGCGAGGTACTCTCCGCTCAGCTCCGTGATGTCCTTCCGGAACACCACCGGGCCCACCAGGTCGTCGTATCCCTTGCCGTCGGTGCGCTCCGGCGTCGCCGTGAGCCCCAGCCTGAACGGCGCCAGGCACATCCGCGCGGCGAGCGCGTACGAGGGGCTCGGCAGGTGGTGGCACTCGTCGAAGATCACCAGGCCGAACCTGTCCCCGAGCCTGTCCATGTGCTGGTGGGCCGAGTCGTAGGTGGTCACCGTCAGGTCCTGCACCTCGTGGTAGCCCCCGCCCACGATCCCCACGGGCACCCCGAAGGCCGTGGAGAGCGCGTCGTACCACTGGTTGAGCAGGTCGAGCGTCGGCACCACCACCAGCGCGCTTCGCTGCCGGTCCGCGATCGCCAGTGCGGCCACGAACGTCTTGCCCGCGCCCGTCGGCAGCACCACCACCCCACGGAAGCGGCTCCGGCCCCAGGCCGTGAGCGCCCCTCGCTGGTAGGGGAAGGGATCGTGCCTCGCCCGCGGCGTGAGGTTGAGCACTGCATAGCGCCGCGCCGCGTCGACGAACGGCACCCCGGCCGCGCGCAGGCGCAGGACGAGCTCCGCGTAGTCGATGGCAGGAAGCCGCCACACGCGCTCCCGGTCGTCCCAGCGGCACGACGCGGGCAGTGGCGGTGGCTCTGCGGACGCGTCCGCGGGAGCCGCGTCCGTCGCCTGGTGCGTTGCCTCCGCCGGCTCCTCCTCCACGCATTCCGTGCGCTCCGTGCGCTCCGTGTGCTCCGTGTGCTCCGCGCGCGGCGTGTGCAACGTCGGCGCTGCGGGCCCCTCGATGCGCAGGGTGCCTCCGTGGAAGCGCACCGTGAGCGAAGGCGGCGCCAGAGCGCCATCGACAGCAGGATCCCTCATGGTCAGGTCACGCCCGAAATCCTGTCAGGCAGCAGCGGACATGTGCGGCCGCACCGCGGGGGCCGGGCCTGCTTTGAGCGCGCACGCCTGGCCGATCTGATAGGTTGAACCACTCGCATCCACGCCCGCAGGATACCCCGCGGGCGGGATGCCCACCCGAGCTTCTGACGTGGAAAACGACGTGAACAGGGCGGAACGATGAGCAAGAACACCAGCACCAGCGCGCTCGCCCCTGGCTTTCTCATCGCCTCGCCGCCCCTCGGCGACCCGAACTTCGACCGGACGGTGGTGCTCCTCGCCGCGCACAGCGACAGCGGTGCCCTCGGCTTCGTGGTGAACCGTCCTGCCCCGGTGACCTTCGCGGAGCTCCTGTCGTTCGCGGGCTACGCGGGCGAGGCGACGCGCGCGACGCGGGCGATCGGCGAGACGCCCGTGTACCTCGGCGGCCCCGTCCAGCCGAGTTCCGGCTGGATCCTCTGCGTCGACCCCGGCCTCGAACCCGACGACGGCGTCATTGCGGCCGGCGACCGGATCCGGATCACCTCGTCACGCAGCGCCTTCGACATCCTCGCCGCCGACGCGGACGCGGGCGGCCTGTCCCCCGATCCGAGGCAGCGCGCTGTCCTCCTCGGCTACAGCGGCTGGGGCCCCGGGCAGCTCGAACGCGAGATCGCCACCGGCTCCTGGCTCCCCGTCCCGCTCGACGAGCGCATCCTCTTCGAGGTCCCCATCGAGCAGCGCTGGGAGGAGGCCTACAAGGTGCTCGGCCTGTCCCCCGTCGAGGTGATGTCGATGCGCAGCGTCGGCGAGGCCTGATGCTGTGAGGGCGATGGGGAGCGTCGGCGAGATCTGACGCTCCGAGCGGGACCGCAGCGCCACGCACCTCAGGGAGGACCGCGGCGCCGCTCGTGCCAGAGCAGCATCTCGATCGTCCCAGCCTCGCGCAGCCAGGGCTGATCGTGCGGCCCTGGCAGCTCCCGCAGCGTGCACGGCACGTTCTTCTTCGCGAGTGCCGCCGCGAGCTGGGTGTTCCCCGCCCGGAAGGCGTCGCCCGTGCTGGTGAGCAGGTGCAGATGGCGCGGGCCCACCCTGGCGATGGCCCTGGCGAGCCGGTCGGCGAAGTCGGGCACCCGGTGGGCTCCGAAGGCCGACTGCACGCCGCCCCAGGCGCCGAAGACCTCGGGGCGCCGCAGGAACACCTCCAGGCCCACGTAGCCCCCGAGCGAGCAGCCGTCGAGCGTGGTGCGCGCCGCTTCCTTGAAGACGGGCGCAAGCTCCCGGGCGCGGGGGACCACCACCTCCGCGATCCAGCGGGCGTAGCCGTCGAGGGAGGCGGCAGGGTGCGGAGTCTTGTGGATGTTCGGCGTGTAGGGGCACGCCAGGGCGAGGCCGCGGAAAGGCCGCGCTGCGAGCGCCGCGTTGACCTCGGCGAGGCGCGCGTCGGTCCACTCACCGCGCTTCGAGGTGCGCGCGAGCGGGGGCCGACGTAGCCGGTCGTAGGCGTTGCCGAGACCGTACCGTTCGACCCAGGCCCACGCCCCCATGCGCAAGTCGCCGGTCTCCCCGAGCCCGTGCAGCAGCACCACGAGCGGCACCTTCTCGTGGGGCGCGAGGTGCTTCGGCGTGAACAGCGTGAAGCGCTCCCCGAGCAGGCGATCGCCGGGGACCGCGATCTCCCGGACGTCGAGATCCTGCGGCATCCATGCGGGCGGCGAGAGCGGCTCGGGCGGCTCGGCGCCCACGCGGCGCGGGGCGAGCGCGGCGGCGGTGAGGGTCGAGAGGAAGCCGCGGCGGGAGAGCATGGAGCGGAGATGGTACACTGTCCGGGTCATGTCAGGCCTTCAGGACATCCTCGGGAAAGCGCAGGCCGCGGACTATGCCTTCCTCATCGAGGCCATGGGGAGCCCCGTCAACTTCTCCGACGACGCCAGGCTCCGCGCGCTCCACGACGCCTTCTGCGCCGATCCGAGCGACGCGAACCGCGCCGCGTTGATCGCCCTCATGGAGCGCGAGATCGCCTACCTCGGCAGCTCCGACCTCGCGTATTTCGGCCGGTGGCTCGCCCGGCGCGCGTCCCCTGGGGCGCCGATCGACGCCATCGTCGAGGACGTGGCGCGCTCGTTGAAGGTGACGCTGAAGCCGATCAGCACCCTCGAAGCGCGCCTCACCTTCCTCGTCCGCGCCGTGGTCGAGCGGGACATCCTCGCGCTCCCGGAGGACCAGCAGCGCGAGATCTTCCGCAGGCACGAGATCGGCCCCACCCTGCAGGACGAGCTGCTGCGAAAGCTCAAGGCCAGGACGAAGATCTCGGTCTTCCCCCTTCTCTTCAGCGTCCTCGGTGCCGAGGTCGTCGAGAAGCTCCTGCCGGATCTGGTGGTCCTCGCGCTCTCCCGCATCCTCGGCCGCGCCGCGGCGAGGCGCCTCTTCACGCAGCTCCTGACCCGCTTCCCCGCGTGGGCCGAGTGGATCGGCCCCGTCGCGTGGGGCGCCTCGGCGGCCTGGCTGGCCCTGGATCTCCAGGCTCCTGCGGCCCGGAAGACCGTCCCGGTCCTCGTGTACTGCGGCCTCCTCGCCCTGCGCGACAGCCCCGCAGGTAGCCCCACCTTCTGGGAAGACGCTGCCGACGGCGGCGACGAGGACGTCGCGGCGGCGTAGCGAGCCGAGGTCGAGCGACGTCTACAGGGGGTCGAACGTGGCACGGCGCAAGTCGACTCCTGGGAAAATGTCCGGGAATGGATCTCCACCCGTCCCTGAAGCGAGATCCGGCAGGTCCCGACTACAGGCGCTTCCACCATCACCACCCAGGGCACTTCTACCCGCGCCTCCCTTCCGGTTCTCTGCAAGCGCATTACGTGGATCGTATGCGCCTCATCACGAGCCTGGCCCTGTGGCTCGCTCTCCCCCTTGCGGCACTCGCTTCGCTTGGTTGCTCCGTCGGCGATGACCTGGCGGGCGCCCACGCCCCCACGGCGCACGGCGTGAGCAAGGCCGACGGC
This sequence comes from Chondromyces apiculatus DSM 436, assembly GCF_000601485.1. Taxonomy (GTDB): domain Bacteria; phylum Myxococcota_A; class Polyangia; order Polyangiales; family Polyangiaceae; genus Chondromyces; species Chondromyces apiculatus. The sequence goes on from NZ_ASRX01000037.1 coordinate 90,772, forward strand.
GGCGGCGGTCCCGACGGCGGTGGCGGGAACATGGCGGGTCCTGCCGGTGCAGGGGGCATAGACGGCGCGCAGAGCGGCGCAGGGGGCAGCGGCGCCGCGGGAGGACTGCCCTCGGGCAGCAGTGGTAGCGCGGGCGGCGCGGGCGGCGCGGGCGGTACGGGAGGGGCACCCCAGGGCCTCTCCACACCGCCGAGCTGCCAGGGGAACACGCCGGGCGCAGGACACGACTGCGGCCTCGCCGGGAGCGACGACTGCTGCGCCGTGCTCCCGGTGCCTGGCGGCACCTTCGACCGCATGAACGACCCCGCGTACCCCGCGACCGTCAGCGCCTTCCGGCTCGACAAGTACCCGATCACCGTGGGTCGCTTCCGCGCCTTCATCGCCGCCGGCCAGGGCACGCAGGAGGCGCCCCCGGCACCCGGCTCGGGCGCGAACCCCTACACCGGTGGTCGCGATACCGGCTGGAAACCCGCCTGGAACGCTCACCTCGCCGCCGACGAGGCAGCCCTCCGCAGCGCCCTCCACTGCGATGCGTGGGAGTGGAACACCTGGACCCAGGACCCCGGCGACGCGGAGCGGAAGCCCATCGTCTGCGTCACCTACTACGAGCTGCGCGCGTTCTGCGCGTGGGACGGGGGCTTCCTCCCCACCGAGGCGCAGTTCAACCATGCCGCCGTGGGGGGCGACGAGCAGCGCCCCTACCCGTGGGGCTCCGACGAGAGCGGCGTTCCCCTGCGGGCCGCCTACGACTGCATGGGGGACGGCTCGCCCGCCCAGCAGTGCCAGCCCTCGGACATCACCGAGGTGGGCCTCTTTCCCCTCGGTGTCGGCCGCTGGGGCCACCTCGACCTCTCGGGCATCGCCTACAACACCACCCTCGACAGCCTCGACGACTTCTTCCCCCAGGTCCCCTGCAACGACTGCGTGCGTTACGACGAAGGGGAGGGGACCATGAACTGGTCGGGCAGCGGCGTCGCCAAGCTCTTCAAGCTGAAGAACGACCACCGCGCCGGCTATCCCAAGACCGCCCGCTACTACTTCCGCAGCGGCCGCTGCGCCCGCGCCCTGTAGGAACTGCGGCACGCGGCGCGTCGAGGCAAGAACCAGGGACGCACCCGGGGGACACGGGACTAGACTCGTCGGCCCACAGCCCGGAGGGGGAGCCCGATGAGTCAGCACACGGATGAAGGAGCGCGCGGCGACGCCGCGCAGGAGAGCGCAGGGGCCGAGAAGAAGGCCGCCGTCGATGCCGACGTCCAGACGCTCCACTCCCTCGGCTACGCCCAGGAGCTGCTCCGCCGCATGGGGAGCTTCTCGAACTTCGCGATCTCGTTCTCGATCATCTGCATCATCGCCGGTGGGCTCACCTCGTTCCAGATGGGGCTCTCCAGCGTCGGGGGCGCTGCCATCGGCATCGGCTGGCCCCTCGGCTGCGTCATCTCCCTGTGTGTCGCGCTCACCATGGGCCAGGTCGCGTCCGCGTTCCCGACCGCGGGCGGGCTCTATCACTGGAGTTCGATCCTCGGCGGCAAGGGGTGGGGGTGGGCCACCGCGTGGTTCAACCTCCTCGGCCTGGTCACGGTCCTCGCGGCCATCAACGTCGGCGTCTACCTCTTCGCCATGAACGCCCTCGGGCCTCTCGTGGGCGTGCGCATCGCCGAGATGCCGCCCGAGCAGGCCATGCTCGTGCAGATCGTGGGCGTCTCGCTGATCACCATCTCCCACGCGGTCTTCAACCACCTCGGCATCCGCGTCACCACCCTCCTCACCGACTTCAGCGGCTACCTGATCCTCGTCGTCTCCGTCGCGCTCACCGTCTCCATGCTCGTCTTCGCCCCCGAGCGCGACCCGTCCCGCCTCTTCTCCTTCACCAACTACAGCGGCGCGCCTGGCGGCGGCGTGTGGCCCGCGACCGGCAGCATGGGGCTCGCCTTTCTGCTCGGCCTGCTGCTCCCGGCGTACACCATCACCGGCTTCGACGCCTCGGCCCACACCTCCGAGGAGACCATCAACGCCTCCGAGAACGTGCCCCGCGGCATCGTCCGCGCGGTCCTCGTCTCCGGCGTGTTCGGCTGGATCATGCTCTCCTCCATCGTCCTCGCCATCCCCGACATGGACGCCGCCGCCGCGAAGGGGGGCGACGCCTTCTTCTGGATCGTCGAGCACGTCCTCCCGAGGCCTCTCGCCATCGCGCTCTACGTGGGCATCGCCATCGCCCAGTACCTCTGCGGCCTCGCCACGGTGACCAGCACTTCCCGCATGACCTTCGCCTTCGCGCGCGACGGCGGCCTGCCCTTCTCGCGGCACCTCAAGCAGGTGAGCCCCACCTTCCGGACGCCGGTGACCGCCATCTGGGCGTGCTCGATCCTGGCCATCCTCTTCACCGTCTACACGCCGGTGTACTCGACCATCACGGCCGTCTGCGTGATCTTCCTCTACATCTCCTACGTCATGCCCACCCTGGTCGGCATCCACGCCCACGGCCGGACCTGGACCCGGATGGGCCCCTGGACCATCGGCGCCCTCTACAAGCCCATCGCCGTGGTCAGCGTGCTCGGGTGCCTGCTCCTCATGTTCGTGAGCGTCCAGCCCCCGAACGAGAAGGCCCTCGTGATCACCGGCGCCGTGCTCGCCGTGCTCGCCGTGGTGTGGTTCGCCTTCGAGCGCCGCCGCTTCCAGGGCCCTCCCCAGGGCCTCACCAGCCAGGAGCGCGTCGCCGCGATCAACGCCGCCGAGGCCGCCGTCGGCCAGCGCCCCGCCGAGAGCAGCACCGCCGACAAGGTCGCGTGAGCAGGGTGGCCGGTCAGCGTACGCGCTGAAGCCAGTATCCCGGGGCGCGGTGTTGATGCGCCACGGCCACCACGTGGATCACCTCGCCGGTGTCCACGAAGATCAGTGCATCGGGAAACCCAGCGACGAGAGCCCGTCGGACAGGTGGATCCATCTCTGGATTGCGCAGGATCGGGAAGCGCGACGGCATTCGCGCCACCTTGCGGGCAAGTGTGCGCACCTCAGCGAGGAAGCGCCGCGCGACCTCCGGTGCGCGTTCCTTGTACCAGGCAGCCGCCTCGTGCAGCTCGGCAGCCGCCTCCGGAGACAGCCGCGCTGTCCTCACAGACCCAGATCACGCTCGATGCGGTCCACGGCTTTGTCGACATCAATCCCGGCAGACTCCCCCGAGAGCGCCCGGCGTGCCCTCAGCTCGATCTCTTCAATCTAGGTCGACTCGTTGCGAGGATCGGGTGGCGAAAGAGAGTCCATCAGCTCCAGTGCCAGCACTGCCCGCTCGTGCTCGTCCAGATCGAGCGCTTCCTGAAGCAGTTTTCGCGCTGTGCTCATGCGAGGAGCTTAGCACCTTGCCTCTTCGCCGTGCACCAGCGGCACCGTCGTCGCAGGTGGCGCTTCCTGTTCAGGTGAGGCCCTGCACCTGACGATCTCGGTCGCGGTTCCAGGGCGAGGCTCAGAGGGGCGCCGCGAACTCGACGGCGCGGCCGTCGAGCGGCCGTCCAGCGATGATTAGGGGAAGCGACGATGTAAAGGTCGCGGCAGGGACGGCCCTTCGTCGCCAAGATGGCCGACTCGGGCCGCCTCCCCGCACAGATCCAAGCGAGCGCTGCTAACGCGCTGGGCTCTTGCCCTCGGCGCTGGTGCTGCGGGGGCCTGCCGATCTGGAGCATCGTCATGAACGCACCCTTTCGTTCAACGGGCAGGGGCCGTGCTGCGAGCGCCGCGCGCGTGCTACCTTCGCCGGTGATGCCGGCTCATCTCCGCGCCATCCGCTGCCACGAGGTCGTCCCGGACCTCGCGGGCTGGGTGCTCACGGAGGGAACCGTGCCTCAATCGAGTCCTCACGAGATCCTGAGCGAGCGCATCAAGCACCTTCTCCTCCGCTGGGCCGTGAACGCTGGCCGCACCGTGAAGGTCGGCCGCGACCTCGCCCTCCGCTGGGATCAGGCCCACCCGCGGCTCGGCGTGGACCCCGATGTCTACGTGGTGGAGCCGCCGCCACCCGAGGGAGATCGGGTGAAGAGCCTCAGACTCTGGCAGGAAGGCCATGTCGCTCCCTTCCTCGCCGTGGAGATCGTGAGCGAGGGGCACCCCTACAAGGACTACCGCGTCGCGCCGGAGAAGTACGCCGTGTGCGGCGTCGGTGAGCTGTGGGTCCTGGATCCAGATCTGTTCGGTCCTCGCGCCGAGGGAGGGCCGCACCGGATCCAGATCTGGCGGCTCGTGGATGGAGCGTTGTTCACCCAGGTGCACGTGGGTGAAGGTCCAGCGTGGTCCGATGCCGTGCAGGGATGGCTGCACCTGCCGCCGGAGGACCCGTGGGCCTTCGCGCTCAGCTCGGACGAGGCGGGGCAACAGCGCTGGCTGACCGGCGAAGAGACGGCGGTGCAGCGGGAAGAGGCGGCGGTGCAGCGGGAAGAGGCGGCGCTGCAGCGGGAAGAGGCGGCGCTGCAGCGCATCGCCGAGCTGGAAGCCCAGCTCGCGCGTGGTCCGTCGGGCAGGTAACCCTCAAGCGCTTCCGCCTCATCGAGCTGCGGTTGCTCCCGCCGCACCCACCCGGCGCTCCCCCCGAGCGTCCGCGAGGCCCCTGTTGCCCCGGCCGACCCGATGCCGCAGAAGGGGCGCATGGCCGCCGCCCTCTTCGACCCCGCTCGCCACCAGCCGCTGGCCGCCAGTCCCTGGGATCCAGCCGCCGCCCGGGCCGCCATCGACCGCATCGTGGCCGATGCCCGCCTTGCCTTCACCCCCGACGGGCTCTGGCCCATCCACCCCGACGACGCCGAGGACGACGAGCCAGGCCCCCACGCCCAGCTCTACTTCGGCGCGGCTGGCGTGGTCTGGGCCCTCGATCACCTGGTGCGGGAAGGCGCGGCGGACCCTGGTCCCACCTTCGCCGAGCACCTGCCCGACATCCTGGCCCGCAACCGCCAGACGCTGGAGACCGAGGCCTGGCGCACCTTGATGGGCGAAGGCTGGCAGACCCGCTCGTGGCTGCTGGGCGACGCCGGCATTCTCTTCACGTCGTGGAAGACCGGGGTGGAGCCGCGCCTCGATGACCTCGCCGCCACCATCGCCGGCAACACCGACGATCCCTCGCGCGAGCTGATGTGGGGTGCGCCGGGCACCATGCTGGCCGCGCTGGCGCTCCACCGGGCCACCGGCGAGGCTCGCTGGGCCGCGCTCTACCGGGCCGGCGCCCGCGCGCTGGCCGCCTCGTTCGAGGCCGACGACGACCTCGGCGTCCACCTCTGGACCCAGAACCTCTACGGCCAGGAAGTCCGCTACCTCGGCGCGGTGCACGGCTTCGCGGGGAACGCGTTCGCGCTGAACGAGGGCCGCGATCTCCTCGACCCCGACGAGTGGCGCGTCCTCTCCGCCCGCATTGCCCGGACCCTGGAAGCCTTCGCGATCCGGGGGCCGGAGGGCATGAACTTCCCGGCTGTCACCAACCCCAAGCGCCCGGATGCGCCGCTGCTCGTCCAGCACTGCCACGGCGCGCCTGGCATGGTGACCGCCCTGGCTGGCCTCGACGCGCCGATCGACGACTTGCTCCTCGGCGCGGGTGAACTCACCTGGGTCAGCGGTCCCCTCGCCAAGGGCGGGAACCTCTGTCACGGCACCGCGGGCAATGCCTTCGCCTTTCTCAAGCTCTTCGCCCGCACGGCGGATGCGCTCTGGCTCGACCGGGCCCGCGCCTTCGCCATGCACGCCATCGCGCAGAGCGAGGCCGATGCTGCCCGCCTGGGCCGCCGCCGCTACGCGCTCTGGACTGGCGACGTGGGCGTTGCCTGCTTCCTGTGGGAGTGCCTCCACGCCCGCGCCCGCTTCCCGACGATGGATGTGCTCTGAGCCCCGGGCGCGCGGAGCCCGGAGCCCGGTGACGCTCGGTGCGATCCACGGCTCCAGCGAAGCCCTCTGCGGAGCGCCGACCTGCGGATGCGGCAGCGGGTCAGTGACCCCCGAAGAACCACTCGCTGGGGCCGCGCGCCTCGGAGATGTAGTACGCGGAGATGTTCTTGGCGAACTCTGCGCGGGACATGGTGCCCTCCCCGTCGAGATCGAGGTGGGAGAACGCGGCGCGAGCGTCGGCGTCGGTCAGGCCGTAGGCCTGCAGGTACGCCGAGAACTCGCCCGGGCTGAGTGCCCCGTCGCCGTTGACGTCGATGGCATCGAAGACCAGCTCGTTGCCGGCGATGGCGTGGGCCATGGCTTCCGCGTCGGCTCCCACCCAGGCGCCCACATGGGCGAAGTACTCCTCGAGGGTGACCTTGCCGTCGCCGTCAGCGTCGCCCCCTTTGAAGTAGGCCGCCCACCAGGTCTGGTGGGCAGCGACGATCTTCCGGTGCTGCTCCGTTCCCTCCTCCACGCCCTGGAGCGCTGCCACGGCTGCCCCGAGGGTGGTGAAGTCGGCCTCGTCGACGACGCCATCCTTGTTGCGGTCGAAACGGTAGAAGGCCATGGCCAGCTTGCGCTTCACGAAGTCCGAAATTGCCACGTTCGTTTCTCCACCTGTGCGGTTGATGTTTCCTGCAAGAGGCGGAGAGTCTACTCGCGGAGTGAACCATTCCGGTCAACCGGCACCACTCAGCGGACCGATCTCAGCCCGCCCCTTCTTTCGTGGCGAGGAGCCGCATCACGCGTGCCGCGTCCATCCGCACCACCATCACCTTCTCCCGCGTGAACGTCACCGCTCCGGGCGCGCTCCCCTTCGGCTTGCGCACGTGGCGCCGGGGCACGTACGTCACCTCCCAGCTCGCCTCGCCCCGCGCGTCCGAGAAGTGGACCGCCAGCATCGCCGCATCGGCCAGCAGCTCGCCGGGGCAGCTCGTGTTCTTGTCGAGCGGCACCACCACGTGAGCCCCTGGCGTCCCACGCGCGTGCAGCCACAGATCGTGCGGCCGCGCGTGCCGCGTGGTCAGCGCGTCGTTGTCCTCCCCCCCGCGCCCCACCAGGATGGCGCGAGCGTTCGCCCCCCGGAACGCGTGGTACGGCCGCCGCGCCTCCTCCGCGTGCCGGCCCTTCGCCGCACCGCCAGCGCCACCGCCAGCGCCACCGCCAGCCCCTGCGCGCCCTCCCTCCGCCTCGGCGCCGACGCCCGTGACCCCCAGCGCCCGCGCCCGCTGCCCCAGGGACGAGAGCGCCTCGGTGTCGGTGGTGATGGCCTCGATCTCCGCTTCGAGCGTGGCGATCGCCTCCAGCGCCCGCTCCGTCTCGGCGAGCCGGGTGCGCATCACCGCCTCTCCGCGCTGGTAGCGCCGCGCCTTCGCGAAGTAGTCCTCGGCCTGGGCGCGCGCGGGGCGGGAGGGGTCGAGCGTGACGTCGAGCTTGCCGCCGGTCTCCCAGTCGTCCAGCGAGGCGCGCGTCGCTCCCCGCGGGAGCCGGTTGCCCTGCGCCAGCAGGAGGCTGCCGATCTTCTGTAGCTCGGCCACCCGATCGAGCCGGGCGAGATCCGCGCGCACCGCGTCCCGCCTGCGGTTCAGCGCCGCGTGGCGGGCACGTACGGCCTTGAGGAGCGCGACCCGCACCGCCGCGGCGGCAGCGGCGTCGCTGTTCTCCACGAGGGCCGCGCCGGCGGCATGCGGGTCGGCCGGGTAACGCACGCCCGGGAGGCCACCAGGGAGGAGCGGGGCGGTCCCGGCGGGCTGCGCGGATGGCGGACTCGCGGCGGGCTGCGTGGATGGCGCGCTCGTGGCGGTAGCGCTCCCTGCGGCCTGCGGCGATGCAGCGTTTCCAGCGGCTTGCGCGGTTTGCGCGGTTTGCGCGGTTTGCGCGGTTTGCGGAGGCCAGCGCAGCACCAGGCGCCCGTCGACGTCGAGCCGGGCCTCTCCGCGGCGCCCTGGGGTCACCGTGAACCGTGCCTCGTGCGCCTCCTCGCCCTCACCGCCGCCTGCCACGAGCGTGAGCTGATCTTGATCCAGCGTGATCGCCCGCAGCCGGTGCCCCACGAGGTGCGCCCGCAGGGCTGCGACGAGCGGATGCGCCGCGGTGGCGCGCAGCCGTGGCGCGCGCGGGAGGATGCCCACGCCCACCACCCGGGGGCCGACGCCGAGGCCGAGGAGGCGCTTCTCGCCCGCGTAGCAGGAGATGGCGATCAGGCCGGTCTCCGGGTTGACGTGGATCCCGTCGACGCGCGCCCCGATCCAGGAGGCGAGCGCTTCGCGGAGGGCAGCGGCCGGATCGGCGCCGGAGGGGGTGCTGGTCGAGGGCTCGGAGGCCATGGTCGTTGGAGGATACGTCCTCGCAGGCGGTTGCTCTGCAAGCGATCTGCGCGCGCCTGGCTACGGCCGGCCCGGAGCGGGCTGCGACACCGCGTCTGCGCCGCACCGTCTGGGTGGGTCAGTCCGCGTGAGTCGGTCTGCGCGCCTCGGGGTGCGTCAGAACGTGATGCCCGCTGCGGCTCCGGAGATGCCGCTCCCTGTGATCCAAGGAGTGACCCACACGGCGCGTGTGGCGCGTGCAGCACCTCGGCGCGCATCGCGGCGCTCGCCACCGCTCGCGTCGCTGCTCGCGTCGCTGCTCGCGTCGCCGCTCGCGTCGCCGCTCGCGTCGCCGGAGGACAGGATGCCGTAGAGCGCCACGCCCACCCCGGCGAGGCCCACTGCGCCCAGGCCGACGGCGAGCCCGAGGTCGCGGTTCCAGCGGGCGCCGAGGGCCTCGGCGTCTGCGGGCTGGTAGGTGCTGTTGCACAGGGCGCCGGGGCAGTCGCGGTCGGCGCGGGCGCGGACACTCGCGTAGTCGACGGCAAAGACGGCGCCCACGCCGAGGGCCACCAGGCCCGCGCCGCCGGAGACCCAGGCCCACGCGGGGACGCCCTGGCCCGTCGAGGCGCCGTCGTCGTCAGCGTCCGGGATCGCGCCGTCGCCGCCGGAGACGTCGTCGCCCGCTCCGGGGGCCAGGGTGAGGGTCACCGACGTCCTCTCGCGCTCCTTCACGGTGACCGTGCGCGTCTCCGTCCCGTGGCCGGGGGCGTGGGCCTTCACCTCATGCTCGCCGGGGTTCACCTTGCGCGGCAGACCGAGCGTCTCGTGCGGCAGGGCTGTGCCGTCGACGGAGACGGTCGGGGTAACGTCGGTGGAAAGCCCACGCACCTCGATGACCAGCGAGGGGATGCGCGCGTCGAGCGTCGCGGCGAGCTGCTCGGCCTCCATGCGGGCGTTGCGGAACGCCGCGGCCTCTCCGGGTCGCGCGGGCATGCGCGCCACCTCCAGGGCGGTGTCCTTGGCTTCGAGGAGCATCCCCAGGGCTGCGCGCGCCTTCGCGAGATCGAGACCCGTGGTCGGCACACCCATGAGGGCGTGGGCGGCGAGGAACGATTTGTGGGCGCCCTTGAGGTCACCCTCAGCCATCCGGGCGCGGCCCTCGATCAGCATGGCGCGCGCCGTCTCGCGGTCGGCGAGGCTCGCCTGCGCCGAGCCCTTGCCCTGCGCGGCTGCGCGCCCCGGAGCGCCGAGCGTGAGCGCGAGGAGCGCGACTGCGGCGCCGATTTTCTCTGTGGATCTCGATCTCACGCGCGCGAGGCCCTCCCCACTCGGTGGCTGCGTTCGCCACCATAGCGCACCCCTTTCGGGCCTGGCGCCCGCCACCTCCGGGAAGCGGAGAAATCTCCCTCGACGTGGGCACCACGCGGGGCGAGGAAACCAGGGCTCTTTGTGCCGCCCTCGCGTCGAGGGACGGGTAGGATGGGCACCGATGGTGGCGGCAGGGGGCGCGCGTGCGCGCTGCGAGGGCGTTGGGCGGCAGCAGCGCGTGGCAGTGGGGCTCGCGTTCGCGCTCGCGCTCGCATGCGGGTGCGCCCCGGATTTTCGCGTTCAGCAGCCTGGTGAAGGCGGCGCTGGTGGCTCGGGCGGCTCGGGTGGTTCGGGCGCAGGGAGCACGACCGTCGCGGATGGCTCGGTGTGCTCCCCTTCCTGCGGCGCCGATCAGGACTGCGTGAAGGAGCACTGCATCTCCCGCGGCGCGCTGCAGTTCACTGTCACCTGGAGCCGCCCTGGTGACGCCGACCTCTTCGTGACCACGCCCGGCGATGACACCATCTACTGGGAGAACATGGGCCCCGACCTCGGCACCGACGGAGGGCGGCTGGAGCATCCCGGGGACTTCGGCGAGGGACCGGAGAACGTGGTCTGGGACGGCGACGAGGAGCCAGAGTACGGCCAGTACTCCGTGTGCTTCCTCGCGGGGTTCTCCGGCGCTCCCGATGGCGCTTTCGAGCCGCCCATCACCGCGAGCGACCCGCTCGATTTCACGGTCACCGTGAGCGAGTACGGGAGCGTGGTGGAGCGCTTCGAGGGAAGCTTCCAGGCGAACACCATCATCGATGACGAGAACTACCCCGACTGCACGCCGATCGAGTCCGCGTACGTCGGATGGTTTCTCTACCTTCCTTGAAGGGCGGCGAGCGACGTCCCGTCGAACCGTCGAGCTGCAGCGACGCGGACCGTGGCCTGCTCGGGTTGTCCCTTCGAGGTTCGATGCTGCTTCTGACGTCGAGCCATCACATCGACCCGCTCAGCACCGCGATAGACTGGGGTTTCGATGGCACCGTGGACCAAGGGGCGTTCCCCCGGTCGACCCACGTCCCTTCTCTTGCCGTTCGACGCGCCGCCGAAGCCGGAGGGTGAAACGACCGCGCCGCGACCTGACCGCGCGCATCACGTCGAGCCTGCTGCTGCGTCTGTCCCCGGCTCTCCGCCTACGCCGCAACTCCCGGACGTCGAACTTGCCTGGTTCACGATGTGCTTCAACGGTGTCTTCCTGCGCAAGCAAGGGACGGCCTTCCAGGACTTCTTCGCGGACGTCATGGAGGCGGTACACCCTGGTGACTTCGAGCGCGTGCGCCCTTATGGCAGCCGCGGCGACCTGAAGTGTGACGGACTCCTCCGCTCCCGGGGCCTCATCTTTCAAGTCTATGCGCCGCGCGCAATGAACCTCTCGGAGGTAAAGAAGAAGATCAGCACCGACTCGGCTTCGAGAGGCTCGCGGAGGTGCTGGCCACGATCCGTGCGGGATCCCCGACACCGGCCGACGACATTCTTCCAGTCCCTCTCGCGAAGCTGGAAGCCAACGCGCTCTCGAACATCGTGGCCACGTATCTCGGGCTGGGGCGCGAGCGCGATCGGCTCGTCGAGCAGTACTTCGAGAAGCACCCGAACCCGCTTCTCGGCGAGGAGGTTGCAGCCGCGTTTCGCGCCGAGTAGCAGCGGCTGCGCTTGGAGATGCAGCGGCCGGACGACATCTTTGCCAGTTTGCAGACCTTCGCTGGAGGGAACACCCGAGGGAGCACGGTGCATGAGGCAGCAATCTTCGCTGTGCTCTCCTACTTCTTCGATCGCTGCGACATCTTCGAGAGGCCGTCCGAGGTGGTCGCGCCATGATCTTGCCGAGCAAGCACCTCCGCGAGGACCGCGCTCTCCTCACGATTGGCGCCGAGCATCTGCAGCTCCTGAGTGAGCCCAAGACCGTCTCGCGACTCTGGTCCGACATGAAGCGGCGTCGCGAGGCTGCAGGGCCGCTCTCGTACGACTGGTTCATTCTCGGGCTCGATCTGCTCTTCGCCATGGGACTCGTCGCCTTCGAGCGCGGGAGAGTGCAGAAGACGCGGAGTGTTGCATGATCGAGCGCATCGAGAGCTCGCTCCCGACCTTCAAGCGGCTCGGGTTCAGGCCGGGGCTGAAGGTGCTGCTCGTGCGGAAGAGCGCGGGGGCCACGGACCGGCACACCCGCAACGGCGCCGGCAAGACGAGCTTCGTGGACCTCGTCCATTTCTTCCTCGGAGGGAATGTGGACCCCAAGCACTTCCTGCGGGCGGAGGAGCGTCTCGCGACGGCCACGTTCAGCATGTCCTTCGACCTCGCCGGGGCACGGGTCGAGGTGGCGCGTAGCCCCGCTCGTCCCAGCGAGATCGTCATCGCACAAGGCGATACTTCGCGCTGGCCGTGCAAGCCGAAGCTGGACGCGAAGACTGGCCACCTCGTGTTGAAGAAGAACGACTGGAACATCAACCTCGGGAGCCTGATGTTCGGCCTGTCGATACCTGAGGAGCACGACGAGCGCCGCTTTGCGCCGACGTTCCGCTCCCTCTTCTCGTACTTTGCGCGCCGCCAGGCCTCGGGCGGCTTCGTTCGCCCGGAGCAGCACTCGGAGAAACAGCAGGCCTGGGACCAGCAGACTGCCGTCACGTTCCTCCTTGGTCTCGACCCGACAGTCCCGCAGGAACTCCAGGAGGTGCGCCTGCGCGAGAAGGCGCTGGTCGAGTTCCGCAATGCTGCCCGGGAAGGGGCGTTCGGCGAGCTGATCGAGAAGGCCGCGGATCTGCGGACCAGGGTCACCGTGAGCGAGGCGCGCGCGGCACGGCTCCGCGAGCAGCTCGCGGCGTTCCACGTGGTCCCGCAGTACCATGATCACGAGTTGGAGGCTTCGCGGCTCACCGTGAGGATCTCGGAGCTGGCAAACGAGAACCAGGCCGACCAGCAACTCCTCCTCCAGCTTCGTGAGGCGGTCACCACCGAAGCTCCGCCGCGCTTCGCTGACGTGCGGCAGGCGTACGAAGAAGCTGGGATCACGCTCCCTGGCCTCGTGGTGAAGCGCTTCGAGGATGTCGAGCGGTTCCATCGCTCGGTCGTGGAGAACCGCCAGTCGCATCTGCGTGCCGAAATCGAGGCGGCTGAAGGGCGCCTCCGGACGCGGGAACACGAGCAGAAACACCTCGGCGAGAGGCTCGCGCAGATCATGGGGATCCTGAAGTCGGGGGGGCGCTGGAGCACTTCTCACAACTGCAAGCAGAACTCGCGCGCATCGAGAGCCAGGCGGAGAGCTTGCGCCGACGCTACGATGCTGCCGACGCGCTCGAGCGTAAGAGTGCGGAACTCGACGTCGAGCGGGCGCGCCTGCACAGGCGGCTCCAGGAAGATCATCACGAGCAGCGCGATGTCCTCAATGAAGCGATCCTGACGTTCGAGGATCTGTCGACGGCACTTTACGAGAAGGCCGGGAGCCTCACCATCAGCGTCACGGACAATGGTCCCGTGTTCGAGATCAAGATCGAGGCGTCGCGCAGCAAGGGCATCAACAACATGCAGATCTTCTGCTTCGACATGATGCTCATGGAGCTGTGGGCCAAGCGTGGCCGAGGCCCGGGGTTCCTCATCCACGACGCGCACCTGTTCGATGGAGTCGACGCGCGCCAGGTGGCACACGCCCTTGACATCGGCGCCAAACGTGCGGCCGAGTCGGGTTTTCAGTACATCGTGACGATGAACGAGGACGCGGTGCCTCGCGCGGAGCTGAGCAGCCTCGTCGACTTCGATTTCGACAGCCACGTGCTCGACGTGACGCTGACGGACGCTTCAGAGGACGGCGGTTTGTTCGGCTTCCGCTTCGAGTAGCGCACTCCGCAGTCAGTTGGTTCGGTAGCGACCGTCCGCGCCCGTATCCGCGCCCGTGAATGAGGTGGTGAGGCCAGGCCGTGAGGCTGCTGGCACCACCGTCAGGGACCTCATGAGAGCCTGTACTGCGCCCGCAGGCGATATCGTCGGCGGTTCAGACGATGGTTGGGCCACCGGAACTGCCACGACCGCGGGTTCCGCCGCTGCGGGCTCCGCCGCTGCGGGCTCCGCCGCTGCGGGCTCCGCCACCTCGGGCTTCGCCGCTGCGGGCTCCGCCACCTCGGGCTTCGCGGTCGCGCGGGGTGGATAGAGCGCGGACAGTTCGAACAGCGCGGCGAGGGCTTCGCTGCCGAGGCGGTGCCCGGCGGCGACGGCGGCTTTGCGGGCGCTGCGGGCGAGGGTGACGATCATGCCTTCGAGCACGTTGACGCGCTCGGTGTCGGACTGCGCGGAGGTGCCGACGTGCTGGAAGTTTGAGGTGCGCAGCGTGGTGATGGTGGCGGTGAGATCGGTGACGGTCTCGGGGCCTCCGCGGTCCACGGTGACGGCGGCGACGGCGGGCCGCAGGAGCATGTTGCGGAGCACGTCGAGCTGGAGGGCGAGGCTCTCACCGTCGCGCTCCGGGCAGCGCGCGGTGTGGGTGAGGCAGCCCTCGATCTGGAGAGCCGTGTCGGTGGCATCTCCCCCGGCGGTCTGGTGGAGGTGGTTGGCGGCGGACGCGAGCAGGGCGCGTGCGCCGCGCCGCTGGTGGCGGCCTTGGCGGATGGCACCGCGGTGGAGATGCAGGGTCGTGTAATCCATGGCGCGGGTGCGGGTGCGGGCGATGAGGGCCTGCTGGAGCGCGTCGCGGGCGTCTTCGAGCTGCGCGCGGTCGGCGGTGCCGAAGCCGTGGTGGTGCAGGTCCGCGGCGTGGGTCTGCAGGGCGAGGAGATGCTTGTTGGCCTGGACGAGCACCTCGGTCGGGCCGAAGTGGTGGCCGATGCGGAGGTAACGCTCGCGCGCATACGTGGAGAGAGCAGCGAGATCGAGGGGCATGGAGTCACGTCCTTGCCGAGGCGCAGTGCCGTGGTGCAAGGGAGGGCAGCAAGCGACATGCCGCACCCCGGAGAGGCGCGCAGATGCCCTGAGACGCGAGAGAAGGGGGCGCGTGAGGGCGTGACGGCGACCCGCGAGGGCAGGAGGCTGTGGCAGGGAAGAGACGGAGTGTGTCAGGGAGCGCGCTGCCGATGCCAGGGAGGGCAGCGTTCAGCCCAGGGAAGGTAGCGTTCAGTCCAGGGAAGGTAGCGTTCAGTCCAGGGAAGGTAGCGTTCAGTCCAGGGAGCGCGTTGCAGAGCCCAGGGAGCGCGTTGCGGACTCCAGGGAGCGCGTTGCGGACTCCAGGGAGCGCGTTGCGGACCTCAGGGAGAGCGTCGCGGACTCCGAGGAACAGGTCGTCCATCCCCCGCGGCCACTCCCCCATCTCCGGTGGCCTCTCTCCCCTCCTTGGAGCGCGTCATCCATCTTCGGAACCACGCCCCACGTCCCCCGCGATCTCCCTTGGCCGCTCTCGCCCCTTGGAGCCACCGTAGGCCCTCTGGGGGGTGTGGTGGTCACGGTGCCGTACCGGAGGCGGGCCTGGGGCGGGGGGCGCGGCATTGCCGGAGGGGCCAGAGCGCAGGCGGGCCATGTCTCGGGCCCGCCGCAGCGCCGGCCCCGGAGGCGATGCCGCGCCCCCCGCCCCAGGCCTGCCGCAGGGGAGGCACCGTGACCACCACACCCCCCAGAGGGCCGGCCGACCCAGCACGCCCTCGTCTCGTCCCGCCTCGTCCCGCCTCGTCCCGCCTCGTCCCGCCTCGTCTCGTCCCGTCTCGTCCCGTCTCGTTCAGAAGTGCACGTGAATCCCGCCCTTCTTCTTGAACCACTTGCCCTTGCCCTTGCCCTTGCCTTTGCCCTTGATGACGATCACCGGCCCAGGCTGGTTCACGACCACCACCGGCGCCCCATGGACGTGCCACTTCACGGTGTTGATGAAGATCGCGATCACAGGAGCGCCCACGCCGATCACGATCACCTGACCGGGATGGTGCCCGCAGATGGCGGTGTGCACCACGTCGCCGTCGACGACGACCACCGTGATCTTCTTCGGCTTGAGCTTCGCGTTGAGCTTGCCCTCGAAGTAGACGCCCTCGGGATTCGGGGCCAGCTCGACCACCTCGGCGCCGTCGCCGTTGAGGGCGAGCTTAATCTTGAGCTTGCGGTCGCCGGGCTTCGCGACGGCGAGGTTGTCGTCGAGGAGGTAGACGCGCACGGCGCCGGACTTCTCGTCGGCGACCAGCTCCAGGGTGTCCTCGCCGACGACCTGGAGCACGCCGCCGTTGGGGCCCTTCTTCCCGTCGAGCTTTGCTTCGTCGGCGGCCTTGGCGCTGTCGATGAGCTCCTGGGTCCCGCCCTTCGGCACGAACAGCGTGCCCTGGATGGGCTTGCCGCCGTCGACGAGCGTGTAGCTCATCTCGGTGAGATCGCCTTCGAGCGGGGGGAGCTTCGCGGAGATCACACCGCCGGCCTTCTCCACTGGCACCAGCGCGGCGGTGACGGGGGCGCCCT
This sequence comes from Chondromyces apiculatus DSM 436, assembly GCF_000601485.1. GTDB lineage: Bacteria > Myxococcota_A > Polyangia > Polyangiales > Polyangiaceae > Chondromyces > Chondromyces apiculatus. Next base: position 106,746 of record NZ_ASRX01000037.1, read on the forward strand.
CCTTGGGCTTCACGGTCAGCGTCCCGGTGACGCCTTGCGCGAGGGGCTTGCCGTCGGGGCCCTTGAGCAGCGCCATGACCTGACCGTCGGGCTTCACGGTCCACACGATCGCGCCGCTGTCGTGTTGCTCGGTGATGGAACCCTGGTCGGTGATGTTCTCCGCCGTCACCTCGGGGTCCTTGCTGCACCCCGGAGCGGCGGCGCCGAGGAGGGCAAGGGCGACGAGGGCGGAGCGGACAAGCTTGATCATCGTTCGGTTCTCTCCCAGAAGTTGAGGCCAAATAAGGGCCGCGCGTCCGCCTTCGAAGGCGTGCCAGCCGTCCTGCATGGTAACCCGATCGTTGCGCAGCAGCGCGCCGTTGCACGCGTGGCGTGGCCGCAGTTGCCTTGTTGCAAGTCGTTCTCGACAGGTGTCATGCCGGAGCGTGGTGAATTGACCCACCCGGAGATTTTTCCGGCGTACAGGCTGCAGGATCACGTCGAGGCTGAAGCGAGCGTTGCCGCTCACACCTCGCGGCGACGCACCGACCAGATGAAGCCATCGTACCAGAAGTGCATGATCGCGACGGTCTGCGCCATGCACCAGAGCGCGCGCTGCTCGACCTGGGCCTTCTCGGCGAGCACACCGTAAGCGAGCGCGGAGCCGAGGAAGAGAGCGATGGTGATGGGGGCGCCGATGCGCAGACCATCGAGGCGCAGGTGCTTGCGGAAGCGCGTGCCCTCGCTCCACCACACCAGGGCCAGGTACTGCACCGCGTGGAACAGGTTCATGATCAGGAAGGCCTGACCGAAGCTGTTGAAGCCCCACGCGAAGAGAGAACAGAGGCCGGTCGTCACCAGCAGGAAGACCTTCTGCGGAGAGACCCGGTAGCCGCGCTGGTGGAGGCGCACGTAGGAGAGCAGGTAGCCGGCGAGGAAGAGCGTGCCGGCGGCGAGGACGATGCCGGTGATGACCCGGTGGCGTGCCTCCATGTGGGCGGGGATGGTGGCGAAGAGCGTCGCGCCCACGTCCTCGAACGATTCCAGGGCGCGGAAGTGATCGAGCATCGTGGCGCCGCCGAGGATGGGGCCGGCGTAGAGCAGGTGGTTGAGCCAGAGATCGAGCTTGCGGCCTTGCTCGGGGGGGTTGCCGCGGTTCCGGTCGTAGATGCGGGCGAGGCCGAAGGTCTGGAGTGCGGAGTGGTAGACGTCCCAGAAGACCACCACGATGGTGGTGCAGAGCGCGACGGTGTCGGAGAGCATGGTGGCCGCGAAGAGGAGCGGCGGGGCGACGAAGAAGCGGAGCGGGTAGCGGCGGCGGAGGTCGGCGTTGCCGTGGCTGCGCCAGAACACCGCGACGAGGTGGGCGTGGGTGAGCACGCTGGAGAGCAGGGCGGCGCTGGTGATCTTGCGGCCGTCGTGCCAGAAGCGCTTCTCGCTGAAGGGGGTGCCGGCGATGACCGCGCCCACGAGGAACGCGAGGAGCGGGGGCAGCAGGAAGAACGCCCAGTCGTAGGCGGGGCTGACGAGGTACGGCGAGCGGGGAGCAGCGGCCGGAGGGGCGCTCGGGCGCGCAGCGGCAGTCTCGGCGGCGGTCTCGGCGGTCGCGGCGGCGGTCATGGCGCGGGCTCGTCGGGGGGCGGGGCGAAGCCGAGGGTGATGCGCTGGGTGCCGAGGTGGTCGAGGAGCGTGAGCAGGAAGAGGTTCACGGCGAGCAGCTCCAGGGACTCTTCCACGAAGTCGATGAGAGCGTAGCCCAGGTTGTCGGTGCCCTCGCGCTCGGCCCAGTAGCCGAGGGGGAGTTCCAGGAGCACGGCGCCGGTGACGTAGAGCGCGCCGCAGGCGATGAAGCGGCGGCGCAGCGGGGGCGGGAGGTCGGCGAGGAAGCGCCAGAAGACGAGACCGAGGACGGCGAGGAGCGCGGTCGCGGGGACCACCCAGCTAAAGTAGAGGACGCCGCTGAGCTGCATCCAGGTGCCGGCGGCTTCGTGGAGGGAGACCAGCTCGTCGAGGGAGATGTAGGTGAAGCCGGCGGCGAGCAGCCACCAGAGGCCCTCGTGGCGCGGGCGCTGGGGGCGTTCCTCCTCGCCGCGAGCGCCGCTGCGAGCGCGGGCGGCGGCGCGGGTGCTCGCGGCGAGGAGGGCGAGCGTGAGGGCGCAGGTGAAGAGGAGCGCCGAGGCGTACCAGGTGGGGAGGTTGGCCTCGTAGCTGAGGGACAGCAAGGGGACGATGCCGGTGCGGCGCTTCAGCTTGAGGAGGGGGCGGAGCACCTCCACGGTGAGGCCGGCACTGACGACGAGCGCGAAGAGCGCGAAGAGGAGGGGGCGGAGCTTGCGTGCGGAGAGGGTGATCTGCATCGCGGCAGGTCAGCGGGTGCCGTGGACCTGGAGGACGGAGACGATGACGGCCATCAGCTCGGCGGGGTCGACGGGCTTGGGGACGTGGGCCTTGTAGCCGGCGACGAGGGCGCGGGTGCGCTCGGCGGCGCGGGCGTAGGCGGTGATGGCGATGGAGGGGGTGCGGCCGCCTTCCTCGGGGGGAAGGGCGCGGAGGCGGCGCATGAAGGCGTAGCCGTCCTCGCCGGCCATGCCGATGTCGGAGAGGATGAGGTCGGGGCGGCGCTCGTGCAGGAGCGTGAAGGCCTCGGCGGCGGAGGCCGCGGTGGAGACCTCGGAGCCGCAGCGTTCGAGGAGATCGCGCATGATGTCGCGGGCGTCGGCCTCGTCGTCGACCACGAGGATGCGCAGGCCGCTCAGCTCCGGAGGGCTGGTCCACGAGGTGGGGGAAGGCGTGGGCGGCGGGGCGGGGATCGGGAGCGGCGTGGCGGTGGACTGCGGGGCTGCGGCCGGCGCGACGGCGGCCGGCGTGGCGACGGCCGGCGTGGCGACGGAAGGCATGGCGACGGAAGGCGTCGCGGTGCTGGAGGGCGCGCGCGTGGGGGGCGAGACGGGGAGGGTGACGGTGAAGCGGGCGCCGCGGGTGCTGCCGGGGCTGGTGACGACGATGGCACCGCCATGGAGCTCGACGATCTGCTTGACGATGGCGAGGCCGAGGCCGAGGCCACCGTGGGCGCGGGTGGTGCCGCCCTCGGCCTGGCGGAAGCGCTCGAAGACGTGGGGGAGGAAGTCCTCGGTGATGCCCTTGCCGGTGTCGACGACGGTGATCTCGATGGTGTCCGGCTGGCGCTCGATGGTGAGGCGAACCTCGCCGTGGGCGGGGGTGAACTTGATGGCGTTCGAGAGGAGGTTCCACACCACCTGGTGGAGGCGGCTCTCGTCGCCGGTGAGGCGGGCCTCGGGGTCGACGGCGACGTGGAGGGTGAGCTGCTTGGCCTCGGCGGCGGGGCGGATGGTGTCGAGGGCGGTGTCGACCACGGCGGCGAGGGTGACCGGGCCTAGCTGGAGGGTGAGCTTGCCGGTGGAGATGCGGTTGACGTCGAGCAGGTCGTCGATGACGTGGGACTGGAGGCGGCCGTTGCGCTCGATGATCTCCATGGCCCGTGCCTTCTGGTCGGCCGGGATCTGGCCGGCGCGGAGGAGGCGCACCCAGCCGAGCATGGCGTTCAGGGGGGTGCGCAGCTCGTGGCTGACCATGGCGAGGAAGTCGTCTTTGAGGCGGTTGGCCTGCTCGGCCTCGGCGCGGGCTTCTTCCGCGCGCAGGAGCAAGGCCTCGCGCTCGCGCTGCTGGCGGTGGAGGTCGCTGATGTCGCGGCTGACGGTGGCGATGCCGGTGTGGGCGTGCGTGACCGGATCGCGCAGGGAGAAGACGTTGTAGTAGGCGGGGATGGGCTCGCCGGTGGTGAAGTTCTTGAAGCGGAACTCGCCGGTCCAGCTCCCCTTTTTCATCACGGCGGGGACGATGGTGTTCTGCACGAAGGGGCGGTCTTCCTCGAAGAAAAAGTCGAGGAGGTTGGCCTGGGAGACGCGCTCCTGCGGGAGGCCGAGCATGCGCTGGCCGGCCTCGTTGACGTAGACGGCGTTGCCCTCGGCGTCGCCGACGCCGATGAAATCGCTGGATTGTTCGACCAGGGTGACGAGGCGCTCGCGCTCCGCTTCGAGGCGCTTCTGCTCGGTGATGTCGTTGCCCTGCACGAAGATGCCGGCGACCTTGCCGGAGGGGTCGACGATGGGCTGGTAGATGAAGTCGAGGTAGACCAGCTCGGGCGGGGCGCCGGGGGTCCTCTGGGCGCGCATCGGCATGGCCCTGCCGACGAAGGGGGTGCTGGTGATGAAGACCCGGTCGAGCAGCTCGAGGAAGCCCTGGCCTTCGATCTCGGGGAGGGCCTCGCGGATCGGCTTGCCGAGCAGCGGGCGGTGGCCGACGAGGTCGTAGTAGGCGCGGTTGGCGAGTTCGAAGACGTGCTCCCGCCCGCGGAGGAAGCAGAGGAAGCCGGGGGCCTGGTCGAACATGCGCCGGACGTGATCGATCTCGGCGTTGAGGGTGACGTTCTCCTGCTGGACGCGCTGGGCGCGCCCGAGGAGGTCGGCCTGGACCGGCTCCGGGGAAGAGGCCTCGTGGGGGAGGCGGGCGGCGCTGCGCTTCAGGGCCTGCAGCTCGGTGATGTCGACGGTGTGCTGGAGGATGAAGGCGACCTCGCCCTGTTCGTCGAAGAGCGGGGTGTGCGTGGCGCTCCAGTAGCGCTCCTGGATGATCACGTTGCCGTCGACGTGCGCGGGGACGCGGTAAACGATGAGGGCGAGGACGTCGGGGGCGCGGCGGGCGAGGACGCGCTCGAAGGAGGCGCGGAGCTGGCGTGCGTTCTCGTTCTGGGGGTCCTCGGGGTCGTGGGGGAAGGCGTCGAGGACGTGGCGGCCGCGAATGTCTTCGAGGCGGCTCGCGGTGGTGCGCAGGTAGGCCTGGTTGGCGTCGACGTAGCGCAGCTCCCGGTCGAGGAGCATGTAGGGGTTGGGCGAGGCGTCGAAGAGGGCCTTGAAGTCCACGGTGGGGCGCCTCGGCGTGGTGGGGGGGGCAGCGGCGGTCATGCGTTGCTCCCCGGTAGATCTTGTACGTCGCGACCGAGGGCGTTGGCGAGGACGACGATCAGCTCCGTGGGGTCGACGGGCTTGGGGATGTGGGTGGTGAAGCCTGCGGTGAGGGCGCGGGTGCGGTCCTCGCTGCGGGCGTGGGCGGTGAGGGCGACGGCGGGGATGCGGCCGCCCTGCTCGCGGGGGAGGGCGCGGAGGTGGCGGGCGAGGCTGTGGCCGTCCTTGCCGGGCATGCCGATGTCGCTGACGAGGGCGTCGGGGACCTCGGCGTCGAGGAGGGTCACGGCCTCGTCGACGGAGGCAGCGATGCGCACGATGGCGCCGGCGTCGCCGAGGATGGCGGTGAGCAGCTCGCGGGCGTCGGGCTCGTCGTCGACGATGAGCAGGCGGACGCCGTCGAGGATCCGGGCGGGGAGCTGGAGATCGGCGTCACCACCGCCCTCGCCGGCAGCGTCTTCCGGCGCGTTCGGCGGGTGCGGCGTGCGGGTGTGCGGGCGGAGGGCTGCGCGGATGGGGATGCGCACCGTGAAGCAGGCGCCCTTGCCGAGGCCCTCGCTCTCGGCGGAGACGGTGCCGCCGTGCAGCTCGACGATGTTGCGCACGATGGCGAGGCCGAGGCCGAGGCCACCGGTCTTGCGGGTGCCCTGCTCGACCTGGTGGAACTTCTCGAAGACGTAGGGGAGGAAGTCGGGCGCGATGCCCTTGCCGTTGTCGCAGACGCTGAACTCGAACTGCGAGGCCTTGCGGTGGGCGGAGACGCTGACCTTGCCGCCCGGGGGGGTGAACTTCACGGAGTTCGAGATGAGGTTCCAGACCACCTGCTGGAGGCGATCCGGGTCGGCGATGATGTGGCCGACGTCGGGGTCGACGTCGGTGACCAGCTCGATCTTCTTGGCCTCGGCGGCGGGGCGGGCCGAGTCGAGGGCGGACTCGATGACCCTGGGGATGAAGACGGAAGAGGGCTCGATCCGGAGCTTGCCGACGACGATGCGGGAGATGTCGAGGAGGTCCTCGATGAGCTGGGACTGGGCGCGGGCGTTGCGCTCGATGGTGTCCATGCCCTTCTGGAGCATGGGGGCGGCGCCGGGGTTCGCCTTGATGATCTGCGCCCAGCCGAGGATGGCGTTGAGGGGGGTGCGCAGCTCGTGGGAGACGGTGGCGATGAACTGGTCCTTGGCGACGCTCGCCTCCTCGGCCCGGCGCCGGAGTTCCTGCGCCTCCTCGTAGAGGCGGGCGTTCTCGATGGCGAGCGCGGCGTGCTTGCCGAGGGTCCTGAGGATCTGGGTGTGCGCGGGGTCGAAGGTGCGCTCCTTGCCGACGAGCCCCACGGTCAAGAGGCCCACGGTGGTGTCGTGGGTCTTCATGGGGACCAGGATGATCTGGGTGACGCCGAGGCCGCGCATGAAGGCGACGTACTCGGGCGAGGCCACCTGCTTCGTGATCCAGTCGGGGAAGTCGTCGATGATCCGCACGTCGGTGGTGAGGGCCTCGTGGAAGGGGTTGCTCGACCCCGAGGGGGCCTCGAAGACGGCGAACTGGTCGCGCATCTCGCTCTCGACGGTGGGGGGGACGGCTGCGCTGACGAGGCGCAGCTCGCCCTTGGGGCCGACGATGCGGGCGGTGGCCATGTCGGCGATCTCGGGGACGATGAGGCTGGTGACCTCCTGGAGGATGGTCTCGACGTGGAGGCGGTGGGAGATGTGCTCGACGGCGCTGACCAGGAAGGCGCTGCGGCGGGCGGCGTCCTCGGCCTCCTGCCGGGCGGCGCTCTCCCGCGCGGCGTTCTCCTCTGCGAGCTGCTTCGCGTCCTCGATGATCTTGCGGGCGCGGACGTTCTCGGAGACGTCGAAGGCGAGGGTGAAGACGCCGGTGACGCGCCCGTCGGGATCGCGGATGGGCTCGTAGGCGAAGTTCAGGAGGGCGGTGTGGAGGCGGCCGCCGTCCACCTCGTGCCGGAGCTCCACCGGGGTCTCGATGCCATAATAGGGGACGCCGGTCTCGTAGACCTGATCGAGGAGGCGGGGGAAGCCCTGCGCGACCACCTCGGGGAGCGCGTCGGCGACGTCTTGGCCGACGACGGAGCGCTTGCCGACCATGCGCATGTAGTAGGCGTTCGCCAGCTCGAAGCGGTGCTTCGGGCCGCGCGTGACGGCGATGGCGACGGGGGCGCCCATGAAGAGGGCATGCAGGGTGGCGTGCGCCGCATCGGCCTGCTCGCGGGCGCCCTGCTCCACGGCGAGGACGCGGTGGGCGGCGCTGACGTCGACGGCGGTGCCGATGAACCGGATGGCGTGGCCCTGGTGGTCGAAGAGGATGCGGCCCTCGGAGAGGACCCAGTGCTCCTCGATGCTACTGCTGGAGATGCGTTCGCCATCGGCTCTGCGGCCATCGGCGCCGGGGGCAGCGGGTCGGGAGAGGACGCGGTACTCGCCGCGGTAGCTCCTGGGTCCACCGGGGAGGAGGACCTGCGAGACCTCGGCGTCGACGTGGGCGCGGTCGTCGGGGTGGATGGCGTCGAGGAACTCGGCGTAGGTGACGGTCTCGCCCCCCGAGGGGAGGCCGAAGAGGGCGCGGCAGCGGTTGTCCCACGCGAAGACGCGGGTGATGGGGTCGAAGTCCCAGGTGCCCACGCCGGCGGCGTCGATGGCGAGCTGGAGGCGCTCCTGGAGCATCTTCACGGCGTCCTCGCGGATGTCGGCGTAGGTCTCGATGGCGCGGGTGACGGCGTAGTCGAGGCCGGAGTTGAGGCGCGCCAGCTCCTTCGCGCGGGCGGCGCGGCTGCTCGCCGGGGCCTCTTCGTCGTGCTCGGCGACGACGCCGAGGATGATCTCGCGGAGGACGCGGTACTCGCTGGCGATCTCGCGGAGGAGGATGCCGTGGCTGAGGCGCTGGATGCCGTGCTCCTCGCTGAGGAGGGCGAAGCGGGGGTTCGCCTCGTCGGTGTCCATCCACTCGGCGAGGGCGATGAGGCTCTGGGGGAGGTGGTCGTGGAGGAGGGGCTTGGAGAGGGCACGGAGGCCAGGGACGCGTTCGCGTACGGTGCCCTGCCAGATGTCCATGATGCGGTCGCGCTCACGCGCGATGATCCTGGCCGTCCAGGTGCGCTCTCGGATGTTCACGCTCGGAGTTTGGCACATTCCGAGCCATGCTCACCGGGCTTCACCGGCCGGGGAGATGCGCTGCAAGGGAGCGATGTCGGCGATAGGCGCAGCTTTTGCGCGCTACGGCTGTGCAGTGAGGGAGCAGCGTGCAGGCGGGGCGCTCAGGCCGCCGTGTCGAGTTCTCCGGTCTGGAGGCGCCAGAGGCCGGCGTAGATGCCACCCCGGGCGAGGAGTTCCTCGTGCTTGCCGCTCTCGACGATGCGGCCGTGGTCGAGGACGTGGATGACGTCGGCCTTGCGGATGGTGGAGAGGCGGTGGGCGATGACCAGGGTGGTGCGGCCGCGGGAGACGCGGGTGAGGGAGCGCTGGATGGCGGCCTCGGTCTCGTTGTCGACGGCGCTGGTGGCCTCGTCGAGGACGAGGATGGGAGGGCTCTTGAGGATGGCGCGGGCGATGGCGATGCGCTGCCGCTGGCCGCCGGAGAGCTTCTGGCCGCGCTCGCCGACGGGGCTCGCGTAGGCGAGGGGGAGGCGGGCGATGAAGTCGTGGGCCTCGGCGGCGCGGGCCGCGGCCTCGATGTCGGCCGGGGTGGCGTCGGGGGCGCCGTAGGCGATGTTGTCGGCGATGGTGCCGTCGGTGAGGAAGGGCTCCTGGGCGACGTAGCCGATGGCGCGGCGGAGGTCCTGGAGGTCGAGGGAGGCGATGTCGTGGCCGTCGAGGCGGATCACGCCCGACTGCGGGGTGTAGAAGCGGAGCAGGAGCTTGACGAGGGTGCTCTTGCCGCTGCCGGTGCTGCCGACGAAGCCGATGGTCTGGCCCGCAGGGATGTCGAGGTCGATGTCGGTGAGGGCGGGCTCGGCGCCGTCGCCGTAACCGAACGAGACGCGCTCGACGCGGAGGGCGCCGGCGACGCGCTCGCGCGGAAGGGGAGCGCCGGCGTAGGGGATGGCGAGCGGGGTCTGGATGAGGCCGAGGACGCGGTCGATGGAGGCCATGGAGCGCTGGTAGAGGTCGGCGATCTCGGCGAGGCCGGTGAAGGGCCAGAGGAGGCGCTGGGTGAGGTAGACGAGGACGCTGTAGCTGCCGACGGCGATGCGGCCTTCGAGGGCGAGGTAGCCGCCGTAGACGAGGGTGACCACGAAGCCCGCGAGGATGGCCATGCGGATGACGGGGGTGATGGCGCTGGAGAGGCGGATCGCGGAGGCGTTGGTGGCGACGTAGTGGGCGCTCTCGGCGTCGACGTGCGCCGCCTCGAAGTCCTCGGCGGTGTAGCTCTTGATGGTGGCGATGCCGAAGAGGTTGTTGTTGAGGCGGCCGCTGATCTTGCCGGCGGCCTCGCGCACCAGGGCGTAGCGGGGGGCGAGGCGGTTCTGAAACCAGAAGGTGCCGTAGAGGATGAGCGGGACGGGGACGAGGGAGATGACCGCGAGCTTCGGGGCGATGACGAAGAAGACGATGGAGATCAGCACCGAGGAGCACACGATCTGGAGGATCATGTTGGCGCCGGTGTTGAGGAACCGCTCCATCTGGTTGATGTCGTCGTTCAGAATGGCGAGGAGGTTGCCGCTGCTCTTCTTCTCGAACCAGCCGAGCTCCAGGCGCTGGACGTGGGCGTAGGCCTCGCGGCGAAGGTCGTGCTGGAGGTTCTGGGCGAGGTCGCGCCAGCCGACGGAGTAGAGGTACTGGAAGAGGGACTCGCCGCCCCAGATGACGACGGTGAGGACGCCGAGCCAGAGGAGCTGGCTCCAGGTGTCGGTGACGCCGATGCGGGCGAGGAAGGAGTCCTGCTTGCTGACGATGACGTCGACGGCGACGCCGATGAGGACCTCGGGCAAGACGTCGAAGAACTTGTTGAGGACCGAGTAGACCGAGGCGAGGAGGGCGTCCTTGCGGTAGCGGCGGGCGTGGGCGAAGAGCTTGGAGAGCGGCGACATGAGGCGTGCCGGGCTTCCCGCGGGCGCTGTCGCGCGTCAACGCGGGTGGGGCGAGGCGACGATCAAGGCGCGGCGAGGATGCGCTGGTGGAGGCCGGGGTCGGCGCGGGACCAGGGCTGGGCCAGGGAGGCTTCGAGAGGAGCGGCTTCGGCGTCGCGGCCGAGGGCGCGGAGGAGGCGGGCGAGGCGGAGCCGCGCGGCGGCGGCGGTGAAGGCGTAGACGTCGAACCAGAGGGGGTCCTGGGCGAGGCGGTAGGCGGCTTCGGCTTCGGCGAGAGCGCCGGTGGCTTCGAGGGCGAGGCCGGCGTCGTAGGCGAGGCGGCGGCGGGCGAGGAAGCGGGCGCGGTGGGTGGTCTGCCAGAGGGCGGCTGCGTCGGCTGGGCCGCGGAGGGCGTGGACGAGGGGGAGGGTGAGCAGGAGGAGGGTGTCCTCGTGGGCGCGGTCGCCGCGGGCGCTCTCGGTGGCGAAGCGTTCGAGGTCCTCCAGGGTCCGGCGGGCGCGGCGCTCGGCGTCGCTGCTGCCTTGCGCGTCGCGGGCGATGCGGGCGAGCGCGGTCTCGGTGCGGACGAGGGAGATGTAGCGAGGGGCGCCGAGGCTCTCGGCGGCGGCGTCGAGGCGGTCGAGGTCGATGCTGCGGCTCGGCTTCACGCCGGCGGCGCGTTCGAGGGCGAGCTGCCAGAGCTCGGTGGTGGTCCTCCAGGCGCCGGCGTCGCCCTCGCTGTCGCGCACGGCGTCGAGGGCGCGGGCCATGCCGGTGATGGCGTCGGTGATGCGGCCCTCGACCTCGTAGGTGGAGCCGATCCAGGAGAGGGCCATGGTGGAGGTGACGGCGCCAGGAGAGGCGAGGAGGGCGTGGGCGAGGGCGCGCGCTTCGGCGGGGCGGAAGGCGGCGAGCTCCAGGTGGTAGCGGAGCACCTGGGGGGGGAAGGGCTGGCGGTGGTAGGGGGAGATGCCGAGGGTCTCGGCGAGGTCGATGGAGGCGCGGGCCTCGTCGATGCGGCCGGTGAGGAGCAGGTGGGTGATCGACTCTTCCCAGGCACGGGACTCGGGGAGGAGGGCGTGGAGGCGGTCGAGGAAGGCGCCGTCGCGGGGGAGGTTGCGCTCGATGAGGGGGTCGACGGCGGTGCGGAGGAGGAGGACGCTGCGGGCGGGGTCGCGCTGGGAGGTGCGCTCTGCGACGGAGACCACCTCGTCCATGGTGGTGAGGTCCTTGACGGCGCACGCGAAGAGGGTGGCGATCTCGGGCTGCTCGGGGGCTTCGCGGTAGGCCTCGCGGGCGAGGCGGGTGGCTTCGCGCTGGTTCGTGGGCCTGAAGCAGGCGCCGAGGAAGGCGGCGCGGAGGGCCTTGTCGATGGGGGTGTGACGGCCTTCGAGCAAGGCGAGGGCGCGGTCGCGGTGGGGGGTGATCTCCTGGGTGTCGGAGACGAGCGTGGTGGCGATGACCAGCTCGGTCCAGGGGGAGTCGGGGGCGGCGGCGAGCAAGGCCTTGGCCTCGGGCTCGGGGCGGCGGCGGGTGCCGGTCATGAGGCGGCCGACGGCGCGCTGGATGGCGCGGGCGGCGGTGGGGTCGGCGGTGCCCCAGAGCTGCTCCTCGGCAGGGGTGAGCGGGGCAGGGGTGAGGTCGTGGATGAGGGGGGCGAGCGCGGCGACGGCGTCGTCGACGGCGTCGAAGGCGGCAGGGCCGGCGCCGCGCGCGGTGTGCTCGCCGAGGCGGAGGGTGACGTCGAAGCCTCGAGGGCCGCGGGTGGCGGTGACCTGGAGGGCGTGAGGGTCGCTGCGAAAGGTCCAGCCGACGCGGATCTCGGTGCGGTCCTCGGTGCTGGCGGGGAGCGTGGTGGAGGCGCGCGCCCAGCCGAGGCCGGCTTCGACCGCGAGGCGGGCGCAGGCGCCGATGCCGATGGCCTCGGCCATGTCCGGGGTGACGTCGGGGCCGCGGAGGGTGGCCGCTTCGCAGTGGAGCGTGGTGAGGGGCGCCGCGGTGCGGGCCGATTCGGCACGGGAGCGGAGGAGGTAGAGGACCGCGAGGGCGAGGGCGGCGGTGCACGCGAGGGCGGCGGCGGCGAGGGGGCGGCGGGAGCGCCGAGGAGGACGGCGTTCGCTGCCAGGGTCGCGGGGGCCGTGAAGGGGGAGCGCGTTGAGGTGGCTGATCCGGCTGGCCTCGAAGGCCTCGGGGGTGAGGGAGGGGTCGCTGGGTTTGCGCGGGGTGCGTGCGCCGCGTGGGGTGCGGGGCGTGTGTGGTGTGCGCGGATCACGCGGGGTGCGGGGGGGGTGCGAGGTGTCTGGCGGGTGCGTGGCGCGGGGGTGATCAGAGGTGGGGTTCGAGGGGGAGGAGGCGCGGAGGTGCGGGCCCGCGAAAGGTTCGAGGAGATCGGCGGCCTCGTCGATGTCCGGGAAGCGATCGTCGGGGTCCTTTTCGAGGGCGCGAAGGAGGACGTCCTCGACCTCGAGGGGGATGTGCTCTTCGGGCAGGGACGCGGGCGGCTTCGGGGCAGGCGGGTTGACGGTGAGGATGCCGGCGATGAGCGCGACGGGGTCGTGGGCCTCGAAGGGGTGGACGCCGGTGAGCAGCTCGTAGCCCATGAGGGCCCAGGAGAACTGGTCGGAGCGGCCGTCGATCTTGCCGCTGCGGAGCTGCTCGGGGGAGGCGTAGCGGGGGGTGCCGACCATGCCCTTCTGCTCGGTGATGGGCTCGGTGTCGGCGTCGGGGCGCGACGGGGTGGCGGGGGCGCCGGAAGGGGTGGAGGCGCGGCGGGCGATGCCGAAGTCGAGGACCTTGATCACGCCGTCGTCGCGCAGCATGACGTTGGAGGGCTTGATGTCGCGGTGGACGAGGCCGGCGCGGTGGGCAGCGGCGAGGGCGCGGGCGACGTCGACGAGCCAGCCGATGCGGGTGGCGAGGGAGATGTGGGCGTCGTCGAGGAGGCGGTGGAGGGTCCTGCCGCGGACCAGCTCCATGACGATGTAGGGCTTGCCGTCGCTCTCGCCGACGTCGTGGATGGTGACCACGTGGGGGTGGTCGAGGGTGGCCGCGGCGCGGGCTTCGCGGCGCAGGCGGGTGGCGGCGCCGTCGTCAGGCCCGGGCTGGAGGAGCTTGAGGGCGACGCGGCGGCCGAGCTCGGTGTCGCGGGCGATGTACACCACGCCCATGCCGCCGGCGCCGAGGGGGGCTTCGATCTCGTAGCGACCGATCCTCTGGCCGGGCTCCATGCGGTCGGGGCGACTCTAACCAGGGGCGGCGGGGGCGTCCACGTTGGAGGAATGTGGTGCGGGCGGGGAGTACGGGGCGCGCGACAGAACCGAGGGGCGGAGGACGGAGGCGCGAAGGGGGTCGTCCAGAAAGAGGGGGCGATCCGGCTGGCGGGCGGAGCCGGTGGTCTCAAGAGGTGCTTCAGACTTGCGGGTCACCCTGCGTCGAGGGTGGCCCTGGAGAGTCGAGCGCGAGGTCTCCTGTTCCGCGTGGAGCATCCCGCGTGGAGCAGGGTGCCTCGGCCGGGGCAGCACCGAGGGAGAGCATCCTGAAGCTTCGTTCCATGGTCGTGGCGGGTCTGGCGGTGGGTCTGATGGCGCCCGGGTGCGGTGGAGACGAGGAGCCGTCGTCGCGGGGCAGCCGGAGGTGCTGGGGACGCTAGGGGTGCTGCGGCTGCCAGGGGAGCCGGTGGAGGTGGCGTTCAACCTGGGGATCGAAGCGATGCAGCTCGCGGTGGTGGCGGTGACGATAAAGCGATGGTCGAGGCGCGGTGAGTGAGGCGCGGTGAGTGAGGCGCGGTGAGTGAGGCGTCGAGGGACGTGCCCTGTAGAGGAGAGCGCAGGTTGAGCCTCCCCCGCGCGTCTTGCGCAAGGGAGGCGCAAGGCAGCGCAAGGGGGTCCTGCGCACGCGGTTCTGAAGGGCGGTTTGCAGAGCGGTACCGGTCGGTACGCGGCGTGCTCTGGCCACCGGGCAGAGGTCAACACCGCGTATGCGAAGTCCCGGCGGGTCCAGGTGGTTGTGCGCTGCGGCGGTCGCCGCGACGGTGGTCGGCTGCGGCGCCAGTGGCTTCGAGGACGGCTCCGGAGGAGAGACGATCGGCAGCGGCGGTCAGGGAGGCAGCGGAGGGCAAGGAGGTGAGGACGGTGGTAGGCGCAGGGCGCGCGTCGGCCTTCCCGGGTGCGCGGACGCGTTCACCGGCGACGATGGGCTCTGTCACCCCGAGGTCACGTCATGCGCCGGGGACGAGGTGGTGGACTTCGGGGGTGGTTGCCGTCCGGCGGGGATCCCTGGCTGCGCGGAGGTGTTCCGGGGCGAGCCCGATAGGCTCTGTCACGTGACCATGCAAGCCTGTCCGGCAGGCACGTTCGCCGTGCCCGCGGAGGGATGCGTACCGATCGATGGACCCTCAGGCTGCGGGGAGGGGAAGTGGGGGAACCTCGAAGACGCCACCGGGACGATCTGGGTGGACGCGGCCGCGGCCCCGGGGGGCGCGGGGACCCGGGAGAGTCCGGTGGCGACGCTGGCGATGGCGCTCAGTCTCGTGGCGGACGGGGGGGCGATCGCGATCGGAGCAGGGACCTACGACGAGCCGCTGCGCATCGACAGGCCGGTCACGGTGGCAGGGCGGTGCGCGTCGATGGTGAGGATCACGGGGGTGAGCACCCACGACGACGTGCACTCCCTGGTGGTGGAGATCGACGCTCCGGGGGAGGTGACGCTGAAGGGCGTGACGGTCGCGGGGGATGGGGTCGGTGTCCAGATATGGGACGGGGATGTCGTGATCGAGGACGTGGTGGTCGACCAGGCGCGGGGCGTGGGGATCAAGGTGAGCGACGCGACGGCCAGCTTGCGCATGGTGCATGGCCTGGTCCAGGGCACGCGCGCACGGCTGGATGGCACCGAAGGGCAGGGGATCAGGGTGTCGCTCGGAGGCGAGGCGACGATCGAGGGCAGCGCGGTGGTCGCGGCCCACGTCGGAGGGGTTGTCGCGTCGCACGAGGCGCGGGTGACGCTGCGGAACAGCCTCGTCGAGGGGACCCAGGGGGAGCCGGAGAGCGGGCTGCACGGGCACGGGATCCATGCGTACCAGGAGGGGAAGGTGGGCGTGGAGCGCTCGGCGCTGGTGTCGAACCGGCAGAGCAGCGTCGACGCGCTCGGTGCAGGGAGCCGGGTCCTCGTGTCGGAGAGCGTGATCGAGAAGACGCGGCCGACGGCGCTCCCGGGGTCGGAAGGGCAGGGAGTGCGCGCTTCCGGAGGCGCGGAGGTGCGGGTGCACAAGGCCGTGGTGTCGGAGAACCACGGCGGTGGGGTGGTCGCGGAGGGGCCAGCCTCCAGGGTGAAGGTGGAATGGAGTCGGATTCGCGACACCCAGCCGGTGTCGTTCGAGGGCAGGCCGAGCTACGGGGCCGCGAGCTTCGATGGAGGGGTCGTGGACCTGGTCGGTACGACGGTGTCGAACAACCATCACCACGGGCTGCTCGTGAAGGGCGAGGGGTCTACGGGCTTCGCGATGTACAGCCTGTTCCAGGGGACGCGAGCGAGAGAGAGCGATGGGGCGTGGGGACATGGGGCGGTGGTGAGAGACGGAGGACGGGCCGAGTTCTCGGCGAGTGCATTCGTGGCGAACACGGCGGGGATCTGGGTGGATGGGAGCGATGACATGGTGCTGGACCAGTGCCTCATCGAGGGGACACGGGGAAACGCTGCGGGACAGAACGGGTTCGGGCTCTTCGCGCACGCCTCGTCGGGCCTGGTCATCCGGGAGACGGCGATCCTGTCGAACCAGGTGGCAGGGGCGCTGCTGGTAGGCGCGCAGGGAGCCATCTCGGAGAGCCTGGTGCGCGGGGTAGGCGCGGGGGACTTCAAGGGATGGGCGGGCGCCACGGGCGTGCACGATGCCGCCGAGGTAGGCGATGGGCTCCTGGTGAGGAACGGCGCCACGGCGTCGCTGGTCGAGGTGACGGATACAGAGGTGGCGGGCGCGGCGCGGGCCGGGGTGCTGTTCGCAGGCGGCGGGAGCCTCGCGCGGGCCCTGGTTCGGGAGAACCGCTTCGGGGTGGTGGTGCAGGGGGGAGCGATGCCGGTGATCGCAGAGGACTGCGCGATCCGTGGGAACAGCGAGCAGGACCGGGTGAACGGAGGGACGTTGCCGGTGCCCTGACCCAGGCGGGAAGGCGCACCGCGCGAATGCGGGGCGAATGCGGGGCGAATTAAGAAGCGTCGCGGTCGAGGGGGAGGGTGATCTGGAAGGTGGTGCCCTTGCCGGGGGTGGACTGCACGGTGATGTGGCCGCCGCAGGACTGGACGATGCGCTGGACGGTGGCGAGGCCGATGCCGTGGCCCGAGGCCCGCTCGCCAGGGGCGCGGTAGAAGGGCTCGAAGATGTGGCGGATGACGTCGGGAGCGATGCCGGGGCCGGTGTCGGCGACGCGGAGCTCGGCGAAGGCAGGGGTACCCTGAGCGCCCTGAGCGCCCTGGGGGCCCTGGGGGCCCTGGGCCACGCGGGCGGTGAGGGTGACGCTGCGCCTCGGCAGGCCCTGCATGAACTTGAGGGCGTTGGAGACGAGGTTGAGGACGACGACGTAGAGCAGGCCGCGGGGAATGGCGATGCGGAGGTCGTCCACGGCGTCGACGTTGATGTCAGCGGCGATCTGGGTGCGGAGGCTGCCGAGGTCCTCGATGACGTCGGCGACGACGACAGGGATGGAGGAGGTCTCCTTGTCGTCGAGGGTGTGCTCGGCGCGGGAGAAGGCGAGCATGCCGTCGAGCAGGTTGTTGGCGCGGCGGGTCATGCGTTCGAGGCGATCGCCTGCCCTGCGGGTGGACCCCTCGGCACTGAGCTTGAAGACGGCGCTCATCATCAGGAGCGGGGAGAGGAGGTTGCGCAGGTCGTGGGCAATGCGGCCGGCGAAGGCGTCGAGGTCCTGGCGGGCGCGGGCGGTGCGGAGGGTGCCCTCGACGCGGGCGAGGAGCTCGCGGCCGGAGAAGGGTTTGACGAGGTAGTCGCTGGCGCCGGCCTGGAGGCCCTCGACGGTGGCCTCCTCGCCGGCGCGGGCCGAGAGGAGGATGAGGGGGATCATGGCGGTGCGGGTGTCGGACTGCAGCTCTCGGAGGAGCGCGAAGCCGTCCTTGCCAGGCATCATGACGTCGGAGAGGACGAGGTCGGGGAGGCGGGCACGGATGGCGTCGAGGGCGGCGTCGCCGTCGGCGGCCGTCTCGACGGTGTAGCGTCCTTCGAGGAGGCGCTGGACGTAGGTGCGCATGTCGGCGTTGTCGTCGACGAGGAGGACGTGGCCCGCGCTGCCGTGGCCCGGTGAGATGGTCAGGGAAGTCGAGGGGAAGTCGGCGAGGGAGGTGGGCGCGTCGAGGTGGAAGGCGTCGGGGCGCGGGGCGCTGGAGGATGGAGCGCCGGAGGATGGAGCGCTGGAGGATGGAGCGCCGGAGGATGGAGCGCCGGAGGATGGGGCACCGGAGAACGAGGCGCCGGAGGGCGGGGGAGGAGCGGGGGCGTGCGTCCAGGCCAGGGTGTCGTTGAGGAAGGCGCGGGCTCCGGTGGCCGTGGAGGACGAGGTGCTCGGGGCGTCGAGGCGGTCGGCCGGGAGGTGGGCGTTGCCGGTCGGTACGGAGAGGGTGAAGGTGCTGCCGGCGCCGACGCTGCTCTCGACGCGGATGGTGCCTTTGTGGAGGGCGACGAGCTCGCGGACGAGGGCGAGGCCGATGCCGCTGCCCTCGTAGGTGCGGCCGCGGGCGCCCTGGATGCGGTGGAAGCGCTCGAAGATGCGGGAGATCTCCTCAGGGGGGATGCCGGTGCCGGTGTCGCTGACCGTGAGCTCGAGATGGTCGCCGCGGCCGGTGAGGCGCACGCGGATGGCGCCTTCGAAGGTGAACTTGAAGGCGTTGGAGAGCAGGTTGAGCACGATCTTCTCCCACATCTCCCGGTCGACCCAGGCAGGCTCGGGGAGGGGAGGGCAGTCCACGGAGAAGGTCAGGCCGGCGCGCTCGATGGTGGAGCGGAAGGCGCCACAGAGGTCCGCGGTGAATGCGGCGAGGTCGACAGGCTCGTAGGAAGCGCGGATGCGCCCCGCTTCGAGGCGGGAGAAGTCGAGGAGGGTGTTGACGAGCTTGAGGAGGCGCAGGCCGTTCCTGTGCACGGCGGAGAGGCGCTCGTGCTGGCGGGGGCCGAGGGGCTCTTCGGCGTCGCCGAGGCTGTCCTCGACAGGGCCGAGCATGAGGGTGAGGGGGGTGCGGAACTCGTGGCTGACGTTGCTGAAGAAGGCGGTCTTCTCGCGGTCGAGGGCGGCGAGCGCCTCGGTGCGCTGGCGCTCTTCGTGGCGCGCCGTGGCGCTGGCGATGCCGGCGGCGATGCCGGCAGCGACGAGCTGGAAGAAGTCGCGGTACTTGTCGTCGAGGGCGCGGCGTGGGCTCACGCCCGCGACGAGCACGCCGATGGGCGCGCTGTGGCCAGGAGGGAGGATAGGGAGCAGGAGGGCGGTGGAGGCGCCCTCGGGCCAAGGGCCGGAGGGGAGCTTGCCCCATGCGGCGGGGATGCCTGTTTCCCGCTGGAGGGTGGTGCCGGCGAGGATGGGGCCGAGGGGCCAGACGTCGGGGGGAAGCGCATCGGCGGGAGGCGCGTCGGAGGGAGATGTGTCGGAGGGAGATGTGTCGGAGGGAAAGAGGGGAGAAGGCGGCGTGAGGTTGACGAGGGACGGCGCGGCAGGGCTGCCGGGGGCGAGCTGGCTGCTCGCGACGAGGCGTGCCTGGGCGCTGGAGGGGTCGGCGAGATAGATGAGCGCGAAGGGGACGTCGTGGATGTTGCCGGCGAGGACCTCGGTCGCGGCCTTGCACGCGCTCTCGGGGGTGGTCTGGGTGCTGGTCGTGGCGCTCAGATCACGCAGGGTGCGGAGGCGGCGTCCGTCGAGGACGCGGGCGGTGGTCTCGGAGAGCGCGGAGAAGATGCCGCCAACGCCGCCCGTTTCGTCGCGGATGGGGGAGTGGCTGTAGGTGAAGTAGCACTCCTCGAGGTAGCCGTTGCGGTCGAGGGGCATCATGAGGTCTTCGACCCAGTTGGCCTCGCCGGTCGCGAGGATCTTGTCGAAGCCAGGGCCGAGCATGTGCCAGACCTCGGGCCAGGTGACGGCCGCCTCCTCGCCCAGGGAGGCGGGGTGCTTGGTGGCGCCGCAGATGGGCCGGTAGGCGTCGTTGTACATCTGCACGTAGCGCGGACCCCAGGCGATGTAGAGGGGGTAGTTCGACGCGAGGAGGATGCCCACGGAGGTGCGCAGGGACTGGGGCCAGGCCTCGACGGGGCCGATGGCGGTCTTCGACCAGTCCACCTGGCGCATGAGCGCGCCACACTCGCCACCACCGACGAGGACCTCGTCGACGCTGCGCTTCTCCG
Organism: Chondromyces apiculatus DSM 436; assembly: GCF_000601485.1. Lineage (GTDB taxonomy): Bacteria > Myxococcota_A > Polyangia > Polyangiales > Polyangiaceae > Chondromyces > Chondromyces apiculatus. The sequence goes on from NZ_ASRX01000037.1 coordinate 126,109, forward strand.
TCGGAGACTCGTCGCGGTTCGCCATCAACCAGGCCCTTTCTCGGCAGAAACGTGGACGCCGGGAGTGGCCTTATCACGGGCGGAGGTGCTCGCGGTGTGGCACGTCGCGACACGACGCGTTGAAGTTTCCAGGCTACGAAGCACGGCCAGGCATGCTGTTCGGGGACGCCCGCCAGGTCTGGAAGCGGGCCGCACGTGGTGCCAGGGGCGGTCGGAAAGGAGGGCGGTCGGAAGAGGTCGATCGCGGTGGCGCGGTGAAAGGAGGAAGACGACGCGGAGAGACAGGAAGGCGGCGGAGCCGGAAAGGTGCGTGATTCGGAAGGGGGCGCGGCGCCGAGGGGGGAGCCGAGGGGGAGCCGAGGGGGAGCCGAGGGGGAGCGGAGGTGGAAGGGAAGGAGAGCGGTGAGAGAGCCAGGGGAGGTGGAGCGGGCAGGGCTCTAGATATGATCTTGCCTAGGGGCCATAGCTGACTACCATCGTCGTCGACTCTACGTCCTTCCGTTTGATGCACGCAGCCCCATCGGATGGAGAGACTCTCGGCGCGGAGCACGCGCAGTTTGCTGGGCTGCGGAGCACTGGTCTGGAATGGGTACTCGTCTCTACGTCGGTAATCTCCCCTTCTCCGCTACCACCACCAGCCTTCGCGAGGCGTTCGCCTCGGTTGGAGAGGTCACGGACGTACACATCGTGACGGATCGCGAGAGCGGTCAGTCCCGTGGCTTCGGGTTCGTGACGATGGGAAGCGAGGATCAAGCCAAGAAGGCCATCGACACCATGAATGGTGCGATGTTCGAAGGACGTCCGTTGCGCGTGAACGAGGCTGAGCAGCGGCCGCAGCGTGGTGGCGGCGGCGGCGGCGGCTACGGTGG
>NZ_ASRX01000038.1 GCF_000601485.1 Chondromyces apiculatus DSM 436
AGGGGAGGGTGGAGGGGAGGGGGGAGGGGGAGTGTGGAGGGGGGAAGCGTCGTGAGATCGGTCGTGTCGTCCGTGGGCGCGCTGGCGTTGCTGGCACGCTCCGCGCCGTCGTCGGCACGGTCTTCGGGCGCGGGCGCGACCGCCCCCTGCCAGACGTCGCCCTGGGGCCACACCTTCGAGGCGGTGGCTCCCGCCACGGTGCCCACCGACATGGCGAGCACCAGCGTCACTGCCACGCGGCGCCACGAGGGCTCGTCAGGCCTGGCCTCGGTGTCCATGGAGCTCCTGGCGAGCGGCGGCACCGAGTCGCCCGCGGGGGAGGGGCTTCGCAGCGGTGCGTGCGCGGGAGGCGAGGGGCGCATCGGGGGACGATCCGAGGTGTACCGCCTCCAGGCAGGGTGGCCCAAGAAAGTCGCCAGCGCCTCACGCGAGGAGCCTGCCGCCGGGCGTGCGCCAGTCCGTGTGGTACGCCTGGGTCATGCAGTCGTCTGGCCGCTCCGAGGACGGACATGAGAAGCGCTCCGGCACCGTGGGCGGCGCGCTGCTCCTCGGGGTCGCCGTGCTGTCCGCGATCGCCTGGCGGGCCCCTCACGCACCCGACCTGCACCCGACCGTCGCCGCCGAGGCCCAGGGCGCTGCCGCCGCAGGGCTCGCGGGGAGCATCCTCCTGGCCGGCGCCGCGGTGGGCTGGATGCGGGGGCGCGCGTGGGCGGCGTACGTGGTGCTGCCGTGCGGGCTGCTCTTCTTCTCGCTGGCGATCCTGCTGGTGACAGAGGGCGCAGGCGTGACCCGCACCGGCGCAGCGCTCGCCGTGCAGCCGCTGATGGTGGTGGTCACCGCGCTGGGGTTGCCGCTCGCCGGGGCCGCGCTGGGGCGCGTCGCGGTGCCGCTGTCGCAGGTGCGGGTGGGGCGCGGCGAGGGGCGGTGGATGGCCGCGGTGCTGGTGATCTCCGCGGGGCTCCTGTGGTTCATCTGGGGGCGGGTGGCGGCAGATCTGGTGCTGACCGGGCGGAGCACGCATTCCTACCAGGAGGCAGGGGCAACCTCGCTGCTGTGGACCGCGGCGCTCGTGGACACCGGGTTCTCGACAGGGTGCTACCTGGCGGGGGCCTGGCTGCTCCTGCGCGGGGGGCGCGCGGCGGCGCCGGCAGGGTTCGTGGCGGCGGCGTACCTGGCGCAGCACATGGCGCAGGCGGTGGTGATCGAGGTGCACCGGCTGGTGACGGGGGTGCCGGTGCGGGTGCCGCTGCTGGGGGTGGCGGCGGTGCTGATGGGGGCGGGCGTGTGGGGTGCGGTGAGGCTCGCGCGCCGGGCGGTACGTCACGCCTGATGCAGGCCGCGGACGGAGGTCAGGGGTTGTCGAACTCCGCCACGTCGGACACGTAGTCGTCGTTCTTGCAGGTCGCCACCAGCACCAGCGAGCGCGGGCGCCCCTCGCGCATCGGCAGGGGCGCCCGGATCTTCGCGCCGGCCTTCACGTCGCGCTCCCCGGGGGCGAGGAGCGTGGCGCGCGGGCCATCGAGGAGGATGGCGGACGCCCGGCACCCGTCGGCGTCGGCCGGGAGATCGGCGGTGCAGGCCTCGGAGAGGCAGGTCAGCGGAAGGAGGCGGGGGAGGGGGATCTGCGCGGTGTCGAAGGTGGCGCTGGCGACCAGGTCGCCGTCACGGGGCTGGAGCTTGAAGTCGCGCTCGGGCTTCAGGATGAGCGGGTGCCGGCCAGGGATGTGCACGAACAGGTGGATGGAGGCGGGCTGCACGTGGATGGCGCCGTAGCGGGCGGTGAAGGCGCCCGTCCCGGGGACCACGGGGAACGGGTCGCGCGCGCCGTCGAGGGGAAGTACGAGCGCGCCTGGAGCGCCAGGGGGAGGGGTGATGCGTCCCTCGACGCGCGCGGTGCTGCGCTGACGACACCCGCCCGCGCTGACGGCGAGGGCGAGGGCGGAGACCGTGGCGACCGCGAGGGTGACCGCGGCGGCGATGGGCGCAGCGGCGGTGAGGGACACAGAGCGAGGCACGCGGGGAGCGTAGCGCTCCGGGCCTGCCGGGGGCAGGCCATCCGGGGTGGAGGAGGGGCGCGGGCAGGCGGTGCTGCCCGCGGCGCCTGCGCCCTGGCTCCGTCCAGTGCCTTCGGTCAGTAGCGGGTACGGATGGCGTCCTCGTCCTCGTCGATGGAGCGGCGACGCGGATCTTCGGAGGTGTCCTCGTCGTGGACGCGGTCGCGGCCGGCCTCGCTGGTGGTGACCTCGGCGGCGTCGACGTCGGGGTGCAAGCCGCCGCCCTTCTCGGCACCTGCGTGCTTCTCGGCCGCGGCCTCCTTGCTCGCCTCGTGCTTGCCGGCGCGGTTCTTCTTCGAGGCCTTCTCGGGCGCGCCGCCCTTGTCGGTCTCCTTCGCCTTGCCGCCCTCCGGCTTGCCAGCGTCGACCTTGCCAGCGTCGACCTTGCCAGCGTCGACCTTGCCGGCGTCTGCTCTGCCCGCGTCGGCCTTGCCCGTGTCGGCCTTGCCCGTGTCGGCCTTGCCGCTCTCCTGCTTGCTGCCGTCAGCCTTGCTCGTCTCGGCCTTCTCGGGCTCGCGCTTGCTCGCGTCGAGGCTCCCGGCGCTGGCGCTCCCAGCGTCGGCCCTCGCGCGACCCTCCGAGCGGCTCGCGTCGGCCGTGTCGGCCTCCTGCTTGCTCGCGTCGGCCTTGCCGGCCTCCGCCTTGCGCGCGTCCGCTTTGCCACCCGCCGCGGGCGGCTCGATCGGGCGGCGCGCCGCGTGCTCGAGCTGCCCGGCGGAGCCGAGGATCGCCTTGCGGATCTGGTCCATCTCCGCCTGCAGCTTCTCGTAGGCCTTGCGCCGGGACTCGCTGGCGGCCTCGCGGGCGCGGGCCTGGGTCGCGGCCGCCTCGAGATCGTCGAGCAGGCGCTCGACGTCGATGGAGAGCGCCTTGATCTCCTTCTGCAGGTCCTGCTTCGTCGCCTCCCAGCTTGCCTCCCGCACGGCGATGTCGGCGCGGTGCAGGGACGCGGCGCGGGAGAGCGCGTCGGACTTCTGCTTCTCCGCCTGGTCGGCGGCCGCGTCCAGCTCCGCGCGCAGGGCGTCGAGCTGCTTGCCGTGGGCGCTCTCCATCGTACCCAGGGCCGCCTCGTGGTCGGCTTCGACCCGGTGGACCTCGGCGATGTGGCGCTCCTGGATCTCGCGCTCGCGGAGGATGATCCGCTCCTTGATCTTGCGCGCGGTCTCCTCGTCGGCGCGGGAGCGCTCCTGCTCGCGGGCGCGCAGCTCACGCTCCATGGCCTCGCGGGCCCGGGCGAGGGCCTGCTCGTGCTCGGCGCGGGCCAGCTCCAGGTTGTGGGTGTGCATCGCCAGGAGCTCGGCCCGGAGCGACTCGCGCGACTGGTCGGCCTTCACCTCGGCATGCGCGGCCGCGGAGCGATCGGCGTCGGCGAGGCGGCGGACGTGATCCTCCTGCGCGACGCGCAGCGCCTCGCGGTGCGCCTCCTCGCGCGCGGCGAGGCCCTGCTGGTAGGCGGCGCGCGCTTCGTCGAGGGCCTTCGCGCGTGCCTCGTTCTCGGCGGTGACCTCCGCGGCGTGGGCGCGGCGGAGGTTCTCGATCTCGCGCTGGTGGGCCTCCTCCATGAAGGAGATCTCCTGGGTGTGCGCCTGTTCGGCGCGGCGCAGCTCCGCGGTGTGCTCGCCCTTGAGCTGCTCGATGTCCTGCTGCGCGCGGGCGACCCGCTTCTGGGCCAGCTCCTCGGCGTCGCGGATGTGCTCGTCGCGCTTCTGGAGGAGCGCCGCGTGCTCGTCGGCGATGATGCGCGCCTCCTTGCGGTAGCGCTCCTCGGCGGCCGCGAGCGCCCCGGAGTGCGCCTCGTCGGCCTTGTGCAGGGCGGCCTGGTACGCCTCGGCGCGCCTCGCGATCTCCTCGGCGTGCTTCTCGGTGGCGGCCGCGGTGGCGGCCCGGTGGGTCTCCTCGGCGCGCCGGAGGGCGGTCCGGTGCACCTCGTCGAGGCGGCGCAGCTCGGCGCGGTGCTCCTCGTCGCGCGCGGCGGAGAGGGCGAGCGTCGCGCTCTGGTCGGCCTGCCGCTCCTGTTCGAGCACGCGCAGGCGCTCGTCCCGCTCCTCCAGCATCCTGAGGAGCGCGGCGTGCCGGGACTGCGCCTCGTCGCGGGCGGTGGTGAGGCGGGCGAGCTCCCGGGCCTGGTCGGCCTCGCGCCGGCGGAGCTGCTCCTCGTGGGTGAGCGAGGTCGCGCGCGTCATGTCCGCGTGGCGCGCCTCCGCCCTCTCCAGCGCCTGCTTCGCCGCGTCGATCTCGATCTTGCTGGCCGCTTCGAGGCGCGCGACCTCCGCCTGGTGATCCTCCGTGAGCCGGGCGATCTCCTTGCGGTGGGCCTCGTCCCGCCCCTGCAGCTCCAGCCGGAGCGTGTCCTCCAGCTTGTAGCGCTGCTGGCGCTCGGCGTCGGCCACGACGCGGCGCGCCTCCTCGGAGCGCTCCTCGGAGCGTGCCAGCTCGTCGTAGAGCGCCCGGACCTTCTCGGCGTGTGCGGCGTCGGCCGCCCCGATCTCCGCCTCGTACGCCGTGGTCAGCTCGGCGAGCTGCTTGCGGTGCTCCTCCTCGACCCGCTGGAGGAGCTCGCGCGGCGCAGCGTCGGCGCCCGCGAGCTCCTGGCGCTGGGCGATGAGCTGGACCTGGAGCTTCTCGATCTGCGCCTCGGCCTTGGTGGTGCGGGCGCGCAGCTCCTCGGTGCGCTTCACCGAGAGGTCCTTCTCGGCCTTGAGCGAGGCCGCCTGGGAGCGCAGCTCCCCCTTCTGGCGGTCGGACTCGTGGAGCTTGTCGCTGAACTCCGTGTTGCGGCGGCGGTAGTCGAGCGCGTCCTGTCGGGCCTCGGACAGCTCCTTCTCGCGCCGCGCCAGATCGTCGCGGAGGCGGGCGATCTCCTGATCCTTGCGCGCGAGCGTGGCGTCCGCCACGGGGCGGGCCGAGAGGTCCGCCGGCGGCCTCGTCGAGGCGCGCGCCAGGGAGGACATGCTACCTGCGCCGGACGGGACGAGCGATGCAGAGCCGGTGGCTGCCGGCGAGAGGGGCGCGGAGCCCGTGGCCGCAGGCGAGAGAGGCGCGGAGCTGGTGGCCGAGGCGACGAGCCCCGCAGCGCTCGTGGCGCTGGGAACGAGGGGAGCCGCGCCGGTGGCTGCCGGCGAGAGGGGCGCGGAGCCCGTGGCCGAGGCGACGAGCCCCGCGGCGCTCGACGCGGCCGGAGCGGGCGACGCGGCTGGCGAGGAGGCCTCCTGCGGCGACGCGGAGCTGCGGACCGGCTGCTGAACGACGACCGTCCCCCGGCGACCCCGGGCGCTCGTGAGCGAGGCAGCCTGGGTGGCGCTCGTTGCAGGCGGGGGCGGCTTGGCACCGGACGCGACGAGCGGCGCGGACTGGGTGGCGCTCGCTGCGGGCGGCGTCGACCTGCCGGGAGCAGCCCCGAGCGGCGCGGACTGGGTGGCGCTCGCCGCAGGTGGCGTCGATCTGCCGGGAGCGGCCACGAGGGGTGCGGCCTGAGAGGCGGAGGTGAGGGGAGCCGACTGCGACGCGCCAGCGAGCGGCGCAGACTGCGAGGCCGCGGCGAGCGGCGCAGACTGGGTGGAAGCTCCCGGAGGCGGCACCGATCGCGTGCCCGATGGCACCAGCGGCGCCGCTTGCGAGGCGGCCGTCAGCGGCGCGGAGCGGGTGACGGCGCCAGGTGGCCTGTTCACGGGAGGAGGTGGCGGTGATGACGGCATGTTGAGTGCGGATGGCGACGGGGGCGTGCTGACCTTCGGCGCGGGTGGGGGCAGCGCGCCCGCAGGTCGCTGGGCCACCAGGGTGCCGCGACGGCCCGTGGGGCCCGTGGGGGAACTGTCGAGGGGCGGAGGTGGCGGGAGGTTGGAGACCCGGACCGGCGGCGCGTCGTCGAGCGACTCCGGTGGCACCACGGCACCCGGGAGCGCTGCCGCCGAGCGCCGCGAGATGTGTGGGCGGGAGCCGCGGCCCCGACCCTGCGATCGCCCTGGCTCACGGGCAGGAGGGGCCGGGGGAGAAGGAGCCTTGGTGCTGGTCTCCTCCACGTCTTCGGTCACATCGGTCGTCGTCTCGGGATCTTCGACATCCACCACCACAGCAGGTTATCGGATGCTCGGGCCATGCTGGAAGCGGTGGAGGTGTACGGTGGCAACATATCCGGAGGCCGCCTCGATGCACGATCCTGCGCCCCACGCGCTTGAGGTGCCGGCGCGGGGCGTGGGACACTGCCCGGATGCGAGCTCCTCGGCTGTCCAGGTTTCTGATCGCGCTCCCTCTCGCCCTCATGCTCGCCCCCGGGTGCAGCTCCGACGATGGCGGGAATGACGGCGGCGATGACAGCGGGGATGGCAACGGCGATGGAACCACCACCGGGAACGGCGAGACCGTCTGGAATGGCGACACCAACGGCGCTGACGAGCCGGCAAACCTGGAGGGGATCACCGAGCTTCACAACGCCGCGCGCGCGACCGTATCCCCCCCTGCGGCGACGCCGATCCCGCCGCTCGTGTGGTCCCACGACGTGGCCTCCGTCGCCCAGGCTCACGCCGCGAAATGCACCTTCGAGCACAGCGGCAACCCCTACGGCGAGAACATCTACGCCAGCAGCGGCAACTCGACGCCGGACAAGGTGGTGGGCTCCTGGGTCTCCGAGAAGGAGAACTACGACTACGCGAGCAACGGGTGCTCCGACGTCTGCGGGCACTACACCCAGGTGGTCTGGGCCGCGTCGGAGCGGCTCGGGTGCGGGATGTCGGCCTGCACCGACAACGGACCGTTCGGCGACGGTCCGTGGGAGATGTGGGTCTGCAACTACGATCCGCCCGGGAACTTCAACGGCCAGAAGCCCTACTGAGCAGAGCGCACCCGCGGAGCGCGTCAGCGGGTCACTGCGGCGCGCAGGTCGAGACGCCAGCGCCCACGATGGTGGCGCCGAGCGAGGGCAGCTCCTCGACCGAGCCGTCACTCGGCCGGTATCGGGTCACCACGGTGATGCCGCCTCCCTGGGAGGTGAAGATGTAGAAGTCGCCTCCCCAGAACGCGAAGGCGAGCGCGTTGTCTGCGCTGCCCGTGGGGAGGGGCGTGCTCGACAGGATGGTGGCGTTCTGCTTGTCGATCTCGACGACGAAGCCGCCAGGGCTGTCGCCCATGAAGTACCCGTAGAGGTGCCCGTCCCCGGTGCCCGTCATCTCGACCTTGGTGCCAGGGTTCTCGGAGAAGGGTCCGACGGGGGAGAGCTCGAAGGAGTCGGTGTCGATCGTGGCGAGCCCGAGGGAGGGGCCATTGAAGTTGATCTCGGCGACGTAGAGCGTCTCGTCGGGGCCGCCCTCGTTGGTGGAGAACCCCATGCCGAAGACGCGGAAGCCGTGCTGCTCCGGGACGAACGGGGTGGGCTCGCACGAGGCGTCGAGGGTGCTCACCTTGTAGAGCTGGCCATCATCGTAGACCACGTAGGCCGTGCCCCGGCGATCGACGCCCATGGAGAACGGCCTCGCCGTGGTGGGACAGTCGAGGGAGCCACGCAGGACGAGGCTGCCGTCCCCGGGGTTGAAGCTGTAGAGGTTGTACTCCTGAGAGACGAGGTAGATGTACGTGACGCCCGCCTCCACGCAGTCGGCCACGTAGACGTCGGGCTCGGCGTCGCTGGCATCTCCAGCGTCCCGCACGTCGGCGCCGGCATCTTCGAGGGGGGCGCCCCCGCCTCCGCCGGCTGCCCGTTCGTCGATGAAGAGGGAAGAGCGCGCTCCACACGCGGCGGCGAGCGCGACGAGCGTGGCAGCGAGGCTCCACCGGAGGGGTCTGGGGAGGCGCATGAGGCGCCGAGGATGCTCGTCCAGGCGGGAGGGCGATGCAATGGGGCGAAGGGGCAGCGATCCGGAGGTCGCTCCGTCGGGCGCTGGATCAGCCGGGTGACGCCGCGTGCTGGCGTCGTCCGCGGGCCCGCACGGCGCCGAGGATCCAGAGCGCGAGCAGCAGCGCGGGGACGGCGCAGGCGGCGACCGTGGGGCGCGCGTCGAGCAGCGGGAGCCGCGGGAGGGTCATGACGCGCAGCGGGAGGCGATCTGCGCGTTCCAGCGCAGACGCTCCGGTGGCGGCGAGGACGAGGGCTCCAGCGCGCGCGAGCGTGGAGGCGCGCGTGGAGGCGCGCGTGGAGGCGCGCGTGGAGGCGCGCGTGGAGGCACGCGTGGAGAAGGGAGCGCTGTGCGGCGGGGAGCCCTCCCGGGGAGCGGAGGCGTGCGGTCGTGGCGCGCGGGAAAGGGTGAGCACCGCGAGCGCGAGCAGGGCCGCGGTGGTGACGATCCCGGCGAGCACCGCCCAGGTCGGCGCGCCTTCCGCGAGGAGCGGCGAGGCCCCCAGCGCGACGGCGTCGAGCGCCCAGCAAGCCGCGCCGAGGGCGGCCCCGGCGCCGAGGAGCGCGTTCGTGACGAGGTGGCGGTGCTTCGTCGGGGTGACCCGGGCCTCCTCGCCACGAGTGGCATCCGCGAGGGCGAGGAGCGCCGCGCCGGCGAGGGCCAGGGCGCCCGTGAGATCCAGCAAGCCCCGCGCCGCATCGCGGGTGGCCCATCCTCCTGCCGCGCCGGCGAGCACCGCGAGCGTGAGGAGCAGACACGCGCGCGCGGCGCTCCTCGTCACGTGCCTCGCCGTCCCGATCAGCGCTGCCGCCGCCAGGGCCGCGCCCACGCCGCCGCGGAGCGCCACGCCGGCAGCCGTCACCAGGGATGCCGCAGCGCTCGGCCTCGCTCCGGGCGAGGCGAGGATCACCTCGGCGTAGGTGGTCTCCTGCAGGAAGGCGCTCAGTGTCGACTCCACCGCGTCGGGCGCCGCGTTCCGATCGAGCGCCGCGCGCGCCCAGAGGATCCGGTCGTCGAGCATCGTGGTGTCGACGCCATGCGCGCGGAGCGGCGCCATGGCCCTCGTCAAGCCGATGCCCGCCGCGGTGGCGAGCGGCTCGCGCGCCCCTCCTGGATCGCCCCCGCGCGCGGCTGCCCGGGCGCGGACGATCTCGGTCCGTGCGCGCAGGAGCGGGTGCATCGCGCGCGTGGCGTCGGAGGGGGCGCGGAGCCTGAGGGCGGCGAGCGCCCGAGGGATGTCGGCCTCCGCCATCCCGCGGGCAGCGAGCTCGCCCCGCAGCCTCTCGTCCGAGCGGATCGCGAGGCTCACGAAGTCGTAGCCCGCGGGGGGCGTGCCCGGCGCTGCCCCGACCGCGGTGCCCTCCGCAGCTCCCCCGGCCTCTGTGCCCCGGTACCGGAGGCCGATCACGTGAAAGGCGAGGCCCCAGCGCTCCTCGTCGGAGAGGAAGGTGAAGGGCGTCATGGCGGTCCCGGGCACGCCGAAGCGGAGGGTGCTGACGGCGCGGAGCGGGCTCATCCCGCCGAGGATCGCAGGGTCGTGGAAGCTCACCGGCCGCGGCGTGAGGGTCGCGGCGCGCGGGGTGTCGGCGCGGCCGGTCTCGCCGTGACACGTCGCGCAGTGCTCGGCGAAGAGCGAGGCGGCGCGCGCGGCGTCCGGGGGAGCGAGGGGCGCGTCGGCGAGGTGGAAGGCCGCCTCCACCCGGCGGGCGAGGGTGGTGGCCGCATGCGCGACGTCGGATTGCGCGGCGAGGGACTCGATCTGGACGCGCAGCGTGGCGACGGAGGCCGCGAGGTCGGGCGCGCCGTCCGGTGCATCGACCTCGATGCGCGCCGCGATCTGCCTGGCGTCGGCGATCATGTCGAGCTGCTCGGTGTACTCGAGCTGGCTGATGATGCGCCCATCCTGCACGGCAGCCGCGTAGTCGGCGCCGACGTACGTCAGCATGTGAACGAGGCGCTGCGCTTCCACCTCGGGAGGCTCCCGCTCCTCGGCGCTGGCGGCTCCTGGGGTGAGGAAGATCCAGAGCACCGCTGCGGCCATCGCGGCATGAAAGGGCGCACGACGGGCGCAGGTCGGATCCACTGGCACAGGATAGCCACGCGCTGCACCCGCGCCCACCGAAGATGGCCCCGACGTGCACCGGCGAACGGGCGGGCGGAGAGGAGGCGCGGCGCTTCGCGGAGGCCGCCGCGCAGGATGCCGACGCGGAGGCCGCCCATTCACCGCTGGCTGGTCGGTCCGCACGCGCTAAGACATCCTGGATGTCGCAGCCGATCAACGACCCCTACGCTGGTGGACGGCGTGGAGATGGCCTCCCGCTCGCCGGAGTCGACGGAGCCGACACCACCTTCGCAGCGCGCCGTGGGCCGAGACCTGCGTCCAGCGTGCTCCGGGGACTTGGCGTGGCCCTCGTCGCGGCTGCGCTCGGCGCCGGGGGAGCGATCGCTGTCATGCGGCTCGCGACCCCCGACCCGGCGCCAGGCCCGGTGGTGCGCCCGACGGCGACCATCGTCACCGCGATCCGCGACCTCTCGCGCCTGGAGACCGCCGAGGTGCACGTCGAGAAGGTGGTGGACCTCAGCGATCGGCAGAGCCGGTTCTTTGGCCTCATCCAGGCGCGCGACGCCCTGCTGCTCGTCGCCGCGGGGCAGGCCACCCTGGGCGTCGACCTCTCGAAGGTCCGCGACGGCGACATCTCCCTGGATCCCGAGACCGGCGTCGCGCGCCTCGTCCTGCCGGAGCCCGAGGTCTTCTCCGCCCGCCTCGACGAGCAGGGGACCTACGTGTACACGCGCGCCACCGACCTGCTCGCGCGCCGGAACGAGCAGCTCGAAGCGCGGGCAAGGCAGGAGGCGATCCGGGCCATCGAGCGCGCCGCGATCGAGGCCGACGCGCTCTCCCGGGCGCGGGCGCAGGCCGAGCGCCAGCTCACCGCGCTGGCGACGCAGCTCGGGGCACGGCAGGTGGAGATCTCGTGGCGCAAAGCGCCGACCGCCCCGGGGACGGCGCCGGCGGGGGTAGGTCAGCGGTAGGTGAAGCGCAGCTCGTGGTCGCAGATGCGGATGAGGTCTCCCTCGATCAGCACCTTGCGCGACAGGCGCGCCCCGTTCTGCTCGATGCCGTTCGTGGAGCCGAGATCCACGATGTAGTACTGGCCGCCCGAGAACTCGACCATCGCGTGCTGGCGCGAGATGTTCGGGTCCTTGATCGTCAGGTCCACCGCCTGCTTGCCGCGACCGATGATGAAGCGGTCCTTGTTCACCTGCATCCGCTGGCCGCCGTACATCACGTAGAGCGGAGGCGAGGGGATCTGGGCGCCTCCAGGCCCCACGGGCACCGCCGGCGGCGGCGCGCTCGGCGGCACGGGCGCGGGCGGCGCCATCGTCGGCTCACGCTGCAGCGCGCTGGAGGGCATGGGCGGCGGAGGCAGACCGCCACCACTGACCGGCGTGCCGTACGGGTTGCTGCCCACCGCGACCGGGGGCGGGGTGACGGTCCCGGGCATGCCCTGCGGCGCGCCGGCCATGCTGGGGTAGCGCGGGGGTGAGAAGCCGGGCCCTGGTGGCATGCCGCCCATCTGCACGTTCGTCGCCGTGGGCCGCTCCATGGGCCTCGCGGGCGGCGGGAAGGGCGTCATCGTCTGCTTGCCGACCGGCCCATCTGCGGGCGGTGGCGTCGTTCGCCCCGAGGGAATCGCCGGAAGGCCGCCACCCTGGCCCACCATGGGCGGCGGCGTCGGCTGCGCGCCGGGCCGCACGGGAGGCGGCGTCGGCGTGGCCGCCATCGGCTGCGTCGTCATCCGGGGAACCTGCGGCTGGTGCATCGCCGGTGGCGCCACGTGCATGGGCGGCTGCCCCTGCATGGGCATCGCAGCCGGCGGCATCGTCGGTGCTGCTTGCGGAGGCTGTACCTGTGCAGGCATGCCCTCGTGCGACACCAGGGAAGGCGGCTGGAAGGCAGGAGGCTGGGCGGGGATGTGCGCCGGCGCATGCCCTGCGGGACCGGCAGAGAGCATCGCGGCAGGCTCGTCCTTCAAGCGCATGACCACGGGCAACCGCTGCCCGCGCTGCTTCACGTACTGCTTCAGCGCCTCGTTGAGCAGGTAGTCGACCGAGCATTCCAGCTCGCCGGACATCTGTTCGATCGCCTCCCAGAGCACGTCTCGGCACTGGAACGAGCGCGCCTTCTTGGTGTGGAGATCGGTCATGTGCGCTCCCCCTTCGTGACGTTGACGACTGCCGCCTGAAGGTGGACCCGAGGGCCGTGGGGCGAACGCGGGGCTGTGCATGCCATACCTCTCCTATTTATCGCCGGTGCGTGATGGCTGGGCACGAATTGTGAAGCCCTGCGCGTGCAGCGCCAGTCTGGGCCCCTGGATCGCGCGACTTTCTGCCACCCCACGGAGATCTCCCGCAGGTGTTCTGGCCGCGTCGAGCGCGTTCCGGCGTCGTCACCCGAGGTCACCCTGCCGCGTGCGCGGCTCGACGCGTCGAGAACGGAGCGACCCGGCTCGCCGTTCGCATCTCGTCGAACGTCTAGCGTCCGGAACACCCATGCGTGTGTCGAGGGCGCGCGCGGTGCAGAGGCTCGCCTCGATTCTCTTCGACGACCGTTGCTCTTCGCGTGAGGAGCTTGTGACAATGGGTGCACGCACTGACCTGCGCTACGAAGCGCGCGGGCGTCGGGAGAGGAGTGCGTGCCGAGCTTCGAGGGGGAACTGTAGGAGACACCTGCCCGAGGTGTTGGAAGGTAGGATAGGTGTCTCGTCGCAGGTGCCTCGTTGGTCTGGCGTTTGCTCGGAAGCGCGCACGCAGCGTGAGAGAGACCCTGCGCGGGTGGGGCGGCTTCCCTCGGGTATCGCGAGAGAGGCGCCAGGTTGCAGCGGATCTCAGGGGGAGGAGGTGAGCGGGGAAGGGGAGGACGCGGTCAGCAGATCTTGGCCCTGTGGCGGAACTGGCAGACGCGGTGGATTTAAAATCCATTGCCCGGGAGGGCATTCCGGTTCAACTCCGGACGGGGCTACCAAGGGGATGATCAGGGGGAAACTTCGCCTGTCGGGCGGCCACGCGCAGGTGCAGAAGGCTGCACGTGATGCGAGGCGCACGGGCCGCAGAGGGACCACGATGCGCGTGGCTCGGAGGAGCCGCGCGGCGTGGATCCCACCCGGTGGTGTGGGGCGGCAACACCCGGGAAAGATGCTGCAGGGGTAGCCGGCTACCTGGCCGGCCGTCGGTCAACGATGGCCAGCCACGGGCCTCACCCTCTCGCTTTTCTGGCCACGTCTGGCCCAGAAACGACATGTGAACAACGCTGGTACCTCGGTCGCCGCCCGGCTTCAGGGTGAGAGAAGAGGTCAGACGGATGACCCTCTGGTAGCGTTGGCTCCATGGTCTGTACGGGTGAGGTGAACCTGGATGCCGGTGCCCTCGACGACGCTCCCGGCGCCCTGGGATTCCGCCGCGAGCCGCAGCGGCGCTTCGAAGGTGAGCCCCTGCACGAACGGCAGCAGAGCCTGGGAGCGCTCTCGGGGGGTGACGAGGACGAGGGGGTGCCATCCCCGTGGCGCGCTCGCCAGACGGCCTGGCAGCGTCGCCGCGCGCCGGGCACGGGAGAAGGCTCCTCCGAGGACCGCGTGGCGGCAGACACGCTGTCGGGGATCCTCGGCGCAGTCCTGCTGGTCTCGACGGCTCCCGGGCAGAGCGCTGCGCCCGCACCTCAGGAGACGCTGGAGTCCATCGTGATCGCCGCGGATGGCATCCTCGACAGGGCGGTGGTGGGAGAGGTGCTCGCGACCTGGACCGAGGCGCAGCGGCGTGAGGGCTTCGAGGCCTGCCTTGCCCGGGCCGGGACGATGCTGCGTGGCCTCGACGCGCGCTACGAAGCCTTCCAGCTCGCCGCGGGCGTCGCGCTCGTCGATGGTGATCTCTCGCGGGGCGAAGCCACGGCGCTCGGGACCCTGGCGCGGGAGCTCGGGCTGTCCTCTGGTGAAGCCGAGCAGCTCTTCGACGGCGTCAGCGAGTGGATGGGGTGAGCGCCCCGCGCTCCTGACGCGCCAGGATCAGGCAGTCCTGCCCGCGACCTCGGCCGGCTCCCGGGTGGTGACGTTGAGCTGCGCGCGCAGCGACGGCGGCTCGGCCCCCTCGCGATCGACGCCGGTGATCAACCGCGCTCCTCGCTTGAAGGTGATGTACTGCCAGATCCACTCGAACATCACGATGAAGCGGTTGCGGAAACCGATCAGGAACAGGATGTGGACGGCCATCCAGGCGAGCCACGCGAGCAACCCGGTGAGCTTCAGACGCCCGACCTGCGCGATGGCGCGTGAACGGCCGATGGTCGCCATCGTCCCCTTGTCGAGGTAGGCGAACTCCCCTCGGGGACGGCTCCGCTGATCGTCGAGGATGCAGCGTGCCACGAACTTCCCTTGCTGGATCGCCGCCGGGCACAGCCCGGGGACATCGACCCCGTTCTTGTCACGCTGCGCCGCCATGTCGCCGATCGCGAACGCCTCGGGGTGACCCGGGAGAGAGCAGTCCGGCTGCACCTTGACCCGACCGATGCGATCGATCTCGAGCCCCAGCGACGCCGTAAGCGGGGTTCCCTGCACGCCCGCGGCCCACAGCACCGTCGCTGCCGGCACGAAGGTACCGTCCTCGAAGGTCACCCCGCGCGCGTCGATGCCCTTCACCCCTGTACGGTGGAGGACCTCCACCCCGAGCGAGGTGAGCTGCTCCTCGGCCTTCCTGGACAGGGGCTCGGCGAAGGCTGTCAGCGTCCGCGGCCCCGCCTCAGCCAGGACCACGCGCGTCGTCGCGGCGTCAGCGACGCGGTAGTCGCGCTTCAGCACGAAGCTCGACAGCTCGGCGAAGGCACCCGCCATCTCCACCCCCGTCGCGCCGCCCCCGATGACCACGAACGTCAGCAGGCGCCTTCGCACCTCCGGGTCCGGCTCACGCTCGGCGGCCTCGAAAGCACGGAGCACCCGCTCGCGCACCAGGATGGCGTCCGCCAGGTTCTTCAGCCCAGGCGCGTCATGAGCCCAGCTCGCGTGGCCGCGGTAGTTGGTCTGCGCCCCCACGGCGAGGATCAGGTAGTCGTAATCGAGCGTACCTCGATCGAGGACGACCCGCCGCTGCTCCAGCTCGACCTTGACGACCTCGGCCATGAGCACGCGGATGTTCCGGTAGGGCGAGACCACGCCCCGGATGGGAACGGCGATGTCAGCCGGCGAGAGGCTCGCCGTCGCCACCTGGTAGAGGAGCGGCTGGAAGAGGTGGTGGTTCGTCCGGTCCACCAGGGTGATGTCGACCTTCGCCTTGCCGAGCGCCTTGGCAGCGTTGAGGCCCCCGAACCCCCCGCCGACGATCACCACATGCGGTCTCTTCCCTGACTCTGCCATCGTGCAGCCCTCCGGATGGTTGCGTTGCCGTGCGCGCGCTCAACCCGACGACATGATCGGGTCAGGGGGACGCCGGCCCACACCTGCCGCTGGGCCCTGGCACGGCCCATCTCACCACCCGACATAGGGTCGCCTCACCGGGAGCCGCAAGTTTCCCTTTACCAAGCAAACCCTGAATTCCTTCCGTGCAGCTCCGTTCTGGACAAGACCGTGTCATCTCCGGTAAGAGGCGCGCGCCGAATGGATCTTGATATTGATTGTTTGCGAGAAGCCCGGGTCGAGAACGTGGAACGACTCGGCCGGTCCCTGGGGTTGAGGCTGCCGGACAAAACACACCACGACCGCCGGGCCTACGTCCGGGAGCTGGTGAAGGTGGTCATGCAGGGCCTCCGGCGGGACGCCCGCCAGCGCGGCGCCCGCCAGTACGAAGCCCAGGCGTTCTACCGCTGAGCTCCGGCGCGCGCTCCCTGACCGGGGACCTCGACCCCTCGACCCCTTCCCACTGAGCGACCCTGCGCGACGAGGCTCAGCGCTGGTCAGGCTTGCGGCGGACAGAAACGCGAGGCGCTGCCACGCGCTGCCGCGCCGCCTGAACGATCGGTGCTGCAGGCGTCAACGGGTCCACCAGCCCTGCCGCGCTGGCGAGCGCCTCCTCCAGGCAGCACTTCGCCGCTTCCCCCGCGGCCCTGTCGCGTCGAGACGCCTCCGCCAGATCGAGCGCGCGGCCCAGCT
Organism: Chondromyces apiculatus DSM 436; assembly: GCF_000601485.1. Classification (GTDB taxonomy): domain Bacteria; phylum Myxococcota_A; class Polyangia; order Polyangiales; family Polyangiaceae; genus Chondromyces; species Chondromyces apiculatus. Next base: position 16,012 of record NZ_ASRX01000038.1, read on the forward strand.
CCTGCCCGACCTTGCTGATCCGGGCGAGCTCACCCCGCCCAGCACCCCGCTCACGCGCAGCCGCGTACACGGCTCGCACCACCCCGAGCAGATCACGCACCTCGTCCAGCGGGAAGTCGCCCAGCGCCTGGCCTGCAGCTCCGGGAGCGCGAGGTTCTCGGGAGCCACCAGCACCACCGGACCCATGCACCGCCGTCGACACAGGCCCAAGGTACAGCGCTCGACCTCGGGAAGCATTGCCTACGTGTTCAGCAAGTTTCCATCAGTAGACAGCACTCTCTCCGCCGGCCTGCTCGCTCACTGAAGAGAACCCGTCACGGCTTCCACGGCCTGCAGCAACTCCCCGCCGCGGATCAGATCACTGACGAGGGCGATGTCCTTGTAGAGGGGCCGGTCCGTGGTGAGCTCTGGCACCACCTTCCGGATCGCCGCGTGGGCAGCGGCCACCCCCGCGGTCGGACGCAGCGGACGCCGCAGGTCCAGCCCTTGAGCCGCGCAGAGCAGCTCGATCGCGATGGACGAGCGCACATTGTCGATCACCTGCGAGAGCTTGCGGGCCGAGATGCTCCCCATGCTCACGTGATCCTCGCGGTTCGCGCTGGTCGGGATCGAGTCGACCGAAGCGGGGTGGCAGAGCACCTTGTTCTCGCTCACCAGCGCCGCGCTCGCGACCTGGGCGATCATGAAGCCCGAGTTCAGGCCACTCTGCGGCGCGAGAAACGACGGTAGCCCACACGAGAGCGACGGGTTGACGAGCTGCTCCACCCGGCGCTCGCTGATGTTCGCAAGCTCCGCCGCCGCGATCGCGGCGAGGTCGAGGGCGAGCGCCACCGGCTGCCCGTGAAAGTTCCCCCCCGACAGCAGATCGGCCGCACCTTCCCTCAGGAACACCGTGGGGTTGTCGGTCACGCTGTTGGCCTCGCGGTGGAGCACCTCGGTCGCCCACCCCAGCGCGTCCCGTGACGCGCCGTGGACCTGCGGCATGCACCGGAGCGAGTAGGCGTCCTGCACCCTGGAACAGTCGGCGTGGGCGGCCATGATCTCGCTCTCCGCGAGCAGCACCCGGAGGTTCCGCGCCACCGAGATCTGCCCAGGATGCGGGCGGACCTGCATCAGCCGATCGTCGAAGGGACGGCGTGACCCCATCAGCGCCTCCAGGCTCATCGCGCCCGCCACGTCGGCGAGCGCGCAGAGCGCTGCTGCATCGCGCAGTGCCAGCGCGCCGATGGCCGTCATGTACTGCGTGCCGTTGATCAGCGCGAGCCCCTCCTTCGCGACCAGGTCGACGGGCGCGAGACCTGCCCGCGCGAGCGCCTCGGCCGCCGGCAACAGCGTCCCCCCGTGCCGGGCCTCTCCCTCTCCGATCAGCGCCAGCGCCAGGTGCGCGAGGGGCGCCAGATCCCCCGAGGCGCCGACCGAGCCCTGGGCCGGAATCCGCGGACACACGTTGGACTCCAGCAATCCGACGAGCGCATCGAGCACGAGCGGGCGCACCCCGGAGTATCCCAGGGCAATCACCTGTGCCCGTAGCAGGATCATCGCCCGTACCTCGGCATCGCCGAGGTCGGGGCCGACGCCACAAGCGTGGCTGCGTACCAAGTTACGCTGGAGCGTGGCAATGTCGTGCAGGGCGATCCGCTTCTCGGCCAGGGCTCCAAAACCCGTGTTCACGCCGTAGACAGCCGGAGCGTCGTCGCCATCTGCCAGGATGTCGTCGATGGCCTGCCGCGAGGCTGCCGTGCGGGTACGAGCCTCATCGCAGACGGCGACGGGACGGCGACGGCGCGCCACATCCTCGATGTCGGTGAGGGTGAGAGGGCGGCCGAGGAGGACGGGTTGGGGGCTGTTGAGGGTCGGCACGGGGAGGGTATCTAGTATAGACCCCTCCGGTTTCGTACCCCGTTGCCGGATCCCCGAAGAAAGAGCCCGCCTCTCCCGTGCACTACATCTGATTCTCGTCGAGACGGCCCACCGCGACGGTGCGCTCCGACATGTTGTAGAAGACGGAGTAGGGCGAGAGGCTCCAGGTATGCCCCACGATGACGCCTGAATTGGCGTCCGCGTAGAACCGCATGGTGCCGCGTCCTGCACCCTTGTTCCAGGTGACCCCATCCGCCTGCAGCCGGCTGTCGCCCTCACCATGTCCCCGCTCCGTCGAGTCCATGATGGCGACCTCGTACTGCACCGTCCCGGAGACCATGGGGCTCGTCGACGCCCGCCACGACGGGTAATCCTCGACGATGGACAGGTGACCGCTGGCGCTGGTGCCCGTCGTGTAACGGATCGCAATGATGTCGCCAGGCTCCAGCTCCGCCAGTTGCTGGATCCGGGTGAATCCTCGCTGCGCGACGATGGTCTGGTAATACTTCAGCGCATTGGGGCTGGTGCTGCCCGTCCACACCCGGATGTCTTCCGGGCTGAGGTGGTAGGCGTGCTGGAGCAGTGCCGTCAGAAAGTTGCTGCAGAGTGTTCGGTTCTCATACTGCATGGACCCGCCGATGCCGGCCCATTTGATGAAGAAAGGACTCGTTCCGTAGTCGTTGTTGGAAGGGCCTACATTGTCGACCAGATCCTGGGCCCAGTCATAGAACAGAGCGGGCTGCGCTGAGGCTTCTTCCGCGAAGAACGTGAAGGAACCGGCCAGCGCCACGGACAGACAGATCTTCGACAAGCAGCGGGCGAGATGCGTCATGAGTGTCTTCCTCGATGCAATGGGTTCGTCGGGATGACATCGACCAATCCAGGCCCTCGCTGCGGGAACCATCGCGGAGCTGGCGGTAGTGCCATTGCACCAAGCCAGAGCGACTCGTTTACTTCAAGCAAATTCGCCGGAGCCGATTGAATGGCGAAAGAAGAGTGGGCTGGTGTCGCCTTCTGGCTCCCTTCATTGCCATTGGGCACACGAGGTGAGCCGATGGCGCAGGGTGACGCTCTGGTGACGCTCCATGGAGACCATCTCCACCCATGTACGTCTGTGCACCTCGCGCGTCCCCCCCCCCTCGGGTCGCCTCTCGCCGATGGGCGACGGACGTCCTCCCCGCGGCCCGAAAAACCATGGGCTCTCGTGGATTCCTGCAACGACGCTCCACTTTCTGACCGGGCTGCTCTATGAGGAGTCGTTCACCTGTCGGGAGACCACATGCGGTACTTCGTCACCTTGCCCTCCGGCCGAGAGATCCCCGTGGACGTGAGTCAGCTACCCTCGGGTCGGCTCCAGGCGGCGCTGGAGGGGCGCACCGTCGACGTGGACGCCTTCGGCAGTGGCACTGCGACGCACCTCCTGGTGGAAGGCCGCGGGGTCGACCTCTGGCTGGAGGGAACGCCTCCTCAGCTCGGGGTCGTGGCCTCCGGTCAGCGCTACCAGATCAAGGTGGAGAGCGAGCGGTCCCGCGACGCGATCGGCATCTCGAAGGCCCAGGGGCAGGGCGCGGGCCTGCTGCGGTCTCCCATGCCGGGCAGGGTCCTCAAGGTGCTCGTCCAGGAAGGCGATACGATCCGCGCAGGTCAACCGCTGGTGGTGGTCGAGGCGATGAAGATGGAGAACGAGCTCGCGGCCGAGCGTGACGGCGTGGTGAAGCAGATCTTCGTCTCCCCGGGGGCCACGGTGGAAGGGGGAGCTCGACTCCTCGAGGTGGACTGATGGTCCGCCGCATCAACCTCGCGCACCTGCCCACGCCCCTCCAGCGCCCCACGCGCCTCGCCGAGGCGCTCGGCGTGGACCTGTACGTCAAGCGCGACGACATGACCGGCGGCGCGGAGGCCGGCAACAAGATCCGCAAACTCGAGATCCTTCTCGCTGCCGCGCTCGCCGAGGGGGCCGACACCCTCATCACCTGCGGCGGCATCCAGTCCAACCATGCCCGCGCCACCGCGTTGCTCGGCGCCTCTCTCGGCCTGCGCTCGATCCTGGTCCTGCGCACGGCGGATCCTGCCGCTGGGGCTCCCCTCGCCGGCAACGTCCTCCTCGACCGCATGGCCGGAGCCGAGATCCGCCTGATCACCCCCGAGCAGTACCGCGATCGCGTCGCCCTCCTCGCCTCGGTCGCCGCCGAGGTCCGCGCTGCAGGCGGCAAACCCTACGTCATCCCCGAGGGAGGCTCGAACGGCCTCGGCGCGCTCGGCTATGTGCGGGCGATGGAGGAAGTCCGGCGCCAGCTCGACCTCGGCCTCGCCTCCGGCAAGCCCTTCGACGTCATCGTGCACGCCTGCGGCTCCGGCGGGACCGCCGCAGGCCTCGCCCTCGGGGCTGCTCACTACGAGGTCGCCGAGGAGGTCCGCACCATGGTCGTGTGCGACGACGCCCCGACCTTCGAGCGGATCATCGCCGGCATCGTCGACGAGGCCCGCGCGCTCGAACCAGCCCTCGGCAGCCCCGCGACGCTACGCGTCGACGAGCGGGCCCGCGGACCTGCGTACGCCGTGGCGACGCCCGAGCAGCGGCGCCGGATCGTGGAGGCCGCGCGCCTCGGAGGCCTCGCCCTCGATCCCGTCTACACCGGCAAAGCCTTCTCTGGCCTGTGGGAGATGGCCGAGCGTGGCGAGCTCGCCGGCAAGCGGGTGCTCTTCCTCCACACGGGTGGCCTCCCGGGCCTCCTCGTCCAGGCCGACGCCTTCGCAGGAGATCTCGCCACGGCGTGACATTGCGGCCGCGTCGCAGCCTCGGTACCGTCCTCAACATGCCAGCCATGTCGGTTTGGCGCGTACCCAGGGGGCATCATGCCGGGCTCTGACGCATTCACTGCCGACGTTCTCATCATCGGTGGCGGCCTCACCGGCCTCACTGCCGCTGCCGAGCTTCACCGCGCCAAGGTGAGCTTCGCGCTCCTCGAAGCCCACCCCGAGCGCATCGGCGGCCGCGTGAAGACCATGGCCCGCGCCGCGTGCGGACCAGGCTCCAAGGACTACCACTTCGACCAGGGCGCCCAGTACATCGGCCAGACCCAGACCGAGATCTGGCGCCTCGCGCAGGAGCACCTCCCCCACGCGGTCATCGACGGTTACACGGCCCGCAAGGGCTGGCCCGATCAGGTGACGGTGCTGAACGGCAAGCGGTACGTCAACGACAGCGAGAGCTGGCTGTTCGGCATCGGCGGCATACCGCCCGAGATGGGCCTCTGGACGGTGGTCGCGGTCCTCCTTCTCATCCAGGAGATCGAGGCCATCGAGCAGGCCGTCAACGTGGCCGAGCCCTGGTCCTCTGCGTTCGAGATCCTCCCGCTCGACCAGCTCACCGTGGCCCAGTGGTTCTCCCGCCCCTGGATCCCCCAGGAAGCTCGGGACCTGGTGACCATCTCCGTGCAGGCGCTCCTCTCCGCCGAGCCCACCGAGGTCTCCGCGCTCTACTTCTTCTGGTACTGCGCCTGCTCGGGCGGCTTCCTCCACCTCATCAACGACGGCCTGGGCGGCCCCCAGCAGTTCTATCTCTCCACCGGCGTCGGCGCGCTCCTCGACCGCATCGCCCGCCCCTTCCGCGACCGCATCCATCTCGGCAAGCCCGTCGAGCGCATCGCCCAGCGCAAGGCCTCGAAGGGCGCCCGCTACGTCGAGGTCACCCTGCAGGACGGCACCGTCTGGAAGGCCAGCAAGGTCATCGTCGCCATGTCGCCCTCCACTGCCGGGCGCATCTCCTACGACCCGCCCCTCGAACCGGCGCGCCAGCGGCTCTTCGAGTCCACCATGGGGCGCACCCTCAAGTGCCGCGTCTTCTACGACACTCCCTGGTGGCGCGACAGCAACGGCAACAAGTGCAGCGGCTATGCGGGGGCCGCGAACCACCCCGTGCTGTGGGTCATGGACGACTCGCCTCCTGGCCCGGACAACAGGGGCGTGTACGCCCTCATGACCTTCACCGTCGGCGCACAGGCCGATGGGCTCGGGCCGTTCCCCACGAAGGAAGCGATCACCCGCCACGTCACCGAGGCCCTCGCCTTCCTCTTCAACGACACGCGCGCCCTCTCCACCTCGCCCCACTTCATCGATCTCGCCGCGGCCACCTGGAACGCCGCGGAGAGCTGGGTCGGCGGCGGACCGAACATGCTCCTCGAACCAGGCATGCTCTCCGGCGCCGGGAACATCGCCCGCCTCCTCAACGAGCCCTGGGGAGGCGTCGTCTACTTCGCCTCCGCCGAGACCGCGCGCAAGCTCGCGCCCACCACCGCCCCCACCTACACCCCCTCGACGGACCCCACCCAGCCCGGCGTCTACTCCGACCACCGGCAGGGCCTCGGCTACCTCGACGGCGCCGTGATCTCGGGCCGCTACGTCGCCGCCCAGGTGCTCGGCAAGCTGCCCCGGCCTCCCCGCACCTCTCCGAAACCCCCGACCGCATCTCCACCCGTCTTCGAGCCGCCCGCCCTCACCCTGGACCAGGTGAAGCAGGCGCTGACCCTCCTCGCCGAGCAGCTCCACGCTGCCACCCGCATCGACGTGCAGGCCTGGGAGGCGAGCGCGGAGCCCTGGCGCAGGGACCCTGCCGCCCTGCAGATCTGGCTCGCTCAGGCGCTCGTCCAGGCGCTCGTCCAGACCGGATTGCTCTCCCCGCCACCGGACCCCATCACCCCGATCTGGGCGGCCGAGATGACCCAGGCCGCCATCGCGCTCGTGGGCTCCGGCCACGCCTTCTGCCAGCAGGACCTCGCCAGGAGCGCCCCGGCCGAGCGCGAGAAGCTCAAGGGCATCCAGGAGCTGACGAAGATCGTGGAAGCCCTCATGCGCGTCCTCTCCGTCCAGCCCTTCAGCGCCAGCCCCCCTGCCACGGCCCTCTTCCCACGCCCCTCGCCTCAACCCCCGCGCGCGCGTCCTGCTGCGCCTCCTGCCCCTCGACCGCGCCGGTTCACCTCTTTCCAGCGCATCCTCAGCCGCCCCTGATCCGCCCTGTCTACCGACGCAGCCGCCCCGTTCATCGACGCTGCCGTAAAGTTCTGGCTCGGACGCCTCGCTCATCGCCGCTTTCCGCCACGAAGCGCGCTTGTAGGGACGCTCCTGTCAGGGATATCGTCGATAGCTTCTTGCCCCGGGAGTGTGCGGCGCCATCATGACCGCTGGAGCGTGACGCTTGGACGAGGTGACCCCGCTGCCCCACGACCCGCGCTCTTCGAGCGATGGCGCCGCTGCGCGGCAGCGCACCCCACCCGAGCGCACCCTACCCTCGCAGGGCCAGCCACGCGCCGAGCCCACCCTCCGCGCCGCCCGTCCAGCCGCGGAGCCGGACGCCCCGACCGAATCGCGCCTCGGCTCGTCGACCCGCGCGGCCGACGCGCGCCGCCCGCGCCCCTCGCGATCGGGCCCCTCCGCGCGCCGCCTCGAACCTGGCGAGCAGATCGGCCACTACCGCATCGTCTCCAAGCTCGGTGAGGGCGGGATGGGCGTGGTCTACAAGGCCACCGACATCGATCGCAACGAGCTGGTCGCGCTGAAGACCTTGCACCGCGTCGACCCCGACAGCGTCTCCCGCCTCAAGAACGAGTTCCGCTCCTCCGTCGACATCGCGCACCGCAACCTCGTCGTGACCCACGAGCTGGTCGCCACGGACGACATGGTGTTCTTCACCATGGAGCTCCTCGACGGGGTGAGCTTCCTCGAACACGTGCGCGACGACGCGGCCATCCGCGTTGCCCGCACGGTGTCCATGAGTTCCATCCAGGCCACCGAAGCGGCGCAGATCACGACCAGCGTCACCTCCGAGCCTCCTCCTCGGCCAGGCGCCTCCCTGGCGCCTCCCGCGCTCTCCCCGAACCCCGCCGTTCCCCTGGTGCAAACCGAGCGCTTGCGCCTGGCGCTCAGGCAGCTCGCGGCAGGCGTGAACGCCCTCCACGCCGCTGGCAAGATCCACCGCGATCTCAAGCCCGGCAACGTCATCGTCACCCACACCGGCCGGGTGGTGATCCTCGACTTCAGCCTCGCCGCCAGCCTCTCCATGGCCGGCATGGCCGCGAACGACGTCACGGCGGGGACCCCGGCCTTCATGGCGCCGGAGCAGGTCCTCGGGCTGCCCGCCACCGCGGCCACCGACTGGTATGCGGTCGGGGTGATGCTCTATCAGGCGCTCACCGGGCGCCTTCCCTACGAGGGCTCGGTCGACCAGATCATCAAGGCCAAGCGCAAGGACAACCCCCCGCGCCACCCCTCGTCCCACGCTCCGGGAGTCCCCGCCGACCTCGGCGCGCTCTGCCTCGAGCTCCTCAGCTTCAACCCGGAGGCGCGCCCCACGGGCCCTGACATCGAAGCGCGCCTGCTCGCACAGGACCGCGACCTCGCGGTCTCCAGCTCCCGCTCTCCCGTCTCCAGCCGCAGGTTCGGTCCCCCGAGCTCCGCACCGATCCCCTCGCTCCGGACCACCTCCTCCAACCCCTCGATCAGCGCGAACCCCATCCCCTCCGCGACGCCCTCCTCTCCCACGAGCGCGCGCTCCTCCGTCGGCCCTCGCAGCTTCAGCCCCCCCTTCATCGGCCGCGAGACACACCTCGCCGCGCTCGAAGCCGCCTACCAGGCCCTCCGCGACGGCAGCGCTGCCACCGTCTACCTGCACGGCCGCTCCGGCATGGGCAAGAGTGCCCTCGTGCGCAGCTTCCTCGCCGACGTCCGCCAGCGCGGCGGCGCCCTCGTGCTCGAAGGCCGCTGCTACGAGCGCGAGAACGTCCCCTACAAGGCCTTCGACAGCCTCGCCGACGCCATCGCCCGTCACCTCCAGAAGCTCCAGCCCGAGCAGGTGGCCCAGCTCCTCCCCGAGGGCGCCCTCGACCTCGCGCGCCTCTTCCCGGTGCTCCAGTCTGTCGAGTCCATTGGCGCCACGCAGCCCGAGCCAGAGGCCGACATCGATCTCCTCGAACGCCGTCGCCACGCCTTCCGCGCCCTCAAGGCGCTCCTCCGGCGCATGGGCCGCGCGCGTCCCCTCATCCTCTGGATCGACGACCTCCAGTGGGGTGACCGCGACAGTGCCCACCTCCTCACCGAGCTGTTCGCGCCGCCGGACGCCCCGCTCCTCCTTTTCCTGGGCACCTACCGCACCGAGGAAGAAGAGACGAGCCCCCTCCTGCGCGAGCTGTTCCAGGCGGAGGTGCCCTCCCTGGAAGCGCTGATCCTCGACGTGGGCCCGCTCGAACACCGCGACGCGTCCCGCCTCGCGCGCGCCATGCTCGGCGAGGAGGGCGCCGAGCCGAGCCAACGAGCGGCCCGCATCGCCGACGAATCCGAAGGGTGCCCCCTCTTCGTCGAGGAGCTGGTCCGTTACCTCCACACGGGCGGTGATGGTCGGAGCGCCGATCTCGACGCCTCGTCACCCGACGATCCCGCGGAGCCCCCCGACCTCATCGTCTCGCTCGAGGCCCTCCTCGCCACGCGCATCACCGAGCTTCCCGACGATGCCCGCGCTTTGCTCGAGGTGATCGCCCTCGCCGGCCGCCCCATCCGCCAGGGCATCGCCGCCGAGGCCATGGGAGGTGGCCCCTCCTCCCGCGCCGCCCTCGCCCTCCTGCGCGGCAGGCACCTGGTGCGCACGCGCGGCTCCCGCGATCGCGACGCCGTCGAGGTCTACCACGACCGCATCCGCGACGCGGTGAGCTCCCGCCTCGAACCCGCGGCGCGGGCGCGGCTCCACCTCCGCCTGGCCCGCGCCCTCGAAGCGGGCGGCGCCGCCGAGCCCGAGCAGCTCGCGCTCCACTTCCGCGGCGGCGGTGACCTCGCCAGGGCCGCCGAGTATGCCGAGCACGCGGCCGAGCGCGCCGCCGCCGCGCTCGCCTTCGATCGCGCTGCCGACTTCTACCAGATCGCCGTGGCGTGCCACGCCGAGCTCGACGCCCTCCCTACCCACATCGCCCCGCTCCAGGGCCGCCTCGCCGACGCCCTCGCCAACGCCGGGCGCGGCGCCGAGGCAGCCCCCATCTACCTCGCCGCCGCCGAGAGCTTGCCAAAGCTCCAGGCCCTCCGCCTCCGGGGCCGCGCCGCCGAGCAGCTCCTCGGCAGCGGCCGCATCGGCGAGGGCGTCACCGTGCTCGCCCCCGCGCTCCGCGCCGTCGGCCTCTCGTACCCCGCGAGCCCCGGCCGCGCCCTCCTCCTCGTCATCGGCCGCATGCTCCGCATCTCCTTGCGCGGCCGCCGCTACCGCGAGCGCGACGAGAGCGCCCTCTCTCCCGAGGACCTCCTGCGCCTCGATGTCTGCTGGTGGGCGGCCAAGGGCCTGCTCTCGTTCGACTCCATCCGCGCCGCCGCCTTCCTGCTCAAGTACGTCCTCCTCGCTCTCCAGGCCGGAGAGCCGCGCCACATCGCCCGCGCCCTCGTCTTCTTCGGCATGCTCACCGTCTACGAGGGCACCCGCCGCGGCATCCGCAAGGGCAACCTGCTCATGGCCGAAGCCGAGCGCATCGCCGAGCGCTTCGCGAGCCCCTACCTCGACGGCGTCATCCTCGGCTGCAAGGGCATCGCCGCCGTCAGCGCCGGCAACTTCCACGAAGGCATCTCTCACCTCGCCGCCGGCAGCGAGATCCTCAAGAGCCGCTGCAGCGCCGTCCGCTGGGAGGTCAGCACCTGCGCCTCCGGCTCCTGCAGCGCCCTCATCTGGCTCGGCGAGTTCCGCGAGCTCGGCCGCATCGCCAACGCCTCTCTCCGCGACGCCGAGCAGATCGGCGACATCTTCAGCATCGTCGAGTTCCAGCTCTTCTGCGCCACCGTCGACCTCGCCTCGGGCGACATCCCGGCAGCCCGGGCCCGCGCCGCGGAGGCCATGTCGCGCTGGTACGCCCAGGCCTTCACCTACCAGCACTGGTTCGCCCTCAAGGTCGAGGTCTGGTGCGACCTCCACGACGGCGACGTCGACGCCGCCAGCCGCCGCCTCGACGCTGCCTGGAGCACCCTTGAAGCTTCCAAGCTCCTCCGCGTCCGCCTCTTCGCCCTCGACGCCCACTTCCTCCGCGGCACCGTCGCCCTCGCCGGCGCCGCCGCCGACATCGCAGCCGGCCGCCCCGCGCGCCGCAACCTCCGCGCCGTCCAGCGCGACGCCCGCTTCCTCATCGACCTCGACTTCGGCGAGTGCAGCGGCCTCGGCGATCTCCTCCTCGCCGGCGCCCTCGCCCTCTCTGGCGACACCTCCGCCGCCATCTCCCACCTCGACGTGGCCATCAGGCGCCTCGACGCGGCCGGCATGTACCTGCACGTCGCCTGCGCACGTCTCCGCAAGGGGCACCTCCTCGGCGGCAAAGAAGGCCGCGCCCTCGTCGTGAAGGCCGAGGGCGCCATGCGCGACGAAGGCATCGCCAACCCCCCCGCCTGGCGCCGCCTCTACGCCCCTGGGTGACGACAACCAGCGACCTGGCCGCGCCCCATGGCGCCGCGCCCCCACGGCCGCCGCCGCTCCGCGCGAAGGACCGGCACCCCTCCGGCACTCACCTGCGCGCCCCGACGATCCGCGCGAAGGACTGGCTCCGCAGCTCCTCTGGCGTCAGCGTCGACCACCGCAGCGCCTCCGCTTCCGTGAACGCGCCCGCGGCCACGCCCCGCAAGAAGAAACCCAGGAGCCCCTGCCCGGTCGCCGCGTCATCGAAGACCACACCTACCCGCGTCGCCTGCGCCGCCCGATCGAGGAAGTTCCTCAGCCGCTCCCCCGCAGCCGGCACCCCCTCCAGGTAGAACGCATAGACCGCCCCGTAGCGCGCCGGGAGCTGGGCCGGGTGCAGATCCCACCCCTGGGTGATGCCCTGCGTGAGCGCCCTCCGCACCTGCCCCGCGTGCAGCCGCCACGCTCCGTGCACCGCCCCACGGTTCTCCTCCACCTGCGCCTCCGTCAGCGTCGCCCCCTCTGTCACCGCCCCCGCCGCCGCTCCCGCCGCCGCCCCGCCCACCCGGTGCACTGGTACCGGGAGCACGTTCGTCGGCCCATCCGACAACCGGATTCCTGTCCCCGCCAGCGCCACCTGCAGGAGCTCCCGCGCCGCCTCGCACGCCGGATGATCCAGCCGCTGGTGCGCCGCCATGATCCCCAGGCTCGCGGTGTAATCGTACGGCCCGAAGTGCACCGCCGCGCACCGGCCCCGCCCTGCCGCGCACAGCCTCCTCGCGGCCAGTGAGCCGTCGGGCCCCACCACGGCTTCCGGCGTCTCCACCATGATCTCCAGCCCCACCGCGCCTGCCTGGAGCCCCAGACCGCGCTCCAGCGCCTCCAGCGCGTCGACCAGCGCCTCCACCTGCCCCGGCGCGCTCACCTTCGGCAGCGTCACCACGAAGCCCATGGGCAGCGCCCCGGAGGTGGCCTCCACCAGCGTCGACAGGAACAGGTCCAGCGTCCGCAGGCTCCGCCCGCACAGCTCGGGGGTCAGCGCTTTCACCCGGATCCCCAGCATCGGTGGCAGGCTCCCGAGCCCGAGCCCACGCGCCACCTCCCGCGCTGCGGCCTCCGCGTGCCCGTCTTCTTCTCCCTCCGACCGCACGCCGTAGCCGTCCTCGAAATCGATCCGGAGATCCTCCACCGGCTCCCGCCGCAGCTTCTCCAGCACCTGCCGATACACCGCCGTCGCGAACGCCTCGTCGTCTCCTCCTGGGAACCCCAGCGCCCCTGCGAACGCGCTGGCGTCGGGCGCGTACGCCTCCAGCGCCCGCAGCGCGAGCCCCCCGAGCTTCTGCGCTGCATCGGCCCGGAAGAGGTGCGCCCCTCCGTACACCGTGTGCACCGGCGCCCGCCCATGCGTCATCACGTCCGCCGCCCCACCGGAACCCGGGCCACCCCCCGGAGCCTCCAGCCGGGTTTGCAGCGACACAACCAACTCCGCAGGCAGCGTGCTCATCGTGATCTCCTCGAGCGGATTGCGGCGTGCGCGCAGTGCGTCATCCCCAGATTCCACCGCTTCGAAAGCCAGCACATGCAGGGCTCGAAGGTGCCGTCAAGCATCTGTGCCTCCTCCTTGCCATCCGGTTGCCTGCGCAGGTCCCAGGGTGTTATCGCTGCGAGCTGAGGTAGACCCGGATGGCAACGAAACCGACGATGCGACGCAGAGACTTCCTTCGAGCAACCCTGGTGACGGTCGGCGCCGTCCTGGCACCCGCGGCCTGCGATGACGGTGAGACCATTGGAGGCGAATGTCCGGTCGCGGAGGACAGCTCCGTGGTCTTCCCGCAGTCCGTCGCTTCCGGCGATCCTCGCCCTGACAGCGTGATCCTCTGGACCCGCCTCGCAGACGCCGCCGCGAGCGGGGACCTTGAGGTCCACCTGCAGGTCGCCCTCGACGAGGAGTTCACCCAGTTGATGAACGTGACCGTCGAATCGGAACGGCGCGCCATCTCCGACGAGGCAGGCAGCTCCTTCGCGCTGCTCACGGCCAAGGAGCGTTACGGCCATTGCGTGAAGGTGAAGCTCGCCGGCCTCGCCCCCGCCACGACCTACTACTATCGCTTCTATTACAACGGCGGCGGCACCTGCTACGTCTCCCGCACCGGCCGCACCAAGACGGCCCCCGACGAGAGCGCCGACGTCCCGGTCCGCTTCGCGTACATCTCCTGTCAGGATTACATCCACCGCTTCTACAACACCCACCTCGCCCTGGCGCAGGAGGACCTCGACTTCTTCGTCGTCCTTGGCGATTACGTCTACGAGACCACGGGTGACCCCAGCTTCCAGGGGTCGGCGTCCGAAGGGGAAGAGGTGAGCGAAGATCTCAAAAACCGCGTGGTCAAGTTCTCCGACGAGTCCGTTGCCATCCAGCTCGGCTCGGGCGACACGATTTTTTATGCCGCGCGCTCGCTCGGCAACTACCGCGACCTCTACCGCACGTACCGCTCCGACCGCGGCCTCCAGGCCCTCCACGAGCGCTTCCCCGTGGTGGCCATCTGGGACGACCACGAGTACTCCAACGATTGCTTCGGGGCCACCGCTGCCTATTTCGACGGCGCCGCCGACGAGCTGGACGTCACCCGGCGCAAGGCGGCGAACCAGGCCTGGTTCGAGTACATGCCCGTCGATTACGCCGCCGGCGACGACTTCGAGTACGACGCCGCCGTCGAGTACCTCAAGGACATCACCATCTACCGCGACTTTCGCTTCGGCAAGCACCTCCACCTCGTGCTCACCGACCTCCGCTCCTACCGCGACGACCACCTCATCCCCGAGAATGGCTTCCCCGGTGCCGTCGTCACGACGCAGGAGCAGCTCATCGCGCAGCTCGGTGTCGTGCCCGACGCCGCCGGGTTCTACGTGCCCATCGACACGTACCAGACCGGCACCTACCAGACCAAGCTCCGCGAAGCCGCCACCACCGAGGGGTATGACCCGGCGCTCATCACCGGGAACATCAGCGTCTCCTACATCAATGGCATCATCGCCAAGCTCAATGCCGCCGGCGACGCGACGCCCCTCATCGACACCACCGATCCCACCGGTCTCAAGCGGGGTATCGCCTTCGTCGACCTCGCCAAGTTCGGGCTGAACACCTCCATCGGCTCGCGCTACCTCGTCGACCAGGACGCCTTCGACGCCATGGCCCGCGTCACCTGGAGCGCTTCCATGGGCGAGAACGAGAAGGTCATGGGCAGCGAGCAGGAGGAGTGGTTCCTCGACACCATGCAGAAATCGGATCGCACCTGGAAGGTGTGGGGCAACGAGTATTGCCTCGTGCAGCTCGCCGTCAACCTCATTGGCCTGCCCATCCCCGAGTCCTTTCAGCGCCGGTTCTACATGAACGTCGACGCCTGGGATGGCTTCCCCAACCGCAGGAGCGCCTTGATCGAGCGCATCGGCGCCCTGAGCAACGTCGTCGCCGTCACCGGCGACATCCATGCCTTCTACGCCGGCTTCCCCAGCGCCCTGAGCGACCCCTCCCGGCGGATCGTGGAGTTCGTCGGCTCCTCCATGGCCTCGAAGACCTTCAAGCAGGAGCTCCTCTCTCAGATCAAAGCCGATCCCATCCTCAGCGCGATCCCCACCGCCTCCCTGCTCGCGGAGGCCGTCGACTCCTACCTGCTGAGCACGACCACCGTCCCGAACCCCTACCTCGCCTACGCCAACAGCAGCGACAACGGCTTCTGTGTCGCCGAGGTCACTGCCGACGAGTTCATGGTGACCATGCACCAGATCCCTGCCGCCGAGGTCGCCAACAACTACACCGGCCGCGAAGCTGAGCTCCTCGGTCTCGTGAAGAAGGTCCAGCTCAAGACCGTGGCCGGCACCAAGGATCTCCAGATGTTCGACGACGCCTCGAAGACCTGGAAGCTCTGGGACGAGACCACACGCACCTGGGTCTAACGCCCTCCGCGCGGCGGGGGCGCGTACCCCCGCCGCTTGCCTCAATCTCCCAGCATCACCAGCGTCCCGTCCCGGCATGCCACCAGCATGCGCCGCGCGCCTCCTGGCAGTACGGCCACTGGAGACGCACATACCCGCTCTGTCGCCAGCGCCAGCGAGCCATCCGGCTGCACCACGCCCGCCCGACCCCCGGCCCGCGCGAACGCCACCCGCCCCTCGCCATCCAGCACCACCGGCGGGCTCGGTTTCACGTCCTGGAGCACTCCCAGCAGCCCCAGCGTCGCCGCTCCAGCGCCCGCATCAGGCGGGATGGAGACCGGCGGCGCCCTGTCCACGGCCACCCGCAGCGACTCGCCTCCTGCCGCGTCGACCCCCACCAGCACCCCTGCCGCCGTTCCGGTCACGGCCACGCCCTTGGCGCCCACCGCAGGCGGCGCGTCGAACGCTCCCATCCCTGACGCCCCGCTCGCGCGCGTGCTCGCCAGCCCCGTCCGCAGGTCCAGCCCCATCAGCCGCCGCCCATCCACCACGGCCAGGAGCGTCCGCGCATCGGCCAGCACGGCCCCGCGCCTCGGCGCGCCCCCGAACGACCCCACCCTCCGTGGCGCCCCAGGCGGGTGCCACGCCAGCACCTCCCCCGACTCCGTGGTCACCAGCGAGCCCTCGGGCCCCCGCAGCACGGCCCCCACCACGCGCTCTCCCACCTCGGCCCGCGCCCGCACCCCACCTCCCCCCGAGATCTCCACCAGCGATCGCCCAGCCGCGATGACCACCGCGCCATCATCGAGCGCGAGCGGCGTCACGTCCGCGTCTCGCCCCCGCACCCCGAGCGTCGTCGTGAATTGGGTGGTCCCCGCAGGCCCGAGGCCCCACGCCACCCCGGCCGAGGTCACCAGCACCAGCGTCCCATCGCTGGTCAGCACCGCGGGCGCGAGCGGCGCGTTGCTACCGATCCGCACCCGCCACACTTCCTTGCCGTCCGCGCCGAGCTTCACCACCTCCGGCACGGTCAAGGTCACCACCACGTTTCCTTGCGCGTCCACCAGCGGCGACGCGTCGATCCCTCCGCTGATGTGCCGCCGCCACAGCTCCTTCGGGGCCTCCGGCAAGGGAGACCTCGACATCCCCCGCCGCTGACCATCCAGCCTGTCGCTCGCCGCGAACCCGCGCGGCTCTCCCACCACGATCATCGCCGGCCGGCTCGTGTCCACATCCTCGGCCAGCGCCAGCGTCCCTGCAGTGGGCAGCGCCGCAGCAGCCACCACGAGGAGCGCGCGACGCACGACCCGACCACCCGACCACCCCGCAGAGGCTCTCCCAAAACGCCGCGCCATAAGCCGCGAGCTTCGCACGGATTTCCCGGCTCAGGTAAGGTCGCTCCATGTCACCGCAGCTGAAGATGCTCCTCGGGATAGGCGTTGGTGCGGCTGCGGGCCTCGCCGCCAATGGCCTCGCCGCGGGCGCCCCCTGGCTGAACTGGGTCATCGACCACCTCACCTATCCGGCCGGCCAGATCTTCCTCCGGCTGCTCTTCATGCTGGTCATCCCCATGCTCTTCTCGGCGCTGGTGATGGGCATCAGCGAGATCGACCTGCGCCACCTCGGCCGCCTCGGCGCCCGCACCCTCGGCTACACCGTCGTCATCTCCACCATCGCCGTCCTCATCGGCCTCTTCCTCGTCAACGTCCTCCAGCCTGGCGAGGGCCTCCCCGATGCCCTCCGCGACGCTGCCCGTGGCGGCGCAGTCACCGCGGCTGCTGCGCCCGCCGACGCCTCCCCCGTGGCGCTCATCATCGGCATGTTTCCCGACAACGTGATCAAGGCCGCGGCGAGCGGCGACATGCTCGCGCTCATCACGTTCTCCCTGTTCTTCGGCGTCGGCCTCACCCTCACCCGCACCGAGGCCGCCGCCCGGCTCCGCGAGACCATCCAGGGCCTCTACGACGTCACCACCCGCCTCATCGACGCGGTGATCAGCCTCGCCCCCATCGGCGTCGCCGCCCTCCTCTTCACGATGACCTCGCGCCTCGGCGTGCACATCCTCGTCCAGCTCGCCGCCTACGTGGGCACCGTGCTCCTCGGCCTCGGCGTGCACATGTTCGTCGTCTACTCCCTCTCCGTCCGCTTCTTCGGCGGCATGTCGCCCATCGCCTTCTTCCGCGGCTGCCGCGTCGCGATCCTCACCGCCTTCTCCACCGCGTCTTCCAGCGCCACCCTCCCCACGGCCCTGCGCGTCGCCGAGGAAGAACTCCACCTCCCTCCCCACGTCTCCCGCTTCGTCCTCACCGCGGGCTCGGCCATGAACCAGAACGGCACGGCCCTCTTCGAGGGCATCACCGTGCTCTTCCTCGCCCAGCTCTACGGCGTCCACCTTCCCCTCTCGAAGCAGGCCATCGTGATGCTCATCTGCATCCTCGGCGGCATCGGCACGGCGGGCATGCCGGGCGGCTCTCTCCCCGTGGTCGCGATGATCCTCGGCATGTTCAACATCCCCGTCGAAGGCCTGGGCCTCATCCTCGGCGTGGACCGCTTCCTGGACATGTGCCGTACCGTGCTCAACGTGACCGGCGACCTCGCCGCCGCCGTCTACGTCTCCCGCGGCGAACCCCACCTCTCGGGCCAGGCCGACGACACGCAGGGGGCAGCCGCGGAGGGCAGGGAGGAACAGGACAAGGGTGAGCGTGCGCCATCGGGAGAAGATGGCGGGAAGCGCGACGCGTAGCCGCGTGTCGCCCCTCTGAGCGCGCCGCTCTACTCCTCGAACATCTCGTCGAGGGGGTCACGGATGACGAAGGTCACGTGCCTCGGCGTGGGCACCTGCCGGGGGGCTCGCCGCACGGAGCCGGGCGAACCGGCCACTTCTCCTTGCGTGCTGGGCCAACCCTGCTGGATGAGGACATCGGTCAGTGTCGCGTCGAAGCGGCCCTGCGGGAAGGACGTGGAGAGGGGAGGGGGGCAGATGCTCGCCGGGGCGTCGTCCCGGTGGGAGGGAGCCTCCTCCGAGGACCGCAGAAAATCGGAGATGGCATACAGGTCCCAGGGAACGGCAGGGAGGTCGCCAGCGCGGCTGGACGCGCCCAGCGTGGGCACGCGCGCCTGGCGGACCAGGCGGTTCCACAGGGCGGCGTCGCGCGCGGAGCGGGTCTGCACCTTCAGGCCGCAGACCCTGCGGCCTTCATCTCTCGCGCCAGAGATGTGACGCACTTCTCCTTGCAGATCCACGGGCTCCTCATCGCCGAGCTTCACCTTCAGCGAGAGCGACAGCCCAGCGACGAGCCGATCCTCGACGTCGAGCTGCAGCGAAAGGCCCCCCTGGGACAGGTCGCGGATCCGCCGCTCGCGCAGCTCCGGGTCGCCGGAGCGCGGGTGCTGGAAGCGCGCCCGCAGCTCCTGGGGAGCTGGCCTCCGCCGGTGCTCGCGGTGGCGCGCCCGCACCACGCGCTCGGGGGTTGTCGCCATCAGCCACGTGCCCTTCAGCGCGCCTCCGGCGAGCCGCAGGTGGTACACCGAGTTGTATCCCACGATGGAGACGTCGTAGGGCGCCTCGCCCCAGCTCGCCGCGGCGTCCGCGAGACGGAATCCCCAGCTCCCGCCCTCCGACTGCACCCGCTCCAGCGTCACCCGCTCCATGCGCCCGTCGCGGTGGAGGACGCCGTCGCTGTTCGTCACGGAGATCGCCGTGAGCATGGATGTGATGCACACCTCCCCCGTGATCTCTTCCCAGGGGGGCAGCGACGATGTCCCGGCTTCACCTGCGTCGCTGCCGTGTACGTCCTCGAAGCTCATGGTCGTCCTGTCAGCAACGCCCGAGCCAGCCGTCCCGACCACAGCCCGGCCCGGTGGATCGAGGGCTGGATGGGCGCGCTTCGTCCAGGAGATCGCGCGCGCGGGCGCCGTCCACACGCGGCGTCTCGCGCTGGCTCCGCGCAGGTTGGGCAAGGCTGGCGCTTCGGCAGCACCCCGATCGTCGGGGAAGTCCTGAGCGATCGCGCCGGAGCGGGTCGAACCCTGGATGAGCCGCGCGACCTGGTGCGCCATCGCCGTGTGCTTTCGGTGAACGGAGATGTGTGCCTCCAGGCGTGTCCGGCGTGCCCTGGTCGAGCGCCCAAGGTGGCACGCTTCTGCCCACGCAGATCGCGCGGACGGGGCAGCGCGACCAGAGTGAGGCTCGCAGGATCCCCCGAGCAAGTGGGGGCTGCTTCCTCGGCGGTCGGCGGTCAGCGGCCGAACTTCGCGATCACGAGGCGTTGATTGGAGTTCTCGGCGGCACCGAGAGGCCCGGTACCGAAGTCGGGGTTCTCTGCGCCCGTGACGCAGGCCGCGACGGTTTCCTGGTCGGGGGAGATGGCGAGGGCGTTGACGGCATCGTCTTCGTCGGTGCTGATGAGGCGGCTCCACAGGTGATCGCCGGAAGGGGTGAGCTTGGCGATGAAGCCGTCGACGCTGTCGCCCGTGACCGTCAAGTCGTCGCCGCCGAGGTTGATGGCGTCGGACGCGTAGCCCCCGACGAGGATGTTCCCCTCTGCATCGAGGGCCAGCGCGCGCGCGCCCTGGTAGCCCGCGCCGCCGAACGATTTCGCCCAGAGGATCTCTCTGGTGGCGCTGAAGTGCACCGCGAAGGCGTCCGCGCTGTCCACGGCGGTCAGGGTGTCCGCGCCCGCGGTGAACGAGCCCGTGTACTGGCCGGCCACCGTCGGCCGCCCCTGGGCATCGATGACCACCCCGTAGATCTCCTGGTAGCCCGAGCCGCTCAGCGTTTCCAGCCAGCTTCCGCTCCCGCCCGGGGTGATCTTCACGAGGAAGCCGTCGGCGGCGCCCGCGACCGCGGTGGCCTCGGTGGAGAACCCTCCGAAGTCGATCGTCCCCTCGAAATACCCCGACACGAAGACGTTCTTGGAGGCGTCGACCGCCACGGAGTACGCCGTCTGATCGGCAGCGTCGCCCACGGCGAGGACCCAGCCCCCGTCCACGGCGGCGATGGAGCCGCTCGCGCCGTCGGCCTTGATCACGAGGATGTCATCGCCGCCGGCTGGCGAGAGCTGTCCGTCGTTGCCCGTGATCGGCTCGTTGAAAAAGCCGGCGGCGATCACGTCTCCCGATCCATCCACCACCACGTCGATGAGGACGCCGTCTCCTCCGAGGCTCGTGCTCCACAGGTAGCCGCCGTCTGGATCCAGCTTCGCGACGTACAGGCCTGCGCCGATCACGCCGCCTCCGACATCAATGTCGGAGGTGAGCCGGCCCGAGATGTAGATGTTCCCGGTCGCGTCGGTGGTCACGCCCCCGACCATGTCTTCGAGGATGTCGCCGATCTTCATGGCCCACGCCACCTCGCCGCTGGGCCGGAGCTTGAGCAGCAGGCCGTCCGTGGAGCCCGCCGACGAGAGGGTCTGGTCTCCCACGGTGATCACGCCCGTGAAGAACCCGGCGACGAGCACGTTGCCCTCCGGATCGGTGGCGTTGCCGAAGATCTCGACGGCGCCATCCTGCTGGTACGCCGTGGCCCAGACGATGCACTCCAGACCGTCGCAGTTCTCGTCGGTCGCCGCGGCGCACTGCTCCACGGCGGGGGCCACCTCGCCCTCGCAGATCCCCCAGGCATCGCCCGTGTCGTTGCAGACCCGGTCGCCGCCCTTGCACAGGCCCACCCCCTCGGTGCCGTCGGGGCCCGAGTAGCAGGCCTCTTCCACGCCCGGCGTGCAGCTCACCGGCCCGTCGCCGCCCGTGCCCCCGGTGCCGCCATCTCCTCCGGTACCAGACGCCTGATCGCCGTAATCGTCGAGCCCGAGCACCAGCGCACACCCGGAGGCCGTGGCGGAGGCCAACGTCAGCAGGAGCAGCGTGCGGGAGGCGAGGCGGGCAGGAGGGAAGCGGCTGCGCAGCATGCGGCCATCCTACCAGCTCGGGCGTGCGGGCGCGGGGCGCGCTGGGCGTGGCTCACTTGCCCAGCTTGGCGATCACCAGACGGGACGTCGCGCCGGGCGAGGCGCCGAGGGGACCGGTACCGAAGTCGGGATTCGGGGCCTCCGAAATGTTCGCCGTGAGCGTCTCCTGCTCCGGGGACACCGCGATGGCGAACACGCCGGACTGGTCTTCACCGCTCAAGAGTCGGCTCCAGAGGTACGTCCCCGTGCCCACGGGGGCGAGCTTGGCAACGTAGGAGCCGATGACGCCCGCAACTGTCAGAGGACCCCCCCCGAGATCGATGGCCTCCTCCGCATAGCCGCCGAGGAGGATGTTGCCCTCGCCGTCGAGGGCCACGGTCCTGGCGAGCTGGTCTCCGCTCTCGCCGAACGAGTCCACCCAGAGCACGTTCCCGCTGGCGCCGACGTGCATGAGGAAGGCATCTTTGCCTCCCTGGGAGATGAGGACATAGGGGTCGGTCTCGACCATCCCCTCGTACTCCCCGACGATGAAGGGCTGCCCCTGGCTATCGACCGCCACGTCGTACACGTGCTGTTCGAGGTTGCCCATGACGCCGAAGAGCCAGCTCCCGTTCCCGCCGGGCGTGAACTTCGCGAGGAACCCATCGTATTCGTCGGTCCCGAAGGCCGTGGCCTGGCCGTCCGAGCCGCCGATGTCGATCTGGCCCTTGAAGTCACCCACGACGAAGACGTTGTCGGAGGCGTCGAGCGCCACGGCGTTCGCCACCTGATCCTCCGCGTCGCCCACGGTGCGGACCCAGCCGCCGTCGGTGCCGGCGAGGGAGCCCGTCTCGCTGTCGAACTTGGCGACCAGGATGTCCTTGCCTCCCGCCGCCGGGACGGGGCCCTCGCCCCAGTTGAGAAGTCCGCTGAAGAACCCCACGGCCACGACGTTCCCGATGGAGTCGATGGCGATGTCCGCGAAGCCCCCATTGCCGCCCAGGCTCGTGCTCCAGAGGTAGCCGCCCTCAGGGTCCAGCTTGGCGGCGTACACCCCCGGCGCGATCGTCCCGTCGCCCAGATTGATGCCCGTGAGCGTGCGCCCTCCGATGTAGATGTTGCCGCCCTCATCGGTGGCCACCGCCGCCAGGAAGTCCTGGTCGACGTCGCCGATCTTCTTGGCCCACATCACCTCTCCGGTGGGCTCCAGCTTGATCAGCATCCCGTCCGTGGCACCCGCCGCCGAGAAGGTCTGCGCACCCACCGTGATCGTGCCGTCGAACATCCCGGTCACGAGGATGTGGCCGTCCCTGTCGCTGGTGATGCCGTAGACCTCGAACCGCCCCTCCTGCGCGAACGCCGTCGCCCAGACGATGCATTCGCGCGTGTCGCAGTTCTCGTCCTCGCTCTCGGCGCACAGCTCCACCGCGGGCAGGACCTCGCCTTCGCAGCTCCCCCAGGCATCGCCGCTCTCGTTGCAGACGTGGGTTCCACCCTTGCACAGGCCGACATCCTGGGTGCCCTCGGGGCCCGCATAGCAGGCCTCCTCGACGCCCGGGGTGCAGCTCACCGGCTCCCCGCCGCCCGCGCCTCCGGTCCCACCGCCACCCTCTCCAGGTGCCTGGTCATCGTAGTCGTCGAGCCCGAGCACGAGCGCACAACCCGACGCCGTTGCGCAGACGAGGGTCAGCAGGAGCAGGGCCCGAGACGGCGCGAAGCCAAAAGGAGGGCGAAGCATCAGGTCATGCTACCAGCAGCACGTGCGCCGTGTGCCCCGGTGATCTCCCCCTGCAACTCGCTGGATTGACATCCCGCGAGCAAGGCAGGGCAGCTCGGCTTCATGCGCACGGCGGCGCTGGAACTCGCGCCTTCCGGGATCACCGTGAACGCCATCCTGCCGGGCAACATCAGCACCGAGGGCATCGCCGCCCTGGGCCCGGACTACGCGGCATCCATGGTGCGCGCCATCCCCGCCAGGGTGCTCGGGGTCGTGGAGGATATCGGGTACGCAGCGCTGTTTCTGGCCTCCCCGCAGGCCAAGTTCATCACCGCCCTGGTCGTGGACGGCGGCCAGGTGGTGCCCGAAACTGAAGCGGCTATTCTCTGAGCCGCGCCTACGGCTTCGTCACCATCCTGCGGATCTGATCCCGGAGCTGCGCCGCGACCAGCTCGAAGGGCTCCATGCTCTGCTCGGCGCGGCTGAGCACCACCGCGCCCTCGCTCGACGCGACGAGCGTGGCCGCGAACTGCGCTGCTTCCCCTGACGCAAGACCACCCTGTTCGAGGAGCGCCGCGAGCCGCGCCCGCACGCCCCGGAAGACCGCCGCGGCGTGGTTCAGCAGCGCGTGCGAGTCCGTGGCCACGGTCACCGCGAGCACGGCGCAGCCGGACTTCATCTGCGAGCGCGACAGGATGGTGCGCCAGATGAGCAGGAAATGCTCCGTGACCTCCTCGGCGCTCGCCCCGGCCTTCTTCTCGATCAGGTCGAGCAGGTGGGTGCCGGCGAGGTCCACCGCAGCGGCGACGAGCTGGTCCTTGCCCTCCGGGAAGTGGTGGTACACCGAGCCCCGCGGCGCTCCCGTCACCTCCAGGACCTCGGAGAACGAGGTGGCCTGCAACCCCTGCCGGGACAGGAGCTGGGCCGCCGCCTCCACCATCCGCTCGCGCACCTTACCGGCCATGCTTCCTCTTGACTATGACGATCATCATAGTCACTCTATGCAGGTCGTCATAGTCGCTGCTGCTCAACATACTTTTACCGCCAGGAATGCCCCATGCCCATCATCGACGTCTACGCATCTGCTGACCTTTTCCCAGCCGGCACCGATCGTCAACTCGCCGAGGCCCTCACCCAGGCCGTGCTGCGCGCCGAGGGCGTCGCCACCCCCTCTCCCGTGCACCTGGACAACACCGCCGCGTACATCCACCGCCTCCCGCCGGAGGCGGTTCACACCGCGCGCGCTGGCGGAGCCCGCACCGTGCGCATCCAGGTGCTGACCCCTCCCGGGGTGCTGGACAGGGCGGGTCAGAAGCGCCTCGTCGCCGAGGCCACCGAGATCGTGGCGAAGGTGTCCGGCGATCCCTCGCAAGCCGCGCGCACCTGGGTCCTGCTCACGGAGGCCGCGGAGGGGGGTTGGGGCATCGCCGGCACGGCGTTCGGACGCGAGGAGTTCGCAGCGCTCGCCGCGAAGACCTCCTGACCCTTCAGGGAGCCCCTCCCGGCCCCGTGAATTCGCTTGCCCCGAGGGACGCGCTCTGTGAGGTGGGTTCACCATGACCACCATCACCGTCCCTGCCCACGACGACGTCTCGCAAGCCGACCAGGCGCTCCTCGACAACCTCAAGAAGGCCATGGGCTTCGTGCCCAACCTCTACGCGACCATGGCCCACTCCGAGACCGCGCTCGGCAGCTACCTCGCCTTCCAGAACACCAGGCGCTCCCTCAAGCCCAAGGAGCGCGAGACCGTCAACCTGGTGGTGAGCCAGATCAACCACTGCCGCTACTGCCTGAGCGCCCACACCATGCTGGCCAGGAAGTACGGCCTCTCCGACGAGGAGGTGCTCCAGGTCCGCCGCGGCCACGCCCCCTTCGACCCTCGCCTCGACGCCCTCGCGAAGCTCGTGAAGAGCGTGGTCGTCGAGCGCGGCCACACCGACCCCGCCGCCTTGCAGGCCTTCTTCGACGCTGGCTTCGGTCAGGGCCACCTCGTGGACGTGGTGATGGCGATCGGCGTCATCACCGTCACCAACTACCTCCACAGCACCACCCAGGTCCCCATCGACTTCCCGCTCGCCCCCGAGCTGGACGGCTGAGGCAACGGCCCCCTCCAGGCGCGGCCAGCCATCACTGCAGGTAGTCGCGGTAGAACTGCTCGCGCCACTCGAAGAAGCGGGCGTACTCCAGCTCGGTCGCGATGGGGTTCCCCACCAGGCCCATCAGCCGCGGGTTTGCCACGTGGCGCGAGAGGGGGAACTTCAGCGGCATCACCAGCGTCACCGCCGCGATGTCCGCGAGCGTCGGCTTGTCGCCGGTGAGGTAGGGCGACGCCTCCAGCCGCCGGGTCAGGTCGGTGAGCGACGCCCGCACCATCTGCTCCACCTTGCCGAGCTTCTCCTCCACCGAGGCGACGTGTTTCCTCGCGTGCCGGGCCGCGAAGGCCACGGTCTTGATCACCCCGAACATCGTGGCCGAAGTCCCGAGCTTCAGCGCCTCCTGCATGCGCACATCGCGATCGGCACGCAGGAACGCGAGGAGCCCCGAGCCCCGGCCCAGCGTCTTCCCGATGTGGTCCTGCAGGGCGAGCACCTCGCCGCGCTGCTCCTGATCCTCGGGCAGGAGCCGCCGCCCCTCGGGGAACGTGCGCTCCAGGTAGAGCGCGATCTCCGTCGAGTCCGTGATGATCTTTCCGTCGTGCTCCAGGACCGGCACCTGCCGCTGCCCGGAGATCCGGTACACCTGGATCTGCCCGAGCCCGGGGTAATGATCCTGCACCCGGTAATCGAGGCCCTTGAAGTCGAGACACGCGCGCACCTTCTCGGCGAAGTGACTGAGCGGAAAGCGATGGAGGACAAGGCTCATGTTCCATGCGCTACCACGGGCCGGCAGGCAGCGGAATCCGGACGCCCCCTCCCCGCCAGGTCAGCCTGTCACCGCCGCGCCTTCCCGCCTCTCTTTCAGCACCAGGCAGCACTTCTTGTACTTCTTCCCGCTCCCGCAGAGGCACCGCTGGTTGCGCCCGCGTTTCGGGAGGACCCGCCTGGCCGAGGCGCGCCTGAGCCGCGCTTTGCGCTCCGCGACGTTGTGCAGCCACTGCTTCCACTGCTGCTTCAGCGCTGCGAGCGCCTCGTCCCGGAAGTAGCTCATGGGATCGTCGACGTCCCTGGGCACCTTCCAGAGCGGCTCCGCGCGGGCGTGCTCGATGTCCTCCCGCGTGATGAAGCTCGGGGAGGCTCGGCCCTCCTCGAACACCATGTCGACAGCCGCCTGGGCTGCCGGATCGCCCGTCCTGGCGACGTCCTCGATCATCATCGCCACGAACACCTCGTCCGGATCGCGCAGCAGCCGCGTCAAAAAGGCGGCCACCTCCGCGCGGTGTGCCGGATGGCGCGCTGCGATCACATAGAGACTCCGCGTGAAAATCTGGCGCTGGAACGCGTCGAGCCCTCTGTCGCCTGCGGACCTCATGAGCCGGCCCATGGCGCCTGGCCCGAGGGCAGCAAGGATTGAGGCCCCGGCTTCCATCACCAAGTCGTCTTCGTCCCGGCTCCTCACCATCGCCACCAGCGCGGGCGTGGCGGCAGGATCTCCGATCGCCCCGAGCAGGTGCACGGCATGGAGAGGCGCCATGTAATCGCGGGGCTCCTCGGCCTCCCAGAGCGCCTCGTCACGCACCAGCGCGCATAGTGGCCCGAGGATTTCCCCTCCCCGGCGTACGATTTCCTCGGGGAGCCCTGGAGGCACGTCGTACCCACAGGTCCTCAGGTGTTCGAGGAGCGTTGCAGTCGGCAGCGTCGTGAGATCCGGCGGGAGCACAGGGAAGCCATAGCCTCCCGATTACGCACAGACCAGGCGAATGAAAGCCTCTTATGTCGGATTTGTTTTGGTAATTCGTGCGTGAAGAAGCAAGAGAGAATCTGCGATCTCTGGGGGCAATGACGTCTGAGGCGCCCTCTCAGCATGTCCCGTTCGCCGACGTTGTCGAGCAACCGCACGATGGTCGCCGCGTCGAAGCGGGCCACCTTCGCCGGCTCGAACCCCGCGAACGCAGCGCGGAACGTCTCGCGCTCCCGCAGCACTGTGATCCAGGCCAGACCGGCCTGGAACCCGTCGAGCATCAGCTTCTCCCAGAGAGCCCGCGCGTCGCGCTCGGGCACCCCCCACTCCTCGTCGTGGTAGGTGCACATCAGCGGGTCGCCGTTCGCCCAGGAGCCGCGGTGGAGGGAGCGTGTGTCGGACATCGATGCCTCGCCTCTAGGAGCCCAGGGGAGCGCGCGGGGCGGCACCGAGGGCTTCGCGACCTTCCCCTGCCACCCCACGAAGCACGGACCCCCATCCATGTCTGGGCTGTACCTCGGACGAAGCACCGACAGCCTGCCTGGCTCCGACCTACGACGCCTGCTTGGTCGGCATGATCGTCACCGCGCGAGAGCTGGGCTGACCTCGTCACCAGGCAGGTCCGACGCATCGCGCCGCGGCGCGGCACGCCGTGGCACCTGGAGCCGCAATGGCACGTAATCACTCCGAGATCCTGTCCTCGCCAGTCCAGGTGAGCTGCCGGCATCCTCGCGGAATCTTCTCGTGCCTCCATCCATCCAGCGCCACGCCCGCGTCTCTTGCTTCTCCGGGTGCAGCAGCCCTGATAAAGTCCCGCCCCCAGGAGACTTGGTGGGTAACGTCGCGGTCGCTGCACCTGGCAAGGTGGTCGGAGGGCGGTACCGCCTGGTGCGCCAGATTGGCGTCGGCGGCATGGGGTCCGTCTGGCTCGCCGACCACATGCAGCTCGGATCCGAGGTGGCCATCAAGTTCATGGCCTCGGACGCGGCGACCTCGAGCTCCGCGCGGGCGAGGTTCGAGCGCGAGGCCAAGGTCTCGGCGAAGCTCAACCACCCGAACATCGTCCACGTCCAGGACTACGGCATCATTGGCGAGCAGCAGTACCTGGTCATGGAGCGCCTCAGGGGCGAGGACCTGGGAGAGCGCCTCAAGCGGGAAGGAAAGATCGCGCCAGGAGAGATCCCCGTGCTTGCCGTCCAGATCGGGCGCGGGCTGCGGCGCATGCACGACGCCGGCATCGTCCACCGCGACCTCAAGCCCTCGAACATCTTCCTCATCACGGCCGAGGACGGCGAGATCCTGGTCAAGCTCCTCGACCTCGGCATCGTCAAGTCCGTGAGCGTCTCCACGGGTGAGGGCACGCGTAGCAGCGGAGAGAGCACCCGCACCGGAGAGATCATCGGCTCGCCGCACTACATGAGCCCCGAGCAGGTGCAGGGCGCCAAGACGCTCAGCATCCAGTGCGACCTCTGGTCCTTCGGCGTGGTGCTCTTCCGGGCCATGACCGGGCAGATGCCTTTCCGCGCCGAGGGCATCGGCGCGCTCATCGCCGCCATCCTGACCGCCCCCCTCCCGTCCGCGTCCCTGCTCGCCCCGGAGCTCCCCGTGGACATCGACCGCTTCTTCCAGCGCGCCCTTGCTCGCGAGCCCTCCGAGCGCTTCCAGTCCGCGCGCGAGATGGTGGACGCCCTCCTCGACGTGCTCGGCACCCGCCCTGCGGCCGTGTCGATGCCCTACCTCTCCACCCCGAGCCCCACCCTGTCGCGCCCCTCTCTGACCCAGGGCCCTGCGGCCGTGTCAGCGCCCCCCGGCGCGTCAGCGCCCCCCGGCGCGTCACCCCTGCACGGAGTGCCCAGCCCGTCGGACCCCGGCGCGCCCGCCTCCGGCGCTGCGGCCGCGCAGCCCCTCACCGACACCCTGGTGAGCCTGTTCAACAGGACCGGCGCGCCCGCACAACCGCGCCGCAAAGCGATGATCCTCGGCGCCGCCATGGGCATCGCCGGCATCGCCGTCCTGGTGCTCGTGCTGGTGCTGTCCCACCGCAGGCCCTCGGACCCCGATCCCGCCGCTGCCCAGCAAGCCCCGGCGCCGTCGCTGTCCATGTCCGCGGAGCCTACCCTCACCGTACCTGCCCTGGTGGTCCCGGCGCCTCCTGGCGTCCCTGACCCCGCGGCCTCCGGAGCCGTGGAGGTCGTCCCTGCCGAGCCCCTGGGCGAGCCCGCGCCGGCCCCTGCCGCCTCCCATACCGCGTCTGCGCTTGGCCACACCGACCCGAAGTCTCCTGCAGCCGCTGGCACCTTCGAACGTGGCGGCAGCACCCAGCGCCCTCCCACGCCGGCGACGTCGCCCGAAGCAGAAGGCCCCTTGCGCCCTCCCCGCACCAAGCGGCGGCTCGGATTCTGAGGACGCGGACGAGAAGAAGGTGACGATGCGCTCTTTCCCGATGCTTCTCTTGCTCGCGGCCATCGGCCCCGCGTGGTCGGCCCCCTCGCTGGCCCAGGTTGGCCCTCGGCGCGAAGCCTCCCAGACCTCGCCCCAGGCTGGCGGCTGGGGCAAGGCTGCCGTCTTGAAGGAGCAGGCCCGCGCCCTCACCCACAAGGGCGACGAGCTGTACGACGACGGCAAGTACGAGGAGGCCTACTACTTCTACAACGAAGCCCTCCAGCGCTACGACGCCCCCCCCATCGCCTTCTCGCGCGCCCAGTGCCTCGTGAAGCTCGGCCGCCTCCTGGAGGCCCGCGCGCAGTTCACGAGCCTCACCGAGGACGACCTCCCCCCCATGTCCCCGCGCGAGTTCATCCAGGCCCAGGCCGAGGCCAGCGTCGAGCTTGCCAAGATCCGCCTTCGCATTCCCACCTTGCGCATCACCGTCACCGACGCCCCCGAGCCCGCCGTGAAGATCACCGTCGACGGCAAGGACGCCCCCCACCTCGACCAGCCCATCCAGGTCGACCCTGGCGAGCACATGGTCATCGCCCGCCTCCAGGGCGGCGGCGAGATGGTCGCCCGCGCCATCGTCGTCCCCGAGGGCAAGGCCACCCGCCTCGAAATCTCCCTCCTCCCATCCCCCCTCAACCCCCGCCGCTCCATGGCCCCTGCCATCGTCGCCCTCGGCGTCGGCGCCGTGGGCCTCGGCATCGGCCTGGTCACCGGCATCCTCGCCGCCGGCGAGGACGAACCCGGCCTCACCGCGGCCTCCATGGTGGGCCTCACCGTCGGCGGCCTCGGCCTCGGCACCGGCGCCACCCTGCTTCTCGTCCGCTCCGTGGGCCACTCCGGCCACACCGCCACCCAGATCGCCCACCGCCCCTCCCTCGACGGTGCCGGCCTCCTGCTCCGCGGTTCTTTCTGAACAGAGACCTCGCCCGACGAGCCTCGGGGGAAGCACCGACAGCCGCCTGCCTGGCTCCGGCCTACGAGGCCTGCTTGGTTGGCATGATCGTCACCTGCTGGATGTTCACGCGCTTCGGAAGCCCCACGGTGAACGCAATCGCCTCCGCCACATCCTCGGGGGCCAGCCACTCCATCTGCGCCTTCGACCCCTCCAGCCAATCGAGGGTGCCCTGGACGTCGACGTGACTCTGCAGCTCCGTGCCGACGACCCCCGGCTCGATGGCGCTCACCCGCACCCCCTTGGGGCCCCGCTCCGCCCGCAGGGTGATCGAGAGCTGTGTCACGAACGCCTTCGACACGCTTCGCGTCGATCGGATTCGGCAGCATGATCCCGGCATTGTTCACGACGATGTCCACGCGCCCGAACTTCTCGGTGACCTCTGCGGCGACCCGCTCGACGGCCTCCCGATCGGTCACGTCGACCTGCCACGCGGCCGACTGACCACCGGCCTTCCCGAGGGTATCGCTGAGCGCATCGAGCCTGTCCTTCCGGCGCGCGAGCAATGCCACGCGCACCCCGCGGGCGGCGAGCGCCTTCGCCGTCGCCTCACCAATACCGCTCGATGCTCCCGTGATGACAACGACTCGTCCCGCGAGCGCGCCAGCTCCTCCATGCGGGCAGCATGGTGAAGACCGTCGCCCACGACGTGGGTTACGAGAGCGAGTCTCAGTTCAGCCGTGAATACCGCCGGTTCTTCGGCGCCACCGTCAGCGTCCTCGCCCGTGCCCCTGCGTGCACGTGCGTGACGGGTCGCATCGGCCCGATCGAGCGCGCGGCGCGACTGTGGCGACGCCGGATCGACAGGCAGGAGCTTCAGCTCACGGGCCCTGCCTGAAGCGCTGGAAGCTCACCGCGCCGCCCCATCCCGACGACAGGTACGCGACCCCCACGTCCCCGCTCACCGGATCCCGCGCCACTGCCGGATAGCGCATCGGCGTATCTCCGAGCACCCCGCTCATCCCCGGCACGACTGCCGCCGCCTCGTCGAGCACCGTCATCACCGCGTTCCCCGCCCCGTCCTGCGTCACCAGGTAGAACAGGCCCCCCATCGCGTGCACGTCGACCGTGCGATCGGCTCCCGTCGTGGTCACCACCGTACTGGCCAGCACGCTCCCCGTGAGCGACACCTTGAGGAAGCTCACCCCGGTCCCCGACCCGCCGCTGAGGTGCGCCACGAAGTAGGCGCCGTTCTGGTACACCGCCGAGAGCTGCCCCCGGAAGGTCTGGGTATATGCCGACCCGATGTCGACCAGGGGAGTCACCACCGCCCCCATCGCGTTCACCCGGGCGAAGTACAGCCGGTAGCCCATGACGCTGAAGATCCCGTAGCCGCTCCCGTCCCAGAGGATCTCCGTGCGGGCGCTGTCCCTCGCATCGCTGTTCAGGGGATCGGCCCCCACCAGGATGTTGTCGAGCCTGCCGCCGCCCACGAGCTGCCGGTTCGCGTCGAGGCGCCGGAAGTAAACGTCGTCGTAGCTCACCCACCCGACCCCGAACTCCGTGCCGCTCCAGTCGAGCACCGGATGCCCATTGTGCCCGGTCTCCCCGAACACCAGCGACGGGCTCACCAGCGCCCCCGTCATCGGATCGTACTCCCGGAAATCGATGCAGCCCCACCCCCAGCCCACCTGCCAGGACCCGTTGTCGTCGCAGTTGTACTGGTAGAGTGCCTGATAGCGCCCATCGTGGCCCGTGAGCTGGATCGGCGTGTAGTAGTACCCGTCCGAGGTGAGGAGGGTGTGGGCCGCGATCAGGGCCCCCGCCCCGTCCACGATCTTCACCTGCGGCGTGACGTTCTGGTTGCCATCGGGCGTACACCCCACCGCGAACCCTGCCCCCGTCGCCGCGAGGCTCGGCGCCTGGAACGCGCCCGTGCACACAGTCACCGCCGACCCCAGCGGATAGAGCGGCTCGCAATCGCCGTCGGTGCCCACCATTTGCCCCGCCGGACAGCATCCGTCTCCATCCATGGCCGGCACCGGCATCGTCGCGCAGTGGACGTCGCAGTCCGCTCCGGCGAGGCTGTCCACCGTGCACGCATCCCCGTCGTCGCACGCGACGGGGCACGCGCCGGGCTCTCCGGTGGCGATGGCGGGATCGCACAGCTCCCCCGCGTCGAGCATGCCATTGCCGCACAGCAACGGCGTGCTGCCCCCCGTACCGCCGCTCCCCCCGGCCCCTCCCGCACCTCCGACATCGCCCGAGCCCCCCGCGCCACCGGCACCGCCGGAGCCCCCGACGCCTCCCATCCCCCCGACGCCTTCCGTGCCGCCCTCACCCGCGCCGCCGCCCCCCTGGCTGGCGCCGCCGCCTCCGCTCCCCGTCGGCGAGCCCTGGTCCTCCGAACCCCCTCCACACCCCCCGAGCGATGCGACCAAGACCACCCCGACCAGCGAAGAAGCAGTACGAAACGTCAGCATGAAACCCATCCCTCGCAGGCGAGCCTAGGTCGAGCCACGGGGCGACGTCCACGCCGATTCTTCCGGGCCTGCATCCACCTGTACAACCCTCATGGCTGCAAAAAGACCGAAGACAATGAGCCCATAGGCCGTTCCTCGACCGAGCGAAGGACCACCCGAATGGATCCAGAGAGCGGCCGAGATGACCAGCCATCCGAGGCCGACGGCGAGGCCGAGGAGCGCCGTGACTCGCTCTGCGGCGTAGTCGTCTCTGATGAGATCCAGCATGTCGTCACGCCTGCCCCCCACCCGTGAGCCCGAAGGTCACGCCGGTGACGGCTTCAGCCCTGCGCCAGAGCGCGTCGCGGACGCCCGCCTCGCGCGCCAGCGGGGGAATCCCCACGTCCTTCGGAGACGCGCAGCGCTGAATGAAGTGTGACGGTCCAATCAGCGTGGTGTCCGTCGGGTTCGGCATGATCGCCGCGTACAGCGCGTTCTCCGCGACCCGCTCGATGGGATACCCGATCATGGTCGCAAGCGCGCGGCTGATGCTCCCGGCGGCGCCCTTCACGTGACGCTGCAAGTTCGTGACTGCGGTGCCAGGATCGACGGCGACGCTCGAGATTCCTGTGCTCGCCGCCCGGCGCTGAAGCTCCGCGGCGAACATGATCTCGGCCAGCTTGCTCCGCGCGTAGGCGCCCATCGGCGTGTATCTCTGTTGCTCGGCCTGCAGATCTGCAGGATCGAGGCGCGCCATCGTCCACCTACCCACCGCGGCGCTGACGGTGACAACGCGCGCGTTCCCTGCGTGCAGCGCGGGGAGCAGGAGACCGGTCAACGCGAAGTGACCGAGGAAATTCGTGCCCATGTGCATCTCGAAGCCGTCCGTCGTGGTCCTCCGCTGCGGGATCGCCATGACACCAGCGACGTTCATGAGGAAGTGCACGGGCTCGCCGCGCGCGCGCCAGTTCTCGCCGAATGCATTGATCGACGCGAGGCTCCCGAGATCGACCTGCTGGAACGTCACCTCTGCACGACCGGCAGCACCTCGAAGCTCTGCGACCGCGGACGCTCCTCTCGCCGTGTCGCGCCCCAGCACAATCACGCGCGCACCCCGGGAAGCCAGCGCCCGGGCGATCTGGAATCCAATCCCACTCGCCCCGCCCGTCACGAGGGCCGTCTTGCCCTCGACGCGGGGGAAGTCTGCAACCGTCCATCTGGCCTTCGGAGTGGTCGTCATGGGGTGGTCCTTTCGGGTGCTTCGATCTCTGGCTGCATGCGCGGACGGGCTCCTGGCGCGCCGCCCTCTGCGCGCGCGCCCAGGTGCGCCTCTACGAAAGACCTCACGGCCTGCCGCGACTCCACCGCCTCGGGCAGGTCGGGGTAGCTGGTGAATGCGTGCCACATGCCCTCCGCGACCAGCAATTCTGCCGGCACGGTGGCCCTGCGTAGCTTCCAGTAAAGGCGCGTCGAACCGCTCAAGAAAACGTCGCGCGTGCCGGTGACGATCACGGTCGCCGGGAATCCCTCGCGGTAAGTGCCGTAGACGGGTGACACGAGCGGATCATCCAGCCGCGCTGAACCGACGAACGGCGCGATGTAAAGCTTGTCGGCGTGATTTTCGTACGTCATCAGGTCTCGCCCTGCATTCGAGGTCATGGAGTCACCGGCCTGGGTCAGATCGACCGACGGCGAGAGGAGCGCGCTCGCTCCGATCATCGGCAATCCCTCCTCCTGCGCCTTGAGGAGCATTCCCAGGGCGTGCCCGCTCCCCGCGGACGTGCTCACCACGGCGACCTTCGACGGGGCGTAGGTCTTGACGAGGTGGCGGTAGACCTTGAGGCACTCCTCGAGCGCCACCGGGAACTTCGCTTCGGGAGCGACCTGGTAATCGACGGAGTACATCTTCAGACCGAGCTCGTGGGCCATCAGCATCCCCGTGCGATCGGTCGCCGACCCCATCACGTACCCGCCGCCGTGGATGTACAGGAGGGCGTGATCGGTCCTCGCCGCGGCGCTGGGCGGCGTCACCACCACCACCTTCACACCCTCGATCGAGGTACGCGCAATGGATGGCTGGAACCACGTCCGCATCTCCTCGAGCTGCTGGCGCTCGAGAGCAGCGAATTGCATTCGCATGTCGACGATTCTCTCGTCGGACACCGCGACATCCGGCAGGGTGAACAGCCTGAGTTCCCTCTCGAGGATCTCTCGCGCCTGCGGGCTGATCGTCCGGCCTTGGTGCTCGTTGAGCGGCAGCTCGTGGACATCTCCGTCGAGCAATGCCTCAGAGATTGTAGAAGGCATGAAACTCCCCATCGTTCGGACCTCCACAGGTCGAACGGCTATCTTCTAACTGGTTGGTTAGAACTAGCGACCAGGGTGCCTGTTGTCAACCATCTGGTTAGTAGATATCTCTCGACCCAGAGATGAGAGACTCCGAGGCCACGCGAAAGAGATTGCTCGATGCAGCGCGTCAGGAGTTCGCGCAGTTCGGAATCGCCGGGGCGCGCGTCGATCGCATCGCCGAGGCGGCGGGATCGAACAAGGCGCAGATCTATCATTACTTCGAGAGCAAGGACGGCCTCTTCAAGGCAGTGTTCGAGTCCATCGTCGCCAGCACCGTGGAGGAGACGCCCATCGACGTGACGGACTTGCCCGGTTACGCCGCCAAGCTGGCGCGGGGCTACCAGGAACACCCTGACATTCTGCGGCTGGCGACGTGGAACCGGCTCGAGCGCGCGAACGAGCCTCCGGTCCAGCTCTCGGTCACGAGCATCCGGCACAAGATCGACGCCATCGCGAAGGGCCAAGCCGAGGGCATCGTCCCCAAGCACTTCCCGCCCGACGTGCTCCTCCTGCTCATCCTGCACCTCGCGGCGGTGTGGGCCGACGTGAACCCCGAGCAAGCCGCGGCGACCTCCCGCCCCACGGCGCAGCAGCAACGCGACATCGTCGCCGACGCTGTGCGCCGGCTCCTACGGCCCGACAGAGGACGCACACGCGGCTGACGTCGACGACGGCGCGCTGGGCATCCGAGGCACCTGCTCCCCCGCAACCGATGCGGTGGAAGGATGCTGGCCATCCAGGACCACTCCTCGGCGTCCCCGCGCCGGCCAGCGCCGGGCGCCCACTCCCGCATCGAGCGGCTGTACCGCCACTGCCGCAGCACGAACGCGATGGCCCCATCCTTGCTGAGAAGTCTTGCCGACCGGACGCACACAATGCGGCTCGCCATGGCGCGCGGATGGACCGCGGCGGATGGCGACGCTCGTGCTCACGCCGGCCACGGACAGGTAACCATGCGGACCAAGATCTCATCGACCATCGGCCTCTTTTCCCTGCTCTCCCTCGTGGCCCTCGGCAGCGCCGGGTGCCTGAGCGGCGAGACCGAGAGCTCCCAGGACGGCGCGGATCATGTCATCGCCGAGGTGCAGCTCAGCGCCACCAGGCGCATCGTGTTCGTGGACGAGGGCGAGGGCCGCGTCGGCGTCGCCGAGGTCGGCGCCAGGAACGAAGCTCCCCTCGTGACCACGATGATCGGCACCGAGCAAGCCACCCCGCTCGAGATCTTCCTGGCCACGGCGCCCTCGGGGGAAGTCGCGCCCTTGCTGCTCCTCGACAACCACGAGGAGCTCGCCACCCTCCAGGGCCGCCAGGACCTCACCCCCCGCCTCGAAGCGCGCCTCGCGGTGCCCCTGGGCCCCCTGGCGGCTATCATCAACACCGGCACTGGCCCCTGCACCGAAGCGGGCTGGGAAGGCCCGAGCGGCATCTGGGGAAGCGGCCCTGACGGGAGCTGGGATGCCGTGTTCGCCAACTCCACCTCCATCTACAGCAACAACACCACCTACCCGGCACCGAAGCAGATCAACCCGCTCTCCACCTGGAATGGCAGCAGCGGCACCTACCACACCCACGGCGCGTGCATCGCCTCCGACGCCGGCGCCGACAACCAGATCACCTTCGCGATGTACCACTCCAACCCGGGCGGCAGCATCTTCGCCTTGCTGCACACGGAGGTCCTCTCCGAGGGCACCGGCGGGAACGGCGAGTGGGTCACGTACACCGACTTCTTCGCCAACAACATCAAGACGAAGTCCCAGATCACCAACGTGGGCAACGCGGCAGCGAGCTTCCGCCACTCGGCAGGCGCCTGGGTACCCTTCCCCGGCTGACAGCAGCCGCAAGGGCGGTCATCACGTGATGGACGAGGGGGCACCCGGGAGCTGTCACGGCGCTGTAACGGTGCCATGCGCACGTGACAGGGTGTGATGGCGGCGTGACAGATCAGATCGTGAGACGTGCAAGGTGCGGCCCGCCACGCGCCTTGCGCGCCTTGCGCGCCACACGGCCCCCCTTCCGTTCAGCCGCTGCAGTGGAGTCGCGTCTCTCTCCATGCATCTTAGAGTCAGGATCGCCCCACTCCTCGCTCTGATCGCGCTTGGAGCCTCCTCCGGGTGCGGTGGTGGCAACATCGCCTCCGAGATCGCGAAGGCTCCTGAGAACCCGAACAAAGAGCCCAGGTGCGGCACGACCAAGATCCAGGCGCGCCCGCTCATCGTCGAGTGGCCCTCCTCGGACCGGGCCGCGCTGGAGGGGCGCATCAAGCAGGGCCTCGTCCCGGTGCGCTACGTCGGCTGCGACATGGAGGTCGTCACCACATGCAAGGTGCCGGCTGAGTACGCGTACACCGGCATCACCCCCAAGAACGACCTCGTCGTCATCCACAACAGCGACGAGCTTTACGCGAACATCCCGGTCTACGCCGCCAGGTTCGAGGGCACGCTCCAGAAGGCGGGCTCGCTCGACGTCGCGATGACCATCATCGGCCGCTACGAATCGAACCTCCCCAAGATCCGCGCGGACGAGCTTCAGGGCGAGTGTGCCGACACCACGCACGTCATCTCTGCGCTCACCGTGGGCGCGTTCCGGTTCTCGGCTGGGGCGGGCGCCGAGGCCGGCGCGGGCGAGGACGGGAGCGCGCTGCTTCGCGGAGCCCTTTGCGCGCGAGCGAGCGTCGACAGCTCCGAGGCCTGGCACGAGGCGCAGAGGAGGAGGGCAACGAGGGCAGCGCTGCGGAGCACGGCGTGAGCATAGGCGGCTCGACCGCGAGCAGAGAGCATTCTGCGTGCACACGGCAGGAGCCCCCGATCCCGCGGCCCCGCCGACCTGCGCGAGCCCGAGCCAGAGCAGGTATCCTCCGGCGCAGGAGGTTTCATGGATGCCTTTGCCCCGACCCAGGCGCCTGCACATGCCCGCGGCGCGCTCGCCGACGCCCCCTGGTGCACCTGGTCGAACGAGGCCAGAGACCTCGTGACCGCGTTCGCGAAGGCAATCGGGGGAATGGCTGAACCCGCGCTCCTCACCCGCCCCGTCGGCCCGAACCACGACGTGACCTACTCCCTCCCCGTGGACACCGTCACCGACCCTGCGCTGCGGGAGGGCCTGCTCGCCCTGGCGGAGGCGCTCTACCACCGCCCCCTCCCCGAGGGCGGGATCCTGCTGCTCTCGGGGCTCTCCGGTGGCGGCGCCGGCGGCCGCGCCATGCATTCCCTCCTGGCGCTCCTCCGGGACGCGCTCTCGGCGCTGGGTGGTGACGGCTCGGCGCACTACGCCCCGATCGCGCCTGCCGAGGGGGCGCGGTCCGCCTTTCCCCTGCACGCCGACCTGTTCCGCTCTCCCAACCTGCTCAGCGTCTTCGACGACGTCCCCGCGGACGACAGCGGCACACCCGTGTTTCTGAGCACCACGCGGCTGCTCACGCTGATCCACGACCAGGGCTCGATGCCCGAGGCGACGCGCAGGAGGATCGTGGATCTCCTGCTCGACCGCTCGGGCGACGACAGGTACGACGACCTCTTCGACCTGCTCCACGGGACCCACCCGTGGACGTACGCGATCGAGAAGCGCATGCACGCCGCGCGGATCGCCCTCCGGCTACGCCCGGGCGAGGGCTATCTCGTGGACGATCGGCGGTGGCTGCACGGACGCGAGCCGCAGACCTCGGACGTCACCTCCGACCGCGTCCGCCGGCTGACCTTCGCGTCGGCGACGATGAACGAAGGCGTCGACGCGCTCCGGCGGGAACTTCTCGCCGCGGCGGGGCTCCCCGAGGCGGCGCTTCCCGGGCACGGCGTGGAGCCGCACCGCGGCCCGTCCGACCCTCAGGGCGACAGCTCGGCGTAGCGGACCCGCGAGGGCTCGGGCTCGGACTCATGCGCGAGGAGCAGGAGCATCCCGCCTTCGAGGAGGCTCCGGAGCGCCGCGAGCACGCTCGCGTGGGAGAGCCGCGGCTCCTGCGCGAGCACCCCCTGGATGAACGCCTCGACCGGAGACGGCCCGCGGGGTTCGCCGCCGAGGAGGCTCACCATCCAGGCGACCACCGGGTTGACCGCGGTCATCTCCTGCGTCTCCCGGTTGAAGAGCACGAAGGCGCGCGCGGAGGTCCGCATCAGCGCCACGTCCGGGTTCAGCATCACCCTCGCCAGACCGTCCCGCCCGAGCTGCGCCGCCGGCAGAACGGCGCGCACCCCGTCTCCCGGGACCGTGACGAGCCGCTGCCGCAGCAAGCGCTCCAGATGGGCGCGCGTCGCCTCTCCCAGCCCACCGGCGGGCACGGCGCCGTCGGCCAGCCATCGCTCCAGCACCTGACCCACGCCTTCCGGCACGTTGACCACCGTGCCGCGCGCGTGGTCGTAGAACGCGAGCACAGGCCCGCCCGACCCCGCGTCGAGGCGCATGAAGTCGTCCGAGAACCGCCGCACCGTCACCCCCCGCCCGAGGCGCAGCGGACGGCGGTGGGCCCCGTGGGCCAGGCCGACCGGCGCCATCCCTTCGGCGGCGTCCTCGGCCGACGCCCCCTCGACGACGCCCTCGGTGGCGCGGGGCATCCGCGCCTGCCCGGTGAGGCTGTAGAGGAGAAACGCCTCGTCCTCGTTGGTTCCGGATCCTGCGAGCGCCCCCAGCCAGATCAGACCGAGCTCCGCGCAGACATCCTCGAAGGCCAGACGATCCTCGAACTCGGCGACCAGGCTCTCCGCCTCCTCGTGGGACAGCCCCGAGGAGACCCGGTACCGCACCTCGAACATCTCTTCCACGTCGCCGTCCGTGAACGTGCTGAGGATCTCGACGCCGTACCGCTCCGGGTGCTGGTACACGTCCGAGTAGACCTCCAGGCCGAAGGGCCCGAGGCCGAGCGACGAGAAGTCGTTCCCGTAGGTCTCGGCGGAGATCTTGAGCACGTAATTCGAGAACTCGTGCGTGCTGCGCGCCTCGGCGGCGGTCTCCCCCGGGAACCCCACGAACGTGAACAGGTGGATCGCGATGCCCTCGCTCAGGCAGTGCTCGATGTTGGGCAAGATGTGTTCGAGCCGCGTCCCCTTCTTCATCAGGTTGAGCACGCGCTGGCTGTACGACTCCAGCCCGAACTGCAGCTTGAGGCACCCGGAGCGGAAGAGCTGCGCGGCGAGCCGCCGATCGATGCGCGGGTGGAACCGGGTCTCCCCGTACCAGCGGATGTCGAGCCCGCGCTCCACGATCTCGCGCGAGATCCCCTCCAGGCTCGGCACCGTGAGCGTCTCGTCGACGAAGGTGAAGAGGCGCACCCCGTGACGGGCGACGAGGGTCGCCAGGTCTTCGGCGACGCGCTCTGCGCTCCGCTGCCGGAACTCGCTGCTCGCGTAGGGGATCGTGCAGAAGGAGCACTTGTACGGGCAACTGCGCGACGTGAAGAGCGGCAGGATCGGCTCCGGCGCGAGGTACCGATCGAGCGGGAGCCCCTCGAACTCGGGGGCCGGCACGGCGTTCACGTCGACGGTGCCGATCTCCGTGCGAAACAGCCGCTTCCCCTCGCGGTACACGAGGTTCGACACCGACCCGAGCGCCCCCCCCGTCGCGAGCGTGTCGAGCAACTGGCGGAGCGACTCCTCCCCCTCGTAGACGCTGAAGCTGTCGATGAGCGAGGTGTACGGGTGGGGCACGCTCCCCCACGCCCCGACGAGCCGGGTGACGTAGTTTCCTCCCATGCAGAAATGGACGTCCGGGCCCGTCTCGCCCCGGAGGCACCGGGCGAGCGTCAGCGCCGGGACGAGCTGCTCCCACGCAGGCAGCGAGAAGCCGATGAAATCGTAGCCCTCGCCGCAGAGGAGCGCGCGCCCCCGCTCCTCGTAGAAGCGCTTGATCACGTTCTCGTCCGACGACGTGAAGGGCAGGATCTTGTCGGGCGCCATCCCGCACGACCCGAAATGGATCTGATTGAGGGTGAGGCGCTGGCGGTCGTACCCCGACTCGACGATGTTGAGCGCCGCGCCGATGGTCTTCTTGGCGCGCTCGCGGACGCCGGTGTCGAGGTAGCGCGCCGGCGTCTTCAGCGCCTCCTTCGCGGCCTCCACGGACGTCGCGACCTCGTCAATCTCCAGGAGCGCCTTGCAGAGCCGGGCGTAGCTCTTCGACCCGAGCGCCGCTTGCCCCCGCCGCTCCCGCGCCTGGAGCCGCGGCGCCATCGAGGCGACCACCTGCTCGGTGAGCAGCCAGTCGTAAAACTCGATGTTCATGTCGCGGATGTCGACGGAGATGCCCTGCTTCGCCAGGTACCCTTTGAGGAGGGGAAGCGCCAGGTAGGGCCCGAACTGCATCCAACCCGGTGGGAAAATCAAGAGCGCCTTCATCCCGTCCTCCATGTCCGGCGCACCGCGCGGCAGCGTGAAGACGCCACCGCGCGCGCCAGCGTCACGTACCTGCTTCCAGCCCGTCGGGCGCCCCCTCGGCGTGCCCCGCGTCCCGATCGACCGACAGCTCCGCCTTGAGGAGCCCGTAGACGTGCACGTCCTGCCGGGCGCCATGGTGCACCTCATGGCTGCGCAGGACGCCTTCGGGCTGAAACCCTGCGCGGACCATGAGGCGCTGGGCCCGGACATTGAACCCGTAGACGTGGGCGCAGAGCTTTTCCAGGTTCTCCACGGTGAAGGCGTACTCCGCCGCCAGCCGGAGCGCCGCGACACCCACCCCCTGACCCCGCGCTGCCCGATCCCCGACGAAGATGCCCACGAATGCGAGGGAATTCCGGCGATCAATCAATGCCAGTTCGATCCGTCCAACCAGCTTTTCATTGAGCGCGATCCCGAAGAGCACCGCATCGGACGGTGGCTCCTCGATCAGCCGCTCGAGACGTTTTGCGAACGCGGACCGCGAGACCGGGCGGCTCCATCCCGAGAACCGCCCGAGCTCCTCGTCGCCCTCCCAGGCATACAGCCGATCGGCGTCGGAAAACTCCAGCGGGCGTAGCGTGATGTGACCCAGCGTGAAGATGGGATCCCCCTTTGGCGTCGTGATTGCGGAGAACCGCCGCCGCCATGCGCGTGCGGCAGAATCGCTCTCAGATAACACCGTGAAGCGCGCCGTTACAAGGCGCACGCGCTCCTTCGATGCGCGCGCTCCTTCGATGCGCGCGTGCCGCCGATCCCGACGCCGCGGAGACGATTGTACGGCGGAGACGATTGTGCGGCGGAGAGGCCCATGATTGAATGGGCCGCGGAACGAGGGTAAAGGGCGGGTCCCCCTCGATCGCTCACCGGCTCGCAGAGCGTGGGGACGCGCCGCCCGCGTCCGTCCATGCGAGGAGGACATCACGATGTCGCAGAAAGACGTTTTGGACGAATCGCAGGTGGCCAATGCCGAGGAGCTCATCGTCAAGAAGGGGCGTGAGGGCAAGGCGCTGGATCCGGCCGAGATCCGGAAGCTCCTCGAGGAGGGCGGGTTCGAGAACCCCGTCATCGAGCACGTCATCTCGAAATCGAATCAGGTGATGAAGAAGTACACCGCGGCCCCCACGGAAAAGGACAAGAAGGGCTCCTGACGAGCGCCGCGAGGCCCTGGCAGCTCACCGTCGCGCCAGGTGCGCCTCGAGTTCCTCCGGCGTCGTGATCTCGACGTCGTCCAGCCGGATGTAACGCTGGCAGTAAGGCGGCCCGTGGGTCCGGCATTGCTGCGGCCGGCGCTCGTAAATCGTGCAGCGGCTGTCCTCGCCGAGGTAGATGCACCGCCCCTCGGTGATCATGTACCAGGCATCGCCGCGGATGAAGATCTTCACCGTATCGAAGTGGAGGCGCCACCTGGTCTCATCAATCTCTGCCGGCGTCGTCGGACGCGCGATCGGCCAGGCGAGATCGTGGCAGCAGAGCGCCGTGCAGCCCTGACAGGCAGGGGTCGAGGCATCGGCGAGCGGCGTCCCCGTGCTCTCCAGGAGCGCCAGCCTCATCGGAATCGACCGTTTCGCCATGCGAGACCTCCGACGCCGTGGGAATCGCTCGAACGTCACTCAAGGATACCCGCCGCGCGCGTCGCCGACCAGGGAAGCGGGCAAAACCCCCGGACACCTGCGTCGAGGGATCACGTCCTACCTGCGTCCTATGGCAGCCTCCAGCGCGTCGAGGAGCTGCCGTCCCGCTGACGTCGGCACCCCCTCCTCGCGAAGGATCCCGAGGACCTCGACCGCCGCGCGCCCCTCGCCGCCCACGTGCGCCTCGCCGCCCACGCGCGCCTCGCCGCCCACGCGCGCGAGGGCGAGCGCCTGCACCTCTGCAAAGACATCCTCGAACAGCCCCGCGAGCGTGCGCGGACGGCCCGTGAAGGGGGAAGGACAGGGCTCCTCCAGGTCGCCCTCCAGCAAGGTGAACCCGAGGAGCAGGTCCCGCGCTGTGCAGCGCGCCGCCTCACGCGCCAGCACCATCGCCATGTCGCTCCCGGAGTGGGGGGCCATCACCACCATGCCGCTGAACGCCGGGACGCTCGCCGCGTCCTTCACGCCGCCGTCCCCCTGCCGGGGCACCACCGTCACGATCGCCCCGAGGACCTGATCCCGTACGCGCGGCGCCGCCTCTCCCAGCACCGCAATCCCCGCGCCGACCGCCTCTGCAAGCCGCGCGAGCGCTTCCCCGGACGGCTCCCGATCGACGATCACCCCCTCGGCCCGCGCCCCCCGGAGGAAGAAGTCGAGACACCACCCGTCCGGCGCGCGGACCGACGGACCGCTCCACCCCGTCTCTCGCAGGAGCGGGGCGAAGAGCGGGCCGAAGTGGCGCATCACCGCATCGAGCCGCGGCGCATAGCCAAAATACAGCGCCTCGGCGGCCCGGAAGGCGAAGGAGCGGCTCTCGGGACGCGCCGCGACCCTCTCCCGCGCCCCCGCCGGCATGCGCAGGAGCGCTGTGATGCCCGCCGCGAGCGCCTCGCGGACGTCGGACGGCACGAGCGCCGCGTGCGCCTCCTCGACGGTCTGCAAGAGCCGATCGAGAAGCACGAGGGAGGCCCGCCTCCGGATCCGCGCCACCTCCTCCACACCCCCAGCGTCCGGAGCGCACCTGTACGGAGAGGAAAGCTCGGCGGTGGCCCGGAGGACCGCCGCGATGCGATCCCGCTCCTCGCACACCGCGCCAACAGGCATCTCCAGCGCCGCCGCGCCCCCTCCCTCAGAGCCCCCCCCAGACGCTGCGGCCGCACCGCCGAGATCCCGCTGCGCACCGTCCCGCGCAGCTCCCGGTGAACGCGCCACCTCCCCCGCGACCCGCGCCAGCCAGGCCCGCTTCAGCCGCGCCTGGAACGTCGCCGCCTCGACGGGCGCCCACAGGCGCGCCGCGTGCGCGTTCACCTCGTCCTGAACCACCCGCGAGAGCGCCCCCAGGGGCCGATCCGTGCGCACCACCGGGACCGGCCCCCACCATGCCTGCTCCTCGGACAGCACCTCCTTCAACGCCGGATACAACCGGTGCAGCGCGCTCTCCTTCGCGGGCACGGGCGCGCCGTCGTCCGCATCGGCCGTGGGCCGGTAGACGCACCGCAGCCACGCCTCCCGCAGCCCCCGCCGCACCGGCCCCGCGCACAGCTCGGCGTGCAGCTCGCCCACCAGCGCATCGAGCGCCTCCCCCTCCTGGACGCCTGCGGGGAGCGGCGCCCACCACCGCGCGCTCGACGCGAGCCCCCGCCGCAGCACCGGCCAGAGAAACCCCAGCGCCGTCTCCGCGTTCACCGCCACCGAGACGCTCGTCGACGCGCCCACCGAGACCCCCCAGTGCACCCAGAGCAGCGGAATGTAGAGAAGATCCCCGGCCTCCAGCGTGACCTCCAGCGCCTCGTCCGGCATGTCCATGAC
Source organism: Chondromyces apiculatus DSM 436 (assembly GCF_000601485.1). Classification (GTDB taxonomy): domain Bacteria; phylum Myxococcota_A; class Polyangia; order Polyangiales; family Polyangiaceae; genus Chondromyces; species Chondromyces apiculatus. The sequence continues at coordinate 60,591 of NZ_ASRX01000038.1, forward strand.
ATCGAGCGGACTCTCCTTGAGCATGCGCCGGCGAACCTCGGCCTCCGGAATGGAGGTCGGCGGGTGGACCCTCCAGCGCTTCCGACCGGATTGCTGGAGCACGAAGCTATCCGCGATGTCGTAATGGCTGCGGATCCCCTGTCCCCCCGCAGCGCAGACCCCATCGAACCACACCCGCCGGCACGAGAACGACGCCTCATACGCCCGCGCGATCCCCGCCAGCTCCGGATCGGCGCGATCCATGATCTGGGCAAAGACCACCTCCTCTCCGGTCCGGTGCACGAGCCACGGCCACTCCGCCTCCAGGGCGTTACACACCCCGAGGAACCTGGCGCGATCCACGCGCGACCCGAGGATGTGCGAGGCCCCGCCCTTCAGATGAAGCGGAGCCCGCCGCCAGTGGTGCTCGAAGAAGCGATCCTCCGAGATCTCGCCGAAATCGAAGAGCACCGTGTTCTCTCCTGGGAAGGGGAAGCTAGGGCGCTGCGAGCGTAGCGGAAAGCCAGCTCCCAGAGGCGGTCGTGTGACGCCGACGACCTGGACAAGACATCCCGGCGCCGGCGATGCCGAGGCACCACGCCGCGATGCCGATGCGCCCCACTCCGAGCGCCCCCCAGTGTGAGGTCCTGGCCGGCGCCCGGGGCGCCGAGCAGGCTGTCCCAATCTCTATCGCCTGGCCAGTCGTTCACTGACGCGACATGCACCCCGTCTGTCCTCAGCTTGCGCCCTGCCCGGAGGCCAGCTTCACCTGGGGGCCGTAGAGCGGCAGCCGCCCCTGGTCCATGCCTTTGGTCGACGGTTACGTCATCAGCGGCGCCGAGGCAGTGGTCGAGCGACAGCTTCAGGCCGTCACGCATATGGGGAGCTGGGCACTCCAGCGGGGAAGGTGATTACTTTCAGCGTTCGAACTTAACCAGAGCATCCGCCGTGAGTGGCTTTGCCAACAGTCCCTTCTTCGGGTCCAGGGCGATGCCGAGTTCTCGCAACCCAACGAGCACATCGCTGTAGTGGAAGCTATCGAGAGCGTGCCCCTGCCGAATGACCTCTTTCACCGCCGCCACGTAGACATAGCTCGGGTTGCGGGCATGCTCAGGGTTGAGGCTCATGGCCGCATTCGCAAGAACGTCGGCAAGGCGCACGACCTGAGGCAGAGGCTCGGCGTGATGTCGCTGTTTTCGCTCCGGCTTCTGGACGGTCATGATCAGATCAACGGTAACGACTCCTTCCGAGCCAGAGTTTAGTCCCTTCACCGAACGCTGACCTTTGTCCAGGATGGCGATGTGGAGGGGATCGGAGAAGCCAGCGTCGCGAAGAGCACGCTGAACAAGCGCCCAAATAGAACCACTGCTGTTGCCAAAGACAACGCTCATGAAGCGCCCGGACTTGAGGATCCGAAACGCCTCTATGAACGCACCACGAAGAATACGCTCATATCGCTCTGCGGAGTCCTTCTTCTTTGGTCCCGTAGTATGCATCACCGCTTCGGACGTGTCGTCGGTGGCGCGGCCAAGCCAAGCCTCATGGAACAGGTTCATGTCGGCATAGAAGATGTTGCTGCCGAACGGTGGATCGGTGAAAACGTAGTCGACTGATGCATCCGTAAGATGCGAGAGATTGTGCGCAGAAGCGAGTTCGTAGGTAGCACGGCCTGAGAAGTCGCGGATGAATAGGGGCGCGCGCGAGAAGAGCAGAGCATCTGAACGCAGCACGGCTTCTACCTTCCGCTTAAACAAATCGAACACGTTCCACTCGAAGTACACGGGAGCCACGTAGTACGTCTGGTTCTGTGCATTTAGAGGCCGTTTGGGGCCCCATTGATAGCGGCGCGAAGCGCGTGCAAGGCACGCCGTGAAGGCAAAGCGCAGCTTGTTCCGGATCACCTCGTCGTTCTCGCTCCCGATCGCGCTCCAGAGTTCATGCAGGGCAAGAGCATTCCTCGGTGAGAAGAACTGCTTGGTTTCCATGATCCCAGCACGCCCTAGGCCAGACCGCCCAAACATCTCCCTGTCAGCGGAGATCCGCATCGAAGGGACTTTCTCCTGCCGAGAGTCCTTCCATGCGCGGGCGATCTTCTGCAGGTCCGCAGGCTGAACCGCTTGCTCGACCTGCTTCCCATCTTCGCCGTCCACGACAACACGGACTGGAACATCACTCGCCCGCGACCACGACCGACGCTGGAAAGTGCCATTGCATGTAGGGCACGTGTCGACAGGCTTTCCATTGCCGTCTAGGTGCTCAAAATACACGAGTTGCTCAGAACACGAGGGGCATATATAGACGAACGACCATATCGTTCGGATTACATCAACCTCGAATCCATCAGAAACGCGACGCGTCAGATAAAGGTCGCCTAGTGCCTTCTTCGCGTTCGAGATCGCCGCAGATGCGGAACGGCGGACTGCGGCTGGCGAGACCTGCGACATGTAGCCCCTACCAATGTGCTGCCCCAGCACGGAGATGTCGCTCAGCTTCGCGATACGACCCACCGATGCTGCCGCCAGTCCGGTCATGCCTGAGCCGGCGAACATATCGACGATAACGTCGTCCGGCTTCGTGAAGGCCTCGATAAAGGGCTTGATCGCGTCGACCGGCACCTTCGTCAGATATGCATGGCAGTTGTAGATTGCGTCTGTCCGAGGGGCGTGAACGATAACGGGAAGGCGGTCCACCTCTGTCGCGCCCGTCCTCTTAGTCTTAGTTTTGGTCCTCATCGGTTCTCCCCAGATGTGTGACCTATAGTCTGCAGACGCAAAGTCATCAAGGTCATACGGTTAGCTGGTGACACACGTCGGCCCTGGCACACCCGCCGCGATATTCGGCCGTAATCTTCGACGGTTGCGGACCAGCGCCGGATTGTCTCAGGAGGAGCTAGCCGCCCGTTCAGGTCTCCATCGAACATACGTGAGTTCGGTGGAACGGGGCAACCGGAACGTCTCGCTTGAGAACATCTTCGCGTTGGCGGAAGCACTGAAGTGCGAGCCGCGCGACCTTCTCGCGCCGCCTAGAGACGAGGAGGGCGACTGATGGGCTTCAAGGCCGACCTGAGTTTCCTTCAGAAGCTGACGATGGGAGCGACCGCTACACGTGCAGCGGTCGCCTTCCTTGAAGGACTCGGATTCGCTCCAATCGAACTAGAGCGGTACAGCACTTCCAACAAGATCTGGTCAACGAAGGTGAAGCGATTGCGCCTGGCGGATCTTCTGTGTGTGCGCACCGGTCTGCGCGTCGAGATCCGTGCAAAGTCTGATCTACAGATTAAGATGAGCGACTCGCCTACCAACCTCGAACGGCGCTGGGACTCGGGGCTGCGCGACGAGGATCTGATCGGACTCGTCTCGTGTTATGGTGGGGCAGCAGTTCACGTACGTGCCGCGCCTGTCTTTATCGCCGTTCGCGATCTTCGGGCGACCGTTCATCTGGCCAAGGTTGGTCAGCGAAAGTCGGCGAGCGAAGGGGCTGAGCGTGACATTACTTGGCCTTCGATCGTTCCATCAGGTAACGGTGAGGTCGTCGAGGTTACGGCCGAGCGGATTCGGGTTCGGATGGACCCGGGCCGCTTTCAAAGTTATAAACTCAAGGGCAAGACGCCCCTCGTGAAAGTCGGAGATCGCTTTACCGGGGAGGCCTCGTTCTTGGCGGGAGCGGTGTCGCGCATCATCAACCCAACGTTGATGCTCTCTCGTCGCTGGTCGCCGGTAGACGATCTGCGCTCCGACGTCGCCACGGATCGCTACGCCGCAGCTAAAGCGCTAGCGTCCGGCAAGGCCGATGCGCCAGTAAACGTTGTGACGCTTTTGGCAAATGCCCTTGAGTGCGAAACAGAGCCTAGAACGGCCCTGGAGATCGCGGGTGCGTTGGCGCGCCTGGGTGAAGACGCTGGCTTCGAATATCTCGCGTCGAGCATTAATCGCGAAGGAGACAAGTCTCCCGGCTATCTCCGTATGGAGGCCATTCTCATCCTGTCCGAGATCCCTGACGCTAGATCGGCCACTGCACTCGACAAGGTTGCAGGAGACCGCGCGCTTAAGGGTGATGAACTCCGACAGGCGGCCGTATGGGGTCTTGGGCGCTTTGGGATTCAGCACTATTCGAGCGTCGCAACGTACATTGCTGACGAGGAGGACGATGTCGCCCTGCATGCGATCGCCGCACTCGGGCCGGATACGGACAAGACCGTAATTGAGGTACTCGCCGATATGCTGGTGCAGCACTCATCGAGTCGAACCAAAGCGGCAGCGTCGGAAGCTCTACGCATAATCGGCTCGCTGCATGTCGCGGAGGCGCTCATCTTCCGAGTCAATAGCGGAAGCCCCTGGGTGCCTGCCACGCTGGGCCGTCTTCCGATGCAGGTTCTCGCGAATGCGAAAATTCCGGCCTCCCTCGCTCAAATGATTGAACCTATAAGGCTGCTCTCCAGTCCAAGCAACTGGCTTGCTGCGCGCAACACGGTAACGGATTTCCAGTTCTTGTTGCAGCAGGATCTATGAGCAAGGCACCAGGCTGCATCGATGGCACCCCGAAGGCCTTCTCTCAGTCAGTGCCCGGTCACGATGGCGACCACCGGGCGTTTACGTCATTTAGGCTTACCTACCGCAGCAGGAAGACCACTGCGGTCTGCTGGAAGCTGGAGTTTAGTGCGCAAGATCCATCCACGCATGCTCTACGGCAGTCTCGCGCATCTCTGGCTTGCCACTTGCGTGTTAGTTGAGGTCTGCCAGCGATATAGGGAGTGGTGTGGCACGGCCTTTACGGGCCGCATCGCCACTGGCCTGCAATCCCGCATCCCCTCAGAAAAAAGTCCGGATCGTGAACTGCCCATAGATCGACGTGCGCGTGAGCTTCACGTCCGGGGCCACATCCATGCTGGCATCGATCAGTGTCGATACCACCACCCCGATCTGCGCATACCTCCGGCCCGTGTAGTAGATCCCGCCCACGATGGCGTGCATGGGTGGCACCCCCTCGATCTCCGGACCGTCGGTCCAGCTTGCCACGGTCGCATCGAGCCGATACTCGGCGAGCAGCGCCACGGGCGCGTACGGCATCCCATCCATTGTGAGCGCGATCCCGGCGCCCAGGGCGGTGCTCGACGTGGTATAGACGACCTCCTGTGCTCCGCTGTGCGTGAGGCGTGAGGCGGACATGATGTCGACATCGAGCGACGCTTGCGCCGAGAAATGCCTCCCGAGCGCCTGGGCCAGGTTCACAGAGCCGCGGCCCCCGATCGACTTCGTCCTGGAGAACAACGAAGGGATGAGTCTGTCGAGATCTGCCCTCGTGATCTCCTCCTGCTCAGAGGTCGCGATGAGGGCGTCCACGAGCTGAAAGGGGGTGACCTGCTGGTCGAGGGCGCCTTGAGCTGAGAGGCGCGCGCCGAGCTGCGTCCCGGTGCGCTCGGAGCGCAGGATCATCCCCGCGGCGCCGGCTCTCCAGCTCACGGAGGCGTCGGCGCCGAAGTAGAAGGCGGTGAGGGGATCGATGCCGGCGGCGATGCGCGCGTCGACACCGCCGAAGAACCCGATGCGCTCGTGGAAGCGGATGCCGATGTCCAGGCGCTCGACGGCGCCCGCAAAGCCCAGGTCCACGAACTCTGGGCCGCTCTCGAGACGCACGTTCTCGTAACTGACACCTTGCGCGAAGGTCAGATGGCTCGTCACGAACGCATTGTCGGAGCGAAGGGGGAACAGGAAGGCATGACCCTTCAGGGTCCGATCGCTGAACGTGGTGTCGTCTTCGCATGGGGCCTTGGGGGCATTGCCGGGCAAGGCCTTGTCCTGCGGTTTCGCCCCGCGCGCATCGGGCGGCGTGGTGGTCTTCAGCGCTGCGCCGGACGCTCTGCCTTCGGCGCGCGTCACCTGCTCTTTGACGGGTGACGGCTCTGCATGCGGCGGCTTGTCGTTGGCGGTCGCCTCATTCGCCGCCGCGTCTGGGCTTTGCGTGGGGCCAGCAGCTCCCGGTGCTGGCGTCGCGGCTTCCGTGTCCTGCGCCCACGCGTTGCCCCCGAGCAGGCTGCCCAAGGTCACCAGCACGACGGCGACTGCACTCACGTTTCTCAGGGTCGCGACCACGCTTCTCTATAGAGGAGGGGACGGCGCTGGCGCCCGTCCTCCTGCATCCATTCGCGCAGGGTTGGCCCTCTCTCGTCCGAGGAGGCGGTTTTGCGGCTGCCTGTCTGCGCCTCCCTCTCGTCCTGGGACGTTTCTGGCGCGCTCTCCGGGGACTGCTTCACGGAGATCATGGGGCCCTGGAAGCGTGACCCTGAAGCGCCCTCGCGTTGAGGACGATGGCTCCCCTTGTCTGACACTTTCCCCGACCAAAGGCACAACTCGCCGGGGAGGGGAGGCCGCGCGGACGCCTACTCCAGGACCGCTACGCGGAAGAGGGCAGCGCGCATATCGTACACGGCCTTCTCCATCTGGATGAGGGCGTGAAGGGTCAGCACCGTGTCATCGGAGACGCCCAGAGCCCGCGCGGCCCGGACGACCTTGGACCGCTCGGCCGCGGCGTATTCGCCGTCCGCGCTGCACATCTGGATCGCGTGGTAGATCAGGTGCGGCGCGGGATTCCAGGTCGCGACATCCGTTCGGATGTCGTCCAGGAGATTGTGCAGATCTGCCGACCTGTAGTCGAACTTCTCATATTCGGCGATGACGTCCTCTGGAGCGCCAAACTTGCGCTGATGCTCGATGAGCCAGTCGTACTCCCTCGGGCTGACCTCCCCATCCGCGCCCGCGATGACCAGGAGCACCTTGCCATAGTTTATCATCGCCTGCCGGGGCGCACCTGTCATCCCGTACTGCGTGCGCCCGAAATCGCTTACTTTCAGCATGTCAGCGGCCATTTCCTGCCTCGCCTTCTGCCTATTCTGGCTCGGGGTGCACATTTAACAGACCGTCGGACCGTTGTACACATGGCTTGGGTCCTGCGCGCCTCGGACCTCAGCACGAAACTCCGCCAGCGGAGCACCTCGCGTGCGACGGCGACGTGCATGCGGCCCCTCGGAAGAAAGTCCGGATGGTGAATTGCCCATAGATCGACGTGCGCGTGAGCTTCACGTCCGGCGCGAGGTCCATACTGGCGTTGACCAATGCAGAGACCACCGCCTCGATCTACGCGTACCTCCGACCCGTGTAGTAGATGCCGCCCACGATGGCGTGCATGGGGGGCACCCCCTCGATGGTCCAGGCGCTCGACGGCCCCCGCAAAGCCCAGGTCCACGAACTCGGGTCCGAGTTCGAGACGCACGTTCTCGTAACTGACACCTTGCGCGAAGGTCGGGTGGCTCGTCACGAAGGCATTGTCGGAGCGAAGGGGGAACAGGAAGTCATGACCCTTCAGGGTTCGATGATCACGTTTCCCATGGTCGCGACCACACTCCTCTATAGAGGAGGGCACGGTGCTGGCGCCCGTCCTCCTTCGTCCATCCGCGCAGGGTCGGCCCTCTCTCGTCGGAGGAGGCGGCTTTGCGGCTGCCTGCCTGCCCCCTCCCTCTCGTCGTGGCACGTTTCTGGCGCGCTCTCCGGGGACCGCTTCACAGAGGTCGCGAGGCCCTGGAAGCGTGACCCTGCCTCCTCGTGGAGGAGGGTGACCTGCCAAGGCGGTTGTGTCCCTCGCCTGGAGCCGCTGGACGCTCGCCGACCTCCCAGCGCGAGGCACTGGCACGCAGTTCGCCTTGAACAGGCGGAGGTCTGTGGCCACCCTCACGTGAGATCCGTGCGCTATCATGTGGAGCGGGGTCGCTGTCACGTGAAGTGGGGTCGCTGTCACGTGAACTGCGTCCACTGACACTGGAAGTCGGTTCGCGGGCACGTGAAGTGGGTTCGCGTTGACGTGAATCTCGTTCGCGTTCACGTGAAGCAGGTTCGACGTCACGTGAAGCAGGTTCGACGTCACGTGAAGGTCCTTCACCGAGGAGCGATTGCACACACGGTGGGATGAACGGCGCTCGCGTTGACGTGAAGGTCGCTCGCGTTGACGTGAAGGTCGTTCGCGTTGACGTGAACGCGGCTCGACGATCGGGGAACGCACACCGCTGTCACGTGAAGTGGGTTCGCGTTGACGTGGAGGTCGTTCGCGTTCACGTAAAGGAGCTTCCCTGTCACGTGAACAGGGCTTCCCTTGAAGGGACGGAGAGCCCGGTGACGCGAAGCCAAACCGCGTCAACGTGAACCCAAACCGCGTCAACGTGAACCCAAACCGCGTCGACGCGAACCCGAACCACGTCGACGTGAAGCTCGTTCGCGTCGACGTGAACCCCATTCACGTCCTCGTGAACCTCATCCAGTGGCGCGCCTCACGAAATCACTGGCACGCAACCTGCGCTTCCCTTCCAGCGCTGCGGATCCCCCGCCACCCGACCATCCCTCGCTCCACCGGTTTACCAATCCCCACCCCGCCGCCCGCCACTCACGCCCCCGCGACCACTCCCTCATGCCTCCCCATCGCCACCCACCCTCACCCGGTCCTCGACGACCTGCGCGTGACCCTGCCCACTGCCTGACCATTGGCGATGTGCCGACCCCTCGTTAGGGTCGCCGCCATGGCGCCGGTCGCGATCACCCACGTGTCCTCGCCCGAGGATCTCCAGCACGTGGGCCTCCTCTTTCAGGAGTACGCCGCCTCGATCGGGTTCTCCCTCTCCTTCCAGGGCTTCGACCGCGAGCTGGAGGCGCTCCCGGGCCGGTATGCGCCGCCTTCTGGCCGTCTCCTCCTGGCCTGGGTCGGGGGGGACGTGGCGGGGTGTGTCGCGCTCAGGGACCTCGGCGACTGGCTCTGTGAGATGAAGCGGCTCTTCGTCCGGCCCGGGTTCCATGGGCGAGGGGTGGGGCGGCGGCTCGCGGGTGCCCTCCTTCAAGAGGCGCGGTCGGCCGGGTACGAGGCGATGAGGCTCGATACGGTGCCGTCGATGCAGGCGGCCATGGGGCTTTACGAGGCCCTGGGGTTCCGCGACATCGCGCCCTACACCCCGAATCTCATCGAGGGCGCGCGGTTCCTGGAGCTTCGCCTGTAGCGCGCCGCGAGCGCGCCACCCCACAGGGCTCCGGCCATGCGCCGCTGGTACCGAGCCCCCCCCGACCTCCCCGCCGAGCCCCCCGACACCTCCGCCGAGCGTCCCCCGACCTCTCCACGAACGGTCCGCAATGCGGTGCGCGGCTTTGCCCACATGTGGGTCCGGACCTCGTTCCACCGTGACGAGAATGGCGCCCGCGCGCGTCGGATGACAATCGCTTTCAGGAACCGCCCATTGATTGGAAAGCCATCCGCTGGACCGGATGCAGCGATGCACCAGCGCCCTTATCCTGGCACGAGCCCTGCTTTGCGCGGCGTTTAGCACCTCCTGTGCCATCGAGACGATTGGAACGTTGGTCCGCCGCGCGGGTACATCGCACTCGCGTGCGCGGTCGTATGCCGGTGCCTTTCGTTCATGTGCGCGGCCGTGGGCGGTGCGTGGGCGGGTCGTGGGCGGGTCGTGGGCGGTGCGTGGGCGGTGCGTGGAATAGGTCCTCGCGTCGCGTGCGTTCTCGAAATTGCAATCGCGAGGATTGACAATCGGTTCGAGCGGATGCATTGAGTATGGCTGTACCGACCGAGCGTCCCTCGGTCGGTACTTTAACTGCGCACGCACTCCGTCCTGGAGTGCACCAACACACAAGGAATGACGACAATGGCGACGACGCTTCTCGTGAAGCCGTATGCGGGGTCTTTTGCCGTGGATTTTCAGCACTTGGATGGGGTGCTGGTCGATCTGCCGGAGGGGGGGACGCGTGGGCTGCGGCGTGAAAAGGACGAGTGGGACAGGGTGGATCTGGAGCTGGCGACGCGGTTGCCGCTGCATGCGGCGACGCTGCGGGTCGCTCCGGACCTGGCGACGCACGTGACCTCGCTGAATGAGCGGCTGGAGCAGGTGCGCGCGTTCAAGGTGGCCGTGGACAAGCTGGCCGAGGTGGCCATGGAGACCGAGGCCTTCCTTGAGGACGAGCGCGAGGCGGTGGTGGGGCTCGTGGTGGATGCCGTGCGCAAGGCGGCGAAGCGCACGGATCCCACGATGATGACGGCCTTCGAGGACACGGTCCGGTACCACGGGCAGGTGGGCAAGCGGGCCGTGAAGACGCGGCGCCGGAACGAGGAGGCCGCCGCTCAGGAGGCCGCCGCGGAGGAGGCTGCGGCCGAGGAAGCCGCCGGAGAGGCGCCGGGGGACAATGCCCCCGAGAAGAAGACCGCGGTGCAGAAGCGGCAGTGATCGGGGACGTGAGGTGGTGATTCCGGGGTGATCCGCATTGCGGATCGACCGGGGTTGCAATCAGCAGGGCGCAGGGAGGATCCGGGACGCGGGTCCTCGCTGCGCCTTTTCGTTTTGTCGGACCCGGTGGTGGGACGCGGCGGATGGTGGGTCCGGGTGTACAGTGCAGCCATGCAAGGCTCCCTGGTCGATCTCTCCACGGCCTCTGGCCCGATGCGGGCGTACGAAGTCGGTCCGGCTGGCGCCGGTCCTCATCCTTCGCTCCTCTTCCTGATGGATGGTCTCGGGTTTCGCGAGGTGCTGTTTCCGATGGCGGATCGCTTCGCGGCGGGGGGCTACCGGGTCCTCGTGCCCGACCTCTTTCACCGCATCGGGCCGGACGTGCACTTCGACGCGAAGGTGGTGTTCTCGTCGCCCGACAAGCTCGCGGAGATGCGCAAGGTGCTCTCCCAGGTCGATGCCGCGGGTGTGATGGAGGATGTGGCGGTGTGCCTCGACAGGCTCGCGGCTCCGGGCGAGGCGGCGGCTCAGGCGCCGGCACCGATGGGCATCTTCGGGTACTGTATGGGGGGGCGCTTCGCGTTCATGGCGGCCGCGCACTTCCCCGAGCGCATCGGCGCGGCGGCGTCGATCCACGGCGGGAACCTGGTCACCGCCGCACCGGACAGCCCGCACCGCGACGCCGATCGGATCAAGGCGCGGCTGTACTTCGCGATCGCCGAGCAGGATGGCTCGTTCACGTCCGAGGACGAGGCGACGCTGCGCCAGGCGCTGGAGCGCTGTGGCGCGCGCTTCGAGATGGAGCACTACGCCGCCCGACACGCCTGGACGATGACCGACGCTCCCGTGTACTCGCCCACCGAGGCCGAGCGGCACTTCGGGCAGGTGCTCGCGTTCTTCGACTCCGCGCTGCGGGAGGGGTGAGGGCGAGGGCGCGAGGGGGCAAGGGCGGCGCGCTCACTCGGAAAGCGTCGCGAGCGCCCCACGAACGACGGGAGGGGTCAGACCTGCGTTTCCCGGGTTCGTCCCTGCTCCTTGGCGCGATGCTCGCGCGAGAGACAGGGGTAGCGACCACCGGGAGCGTAGGGGCCGAAAGGCCCCTGATTCAGGGTACGCAGTCCTGGCGACGGCGGCGGTAGGTGAGGGCCGCGCCGAGGGCGAGGAGGGCGAGGGGCAGGGGACGCTGCGTGGGCGAAGTCCCGGTCGCCGCGGCGCTGCAGCCGCCACTGCTGCCCGAGCCTTCGAGGTCGGGATCCGGGGAGGGGCCCGCGCCGCCAACGTTGCTGCTGGTGCTGGTGCTGGTGCTGGTGCTGGTGCTGGTGCCTGCGCCGCCAGAGCCGCCCGCGCCACCCGCGCCGCCCGTGCCGCCGACGCCGGTGCTGGTGGTGCTGGTGGTGCTGCCGCCGCCTGAGCCACCGGCACCGCCGACGCCGCCGGGCACGCACTCTCCCGTGCCGAGATCGCAGACGTGGCCGGGGCCGCATGCGCTGCTGTCGGTGCAGGAAGTCGCGCAGGTGTCGGCCTGGCACACGTAGCCTTCTGCGCAGGGGGCGGGGGTGGCGGGGACGCAGGTGCCGAAGCCGTCGCAGGTCGAGGGTGCGGTCTCCTGGGTGCCGGTGCAGGCGCCGGGGGCGCAGACGGTGCCCCAGGGGTGGAGGCCGCAGGCGCCCATGCCGTTGCAGGCGCCGCTCCGGTCGCAGGTGGAGGCGGGGTCGCCGGGGCATTCGTCGGCGGGATCGGCGCCGAGGACGACGGGGTCGCAGAGGCCGTCGATGCCGCCGCCCTTCGCGGCTGTGGAGCAGGCCATGCAGGGCTCCCCGCAGGCGGAGTCGCAGCAGACGCCGTCGGCGCAGAAGCCGGTGTCGCACTCGGCGCCGAGGGTGCAGGGCTCACCGTAGGTCTTGTCGGGGATGCAGGTGCCCTGGGGGGAGCAGTGGTGGTCCGGGGTGCAGTCGGCGGCGGTGGTGCAGGTGGTGAGGCACTGGGCGGTGGCGGTGGTGCACTGGTACGGGGCGCAGGCGGAGAGCAGGAGGCTCAGGCACTGGCCGGCGCCGTTGCAGCGGGGCTCGACGACGGAGGTGCCCTGGCAGGTGACGGCGCCGCAGGAGACCGTGGGCTGCGCGAAGGCGCGGCAGGTGCCGAGGCCGTCGCACTGGCCGTCGGGGCCGCAGGAAGCGGGGTAGGCAGGGTCGAGGGGGCAGGCGTCCTTGGGGTCGGTGCCGGCAGGGGCGAGGGCGCAGGCGCCGGCGCCGTCGCAGAGGGCGCAGTCGCCGCACTCGTCGTCGGGGTCGGTTCCGGCGGGGAGGGGGGCGCAGGTGCCGTCGGGCTGACCGGTGAGGGCCTGGGTGCAGGCGGTGCAGGTGCCGGTGCAGGCGGCGTCGCAGCAGATGCCGTCGGCGCAGGTGCCGCTGTGGCACTCGGCGCTGGTGGCGCAGGGCTCGCCGAGCTCCTGGCCGAAGCGGAAGGCGTAGGCGGCGCCCTGGTTGGCGTATCCCTGGGCGACGTTGTCGGCGAAGGGGGCGCCGATGAGGGCGGTGTTGCCGGAGAGGGCCAGGGACCAGGCGAAGGTGTCGGTCGCGGCGCCGTCGCTGGCGACGAGCTTCTGCTGCTGGGACCAGGTGCCGGCCTCGCGGAGGAAGGCGTAGGCGGCGCCCTGGGCATTGGCGGCGCCGATGTTGGCGGTGTAGGCGCCGAGGAGGGCGATGTCGCCCTGGAGCGCGACGGAGAAGCCGAAGGCGTCGCTCGGGGCGCCGTCGCTGGCGACGAGCTGCTGCTGCAGGGGCCAGGCGCCGGCCTGGCGCTGGAAGACGTAGGCGGCGCCCTGGAGGAGGTTGGGGCCGACAGCGGTGTGGTGCGCGCCGACGAGGGCGGTGTCGCCCGAGGCCGCGACGGCGGTGCCGAAGAGGGCGTTCGGGGCGCCGTCGCTGGCGACGAGGGTCGCCGTCTGGGTGAAGGCGAAGGGGAAGGTGGTGGCGCGCTCGAAGATGTAGGCGGCGCCCTGCATGGCGTTGACACGGGGGGCGCCGACGACGAGCAGGTTGACGTCGATGGCCACGGACGATCCAAACCTGTCGCCCGTGGTGCCGCCCGTGGCCTGGAGCGTCGCGACCGGAGAGAATCCGTCGTAGCTCCGGAAGACGTGGACGAGGCCCTCTTCCACGAGGGAGGACCCGAGCACGCTGGCCCGGGGGGCGCCGACGACGAGGGTGCCCGTGGTGACGGACAGGGAGGTGCCGAACTGGCTGTTTGCCGTGCCGCCGGTGGCGAAGAGCTTCTTCTCCATGGCCCAGGTGGTGATGCCGCGGCGGAAGGCGTAGACGGCGCCCTGCGAGGCGTTGGCACCGATGGTCGCCTGGGGGGCGCCGACGAAGGCGTACTCCTGGCCGGGGGAGCCGTCGAGGACCGCGACGGAGGCGCCGAACCGCTCGCCCGCGGTGTTCTGCAAGGGGGCGAGGATGCTCTCGTAGACCCAGGTGGTGCCGTTGCGCCGGTAGACCCAGGCGAGGCCGCGGTCGACGTCGTTGCCGAAGTCGGCGAGGGGCGCGCCGAGCACGGCCAGGTCTCCGTGGATGGCCACCGAGGTGCCCAGGCGGTTCTCCGGGGCGGGGTAGCTTCCGGGGGCGAGCTTCTGGGGCGGGCTCCAGATCAAAGGGTCGACGGTGACGGGGAAGACGGCGTCGGTGAGCGCGACGCGGAGCACGAGGCGGCCTTCGCTGAGGGCCAGGGTCGCGGGCAAGGGAGCGCCGGTGGCGTCGACGGCGTGGAGATCGGTGTAGGCGAGGGTCGGGGCGCCGTGCGCGTCGCGGAAGTCGATGCCGGTGCCGTCGGCGCGGAGCACAGGGTCGAGGCCCGTGGCGGTGAGTTCGAGGAGCGCGGCGGCCTGCGCGGCAGGGCAGGGGGAGGCCTGGAGGGTGAAGCCCTGTTCGAGGCCGAGGGGGCCGTTGACGTACCACTCGGTGAGCGGGCCTCGGGGGTAGTCGATGCGGGCTCCGGTAGAAGTGGGCGCGACGGGATGGAGGGGGGCGAGGGCGCCCTCGCAGCCGAAGGCGGTGGCGGTGAGGGTGAGGTCGAAGGGGCGGGCGTCGGCGTCGGAGGCGAGGTGCACGCCGGCGGCGTCCAGCTCGGCGACAAAGGTGTGGGCGGGGTTGTGCGCGCGCAGGACGCCGGGGCCGGCAGGGGCAGGGTGGTAGGCGGCGGAGGCCGCGGCCTGCACCGCGGCGATGTGCGCGGCCCGGAGTGCCGGAGGGACCGCAGCCGGGGGCAGGGCGGCGGAGCCGGCGAGGGTGTCGGGAGGTGGCTCGTGCGCGCCGGAAAGGCCCTCGGGAGGTGCGGTACACCCGCTCGTGAGCAGGAACAGCGCGGAGAGAGCAAGGGATGTTCGGTTCAAGGATTCGCCCCCGTGACGGCTGGATGGCCCACTCGTGATGCGGTCGCGATGCGGGCGCGAAGAGGGCTCCGACGCTATCACGGCCGCCGCGAGGGGGTGAGACTGGAGTCTTCCAGGTGCCATCCGCAGGGCGCAGGGGAGCCGGGACGCGGGGGGCTCGGTGCGCTTCGGTGCACCTCGGTGCGCCTCGGGCCGTCGTGTCATTCGCTTACCCCGCTCGATGCGGGGCGACGCCGGAACTGGGCGATGGGGCACGCGCGTGGTGGCTTGACCGCGTACCCGGCGGGAGCAGTACGTTGGCACGATGCTGGTTGTCGGAACGATGAAGAGAGGGCTCTGGACGGGTTGCCTGTGCCTGGCCGTGCTCGCGGGGTGCGGCGGAGACGACGACGACGGCGGGAGCGGGGGGAATGGCGCGAGCGGCGGCAGCGGAGGGTTCGGGGGCTCCGGGGGTGGGGGCGACACCACGAGTTCCACGGACACGGAGACCAGGGAGATTCCGCCGTTTGCCGACACGCCGCTGTCCGGCAAGTTCAACGGGCAGGACTGGACCTTTGCCTCCGGGCTGGTGAGCGCCTTGTTCTCGGAAGGCGAGCCCGGGTTCTACACCGATCTTTTCGGGGAGGCGCTCGACCAGTGCGATAGCGGGCCCTTCGAGATGTCGTCCATCATGCTCGATGTCCCGAAGGTCGTGGGAGAGTACGAACTCGACTATGGCGTCCTCTCGGTGACCTTCTTGACCGAGCCGGGCGTCAGCTTTGTCACGGACATCGGGCGCATCAGCGTCCGAGAGGTCACGGACACCCAGGTCACGGCAGCGCTCTACGCCTACTTCGACGATGACTTCGAGGTGAACGGCGTCTTCCAGGTGCCCATCTGCGATTGAGCTGAGAGCCCAGCGTCTCGGAGCAGGAGGGGCGCAGGTCGCGCGGTCCCGCTCCGCGTCACGCGTGGGCGCTCAGCACTTGCAGCCACTGCCACAGTTGCCGCAATTGTTGCAGCCGTTGCAGCAATCGCCGCCGCCTTTGCAGCAATTGCCGCAATCGCCGCAGGCCTTGCAGTCGCCGCAGCCCTTGCAATCGCCGCAGCAGTTGCCGCACGACTTGCAGGGGTCGGTGCACGACTTGCCGCAGCCGTCGCAGCACTTGCAGGCGTCGCAGCCGCGCATGCAGTCGCCGCAGTTCTTGCAGATGCTGCAGCCGTCCTCGCAGGGCTTGAAGAGGCTGGAGCACCACGAGGCGCAGCCGCAGTCCTTCGCGCAGGGGGAGCCGCCTCCGGAGGGCGCCTCCGAGGAGGTGCTGCCTTCGCCGGGCTTCGTGGTGGCGTCGTTCTGGCCGGGATCCTCGGTGCCAGGAGGCTTTCCGGTGGAAGGGGTGCCGGCGTCGGGGGGGAGGTCGGGCCAGGTCCAGCCGGGACTGCCAGGGCCGCCGGAAGCGTCGGCAGCGTCGGGGGAAGGGCCGGAGGCGTCGGTCTCCGCGTCAGTGGCGTCTGCCGCGTCGGCGGCGTCGGCGTCGACGCCGGCGTCGAGGGCGTCGGCGGCGATCAGCGCGTCAAGCGCGGCCAACTCGTGGAACGCCTCGCGGTAGGTTTTGCTGTCGCTTCTGGGATCGTCGAGCACCTTCTGGAGCTCGGCCCTGCGTGCAGCCCTCCGCGCGGCTTCGGACGTGGCGTCGGAAGGCGCGGCTTTGGGGGGGACCGAGGGGGTCTTGCGGCGGCCGCTCTCCTGGACGGCTTCCTGCGCGAGCGCGGCGGCGCCTCCGAGGAGCCAGGTCCAGACCAGCATGGTGAGCATCACGGCCCGCTGGAAGAAGCGCGCGAACCAGGGGAGGGAGGCGAGGGTCAGGGGGAGGTGATCGGCGCCGAGGTCCTCGGCGGCCCAGGCGCGGGCGCGGGCGATGGCGCGGCGGGCGGAGGCGGGAAGCTCGCTGGCGAGGACGCTGGCAATGGCCGGGCGGTGGCGCCGGAAGGGGAGGACGTCGGCGAGGCGGCGGACCTCCAGCAAGGCGGCGCGGAGGCGGAGGGCGCCGCGCTCGACGCGGGCAGGGGAGACGAGGAGGGCGGTCGCCGTGTCCATGCCCGAGGCGGGGATGGGCGAGATGGGCGAGGTGGGCGAGGTGGGCGAGGTGGGCGAGATGCGCGAGGTGGGCGAGATGCGCGAGGCGGGGACGAGGAAGGGGTTGAACTCGCGACGGCGGGCGTCCTTGCGGGCGTCGTCGAGGGCGTCGAGCCAGTAGATGATGCCGCCGAGGGCGCGGCCGAAGGCCTGGAGGTCGCGGCGCACCTCGGGGGCGCTCAGGGAGGCGTGGGCGCCAGGGAGGTCGGGGAGGCGGCCGAAGAGGAGGCCGAGGGCTTCGGCGGTGGGGCGGGCGGCGTCCTCGGGGCCGGTCTCGCCGAGGACTTCGCAGCGGGCCTGGCGCTCCTCGAAGCCGCGCAGCTCGGTGAGGGGGACGCCGAGGTCGGTGAGCTCGGCCTCGGCGCGGGCGACGCGGGAGGCGAGCAAGGGGCGGCCCACCTGGGCGAGCATGCGCCTGGGGGAGCGGCCTGGATCGGCGGCGCGGTCGGCGAGCCACTGGTCGGCGAGGAGGATCTCCACGGCCGCGGCAAAGCGCATGGGGGCGCTGTCGGGCCGCACGGTGGGGCGGTGGACGACGGGGACGATGGGGCAGCGGCAGCGGTCGGGGGGCGCGGCTTCGTCGAGGAGGGCGTCGGCGACGAGGGCGAGGAAGACGGCGTCGAAGCTGACGAGGGCGCGGGTGGGGGTGCCGTAGGCGTCGCCGAGGGTCTTGCAGAGGCCGCAGTAGAGGCGGCCGTAGGCCTCGCGATCGGCAGGGCCGAGGGCGCAGCGGTGCGGGCGCAGGGTACCGAACACGGGTCAGGCCCTGGTGGCGGCGCGAGAGGTGGCGGGAGGGAGGCGTTCAGGCACGCAGGCGTCGGGCGCGCGGGCGTCGGAGGCGCGGGCGTCGGACGGGCAAGGGATGGGGGTGGTGGTGGCGCAAGGGCGCGCGGCAGAGGGGTAGGTGAGGTCCTCGGGGGTCCTGCGGCAGAGGGGGTGGGTGAGGTAGCGGTCGAGCAGGAAGCCGTGGATCCACGCGAGGAGGGGGTGGATCTCGCCGAGGCCGCGGAGGCGGGTGGCGAGGTTCTGGTGGGGCTCGCCGCCGCGGAGGCAGGCGTCGTCGACGCGGTGGCGGGCGAGCATGTCGTAGAGGGTTCTGGCGTCGCGGGCGCGGCAGGCGGGGAGATACCGGGAGGGTTCGCGCTCCCAGAGGATGCGGCCCGCGAAGCTGGAGGTGAGGCCGTCGTCCACGTCCTTCTGGAGGTCGGCGAGGGCGTCGGTGCGCTGGATGTGGAAGCCCCAGTCGTGGATGGCCTCTTCCTCGTCGGAGGTGAAGGTGCGGCCGGCGTCGTCGGGGAGGGTGCCGACGAGGGCGATCATCAGGAGCCAGACGCCGCTGATGCGGCGGGTGACGCCGGCGACCTCGGCGAGGCTGACCTCTCCGGGGTGGCTGCTCAGGGTGACCACGGCGTCGACCTGGGTGCGCCAGCCCTCGGCGATGACGGCGAGGACGTGGTCGAGGCGGACCCGGCTGCCGGCAAGCTCGGCGAGGCGGCGGCCCACGGAGGCGGCGTAGACACAGCGGGGCTCGTCGGTGGCGGCGAGGCCGGAGCCGAGGGAGGCGAGGGTGGGGGCGAGGAAGGCCTCGGTCCTGTCGCGCACGCTGCGGCGGCTCGCGGTCATGCCGCCGTGGAAGGCGCGCTGGTCGATGACCTCGTCGTCGATCTTGGTGAGGAGGGAGAGGGCCGCGGCAGCGACGCCGACCTCGCGGGACGTGGCGCTGTGGCGGCGGCCGCCGAGGGCCTCGTGGGCGAGGACGCCGAGCTGGCCGAGGGAGGCGCAGAGCATCCGGCTGCGGGGAGTGACGGTGCCCTCGGGGTCCGCGGCGGAAAGCCCCGGACCGAGATCGTGAAGGTAGCTCTCCCCCGCGGCGCGTAGCCGCTCGCGAACGCCGTTCGCGTTCGCGTTGCTCATGAGTTGCATGGACGGCCCTCTCGCCAGCGGAGCGCCCGCTCCGGTCCGCGGTAGCCGCAGCGTAGGCAATCGGGGCGAGGTGGGCCAAGCTCGCGGCCGAGGACCTTCCCGGGGCGGCGGGGTTGCGTGTAAGCGTGGGCTCCATGGGAAGTGTGTGGCTGCACGGAGCAGGTGGGCTGGAGACGGCGTCGGTGGAGCTCGCGGGCAAGCCCGTGGTGGTGGGGCGCAGCGGCGACCTGAAGCTCGACGACATGATCGAGAAGAAGCACGCGCGTTTCGTGCTGCGGGACGGGAAGGTGCTCGTCTCGGTGCTCGGGAAGGGCGACGTGTGGCTGGGAGATCAGCGGATCTCCGGGGAGACGGCGCTCGCGCCGGGAGACATGGTGCTCCTGTCCACGAGCGCGGCGGTGTTCGTGGCAGGAGACGCCGACCAGGCGCCGACCGCGCTGGCAAGGGCGTCGCTGAAGCGGCTCGCGTCGTTCAACCGGTCGGAGCGGGCGCTGGTGCGGCTCCTGGAGGTGCCGGTGCCGGGGCTGTTCACGCGGGTGCTGGACGAGGTGCGCAAGATGCCGGAAGACCGGATCCACGCGGTGGCGTCGATCCTGAAGCCGGTGCTGGAGAGGCTCGCGGCGCGGCCGGATGCGCCTCCGGAGACGCAGCTCGCCTACCTGTGGGCGGTGCTCGGGTCGGAGAAGCCGGCGTTCAAGTCGGCGGTGCTGGTCGCGGAGGAGGAGAGGGCCAGGCGCGAGGCGGTCGATGCCGCGGCGCCGCCGCCACCGCCGGTCGACGAGGAGGCCGATCCGGAGCTGCTGGGCGGGAAGACGGTGCCGACCCGGGCCTGGCACACGGTGCCGTCGGAGAAGAACGTGGGGCACGGGTTCTCGGGCGGAGTGCCGCCGATCGCGCTGACAGCGTGGCCGCGGTCGCCGCGGGACGGGGCGCCGATGGCGCACCTGGGGACGGTGCTGGTGCCCGCGGAGTACCGGGTGCGGGGTCCGGAGAAGGTGGCCATCGCGCTGTTCCAGGCCGACGATCACACGCAGAAAGAGGTGGAGGGCGCGCCGCGGCACGAGGGGGATGCGCTGGTGCTGGAGGACGAGATCGGGGGGACCTACGCGGTGATCTGGCTCGACGCGGCGACGTTCGCGCGGGGGCCGGGGAGCGAGGTGCGCAAGGGGAGCGAGGGGAGCGAGGTGGGCGAGGTGCCCGAAGGGGCGAAGATCGAGGCGACGGCGTTCTTGCAGCTCCGGGCGCGGGTCGGGGATCCGAACGTGGGGAAGGTGATCCCGGGCTGGTATGACGACGACGATGACGACGAGGAGGACGAGGACGGTGCAGCGGGGAAGTACGTGACGCCCGAATCGCCGGAGGGGGAGGCGCTCGGGCTGTCGCGGTACTCGTTCCACACGAGCAAGGCCCTCCTGCACTTCGGGGGGACATCGGTCGCGTGCGACGACTACGCGGAGGGGCTCGGGCCGTTCTACGTGGGGATCGAGGACGGGTTCGGGGACGCGAACTTCGGCGGGGGAAATGCGGTGCTCGACCTCGCGCGGGAGAAGATCGTCTTCTCGTCGTGAGGGAGGTCCGCGCCACGGTGTGCGGGCGCAGGCGAGGCTTCAGCGCCGCCGCGTGAGGGCGTAGGCGACGCCGTCTTGCAGGGAGCCGAGGGTCTTGATGCCGTCGAGGTGAGCGCCGAACTCCACGAGTGCCTGGGCGGTGGCGGGGCTGATGCCGGTCATCACCACCTCGGCGCCGAGCAGGCGCGCGCCGCGCGCGGCCTTGATCAGGGCGTCGGAGGCCTGGATGTCGAGCATGCCGGCGCCGGTGGCGTCGAGGATGACCAGGCTGGCTTGCCGGCTCGACAGGGTCTCCAGCATGCCCTCGGTGATCTGCTGGACGCGGGTCGCGTCGAGGGCGCCGATGAGGGGGACCACCACGGTGTCGCGGGTGATGGGGATGACCGGGGCGCTGAGCTTCTGGAGGGTGTCGCGGTACGCGGCGGCGAGGCGCTCCTCGGCGCGCCGCTGGGCGGTGACGTCGGTGGAGAAGCCGCCGATGGCGTACGCGGCGCCGTGCTCGTCGGGGATGACGAACTTGACGGAGCGGTGCTGGTGGGTGTCGCCGCCGACGACGACGGGGTACTCCTCGGTGGTGGGCGCGCCGCTCTCGACGAGGCGCAGGTCGCTCTGGCGCCACAGGGTGACGACCTCCGGCGGCGCGAGGTCGTCTTCGGCCTTGCCCCGGATGGCCGTGGTGTCGGTGCCGAGGAGGCCGGTGCCGGTCCGGTTCATGAACAGGATCGTCCAGGCGCCGATCTCCTTCACGTAGGCGAGGCCGGGGAAGTGGTCGAGGAAGGCCTGGAGGATGATCTCTCGCTGCTTCAGGGCGCGTTCGAGGTCCGCCTTCTCGCGGCGGAGGGTGTCGAGTTCCTGGCGGAGAGCTTCGGGGGACTGCGCGTCATCGCTGGATGCCATGGGTCCTCGGCCACGGAGGGGAGCGGAGCCCTCTCCGGCGTGCGTCAGGGTGCTTCAGATGCCTTGTCCGCCGAGCGAGACGGTCTCGTCCTCGTGGAATGAGGAGGTGAGGGCGTCGCCGGGGAGGTCCTGGATCAGCTCCAGGAGGTTGCCGTCAGGGTCGCGGAGGTGGGCGACGCGCAGGCCCCAGCTCGGCATGTCGCGGGGGGCGCCGAGGAGGGCGACGCCGCGCTGGCCGAGGGCGACGGCGAGGGCGTCGACGTCGTCCACGCGGAGGACGAGGTTGAAGCGGTCCTGGGCGCTGTCCTCGGGGGGGCGGGCGGCGGTGCCCACGGTGCTGGCCATGATCTCGCGGCGGAACAGGCCGATGCTGCCGCCGCCGGGGAGATCGAAGCTCGCGTAGGGGCCGGCAGGGTCGCCCCAGGTGGGGGTGAGGCCGAGGGCGTCGCGGTAGAAGTGGAACATCTCGTCGAAGCGCACGACGAGGAGGCGCACGTTGTCGAGTTTCATGGGGGGGCTCTCCGTCTGACCTCAGCTCTTCGAGGGGTCTGTCACGCGGCCCATGAAGAGGATCATGCCGGAGCGGAGGTCGCGCACGAAGTACAGGAAGGGGTGGTCGGCGCGGAACTCGACGGACTCCTCGGGGCGGGGCATGCCGCGGGTGCTCATGACCACGCCGGTCGCGGCGGCGGCCTCGGTGCCCTTCTCGTCGACCTTGACGAAGGCCTTGTGGAACACCCGGCTGATGGAGAGGCGGTCGCTCGGGTTCGGGGGGTTGGCGATGCCGGTGAAGTCGGCGCGGGCGCGGTCGAACGCGAGGGGCATGCCGAGCTTGGTGAGCGGATCGTTGAGGAGGAAGGATTTCGGAGGGCTGACCTCGAAGGAGGGCAGGAAGACGTCGACCTTCTTCGTGGCAGCGGCGTCGACCCAGGCCGTGAGCTTGTCGGCGGTGAGCTTCTTCTCGACGGCGGGGAGGCCATTCCTGGCGTCGGGGAGGACGAGGGTCATGGCCAGCTCGTTGCCGACGTAGGGCATCTCCAGGACGCGCAGGCCGTCGGTGGCGGCGTACTTGAACCGGCTGCTGAGGTTCATGGTGGGGACGTCCTTCGCCGTGGTGCCGCCCACGTGGAAGGGCGCCGGGCGGGTCCCGTCCTTGGAGAAGGGCGTGGCCCAGGTGCCGAGGAAGTAGACGGCGTTCACGAGGACGAGGCGGGTGTCGGTGTCGAGCGCGCCGGTGGTGAGCAGATCCTTGATCCGGTCGTTGGTCTCCTTGGCGACCCAGCCGTTGATGTGGACGCGGGCGGCATCGGGGGCGCTCGGGGAGCTGCGGAAGTCGGTGGATTCGAGGGGGGCGCCGAAGGTGGCGGCGGTCTGCTTCAGGAAGGCGTCCTGGAAGGTGTAGGTCTTCTCGCCGAAGAGGCGGTTGGTGACCCGGAGGGTGTAGGCGGTGCGGGCGGGGTCGTTCCAGGTGGCGAGCTGCTTGCCGATGCTGCCGAACAGCGCGTCCGGGTTGCCGCTGAAACGAAGCACCTTGGCCATCTGGGTGGCGGTCTCGCCCTTGGCGCCGCCCCAGGTCATGGCGAGCGCGAGGGAGATGCTGGCGGGGGAGACGGCGAGGTTGCCCTGCTCGCTCCGGAGCTGGGCGTAGAGGTCCGTGGCGAAGGCGTTGGTGCTCGCGGCGAGGGCCTTGGCCTCGGCCTCGGTGGGGGGCGGGAGGCGTGGGCCTGGGGAGGTGGCGGCCGAGGCGGAGGCCGCGGCGCTCTCTGCCGGAGCGGTCGAGGGTGTGGCGCTCGGGGCGCTCTCGGCGCTGGTGGTTGGCGCGGCGGGGTTCGTGGAGGCGGGCGTGTTCGCCGTGTCGGTGCTCGTCGAGGTGGTGCCGCTGGGCGAGCAGGCTGCGGCGAGCAAGGGGAGGAGACAGAGGGCGTTGCGCATCGGGGAGTCGGCTCCTTTGGTCACGTCGAACGGTGACGTCGGCAGGGGACGCGCGGCGCAGCGTAACCGAAGCGCGGCACTCCGGCGATGGGCTCACGGGTCGCGGCGCGGCAGCGCCCACGCCTCCCGGAGCCGCGCTACAGGTACGCCACTGCGTGCCGTCTTCTTCTCCGCCACTGCGTGCCGTCTTCTTCTCCGCCCGAAGGGGGGTAGTGACCAACTCCGCCCGAAGGGGGGTAGTGACCAACGGGAGCGTAGGGACCGTAGGTCCCTGAATTGCCGTACGCAGTACTTATGCGACCTGGGCGGGGTCGGAGGGGGCGTGGCGCATGCCTTCCCAGGGGGCGCCGCGGAGGCCTTCCCAGGGGGCGGTCTTGAGGTAGCGCCAGCCGCGGGCGCGGGTCACCTCGTCGAGTTCGCTGCGGGCGGCGAGGCGCATGGCGCGGGCGAGATCCTCGATGCGGTCGAAGCGGTCGGCGGGCTTCTTGGCGAGGCCGACGGCGAGGACCAGCTCGGCGTCGGTGGGGAGTTGCACGAAGTGGGAGGGGGCCTGGGGCTGGGAGAACATCACCTTGTAGGCGATCTGCGCCGCGTCATCGCCGTCGAAGGGGGCGCTGCCGGTGAGGGCGCGGTAGGCGATGGCGGCTGCGGCGTAGAGATCGGTGCGGTGGTCGACGTCGCCGGCGAGCTGCTCGGCGGCCATGTACGACGGGGTGCCCAGGATCTGACCCTGGGTGAGGGTGCTGCTCGTCCCGAGGGCCTTGGCGACGCCGAAGTCGAGCACCTTCCAGAGGAGCGGACCGGCGGCGGGGGAGCGCTCGGGGTGGGGTGAGGGCTGGCGGGCGAGGACGATGTTCCCGGGCTTCAGATCGCGGTGCACGATGCCTGCCTCGCGCATGACGATGAGGGCCCTGGCGAGCTGGTCGAGGAGATCCACGATCTCGTCGAGGGGGAGGGGACCGCGGCGCCGGAGGTGCCAGCCGAGATCGTGGCCGTCGAGCAGCTCCATGATCAGGTAGGGGGCGCCGTCGGGGGCGCGGCCGAGGTCGAGGATCTCGACGATGTGGGGGCTGCGCACGGCGGCGGCGATCTCGGCTTCGCGGAGGAAGCGGCGGACCTGCTCGTCGTCGTCGAGGAGGCCGAGGTGCATGATCTTGATGGCGGCGCGGCGGCCGGTCTGCACGTCCTCGGCGCGGTAGACCTCGCCCATGCCGCCGCGGCCGAGCAGCTCGCCGAGGCGGTATCCGCCGAGCACGTCGCCGGTGCGTCGGCCCTCGCCGGCTCGCAGGGCGCGGTCGAGTTCGCGGCGGGCCTCGGCGAGCTGGGCGTCGCGCTGGCGGATCTGCATGGCGGCGCGCTGGGCCTGGTGGATGGCGAGCTCCAGGGTGCTCCGGTTGCGCAGGGCCATGTGGAGGGTGATGGCGAAGAAGAACTGGGACATGCCGACCTGGAACCACTGGACGGCGGGGGGGACGCTGGCGACGGAGAAGAGGGCGATGTCGGGGAGGAGGCCTGCGGCGAGGCCGGCGGAGAAGACGAAGTAGAGGAGCGCGATGGAGGCGTAGGAGGCGATGGCGGTGCGGCGATCGCTGCTGGAGGCGAAGAAGTGGATGCCCAGGATGAGCACCATGGTGCCGGCGCAGAAGATGCCGATCAGGTAGAGGACGGCGGTGGCGACGATGCCGCAGCCTGCGGCGAGCATGGCGAGGCGGCGCCCGGTGTAGCGGTCGGGATCGCCGGCGAGGTAGCGGCCCACGGCCATGAGGATGCCGCCGGAGACGAGCACGATGGCCGCGACGAGGCGGACGTCTCCGGTGAACGGCAGGAGCGGGACGCAGGCCAGGTTGAGCGCGGCGAGGACGAGGATGGTGGGGAAGAAGACGCGCGCGCGGGCGACTTCCTCGCGGTGCAGCACGTCGCCGATGGAGAGCGAGGGGAGCGAGCCGCTCAGCGGGATCGAGGCAGGCAGGGTGGCGGGCGTTCTTCCACCGGAGTCCATCGGGTCGCGGGGAGGGTAGCGAGAGGTGGCGCGGATCGGGCCAGGTTTTGCAGCTCGTTGTGACTGACGCGGCGCATCGTGCGCGTGGTTGGGGCGAAACGACGGCGGCAGGAGGTGCGTCGGTGCGTGGCGCTCCGCGCTTTACGCCGGGGCGGGGCGCTCGTAGGCCGGGGCCTTCAAGGCGAGGAGGAGATCATGGAGTACCGCACGCTCGGCAGGAGTGGTGTCAAGGTGTCGACCCTGTGCCTCGGGGCGATGACGTTCGGCGAGGCCGACGACAAGAGCATGATGCACAAGATCTCGTGCGATGAGGCGACGTCGCACGCGATCATGAGCCGGGCGCTCACGCTCGGGGTGAACTTCATCGATACGGCCGACGTCTACGGGCAGGACGGGCTGTCGGAGCGGGTGGTGGGGACCTGGCTCCAGAAGGGGAAGCACCGCGAGCAGGTGGTGGTGGCGACGAAGTTCAGGTTCCGGATGGGGGAAGGGCCGAACGGGACGGGCGCGTCGCGCTACCGCATCGTGCGCACGGTGGAGGACAGCCTGCGGAGGCTGCAGACGGACCGGATCGATCTCTACCAGATTCACATGCAGGACATCGACACGCCGGAGGACGAGTTGCTGCGGGCGCTCGATGATCTCGTCACCCAGGGGAAGGTGCTCTATTTCGGGGCGAGCAACTACGCGGCGTACCGGCTGGTGGACAGCCTGTGGATCAGCAAGACCCAGGGGCGGGCAGGGTTCGTGACCTTGCAGATGCAGTACAACCTGGTGGCGCGAGAGCTGGAGCGGGAGCACCTGCCGCTGTGTCAGAAGTTCGGGCTGGGGGTGCTGCCGTGGTCGCCGCTCGCGGGGGGGTTCTTGACGGGCAAGTACGACAAGGACCAGCCGCCGCCGGCGGGGACGCGGGGGGACAAGTGGAAGGAGCGGTTCGCGTCCTTCGACTCGCCGCGCAACTGGAGGATCCTGGCGGCCGTGCGGGACGTGGCGAAGGAGCGAGGGACGACGCCGACGGCGGTGTCGCTGGCGTGGAGCATCCAGAAGCCGGGGGTGACGTCGTCGATTTTCGGGGCGCGCAGCATCGAGCAGCTCGAGCAGTGCGTGGCCGGCGCCGAGGTGCAGCTCTCGGCCGAGGAGATGAAGCGGCTCGACGAGGCGAGCGCGTTCGACCTGGGCTATCCGTACGACTTCATGGGGCGGGTCGCGGGGGGGCGCTGGTGAGGCAGGGTTGAAGGCCGTCGGGCCTTTACCAGGCCGCTGGACGGTGACATACTCGCTCTCACGAAGCCGGGGCGACCCGGCTCCGTGGACCCGGAATCAGGGTACTGGAGCGCCAGCGTTTCCCAAGGGAACGCACTTTGTTGCACTCGCAACTGCCCCGCAGCACAGGGGACGAGCTCACCCATCGGGATCCTGGACGCCTCCGCCTCGCGCGGGGGCGTCCGCGTTTTGAGGGCGCCTCCGCGTCATGCGGGGGCGTTCGCGTCTTCGGGGGACCTCCGCATCACCCGGGGGCGTCCGTGTCTTGTCGCTGCTCGGTCGCGCGGGCTAGATTGAAGGTCCGGCCTCGGATCTCTGTCGGGCCGCGATAGAGGAGGAGCAGCGTGAGGCTGACGTCACAGGAGTACTGGAAGCGGCACTGGCAGGACTACGGCGACGATCTCGGGGAGGGCTGCGAGATCTACGACGACGTCGCGCCGTTCTTGCCCTCGGGGAAGGGCAAGAGCTTCTTCGAGGTCGGCTGCGCTCCGGGGCGGATCCTTGCGGATTTCGGCGGGCGCCTCGGCTTCACGGTGCACGGGCTGGATTACACGGCCGAGCCGGAGTCGATCGAGAACAACCTGCGCAAGCGGGGGCTGACCGTGGGGAAGATTCACAAGGCGGACTTCTTCACGTGGGAGCCGCCGGAGCGTTACGACGTGGTGGCCTCCTTCGGGTTCATCGAGCACTTCGAGGACGCGGACCGGGTGGTCGACCGGCACTTCGCGATGTGCAAGCCGGGCGGCATGGTGGTGATCGGGATGCCGAACTTCGGGGGCGGGCAGCGGGCGCTGCACTGGCTCCTCGACAGGAAGAACCTGCTCCGTCACAACACCAAGATCATGAACGTGCCGTTCCTCGAGTCGGCGGCGCGGCGCAACAACGCCGAGCTGCTCCAGGCCCGGTACACCGGCGGGCACTTTCACTTCTGGGTGGAGGACGACGCGCCGGTGATCGCGCAGAAGGCCGTGCGCAGGCTGACCGGGCCGCTCCGCTTCGTGGCGAACCGGGTGGTGCCCGGCGACAGCAACCCGTGGTTCTCGCCCTTCCTGTTCGCCATCTACCGCGCGCCTGGCTCCGAGGACGCGGCCGTGGCGGCGGCCTGAACGACGCGATGACGAGCACATCGAGCACGGCGGGCGTACGAGAAGCGGGCCGGCCTTCCAGCGGGGCGGGCGGTCCGCCAGAGGTCGTGGACGCGGAGGCAGATCGGCTCTTCCGGGAGCGCGCCCTCGCCCTCGGCTGGAACCCCGACGACGTGTTCGTCGGCGGCTACGTGGCCTGGGAGTGGGAGCGGAGCCGGCACGCCTTCGAGGCGATCTTCGGGTCGGTCCGCGGGCTCAGGGTGCTGGAGCTGGGGTGCCACCTGGGGGCGACGGGCATCGTGCTGGCGTCGCTCGGCGCCGAGGTGACCGGCGTCGACGTGAGTGAGAAGTACGTCGAGCTGGCGCAGCGCAACGCGGACCGGCACGGGCTCGGCGATCGGGTGCGCGTGCTGCACGTGGAGGACACCACGCGGATGCCCTTCGAGAGCGGGGCGTTCGACGTGGTCTCGTGCAACAGCGTGCTGGAGTACGTGCCTCCGGAGCTGCTCGCCTCGGTCCAGAAGGAGATCGACCGGGTGCTCGCGCCGGGTGGGTACGTGGTGGTGCTCGGGACGAGCAACCGCCTGTGGCCGAAGGAGACCCACTCCGCCCGCTGGCTGGTGAGCTACGTGCCGCGCGCGCTACAGCGCTCGGTGCTGGGCTTCCGGGTGGAGAGCGTGTCGCCGTTCCGGCTGCGCGCGGGCTTCCCGGGGTACAGGGATCTGGGACTTCGAGACGGGGGGAAGCTCTTGATGGACCTGAAGACACGGATGGGCGTCGGCGGCAGGCGGCGGCAGGTGCTCTCGGCGGCGAACCGCGTGCTGCTGCCTCTCGGGGCGCACGTGGGGTTCGTCTCTCCGACCATCACGATGATCCTGCAGAAGCCGTAGGGGTCCCCATGCGCGACGACAGGACGCGGGTCTACATCACCATCGACGTTGAGTGCGCCGAGGAGCGCGGGGCCGAGGGGCGGGTGAGGCCACCGATCGGCTACGACGTGCGCGTCTGGGGGCGGCTCGTGAACCAGCGGGAGCCGCTCGGGATCGAGCGGATCATGCGGGAGCTGGAGGCCTGCGGGCAGCGCGGGACCTTCTACATGGAGTCGCTCGGGGCGCGGTACTTCGGGGTGGCCAAGTTGCGGGAGATCTGCGCGGCCATCCGCGCGCGGGGGCACGACGTGCAGCTCCACATGCACCCCATCCAGCGGCGGGCGGACTTCATGAGCCGCGGGGAGCAGCGGGCGCCCGACGACATCGCCGCGTATGCGCCGGCAGAGCAGGAGGCGCTGCTCCGCGAGGGGAAGTCGCTGCTTGTGGAGGCGGGGGTGCCCGAGTCCGAGATCGTCTCCTACCGCGCCGGCAACTTCGGCGCGAGCAACGCCGTCTGGGGGGCGATGAAGGGGGCAGGGATCGCGCTCAGCAGCAACTACAACCCCTGCTACTTCTCCAAGAACTGCCGCATGCGCCTCGACGAGCCTGCCCTCGGGCTGTTCGTCTCGCCGGAAGAGGGGGTGTGGGAGCTGCCCATCACCAACTTCCAGGAGGTGCGCGGAGGTTACCGGCACCTGCAGATCAGCGCGGTGTCGGTGGGAGAGACCATCCGCTGCCTGCGCCGCTACCGGGCCCTCGGGGTGCGGGAGGTGACGCTGGTGACCCACTCGTTCGAGTTCTTCTTCCTCGACGATCCCGAGCGGCGTCGGGGTCGGCCGAACCAGATCAACCTGGAGCGGCTGCGCGGGGTGAGCCGCTACCTGCAGCAGCACGCGGACGAGTTCGAGGTGGACACGGTGGGCGCGCTCGGCCAGCGGCTCCTCAAGGGCGAGGAGAGAGCGCAGCCGGTGCGGGGAGCCTATCCGCGCCTCGGGCCGATCCCCTACGCGCGGCGGCTCGCCGAGCAGGCCCTGAAGCGCGTCGCGCAGCGGGCGACCTTCAAGTAAGCGAGGCGCGTGTGGTGTGCGCCGTGGTCACGGGGCTGGGGCTCCTGGGCGGCGCGGGGTTTGCCCTGTCCAGGGCATGATGAGCAAGCCGAAGGCAGCCGTCCTCGTGGCGCTGGGCATGATGCTCGCGGCCTGCGGGGGGACCACGCAGGGGGGAACGGCGCCGGCGCGGCCGGTGAGCCCGGGGATGTGGGAGAGCGAGATCCTCGATACGGAGCCGCGAGAGGTGCTTCAGCGGCCGGATCCGCCAGGGCAGCGTCGGTCAGGGGCCAGCCTGGATGGCTGGCTGAACACCATGCCCGGAGGGGTGTCGCCCGCGATGCCCGGAGACATGCCGGGGGCGTTCGAGGGTGTGACGGAGGGTGGCGGTCGAGGTCCGGGATCCAGGCCTCCAGCGCCGCCACGGCCACCGCGCCGGTAGGGGTCGATAGGCCCCTGATCTGGGGTACGCAGTACGGGGTAGCGACCATCGGGAGCGTAGGGGCCGATAGGCCCCTGATCCAGGGTACGCAGTACGGGGTAGCGACCACCGGGAGCGTAGGGGCCGATAGGCCCCTGATCTAGGGTACGCAGTACTAGACTGCGGGCGATGAGCTGGTTCGACGCGATTCTCCTCGGCATCCTGGAGGGGCTGACGGAGTTCCTGCCGGTCTCTTCCACCGGGCACCTGATCCTGCTCGGGTCGTGGCTTGGTCACGAGAGCGAGGCCGCGAAGACGCTGGAGGTGGTGATCCAGCTCGGGGCCGTGCTGGCGGTGGTGATGTACTACCGGGCGCGGCTCGTGGACCTCGGGCGCGGGGTGCTCGCGCGGGATCCGGGGAGCCTGAAGGTGGTGCTCGCGCTGGGGATCGCCTTCGTGCCGGCCGCGGCGCTCGGGCTGCTCTTCCACAAGATCATCAAGGAGGTGCTCTTCGGGCCCATGCCGGTGGCGCTCGCGCTGATCGTGGGTGGCGTGGTCATGATCGGGGTGGAGCGGCTGCAGCGGAAGCGCGGGCAGGAGGGCCTGACGCGGCTGGAGGACGTCACGCCGCGGCGCGCGCTGATCATCGGGCTTGCCCAGTCGTTCGCGCTGTGGCCGGGGGCGTCGCGGTCGATGTCGAGCATCCTGGGGGGGCAGCTCGTGGGGCTGAGCACCGCGGCGGCTGCGGAGTTCTCGTTCCTGCTCGCGATCCCCACGCTGGGCGCGGCCACGGTTTTCGATCTGATCAAGAACGGGCGCGCGTTGCTCGAAGCGCCCGGGGGGTTGCTGGCGCTCGGGGTGGGGCTGGTGGTGTCGTTCGTGGTGGCGCTGCTGGTGATCTCGGGCTTCCTCCGCTACCTGAAGCGCTTCGGCCTGTCGCCCTTCGGGTGGTACCGCATCGTGCTCGGGGCGCTGGTGATCGTGTTCGCGTCGCGCGGATAGGGAAGCATCGGGCCGGGGCGCCTGGGGTACGCCTGGGGTACGCTCCGGCGGCATGTCCCGCCGCTTCTTCGATCGCGTCGCCGACGGCTCCTTCGCGCCCGCTGACCGAGGCACATCCGACCGCGCGGAGCCTCGGAGGGTCTTCGTGCGCGCGAGCGTGTCCGTTGCCGCGCTCCTGTGCGGTGTTGCTTCGGGGTGCTCGGGAGCGCCGTCTGCACCTGCGAGGCTGGCGTCGCGCGCCACGGGCGCGCTCCCGTCGAAGGAGCCTGGTCCGGCGGCGGATCCGGGGTCGATGCCGGCGCGCTGGGTGGCGTCGGGCGGGGTGACCGCGGTCGGCCCCGAGGTGGAGGGCGGCACGCTGGTGCTGCTCGGGGGGCGGCGCGGGGTGGTGTCGGCGGACGGGGCGCTGCGGGTGGTGGCGGGGGACGATCCGGAGCCGCTGCAGGAGATGATCGAGGTCCCCGCGGCGGGGGCCACGGGCAAGCGTCGGGTGGTGCTGCGGGGGATGCTCGGCGTCTACCGGCTGGACGATCCGCTGGGGCCGCTCTCGCCGATCGCGCGGTCGGAGGTGGAGATCGGCTCGCTGGGATCGGCGCCCGGGAGGGTGGCGATCTTCCAGGTGGGGCGGGTGGCGCCGCACATGGTCGAGGTGGAGACGGGGCAGGGGAAGCCGCTGGAGGGCCTCCCGCTGCCGCAGCTCATGGCCATCGCGTTCCGAGATGCGCAGGCGGGCGCTGCGGTCCTCGACGTGGTGGGGCTCGCGGTGACCAGCGACGGGGGGACGACCTGGCGGCTCGCGTCCGGGGCCAGCCCGAGAGATGCGCTGCGCGTGCAGGGGTTGCGGGTCGAGGGCAAGGGGCTGCGCGCCCTCCTCTCCGCGGACGGGGATGTCGCGGAGATCGATCCGGTGCAGGCGCGGCTCGGGACGGTGCGGGGGCGGCCCCCGTCCAGGGCCTCGGAGCCAGCGCTGCTGCGCTGGGTGCGGCGTACGGGGCGCGATCCGCTGGAAGCCGCGGTGGTGAGCGGTGTGGCCGCGGGGGAAGGCGCCGCGCTGGTGGCGGACCAGGGGCTGGTCGCGCGGGTCGCGCTCGCGACCGGGGAGGTGCTGGAGGTCGCCGAGTTCGACAAGGTGCAAGGGGCAGAGCCCTGCGGCGTGGGCGGGACTGCGCGCGGGGCCTGGATCGCCTGCATGCTCGGCGAGTCGTCCCCGAAGGACGTCTACAACCCCCTCGCGGTGATGCGGGTGTCCTTCGGGGGAGAGCGGCTCTCCGTCGAGCGGCCGGTGTTCGTGCGCGATGGCGACGAGACGGAGATGCGCACGTCGCCGAGTGGCGGCGCGATGCTGCTGGGGGCGTGCCGTGACGGGGATCAGGGTACCGCGTGCGTGCGCCAGCCCAGCGGCAAGTGGGTCACGGTGGACACGGACGTGCACCCGCGCGACCACGGCGCGGGGGCGCTGCGCGGTGGGCAGGTGGCCCTGGTGCGAGGGCTCTGGGATGGCGATGTGCTGCCGCGCGCGCAGGAGGGCGGGAAGGACGCGCCGGAGGAGAGCGACGACGAGGCGCTGGAGCGCTGGGTGGGACCGTTCGTGGCGACCGTGAGGGAGGACGGCCAGGTGGCGCGGGTGGGCTCTCCAGGGTGGGGGAGCGCGCTGATGAAGGGGGGTGTCCCGGAGGCGATGGCGGTGCTGAGCCCGATCGAGGAGGGCGAGGATCACGCGCTGTCCTTCGTGCTCAGGGGAGAGGAGGGGTTGTGGGCGGTGGTGGTGCCGCGCGGCGAGCAGGCCGCGTCGTTCAAGCTCCTCGCGGGGATGATGAGCGCGCGCATCCACCAGGACCACGGGGTGGCGGTGGGAGGAGAGGGGGAGGTGCTGGGGACGAGCGATGGGGGGCGCACGTGGTCGCCGATCGCTTTGCCGGTGCAGGTGAAGGCGGCGGTCGCGGAGAGCGATCTCTTCGCCGACGAGTGGGGGAGGTCGCTCGCGGTGAGCGCGCTGGGCATGAAGCTCGACACGCAGCTCAGGATCGGCTGGGGAGAGCCCGAGAGCGCGGCAGGGCAGGAGGGACGAGGGCCGGCGGTTGGCGGGACGTCGGGCGGGACGTCGGGCGGGACGTCGGTTGGTGCAGGAACGCTGCTGCCGCGCCGCGGGGGGCCGCAGGTCACCGGGACGGCGCATGCGATCGCGTGCGTCTCGCGGGGGACGACGCCGGGGGCGTCGCTGCCCACCACCATCGCGGAGGTGAGCGCGCTCCTCGGTAGAGGCGCGGCGTCGGTCCCGACGGGGGTGACGCGGATCGTGAGCGTTGCTGGACTCGGCAACCGTGAGACGCTCAACGCCTCGGGGTTGCTGGAGCAGAGGCGTCCGGCTTCGCCCGCGGGGGCGCCCGTCGCCTGGACGCTGCGCTGGTTCGATCCGCTGGAGGTGGGCGCCAGGCCGCACACCTGGACAGGGCCAGCGCCTTCCGGGACGACGTGGGGGGTCGACCTGAGCGAGGTGAGCGCGGCGGGGGGGCGGGCGCTCTTCACGCTGCGGTCCGGGAGCAACAACCTGCTCGTCAGGGTGAAGTCGTCCGGGGGGGTCGAGGTCGCGAAGGTGCCGTGGGACATGCTCCCCAGCGGCGATGTGGTCTTCGGGGCGGAGAGAGGGGAGGCGATCGCGTGGGTGCGCGGGGGGCAGGTCGTGGTGTGGCTGAGCGGAGAGCAGCCGCGGATCCTGGTCGATGTGCCAGCGCCCCTCGGACGGATGCTGATCGGCAGGCCGACACAAGCCGGGGTGCCCTTGATGCTGACCCGGGTGGAGCGGCCCATCGTGCGGTTGGTGCCGCTCACGCCGCTCGCGCCGCTCACGCCGAGGGGAGGCGAAGGTGTGGCGTCCGCGCAGCACCAGGGGGCAGCGACGCTCCCGCTGGAGGGCTGGACGTCCACGACCGAGCTGCTGGACTTCGTCGGACTGCTCCCGAGCTGCGGGGCGCGGTCCCAGGGAGCGCTCTACCGGATCCGGCAGACCAGCGGGAGGGCGACCGTGGACGGCGTGCAGGAGGGCATCCGGTCGGCGGTGTACGAGGTGCGGGTGCACGAACGCGAGGCCTGCCTGGCGCAGGCGACGGCGCTGGTGGAGGCCTCCGTGGGGGCGCCCGTGAAGGTGGGGGCCTCCGTGAAGGTGGGGACCGGCCCGGTGAGGTTCGTGCGGAGCGACTTCGCAGGGAAGCGCGCGGATGGCGGGGAGCTGGGGACGGGGAGCACGCTGCGGCAGCTCGCGTGCACGCGGGAGGGCCAGCGGTGAGGCAGGGGCAGGGCAGGGCGGCAGGAGGGGGCGGCAGGAGGGGGCGGCAGGAGGGCGCGCCCCCGTGGGGGCATCACCTGGCGAAGAACGCCTGCACGTCGGCGATCTCCTTCTCGACGACCTGCTTCAGCACCTCCACGCTGAAGCCAGGCTGCAGGGTGATGTTGCGCGCGTAGACGAAGCTCGTCGTGCCCTCGGCCGCCCGGGTGAGCTTCAGCTCCGCCTGGTAGGTCTGCATGCCCAGCCCAGGCTCGGTCAGGCGGTAGCGCAGGGCATGGTGGTCGTCGTCGCGGAAGGTGATCTCCTCGCGGAGCGCGGCGCCGCCGACCGAGATCTCGAAGCGCGAGGGCACCTTCTCCGCATTTCCTCCGTCGAGCCAGGCGAAGGTGTCTTTCGCCTCGGGCAGCACGAGCCCCACGAGCCGCCGCCCGTCGCGGACCTCGGCCCAGACCTTCTCGATGGGCTGGCGCAGCACCACCCGCTGGTAGAACAGGAACTGATCGGGCGCCGTCTCGGTGACGGTGAACTCGGGCCTGCGTTGCGGGGTGGCGGGCTCGCCAGCGCCGCTGCGGTCGGGGGTGGTGCTCTCACTCATGGGCGGAGTCTACCCCCGCCGGCCGAGATCTCGGAGAGCCTATCCGCGAGGAGCTGCGCCAAAGAGGCCACGTGAGGCTCGCTGAGGATCGCGGCGTGTTCTCCGGGGAGTTCGTGAAGCTCGACGGGCCGGAGGCAGACCTTGCTCCACCCCCAGGTGCGATCGGTGGGGTCGGGGAGCATGCCGAGGGGGGGTACGTCCGAGCGCAAGATGGCCGGCATCTCGGTGCAGCGGTACAGGACGAGCGGGTCCGGGTAGGGCTGCGGGACGTAGCTCCCCATGGCGTGCAGGTTGGCCGTGAAGATGCGCAGGAGGGTGCGCGCGATGCTGGCGTCGATGGGAGGCGCGACCTCCAGCAAGGCGTCGAGCTGCGCTCCCGACGGACGCTGCCGGATGCGGGCTACCAGCTCGCCGAGGCGCGTCGCTGGCCACCAGCCCATGTCGGCGGCGAACCAGGCGAGCATGGCCTCGCTGTCGCTCTCGTTGAGCGGGAGGCCACGCTCGGTGATGCCGCTGTCGATGATGGCGAGGAGGGCGACGCGCTCACCGCTCCGGCGGAGCTGCTGGGCCATCTCGAACGCGACGATGCCGCCGAAGGACCAGCCCCCGAGAAAGTAGGGGCCGGAGGGCTGCGCCGCCTTGATCTGCGCCACGTAGTCCTCCGCCATCGCCTCGACGCGGTCGCGGGGGGTGGACACGCCATCCAGGCCCTTCGCTTCGATCCCGTAGACAGGGCGCTCGCTGCCGAGCCGCTGCGTGAGCGGGGCGTAGCAGAGCACGGTGCCTCCGATGGGATGGACCAGGAAGAGCGGCTCCAGCGCGCTCCCGGCCTGCCCGGACTGGAGGAGGGTGGGCCGGGGCGACGCCGGGGGGGCTTCGTGGCGGAGAGAGCGCGCGGCCTCGATGCGCGCCGCGAGGTTCCTCGGCGTGCGGGCGGCGAGCACGTCCCCGGACGAGAGGGGGACACCGAGGAGGCCGTGCAACCGTGCGCTCAGGCGGACGGAGAGCAGGGAGTCGCCGCCGAGCTCGAAGTAGTCGTCGTGGATGCCGAGCGGCCGGAAGCCGAGCAGCTCCTCGAAGAGCTGCACGATCGCGCGCTCCACCTCCGTGCCGGGGGCGACGTACCCGCTCCGCAGCTCGGGCCGCGGGTGCTTGGTTTGTGCGGCTTGTGCGGCTTGTGCGGCTTGTGCGGCTTGTGCGGCTTGTGCGGCAGGAGGTCTTGCCTCCTGGTCCGAGGACGTGGCGCTCGCCGGGGCGAAGGCGGGGGGCGTCTCGCCAGAGGAGGCCTTCTGGTCCGCGTGCTGTGCGCTCGGGGGGCTCTCCGGGGCGCGCGCTGTCGCTGGTGGGTCGACCCAGTACCGCTGCCGCTCGAAGGGATAGGTGGGCAACGGCACGCGGCGGCGAGGGCGGTGATCGTTGAAGGCGCGCCAGTCGACGTCCACGCCCGAGGCCCAGAGGTCGCCGAGCGCCCTCACCATGGCCTCGACGTCGCTCCGGGGATCGGAGGGGGCAGGCTGCGCGGCGACGACGGCGTGCGAGGGGGCGCGGGCCGGGTGCTTGCGGGCCAGCGTCGCCAGGGTGTGGCCAGGTCCGATGTCGAGCAGCACCGCCGTGGGCTCCTCGAAGAGCACCGCGAGGCCGTCTCCGAAGCGCACGGTCTGGCGCAGGTGCCGCGCCCAGTAGCGCGGGTGGGTCGCTTCATCGTCGGTGATCCAGGTGCCGGTCACGTTCGAGAGGAAGCGGATCTCGGGCCTCCGTAGCGCGACCTTGCTCACTTCCCCCGCGAAGGCGTCGAGGATGCCGTCCATGGCGCCGGAGTGGAAGGCGTGCGAGGTGCGCAGCCGCGTGGACTGCACGCCGCGCACCGTCAGCCGCTCCGCGAGCGCTGCCACGGATGCGGTCGGGCCGGCCGCGACGCAGGATGAGGGGCCGTTGACGGCTGCCAGGGAGAGGTCGTCTCCGAGGAGGGCGCGCAGGTCGTTCGGGGGGAGGGCCACGGCGAGCATGCTCCCGGGGGGCATGTGCTGCATGAGCCGCCCGCGCCGCGCGACGAGCGTCAGCGCGTCGTCGAGGGAGAAGACGCCTGCGAGGCAAGCCGCGACGTACTCGCCGAGGCTGTGGCCCACTAAGGCGTCGGGCTCGATGCCCCAGGACATCCACAACCTGGCGAGGGACAGCTCCACGGCGAAGAGCGCGGGCTGGGCGATCGCGGTCTGGTTGAGGAGTTCGGCAGACCTCTGCGCGTCGGCCTGGGGGTAGAGGATCTGCCGCAGGTCATGGCCGATCTCGGCCCTGAGGATCTCGGCGCAGGCGTCCAGATGCTCGCGGAAGACCGGTTCGGTCCGGTAGAGCCGGGAGGCCATGTGCAGGTGCTGGGTGCCCTGGCCCGGGAACATGAGCGCCACCGAGCGCTGCGCTGCGGCGACGGTGGTGGCGAGGCGCGCCGGGTCGAGCGAGGCTGCGGCTGCGGCGCCGCCGTCCCCGGGAGATGCCTCGACGCACACGGCCACCCGCCGGTGCGCGAACGCCTGCCGCCCCACCTGCAGGGTGTGGGCGACGTCGGCGAGGTCGAGATCCGGGTGCTGCGCGAGGTGATCCCGGAGCCTGTCCGTCGCGGCCTCCAGGGCGGTGCGCGATCGGGCCGAGAGCAGGAGCAGGTGCGGGCGCTCGTCGAGGCGCTCGTCCGTTGCTGAAGGCGTCGCCTGCGGTTGTCGGGGCGCCTCTTCGAGGACCACGTGGGCGTTGGTGCCGCCGACCCCGAAGGAGCTCACGCCAGCACGGCGCGGCCCGCCGGCCGTGGTCCAGGGCGTGAGCCGGGTGCTCACGTGGAAGGGGCTGTCCTCGAAGGAGGCGAGGGGGTTCGGGGCGCGGAAGTGGAGGCTCTGGGGGATCTCGCGGTGCGCGAGGGCCTGCACCGTCTTGAGGAAGCCCGCGATGCCGGCCGCGGCGCCGAGGTGACCGACGTTGGTCTTCACCGAGCCGACGGCGCAGTACCCTCTCCGCTGCGTCCGCGGCTCGTAGACCTGCTTGAGCGCGGCGATCTCGATGGGATCCCCGATGCGGGTGGCGGTGCCATGGGCCTCGACGTAGGAGATCGTCTCGGGCTCGACGCCGGCCATGGCCATGGCCATGGCGATGGCTTCGGCCTGGCCCTCGACGCTCGGCGCCGCATAACCGACCTTGGAGGCCCCGTCGCTGTTGACGGCCGTGCCCAGGATGACGGCGTGGATGATGTCGCCGTCGGCGAGCGCCAGGTCGAGCCGCTTGAGGAGCACCATGCCCACGCCGCTGCCGGGGACCGTGCCGGACGCCTCCGCGTCGAAGGCGCGGCAACGCCCGTCCGGAGACAGGATCATCCCCTCCCGGTACAGGTAGCCGACGCGCTGGGGGACGCTGACCGAGACTCCCCCCGCGAGCGCCATGTCGCAGCGGCCGCCGAGGATGCTCTCGCAGGCCATGCTCACCGCCACCAGCGAGGTCGAGCACGCCGTCTGGACGTTCACGCTCGGGCCCCTCAGGTTCAGCTTGTACGAGACCCTGCTGCTCAGGAAGTCCCGGTCGTTCGAGAGGAAGAGCTGATAGTCGCCCACCTCCGCCCGGAGCGCGGCGTTCGGGTAGAGGTTGTTCAGGAAGTAGCCGTCCAGGCTCTCCGCGCCGGCGAACACGCCGATCGCGCCTTCGTAGCGCTGCGGGTCGTAGCCCGCGTGCTCCAGCGCCTCCCAGGCGCACTCAAGGAGGAGGCGGTGCTGGGGGTCCATCAGCTCCGCCTCGCGCGCGCTGACCTGAAAGAACGGCGCGTCGAACAGGTCGATGCCGTCGAGCGCGCCCCTCGCGGGGACGTAGCGCGGGTCGCGGAGGAGGGCTTCGTCGACGCCCACCCGGCGCAGCTCTTCCGCGGAGAAGATGGCGATGGAGTCCACCCCGTCGCGGAGGTTCTGCCAGAACTGCGCGAGGTCGGGCGCGCCCGGGAAGCGCCCGGACATGCCAATCACGGCGATGGCGTCGGGCGGAGAGGGATCAGACGGGGCCACGGGTCGCCCTCCTTGCCTGCAAGCGGGCCTGCTGCTGGGCGATGCGATCGGGGGGCTCGGCGCGTGTCCGGAGGCCCGAGCCAGGCGCAGAGCGAGGCACTGTCTCCTGCTCCATGAGCACCTGCCGGATGAGCTGGGCGAGCGCGGAGACGGTGGGGTGCTTGAAGAGGTCGATGATGGCGATCCGCACGCCCAGGGACTGGCGCAGGCTGGTCTGCACCTGGGTCGTCTGGAGCGAGCTGCCCCCGAGGTCGAAGAAGTTGTCGTGCGCGCCGACGCTCTCGACCTGCAGCACGTCGCAGAAGGTCCGGGCCACGGCCCGCTCCATCTCGGTGCGAGGCGCCACGTAGGTGGTCTCGATGACGCGGCTCTCCTCCGGGGAAGGGAGGGCGTCGACGTTCACCTTGCCGGTCGGTGACAGGGGCAGGGCGTCGAGCCACACGAAGGACGAGGGCACCATGGTGCTCGGGAGCCTGTCCTGCAGGAACCGGCGCAGCTCGCGGATCAGCGCTCCGGAGGGCTCGCTCCTCGGGGGAGCGTCGACGAGGCGCTGCTGCGATGCGGCCGCTTCCTCCTCGGGGGTGGACGTCGTGACGTACGCCACGAGCTTCTTCTGGCCGGCCGCGTCCTCGCGGACCACGACGGTGGCCGAGGTGACGCGCGGGTGCTGTCCGAGCACGGCCTCGAGCTCGCCCACCTCGATGCGGACGCCGCGCACCTTGACCTGGCGGTCGATGCGGCCGAGGAAGTCGAGGTCGCCGCTGGCAAGGGCCCGGCCTCGGTCTCCGGTCCTGTACATGCGGCTGCCGGGGATGGGGCTGAAGGGATCGGGGAGGAACCGCTCGGCCGTCAGCGCGGGCCGGGCGAGATACCCCCGCGCGATGCCCGTGCCCCCAAGGTAGATCTCACCCGGTACGAGCGCGGGCAGGGACGCGAGGTGGCGATCGAGGAGGTAGACCCGAGCGCCGTCGATGGGCTTCCCGATGGGCGGTTTGCGGCCTCCGGCTGCGCAGGCGCCCGCGGTGGCGCAGACCGTGGCGCAGACGGTGGACTCGGTGGGTCCGTAGGCGTTGAAGAAGCGGCGGCCACGGCCCCACGTCGCGGCGAGCTGCGCGGAGCACGCCTCTCCGGCGACGATGATGGTCCGCAGCGATGGCAGGTCGCGGTAGGGGAGCGCCGCGAGGATGGAAGGGGAGAGGGTGATGGTGTCGATCTTCTGCGCGTCGAGGAGATCGAGCAGCCCTGGTCCTGGCAGCAGCGCGTCCTGCCGGGCGAGGCAGAGCGTCGCGCCCGCGGTGAGCGCCATGAGGATCTCCCACACCGACGCATCGAAGCTCGCCGATGCGAACTGCAGCACGCGGCTCTGCGGGCCGATGTCGAAGAGCTTGCGCTGGGCCTCCGCGAGGTTGCAGACGCCGCCGTGGGTGACCATGACGCCCTTGGGCTTGCCCGTGGAGCCCGAGGTGTAGATGACGTAGGCGAGGTCCTCGGCCGTCGCGCGCCACCCGGGCGGTGTCGTGGGGCATTGCCCGGCGGCGTCCAGGTCCGCGTCGACGCAGAGGACCTCGGCGCCGTGCCCGGCCATCGCGCCGAGGAGGGGCTGCTGCGTGAGCAGGAGCTGTACGCGCGCGTCCTGCATCATGAACGCGCGCCGCTCCTCGGGGTACGCCGGGTCCAGGGGCACGTACGCCGCGCCTGCCTTGAGCACCGCGAGGATGGCCACGAGGAGGTCCGGGGATCGCTCCATGCAGAGGCCCACGCGTGAGCCAGGGCCGGCGCCGCGGGCGATCAGGTGGTGCGCGGTCTGGTTCGATCTCCTGTCGAGTTCCGCATAGGTCAGCGTCGTGCCCTCGAAGGTCACGGCAGTGGCCTCCGGGGACAGGGCCACTTGCTGCGCGAAGAGCGCGTGGACGCCCTCGCAGGCCCTGCGCGTCGACGCCTCGGTGCCGCGGGCCTGGAGGCGGATCATCTCCTCGGACCGAGGCAGGAGGCGCGCGGTCCAGATGTCTCCGGACGGCTCCCTGGTGAGGGCATCCATGAGGGTCAGGAAGTGCGTGACCATGTTCTTCGCCGTGTCGTGCTCGTAGAGGTCGGTGCTGTACTCGAGCGTGCCGTGGACGCCCTCCGGCGTCTCCGCGAGCATCAGGAGCAGGTCGAGCTTCGAGGTGCCATTGTGCGCGTCCACGGGCAGGAACCGGAGCTCCGAGGAGGCGCTCGCGGCAGGGGCCTCGGGGTAGTAGGTGAAGCCCACCTGGAAGAGCGGATGCCGGCTCGGATTCCTCTCGGGCTGCAGCTCGTTCACCAGGTGATCGAAGGGCAGGTCCTGGTGCGCGTAAGCCTCCAGGGCCACGCCCCGCACCCGCCGGAGCAGCGCGCGGAAGCTCGGGTTTCCGGAGAGATCACCGCGCACGATCAGGGTGTTCACGAAGAAGCCGATCAGCGCTTCCTGCTCGCGGTGTGTCCGGCTGGCGGCAGCGACACCCACCGGGATGTCCTCGGCGACGCTGTAGCGCGCGAGCAGCACCTGGTAAGCCGCGAGCAGCGTCATGAAGAGCGTCACGCCCTCCTCCTGGCCCAGGCGCCGGAGGCGCGCGGTGAGCTCCTCCGGGAGGCGCACCGGGTGGCTGCCGCCCCGGTAGGTCGGCACCGAGGGCCGGGGGTGATCGGTCGGGAGCTCCAGGGTGGTCAGGCCATCGAGCTTCCTGCGCCAGTACGCGAGCTGCGACGCGCAGGCCGCGTTCTGGAGCCAGCGTCGCTGCCACACGGCGTGGTCGGCGACCTGGATGGGCAGCTCGGGCAAGGGCGAGGGGAGCCCGGAGGCGAAGGCTTCGTGGAGGATCCCAAGCTCCGTGAAGAGCACCCCGAGCGACCAGCCATCGCACACGATGTGGTGCACGACGAGCACCAGCAGGTGCTCCTCCTCGTCGAGCTGGAGGAGCCTGACCCGGGCGAGGGGGCCTTCGCGCAGGTCGAACGGCTGCCGGATGTCCTCCGCGAGGATGGTGCGCGCCATCCATTGCTGGACCTCGGGCGCGAAGCCACGAAGGTCTGCGACGGGAAGCGGCAGCCGCAGGTGGGGCTGGATGCGCTGGACGGGCTCACCTTGATCCGTGTCGAAGGTGGTGCGCAGCACCTCGTGGCGCCTGACGATCTCGGCGAGCGCCCGCTCCAGGGCAGGCACGTTCAAGGGGCCGACGATGCGCCGGACCGACTCCGGCAAGTTGTAGAAGGCGTGTCCAGGCGTCATCTGGTCGACGAACCAGAGCCGCTGCTGGGCGCACGACAGGGGGATACGCTGGCCGCGCGGCACCCGCGTGATCGCAGCTTCGGGTGCGCCGGCCTGGAGGGCGCCGACCTCGGACGCCTCGGCCTCGGACGCGCCAACCTCGGACGCTGCGGGATCCGCGGGGCGCTCGGCTCCCCCTTGCAGCGCAGCCTCCACCACCCCGGCCAGCGCGGCGACGGTGGGCGTCTCGAACAGGCGCCGGAGCGGCAACTCGACCTGGTAGGCGCCGCGGATCCTGGCCACCACCTGCATCGCGAGCAGCGAGTGACCTCCAAGCTCCAGGAAGCTGTCACTGAGACCCACCCGGTCGAGCCCCAGCACTGCTGCGAAGATGCTGGCGAGCCCCTGCGCGACGGCCGACTGCGGGGGCACCTCGCCCTCCTCCTCCGCCAGTCTCCGTGCAGGCGCCGGGAGCGCCCCCCGATCGAGCTTTCCGCTCTGGGTCATGGGCATCGCGTCGAGCAGCACCACGTGCGAGGGGATCATGTAGTGAGGCAGCTTGTTGCGGAGGAAGGCCCGCAGCTCGTCCGCGTCTTGCTTCACGGACTCGCCGGTCACGATGGTTCCTGCGGCCTGCGCGCTGGGCGCGCGCGCATGGGCCCCCGTCTCGGCGGCGCTGGAAGCTCCGGAAGCTCCGGAGGTCTTCGCGGCTTTCTTGACGACGTAGGCCACCAGCCGCCTGTCACCGGGCGGATCTTCCCGGACGACCGCCACGGCATGGAGCACGCCGGGGTGCTCGCAGAGGACGCTCTCGATTTCTCCGAGTTCGATCCGGAACCCCCTCAGCTTCACCTGGTTGTCCGCGCGGCCCAGGATCTCGAGGCTGCCATCCCGCAAGAAGCGCGCGAGATCTCCCGTCCTGTAGAGGCGCTCGCCGCCACCGTGAAAGGGATCGGGGATGAACCGGGTCGCCGTGAGCTGCGGACGCCGCAGATACCCCCGCGCGAGCCCCGCACCGCCCAGGTAAAGCTCCCCCACGGCTCCAGCGTCGACGGGCTGGAGCGCAGGATCCAGGATGCAGGCGCGTGCGCCCCGGATGGGCAGCCCTGCCGGGATGCTCTCCCGCGCCTCGTCGCCCGGAGGAGCGGCGGGCGCGGTGATGTCGGCCATCGACACCACGATGGTCGTCTCGGTCGGGCCGTATCCGTTCAGGAGCCTGGGCCACTCCCCGAAGCGCTCTCGCCACGCGGCGAGGCGCGCCGGCAAGATCATCTCGCCGGTCGCGAGGACCAGGCGCACCGAAGGCGGCAAGCGCACGCCGGGGCGGTCGAGGCTGCCGGCGATCTCGTGCCAGTACGCGGCCGGCAGGCTGAGGACCGTCACCCCGAGCTGCTCGCAGCGCGCGAGGAAGGTGGGAATGGACTCCAGCATGCGATCGTCGCGCAGCACGAGCGTCCGGCCATCGGCGAGGCACGGGTAGATCTCCAGCGCGCTCGCGTCGAAGTTGATCGAGGCGAACTGCAGCACGCGGTCTCCGGCGCGCGAGCCATGCCCCTCGATGGCCGCCTGGGTGTAGTTGCCGAGCGCTCCGTGAGGGATCACGACCCCCTTGGGCTTGCCCGTGGAGCCCGAGGTGTAGATCACGTAAGCCGCGTGCTCCGGGGTCACCGTGCGCGCCGGGTCCTCGTCAGGCTGCGTGGCGAGGAGGGCCTCCTCCTCCTGCAGGTCGAGCACCGTCAGCCCGGCGTACGGCAAGGTGGCGGCGAGCCCCCGGTGGGTGACCACGATCCGCACCCCGGAATCCTCGATGAAGAAGCGCAGCCGCTCGCTCGGGTATGCAGGATCGAGGGGTACGTAGGCGCCGCCCGACTTGAGGATGGCGAGCACCGCGACGATCATGTCCTCGGAGCGCTCCACATAGAGGCCGACGAGGACGTCCGGACCCACACCGAGGGCCCTGAGGTGATGCGCCAGCCGGTTGGCCCGCGCATTCAGCGCTTCGTAACTCAGGAGACCGGCGTCGGAGATGATGGCTTCGGCCTGGGGCTGTCGTGCAGCATACGCCGCGAATGTCTCGTGAACGAATGTGGTTCGCGGTTCGCTTGGTGGTGTCATTGCTCCCCTGGGGTCGTTCCGAACAGCTCATTGGTGCACCTGCCGATGCCCCTCGATCGCGAACGACCGGGCAATGCATTGACGATTCACTCTGACAGACCCCCCCCAGTGGCTACTCACCCCCCGTGGCTACGAAAACCTCCCCCGTGGCTACACGAAAGCACCAACGCCGCTGCCGGCATTCAGGCTCTTCCGTACACCCTGCCAGAGGTTTCTCGCTCTGGCTCGTTTCCCCCCCCCGGACAGGCACGGACGCGCAACACATACCAGGCAGCCGCATGGCATCCGTGACGCATTCAGGCGCAAAGGCGTCACGGCTGGCAGGTTTGCTTTACCCTCCCACCGTCCGCAACGCGAGATCAATACGTCGATCGATTCGCGCTCACCGTACGGCCGTGCAGCGAGCACAGCCATGTCTCTATTATGACCGTATGGTCAGGGACGAAAATCGGTCAAGCGGATTCTGTGCCTGAGCCGCGGAGGTGTGGTCGCATAGCGCCTCAGGTGGCGAAGGCATCGCGCATGTCGGTGTGTCCACC
Source organism: Chondromyces apiculatus DSM 436 (assembly GCF_000601485.1). Lineage (GTDB taxonomy): Bacteria > Myxococcota_A > Polyangia > Polyangiales > Polyangiaceae > Chondromyces > Chondromyces apiculatus. Next base: position 105,125 of record NZ_ASRX01000038.1, read on the forward strand.
GAGGTCAGCCGGACTTCACCGCAGTGTCCGGGACCCAGTGCTGGCGCCCATCGGACATGGAGACGAGGACCTGACCGGGTGCGAGCTGGACGACCGTCCCCGGATATCGGTTGCCATCCGACCATGTGACGAGGACACCCGCGCCCACGCGGGGAGCAGGTTTGGTGAAGGCGTCGAGGGCAGAGCCCAGCTCCTTGAAGCCCGAGACAAGCGCGGAGCCCACCGAGGCGACCGCCTGGCCTGCTTGCTGCTCGAGCCGTTTGCCACCCTGAGGCTGCCCAGGCGCTGGAGGGGGCACGGCGCCCGGAGGAGGCGACGCGTAAGCACCGGCGGCAGGCGTCATCGGTGCAACAGGATGCGCCGGAGAGGCCGGGTGGAGGGGCGCTGCATGGGCCGGGTCAGGCAGGGGCGAGGCCGGGTGGACCGGTTGGAAGGGCGCGCCACGGGCCGGGTCGGGCGGAGGCGAGGCCGGGTGAAGGGGAGCCACGCCTACGGGCTCGGGCAGCGGGGCTGCAGGAAGGGGAGCCGCATGCGCTGGCTCAGGCGGAGGTGCTTCCAGTGCCGACACGGGTTTCGGTGCGGGCCTCGGCACGCCACCGGAGGCGAGCCGCGCAGCTTCCTGTTCGACCATGGCCATGAACGGAGCAAACCGGGTCGGCTCGCGGGCAATGCGTGTATTCCAGTGAAACGCGATCTGCGACCAGCGCAGGGTCTCGATGCCGGCGCGGAGCAAGGTCACCGTCAGGCCCGAGGCCATCGCTTCACCGCAAACCGCGGCGTAGTCCTCGAACGAGAGCAGCGGCGCAGGTCCGCGTCGGTTCGTGAGCGCGGCCTGGTACGCCTGCTGGAAGCGCAGCACCACCGCGCCACCGAGCGAGAGGTCCTGGAGGCGCGTCGTCCACCCCGAGCGCGCCGTCTCCCAGTCGGCCCGGGCGATGCCACGCGGGGCCAGGGCCTGAGCGACGCGGCCGGGGTCGTGAGGGGCATCCGCGACCTCGGCGCAGATCTCTGCGTACTGCTCGACCGAGAGCCCGGCTACGGGGGTGAGAGGATCCATGGAGCCAAGCCAACAGGGGGTGACGCCGCAGGTCAAGCGGAGGCGCCGGATGATGTGCTTCCATTTCACCGCAGCGCCTGGATCTCCGGCCGCACGAGCAACGCGGCGGCTGCGTGGTGCATCGTGTAGCGGCGGGGCGTATCCGGGGAATACGTCGGGCACGTGGAGCCTCTATCTATCCCAGGGCAGCCTCATGCCCAGCGTGGCGAGTCACAGCGGGGGAATGGTAGGATCAAAGAGGTCATGGCGAGCGAGCAGAACCCGGACAACGGCGAGGACAGCGGCGTCGCCGTCCAGCGTCAGCGCAAGGTCGAGCGCGCAAAGCGCTTCCAGGTCGTGTTCCACAACGACGACTACACGACCAAGTGGTTCGTGGTCGACGTGCTGACGACCTTCTTCCACATGTCCGAGACCACCGCGACCGCGTTCATGCTCATCGTGCACCAGCACGGTCGTGGCGTCGCAGGCGTGTACACGAAGGACATCGCCGAGACCAAGGCCGCCCAGGTGCTCGAGCACGCACGCGAATACGGCATGCCCCTCCGCCTGACCGTCGAACCCGACGACGACTGAGGTACTGCGTACCCTGGTGCAGGGGCCTGTCGGCCCCTACGCTCCCGATGGTCGCTACCCCCGTTGCCAGAAGAGGGCGGGACGCGAGGGCCTGAGACGGACCAGGGGAGGGCGGGACGCGAGGGCCTGAGACGGACCAGGGGAGAGCGGGACGCGAGGGCCTGAGACGGACCGGCGGCGGTGGTCAGGCGCCCCGGTGCTGCTCGTAGATGCGCAGCGCCCACGCGCCCGCAGGGTGCGCGCGGAACTCGTGGATGAGCGACGCCGCCTCCGGGGGCAGCGCGGTCACCGGCGGCAGCCGCGCCCCGAAGCGCGCCGGCAAGAGGAGCGGCGCCGCGAGGCTGGCGAAGGTGATGTCTGCAGCGCTCAGGCGCTGGCCCACCAGGAAGGGCCGCCCGTCGGCGAGCTTCTCACCCACCTGGTCGAAGATGGCGCGCACCTTGTCGAACGAGCGCGCCGCGGACGCGGCGTCGATGCGCAGGCTCTTGCGGATCGTCAAGCACACCACCGGCAGCATCAGGGTGAACATGGCCGTCTGCCAGGGCTGCGCGCCCTGCGCGGCGAGCTGCATCATGATGGCGCGGCGGGGCAGCACGTAGAAGTAGATGCCGCGGCGAGCATGGGGGCCGAGGACCTTGTCGAACTGCTCCTCGAGGGTCTCGATCTCGCGCCTCTCAGCCGCGCCGTCTCCGAACATGCGCCGCTCCGGGGGCGCCTTGCGATCCGCCCACTGCACGATGTCGGACGAGTCCGCGAAGACCCCGTCGTCCGCGACGAGCACCGGCACGGTGCGCCGCCCTCCGGCCCGCCAGGAGGCCGTGGCGTGGAAGGGAGGGGGATACGCCTCCTCGGTGAACGCCACCTCCGCATGCTCCAGCGCCCAGCGCGCTTTCTCGCAGTAATGACTGAAGGTGATGGTGATGAGCCTCGGCAAACCCATGAGGAAGTCTCCTCGTACCATGACCATTCGTGCAGGGACAGCGCCCGCCCCCGCGGCTGCCCCGTCCCTTCCGCGAGGGGGGCGCGCGTCCGGTGACGTCGAGCGACGGCCTCAGCGTGCTGGACGCTCTGCCCAGTCACGCTTCCGTCGCCTGCGGGCGCGAGCGGTTCGCGGGGAGTGAATCCCGGCGGGTCGAGGGGACCCGCGTCCCCTCGTCGGGACTACGAGATAAAGCTGTCCTGGTAGCCGGGATCCTCGACCGCGAGCGCGGCTGCGGTGGGGATCAGGGGACGGAGGGTGTCCATCATCACCGCCAGCTCGTCGGTGCGCTGCGCGCCGAGGCTGGCCTCGTAGGCGCCCGGGTGCGGGCCGTGCGGGATTCCTGCGGGGTGGTACGAGATGCTCCCTGGGCCCACGCCACGCCGTGAGGTGAAGTTGCCCCGGCAGTAGAAGAGGACCTCGTCGCAGTCGACCGACGAGTGCGGGTACGGGCAGGGGATCGCCTCGGGGTGGAAGTCGACCACCCGGGGCACGAAGCTACAGAGGAGCGCTCCCCGCGCGGCGAAGGTGCCGTGCCAGTCAGGCGGTAGGTGCACCAGGCCGGCGCGGGGCTGGAAGTTGAGGATGGGGAACACGAACGGGTACACCGCGCCGTCCCAGCCCACCACGTCGAGCGGGGAGTGCTGCAGGGTGAACGCGCTGAAGGTGTGGCCGCGCTTCACGAGGAGCTGGCGGATGCCCTCGTCGAGTGGGCCGACGAAGGTGGGCGCGCGGAAGTCGCGGTGCGAGTAGGGCGCGTCCATCCGGAGCTGCCCCGCCTCGTTGCGCCACTGGGTGGGGATGTGGACGCCGCCGAGGGCTTCCACGGTCAGCCACGTCTGGGGGCCGGCGTCGGGCAGCGTCCGGTAGAAGAGGCCCTTCGGGATCACCACGTAGTCGTCCTGCTCGAAGCGCAGATCGCCGAGCATGGTCCGGAGCACCCCGCCGCCCTGGAAGATGAACAGCACCTCGTCGGCGTCGGCGTTGGCGTAGTACACCGGATCGGCCTGGTCGGGCCTGGCGATGCCCACCACCACGTCCTCGTTGAAGAGGAGCGGCACCCGCACGTCGACCTGCGCGCCAGCGCGCACGGGCACGTCGAGGCTCCGGTAGTGGCGCTTGGCCATGCCCTGCGGGGGCGCTGCCACGGGCAGCGTGAAGCCATGCTCCACGCTGGCCACGCGGTGCTCGTGGGGGCGGTGCTCGTGGTAGGCGATGGTGTAGAGGCCGTCGAAGCCCTTGCGGGTCAGGCACTCTTCCCACCGCAGCGCGCCGTCGTCGCCGCGCAGGGCGATGTGGTGCTTGCGGGGGAAGGTGCCCCTGGCGACCCGCTCGATCACGCGACCTTGCCTTCGGTCTTCTGCTGCCGCTCGATGCTCTCGAACAGCGCCCTGAAGTTGCCGCCGCCGAAGCCGCGGTCACCCTTGCGCTGGATGATCTCGTAGAAGAACGGGCCCGCCTCCGGGTCGGCGTACGTCCCCGCCGACTCCTTGAGGAAGATCTGGAGGAGGTACGAGTGCTTCGCGTCGCCGTCGACGAGGATCTCCAGGCCCCGCAGCGTGTCCACGTCCTCGTCGATGTTCTCGATGCCGAGCTGCTTCAGCCGGGTGGGCATGGCGTCGTAGTAGGAGCCGGGGGTCGGCATGAACTGCACGCCGCGCTCCCGCATCCCGCGCACGGCGCCGAGGATGTCGGTCACGGTGATGGCCGCGTGCTGCACGCCGTCGCCCCGGTGCTCCTCGTTGAAGATGTTGATCTGCGAGCTCTTGAAGAAGGGCCGGTAGGGCTCGTTGTTCGCGAACTTCACCCCCGATGCCGGGTCCCACATCACCGCCGAGCGGAGCCCCGAGCCGTGGTCCGAGCCCTTGTTCACGTCCTCGGTGTGGAACTGGATCTCCCAGAACCTCTCCAGCCCGAGCACGTGCTCCATCCACAGGAGCGCCGGGGACATGGTCTGGAAGTTCGTGGTGATGTGATCGAAGTCGTTGATCCCGAAGGCGTTCTTGCCGCCCCGGGGGATGTCGTAATGCACGGCGCCGGGGAACAGCGGGCGGTAGCCGTCGCGCTGCACGAACCGGAACGTCGTGTCGCCGAAGGGCGAGGTGATGGAGAAGGAGGCGAACTTTCCGCCGCCCTCCTCGTGCCGGTAGACTTCGTCGATGGGCGTCCCGCCACGGCTGTCGAGCAGCCGGAACGCCCGGTCGATGTCCTCCACCTCGAACACCAGCGTGCCGACCCCGTCGGGGTGCTTGCGCAGGAAGCGCGACGCCCGTCCGCCCTCGCCGAGGGGCTGCGAGCAGAGCACCACGCAGTTGCCCGCCTGGAACGCCACCGAGCGCTGCTTCGCGCTCGCCTCGAGATCCGGCGAGCTCGACGCGATCTCGGCAAAATCCATCTTCTCCGTGTAGAACCTGCGGCTCCGCTCCAGATCCCGCACGTAGTAGTGCATGGATTCCAGCCGCTTGATCCCGATCGACTCCACCTTGCTCATGTCGTGACCGCTCCTCGCCGGCCCTCGCCGGCGTGATTCTCCCTGAGTGTACCGCGGTGTACCGCGTTCCGGCGCTGCGTGCCCTGATCCAGGGGCTCTTCGGGGCGCAGGGCGACGTGCCTCGCGCGCTCCGGACACGCGCGCCACGAGGATCAGCCCGCCTTCACGGCGTCGGGTTGCCGGTCGGGGTGCGCCCCCTGGAAGGCCGGGAGCTGCATGCAGGCCTCCTCGATGCGCAGGAGCGCCGGGTACGCCGACACGTCCACCCCGAACCGCCGCGAGGCGTAGAGCTGCGGCACGAGGAACAGGTCGGGCAGGGTCACCTCGTCGCCGATGCAGTAGCGCCCCACCGTCTCCTCGATCCCTGCCTGGAACGCATCGAGGCCGCGCGCGATGAAGCGCCGCGAGAACCCCTTGTCGTCGCCGAACAGCTCCTTGAGGTAGCCCGTCGTGCCGGTGTTCTGGAAGGGCTGGACCCCCGCGTTGATGATCTCCGCGAGCTGCCGCGCCTTCGCCCGCAGCACCCGGTCCTCCGGCAGGAGCCGCGGCGCCGGATGGATCTCCTCCAGCAGCTCGATGATCGCGATCGACTGGGCGAGGTGCAGCGCCTTGCCGTCCACCGTGAGCTCCAGCGTGGGCACCTGCCGCATCGGGTTCAGCGCGGTGTAGGGCGCCTGGTTCTGCTCCCCGCCGTCGCGGATGATGTTCACCGGGACCACCTCGTGGGCGAGCCCCTTGTACGCCAGCGCGATCCGCACCCGCCACGTGGCCGAGCTGCGCCAGTAGCCGTAGAGCTTCATCCTGCCACCACCTTCTGGGCGATGCGCCCGAACACGCTGTGACCCGCCTCGTCGAGCATCTCGATGGCGATGGTGTCGCCCTCGCGCATGAACGGGGTCTTCGCCTCGCCCTGCTCCAGCGTCTCGATCATCCGCCGCTCCGCCAGGCACGACACCCCGCGCGCCCGGTCCGCGTTCGACACCGTGCCGCTGCCGAGGATCGTGCCCGCCGTGAAGGCGCGCGTCTTCGTGATGTGCGCGATGAGATCGAAGAACGAGAAGTGCATCTCCGGTCCCGCCTCGGGATCGCCCGCCAGCGCGCCGTTGTACGTGGAGCGCAGCGTGAGGTGGAGCCGCCCGCCGCGCCATGCGTCTCCCAGCTCGTCAGGCGTCACCGCGAAGGGCGAGAACGCCGTCGCGGGCTTCGACCCGAAGAACCCGAACCCCTTCGCCAGCTCCGCCGGCACCAGGTTCCGCAGCGTCACGTCGTTGGCGAGGCAGAGCAGCCGCACGTGGCGCCCCGCCTCCTCGGCCGTGGTCCCCATGGGCACGTCCCCCAGGATCGCGCAGACCTCGGCCTCGAAGTCGAGCCCCCAGCGGGCGTCGCGCAGCACGATGTCGTCCGTGGGCCCCAGCAGCACACCCGAGCCGCCCTGGTACACCAGCGGATCGGTGCGCAGCGTCTCCGGCGGTTCGGCGCCACGCGCCTTGCGCACGAGGACGATGTGGTTGATGTACGCCGACCCGTCCACCCACTCGTAAGCGCGCGGCAGCGGCGCGTGCAGCCGGTGGGGATCGAGCGCCTCCGCCGCCGCGTTCCCGCTCTCCAGGGCGTCGGCGAGGGCGCGCAGCGCGGGCTCGGCGCGCTCCCAGTCGTCCAGTGCGGACTGCAGCGTGGGAAATGCAGTGCCGGCCGGCGCATAGGAGAGCCCGTCCCTGCGCACGACGATCAACGTTCCGTCCCGCCCCGGCCCTCGCAGCGTTGCCAGCTTCATGGTCCCTCCCCAGGGCCGGTAGCACGAGGAACGCGCGCCGTTCAACAGCAGTGTTCGAGTGCGGCAATCCGGCACGGCCCCGTCCCGACCAGGCGCGCGCGCGACGCATCGCGGCACGCGGCACGAACACACGCCCACGCCTTCCTGCGCAGAGGTGCAGACGTAGCGTGTCCTCTGGCCGGGTGTACGCTGTGAACCCGTGGAGGGCGTGGGCAGCGACGTGGGCGGCGGCGCGGGCGCGGGCGTGAGAGCGCGGGCGCTCTTGCTGCTCCTCGTGGCGGTCGTCGCGCTCCTTCTGCCGCTCGCGGTCGCCCCGCCCGCGGCGGCCGCGAACCGCTACGCCATCGAGCCACCCGACGCCATGCTGGCGCGCGCCTACCGCTACGGCGCCATGGAGAGCGAGCACTGCCTCGCCCTCCTCGCGCTCCGCGACGTCCCCTTCCAGCCCGTCGCCCCGACCCGCGGGGTGGACACTCCGGTGCGCCTCACGGGCTTCCTCCACGGCGTCCGCTTCGTCCCCATCGACGCCCTTGCCCCGCCCGAGAAGGACGACCGCACCATCGCCGACTGCCGCCTCGTCCTCGCGCTCGATGATCTCGCCAGCGTCCTCGCGGAGCACCAGGTCGTCCGCGCCGAGTACTTCTCCATGTACCGCCGCCGGGGCGCCGGCTTCATGAAGCGCGGCATGCGCCACCCGGGCGGGCGCGCCATCGACCTCGTGAACCTCGTCCTCGCGGACGGCAAGACCTACGGGGTCCGCGGCGACTTCCAGGGCATGCGCGGCGTGAAGACCTGCGGCGACGGCGCCGCGAAGCCCCGCCGCGACACCCCCGGCGCGCGGCTCTGGCGCGCCGTCGTGTGCGAGACGAGCGCGCTCCGCTCGTTCAACCTGATCCTGTCACCCAACCACGACTGGGCCCACCGCGACCACCTCCACATGGAGGTGCGCAGCGGCATCAAGTGGATCCTCGTACAGTGAAGTGCTGAGCGGGGAGGGCTCGGGGGCGCGCTTCAGGCGCTCGCCACCGTGGCCCGGAGCGGCAACGTGCTCGGCGACCGGATGAAGAACGACGGCGACCACGAGACCTCCTGCGAGACCCGCTGGATGTCGCCGAGGCGCGCCAGCAGCACCTCCAGCATCACCTTGGCCTCCAGGCGCGCGAGCGGCGCCCCGATGCAGAAGTGGATGTCGAGCCCGAAGGCGAGGTGTCCCTTCGTGTCCCGGTGGATGTCGAAGCGGTCCGGATCGGGGAACCTGCTCTCGTCACGGTTCGCCGACGCCAGGAGCGGCAGCACCACCGAGCGCGCCGGGATCCGCTCGTCCCCGATCTCCACGTCCGTCATGGTCTGCCGGAAGATGCACTGCGCCGGGCTCTCGTAGCGCAGCACCTCCTCCACCACCGCGGGCACGAGCGACAGGTCTGCCTGCGCTGCGGCGAGCTGCTCGGGGTGGTCCGTCAGCGCGACCAGCGCGTTGCCGATGAGGCTCGTCGTCGTCTCGTTGCCGGCGATGAGCAGCGTGTTCGCGAAGCTCAGCACCTCCCCCGCCGTGAGCTTCTCGCCGTCCACCTCGGCGGCGAGGAGCTGGGAGATCAGGTCCTCCCGCGGCTCTCGACGCCGCTCCTCCAGCACCTCGCTGAAGTAGGCGTAGAACTCCTGCGTCGATCGCTCGAGCTGCGCCGCGTTGCCCACGCGGACGAGCGCCAGCGACCCCACCATGTCGTCCGACCAGCGCTTGAAGTCCGCCCGCCGCTCCGGCGCCACGCCCAGCATCTCGGCGATGACGATCATCGGCATGGGGACGGTGACCTCCACCGTGGCCTCGAAGGTGCTCTTCCCCCGCAGCCCGTCCACCAGCTCATGGGCGATGTCGCGGATGCGCGGTTCGAGCTGCGCCACCGTGCGCGGCGTGAACGCCTTCGTCACCAGGGTCCGCAGCTTCCCGTGGCGGGGCGGATCGACCTGCACGATGGAGGGAGGCATGCTCGTGTCCCACTTCACCCCTCTGGGCAGGCTCGCAGCCCAGCCCCGGTTCGAGAATCCCTTCGCATCGTGGAGCACGCGCGCCACGTCCTGGTAGCGCCCCACGGCCATGAAGCCCTGGGGCTGCAGGCGGCCCACCGCCGAGGTGCGGCGCAGCTCCGCGAACAGCGCGTAAGGGTTGCGAAGGACCTCGGGCGCGGTGATGTCGATGTCGGCGATCATGGGCTCCCTCCTCCCGTCGCCGGCGCAGGGTCACCGGCGGAACAGCGGCACCTCATCCTCGCGCTGGCGCCCCGCGGCGGAAGGGCAGGTAGATCGCCACGAGCACCCCCAGCGCGCACAGCGCCGCCACGTAATGGGCGGGCGCCATCGGGGTCGTCTTCAGCAGCAGCGTCACCACGAGCGGGGTGAGCCCCCCGAACAGCGCGTACGCCATGTTGTACGAGAACGACAGCCCGGAGAACCGCACCGCCGGCGGGAACGAGCGCACCATCAGCCCCGGGATCGCGCCCGTCGTCCCCACGAACCACCCCGTCACCGCGTAGAGCGCCGCGAGATGCTCCGGCGTCTCCCGCGCTCCCTGGTAGAGCAGGTAGGTCATCACGAGCTGCGCCGCGAGCCCCAGGCCGAGCACCCAGGGCGCCCCGAACCTGTCCGAGAGGGCCCCGAACGTCACGCACCCGAGCGTCAGCGTCAGCGTCGCCAGGCTGTTCGCGGCGAGCGCCTGCGCTGGCGTGATCCCGTGCAGCTTCTGCAGGAGCGTCGGCGTCATCAGGATGACCACCACGATGCCCGCCGTCAGCACGCACGTGAGCAGCATGCACACCACCACCGAGCCGCCGTGCCCGCGCAGCGCGGCCTTGAGCGGCAACCCCTCGACCAGTGCCCGCCGCTGCCGCATCTCTTCGAAGACCGGCGTCTCTGCGAGCCAGCGGCGCAGGAAGACCGAGAAGAACCCGAGCACCCCGCCGACCAGGAAGGGCACCCGCCACCCGAACGCCAGGACCTCCGCCGGGGTGAACGCCTTGTTCACCGCCGTCGCCATCAGCGACCCGAGCAGGATCCCGAAGGTCAGCCCCGCGGTCAGCGTCCCGCAGGCGAACCCGATCCGGCGCTCCGGCACGTGCTCCGCCACGAACACCCACGCCCCTGGCACCTCGCCGCCCACCGCGCCTCCCTGGAGGATGCGCAGGAGCAGGAGCAGCAGGGGCGCCGCGTAGCCGGCCGTCGCGTACGTCGGCAGGAGCCCGATCAGCAGCGTCGGCACGGCCATCATGAACACGCTCAGCGTGAACATCTTCTTGCGGCCGGTGCGGTCGCCGAAGTGCGCCATCACGATGCCGCCCAGCGGGCGCGCCAGATACCCCGCCGCGAACAGCCCGAAGGCCTGGAGCTGCCGCAGCCAGTCCGCCGTGTCCGGCGGGAAAAAGAGCTGACCGATCGTCGCCGTGAAGAACACGAAGATGATGAAGTCGTAGAACTCGAGCGCCCCCCCGAGCGCCGCCAGCGCGAGCGTCTTGCCGTCTTGCCGCGAGAGCGCGCGCGGAGGGAGCGCAGGAGGAGCGGGCGCTGGCCCGGGCTCGCTGGTCGAAGCAGGCATCTCCATGAGGGGCCGGAACGTTAGCCCAAGGCGCGGCGTCTCAGGGAGCCCGCACGAAACGCCGCGCTCGCTGTCCCCCGATGCTGCAAGGCGTTATGGCCGGAGAGGAGACCTCCCTGTGAACGCAGTACCTTTAGAACCAGGCGTCTTGCATGCGCGCGTAGGAGTCTTCGCCGGATCGGCAGAGTGCTGCCCAGTGCGCGACGCGCCCGAGTTCTCCCTCGATCCAGTACTGCGCGGCGCAGCGCTTCCCCTCGAACAGGGCCGCGTCTTCGGGCCGCTCTCGCAGGCCCTTCTCGGCGGCCGCGGCCATCCACAGCCACAGCCATCCCACCACCACCGTGGCCATCATCTCCATGTAGTCGGCGCTGTGCCGCAGCATCGCCTCGGCGTCGCCCTGCTGCCCCAGCCCGAGGAGGTGCAGCGTCACGTCGCGCAGCTCTCCTGCGGCCTGCTCCACGCGCGCGCACCACGACGCGGGCACCCCTGCCTCTAGCGCGCTGCCCACGGTCGCGCCGACCTCCTCCAGGAAGGCCATCATTGCCGCGCCGCCCTCGGCGGGCACCTTGCGCCCGAGCAGATCCAGCCCCTGGATGCCGGTCGTCCCCTCGTGGAGGCTGTTCAGCTTCTGGTCGCGCAGCCACGACTCTGGCAGGTACTCGCTCGAATAGCCGTAGCCGCCCAGCACCTGCACGGCCAGCGCGTTGGCCTCGAAGCCACGCTCGGCGGGGAACGTCTTCGCGATGGGCGTGAGCAGGTCCTGGAGCCACCTTGCCCGCTGCCGCGCCTCCGCGCCCTCCGCGTGCTCCGCGCGGTCGGCGTAGCGCGCCGTGACCCCGAGCAGCAGCAGGCCACCCTCCACGATGGCCTTCTGGCGCAGCAGCATCCGCCGCACGTCCTCGTGGGCGACGATGGGGACCTGCGGCGCGCGGGGATCCTTGCTCCGCAGGGGCCTGCCCTGGGGCCGGTTGCGCGCGTACTCCAGCGACTCCTGGTAGGCCACCGAGGCTGTGGCCACCCCGTTCATCCCCACCATCAGCCGCGCCTCGTTCATCATCTGGAACATGTAATGGATGCCCCGGTGCGGCTCACCCACCAGATAGCCGTGGCAATCGCCCTGCTCGCCGTAGTTGAGGGCGAGGCTCGGCAGACCGCGCCAGCCGATCTTGTGGATCACGCCCGCCACGTGCACATCGTTCGGCACCAGCCGCTCTCCCTCCGGGCGCAGCCGCGGAATGGCGAACAGGCTCACGCCCTTGATTCCTGGCGGCGCTCCGTCGATGCGCGCCAGCGCGAGGTGGACGATGTTCTCGACGGCGTCGTGATCGCCGCCCGAGATGAAGATCTTCGAGCCCCGGATCAGGTAATGGTCGCCCGCGGGCGTGGCGCGGCACTGCACGTCGCTCAGACTGCTGCCCGCCTGCGGCTCGGTGAGCGCCATGGTCCCGGTCCACGCCCCTTCGTACATGGGCGCCATGAACCGCTCCTTCAGCGCCGCGCTCCCGAACGACTCGATGAGGCGCGCCGCTCCGGCGGTGAGCCCGAGATAGCCGTAGGCGCCCAGGTTCGCCGCCATGGGGTACACGCTGGCCAGCGTCATCACCGTGAACGGGAGCTGCTGCCCGCCCACCTCCGCCGGCCGCGTCGCATTGAGCAGCCCCAGCTCGACCAGCCGGGGGTAGAGTTCCTTCATGACGGGGTGCACCACGACCCGCCCGTCCACGAGCCGCGGCGGCGCCTCGTCCATCGGCTTGTAGGCAGGGTAGAGCACCTCCCGCGACAGCCGGCGCGTCGCCCCCAGGAAGATCTTCACCCCCTCGACGGTGTGCTCCTGGAACGCGGGCAGCGCGAGCAGGGCTCCGACGTCGAGCACGTCGAAGAGGATGAAGTCCACCGTACGGTCGTCGACGAGGGGATTCTGGGGCGGCATCGCGCCGAGAGGATTCCGGCCGCAGAGGCGCGTCAAGCGCCGCGGCCTGCGCGCGACCTGCACGCGACCTGCGGCGCGCGGCGGCCTGTCTCTCTGGCTTCACGCAGTGCCCGGGCCGGGCAGGATCAGGGGCAGCGGCCTGCCTGGTAGTAGTTCGGCGCGGTGAGGCGGATCCACGTCGACATCGTCGTGTACAGGCCGAGGTTGTCGCCCGAGCCGATGGCGCAGACATAGCTGTTGCCCGTCCCGCAGCGGACCGCGCGCCCGTTGGCCACATGGTAGTAATTGCCCTCGTAGAACTCCTGGCAGGTCCCGCCAGTGCTGCCGCCGGAGCCGCCGGAGCCGCCGGAGCCACCAGCGCCGCCAGCGCCGCCAGCGCCGCCAGCGCCGCCCGAGCCTCCAGCACCGCTGGTGGAGCTTGCGCTGGTGGAGCTTGCGCTGGTGGAGCTTGCGCTGCTTGAGCTGCTGGAGCTTGAGCTGCTGGAGCTTGAGCTGCTGGAGCTTGAGCTTGAGCTGCTGGAGCTTGAGCTGCTGGAGCCGCTGTCGAGGCCGAAGAACTTTCCGGCGTAGTAGGTCGAGCAGATGTTCACGTCGAGCACGAAGGAGCCCGCGGTTCCGCAGCCGCCTGCGGGGGCGAAGCCAGGATCCACGGCCGTCCCGTGGCCCATGCCGGGGATGGAGATCGACTCCACCAGGGTCTGACCTGCGGCGTTGCGGTACTCCGAGCGGGTGGCGGTACCCACGGACGAGGTGGCGTCGGCGGTGGCGTCGATGCCGTGCACGTTGGTCCACTGATCGACGATCTCCTGCATGTTCTTGGCGTTGACCGTGTAGTCGGAGCTGCCGTGCCAGACCGAGATGCGCGGCCGTGCGCCCGTGTAGCCGGGGACTGCGGCCCGGACGAGATCGCCCCAGGCTGACGGGGTGCGGTCCACGCCGGGGTTCATGCAGGAGCCCGAGTCGTTCAGGGACGCTGCGCAGCGGTAGGGGATGCCGGCCATGATGGCGCCGCCGGCGAACACGTCCGGGTAGACGGCGAGGAGGGCGCTCGTCGAGGCCCCGCCCGCGGACAACCCCGTGACGAACACCCGCGCCGGATCGACGCCGTACTGCGACTTCATGTGATCGACCATCTGCCGGACCGAGAGCATCTCTCCCGCGTCGCGCTTGGTGTCGTTCGTCTCGTACCAGTTGAAGCAGCGCATCCCGTGGTTGGCGCTCTGCTGCTCCACGTAGACCACGTGGAATTTCCACGTGTCGGCGAGGTTGTCCCAGCCGGCCTTCACGTAGTCCTGCGCGCCCTGGGTGCAGCCGTGCAGGGTGACCACGAGCGGGGCTCCCGTGGGCACCCCGGCCGGGGTGTACCTGTACATTTTGAGGTTCCCGGGATTCGACCCGAAGCTGGTGACGGCGACGATTGCGCCTTGCGTGGATCCGACCTCCTCCAGGTCGTCTTCCATGGGCAATGCACAGGCCGCACTCAGGGTGGTCGCGGCGAGACCGAGGCAGGCGGGGGCGAGGCGTGATAGCAGCACGGGGCGATCTCCTTTCAGGATTCGAGGGTTCCTATAGCAGTCCCGGAGATTCCCCGGCGCCAATGGTGAGCGTCGCCGTCGTGGCCTGTCAGGGCGCAGGAGCGTCTGTGGAGGTGGACGTCGCGGCTTGCACGTCGATCGGCCCGTAGATCCGGTAGCGCACCGGCTGCTTCCGGTCGTCGAGCGCCACGTGGATCACCAGGCGCCCGGGCCTGGTGGGGGTGACCGTGATGCTGCGCTTCCCCTCCTCGACCTCCTGCGCGATGGCGCACGGCACGCCCTTGCACTGCACGTCGATGATGAAGGGACTGCGGAAGATCTCCTGGATGTTCTCGGGCGTGACCTTCGCGTCGACCGCGGCCATGCGCGGCCAGGTCACGACGACGTCGAGGGGCTGGCCGACGAGGGCCGTCGCGCTCGCGTCGCGGTATGAGCACGAGACCTCGGCGTAGGTGACCGGGGACAACCACCCACCGCACGAGGAGGCGAGCAGCGCCACGGCGACCCACGTCAGCATGCCAGCAGTGCTACTGGACCAGGCGACCACGCTGCTGCTTGTACAGCACCCATCGGTCCGGTCGAGCGTAAGCTGAGCGCACGAGGAGCGCACGAGGAGCGCGCGAGAGGGTAAGGCGGTCGACGTGGGGCAGGGATGTCCCGGCTCCGTGCCTTGACGGACTGTACGCATGTCCATGAACATGCCGCCCGATGCCGCGCGCGAGCCTGCTCCGGCCCCGCCCGAAACCCGCAGAGATCAAGGAGCGGATCACCCGCCTCCACGGGCTCGTGCGCGAGGGGACCGAGAACCGGCCCGGCGTCTACCAGATGGCGAACGAGGACGGCCACGTCGTCTACGTGGGCAAGTCGAAGCGCCTGCGCACGCGGCTCCTCGGGTACTTCCGGGCCGCCGCCAAGGAGAAGGGGGCCCGCATCCTCAAGGAGTCGACCGCGGTCTCCTGGGAGTACTGCCCGAGCGAGTTCGCGGCGCTGCTCGCGGAGCTGCGGCTGATCAAGCGCTTCAGGCCCAAGTTCAACGTGGTCATGAAGCGCGACCTGCGCCGCTACGCCTTCCTCCAGCTCACCCACGGCCCGGCCCCCAAGCTCCGCGTCGTGGGCGGCTCGGCGCGCGATCCGCAGAGCCTCTACTACGGACCCTTCACCAGCCGGAGCCGCACCCACGACGCGGCGCGCGCCCTCTCGAACGCGCTCGGCCTGCGCGACTGCGCGGAGGACGTGCCCATCGTCTTCAGCGATCAGCAGGAGCTCTTCCCCCTCGGCCGCCGCACCCCGGGCTGCCTGCGCTTCGAGATCAAGCGCTGCCTCGGTCCTTGCGTGGGCGGGTGCTCGGCCAGCGCATACACCGAGCGGGTGGGCCTCGCCCGCGCCTTCCTGGAGGGACACAGCGAGGGGCCCATCGCCCAGTTTCGCGCCGAGATGCTGGAGAACAGCGCGCGCGCCGAGTACGAGCGCGCCGCCGCCCTGCGCGACCGGGTGAAGCAGCTCGAGATCCTGCGCGAGCAGCTCAAGCGGCTCAGGTTCGCGCTGGAGTCGCTCTCGTTCCTCTACACGGTGCCCGGGCACGGCGGCGACGATCGCATCTACCTCGTCCGTCGTGGCAGCGTCCGCGCCGAGATGACGGTGCCCCGATCGGAGGCGGAGCACGAGGCGCTTCACCGCCTCGCGGGCGAGGTCTACGGGCCCCACGAGCCAGCGGCCGCGCCGGTGCCGCTGCACGAGGTCGAGGAGGTACTGCTGCTCTCCTCGTGGTTTCAGCGCTTCCCCGACGAGCTGGCGCGGACGCAGCCCTTCGTGCTCCAGCAGCACGGATCGCCCGACACGCGCGCTCACGGCACCGACAAGCCAGGCCGCACGACGGCGTCACGGAACCGCACGTCTGCGACGTGAGAGGCTGACAACCCTGGAGCGGCGCCCCGGTTTCCCTGCACCGCCGAGCACACCGCCCAGCTCGCGCTGCACAGAGACGCCGCAGGCATCCACCTTGCGTAGGACCCTCCGCGCAACGCGAACTGCAAGCTTCTGAAGGTGTCGTCCGATGCCATCGTGTCCGCTCTCGGGCGGGGACGGCGGCGGCCGAGGGCACTCCAGAAAAGGAGACACACCATGGCGACGATGATTGGCAGTGAAGCGACGCTCCTGGGGCTCCTCAAGGATCTCATCGAGCTCGACTACGACGCCATCGAGGCCTACGAAGCGGCGATCGAGCGCATGGACGACATGCGCGACAGGGCGCAGCTCTCGACGTTCCTCGCGGACCACCGGCGTCACGTGAACGACCTGAGCCTCTTCATGCACGATCTGGGCGGCACGCCCCCGGACGGAGGCGACATCAAGCGGATCCTGACCAAGGGCAAGGTGGTGCTCGGCGGACTCCTCGGCGATCGCGCCGTGCTCACGGCCATGAAGACCAACGAGGACGACACCAACACCGCCTACGAGCGCGCCCTCAAGCGCAACGACATCCCGGCCCGCATACGCGCCGTCTTCCAGCGGAACCTGGCCGACGAGCGCCGGCACCGTGACTGGATCGTGCAGCGCATCCGGGGCTACGAAGCCAGCGCGCATGCGTGACGGTGCAGGCTGCGGGTGAGGCGCCCCTTGTCGCGCGCCGCCCTCCGGTCAAGCATGGGGCCATGAGTCCTCGTGCCCACCTCGCTACCCTCGTCACCCTGGCCGCCCTCGCCACCTCGTCGGTGGCCTGCAACGAGCCAAGCTCCTCCAAGCCGGCGCCGGAGGCGAAGACCACCGCGGCAGATCCTCACGCTGCCCTCGTGCCCCTGAAGCCGGGGGACGCTGCGCCCGACGCGACCCTCAAGCTCCACGATGGCAAGGAAGTGAAGCTTTCGAGCCTCGCCGGCAAGCAGGTGCTCATCTACTTCTACCCCAAGGACGACACCCCCGGCTGCACCGTCCAGGCAGAGGGCCTGCGTGACGGCTGGGCCGACCTCCAGGCCGCGGGCCTCGACGTCTACGGCGTCTCCACCCAGGGCGCCCAGAGCCACGAGGCCTTCATCGACAAGTACAAGCTGCCCTTCCCGCTGGTCATCGACGAGGACGGCGCCGTCGCCCGCGCCTTCCACGTGCCCATGCGCGGCTCCTTCGCCTCGCGTCAGTCGTTCCTGATCGGCAAGGATGGGAAGATCAAGTCCATCTGGCTCGAGGTGGACCCCAAGGAGCACGCCGCCACCGTGCTCGCCGCCGCGAAGAGCTGACGCTCCTCGGGCCCTTGCTCGTGGAGAGCAGGGGCCACGGCGCGCCGCCGGAGGGTCACGGCAGGTAGTACAGCGCGGTGAGGCTCCCGGTCATGATCGCCCAGGGTGAGGCCTGGAGGGTGGTCCGGAAGTTCAGAGAGCCGCTGCTGTCGGTGACTGAACCATCGACGCTGCGGCTCGCGTTCGTGTACGTGCCGTAGACCCCGACCCCCGCCTGCAGCGAGAGCTCGGGCACCCCGATGAACCCGAAGTGCAGCTCGCTGCCGATCCGCGCCCCCAGCTCGAAGAGGAACCCTTCCCGCGTGATCTCCGAAGTCTGCTCATCGCCATTGAGGGTCGCGGTGGCGACAGCCGTGCCGGAGACGAACGCCGCATTGGTCTCGGGAATGATGAGGAACTTGTAATGGGCACCATGGGCCAATGCCAGCGGCAACCCGAGGTGGAGACCACCGCCAGCGAGGTTGCTCTCCAGCTTGACTGATTCGAAATCGCCAGTTCTGCCCTGCGTTTCCTCCGACTGGAAGTAGAACCCGACCCCAGCATCGAGCCCCACCAGGCGGCCAAACCAGTACCGAATGCCGATGACCGGCGCATAAGCCGGCTCGAACGTCGTCATGTTCAGCAGCGGAACGAAGGTCGACTGATTGCTGCCAGACCCCAGCCCGATCCCACCCAGTGCGGTCAGCCGGATCGTCTGCAGCCCGAGATACCCCACCGCCAGCTTGCGAACGACCCGGTCATGGTCGGAGGGCTCCGGCGCCACCTGAACCTGAGGCATCGCCTGCGCCCCCAGCATTGGCTGCCCCCCCACCCCTGGTTGCCCTCCCGGCATTGGCTGCCCCCCCGGCCCTGGCTGCGCCCACGGCAGTGCCTGCGCATTCTGCCCCGCAATGCCCGTGCTGCTCTGGCCCATCGCCTGAGGCCCACCCAGCACAGGCCCCTGCGGCGCATTGCCCCCCTGAGTCGGCACCTGGCTCGCAGGCATCCCCGCACCCGGCATCGAGGCCCCGCCTGGCGCTCCGGGAACCCCCGCAGCCCCCGCAGCCCCCGCAGCGTCCCCCTGACCAGCCGCCCCTCCCGGCTGCTCCACGACCTGCGCCCCCGCCTCCCCCGCACCAGCCATCGCCGCCACGACCAGCCAACCCGCCACCCACCGCACCATGCAAACCCTCTCCATCCCC
>NZ_ASRX01000039.1 GCF_000601485.1 Chondromyces apiculatus DSM 436
GCGCTGCCGGCGCTGCCCGCGTCAGCGGCGCCCCCTGCCGCGCAGGGGCCAACCGAGCCGCCCGCGTCGCCCGAGCCGCCTGCGTCGCCCGAGCCACCTGCGCCGCCTGCGTCGCGCAAGGCGCTCATCGTGCGCCGCGGCGGCGAGGCCACGGCGCTCCTCGTCGACCGCCTCCTCGGCCACCGCGAGGCGGTGATCCGGCCCCTGACCGACCCGCTCGTGCAGGTCGTCGGCGTCTCTGGCGCCACCGACCTCGGCGACGGCAAGCCGACCCTGGTGCTCGACCTCATCGCCCTCGTGGGCGCCGTGAGCGGGCAGCGCACCGCGCTGCGCCCGGAGGGTGGATGAACGCGTTGCATGTGGTGTTCAAGGTGGGCGACGGTGACTACGCCTTGCCCGCGGACGAGGTGCTCCAGCTCGAGTCCTTCGAGGGAGCGACCCACGTCCCGGGCGCGCCGCCCTACGTGACGGGCATCGTCCAGAGCCGCGGCCGGGTCGTGCCCGTCGTGGACCTCCGCGTCCGCTTCCAGCTCCCGCCCGCCCCGCGCACCCTCGACACCCGCATCATCCTGGTCACCGTCGACGGCCGGGTGGTGGGGCTGCTCGTCGACAGCGCGCGCGAGGTGGTCACCCTGCCGGCCACCGAGGTCGCGCCGCCGCCGCGCCTCGTCGCCGAGCGCTCGGATGGCTTCGTCCGCGCCGTCGCCCGCACCGCGGGCCGACTGCTCATGCTCATCGACACCCGGAACGTGATCGGAGGGGTACCGCTGCCATGAACGTGCTTGGGAATGGGGGACTCACGGCTGGCCTCGCGGCCGCCCAGGAGCGCGCCGCGCGCGCGCTCGCCACCCTGCGCAAGACGGCGGCTTCGGCCCGGTCCGTCGCCGAGGCCACGGGCCGCGTCGAGGTGGCCCTCGACGAGCAGGCCACGACCACGGGCACGGCGAGGACCACCCTCGACGGGCTGAACGAGACCCTCGACCACACCGTCAAGCGCGCCCAGGACCTCGCCCGCGCGCAGCAGGTGATCGCCGACGTCGGCCGCGAGGTCGAGCAGTCGCTCTCCAGCACCGCCGCCTCGCTCCAGGAGGTCTCGGGCTCCATCGGCGGCGTCAAGAAGGACACCGCCGCGCTCGCCTCGCTTGCCGACGCGAACGCCACCACCCTCGAACAGTTGGCGCGCTCCATCAAGGGCGTCGCCGCCGACGCCGAGGACCTCGCCGCCGCGAGCGAGGAGCTGCTCGCCTCGGTGACCCAGACCGCCGCCTCCCTCGACTCCATGACCCGCCAGGGGCAGTCGAGCTCCGCGGCCATCGAGGAGACCGCCACCACCATCGAGCAGATGGCCCGCGGCGTGACCCGCCTCTCCACCGACGCGGGCGCCGTCTCCGAGCAGATCACCCGGATGTCCACCTTCCTCTCCGGCATGAACGCGGGGATGGCGGACGCCGCGAAGAGCTCCGCGGGCATGCTGACCGCGGTGGAGGAGACCGCGAGCACCGTCGAGCAGCTCGCGCGCTCCATCGGCGCCGTCGCCGAGCACGCGCGCGCCCTGGAGGGGATCGCCTCGTCGAACGCGGTCACCGTCGACGAGCTGGCCGCCTCCGTCGAGGAGGTCGCGGCGACGGCCGAGAAGAACGCCGCCGTCATCGACGCCAACGCCTCGGCGATCGAGGAGCTGGCGCGCTCCGCGCAGGTGGTCGCCGGCAGCGTCGAGCAGATCCACACGCTCGCCGCGAACAGCGCCTCGGCCTCGGCCCAGCTCGACGGGAGCGTGCAGCGCATCGCCGAACTCGCGGGCGGCGCCCGCGAGGCCGCCGATCGGGTGGGCCAGGGCGCGCGCGAGGGCGGCGCCACCGTGTCCCGCTCCATCGGCGGCTTCGGCAAGGTGCGCCAGTCCATCCTCGACGCCGCGGGGGTCATGAAGGAGATGGGCCGCCGCGCCGAGGAGATCGGCGACATCGTCCAGACCATCAACCTCATCGCCGACCGCACCAACCTGCTCTCGCTGAACGCGAGCATCGAGGCCGCGCGCGCCGGCGAGCATGGCCGCGGCTTCGCGGTGGTGGCCGAGGAGATCCGGGTCCTCGCCGACCGCGCCGCCGCCGCGAGCGCCGACGTCGCCAAGATCGTGCGCGGCCTGCAGAGCACGGCGCGCGAGGCGAGCGTGGCCACGGGCGAGGGCGTGCGCGCCGCCGACCAGGGCGCCGAGCTCGCGGGCGAAGCCGAGCGCGCGCTCGACGGCATCCTCCGGGGCATCAACGACGTGGTGGGCGCGGTGCGCGAGGTCTCCCAGGCGAGCGCGGAGCAGGCGCAGGCGAGCCGCACCCTCGCCGAGAGCACCGCCAAGCTCAGCGCCGAGGGGCGGGTCATCGCCAAGGCCGCGGGCGAGCAGGCGCAGTCCGTCAAGGCGCTCGCCAGGAGCGCCACCGAGATGCGTCAGATGGCGAAGCAGACCGTGCAGGCGACGTCCGACCAGGCGCGGGCCCTGCGCGATACGGCGCGCGGCAACACCCAGCTCACCCAGAGCGCCGAGCAGGTCGCGCGCGGCTCTCAGGAGCAGGCCACCGCCGCCGCCCAGCTCACCAGGACCGCCGCGCAGATGCGCGATCTCGCCCAGCGGACCACGGCGATGATGACCGAGCAGAGCCGCGCCGTCGCCGCGTCGAACAACGCAGCCCAGGAGGTCGCCAGCGCCACCGCGCGCACCGTCACCGGCCTGAACGAGCAGGCCAAGGGCGCCACCGAGGTCGCCCGCGCCATGAGCGACGCCCGCCAGCAGGCCCAGGGCACCGCGCGCGCCGTCGCCGAGCAGTCGCGCAGCACCCGCCAGGTGGAGGCCGCCGCGCGGCAGCTCGCCAAGCTCGCCACCTCGCTCACCAAGGCCAGCAGCGAGCAGGAGAAAGCCGCCGTCGACCTCGCGAAGAGCGGCGACGAGGTGCGCCTCATCGCCCGCCAGACCGCGCGGGCCGTGGACGAGCAGACCGACGCGATGCGCCAGGCAGCGCAGGCCACCACGCGGCAGGTGAGCGGCCTCGGAGCCGTCACCGGCACGATGCGCGAGCAGCTCACCACGAGCGAGGAGCTGGCCCGCGCCCTGGAGGCCATGAAGGCCAGCGCCCGCGAGGGCGCGGCGTCCCTCGGCAAGCAGGCGCGTCGCGCGGCCGACAGCGCCGCCGACGTCCGCAGCCTGGCCCGGCAGTCAGCGGAGATCGGCGACGCCGTCGCCGCGCAGACGGCGTCCCTCGCCGACCTCGTCGCCGCGGCCGGAGGTCCGGTCGGCTCCCCGGAGCCGCTCCTCAGCCCCTCGCCTGGCGGCCAGCCCCCCCCGGGCCGCGCGTCTCGCGCCCTGGAGGAGACGCTCGACGGCCGGCCCCCCTACGCCCTGCGCGACACTCGAGAAGTACGCGACACTCGCGACGCTCGCGACGCTCGCGATCCGACGCAGCCCGCGGTCGACACGGCGCACGCGGCGCCCGGGGATTCGCGTGAGGGGCGTGAGGAGGAACCGTGAGCGCGACCCGCCCCGACACGTCCCTGTCGACCGCCGAACGTGACCGCGTCGCCGAGGTGCAGCGCCTGGAGGGCACCGGCGCCGAGGGCGTGCCGGAGCTTCTGCGCACGCTCGACGATCCGAGCTGGAGCGTGCGGCGCAACGTCGTCGCAGCCCTGGCCCGCCTCGGCGACGTCGCGATCCCCACCCTCTTCAAGGAACTCTGCGAGAACCGCGCGAGCGAGGCCAAGATCGCCGCCTGCGTCGACGCCCTCGCCGCCTCCACGGGCGACGCCGACACCCCTCTCATCGACCTCCTCGCCCGCACCGAGCAGCCCGCGCTCGCCTGCGACGCCGCCCAGGTGCTCGGCCGGCGCCGCAGCGAGCGCGCCCTCGCGTCCCTCGCCGCGCGCGTGCTCGATTCCGACGACAACGTCGCCATCGCCGCCATCGAGGCGCTCGGCCGCATCGGCGGCCCGGTCTCGGTCGAGCCGCTCATCGCCGCCATGAACACCGGCAACTTCTTCCGGGTCTTCCCGGCCATGGACGTCCTCGGCCGCACCGGCGATCCCCGCGCGGTCGGCGCGCTCGTCGCCCTGCTCGACGAGCCCCTCTACCGCCAGGAAGCCGCCCGCGCGCTCGGCCGCACCGGCGATCCGGCGGCGCTCCCGCCCCTCGTCAACCTCCTCAGCCGCTCCGGCGACACCCTGCTGCGCGTGGCGGCCTCGGCCCTCGTCGAGCTGCATGACCGCGCCCTCGCGGCCGAGGAGCCCGGGGCTCAGGGCAGCGACCCCGAGTGGGGGCGCGCGCTCGCCGAGGTGGTGCCCTCGAGCCTCACCCCCCTGCGGAGCCGCCCCTCCATCGCCCGCCGCCTGGCGCAGTGCCTCACCGGCGCCGACGCGGCCGGGCAGGCCGCCCTCTGCCGGGTGCTCGCCTGGATCGGCGGCGAGCCGGCGATCGCGGTGCTCGTCGAGCTGCTCGACGCCGAGCCCCTCGCCGCGCAGGCCGCAGCTCAGGCCCTGCGCGACATGGGCCCCGAGGCCGAGCCCCTGCTCGGCGCCGAGCTGCGCGACAGCGGCTCTGCCCGGCGCGCGCGCATCCTGCCGCTCATCGGCCCCGGCGCCGTGCTCGTCGCCGAGGTGCTCTCCGCCCTCGACGACCCCGAGACGCGCGTCCGCGCCCTCGCCTGCGACGCCCTCGGCCGCGTCGGCGATCCCTCCGCCGTGCCCGCGCTCTTCGGGCGCCTCGACGACGAGGACCCCTACGTGATCCACGCCGCGACCGGCGCGATCCAGGCCCTCGGCGGCCCCGAGGCCGAGGCCCTCGCCCTCACCGCCGCGCGCTCCCCCTCGTGGATGGTGCGCCGCGCCGCCCTGCAGGTCCTCGGCCACCTCGGCAGCACCGCCGGCCTCGACATCCTCCTCGACGCCACCTCCGACCCCGACGACCGCATCCGCGAGGCCGCGGTGCAGGGCCTGCCGCAGAGCCACGACCCGCGCGCCGTCGCGGAGCTGCTCACCCTCACCCGCCACGCCGCCTCACGCACCCGCGCCGCGGCGATGCGCGCCCTCGGCCGGATCCAGCGCGAGCCGAGCACGGTCGAGGCCCTCGGGCGCGGCGTCGCCGACGCCGACCCCTGGGTCCGCTACTACGCCTGCCAGTCCCTCGGGCGCCTGCAGGAGCAGGGCGCGGCGGAGATCCTGGCGACCCTCGTCCACGACGAGGCGGGTCAGGTGCGCCTCGCCGCCGTCGAGGCCCTCTCCAAGCTCGACACCCCGCGGGCGCGCGACGCGCTGCTCGCCGCCTCGCGCGCCGAGGACCCCGAGCTGCAGCGCGCCGCGGTGCTGGGCCTCGGCGCGACGCGGCGCCCCGAAGCCCTTCCCACCCTGCTCGAAGCGAGCCGTTCCGAGGACCCCACGACCCGCCTCATCGCCCTTTCGGCCCTGCCCGAGTTCCAGGCCCCCGAGGTAGACCAGGCCATCACCCGGCTGACCGGAGACCCCGATCCCGACGTGCGCCGGCTCGCTGAGCGCACCCAGCGCCGCTGACATGTCCGCCCTGCGGCTGTCGCCGCACGTCGCCACCCTCCTCTGCCGCTTCGTCGAGGAGCACACCGGCATCCACTACGGCGAGGAGATCCTCGACCTGTTCGTGGAGAAGCTCTCCCGGCGCCTCGCGCTCTCGGGCCACGAGTCGGCGCTCGATTACTACTACTTCCTCCGCTACGACCCCGGCGGCCGCGTCGAGCTCGACGCCCTCATCGACACCCTCGTCGTCGGCGAGACCTACCTCTTCCGGGAGGTGGACCAGCTCGAGGTCCTCTGCGATCAGATCCTCGCGCCCGCCGTGGCGCGCGGCGAGCGCCCGCGGGTCTGGTCCGCCGCCTGCGCCACGGGCGAGGAGCCGCTCACCCTCGCCATGCTCCTCGACCGGCGCGGGCTCACCGGCAGGGTGGACCTCGTCGCCAGCGACATCAGCAACGCCGCGCTCGACCGCGCCCGCCGCGGCGACCTGTCCCGCCGCGCGGTGCGCTCGACCTTCCCCGAGACCTACCGTCACTGGCTGCGCACCGATACCAGCGGCGCGACGCACGCGCGCCCGGAGCTCGTGGACACCATCACCTTCCGCCGCGTCAACCTCGCCGAGCCCGCCGAGGTGAAGGCACTCGGCGCCTTCGACGCGGTCATCTGCCGCAACGTGCTCATCTACTTCAGCGACGCGACCACCCGGAGCGTGGTCACGTCGCTGCACGACGCGCTGGTACCCGGAGGCTTCTTGCTCGTCGGCGCGTCCGAGTCGCTCCTGCGGCTCGGGACGATGCTCACCTGCGAGGAGCGCGGCGGGGTGTTCTTCTACAGGAAAGAGGTGGGGTCATGACCACGAAGAAACCGACGGACACGCCGAGCGATCCGGGCACGCCGCGCGCTCCGGGCACGCCGCGCGCTCCGGGCACGCCGAGCGATCCGGGCACGCCGCGCACGCCGCGCACGCCGCGCGCCTTGCGGGAGGGGCTCGCGAGCGCCGCGCGGCTGCGCGTCCTCGTCGTCGACGACTCGGCCTTCGTGCGCAAGGTGCTGCGCGAGGTGCTCGGCGCGAGCGCCGACATCGAGGTGGTGGGCGTCGCGCGCGACGGCCTAGAGGCGCTCGAGCAGGTCGCCGCCCTCCACCCCGACGTGATCACCCTCGACCTCGTCATGCCGAACCTCGACGGCTTCGGCGTGCTCGCCAACCTCCCCGACGAGCGGCGGCCGCGGGTGGTGGTGGTGAGCACCCACGAGGCGCAGAGCATCCTCGGCCTCGCCGCCCTCGAAGCCGGCGCGGTCGACGTGGTGCAGAAGCCCACCGCGCTCGCGACCGACCAGCTCTACGAGCTCGGCGCCGAACTGGTCGCCAAGGTGCGCGCCGCAGGCCAGGCCCGCGCGCCCGAGCCGCTCACCGCGCCCTCGCGCACCTCGGCGCCGCTTATGCACGCGCCGGTCGCCGTGCGCGGGATGCAGCTCGTGGTCATCGGCACCTCCACGGGCGGCCCGCAGGCGCTCTCTCGCCTGCTCGCCGAGCTGCCGGGCGACCTGCCGGTGCCCGTCGCCATCGCCCTGCACATCCCGGTGGGCTACACCGCCGACCTCGCGCGCCGCCTCAACGACCGCAGCCGCCTCGACGTGGTCGAGGCCTCGAACGGGCTCGCGCTCCGGCCTGGTCTGGTCGTGCTCGCGCGCGCCGGCGTGCACCTCTACATCGATCGCACGACCGAGGGCTTCCAGGCGCGCCTCGATGCCCTGCCGATCTCGACCCACCGTCCGTCCGTGGACGTGCTCTTCCGCTCTGCCGTCGAGGCTGCCGGCGCGAAGACACTCGGCGTGGTGCTCACCGGCATGGGCAACGATGGAGCGGATGGAGCAAGCGGAATTCACGCTGCAGGCGGCACTGTTCTGACGGAGTCAGAAACGTCCTGTGTGGTATACGGGATGCCTCGATGTGTGGTCGAAGCGGGGGCTTCGACCACAAGCTGTGGCATTGAAAGCATGGCCGAAGAGATCCTACGTTGGCTCTGAGTCGGCCGTGCATGGGGTGCCAGGAGCGCGCGCTCGACGTTCCCATGATGCAGCGGAGAAGGGTTCGTTCATCGTGACAAGGCCTCGCGCCGCCAGCGCCCTCATCGTCGACGACTCCCCCTCCACGCGCCGGGCGCTCGCCGCGATCTTGAAGCGCGATGGCCTGATCATCCACGAGGCGGCCAACGGACTGGAGGCGCTGCAGGGCATGGCGCTGCGCCCCGACGTGGTGATCCTCGACGTGGAGCTGCCGGACATGCGCGGACCGGAGGTGTGTCGGCGGATCAAGGAGAACCCCGCCACCGCGCACACCCCGGTGCTCGAGGTCTCCGCCGCGCACGTCACCCCCCTCGATCAGATCCGCGGCCTCAACGAGGGCGCCGACGCCTACCTGCTCCTGCCCGTGGACCCCGGGGTGCTCACCGCCACCGTGCGCTGCCTGCTCCGGATGCGCGCCACGCTCGATCGCATGGACCGGCTCCACGCGCTCACCGCCGCCCTCGCCAGCGCCGCGACCACCACCGACGTGGCGCGGGTGCTGCTCACCCACGCAATGCTCGCGACGGGCGCCGACAGCGGCGCCGTGGCGCTCACCGCCAGCACCGCCAGCAGCAGCACGACATTCGAGGTGATCCTCGAAGAGGGCCCCCGACGCGGCTGGCTCACCCCCTCCACCCCGGCGGATCCCTCGGTGCGCAAGTCGTCGCCCCCGGCTCTCCCGCTCACCATCTGCGCCTGGACCGGCGAGGCGATCTGGATCGAGTCCGCCGAGGCCTACGCCGCCGCCTACCCGCACCTCGCGCACACCCTCGCGGGCAGCAGCGCGAGCAACAGCGCGAGCAACAGCGCGAGCAACAGCGCGAGCAACAGCGCGAGCAACAGCGCGAGCAACAGCGCGCGGGACGTCAGCCTCGACGACGCGCGGGACAGCGCGCGTGAAGGCGGGGTCGAGGCGCTCGGCGCGCTCCCGCTCATGGTCGAGGGGCACGCGGTGGGCGCGCTCGGTCTCGTGTTCCCCACACCCCGCACGTTCTCCGAGCCCGAGCGGGTCTTCCTCTCGACGCTCGCGCAGCACGGCGCCCAGGCGCTGGAGCGCGCGCGCCTCTTCCAGGCAGAGCGCGAGGCCCGCGAGCGCGCCGAGCTGGCCACGGAGCAGGAGCGCCGGAGCGCCCGCGCCCGCGAGGACATCATCGCCGTCGTCTCGCACGACCTCCGGAACCCGCTGCACCTCGTGGCCATGGGCGGCCAGATCATCCAGACCCAGGCCCCCCCGGGCCCCCAGGGCGAGATGATCCGCAAGCACGCCGAGCGCATCCTCCGCGCCGCCGAGCGGATGAATGGTCTGATCCGCGACCTGCTCGACGCCGCGAGCATCGAGGCCGGCGCGTTCCGGGTGGACCTCGGCGCGCAGCCCGTGGCCGCGCTGATCGCCGACGCCTTCGAGGCGGTGGCGCCCCTCGCCAGGGCCAAGTCGATCGAGCTGCAGCGCGACGCCGACCCCCTCGTCGCCGAGTGCGACCGCGACCGGGTGCTGCAGGCCATCGTCAACCTGCTCACCAACGCCGTGAAGTTCACGCCGGAGCGCGGGCGCATCCGCCTGGCGGCCGAGGGGCGCGACGGCGGCGTGGTCTTCTCGGTGGTCGACACCGGCCCCGGCATCGCCGCCGATCAGGTGACGAAGCTCTTCGACCGCTACGAGCGCCAGAGCCGCGCCACCGGCGGCGGCACCGGCCTCGGCCTGTACATCGCCAAGGCGATCGTGGAAGCGCACAGCGGCCGGATCTGGGTGGAGAGCATCCCCGGCGCCGGCGCGACCTTCTCCTTCTTCCTCCCCCACGCCCACCGCACCATCAGCACCCCCGCAGGCGCCGGCCAGCACTGAAGAGCCGAAGTGGCCACACCCCGGAGATGACGGTGGCTGACGGAGGTGGGCGGTCCCACAGGGGAGGGGCCATCCGCTCCGAAGGCGTCGCCGGGCCACTGTGCCTCGGGTCAGTCACCTGAGCCGCGCGCCTCGGGCCACTGTGCCTCGGGTCAGCCGCCCGAGCCGCACGCCTCGGGCCCCTGTGCCTCGGGTCAGTCGCCTGAGCCGCGCGCCTCGGGCCACTGTGCCTCGGGTCAGTCGCTTGAGCCGCGCGCCTCGGGCCCCTGTGCCTCGGGTCAGTCGCTTGAGCCGCGCGCCTCGGGCCCCTGTGCCTCGGGTCAGTCGCCTGAGCCGCGCGCCTCGGGCCCCTGTGCCTCGGGTCAGTCACCTGAGCCGCGCGCCTCGGGCCCCTGTGCCTCGGGTCAGTCGCCCGAACCGCACTCCCCGAGCGATTTGCCTGACCCACGGCCGCAGAAAACGAGGGGCGCAGGACGGTGGGGCGGAAGTGGGTAGGGGGCGCAGCAGCGCGCAACGAGGCGGGGCACGCCACGGAGGGCTCAACCTCGCGGGGATGGCGGTCAGGCAAGGGTGGGAGCACCCGGAGCGCGCGGGCTGCGGGTGCTGGCGTGCGGAGGTGGAGGCTGGCGCGCGGAGGTGGGAGAGCGGTCAGGTGTCGGTCGCGATCACGGCACCTTGGGAGGCTCCGGCGCCTGAGGCACAGGCGCGGGCTTCGCGATGGGACGCTTGCGGGGGCGGTTCGGGATGACCCCGTGGATGTCGCTCTCGCTGAATCCCTCGGCCTTGTAGCGGCGCTTCAGATTGGAAAGCTCGATGCCAGCATTGCGCGCGATCGCCAGGCGCACGCGGTCGAGCTGCTCGACCTGGAGCTGGGCGGCGTTCGCAGACTCCACGGTCCCGGCCAGCTCCAGCGCGGAAGCCCGCACCTCGTCGGCCGCGGTCGCGGCGCGCGCCGCGGGGAGCTGGGGATGGATGCCGGCGGTGAGCAGCTTGGCCAGCATGAGCATGCGGTTCGGCTGGGTGGCGACGTCCCCCTCGACGTAATAGCCAATGCCACCCGGGAAGAGCAGCGAGAGCGCCGGGTCGTTGCCGGGACGACCGACGGCGTTCCAGATCTCGTCGGCGACGCGGCCGACCGTGGTGCTCGCGCGCTCCGCCGCGACGTCGCGCGCCGCGATCAGGGGCTGCGCCGTCTCGCGCGCGGTCTCCAGCTCGGTCTCGACGTCGGCGTGGTGGGTGAGCACCGACACGAGGGTCTGGTCGGCGAGCGCTTGCCACACACCTCCCCGCGCTACGGCATTGGCACGCGCCACGCGCGCATCCGCGACGATGGCCTGACTCGAAGCATTCTTACGGATGGTCCGTCCCATGATGGTCTTCTCCTCGGTACCCTGGTGATCCTGGGTCGTTGACAAAGGGGGGCCACCCCGCGACGCATGTCGTGAGAGCACCCCTCGGGTTCGGATGAACCAGCTTGCTTCGTAAGCACGGCCCTGAAGCGTTCAAGGGCACCCCGGCGGAAACGTGGAAGACCACCGGAGATAGGTGGGAGGAGCCACTACCTCTCAGGCCCCGGCACTCGCGATGCATGGGCCCCGTGGCCGGTCGGCGCTTCAGGCAGGCTTCAGGAGGGCTTCGCGGTGTCGCCGAGGAGGTCGAGGCGGGCGAGGCTGGAGCAGGTCTCGGCGATGGCGCGCATCAGGCGGAGGCGGTTCTCGCGGAGCGGGATGTCGTCGGTGTTGACGTACACGTCGACGAAGTACTGGTGGAGCTTCGGCGCGAACTCGGCGATGGCGGCGAAGGCGTCGGCATAGGCGCCGGCGCGCTGGGCCTCGGTGAGGCGGTCGCGCAGGGCGAGGTAGCCGTCGTGCACGGTGATCTCGGTGGGGTGGATGCCCTCGCCGGCGGGGCGGACGGGGTCGCCGCTCGGCGCCTTGTCGGCGATGTTCGTGGCGCGCTTGAAGACCTCGCCGACGCGGGCGCGGGTCTCGGCGTCGAGCGCGGCGATGGCGGCGGCGCGGACGCGCACGTCGAGGGGCCTGTCGGCGGCGACGGCGAGGCAGGCGCTCACGGCGTCGGCGGGGAGGCGGTCTCCGAGCAGGCCGCGGAGGCGCTCGGCGAAGAAGTCGCCGAGGCGGGTGACCAGCTCGTCGCGGTGCAGGTCGAGCTGGATGCCGTCGTAGGTGTGGTAGGAGGCGCGGAAAGCGTCGGAGAGGCGCACATCGAGGCCCTGGTCGAGCAGGGTGCGGAGCACGCCGATGCAGGCGCGGCGGAGGCCGTAGGGGTCGGCGGCGCCCGTCGGGGTGATGCCGAGGGCGAAGCAGCCGCTGAGGGTGTCGAGGCGGTCGGCGATGGAGACCAGCGCAGCCTCGGGCGCGGCCGGGGTGGGGTCGGCGGCGCCGCGGGGCTGGTAGTGGTCGCGGATGACGTCGGCGACGGCCGGATCCACGCCCTGCGCCAGGGCGTAGGCGCGGCCCATCTCGCCCTGCAGCTCGGGGAACTCGCCGACCATGAGGGAGACGAGGTCGCACTTGGCGAGGTGCGCGCCAGCGGCGGCGGTGGCGCGGACGGGGTCGGGGAACTCGGCGAGCCGGGCGAGCTCCTTGACGAGGAGCTCGATGCGCTCGGCCTTGGCGAGCACCGAGCCGAGGCGCTTCTGGAAGACGATGCCGGCGAGCTTGTTGCGGCGCTCGGCGAGCGGGATCTTGAGGTCCTCGGTGTAGAAGAAGCGGGCGTCGGCGAGGCGGGAGCGCATCGCCCGGTCGCCGCCGCGGCGGATGTTCTCGGGGGCCTCGGCGGTGTTCACCACCGTGAGGTAGCGGGGCAGGAGCGCGCCCCCGCCCTTCTGGCGGACGCAGAAGTAGCGCTGGTGGCCGCGGGCGACCTCCAGGATGACCCGCTCGGGCAGGTCGAGGTACGCGTCGCTGAAGCCGCCGACGACGATGTGCGGCTCCTCGACGAGCGAGAGGTTCTCGCCGACGAGGAACTCGTCCTCGATGAGGTCCCCGCCGGCCTCGGCGGCCGCGGCGAGGAGGCGCTCGCGCATGACGGCGGCGCGCTCCTCGGCGTCGACGAGGACGTGGGCCGCGCGGAGGGCCGGGACGTAGGCCGCAGGTGAGGCGATGGGGAACTCGCCCGGAGCGAGGAAGCGGTGGCCGCGCGTCAGGCGGCCCGCGGTGAGGCCGGCGAGGGAGACGGGGATGACCTCGTCGCCGTGGAGCGCGAGGAGCCACTGGATGGGGCGGCCGAAGGCAATGTCGCCCGTTCCCCAGCGCATCGACTTGCGGAAGGGGATGGCGGTGATGAGGCCCGCGAGCATCTCCGGCAGAAGCTCCTTCGCGGCCCTGCCCGTCTCGCGGCGGGTGCCAGCAACGTACTCGCCGCCCTTGGGCCCCTCGACCCTGCGGAGCGCGTCGACGGGGACGCCGAGCTTCTGGGCGAAGGCCTCGGCCGCGCGGGTGGGGGCGCCGTCCTTGTAGGCTGCCTTGACGGGGGGACCCGTGACCTCCTCTTCGAGGTCAGGCTGGCGGACGGAGAGCCCGTCGACGATCAGCGTGAGGCGGCGCGGGGTACCGAGAGCGCGCACGGCGCCGTGCGTGAGCCGGAGATCGGCGAGGCGCTTCGTGGCGAGGTCGGGGAGGGCGCGGAGGGCGGCGTCGACAAAGGAGGCAGGCAGCTCCTCGACGCCGATTTCGAGCAGCAGATCGCTCGCGTCGGTCGGCATGGCGCGCGGACGCTAGCGCTTTCCAGCTACCCGCGCGAGGATCTTCTTGAACGCGGTGTCCTGTCCACCCTTCGGCGCATCGGCGTAGCCGAACAGGGACGCGGCGCCGGACCGGGCGATGCACTGCACGTCGGCGGCGAAGTCCTTCTCGGCGCTGGCGAGCGCGGGGTCGTCGGGGCCACTCCCGGCAGCGGCTGCCGCTGCGGCAGCGCCGAGCGCGTCGAGCGTGGCGTCGAGGGGAGGACAGGGCGCCGGGGGCGCGGGGAGCTTCGTCGCCGGAGGCCCCGCGCAGCAGCGGGCGCGCATGACGGCGAAGGAGGCGAGCTCGTACCAGCCGAGCAACGCCCACTCGCGCATGCCGTCCGACACGGCGCTGCCCTGGGCGCCGAGGACGACCAGCTTCTTGAGCTGCGCGGCGCCGCGGCGGGGGTCGGTCTCCTCGCAGACGAAGCCGAACTCCGGGGGGCGCGCGGCGCTGAAGGTGGCCGCGGGGAAGAGCGGCACCATGCAGGCGTCGAGGTCGGCGGGGGCGGCGGAAGGCGCGGGCGATGCGGGTGATGCGGGCGATGCAGAAGAACCCGCAGGCGCGGCAGCGGAGGCGGCAGCGCTGGGCTCCAGAGCGCCGGGCGGCGCGGCGGAAGGCGCGGCGGAGGTGCCGGGTGAGGGGGGGAGGTCCGCCGCGGTGGGGGCGCCCGCAGGCTCGGGCGCGGCGGAGGGCGCGGCGGAGGGCGCGGTGGAGGCCGCGGTGAAGGCCGTGGAGGGCGCGGTGGGGGACGCGGCCGGGGGAGACTCCGGGGCGTTCATGCGGCTCCAGAGCCAGGCGGTGAGGCCTCCGCCCGCGAGCACGGCCGCCACGAAGACCACGGCGGCGAGGCCCTTGCGGTCCTTGGCCCGAGGGGGTGCGCCAGCGCCGCTGGACGGGACGAGCTGCACGGAGGAAGGCACGCTCGCCTCGCTGGGAGGCGTGGCGGAAGCCGGAGCCGACTCCGAGGGAGAGGGGGCGTCGCCGGCGGGCTTCGGCTTGGCCAAGCGAGGTCCGTCGAGCTTCTTCCAGGAGCCAGGGACGGCGAAGAGGTCGTTGTGGCCGACCTGAGACTCGTCTTCGAGGAGGCCCGGCAGATCGGGGAAGGCCTTGGGGGCCGCGGCGGCCTTGGCGGCGGCGTCGGACCTGGCGGCAACGTCGGGCTTGGCGGCAGCGTCGGGCTTGGCGGCGGCGTCGGGCTTGGCGGCGGCGTCGGGCTCGATGGACGGGCGCGAGGGCCTGGTGCGGACAGCCTTTGGAGGATCGTCCGACGCGGCCGGGAGGCGGCCCAGGGCGAGGTCCGCGGCGCGCCGGGAGATGACCTCGGTGACGACCTCTTCGGGAGGGAGGTCGTCGTCATCGTCGTCGTCGTCGTCGCGGGTGTCGACCTCGGGAGGGGTCGGTGAGCGCGGCGTCGGCGGGATCTCCTCGGCATGCGCAGGCGCAGGCGACGCAGCGGCAGCGCGTGATGCGGTGGAGGTCTGCGGCGACGCGCCGGTGGCTCCGCCGGCTGCCGGTGAAGAGGCGCCCTTGACGGCGACGTCCTTCGCGGCAGCGCCTTGTGCAGCGCCGGCCTTCGCGGCGGGCGCCGTGGCGGCTTTCGCGGTGGCAGCCTTCACGGCGGCGGCTTGCGCAGCAGCGGCCTTCGCGGCTGCGCTTGGGGCAGGCGTGGCGGGCGTGGCGGGCGTGGCAGGCGCAGCAGGGGTCGAGGTGCCCTTCGCCGCGGCATCCTTCGCCGCGGCTCCCTTCGCGGCGGCTCCCTTCGCGGCGGCTCCCTTCGCGGCGGCCCCCTTCGCGGCAGCATCCGCAGCCAGTGGGGTTGCGCCCTTCACTGCGGGCGGCGCGGGCGTCTTGATGGAGGCCGGTGAAGACGCGGCAGCCCCCATGCCCAGGCTGGCCAGGGCGAAGAGCTTCGACGGCGACGCGACGTTGCTGCGGGTGGAGGTCGGTGGGGCGGCGGTCTCGACGCCAGGCTCGGAGGGCGTGGGGGCGCGGACGCCACCGGGGCGAGAGCGAGGAGGGCCGCGGCGCGAGCTGGCGGGGCCCACAGAGGCAGCCTGGATGAGGTCTTCGAGGAGCGGGCTGATGTCGCCGCGGATGCGCGTCACCGCCTCCTGATCACCCTCGCTGTCGTCATCGTCGTCGTCATCGTCGTCGCGCTGCGGGCGCTCTTCGAGGGGCGGGATCTTCGAGAAGCGGGTGGAGGGGCGCCAGGTCTCCAGAGCACTGCGCAGGGCCGCAGCGTCGGTGGTGCGCGCGTCGGGGTCGCGGGCGAGGGCGCTGTCGAGGATGTCCTGGAGGGCCTGGTCACCGACGTCGAAGTCGGCGAGGGGCGCGAGGACCGCCTCGTCGATGCTGCGGCGGATGTCGGACTCGTCCCCGCCGATGAAGGGCTGGGTGCCGGTGAGGGCTTCGTAGAGGGTGACGGCGATGGCCCAGGTGTCGTCGTGCGCCGAGATGCCCTCGCCCGCGGCGCGCTCGGGGGAGTGGTAGGCGAGGAGGTAGGGGGCCTTGCGGGCGTCGACCAGCTCGCCACGGGAGGTGGCGTTCGGGCCGCTGAGGAGCATGCAGCGCGGAGAGACGTGGCCATGCACCTTGCCGGCCGCGTGCATGCGCTCGATGCTCTTGGCGAGGCGGATGGCCCAGGCGACGGCGTCCACGTCCTGCAACGCCCCTTCGCGCGCAATCCGGGATGCCAGCGTCTCCATACGGGCACGTCAGACTAGTGCGCTCCGCGGGCGCTGACTACTTTCGCGCGCGCCAGGAGGGGTCGGGAGGGCTTCCGGCGTGGAAAACCCGGGGCTGTCGACGGAAGACAGGGGACCGGCGCCGGGAGAGAGGCGGTCTGACGCGGTGCGTACGACGTCGTGGTCAGATCACGTCGGCCATGGTGTAGCGGCCGGGAGGTCGGCCGTGGAGGGCACGGGCTGCACGGAGGGCGCCGCGCGCGAAGAGGTCGCGGTTCGTGGCGCGGTGGGTGAGCTCGATGCGCTCGCCAGGGCCGAGCAGGTGCACGGTGTGGTCGCCGATGACGTCGCCGCCGCGGACGGCGAAGATGCCGATCTCGTCGGAGGCGCGGGGGCCAGCATTGCCCTCGCGTCCATGCACGGGGCGGAGGTTTTCGGCGTCGGCGCGGGCCACGCGGACGGCGTCGGCAAGGCGGATGGCGGTGCCGCTCGGGGCGTCGACCTTGGCGCGGTGATGGGTCTCGACGATCTCGACGTCGAGGTCGGGGCCGAGGAGGCGCGTGGCCTCGGCGGCAAGCCTGGCGAGGACGTGGATGCCGAGGCTGGTGTTGGGCGCCCAGAGGACGGGGACGTGGCGGGCCGCGTCGTCGATCTGGCGGTCCGCTGCGGGGTCGAGGCCCGTGGTGCCACTGACGACAGCGACGCGGGCGCGCGCCGCGAGCTGGAGGAGGCGCGAGAAGGCCTTGGGGCGCGAGAAGTCGATGACGATGTCGGCGCCGAGGAGGCCCGAGGAGGTGTCTTCACCGAAGGCGACGCCGAGGTGTCCAGCGCCCGCGACCTCGCCCGCGTCACGGCCCGCGAGCGGTGAGCCCGGCGAGACGACGGCGCCAACGATCTGGAAGCCCGCAGCCGCGGCGAGGCGGATCACGCTCTGCCCCATGCGGCCCGCGGCGCCATGGACGGCGAGGCGGAGGGGCTCGCTCACGAGGCGGAGCTTCCCGTGGAACTTCCGGGCGGGGCGACGCCGAGGCGTTCGAGGGCCTGAGCCGTCTTGGCCTGGGTCTCAGCACTCGCCGGGACGAGGGGGAGGCGCACGGCGTGGTTCATGCGGCCGAGCCAGGCGAGGGCCGCCTTGGCCGGGGCAGGGTTGGGTTCGAGGAACATGGAGGCATGGACGTCGAGGAGGGCGAGGTGACGGGCGCGGGCAGCCGCAAACTCGCCCGCCGCGACGAGGCGGGGGACGTCGCTGACCTCGCGGGGGAGGACGTTGGAGGTGACGCTGATGACGCCGCGGGCCCCCGAGGCCATCATGGGGAGGGTGAGGGCGTCGTCGCCGCAGAGGATGGCGAGGCGATCCCCGAGGCGGCGGACGAGTTCCTGGCAGCGGAGGACGTTGCCGGTGGCGTCCTTGAGGCCGACGACATTGGGTGCCGCGGCGCAGATCTGCTCGGTGGTGTCGGCGGTGAGGTCGACGACAGTGCGGCTGGGGACGTTGTAGAGGACGATGGGCGCCGGGATGGCCCTGGCGACGGCGAGGACATGCTCGCGCAGGCCATCCTGGGAGGGCTTGCTGTAGTAGGGCATGACCAGCATGACGCCATCGGCGCCCGCAGAGAGCGCGGCGCGCGAGGCGGCGATGGTCTTGCGGGTGGAGAAGGAGCCGGTGCCCGCGAGGACGGGGACACGCCCGGAAGCCACGGCGACGACGCGGCGGATGACGGTCGCCGCTTCGTCCTCGCTGAGGGTGGGCGCCTCGCCGGTGGTGCCGCACGGGACGAGGACGTCAACGCCACCGGCGATCTGGGCCTCGACGAGCGCGTCGAGCGCGTCGAGGTCGAGGGCCTCGCCGTCGGGCGTGAAGGGGGTGACGAGAGCCGTGAACGTGCCGGCAAGGTGGAGCTCGGGCATGGCGGCCGGACGATGCGCGACCCGCCCTGGGTCGTCAAGGAATCGGCAGATCCAGGGGCGACTCTCCAGCCCCTCCATGCAGGGGGAGGACTGGCACGCAGAGCAGTTCGTGGCGATGTTCGGGAGGTCGCAGGAAGGGCCCTGTTCTTCCAGGGGACCTCCTCCTGTTCGTCATCGGGTTTCTCCTCTGTGACGTCCCTCGTCCGCCGGGAGCGCGCGCTCCTCGGGACACGGGGGAGGTCGGCAGGCGCGCGCGGGGCAGGGCAGGCTGCGCTCGTTCACAAGGCACATTTTCCTGCAGAAACCCGGGTCCACGCGGCCGCATCCGAGGATCCAGCAGGCGCGCCCGACGGGTGCGGGGCGAGGCGCCGCCGGGGGCGCCCGTCATGGCAGCAGACATGGATGCCTCGAGCACGATCCTCCGGGTGGGGGTTGCACATCGTCGAGGCGAAACACACGTTGATCTCATGCAGACACTACGAGAAACGGAACTCCTGGGGTTTGTGCAGCTGGAGCTTGGCTCGCTCTCCGTGCGAGTCCCGGTCCGGTCTGCGAAGGCCGAGACAGAACAACCACTCGCCTCCTTCGAGTCGGAGGGCGACGCCTGCGCCATCGTGGTGCGCGGAGACACCTCCTCGCAGGACGTCAACACCGCCATGAAGGAAGCCGTCGAGGTGGCCGCACGCCACTTCTCTCGCAAGCTCCTCAACTAGGTACTGCGTACCCTGGTTCAGGGACCTTCGGTCCCTACGCTCCCGATGGTCGCTACCCCCGTGACTTGGCTCGAATGCTGAGCCGAGGACCCGGGACGAACTGCTGGGGGACGGAGTACGAGTCACGGTGCATCCCTGCGGGGGCCCTTCACCCCTGCGTTCCCCGATGGTCACCACCCATGTGGCCAGCAGAGAGCGCAGCGCGAGGGACCTGAGGGTTGCGCAAGGCGGTAGGGGCACGAACCCCTGCGGAGCGTGCCAGATGACGACAGGCTGAAGGCCGGACGCTGGCAGGTGCCGGACGGAGAAGAGCCCGCGATCGACTCCAGGAGCAGACCTGAAGGCGATGCGGGCTCTCAACGTTCAGTCGACGTTCAGTCGACGTTCAGGGCGCCGGCGGGGGGAGATCGTCGCCCGGAGGGAGCGGGATCTCGATGGTCATGTCGTCGGTCTTCGCAGGCTTGCGCGGGCGCGGCTTGCCCGGCACGGGCGTGGGCGTCGCGGTCTGCGAGGGGAGCGGCGCGACGTTGGTCTTCATCGGATCCACGGCTTCGACCGTCGCCCCCGGAGAGGCCGTGCTGGTGGTCGTGGTCGTCGATGTGGCAGGAATCTCGGGGGTCGGCGCAGGCGTCGGATCGGGCGGGGTGTCGAGGGCCTGCGCGGGTTGACCGGTGCGCTCGGGAGGAGGGATGGGGGTCTCGGGCGGGGGCTGGGAGCTGATCACGGCCCACACCACGACACCGGTGAGCGCGATCAAGGCGAAGGCGAAGACGCGCACCATGCGCCGACGGCGGCCACCCCCGTCGAGCTCCGGAGGCGGGGAGATGGCCGCCATGCCGCTCACCGTGGACTGCATGTGCGGCGCGTCGACCGGCTGCGCGTGCGGCGCGGCCTGGGGCGGGGGCTGCGAGACGACGCGCGGCGCGGGAGGCGCAGGCGGCGGGTTGCTCGCAGGAGGGTTCGGGTGAGGAGGGAGGTCGCCCTGGAGGACCGGAGAGATGGGGCGGGCGTTCGGACGCGCAGGAGGCGGAGGCTCCTCGAAGGAGATCTCCTGGCTCTCGAAAGGGGCACGCGGGGGCGTGGACGGTGACACCGCAGGCGCGGGTGGGGGCGCGGGCGGAGGCGCGGAAATGTGCGCAGGCGATGCAGGAGGCGCAGGCGGCGGCTCGGCGGATGCCTGAGGTGGCGGAGGAGCCGGTGGCGCCGGGGCCGGCGGCAGTTCGGGTTCGAGTTCGAGGAGGTCGTCGGCCTCCGCGGTCGGCGCGGTCGGCGCGACCGGCGCGACCGGCGCGACCGGCAAGGGAGCCTTGGGATCCTTGAGGACTTCCTCGATGTCGGAGGCGTCGAGCTCGACGGTCCTGCGCGCACCACGCGTGGCCGGAGGAGGCGGCGCGGACGGCGCGGACGGCGCGACCGATCGGGTGGCTTCGGGGCTCGACTTCCGCGGGGGCGGCGGCGGCGGTTTGGAGGGGAGAGGGGTGCTCGCGCTGGAGAGATCGTCGGACGCGGAGGCTGGTCGGGGCGGGCGCGAGGGCTGGCCCGAAGATGCCGCCGTGTCGGGGATGGAGGAGAGCCTGGGAGCCGCAGGGATGCTCGGCGCCGAGAGGGGCTTCACGCGGCCCGAAGGCGGCGGGGCCGAGGGGCGCGTGCCCACGACGCTCGATGGGCGCGGCAAGGAGGCCGAAGGACGAGGGGCAGCCGGTGCGGTCGGCGCCGCGACGGTCGCTGGCTCCGCGGAGGCCGCGGCCGTGGCGTCGGTGACGCTCGGGGCCTCGGCAGTCAGGCCCGCGACGCGCGCGAGCGCCTCGGCGAGATCGCGCGCGCTCACGAAGCGGCCGGCGGGGTCGCGATCGCAGGCCTTGGCGAACCAGGTGTCGAAGGCGGCGGGGAGGCCCGCCTTGACCTTGGAGGGGACGGGGACCTCGCCGATGGAGATCTTGATGAGCAGGTCGCCGACGCCCTCGCTGTCGAAGGGCAGCTCGCCGGTGATGCACTCGTAGGCGATGACGCCGAGGGCCCAGAGGTCGGTGCGGAAGTCGACCTCGCCGATGCCCTTCACCTGCTCGGGGCTCATGTAGTGAGGCGTGCCGACCAGGGTACCGACGCTGGTCTTCTGCATCACCCGCTTGGGGTCGCTGACCTTGGCGACGCCGAAGTCGAGGACCTTGATGATCTCCTCGTCGTCGTTGGCGATGATGAAGAAGTTCTCGGGCTTGAGATCGCGGTGGACGATGCCCGCGGCGTGCGCGCGGGTGAGGGCGCGGGAGACGTGGGTGACGACGCGCGAGGTCTCCTGGAGCGAGAGGCGCTTGCGCTTGCGGAGGCGCTCGAAGAGGTCCTCGCCTTCGAGCATCTCCATGACGATGAAGGGCTGCTCGCCGTCGATGCCGTGATCGAGGATCTGGACGACGTGGGCGCTGCGGAGCTGCGCTGCTGCCGTGGCCTCGCGGCGGAAGCGCTCGCGGGCGTCTTCCTTCTTCGCGAGCTCGGGATCGATGAGCTTGACCGCGACCTGCGTGGAGAGGGCAAGGTGCTCCGCGACCCACACCGACGCCTGGGAGCCTTGGCCCAAGGGTCGGATGAGCCGGTAACGCTCGCTCAGTACCCTGCCTACTTCGAACGACATCCCGGAGGGTGGAGCCTACGTCGTCGGGCGCGGCTCTGTCGAGGTTTCACGCTGCGAGGCCTTCAGGCGCCCTGGCGGACGGTGGCCTTCATGAGCTCACGCCATTCCTCGTGGGTCAGCTCGGGATAGATGTAGTCGCCCTCGAAATTTGTATGGTGCAGCATGAGCTTGGCCACGTGGACGATCACGTGGGCCACGTCTTCTTCCTGGGGTGCCTCGGCGAGCGCGCGGGCCGCGTCGCGGATGGCCGCGTGCTGCTTGCAAGCGACCTGCACTTCCTCGCCGAGGCCGTGATCTTCGAGGTGGGGGAAGATCGCCGACTCCTCGTAGCAGAAGTGCCGCTCCATGGGCCCGCGGAGGAACGCGAGGAGGCTCTCTCGCTCGATGGTCGCCGCTTCGCGCGACTGCTCTGCGAGGCCAATGAGCTTGTGCGCCATCTCGCGTGCGCGGTCCTCTTCCTGGAAGAGTTCCGCGAGCATCCGATCGTATTCCATGGCCTGGGGGGTGGTCGTAAACCAATTCCTCCGGGGGGTCGAGAGGCGCGAGGGTCGCCGCACCCGGAAGAACGCGTTCCGTCGTTCACTCGGCGGCGTCGTCCTCGGCGTCGGTGTTCTCGGCGGCAGCCTTCTTCGCCTTCTCGACCTTCTCGCTCTCGGCCTTCCTCGCCTTCTCGGCGGCGGCGCTGACACGGACGATCTCGGCGAGGCGGGAGACCACGCCGTTTGCAACCATGGTGAGGACCTGCTTCTCCAGGGCGGCGCGCTCGGCAGGGCGCCCTCCGAAGGAGATGCGCGACTTCGCGGTGGCGCCGCCCTGGATGCGGCCGATGAGGGTGCAGCTCACGCGGTGGACGTCGCCGCTCGCGGTCGAGGTGAAATGGACGATGCGGGCATTGAGGACGATGCGCTTGCCCTCGCCGAAATTGGCCTTGCGCGCGGCGCTCTGGAGGAGGGGCTTGAGGGCCCTGACGAGCTGGTCGTGGCGCTCCCCGGCCGGCGCTTCGACCGTCTTCCACGCGACCTTGGGCTTGTTGCGGGCCTCTCCAGGGGCCGGCGCCGCGACGACGGCGAGGCCCATGAAGAGCGCGAGGAGCCAGGTGGGAGCACGGCGCATGGCCGTTGCCTAGCGGCGACGCGAGGCGGTGGCCAAGTTCGCGCCTCGGCCCGGAGCCGCACGGCGCGCCTGTACTCCGTTTCCCAGGTTCGTCCCGGGTCCTCGGCTCGGCGTTCGAGCAAAGTCACGGGGGTAGCGACCATCGGGAGCGTAGGGACCGGAGGTCCCTGATCCAGGGTACGCAGTACCTAGAAATCGTGGTAGCCGAGGGGGGCTTCGGGGAGCTTGGCGGCGCGGGCGGCGCCGCGGAAGACGTAGTCGGAGTAGCTGTAGGGGCCGTCGGACCAGACCAGGAAATCCTCGGGGAGGACGCCCTCCGGCGCGCCGTCGCACAGCTCGGGCGCGGCGAGCACGGGGCCCTCCTGGTAGATGGGGGAAGAGGGGTGCTCGATCTCCTCTTCGGCTTCCTCCATGGCGGTGAGGGCGCCGGCGTGGCGCTCGGTGTCGAGGTCGTCGACGGCGTGGAGCTCCCAGTCGAGCAGCACCAGCTCGGGGTGTGGCGGCTCCTCGGGGCGCGAGGCGAAGGGCGCGTGCGTGGCGGGGGCGATGCCGGCGGAGGCGAGGGCGGCGAGGAGGCGCTGACGGTGGGCGCGCGCGGCGTCACCAGGGGTCCAGAAGGCCGTGAGCGCAGCGACGACGTCTTCGGTCTTCGCTTCGCGCCAGAGACGTGGGTCGCGGGAGGCGGGATCGAGGTCGGGCGCGCGGCGGCGGAGGGCCACGAAGGCCTCGGCGTGCGGCGCGAAGGTGGGGAGGTCGGCGAGCGCGACGTCGATGGCCCAGTGGATGCGGTGGTCCACTTCGAGGACGTAGCGGTGACGGCCGAGGGCGCGCAGGAGGCGGCCCACGTCGTCGGGGGTGCGCGCGGCGAAGGACCAGGCGAGCATCATGATGGGCACTCCCCTAACCCGAAACAGGCGCGGGTTTCAGCGCTTCTTGTCCGGGAAGTGCCAGAGGCCGCCGAACCAGACCAGGCCGCCGTCAGGGCGGCGCACGGTGGTGGCCGGCGCGTAGTAGGCGCCGGGGAAGGGCTCCTCCCAGCGGCCGGCGACCCAGACCCAGCGGCGGTTGTGCCACTGCCACTCGCCGTCGATCCAGACGGGGTCGTCGATGCCCTCGGGGGGTAGCGGGACGACCTCGACGTGCGCCGGAGGGGGCGGATAGGGGACGATGGCGAAGGGGTCGTTCTCGGTGTGGCGGCCGAGCTGCGGGGTGGGGATCTCGTTGCCGCAGGCGGCGGGCGAGAGCAGCGCGCACAGGATGAGCACGGCGCGCGCGCTCCGGAGCAGGTCGGGGGGACGCAGGGTCATCCGGTGTCGATCCATGCAAGGTACGCTCCGATGATGTCGCGGCCCACGAGGAGGCACTCGAGGGTGGCCAGCGCAAGGAAGGGGCCAAAGGCCATGCGGGCCTGGCCGAAGCCCTCACCGGGCTCCTCGGCGAGGGGGTCCTCGGCGAGCTCTTTCTCGGCCTCGGCGCGCTCGTCGTCGGTCATGGCGGCGAGCTCGGCGCGGATCTGCTCGCGCTCTTCGCGCACGGCCTCGGGCTCCTCGATGCGGCCGCGGACGAGCAGCACGGCGATGGCGGCGAGCGTGCCCTGAACGGCGCCTGCGCCGAGGACGAAGAGGGCGCCGCCCCAGCCGAACCAGGCGCCGGCGAGGACGAGGAGCTTGGCGTCGCCGAGGCCCATGCCGACGCGCCCTCCGCGCAGGCGTGGATAGATGACGACGAACGGGAGCCAGACGATGACGAAGCCCACGGCGGCGCCGAGGAGGGCGTCGAGAAAGCCGAGGTCGCGCAGCGAGGCGGTGGCGACGCCGAGCACGGCTCCCCCGAGGGTGATGCCGTCGGGGATGTACATGTGCTCGAGATCGATGAAGGTCGCCGCGAGGAGGCCGAGGGCGAGGGCGAGGTCGGCGACGTAGATGGCGAGGCCGCGCGCGATGGAGGTCTCGGGCGGGAGGCGGAAGACGATGGCCTCGACGATGGCGAGCGAGAGCAGGCCGCCGACGGCCTCGACGAGGGGGTAGCGGGCCTTGATCCTGGCGCCGCAGCAGCGGGCGCGGCCTCGCAAGAGGAGCCAGGAGAAGACCGGGATGTTGTCCCAGGCGCGGATGGGCTTCTTGCAGGCAGGGCAGGTAGAGCCGGGGTGCACCACGCTCATGCCGCTCGGGACGCGGTGGATGACCACGTTGAGGAAGCTGCCCCAGATGAGGCCGAAGCAGAGCGCGAAGGCGCGCAGGAACCAGGGGGGAAAGTCGGCGATGGTCACCTGGCACGCAGCATAGCGCGCGCTTTTTGACGGGGGGGGATTCCCGCACCATAACGCGGTCGCCGTGTGGACCCCGCAGAGGAGCAAGCTCGCCGCCGTGATCTTGGTCGCCACCGCCGCCGCGCTGGGAGGCTGCCGGCGCGCGGGCTCGGAGGGTGACACCGGGGGGGGCGCGTCGGACGGGGGCGCGTCCTTGACCCTGAACCCGCAAGGGAAGGTGCTGGAGGCCGCCGAGAACGAGGCGGCGACGGCAGGAAGCGCGGTGCGGCGCGCGCCCGCCGCGCCAGGGCAGGAGCGGATCGATGTCCCCGGGGGGAAGCTCACGGCGGGGAGCATGCCGGGCGACAAGGGGCGAGATCCGACGCTGGAGCCGGCACTGCTCGAGGTGGAGCTCGGGGGGTTCAGCATGGATCGGTTCCTGTACCCGAACGATCCAGGCAAGCCGCCGCTCACCGGGGTGACGCGCGCCAAGGCGACGGAGCTGTGCCAGCAAGCAGGGGGTCGGCTGTGCACGGAGCTGGAGTGGGAGCGGGCGTGCAAGGGGTCGGAGGGGTCGCCCTACGCGACGGGCGCGGCGTGGGATCCGGCGTGCGAGAAGGAGCCGGCGTCGTGCGCGTCGGGGTTCGGGGTGCTGGGGATGGGGGCGATGCGGGAGTGGACCGCGAGCGACGTGGGGGAGATCGAGGATCTGCAGGCGCGGGCAGGGGCGGTGCGCGGGGCGGCGCGCGGGGCGCCGGCGCAGGACCGGCGGTGCGCGCACCGGAGTGCGGTCGATCCGAAGGCGTCGGGAGACGACCTGGGGTTCCGCTGCTGCCGGGGGGCGCCGAACGCGGCGACCATTCCGTCACCCGGGTGGCAGCAGACGTACCGCAAGGCGACCATCACCCCGGCGCAGGTGGCGGAGATGAT
The DNA here is from genome assembly GCF_000601485.1 of Chondromyces apiculatus DSM 436. GTDB lineage: Bacteria > Myxococcota_A > Polyangia > Polyangiales > Polyangiaceae > Chondromyces > Chondromyces apiculatus. The sequence goes on from NZ_ASRX01000039.1 coordinate 25,399, forward strand.
CGCGAGCGTGCCGCACCTGCAGGACATCGCAGGGGTGGAGATCAGCTTCTTCAAGGAGCCCGATGACGTGAACGCGGCGCTCGCGCGGAGCGATGGGGGGGCGCCGGCGAACACCACGTTGACGACGTCGCCGCTGCTCTGGAGTCCGGTGCCGGGCGAGGAGATCCTGGTGGTCGCGGGCAAGGCCGATAAGCACGCGTTCGTGCTGGCGTTCTACCGGTTGCCAGGAGACCGCTACCGGATCGCGTCGTCGCTGGTGCTGAAGGAGGAGAAGGGGCCGGTGGTGCTCGGGTTCAACGGGTACATCCGCAAGCGGCTGCCCTGGGCGACGTGCGTGGAGTGCCGCGGCGAGTCGGGGCACGTGACGTACCGCGACGATCACCGGGTGGTGATCATCCAGAAGTAGACGAGGGCGTGGGAGGCAGGGCGATGACGCCGGTCACGGCGCGGCGGTAGGTGGTGGCGTACTGGATGAGCCGCTCCACGGCGTCGGCGAGCTCGGACTGGTCGAGGGATTCGGTGGGGAGCTCGGCGCAGAGGAGCGGGGTGTCGTGCTCGTCGAGCGCGAACTTGACGAGGCGCATGTCGCGGTTGGCGCCGAGCAGGCGTAGCGGCAGCTCCTTGACGAGCCTGGCTTCGTCGCCGAGGACGTCGAGCATGGAGAGCACTACCCAGCTCTCGGCGTGCTGGACGAAGAAGGGCGGGAACGCAGCGACACCCTCCTCGCGCGGGCGGACGCGGAGCGTGGAGGGATTCTCGATGTCGGCGCGGTAGCCGAGCCCGTCGATCCAGCCCTTGAGGGTGCCGAGGTCCATGGTGGGGGACGATCTGGCACCAGGGCCGGCCGGGGATCAAGCAGCCGGCACGGGCGGGCCCCGGATCAGGGGGCCGGCGCGCTGGAGGCGAGGCGCGTGGCTCCGGCCGGCGCGGAGGCGCGGGCCTCGATGAGCGAGAGGAGGGTGAGGCGGCGCTCGTCGAGATCGACGAGCGTGCGGGGGGCGAGGAGCCAGCCCTCGAAGCCGGTGGGGAGCGCGGGGGGCTGGGCGAGGGGGGCCGGCGCGAGCGAAGGGGTGCTGCCCGGGGCGAGGAGGGCCGCAGCCTCGGCGCGCCCGAGCTTGCGCAGGGCGTCACGCAGCTCGGGAGGGAAGCGCATGACGGCGGCGAGGCGATGCATGAGGCGGTCGAGGGCGTGCTCGGTGACGCGCGCGGGGAAAGCCTCGGCGTTGTCGTCGAGGATCAGCGTGGCGGCGGCGTCGTCGAGGCGGAGGTGGCGGCGGAGAATGTGGCCGCTCAGGTAGTCGAGGACGAGGGACTCGACGTAGCCCCGGAGGAGCGGAGCGCGCTCACCAGTGAGGGGGAGGGGCGTGACGGGGGCCGCTGCCCAGCGCGCCCACTGGTCGACGTCGTAGGCGCCCTCGACGGCGAGGAGGCGGGTGCGGCACGCGCCGCTCGGGAGGCGGGGCTCCCAGGTGGGACCGGGCGGGCCAGGCGCAGGGGCCTGGGCGAGGGCCTCGACGGTGCCGTCGTTGAGGATGACGAGCTCGCGCAGGAGTTCGGGCGCGCCGTGCTGTCCTTCGGTGAGGGCAGCGATGTCGCCGAGGGGGATGCGGCGCAGGGCGGCCGAGGGGACGACGTGCGCGCCGAGGGCGGTGGCGAGGCGCGCGAAGGCGAGAGGGCGGCGCCACGCGCGGGAGTGGCCGCGGTGCGCGAGCTGCAAGGAGATGGTGCGCGGGGGGCCTCCGCCGAGGTCGAGCCGGGCCTCAAGATGGGCGAGGGAAGCGCGGTCGGAGGAGCGTGTGCACGCGGTGGAGGCGCCCCCGGGGAGGCGCAGGGAGAGGAGGCGGCCCGTGGCCAGCGCGCGCGCGGTGGGGTCGTCGGCGGGGTGGGGAGCGGCGGGGTGGGGAGCGGCGGGAGCCTCGGCGGGTGCGGTCGTGAACGAAGCGGGCACCACGGCGGCAGGCAAGGACGCGGTGGATGCCGCGGGAGGTGGGCGGGAGGGGTCGGCGTCGCGGTTCGCTGCGGGAGAAGGCTGGCAGCCCGCGACGAGGAGCGCGAGGAGCGCGACGACGAGTGCCGGCCTCATGCCCCGCGGGCAGGCGGCTCGGCGAGCGTCTCGGTCACGGGCGAGGGAGACACTTGCTCCCGCTCCGGGGAGGAGGACGTCGGCGCGAGGACCCGCTCCTGGAGGAAGTGCTCGACGCGCTCCCGCACCAGCTCCTTGCGTTCGAGGGGGACCACGTGGGTGCCGCCAGTGACCATCAGGAGCTCACCCTGGGGGAGCATGGCGGCCATCTCCTCGGCGAGGCGGGAGGGCGTGAAGGAGTCGCGGTCGCCGCCGATGACGAGGGCCGGGATGTCGAGCCTGGGGAGGAGGTCGGAGGCCGAGTGGTCGCCCGCGCTGCGCAGCATGCGCAGGAACATCAGGGCGTCGATGTCGACCATGTGCCGCATGTAGGGCATGAGGTCTTCGGGGGTGATGGAGCGCCGATCGACCTCGCCGGTGAGGAGCGCGAACCGGAGCGCGAGCGGCGGGGGGAGGCGGCTCCACAGCGCCCGCGCCAGCTCCGGGCGGGCCTCAACGCGCTCGATGACGCGCGGGAGGATCTGGGCGAGCACGTCGGTCCCCTTGAAGGAATGGGTGACCCTGCCGGGGGCGCCGCAGATGAGCACCAGGCCGCGCACGCCGCCCGGGTGGTGCCGCATGTGCTCGAGCACGACCTGGCAGCCGAAGGAGTGGCCGATGAGGACCACGGGCTCCTGCGGCGCGGAAGACGAGGGGCCGAGGGGCGAGGGATCGCCCGCGCCGATCGCGGCGCGCACGGCGGCGAGGTCGCGGGCGTGGTCGGTGACCTCGATGGCCGAGGGGTCTACCGGCAAGCCGCTGCGGCCGTGACCCCGGTAGTTCCAGTGCGCGAGGTCGACGAGGCCCGCGAGGTCGTTCCAGAGGTACTTCCAGATGAACCCGTCGCAGGCGATGCCGTCGCACAGCACGGCCCGGACACGCGCGCCATCGCCCGCAGGAGGCTCGTCGCGCTCACGGGTGCGAACATAAATGCGTGTGCCGTCGTGTCCGACGGCGAACTGCTCACGAACCATCGCGCCTCGCGCGGGCCACCGCACTTGCGCGGCAGCCGCGCCAGTACCTTGTACCCTGAATCAGGGGCCCGTGGGCCCCTGCGCTCCCGATGGTCGTGGTCCCCGGCGTCTTCGTAGATCGTCGCGTCGATACGCCGGGACGAACTCGGGAACCAGGGACAACCAGGGACAACCAGGGACCAGGGGACTAGCCCGCGTCCTCCTCGTCGTCTGCCACGTCGTTGACGCTCGGGAGCTTCTTGATCTCCACCCGCGCCAGCTTCCAGGCACGCTGCACGACCCAAGACAGAGAACGATCGAGCCTCGCCGCCTCCTCTTTGATCTCCTGCAGCATCGACTCCGGGAAGTAGAGGCTTTGCTTACGTTTATCAGTCTTAGGCGCTTCGTTCTTCGCCAGCGTGTCCTTGTCGGTCATACGCTCTTGAGGCTCCCGGTTCCGCTACGCGTGCGTACGTTACCGTACGGGCCCCTTCCGTGAAAAGGTTTCGTTTTTCCGGCCAACTATTTCTTGGGGTGCCCGTAATTACCGCCTTGCTGCCGTCTGATCCAGGCTTTTTCAGGGCGCGTTGCGGTGAAGGAGAACTGCGACCGTGTCACAGGTCGGGGCTGACGATGCGGCCCTCGATGGCGCTGGCCGCCACCACCAAGGGGCTCGCGAGGTACACCTTTCCGGGGCCGCTTCTCCCAGGGAAATTGCGGTTGATGGCGGACACGGTGACCTGATCGGGGCTGTTCGAGACGCCGGGACCCGCCTTGATGCAGGCGCCGCACGAGGGGTCGACCAGCTCCGCGCCGGCCTTCTGGAAGATGTCGAGGTAGCCCTTGGACTCGGCGTATCGGCGGATGTCCTGCGAGCCGAACTGGATGTAGAGGTGGACGCCGTCGGCGACGCGGCGCCCCTGCTCCACGGCGCGGCGGAGGACCGAGGCGTACATGTCCATGTCGGCCTTCTTGCCGCCGGTGCACGAGCCTCCGTAGGCGATGTCGATCTTGACGTCTCCGCCGGTCACGTCGCGGAGCTGCCCGAGCGGCACGCCGTTGCGGGGGTCGCCAGGGGTGGCGACCATCGGCTCGATGCGGTCGAGGTCGATGTCGAAGGTGGCCATGTACTCGGCCCCCGGGTCGGCGCGGACGATGCGCGCGCGCACGTCGTCGGCGCGGAGCCCGCGCTGCTCGACGAGGTAGCGCACCACCACCTCGTCAGCCTCGATGATGCCGGTGAACCCGCCGGCTTCCACGGCCATGTTGGTGAGGGTGGCGCGCTCGTCGAGGCCCATGGCGCGGACGCCGTCGCCGGCGAACTCGAGGACCTTGCCGATGCCCTCGCCGCTCTTCCAGAAGGGCTGGGAGAGGAGGTAGAGCATCACGTCCTTGGCCGTGACCCCGGGGCGCAGCTTGCCCCCGAGGTTGAAGCGCGCCGACTGCGGGACCGCCACCCGGATGTCGCGGGTCAGCCAGGCGTTGGCCATGTCCGTCGAGCCGACGCCGAACGCGAAGCACCCGAGGGCGCCGGCCATGCAGGTGTGGGAGTCGGTCCCGGCGACCACCTGGCCCGGCAGGGCGAGCTCCTCGATCACCTTGTTGTGGCAGATGGCCTCGGAGCCGACGGTGCGGCCGTCCCGCACCACCTCGCCATAGAGCTTGATCCCCTGCCGCTCCGTGAAGGCCTGCTGCACGGTGGCGAGGGAGGCGGCCTGCTCGCGGAGGCCGAGCTTGATGTGCGCCTCGGGCATGATGCGGTCGAGGAAGGTGAGGTGGTCGCGGAAGGCGTAGACGGTCTCGGGTTCGGTCACCTGCGCGTCGGGCCCGAGGCTGGCCCGGAAGAGCGACTCGGCCATCGGGGTCACGTACTCGTGCGAGAAGCGGATGTCGGTGCGGATGAAGAGCGCGTCGCCGGGCGCGACCGCCGGGACTCCGAACTCGCCCGTCTTCGCGTCGACGATGGCGTGGGCGGCGATGATCTTCTCGCAGAGGGTCATCGGGCGCGGGGCGGTGTCGATCCTGGGCGGGGACACCTCGCCCGCGAGGCGGGCTTTGTTGTAGGTGAAGAGGCCGCCGTACGCGACGACATCGGCGCTGATCGGGTCGAGGCCGCGGGTGAACTCGTCGATGGCGATCTCCTCGCCCTTCTGGATGCGGTCGAGGATGGAGAAGTCGGTGGTGGTGAGCAGGCCGATGTTCTGGCAGTTCTGCCCGTAAATCTTCTCGATGCTGCGCGCGACCACGAGCTTCACGCCCGCCTCCATCTCGGAGTACGGCGCCGTCTCGCGGGAGCTGCCGCAGCCCTTCGAGCGGCCGCTGACGATGACGCCGAAGCCGCCGTTCTTGATGGAGTCGCGCTCGACGACGTTGCCACGCAGGCCGACCAGGCAATACCGGGCGAGCGTCTCGTCGTAGTAGTAACAGACCCAGCCCGGGGTGATCTCGTCGGTGGAGATGTTGTTGACGAGCGGTTCGCGCGCAGGATCCACGGCGACGTCCTCGCCTGCGAGCTGACGTTTGAAGGTCTCCAGGTCCTCGGTGAGGTAGAGGATCCTTCCCTGGATCTGGACGGATGTGCGGCGCGGAATGGGCATCGAAGACCTCTGTGTCCTCCGTAGCCGCTCCGGCGCTGAGCGCCAACCTTGAGATCCAACTGGTTGTCACGGCGCGCCGCGTCGCCCGGGTCGCAGAGGCCGCGGGTGCGCTTGACGGAGCGCCGACAAGGTGGTCTGGTCAGCGCCGAATCGCGCCCAGGGCCACCTCGGCAGCCCCGGACATCTGGCCAGAACGACAGGCCGCGCGCGGACTCCTTCACGGGCTGCGCCTGGCAGGCCGGCTCGCTCGATCTGGATGACCCGACTCAGAACCCGAACCCCAGTGGCCATCCTCGGCGCCGGGCTGACCGGCATGTCGGCCGCCTACCACCTCGGTCGCGCAGGGGTGGCGTGCCGGCTGTTCGAGCAGCTTCCCCGGCCCGGTGGGCACGCGATCACCTTCGAGGAGGAGGGCTACCGGTTCGACCGCACCGGCCACCTCCTCCACCTGCGCGACCCCGAGATCCGGCGCCTCGCGCTCGGGTGGATCGGGCCCGATCACCTGGAAGTAGAGCGCGCGTCGCGCATCTGGTCGCACGGCGTCTACACCCGCTACCCCTTCCAGGCGAACACCTGGGGGTTGCCGCCCGAGGTGGCTTACGAGTGCCTGCTCGGGTTCATCCGCGCGCAGGCGGCGCATGCTGAGCAGGCGACACAGGCGGGGGGGAACGCGCGCGGGCCGCGCAACTTCGAGGAGTTCTGCCTCCGCCACTTCGGCGAGGGGATCAGCCGGCACTTCATGATCCCCTACAACGCCCGGCTCTGGGGGGTACCCGCCACCGAGATCACGGCCGACTGGTGCGCGCGCTTCGTGCCGCTGCCGCGGCTGGAGGACGTCGTCGCGGGGGCCGTGGGGATGCAGGGGCCGGAGCTCGGCTACAACACGCGCTTCGTGTACCCGAAGCGGGGGATCGGGCAGCTCGCGGAGGGGCTCGCGCGCGACCTGCCCCGCGAGGGCGTGTGCAGAGGCGCCGAGCTGGGGCGCGCGCCGCAGGCAGTGGACTTCAGGGCGCGCGAGCTTCTGTTCGAGGACGAGGTGGTGAGCTACGACGTGCTCCTCTCGTCGGCGCCGCTTCCAGCGCTCGTGCAGTTGCTCGTGCAAGCCCCCGCCGAGGTGACCCGCGCAGCGGCGGCGCTCCGCTGCACCCATCTCTACTACCTCGACGTGGCGCTCGACGCGCCCTGCGGCAAGCCGCTGCACTGGGTGTACGTGCCGGAAGCGAAGTACCCGTTCTACCGGGTGGGGTGCTACTCGAACTTCTCGCCGGAGATGGCGCCGCCCGGCAAGGCGGGGCTCTACGTGGAGCTGGCCGATCGGTCCCCGCCAGAGATGGAGAAGCTCCTGCCCGAGGTGAGCTCAGGGCTGACCGAGATGGGGCTGATCGACGGGCCCAGCGTCGTCCGCTTCGCGCGGTTGCGGCGCATCGATCATGCCTACGTGGTCTTCGACCATGCCTATTATGCGTCGCTGGAGGTGGTGCGTCCCTTCCTCGCGGGACAGCAGATCCTCTCGGCGGGCCGGTACGGGGGGTGGAACTACTCGTCCATGGAAGATGCGCTGCGCTTCGGTCGTGACGCGGCGGAGGAGGCCATGACGCTGCTCGGAGGCCGAGGATGACGGCGCCGGAGATCTCGATCGTCATCCCCGTCTACAACGAGGAGGCGATCCTGCACGCCGCCGTGGTGGACCTGCGCGAGCGGCTGCTGCCGCTCGGGTGGAGCTACGAGGTGGTGCTCGCCGAGAATGGGTCGCGCGATGCCACGGCCCAGATCGGCGCCGACCTCGCCGCGAAATACCCCGAGGTGCGCTGCCTCTCCACGGGCACGCCGAACTACGGCGCCGCGCTCCGGCAGGGCATCGCGCAGTCGCGGGGGCGGATCGTGATCTGCGAGGAGATCGATCTCTGCGACACGGCCTTCCACCAGCAGGCGGTGCGCGCGCTGCGTGCAGGGGAGTGCGACATGGTGATCGGCTCCAAGCTGATCGCGGGCGCCCAGGACGAGCGCCCCTGGGCGCGCCACGCCGCGAGCCAGCTCTACAACGGGTTGCTGCGCGCGACGCTCGGGTTCCGCGGCACGGACACCCACGGGCTCAAGGCCTTCCTGCGGGAGCCTCTGCTCCCCGTGGTGCGCGCTTGCATCGTCGACCGGGATGTCTTCGCGAGCGAGCTGGTCATCCGCGCCTACCGCGCCGACCTGCGGGTGCGCGAGATCCCGGTCCGCGTCCTGGAGAAGCGCCGGCCGTCGATCAACCTCACCCGGCGCGTTCCGCACGTCCTGCGAAACCTGGCCCGGCTGACCTGGGCGATCCGTGTGCGGGGCTGACGTGGCGTAGGCGTGCTATACGGGCCGATTGTGAGCAAGCCGCAAGAAAGCGCCGATTGGCTCCCCGCTCCCGCAGACTGGGGCGGCACGGCCCCACCTGGTTCGCCCGGTGACGAGGCGGACGGGGATCAGGCCCCGCACGTGCAAGCGTCACCCGTCCGCCTGCGCCGGGACGACACGGACGTGGACGTGGTGGTGATCGGCGGCGGGGTGAACGGCGTCGGCGTCGCGCGGGATGCCTCGCAGCGCGGGCTGCGGGTGGCGCTGTTCGAGAGGAACGACCTCGCGTTCGGCGCGAGCGGGAACTCCAGCGGGATGATCCATGGCGGACCCCGCTACCTGACCAACGACCCGCACGTCACCGAGACCTCGTGCCGCGACTCGGGGCACATCCAGGCGATCGCGCCTCACCTGCTCTTCCGCATCCCTTTCCTCGCGCCCGTCGAGCGCAGCGCGAGGTCGCGGGTGATGTTCACGCTGATGGACGCCTTCTTCGAGGCGTACGACCGCTATCAGCCCTTCAAGCGCGGCAAGCGGCACGCGCGGCTCAGCGCTGACGAGCTGCGGCAGCTCGAGCCCGGGCTCGCAGGGGACCTGATGGGCGGGTTCAGCATGGACGAGTGGGGCATCGACGGCGCGCGGCTGTGCGTGGCGAACGCGGTCGATGCCATGGAGCGAGGCGCGAAGGTCTACGTGGGTCACACCGTGGAGCGCGTCGAACGACGGGAAGACACCGGCGCCGTCGTGGCAGTCCGTTACCGCGACCGTCACACCGGGGCGGGCGGGCGGCTCCGGACCAGTGTGGTGATCAACGCGACGGGCGCGTGGTCCTCGATCACCGCGGCGCTCGGCGGGCTCCCACCGACGGCCTCGCGGGTCCGGCCCGGCAAGGGGATCCACATCGTCTACGACCGGCGGCTCACGAGCTACGCCATCATGGGACAGACCATCGATGGCCGGCAGATCTTCATGTGCCCCTGGGAGAACGTGACCGTCATCGGCACGACAGACGACGACTTCTACGGAGACCTCGACGGCGTGCGCGCGAACAGCGAGGAGGTCCGTTACCTGGTGCAGGGGATCGCGCGGGTGTTCCCGGCGATCCGGAACGCGCGCGCCATCGGCACCTATGCGGGCGTGCGTCCCACCTTGCACGCTTACGGTCCGAGCGAGGATGAGCTGTCGCGCGATCATCAGATCATCGACCACGCGGTCCACGGCGCCCCGGGTCTGTTCTCCATGATCGGGGGCAAGCTCGCGAGCTACCGGCTCTTCTCGGAGGAGATGGCCGACGTCCTCGCGAAGCACTTCGGGATCGGCTTGCGCTGCGCGACGCACGTCACGTCGCTTCCCGGGGGCGACGCCACGGTGGATCCGTTCGCGCTCGCAGAGCGCGCAGGCATCGACGCGGTCGCGGCGCGTCGGCTGGTGTACCGCCACGGGTCACGCGCACTCCACGTCGAGGAGCGGATGAAAGCGCGGCCGCGCGAGGCCGTCGCGGTGTGCCCTTGCGAGCCGGTGACGGAGGCGGAGGTGCGGTACACCGTCCGCCACGAGCTGGCGCGGACCGTGGATGACGTGTCGCGGCGCACCCGGCTGGGGCTCGGAGCCTGCGGCGGGATGCGCTGCGCGGCGCGATGCGGGCAGATCGTGGCCAGCGAGCGCGGGCTGCCTCCCCGAGAGGGCATGCGGCAGGCGATCAATTTCCTGGAGCGGCAAGCCCTGACCCGCGTGGTCGCGCTCGGGCCGGAGCAGGCACGGCAGGAGGCGTTGGCGATCGCCAGCGTGCGCTCCGAGCTGGGCCTGATGGGCGACGACGACCTGGCGACCGCGCCGGCGTGGCGGCAGATCGCGCAGAGCGAACCTGGAGAGCAGAGCGCGCACTCGCGGGCTCAGGGAGAGGTCGTGTGCCCCGATCCGTGATCGTGATCGGCTCCGGCGTCGCCGGGACCGCCGCCGCTTGGGGCGCCCGGGGCAGGGGCAGCAAGGTGGTCCTGGTGTCTGCCGGCGCAGGGGCGAGCGCGTTCGCGGGCGGCGCGGTGGACGACGTCCCGTGGGAGCAGCGGACGCGGGCGGCGCACGCGCTGGGGCTCGAGGCGCATGCCACGGCAGCCAAGCTGCCCGGCGCGCTCCTGGAGTTTGTGGGCGCGCTCGGGGTGTGGGATGTGCCCGCCGCGCGGGGATGCTACCTCGCCACGATGGCGGGTCGGGTCCGACCTGCCCGGGGGCGCGACCGTGCCTTGCTCGACCTCGAAGCGCTGGGTCGTGGTGGCCGGGTCCTCCTCCCGCGGGTGTCGCGGCCAGGGTGGGACGCAGACGCGCTTGCGCGGGCCCTCGGGGACGACCCTTTCGCGAAGGCGCTGAAGCTCCAGTTCGAGGCGGTCGATGCTCCCGTGCTGCGCTTCGACGAGGAGCGACGCGTCACCGACGCCGATCTCGCTGCGCGGCATGACGACCCGGCGCGGCTCGCGTGGCTCGGTGAGAGCTTGCGAAGCGCCGTCGCTGAGGGGACCGGTGTCGCGGCGGTGCTGCTCGGGCCCTGGCTGGGCCTCGGCCTCGGTCGCGCCGACAAGCTCGCCGCCCTGGTGGGCTTGCCGGTGGGGGAAGCGCTCATCGGCGCCGGCTCTCCGGCCGGGTTGCGCTTCGAGGTGGCGCGGGATGCGCTCTTCAAGGCGGGTGGGATCGAGGTGATCTCGCGGCGGGTCCGGGCCGTCGGCGTCGCCGGTGGAGACGCCTCGGGAGGTACGGCGCGGTTCGCGGTCAGCCTCGAAGAGAAAGACGCTTCGCTCCGTGCCGACGCCGTGGTGCTGGCGACCGGGGGGGTGAGCGGCGGAGGTGTGATCTACACGCCTGCCGAGCATGGCGCCGGCGCAGACCTGCCCTCGGGAGGCCGGGTCCCGTTCGCGCTCTCGCTCACCGCTCCCGTGCGGCTCGGGGATGGGCGCGGGGCGCTCGAAGCAACGAGCTCTCTCTTCGGTCCTGCCCTCGACACGGTGGCGTGGCCGACCGGTAGCAGGCAGAGCCTGCTGGAGGCCGTGGGCGTGCAGTGCACGGGGATTCGCGCAGCACACGGCCTGTTCGCGGCAGGCGACGCGATCGCCGCCCGACCCCGCACGGTGCTCGAAGCTGCGGCCACCGGCTGGCACGCTGGCGTGGAGGCTGCGTCTACCGGGTGACCGGAACTGCCTTGAGCAGGGTCTGGTAACCGACGGAGAGCACGAAGTCCTTGCCCTTCGAGGGATCGGAGGGGACGTCGCGGCTCATCTCCAGCACGGTCCCGGCGATCGTGATCACCGACTGGGATCCACCACCGAGCGCGGTCTCTTCAGCGTCCAGGTGACCCTCGAGATCGCGCTCCCGCATCACCTCTGCCGGGGTTCCGCCTTTCGCTGGCTGTATCAGCACGTCGGGTCGCACGCCCTGCGCCTGGATCGATCGGCCGCTCGGCGTGTAGTAGCGCATCGTGGTCAGCCTCATCCCGGCACCTCCAGGCAGCTCGAAGATGGTCTGCACCGATCCTTTGCCGAAGGTCGTGTTGCCGATGAGGGTCGCGCGCCGGTTGTCCTGCAGCGCTCCGGCCACGAGCTCTGAAGAACTCGCGGAGTACTCGTTCACCAGCACCACGACGGGCAGCGATGCGAAGGCTCCCCCGGAGGTCGCGCGCGCTTCGTCCACCACCTGGTTGCGGTGGCGGGTGGAGTAGATGGTCCCTTCGCCGAGGAATTCGTCAGCGACACCTTCGGCCTCGTCGACGAGACCCCCGGGGTTGTTGCGCATGTCGAGGATGACGCCCCTGAGCGGCGTCTTCGACGCAGCGCGCAGCTTGCTCGCGCTCCGGAGCAGCTCCTCGTGCGTGCCTTCCTGAAACTGCTTCAGGCGGATGTACGCCACGTCCTTGTCGAGCCGCTTGGCCACCACGCTGGTCACGTGGATCTCCTCACGCTTCAGCTCGAAGCTGATCGGCTCGGCGACGCCTGGACGGCGAACGAGGATCTTCACCTTCGACCCCGCGGCTCCCCGCATCATGGTGATCAAGCGGTCCAGGCGCTCACCGCGCGTTGGCTTGCCGTCGATGGCGACGATCTGATCACCCGAGCGGATGCCCGCGCGTTCCGCTGGAGAGCCCTCGATGGGTGCGATCACCATCGGCGCCTCGTCCCGGAAGTCGACCTCGACGCCGATGCCGCCGAACCGTCCCCCCGTCTCCTCCTGGAACGCCGAGAACTCTTCTGCGTTCATGAAGGCGGAGTGAGGATCGAGCTCGGCCACCATTCCCTTCACGGCCCCCTCGACGATCTTGCTGCGCTGCGCGGGCTCCACGTACTGGTTCTCGACCAGCACCAGGACCCGGGCGAGCTGCTCGAACGGCGCATAGGGGCTCTGCGCTTGCGAGGTCGCTCGAGCCAGATGCGAGGTGACCACGCCGCCCGCGAAGGCGGCGAGGGTGAGTCCGAGCGTGCGCAGCCACTTGCCGGCGGAGGGTCGCATTGGCCGGACGATAGCAGGGCAAAGGCGCCGAGCCCGAGCCGAGCCACCCCGAGCCGAGCTGTCCGGTGAGCGCTGCCCCTCCGGTTCCCCGCCGTCCCTCGGAGATCCCCCCTCCTCTGCCGGGTGCAACCAAAGAACCCGGCGCATCGTTTGTCCCAGAGGGAGTGATGGGCTATCTTCGCGCGCCGCAGCTTGAAAGTTACCGCCTCATCGCCTCGATCCGCGTGCGGAAGCCTTGCGCCGTCAGGGATGCTTCCTGTACGGCCGACAGGCTGGCGCGAGTATCCGGTAATGACTTTGCCCTCGCTCCCCCGCTGGAAGGCTCCAGCACTCCGAGGCGCCTAGGATGGTCCAACCGACCGACCGAGAACTTGTCGACCAGGCCCGAGGCGGCGACGCAGGCGCTTTCGGCTTGCTCGTCCGCCGGCACCAGAAGCGCATCTTCCGTCTCGCGTTCCACCTCGTGCGATCAGGTGCGGAGGCGGAGGACGTGACACAGGAAACCTTCGTGCGCGCCTACCAGGCCCTGGGTCGCTTCGATGGGCGGAGCGAACCCTTCACGTGGCTCTACCGGATCGCCGTGAACCTCTCGCTCAACACGATCCGCGCGCGCAAGCCGACCCGTGACTCCACGTCCTCGGACGACCCTCGCGTGGAAGGGCTGCTCCGTGAGACGCGGCTCACCTTCGGCAGCGATCCGGCCACCGCCTCGCAGCAACGGCAGCTCGCAGCCGCACTCTGTGACGGAATCGATGCGCTCTCGGACACCCTGCGGACGACGTTGATCCTTGTGTGCATCGACGGAATTGCGCACGAGGAGGCCTCGAAGATCCTGGGGTGCCCGGAGGGCACGGTGGCCTGGCGCGTCCACGAGGCGCGACGCAAGCTGCGTGAGTACCTCGCGGCGCGAGGTTTCGGAGGGGACGCCGTATGAACCTCGACCGCAAGCTGGATCTCGATGGCGTGCTCCGTGACTGGCCCGCTCCCGATCTGGGAGACGACGCCGCGTGGGAGGAGCGCGCCGCACGCATCACGCGCGCAGCCACGGCAGGGGCAGCCGCGCGGGAAGCAGACTTGGAACTGGTGCTCGCTGAGCCCCCCCTCGAGCCCGAGCTGGGGGAGCCCAGGGAGCAGCCCACACATGCGCAGGTAAGGCAGGCAGGAGAAACGAAGATGTCTCAAGCTTCAGACGATCAGGACGAGGGGCGACCGTCCATTCCGGAGGCGCGCAGCAGCACGGCATCGATCGCTCCGGGCAAAAAGCGCATGTCGCTGAAAGAGATGGCGGAACGCGCGAGCCAGTCGGGCTTCGCAGGTCCGCCGAGCCGCACCAGCGACCCCTCCGTCTCGATCCCTCCCGGGCGAAACTCGGGCGCGCTCTCCACGCCGATCCCTCCCGCGATCTCGACGCCCCTCCCTCCGGCGCTCTCCTCGCGTCCTGCCTCCATCCCGCCGGCGGGGAAGCCGGCGGAGGCAGGCCGTGAAGATTCCGGCGTCATCAACCTGAAGGCCGTCACCGACGCGGCTTCGCCTGAACAGAAGGCGAAAGCGGCGAAGGCGCAGCCTGCCTCCTCGGACCTGGACTTCGACGATGCTGCGTCGCGCGACGCTGCCGAGGGACCCAAGGCCGAGCGACGTCCGGCCGCCGTGCCGATCACTGCGGCGAAGAAGAAGGGCTCGAACGGCCTGCTCGTCGGCGCCGCAATTGCCGTGGTGGGACTCGCAGCGTCGTTCGCCATCCTCCGGGGTCCGAGCAAGCCCGCGGAACAGCAGCCGCAAGCTGCGGCGCAGCCCGAGCAAACCGCGCCCCAGGCAGCCGCGAAGCAGGCAGCAGAGACACCGGCTGCGGCACCCACGCCCACGCAGCCATCGGCGATGGATCCCTCGCAGTTGCCAGAGGCGACGGCGGCCACCGAGAATGGCAAGCTGGCTCAGGGCCCCGCGGGAGCCGCTCCTTCAGGGGCAGCCGCCGCGGACAGTGCAGCCCCCGCCGCTCCCGCTGCCACGGTTGCCCAGGCCTCCACCGCAGCCGCTGCCAAGCCCGCAGCGGGTGGGAAGCCCGGGGACCTGAACAGCGCCATGCAGGCTGCCGTGGGCGATCAAGCAGGGAAGACCGGCGAGACGGAGGCGCCCGAACCTGCTGCCGGCAGGCCCCTCAACCAGACGGTGCCCGAGCAGCCTCCCCAGGGGTCGATCCAGGCGGCCATCCGTTCGGTGATGCCGAGCGCAAAGGCCTGCATCGCTGGCGCGGACGATGTGTCCAAGGCCCAGGTCACCTTCTCCTCCTCCGGCACGGTCACCAGCGTGAGCGTGACGGGCTGGGCTGCCTCTCACGGTCAGTCGGGCTGCGTCAAATCAGCCTTCCAGGCGGCGAAGGTGGGGGCATTCTCCAAGCCGAGTTTCTCGGTCCCCGTGACGATCCGGCCCTGATCACGCGAGCACACCCGAACAACCCATTGACATGAGGGGTGACGAGGCTATGCTCCGCGCCCCCATGGTTTCCGCGACGCAGCAGACCAGCCGAATCCGACAGCGCAAGGCACGGAGGGAAGGCACCGTACGCAAGCGCTACGAGCGCGCGCACGGGACGCCCAAGTTCCCGGTGCACCTCCCGGGCTACGACCCGAGCGCGCCGGACGCCCCCAAGACCGCCACCCAAAGCACGGCGGCCCAGACCGACGCGAAGAAGTAGGAGCTTTTCATGGCCAACCACGCATCTGCCGAGAAGCGCAACCGCCAGCGCATCAAGAGGACCGCGCGCAACCGCGCTGCCAAGAGCGAGCTTCGTACGGCTCTGAAGAAGGCCCGGAGCTCGGTCAAGGACTCGGTGGCCGAGGCCAGCACCGCTGTCATCACCGCCCAGAGCGACCTCGATCGTGCCGCAGCCAAGGGGATCATCCCCAAGGAGCGTGCTTCGCGCCTGAAGGCCCGCCTCGCAGCGAGCCTGCACAAGGCGTCGAAGTCCGCCACCGCAGGCTGATTTTCTCGTTCACCGCGACGAGCACCTGACCCGCTTCTCCTCTCGGGGAGCAGCGGGATTCAGCTCTTTTGTGCTCTCAACGAGAAGCGTGGAGGCGCGTGCCTCCACCGCGAGCCTCAGTGGGCGTCGGCCCAGCTTGGTCCCTGACCCACGTCTACGACCAGCGGCACGTCGAGCGGATAGACCGTCTCCATCAGCTCGCGCACCTTCGCTGCCGCCTCCGCAGCGGCGCCGGCCGGCACCTCGAAGGCCAGCTCGTCGTGCACGGTGAGCACCATGCGCGCACCCGGCACGACGGGCTTCGCGAGCTTCACCATGGCCAGCTTCAACAGGTCCGCCGCAGTCCCCTGGATCGGGGTGTTCTGCGCGATGCGCTCCGCGTAAGCACGACGCATGCGGTCGCTGCTCCGCAGCTCGGGCAGCAATCGACGCCTCCCCAGCAGGGTGTGCACCGACTCGGTGCGCCGCGCCTCGGCCATGGTCCGCCCCATGAACTCGTGCACGCCGCGGTAACGCTGGAAGTAGGCATCGATGAAGCGCGCCGCCTCGGTGCGCGAGATGCCGAGGCGCTTTGCCAGCGCCGTCTCACCCATCCCGTAGATCACACCGAAGTTGATGGTCTTGCTCTGCCGACGCATCTCGTCGGTCACGGAAGCCGCATCGACGCCGAAGATCTCCATGGCGGTGCGGGTGTGGATGTCCTGTCCGGTGCGGAAGGCCTCCACGAGCACGGGATCCCTGGAGAGATGCGCCAGCACGCGCAGCTCGATCTGCGAGTAGTCGGCGCTCACGATCACGCTCCCGGGTGGCGCCACGAACGCGCGCCGGATGCTGCGGCCCAGCGGCGTGCGGATGGGAATGTTCTGCAGGTTCGGGTCCTGTGACGAGATCCGCCCCGTGGCCGCAACGGCCTGACCCCAGCGCGTGTGAATGCGCCCCGTGTCGGGGTGGATCAGGCGCGGCAGGGCGTCGATGTACGTCCCCTTGAGCTTGGCAATCAGGCGGTGCTCCAGCACCACCGCGGGGAGCGGGTGATCGTCTGCCAGCGCTTCGAGCACGTCCGCGTCTGTCGAGCGGCCAGTCTTCGTCTTGCGCTGTGACTTCAGCTTCAGCTCGTCGAACAGCACCGCCTCGAGCTGCTTCGGCGACGCGAGGTTGATCTCGTGGCCCACGATCTTCTGGGCCTTCTCCTCGATCGCCGTGAGCTCCAGCGCCATCTGCTCGCCGAGCCCCGTCAGCGCGGCGGGATCGACCAGCACGCCCACGAACTCCATCTCCGCGAGGACGCCGGACAGAGGAAGCTCGAGATCATCGTGCAGCTTCTCGAGCCGCTCGGCGTGGAGCCTTGGGCGCAGCTTGTCGCTCAGCGCGAGCGCGGCCGCCGGGAATGGGGCTGTGACCTTCGCGGCATCACCCACCTCGATCTCGTCGAGCGACCGTGAAGGTTGCCCCTTGCGCTTCGGCGCCACCGTGTCGATCGACGGCACCTTCAACCCCGTCTCTCGCTCGGCGAGCCCCGGCAGATCGTTCTTTCCCTCGGGATCGAGGAGGTAGCTCGCGAGCATCGTGTCGAAGGAGAGCCCGCCGAGCTTCATCCCGCGCCGGAGCAGCGCCACCTCGCAGAACTTCAGGTCATGCCCCACCTTCGACACCGCAGGATCGGCGAGCACCGGCCCGAGCACCGCGCTGAGATCCTCCATCCCGAGCTGCGCAGGGGCGCCGAGGTAGCGGTGCCCGGTGGGGATGTACACGCCCTGCCCAGGCTGACAGGAGAGCGATATCCCCACGACCTCCGCAAACATCGCATCGCGGCTCGACGCATGAACTTCGAGCGCCAGGCGCCCCGCGCGCTTCACCTCGTCGACGAAGGTCACCAGGTCTTCTCGCGAGAGGATCACCCGGTGGCTGGCCTCCCGGGCCTCGGGCGTCGGCGCTCGCACCGCCTTCAGGAAGCGCGTGAAGCCAAGCTCGGTGAAGATCTCCCGGAGGCGATCCACGTCCACGCCGCCGCCGTAGCGCAGCTTGTCCAGGTCGAGGTCGACGGGCGCCGTTCCATCCAGCGTGACCAGCTTCTGCGAGAGGAGCGCCTCGTCCTTGTTCACCTTCAGCGCTTCCCGGATCCGCGGCTTCTTCACCTCCTCGATCCGGTCGTAGAGGGCCTCCATCGTCCCGAACTGCCCGAGCAGATCCGCCGCCGTCTTCAGGCCGACACCGGGCACCCCTGGCACGTTGTCCGAGCTGTCCCCGACGAGCGCGAGCAGATCCCGCACCTGCTCAGGCGGCACCCCGAATTTCTCTTTCACCTCTGCGGCGCCGTAGACCTTGTCCCGCATCGCATCCCAGAGCATCACCCGCTCCTCGTCCACGAGCTGCATCAGATCCTTGTCGCTGGAAGCGATCACCACCCGCAGTCCCTTCTCCTTCGCGCGCGCCACCGCGACGGCGAGGAGGTCGTCCGCCTCCAGCCCTTGCGCGATGAAGATCGGGATCCGGTACGCCTCCACGATCTCCTTGCAGCGCGCCATCTGCGTCGTCAGCTCCGGGGGCGGCGGCGGACGGTGCGCCTTGTAACGAGGATCGAGCTCCCCGCGGAAGGTCTTGCCCCCCGCATCCATGGCCACCCCGAGGTAGGCCGGTTTCCGCTCCTCCACGAGCTTCGACAGCATCGCCACCGTCCCGTACGTGGCATTCGTCGGCTCCCCGCTCGTGCTGGTGAGCGGGCTGATCGCGTGGAAGGCGCGAAAGACGTAGCCCGAGAGGTCGACCAGGTAGAGGACGTCGGGCGCGCCGGCAGGCGGGAGCGCGGTGGGACGCGTGGACATGGTTCCTGGCTTTAGCCCAGCTCCGGCGCGGCCGCACGCAGAGCCCTCCGCCTGCGCGGAAGCCCTCAGCCCACCTCAGCGAACGATGACCTCGCGCGTGAGGGTCAGCTCGAGGACCTGCCCCCCGCGGTCGAGGGAGACCGAGACCCTCGTCCCTGGCGCGCCGCGCAGGCGCTGGACGCACTCGGAGAGCCCCAACCCTGTCGCGTCCACGCCATCGAGCCGCACCAGGCGATCACCCGCGGTGAACCCTGCCCGTGCGGCTGGCCCGCCCTCCACGACCCCCACCACCTGAACCCCTGTGGCTCCTGGCAACAGCGTCGCGCCGATGCCCACCAGCTCCTCGTTGGGCCCCCCGTCGGTCTGCTGCCGAAGCGCCACCTCGACCCGCGCCGCCGCGGTCCCTCGCGCGTCCAGAGCGGGCACGATCTTTGTCATGTATCCCGCGTGCTGCACCCGCACCGAGAACGGGCCCCGCGCCGGGACCCCCTCGAGCGCGAAGGTCCCCGCAGCATCCGTCACCACGGGAGCGATCGCATTGGCGCCTGACGACGTGACCGCGTCGAGCTGCACCCGTGCCTCCGCGAGCGGCGCGCGCGTCTCGGCGTCGATCACCCTGCCCGAGAGCGCCGCCCCCCTGGACAGCACGAGGCGCACCTGTGCCGTCGTTCTGCCGACCTCCACGGTGATGCCGCCACTCCTCACGGGCGGACGCCCCTCCGCGCTCACCGCGAGCACGAACGTCCCCGGAGGCAGACGCTCCCACCGGAACGTGCCCCCCGGGTTCGAGATGGTCCTCGCCTGGTTCCCGAACCGCTCCTGGGGATCGACACTCGACACGAAGGACTCCACCGCCAGCAGGTAGTGCTCCACGGATCGCCCCTGCTCATCCACCACGATCCCCTCGATCACTCCGCCTGCGGTGAGCTGCAGCGTGGTGCTTCGGCCTGCCGTCAGGCGCGTTCGCTCGGAGGGTTGATGCACCACCGCGAGCGTGGCGACGGCCATGCACCCGTCCGCCTCCGGGGGCAGCTCGAAGCGTCCCTCCGTGTCCGTGCCTGCCGCGGGACCGCCGTTCTCACAGGAGACGAAGGCGCCGGCCGCAGGATTGCCCTCCGGATCCAGCACGAGCCCGCGCACCGAACCGGAGGGTGGGGCCCCACGCGTCGCTGCCGCCGCAACTTCCTGCGTGGGGACACCAGGTGCCGATCCTGCTTCCGGCGCCACCGGCCCCCCCTGTGCTTCCCCTGCTGGCACCTCGCGCGCCGGTTCCTGCGGTATGAGCGGCGCTACTGGCGCTGGCACCAGGAACCACGCAACCAAGGGCAGCGCCAGCAGCGCGAGCGACAGCAGCGCGGCCGAGAGCCATGCTCTGCGGCGGGTACGGTCCATCACCGTCAATTCAATCAGCGTGGCTGCGCACCTTCGGTCTCCTGGGCATCCCCGGCGGGAACGGCAACCCCTTCCCCTCGCGGCTCCGCTGGCGCGGCGCCCTCTCCCACGTTCGCGGGCTCCCCCTCCGGGCCCAGCTCCCCGGCCGGGCCCAGCACGGCTCCTTCGGGCTCCCGAGGCCACGGCGTCTCGCTCGCAGAGCCGCCGCAGCCCGCTATCGAAGCCATCACCAGGAGAACCAGCACAACACCGGACCGCATGGGCGGCATCCTAGCTCGTTTCTGTCCGATGGGCTTTCGGCGCAGATCCGCGGCGGCGCGCGCCCCCACCCGTCGCTGACGATACGCGGCCTCGAAGCCGCCCCTGGCTCAGCGCTCCTCGACCAGGTTGGTCCGGGCAATCCACAGGCATGCGGCAGCGTTCACCGCGCACCAGACCACCAGCCCCACCTGGCCGACCGGACCGGAGACCTCACCGAGCACCACGATCGAGGTCAGGTACGCCGCCGTCCCCGTGGCGAACCCGGCCACCGCGGGCCTGAGCTTCTTCACCCCGAAGAACAGCGCCGTCAGGCCGAACGGGATCAGCGCATTCGCGAGCGGCAGCCACCGGTGTACCGACAGACCGATCAACAGGTCGAGATCCGCGAACGGCCGCGCCAGGAGATCCACGGGCAGCATCGCCCGCGTCAACACCCACGGCGCGAAGAACAGCAGCCCGGGGCCTGCGATCAGCGCCGCAAGGAGGAAGCTCGGCCGCCAGGGGCTCACCGACCCCCGCCCCTTGCGCGCCACGCCGTGCGCGAGGAACGCCGTGAGCGCCAGCAGCGCCACGAACCGCACGACGGCGTGGATCTGCGTCACCCGCGCCACCGCGGCGTCTGCATGCAGCAGCCCGGCGCCGTAGAGCTTCTTCGCGCCCTCGGACTCGTCGACGACCCGCGCCGTCGCCCGCAGCACCTCTTCCACCGCCTTCGGCTCGGTCACCCCGAGGCTCATCACCAGCGCCGCGGCGCCCGCGACATGAGGCGACGCCATGGAGGTGCCGCTGAAGGCTGGAAACCGCTCGCACTTGTTGCGGCCCCCGTTGCACACCGTCTGCTGGGTGACGTTCACGCCGGGCGCCGCGATGTCGACCTCTTCGCCGCGCGAGGAGAAGCGCGCGATCTTGTCGTCCTCCCCCGTCGCGCTCACCGCGATCACCCCCTCGGTCGCTCCCGGGAAGCCCACCGGTCCGCCGGTGTTCCCCGCCGCCGCGATCACCACCGCCCCGCGCGACATCGCGTGCTCCACGGCGCTCTGCAGGACCTTGGAGTTGCGCGGCCCGCCGAGGCTCAGGTTGATCACGTGCGCGCCGTGATCGGCCGCCCACCGGATCCCGTCCGCCACGTCGGCCGTCGTGCCCCAGCCATTCGCGTTCAGCACCTTCACCGGCATGAGCCGCGCGTGGAACGCCAGCCCGGCCGCGCCGAGACCGTTGTTCGTCGACTGCGCGATTGTCCCCGCCACGTGCGTACCGTGCCCGTGGTCGTCGCTCGCGTGCTCCGACTTGTCGACGAAGCTCCACCCCGGCACGCACGCCGTGTCCGCCAGGTCCGTCCCCTTGGTGAAAGGCCCGTGCGTCTCACAGGCGATCCCCGTATCCACCACGGCGACCGTCACGCCCCGCCCAGTCGCGAAGTCCCACGCCCTCGGCGCCCCGACCCGGCCCATGTGCCACTGGTTCTTCAGCAAGGGATCGTTCGGCGTGAAGAGCGCCTGCACCCGCGCGAGCGGCTCCACCGCCTCCACCCGCGGATCGCGCGCGAGCCGCTCCATCACCTGTTGCTCGTTCCCCTTCGCCACGCTCGCGATCTGGATCTTCGTCTCTCCCGCAAGCGCGGTCGGGACGAACGACACCCCCACCCCCGTCGCGAGATCGAGGAGCCCCTCCGCGTCGAGGTCGTCGCGCGCATCCACCACGATCTGGCCCGGGATGTCGTAGCTCGACGCCTCGAGGTCCGGCATCTCCAACCCCAGCACCGCATCGGTCGCGAGCCCCACCGGCTCCACCAGGTTCACGGGGCTCCGCGCCGCCGGGCCGCGGAGATCACCGGGACCGGTGAGGGGGCCCGGCGACACCGGCTCGTCCGCGCGGGCAACGCCGGGCAGCGCCGACGCGACGACCGCCAGAAGAGAGGCGGCGAAGACGGTGAGGGAACGGTGCGTGTGCATGCGGATTCTCCTTCGGCCAGGGTAGCGCGGACCTCTGCCGACAGCCATGCGCTGCGCAGAGACGGGCAGAGAGGGGTCCCCTCGACCGCCCCCGGGCGGCGGTCCGTGGCGCTCGGACGGCGGAAATGGTAGCGGCGACCTCATGGAGTTCCTCATCCCCACGCGGACGTCGCGTCCCAGCGACGACCCGATCTTCGCCTTGAATACCGAGGCGCGCGCCAGGGCCGCGGCGGGCGAGGCCATCATCAACGCCACCGTCGGAGCGCTCCTAGACGACGAGGGACGCCTCTCCGTGCTCGGCAGCGTCGCGCAGACGCTGCGTGAGGTCCCGCCGAACGTCGGCGCGGGCTACGCGCCCATCGAGGGCGACGCCTCCTTCCTCAAGGCCGTCGTCGCTGACGTCATGGGCCAGCGCCCTGAGGCCGACTGGACAGTCGCCATCGCCACGCCGGGCGGCAGCGGAGCCCTCCGCCTCGCCATGGCGGACTTCCTCGACACCGGCCAGGCTGCGCTGACCACCTCGTACTTCTGGGGTCCCTACCGCACCATCGCCGACGAACTCGATCGCGGTCTCGCCACCTTCCGGATGTTCGACGCGAACGGCCGCCTCGACGGGGCCGACCTGGAGCACACGCTCTCGGCCCAGATCGAGGCCCAGGGCCGCGCCCTCCTGTTCATCAACTCCCCCTGCCACAACCCCACCGGCTACTCCTTCGACGCCGACGAGTGGCGACAGCTCGCCGCCATCGTGGGCCGCGCGGCCGACCGCGCCCCGGTGACCTTGCTCATCGACATCGCCTACGCGCGTTATGGCCAGCGCTCGCTCGACGAGGCCGTCGATGCGCTCCTCGGCCTCGCCGGCCGCGCGCTTCTCCTCTTCGCCTGGTCTGCCTCCAAGTCGTTCACCCAGTACGGCCTGCGCGTCGGCGCCTTGCTCGCCGTCCACCCCGATCCCGAGGCGCGCCGCCGCATCCGCAGCGCCCTCAGCTACTCCTGCCGCGGCACCTGGTCCAACTGCAACGCAGGCGGCATGGCCGCCATCGGCCGCGCCCTCACCGACCCCGACCTCCGCGCCCGCACCGACCAGGAGCGCGCCGCCCTCAAAAGCTTGCTCGACCGACGCGTCGAGGCCTGGAACAGCCTCGCCACCGATGCCGGGCTGCGTTATCCGCGCTACGATGGCGGCTTCTTCACCACGGTCTTCTGTGCTGACGCCTTCGCCGTCGCGGCGCGCCTCAAGGAGGAAGGCATCTTCGTCGTCCCCCAGACCGGCGCCTTGCGCGTTGCGCTCTGCTCGGTCGCCGAGCGCGACATTCCCCGGCTCGTCCAGGGAATCGCCCGCCACGTCACGCGCTAGTCCCGGCCCGAGGGCTCTGGTATCCATCCAGGTTCCCCCTGGAAGGCGTAGAGCCCGCGCGTCGCGGTCCGTTCAGCCTTCCACCCAGACCGCCCGCCCATGCGAACCTTGTCCCGCTCCCTCTCCCTGCTGACCTCCGGCCTGAGCGCGCTCGCAGCCAGCCTCCTCGCCCTCGCTGCCTGCTCGGACTCGCTGCACCTCGACCCACAGCCGGTCCCTGGCTCGACCTCGGTCGGTGGCGGCGGCCAGGGTGGCAGCGGCGGTAGCGGCGCGCCGTGCCAGTCGAACTCCGACTGCACCTACCCCACCAGCATCTGCGACACCTTCCGTGGCGAGTGCGTCGGGTGCCTCGAGCACAGCGACTGCACCCACCAGCCCGGCACCATCTGCTCCGAAGGTGCCTGCCGCTGCCCCGATCCCGACCAGTCGTTCTGCCCCGCGGTCCCCGGTTCCACCGAGTCCGTCTACCAGACGGCACGCTGTGTCGACCTCACCAGCGCGTCGGCCGACTGCGGGAGCTGCGGCCACGCCTGCTTCGGAGCCTGCACCGCGACAGGCGCGTGCGCCGATCCCTGGGAGCCCACCTCGCTCCTCGGGGCACCCGCCCCGCGCTTCGGTCACGTCGCCGTGTGGGCAGGCGAGCGCATGATCGTCTGGGGTGGCAGAGGCGCGGGCAACAGCTACCTCAACAGCGGCGGCATGTACGATCCCGCGACGCGCACCTGGACGGCCACGAGCACCGCGAACGCTCCCCTCCCGCGCAGCGCCATGACGGCCGTCTGGACCGGCTCACGCATGATCGTCTGGGGTGGTGAGAACGGCGGGCCCCTCGCCGATGGCGGCAGCTTCGATCCCACCACCAACACCTGGCAAACGCTCCCGGCATCGACGCTCTCCGCGCGGTATCTCCACACCGCCGTCTGGACGGACAACCAGATGATCGTCTGGGGTGGTCACAGCGGCACGAGCTATCTCGGCAACGGCGCGGCCTACAACCCGACCACCCGCGCGTGGAGCGCCATCGCCGACGGCTCGACGATGCGCATCTACCACACGGCCGTCTGGACGGGATCTTCGGGCACGATGGTGGTCTTCGGCGGACAGGGGGTGAACCCGAACATCGGACCTGACGTCATCACCCTCGACGCGCTCGGCGTGTTCACCCCGAGCGACGGAGGTGGAAGCTGGAGCGGCGCCAATCCCCTGAACCCGCCCTCGGCGCGGTATGGCCACACCGCCGTCTTTGCCATCCCCCCCGGCCAGACCGGTGGGTCGATGTTCGTGTGGGGCGGCACGGATGGCGCCGGCAACTACCTGGGGGATGGCAACAAGTACGACGTGGTCGGCTCGGGCTGGACGGCCATGCAGGCACCAGCGCCCGCAGCACGGACCGACCACACCGCCGTGTGGATTGGCGGCGAGGTGAACCAGATGATGGTCTGGGGCGGCTTCAACGGGGGCCACCTCGACAGCGGCGGCCTCTACGATCCCATCCTCAACACCTGGCGCACCGACCTGCCCCGAGGCCCCGAAGCCCGCTCTCTCCACACGGCCGTGGTCACCAGCGAGCACCGGATGATCATCTGGGGTGGCAGCGCCGGAGGCGTGCTCAACTCGGGAGGCGTCTTTGACCCTGCCGCCTTCCTCGCCACAAACTGAACCCACAGGGCGCCCCACGGTCCCTGCAGATCCCCAGGGCGCCCCTACGGCTGCAGCGCGTCTCGTCGCCGCGGTCGCGACCTCTCTCGCTGCCATCCTCGCCGCGCTCTCCGCCTTCGCTGTCCGCGTCCCCGTCGCCCTCGCCGTCCTCGTGGGCTGCGCCGCCTGTACCCGCGGGCGTGACGACCCACCGACGGACCAGCGCCTCGTCCTCGCCGCCTACTCCGCCGCCCGCGAGGTCCTCGAGCGCGAGATCATCCCCGCCTTCACCGCGGACCACCTCGCGCGCACCGGCAAGCGCGTCCACATCGAGAGCTCCTACCTCGCGAGCGGCGCCCAGGCCCGGGCCGTCATCGCCGGCTTCAACGCCGACGTCGTGGCCCTCGCGCTCGCCCCCGACATCGACCGCATCGCCGCCGCTGGCCTCATCACCCACGACTGGACCGCGCGCCCCCACGGCGGCACCTTCGCCACCACCCTCGTCGCCTTCGCGGTCCGCCCCGGCAACCCCCAGCACATCACCGGCTGGCCCGACCTCGCGCGCCCTGGCATCTCGCTCCTCATGCCGAACCCGCGCACGAGCGGCGGCGCCATGTGGAATGCAGCGGCCCTCCACAGCGCCGCGCTGCGCGGCCACGCCGGCGTCTCCGCGCACGACGACGCGGCCGCCGCCGGCTACCTCCGCGCGGTGCTCCGCAACGTGGTCATCCTCGACAAGGGCGCCCGCGAGAGCATCATCACCTTCGAGAAGGGCGTCGGCGACGTCGCCGTCACCTACGAGAGCGAGATCGTCGCTGGGCGCATGGCAGGCCGGCAGAGCGACACGGTGATCCCCTCTTCCACCCTGCAGATCGACATCCCCGCCGCCATCGTCGATGCGTACACCGACCGCCACGGCACGCGTGACGTCGCGGAGGCCTTCCTCGCCTTCCTCCAGACGACGACCGCGCAGCGCGCTCTCGTTCGCTACGGCTTCCGCAGCGTCGATCCTGCCGTCGCCGCCGAGCCCCCGCCCGCCGGGGAGCCTCCCCCCCTCACGCCTCCCGATCTCTTCCGCATCGAGGACATCGGCGGCTGGCCCCGCACCCAGAAGACGCTCTTCGGCGAGGCCGGGCTCTTCACCCGCACCTGGGAAGCCATCTACGCCTCCGAGTGACGTCAGCGCGCAACGTCAGCGCGCAACATCAGCACGTGACGTCAGCGCGCAACGTCGGCCGAAGCGCGCTGCATCGCCCACTCCACCGCGCGCTTCGGCTGGAGCACGCCGGCGCCTTGCACCGAGCGGTCCACATTCTTGAGCGGCTCCGCCGTCGTCAGCAGCCCCTCGCGCAGCTCGGCCGGCGTGAGCCGAGGGCACGCCTCCAGCATCTGCGCCGCGACGCTCGCCGTGATCGGCGAGGCGAACGACGTCCCGTCCACGTGCTGGTAGTCCTGAGAGATGTACTTGCACCGCTCGATCCGGCCGGCCACCGCGCGCAGAAGCCCCTGCACGCTGTGCTGCTCCTCGGGCGACGCGATCCGCCGCGTCTCCGAGAACCCGTGCTCCACCGTCGCCTCCTCGAGCACCGTCAGCATCTGGAACAGCGCGATCGCCTCGCGCGCCACCAGGGTGCCCGGCAGCATCGGCGCCGGTACCCAGATCGCAGGCGCCAGGAGATCCGGCTTGTGCACGCCTTCCCGCGGTGAGCCGAAGCTCGACGGCCAGGGCGCGTCCTCACCCTCGTCGCCGCTCCCTGCGATGCGCCCGCCCCCTACCGTGATCGCCTCGGCCGCCGCACCCGGCGCTGGCGGCACCTGCCCCGCCGTGTTCCCGGCTGCGGCGAACACGGCGATCCCCGCGGCCACCACGTCCGCCACCGCCCGCTCCACGTCCGCCCGATCTGGGTCGTTCGGGAACACCCCGAGGGACACGTTGAGGATCCGGATCCCGAGCTGCGGGTACCGCAACGGCAACCGGATCGCGTGCGCCACGTGCTTGCCGCGCACCCGCCCCCCGTCGATACCCGCCTTGATCAGCACCACGTCCGCCTCGCTCGCGAGCCCCCGGTAGCGCCCTCCGGACACGTACCCGTTCCCTGCCGCGCTGCACGCCGTCATCGTCCCGTGCCAGCCGAAGGGCTGCGCCGTGAAGAACTCGCTCCCCACCGGCTCGTCCCGCGCCGCATCCGCGTACGCTTTGATCCTCCGGCGCGGCTGCATCAGGTCCGGGTGCGGGTAAAACCCCACGTCCACGAACCCCATCACCACCCCGCGCCCGCGGTGATCACGGGACGCCTCCAGCCGCTCGGGGATCGACAGGAACTGCGGCCTCAGCATCGCGCTTCACCTCGCCTCACGTCACGTCGCGTCACGTTCCCTCGCGTTCCACCCCCCTCGCGTCTCAGCTCCTCGCGCCACGCCACCTCGACCGCGTTCGCGCGGGCCACCGTAGCGCAGTTTCCCTTGGCCGCACGCCGTTCGTCGCCCCTCGCCTTCAGTCTCCGGCGCTCTCTTCCTTGCGCAGCGGCGGCAGCGGCGGCAGCCCAGCGCGCGGCCTGTAGCCCGGCCGACGGTAAGAGAGGATCGGGACCGTCTCGTTCGCATACGGTGCCTTGCTACCAGGGCGCGGGCACTGATCCCGCACCCAGAGCACATCGAACGCGACCAGCTCGTCCTCGGCCTTCCCCGTCCGCTCGTGGTAGCGGAGCAGGTACTCCTGCAGCCCCTGCGGCTTCCTGAACACCTTGTTCCGATCGAGCCGGATCCGGTTGAAGTAATCCTGCCGGATCTGGTTCAGCCCCTCGCCGCGCGAGTCGGTGAGCACGAGATCCGGCGGCCCCCCGGTGAACGGATCCACGTGCCGCCCGTCCACCGTGATCGCGTCGACCGCGAGCACCCCGTCGTCGGTGATCGGGTTCGCGGAGAACATCCCCCAGGCCTGGAACAGCCGCGGGTATCCGATCGTGGCCCGCACGAACCAGGGCATGTACTCGTCGTGCTTCAGCGCCGCCGCGACGCTCTTGTTGTCGTTGATGAGCTGACTCGTCGCGCAGAGCCCGAGGTAGATCACCACCCCTTCGCGCGCGAAGCGCCTCACCCGCCCGAGCTGTTGCCCGAGGGGCGTCTCCACAGGCAGCGCCGGCACCGGCCGCGGCGGCAAGGTCAGCCCGAAGAACCGCGCCACCGCCTCCCGCCGCCGGGCTGCGAACGCCAGCGCCTTGACCGGCGCCCCCAGCGTCACCACCCGCAGCACGGGCCACACCACCTTGCCTCCCGGCAGTGCCTGCGCAATCTCCCCGAGCGCCGCGGCCCCCGTCCACACCTGCCCCGACGCGGGGTCCCGCGCCGCCACGAGCGCCGCGCCACGCGCACCGGACGCACCGGACGCACCGGACGCACCGGACGCACCGGACGCACCGGACTCACCAGACGCCTCGAAGCGCAGAAGATCGAGCCCGTCCAGCCGCGCGAGCACCCGCCCCAGCGCGAACGCGAGCGGCGAGCTGCCATCGAGCACCACGACCCGCGGCGACGCACGCTCCCGGTACCACCGCGCGAGCGCCTCCCACTGCGCGGGTGCCAGGAGCAGGAACGACCAGCCGATCATGAACCACGAGAAGGGCCCGAGGCGCATCATCACCCCGAACGTCCCGTGCAGCCCCCACATCAACAGCATCGCCAGCGAGCGCGTCACCCGCCGCCCGAAAGGCCACAGGATGAGCGGTACAAGCGCCGCCTCCACCACGAGCACGCCCCACGTCAGCGGCTTCGTCGCCCAGAGCGGCAAGGTCTCGCGCATCAGCACCGCGAGCCCCGTCACCATGCGGTCGAGGTGCAGCACGTAGTGCACTGTGTCGCCCGCACGCCAGATCGCACCCGCCTTGTTGACGACGTTGAAGTAGTAGATGCACGCCACGTTGAAGACCGCGCACACCGCGGCCCACGACACCACCGTCCCCGCCCCCACGTCTCCTGCGTCTGACGCCGGAGCGCGCACGTTGAGGTCGTCGATCGCGCGCTCCTGCCGGGCGCGGTACGACCTGAGCCAGGCGTCCACCGAGAACCGCGCGCCCGTGGGCAAGAACATCGTCCACAGCGCGAGCAGGTTCACCACCACGTAGCCGCCGTTCTCCACGAGCGGCATCCGCCAGTCCATGCTCGTCACGAGCACGAACGACAGCACCGCGAACAGGCGCGACTTCCACCCGATCGCGTAGCAGAAGAAGCACGCGACCGAGAGCGCGAACGCGACGTGCACCTCCGCGAGCGACGAGAACGCGTGGAAGAGGCTGAAGCTGTAGCTCCCGCTCGGGCGATAGAGCACGTAGAGGTGGTAGTGGTTCGCAAGCACCCCCTCGTTCGAGTACGCCCAGCCCGCCTCGCGCCACCGGCGCAGCCCCTCCGCCACGAGCAGGCACCCGAACACGATCCGGAACACGCCGAGCGTGCGCAGGTCCGCCGTCCCGTAGTGCGCGAGAAACCACTGCTTTGCGCGGCCGAGGCGCGCCCGGAGGTGCACGGCTTCCCCGCTCAGCGGCGCACGCCTGGCCGGGCGAGGGGCACCGCGTCCATCCCGGTGCCGAGCCCACCGCGCCCATGGGTGAACAGCTTCTCGCGGGTCCCCGCCCCCACCGCTTCACCCTCTGGTGCCCCGCCTGGAGGTGCGATTGGCTTGACGACCCAGTAAGCATCGAGCCCTGCCACGATCGGATCGACCCCTGTCCTGCTCCGCAGCGGACCGCCTTTGCCCAGGTAATCGCGGAACGCCCGCTGGAACTCCAGGAACTCCGGGCGCCGGACCCGATCCAGGTAGCTCGACCAGAGCTGCCCCATCCGGAGCGGCCCTCGCGCCGCCAGGTCCACCTCCGGCGCGCTGCCCGTAAACAGATCCATGGCTTCTCCCGCGCGCGTCTGGGCGTCCACGATCATCATCTCGTTGGTCCGCCGTGGCTCGGGCGCCATCACGTCCCAGCGCCCCAGCATCCTCGAAAACGACGACACGGTGGCGAGGAGCGGCGGCTGCGGGAGCCCTGCGAGCGCGGCAGGCACGGGGTTCTGCCGCGCCGTCTGCACCACCATCGCCGCCAGCACGAGCGCCGCCGACAGCTCGCGCAGCCCCCCCGCCACATGGCGCACCGTCCGCCGCGCTGGCGAGACCTCGGGAACTGCGTGCACGAGCGCGACCGCGCCTGCACTGCCCGGCGCCTCGGCTTCACCCGCGACCGAAGCCTGGGCACCGCTCACCTCGCCCGCGTCGGCGACGTCGCCTGTGCCGGAGCCCTCGTCTGCCTCCGAGGCCGCGCCCTCGCCGGTGAGCCCTGCCGCGCCCTCCACGGCCCCCACCTCGGGGGACACGGCCCGCGCGGGTGCCGCCGGGATCGCGCACGACGTCTTGCCCATCAGCACGCTGATGCGGTGCCGCTTCGTCGCCACCGCGTTGTAGAGCACGTCGAACGCCGGCGCGACGACCCGCAGCGGCGCGGCCAAGATCCCGAGCGGCAAGGCCGTCACGATCTCCGCGACGGCGCGGGTCCGTAGGAAGACGCGTCCCTCCACGTCCACCACCACCACGGTGCGCTGCACCAACTCCTCGGTGATCTCTGCCGGCAGGGGCGCGCGCTCCACCCCCTTCTTCCCCGCCCGCCGCACCAGCATCGCCGAGAGGTCATCGTTCCCCTGGAAGGTGATGTTCGTGCGCAGGTCGAACCGCTTGAGGAGCCGCGCGAGCCACAGGCACATCCCGCAGTCCGCGTCGTAGATCACGGTGAGCATGCGCCCTGGCTTCGGAGAGCGCTCGAACGCCGCCCACGCCTCGACCGGCACCACGAGGGCCGCCGCCGCCACGAGCGCGCCGCCGTACAGCCCGAGTTCGAAGAGGAGCGCGAGGACGAGCCCATGCACCACCATCAGCGCCGCCGCCGCGAGCCTCGTCCACCTGAACGCGACGGGCACCACGAGCAGCACCGGGATTACGATCTCCGCGTAACGCAGCCCGAAGGTGAGGCCCTTGAGCACCCCCGCCCCGAGCGCCCCGCGCACCCACGCCCCGAGCCCGCTCACCCACAGGTCTCCGTGCAGCGCGTAGTGGAGCGCGCTGCCGTCGCGCCACGCCTCCCCTGACTTCTGCAGCGCCGAGCATGCATGGATCGCGACGATCTGCAGGAGCACCCCGAAGGCCGCCACCGTCACGGGCGACCACCCCGGCAGCCGCACGGCGTTCACCGTCCGCTCCGGCAACGCCCGCCGGTCGTTCAGCTCTGCAGACGTCTGCTCGTCCCGCAGCGCCATCGACGCGCGCAGGCTGTCCAGCGAGAAACGGCTCCCGCACGGCAGGAACGCCGTGAAGGCCAGAAGCGCGATCGACGCGTAGCTCCCCACCCCCTCCGCGAGGGTGTTGCGCGCCGTCAGGCTCACCGCGAACACCAGCGCGAGCACGTGGAACACCCGCGTCCGCCACCCCACGAGGAACGCGAGGAAGACGAAGAGCGCCACGAGCAGGCCCACGTACGCCTCTCCTTGCGTGGACAGGGCGTGGAACAGGCTCCACACCTCCTCCTTGCCGCGCAGGTTGAAGAGGTGGTTGTGGTTCGGGAGCACCCCCTCGTTCGCGTAGAAGTCCCGGGCGACCTGGAGGCGGCCGAGGACGTCTAGCACCAGGACGAGGCCCATCACCACCCGGAACAGGCCCAGAGAGCGCGCGTCGATGCGCGCGAAATGGTCGCGGAGCTTCGTCAGCACGTCAGTCCTCGATCCGGAAGCCGTAGTCTTCGGCGCGCGCGATCGACGGCACGACCGGCTTGCGCAGGAGCACGGTCCGCACCGCCCAGATGTCGTGAAACACCCGGTAGCGAAGCGCCGTCTGGTCCAGGTAATCCACCCCCGCGGAGCCGCCCGTGCCGGTGCGCCGACCGATCACCCGCTCCACCATGCGCGCGTGCCGCTGCCGCCAGATCAGCATCGCCTGCTCCATGTCGATCACCGCGTCCAGGATCTCCCGCGGCCACGCGAGCCGGGGCAGCTCGCGGTAGCTCTCGATGAACACCAGGCCTGCGCGGATGGCGCGGCGCTTCTCCCGCGTCGCCTCGTCGGCCCCTGGATCGTCTTCCGCGAGCAGGAACGCCTCCGCGTGGCGCACCTCCGCCTCGTAGCGCTCCCGCAGCCGCTCCACGTCGGCCGGCGTGAGCGCCTTGTCGAGCGCGATCTGCACCCGCCGCTCGATCTCCCCGCGCATCGAGGCGACGAACTTCTCAAGGAAGCGCCGCACCACCTGCGGATCGCTGGGGCCGTCCACGGGCGTCCGCGACAGCCAGCGGTAGAGCACCTCCCGGAGCGGCGGACCGCTCGCGAGCCGCGTCTCCACCCGCGCGAGCGCCACCGAGGCCGAACCGTCGGGGCTCCGCAGCGCCTCCTTGTAGCTCCCCTCGCGCCCGAGCGGCACCCGCCGCTCGTCCTCCAGGCCGAGCAGGATCTCGATCTCCCGGAGCTGCGCCGACTGGAAGCCGCTCGCCGGGATGAGCTGATCGCGGAACTCGAGGTAGTCCCGCGTGGTCATGGTCTCCATGACCTGGAAGTGGTTCACCGCCTGCTGGAAGATGGTCACTACCCTCCGGAACGAGCGCACCGCGGCTGCGAGCTCGTTGTCCGGCACCGGCTCCTTCATGAACAGGTCCCGCGCCGTGGTCAGCTCCCGCAGCACCAGCTTGAACCAGAGCTCGTAGACCTGGTGGACGACGATGAACATCACTTCATCGTTGCCGAGCTGGCTCTCGTCCCGGCCCATCCCCCCCTGCAAGGTGAGGAGGTCCTCGACGCGGATGTAGTCCCAGTAGTTCGTGCCCGGCGGTGTCTTCTGCTGCATCGGGAATCCTGGACGTGTGGGCCGCGCGAGCGTGCACGCCTGCGCGGCGTGCACCGCGCGTCCGCGGCGAGTCTACTTCCCGCGCGGACGTGAAGAGAAGCGCGCTCAGGGAGGCGGCGCCTGAATGCGCGACACCCCGTCGGGCCCGATGTCGACCGGCGGCCCGTAGCTCGACAGCTCCGCCTTCTCGTGGTGCTCCCCGTCGCTCGCCTCGAGCACGGTGAGCCCCACCTCGGGACAGTACGTCGACACGTACCGCATCGGTTCCTCCCCGGGCCTCCCCTCCGCCATCTCCGCCGTCCGGATGCAGCCCGAGAGCTGCCCTGCGGGCACCGTGGCGGTCACCCCCACCTCCACGATGCGTGCCTGCCCCCCGTGCTCCCCTTGCCACGCTCTCCCTACCACGAGCGGCTCTCGCAGCACGTAAGTCCCCGTCTGCGCCAGCACCACGCCATCGGGCCGGTACGCGAAGCGTCTCGACCCTGCGCCGAGCCGCAGCTCCCCCACGAGCGCCCCTTCGCGACGCACCCGCGCCACCACCACGCCCGTCTCCCCGGCGCTCCCCGAGATCATGTAGCGGTAGACGGCGTCATCGACGAGCGGGAAGAACCGCTCGCAAGGCGTCCCTGACAGCGCCTGCTGCGCGCCCGCTGGAAACCGAGGCCCGACGAGCGTGCCTTCCGCCAAAGACCCGCCACCCGGAGCGGCGCACCCGCATGCCGCGCACGCGACGTGGATCAGGCACGCCGCGCAGGCCACGCGGGCGAGGCTCCCCGCGCGCGCCCACCCCCTAGGGATGGGCATGGGCGTGCGACCAGTACCAGCCCGACAGGAACACGAGCAGCGCGACGGCCGCGAGGAGCAGCGTCACCGCCAGCGGATCCGGGTCCACGCGCCGCCGCAGATCGGCCGCAGCCAGGCGCACCTCCTCGGGCGCATCCCCTGCGGCGAGCCGCGCGGCGGCCTCGCGCACCGACGCGTAGTCTCCGCGCTCGAACACCTCGACCAGCCGGTCCAGCTCCGGATCCGCCGGGTACCGCCGCGCGAACGCTGGCCACCACGCCGGGAGCGTTCGCCCCTCCCGCGCGACCGCCTCGACCTCGCCCGCCGCGCGACGCTTCTTCTTCGTCCGCTTCGGCCTCTTCGGCCGCGGCCCCGGAGCCGCGTCGTCCGACGAACCCTGGCGCTCCTCTCCCGCCTCCCCCGCGGGAGTCACGCCCTCGCGATCCGCCTCGTCCGCCACGTCGCGCTACTTACCTCACCGGCCGCCCCGCCGCCGAGAAATTAAGAGCCCATCCCGGCAGGGCGAACCGAGCTGGTCGGTCGCGGTACGCGCAGCGCCTCCGCCCCCGTACGGCCAGGCGTCAACGCGTCACCACGTCACCGGGCGGAGGTCTGTCCCGCCAGGGCACCAGCCCCTCGCTCTCTCCGTGCACCACGCAGCGGAGCCCATCGCACGCCGCCCTGTAGCGCGCCTTCTTCGCGCACCCCACGGCCACGAACCACCCTCCGAACTCCTCCTGCACGCGCAGATCCTCGTCGGGGCAGTCGAGCTCGTAGGACGCGCGTTCCCGCACCTGCGGCATCGCCGCGCTCGTCCCGTTCGCGAAGCTCGCGCAGCCGATGACGAAGACGACGAGGCCGAGGGGGGAGAAGCCGAGACCTGGAGTGAGACGCATCGGACCCCACTCTACCCGTGAGCGTTCCAGGTCGCGACCCTCGGGGCGGCGGGGACGACCGGGACTCCACTCCTCGGTACGCCGTGCTCAGAACTGGAAGTCTCAGAACTGGAAGTAGACGAAGGGCACGGCGACGGCGCTCGCCGCCTCGTGGAGCACCACCGCGACCAGGAACAGCAGCGTCCCCTGGAGCGGCGCGGGCAGCGCCGAGAAGCCGTGGCGCAGCCACAGGTACACGCGCTGCGGCACGTAGCAGCACCCGAGCGCGACGACGAGCAGCCCCACCAGGATGGGCGGCAGGTTCGGGTGGAACGTGGTCAGGGTGCCGAGCTGCTTCAGGACCAGCGTCGCCTGCTTGAAGCTCGGCGCGCGGAAGAAGATCCACGCGAAGCACACGTAATGGAACGTCAGCAGCACCATCGTCGCCCGCGCCGGGAACGACTGCGACGCCACCTTGGCCTTCCCCTTCTGCGCGCGGCTGCGCTGGAAGGCCCGCGTCACGCCGAGCCCGAGGCCGTGCAGGAAGCCCCAGAACACGAACGTCCACGAGGCGCCGTGCCACAGCCCGCCGAGGACCATGGTGATCATCAGGTTGCGGTACGTGTGCCACTCGGAGACCCGGTTGCCGCCGAGGGGGATGTACAGGTAGTCGCGGAGCCAGGTGGAGAGCGAGATGTGCCAGCGCCTCCAGAAGTCGGCGAGATCCGTCGCCTGGTAGGGCGCGTCGAAGTTCTTCGGGAACCGCACCCCGAGCAGCAGCGCCGAGCCGATGGCGATGTCCGTGTAGCCCGAGAAGTCGCAGTAGATCTGCGCCGCGTAGCCGTAGACGCCGGCGAGCACCTCGAGCGCCGAGTAGTTCTCGGGGCGCTCGAACACCCGGTCGACCAGGTTCACCGCGAGCTGGTCCGAGAGCACCACCTTCTTCAGCAGGCCCACGGCGACGAGGAACATCCCCTCGCCGGCCTCGTCGCGGGTGAGCGACGGGGCGCGCTCGAACTGCGGGAGCAGATCGCGCGGCCGCACGATGGGGCCCGCCACGAGGTGCGGGAAGAAGGCCACGAAGAGCAGGTAGCGGAGGTAGCTTCGGTGGGCCGGCATCTCGCGCCGGTACACGTCGATGACGTAGCTCATCGACTCGAAGGTGAAGAACGAGATGCCGACCGGCGGCAGGGTGACCTTGAGGGTGTCGATGGCCGACACTGGCGCCCCCGCGAGCAGCCCGCGCACCGTCTGCACGTTCTCGACGGCGAAGTTCCAGTACTTGAAGAACCCCAGGAACCCCAGGTTGAGGACCACGGTCACGAACAGGAGCGCCTTGCGTCGCCGGGGCTGCGCCTCGCGATCGATGGCGCGGGCGAGCAGGAAGTCGACCGTGGAGGAGCCGAAGATGAGCGGCAGATACTTCCAGTTCCAGAAGGAATAGAATGCGTAGCTGAGCGCTAGGAGAAAGACGATGCGTGGCCACGAGGAGCCGAGCAGTCCGAGGAACCCTCCCCGCGGTGTCGCGGCGGCTGCGCTCGCACGACCCGCGGCGCCCGCAGCGCTCTCGGCTGGAGCAGGCCGGTTGGCGAAGCGCGTGAAGAGCGCAAGGCTCCAGGAGCCGACGAAGGCGAGCGCGAAGAACCAGGCGTAGTCGAGGGTGTTGAAGAGCACGTGGCAGCGTTCGAAGGAAAAGTAGGAGGCCGGGAGGGCCGCCATGTTGAACGGCGCGCGCCGACGTGCCAAGGAGTGAAGCGATGCTGGGGCGCCTGCTGTTCGGGATCGTGAAGGGGCTCATCGTCGGCGCCCTCCTCGGGTTCGGCCTCGCGCAGCTCGGCATGGCCACCCCGCCCATGGTGATCGCCTTCCTCGCCGCGGCCCTCACGGGCATCCTGGTGGGGCTCGTGGCCGGCAAACCGATCTGGGCCAAGGACGCGCGCATCGAGGCTGGCATGAAGGCCTTCGCGGGCGCCCTCCTCGGCTCGGCGCTGATGTACGCCGCGCGCCGCTGGCTGACCATGGAGGTCCCGACGCAGGTCACGGCGCTCGTCGGGGCTGGCGGTGACCAGGTGGCCTTCGGGCACTTCGCGCTGACGTCGCTGCCAGCGATCGCCGCGCTGCTCGGCGGGTTCTACGAGGTGGACAACACCCCGGACGACGCCGCGCCGCCCGGCGCCTCGGCCACGGAAGGCAAGGACCGGCAGCGGGTCGGGGCGAACAAGCGCGTCGCTCCGAACCTCGACGACCTCGACCTCGACGACGAGAGCGACGCCGAGGCCGACCGGAAGCGCGCGAAGAAATAGCGGCGGTGACGGTCGGGCGCGCGCTCCTCTACGCGGCGTCGGCCGGGGCCATCGCGCTCGCCGCGCGCTCGGTCATCGTCGGCCCGATCCCGCTCGTCGTCGCCGCGGTGACGGTGGCGGTCTACCTCGGGCTCATCCTGTGTGGGGTCTTCATCCTGCGCCTCGGGATGTTCGTGGAGGTGCTCTCTCGCGGCCCTGCCGACGCGCGCGGCGTCGCGCTGACCTTCGACGACGGCCCGAGCCCCGAGCACACGCCCCGGGTGCTCGCTCTGCTCGACGCGGCGGGCGTGAAGGCGACCTTCTTCGTCATCGGCCGCAAGGCGGAGGCCCACCCGGACCTCGTGCGCGAGATCGTGGCGCGCGGCCACGCCGTCGGCGTGCACGGCTACGCCCACGACCGGCTCTTCTCGCTCCGCCCCGCCAGGGTGATCGAGGCCGACCTCGGCAAGGCCGTGGAGGTGCTCACGGAGATCACCGGCGCGCGCCCGACGCTGATGCGCCCCCCGGTGGGCCACACGAGCCCCCCGATGGCCCGGGTGATCGAGGCGCTCGACCTCGAGGTGGTGGGCTGGTCGGTGCGCGGCTTCGACGGGCTCGGAGGGGCCAAGGCCGCGCAGGTCGCCGCGCGGATCATCCCGGGCCTCGGCGATGGGGCGATCGTGCTCCTTCATGACGCCGCCGAGCGGGACGATCATGTGCCCGCGTCGATCGAGGCGCTGCCGCGCATCCTGGACGCGATGCGCGCGAAGGATCTGGACGGCGTGCGGGTGGATCACTGGCTCGCAGAGGGATGACGCCCGCTCTTCCGTCGCAGGGGTGAGACGGCGCGCGGGGAGGTCCAGACGTCCCGACTGCCGGTTTCCCGCGCACAACGAACCCTCCAACCGGTTCCAGCGCCCGTTCCCCGAGCACAACGAACCCTCCAACCGGTTCCAGCGCCCGTTCCCTGCGCTCAGTCCTGTCCTCTTCCCCCCCTCCGGAGGTTCCGGGGCGGGGGTCGCCCTTACCACGAGCGCCAGGAGCGTCGCGTGCCGTCCAGGGAAAGCGCGGCGGCGCTTCAGGTGCGACACACGGGTGTGGGTGCAGAGCCACACCCTCACCCGCAGCAGGCCGACATTTCTGCGGATTCTCGCATGGCTCGCAGGTTGCGAAGGCGGGGAGGCACGAACCCCCGCGGAGGCGACCATGAAGAAGACGACCTGGATCTCGGCCCTGGCTTTCTCGATGGTGATGGCGGCAGCCGCTGGTTGCACGGAGGCACCCTCTGCAGCCACGACGCAGGCCGCGGTGCCTGCGGTGGCTGAACCGGTCCAGGCCCCCACGACGACCCAGGCCCCCGCGACGGGCACGGCACCTTCCACGACCCAGGCTCCGGCAGGGCCCGGCGCAGTCGCCGCTCAGCCGCCCACGTGCTCGACGGTCGCGGCGGAGACCCACGCTCCCGCTGGGCCCGCGGCAGGGGCAGGACGGGCGGAGGCGTCGACGCGTCGCACCACGAAGGACGCCGCTCCGGTGAAGGTGAAGCGGCTGGTGCTGACCGAGGACATCGAGGGTCGTGAGCCGACGCGTGCCATGACATCCTTCACGGGCGCGGAGGCGAGGAAGATCTATGCTTTCGTGGAGGTCGAGAACCCCTCCGCCGCGTCGAGCGAGATCACGGTGACCTTCGAGCCCCCGGATGGGAGCGGCGCGCGCGGGCACGTGACGCTCGACGTGGGTGCGGCGCATCGCTGGCGTACCTGGGCGTTCACCCGCAGCGCCAAGGTGGCTGGATCCTGGACTGCCGTGGTGCACGGCCCGCGTGGAGAAGAGCTCGCGCGCGCCCCGTTCGAGGTCACACTCTGAACGAGGTCACGCTGCTGGAGTACGCTAGCGGCGGAGCACCGCTCGGTCCTGAGTCTGCGCTCTGTGGAAAACCCCGGGAGGAGGGGCGATCCGCAGGACGCAGGGACCACCAGGCCCTGCCCGATCAAGGAGGGAAGGGCGCCGCGCGTGGCCCGAGGGGCACGGAGGCGCTAGGCTGGTGCCTCACATGGAAGCGCCCGTGGATCTCACCCTGTTCGCGCACGTGACCGCGCGCTCCGAGGACGAGCTCGATCTGGCCGAGGCGGCGCTGCTCATCGCGGAAGCCGAGCATCCCGGCCTGGATGTGCCGCGCTACCTGGCGATGATCGATCGCATCGGCGCCGACGTCCGGCGCGCCGTGGATCAGCCGTTCGGGCGCACCGAGGCGGCTCCCGGCAGCGCGGCCATGGAGCAGGTGCTGCACGTGCTCTACGGCGACCACGGCTTCCGGGGGAACAACACCGACTACTACGATCCTCGCAACAGCTACCTGAACCAGGTGCTCGACAGGCGGCTCGGGATTCCCATCACCCTCGCCATCGTGCTGATGGAGGTCTGCCGCCGTGCGGGGATCACGGCCCAGGGCGTGTCATTCCCGGGTCATTTCCTGGTGCGGTCACCCCTGCCTCCCTTGCAGACCAGCGGTCGCGCGGGGATGAGCACGAGCCGGGCGCTCCTCATCGATCCGTTCGAGGGTCGGCTCCTCGGGCGCGACGAGCTGAAATCGCTGGCCAACCGGGTCACCGGTTCCACGCAGGAGCCCTCTCCGAAGATGCTCCAGCCTGCGAGCAAGCGGCAGATCCTGGTGAGGATGCTGAGCAACCTGCGGGCGATCTACGCGAAGCGACAGGACCCGGAGCGGCTGCGCGAGGTGATCGAGCGCATCCAGGTCCTGGCGCCCTCGGAAGAGCTGCGCCGGGAGCTTGATCAACTCGGCGGCCGGCAGCCCTGGCCCACCCGGTCGCGCACCCTGAACTGAACGGCGAGCGCGCGCATCAGCCTTCCTCCGCGCGCGGGAGCTCCACGACGAAGCGGGCGCCGCCGCCTTCGACATCCTCGGCGGTGATGGCGCCCCCTGCCGCCTCCACGAGGCCGCGGCAGACGGCGAGCCCGAGGCCCGTCCCCTGGCCGACCTCCTTGGTCGTCGCGAAAGGCTCGAAGAGGCGGGCCTTCATGGCGGGCGCGATGCCGATGCCGTTGTCCTCGATCGCGAGGCGGACGAACGCGGTGCCCGGGGCGCCAGGGGTGGCTGACGTGAGCGACGCGCGGGTGGCGCGCACCGTCACGTCGCCCCCCTCCGCGCCGCCCCAGCGGGCGCCGACGGCGTCGGCGGCGTTGAGCGTGAGGTTGAGGAGCACCTGCACGAGGCGCTCGTGGGCGAGGGGCACGAGAGGCAGATCCGGCGCGAGGTCCACGGTGAGGGTGATGCCGCGCATCACCTTCTGGGGCTTGATCAGGGCCTGCACGTCGGCCGCGGCCTCGGCGATGGAGCCGCGCGCGGTGATGCCAGGCGAGGACGCGCCGCGCTGCGAGGCGACGGCGTCGTGGGCAGGGCGCGCGAAGTCGAGCAGGTCGCGGAGGATGCGGTGGATACGCTCGGTCTCGCGCTGCATGCGCTGCAGGAAGTCGCGCTCCTCGGCAGGGTCGAGGCCTCCGGCGAGGAGCAGCTCCTGGAAGCCGAGGATGGCGGCGAGGGGGTTGCCGATCTCGTGAGCGAGGCCGGCGGAGAGGCGGCCGACGGAGGCGAGGCGCTCGCTGCGGACCAGGCTCTCCTGGGCGCGGCGGAGATCGGCGGCGGTGCGCTCGACCTCGGCGATCTTGTCGTGGAGGGAGGCTTCGTCGGCGCGCAGCCGCTCGGTCATGTGGGCGAGGCTCTCGCCGAGGTTGGCAAGCTCGCTCGCGCCGCCGCGCGGGGCGTCGAGGTGGCGGGCTCCGGAGGCGACGCGCTCCGCAGCGGCAGCGAGCTGGTCGATCGGACGGACGACGAGGCGGGTCATGGAGATGTACGCGAAGACGAGCAGGGCGAGGGCCACGACGCCGGTGTAGAGGGCGACGAGGCGGACGAGCGGTGGAGTGGGGGCTGTCTGGTCGTCGAGGTGCATCACCACGGCCACGGCGCCTCCCGGCTCTCGGGCGCTCGTGTTGCTCGTGTTGCTCGTGTTGCTCGTGCCGCTCGTTG
Source organism: Chondromyces apiculatus DSM 436 (assembly GCF_000601485.1). GTDB lineage: Bacteria > Myxococcota_A > Polyangia > Polyangiales > Polyangiaceae > Chondromyces > Chondromyces apiculatus. Next base: position 66,129 of record NZ_ASRX01000039.1, read on the forward strand.
CGGGCGCGAGGCTCGGAGGGTCGGCCGGGACGACGACGAGGAGGGCGTCGCCACGCGCGGTGGACACGGGGGTGAGGGTCTCGACGGCGACGTCGAGGGTGGGCGGGAGGGCGGCCACGCTGTCGCGCGCGCCAACGCTCTGGGCGCGGGCGCCCGTGCGGTCGTAGACGCCTATGGCGCCGACGCCTTCCTGACCGAGCTGGGCATCGAGCAAGGGACCGAGGGTGTCGGGGGCGCGGAGGGCACCGGCTGCAGCGACGTGGCCCGCGACGGCGCGGCCGAGGGCACGGGCGCTGGCTTCGCGAGCAGAATCGAGCGTGGCGCGGGTGAGGCTGGCGACCGCGAAGAAGAGGGGGACGAAGGCGAGAAGCAGCAGCGAGCCCAGTGCAAGGAGGAGCTGGAGGCGGATGCCGAGCCGCATGGGTAGGAGATCATCTCCCAGGCGCGGGTCGAGCGGGGCACCGGATGGGGCTCGCGTCACCCCGAGGGGTCAGGAACCCGACATCCCCGCCGTATCCAGGCGTGGATCGGCTCCCCGTTGGTCGAGAAGTGGTCCGGAACCAGCGGACCTTGATAGGGGGGATCCCGCGCATGGCCAACCTGGTGCACGCGATGCTTTCCGCTCGACGCGCCGCCCGTCGGGTGACGCCGCTCCTCGCGGCGCTCGGTCTTGCCGGCCTCGTCCTCCTCGACGCCACCGAGCCCCTCGACACGCCCTACGCGATCACCGCTGCCGTGGCACTCGCACTGCTCCTCGGGCACCGGGGCGTGGCCCGGCGCGTCCTCCCTGCGGCGCCCGCGACAGCCGCGGCGAGCACGGGCGCGGCCCGGCGCAGGGGCGGGGCGGCGGGGGGCGCGCTGCTGGATCTGGAGATCGGATCGCTCCTCGTGATCGCGGCGGTGGCCGCGGTGCTCAGGCTCGACGGCACGCTCGATGGACGCGCGCAGGCGGCCGTGTACGTGGTGATCGCGCTGGTGAGCGCGTTCGCGCGGCCCGTCGCCTCGATCGGCGTGGTGCTCTTCGCCGGCGCGCTGGACGTGGCGGTGCGCTGGGCGACGGGTGGCAGCGCCGGGGAGTTCGGGTGGGCGGCAGCGCCGCACCTGGGGTTCATGGCGGTGTTCGCGGTGCTCAATGCGGCCGTGCTGCGGGCGGAGCTCGGGCGGGTGCGGCGGGCGTCGCGAGGCAGGCTGCAGGCGGAGATCGAGCGGCTGCGCGACGATGCACGGAGCTACCGGCTGCTCACGGCACCTTCGGTGTCGCGCTCCGGGGAGAAGCGAGACACGGGGGGACCGGTGTCCGAAGCAGCGGTCGCCAGCGCAGGCCATGGCGCGGGCGCTGCCGGGGGTGGCGCGGACGTCGACGTGGAGCGGCTGGTGCGCTCGGGGGTGGAGGAGATCCACCAATCGGTGCTGTTCGCGCTCCGCCTCCTTCGGGAGTCGCTGCGGCTGCACACGGCGATGCTGCTCTGGCAGAACGATGCGGGGACGCACCTGCGCATCAGCGAGCTCGCGAGCGACGCGACGGACCTGCTGGAGGGGCCGTTCCTCGCCGGCGACGGGGTGTTCGGTGCGGCGCTGACGCAGCGGTCGCCGGTGGTGGTGGACGGCCTGAAGCCCGGCTACAAGCTGCCGTACTACGAGGGGCCCTGCCCGGCGCGGGCAGTGTGCGCGCTGCCGGTGTTCGAGCATGGTCGCGTGCGCGGCGTGCTCGTGGTGGACCGGGTGGAGGACCGGGCGTTCCTGCCGAAGGAGGTGGACCTCGTGGAGGAGGCGGCGCGCTACGCGGTGCGGGCCATCCAGAACGAGCGGGTGTTCGTCCAGCTCGAACGGGCGAAGGCGGAGCAAGGAAAGCTCTACCGCGCGGCGGAGGCGCTGGGGCGGGCGACGACGGAGGGGGACGTGGTCGACGCGGGCGTGCGGAGCGCGCGGGAGATCACCTCGGTGGACTTCGCGGCGGTGACGCTGTTCGACGAGGCAAACGGCCAGCACGAGATCAGCGCGGCGAGCGGCGAGGGCGCGGAGGCGCTCCTCGGACAGCGGTTCCGGCAGAACGCCGGGCTCGTGTCGATGGCGCTGCAGAACCGCCACCCTCTACCGTACCGAGGTGAGTACGACGAGAAGCGCCAGGTGGTGTTCACGCGGCGGGTCGCGCCGCCGAGCATGCCCTCGATCTACGTGATGCCGCTGCTCGTGCACGACCAGCCCCTGGGGGCGCTGGTGCTGGGGTCGCGTCGGCGCGCCGCGTTCAACGACTCGGTGCGGGGGACGCTGGAGGTGCTGGCGAGCCACATGGCCGTGTCGCTGTCGAACGCGCGGATGCTGCGGCGGCTGGAGGAGCTGGCGACGACGGACGGGATGACGGGCCTGCTGAACAAGCGGGCGATGCTCGACATGGCCGAGCAAAAGCTCACGGCGGCGCGGCGCTTCCAGCGGCGACTCACGGTGATGGTGACGGACATCGACTTCTTCAAGAAGGTGAACGACACCTACGGCCACGACGCGGGCGACGTGATCATCAAGGGGCTCGGGGAGATCCTGCGCAAGGCGAAGCGCACGACGGACGCCGTGGCGCGCTTCGGCGGCGAGGAGTTCGTGGTGATCTGCGAGGAGACGGACGCGCACGGGGCGATGCTGCTCGCCGAGCGGGTGCGCGAGGAGCTGGAGCGGGCCACGTTCCACACGCCGGGCAAGGAGGGGGCCGTGCCGGTGCAGGTGACCTGCTCGGTCGGCGTCGCGACGTTCCCCGAGGCAGGCTCGACGTGGGACGAGCTGTTCAAGGCGGCCGACGAGGCGCTCTACGTGTCGAAGCGCTCGGGCAGGAACCGGACGACGGCGTGGTCGCCTGCGCTGCGCGGTCACACCTCCGAGCCGCCGAAGGAGTCACGACCCGCGGCGAGCGCAGGGGCGAAGACGGGGGCGACGGCCAGCGCGGCGAGCGCGTCGGGCAGCGCGAGGCTGGCGGGCAGCGCAGGCGGGGCGAGCGCCGGAAGGCCTGTCACGACGTCGGGGCCGGCGAGCGCGGGGAAGCTCGCCGGGGCCTCGGGACCGGCAAGCTCGGCGAAATCCGTGACGTCGTCGGGGGTGTCGCGGTCCATGACGCCGCCGAACTCGGCGAGGCCAGGCATGATGCCGTCGGTGCCGCCGATGTCGGGGGCGTCCGCGGGCGCGAAGTCGGTCGCGCCACCTCCCACGACAAGGCCTGCAGGTCCTCCGTCGGGTGGTCCGGCCGGGCCGGCGCCCTCCGGCAACGGGCGCACGAAGTCACCGGCCCGCTCTGCGGCGTGAAGCCGCCTTGCGGCGCCCCGGCCTCGGCCGCATAACGGGCGCCCATGAGCGACCGCGATGATCCGAAGGACGATCTGAAGCAGGGCCTCGGGCTGCTCTGGCGCGCGGCCCGCAAGACGGCGACCGGGCTACGCCAGGATCTCGACCGCACCCAGATGGGGCGCGCGCTCGACGATGCCGGGCGGGAGCTGGTGCGCGCGGCGAGCAACGTGGTGGGTCGCCTCGGCGACGAGCTGAAGAAGCGGCAGGTCCCCGGCGCAGAGTACGAGCGCGAGGAGCGCGAGGGGCGCGAGGAGCAGGTGGCGTTCGATCCGGAGCACCCGCCCGACGGGGGCGCGCCGCTCCGGGAACGGCACCGTTCAGCGTACGCGCGGGACGCGCAGGACACGCAGGACACGCAGGACACGCAGGACGCACGCGAGACGCAGGGCACGCAGGACGCGCACGGCAAGCGCTCTGGCAGAGGTGGCGTCCGGATCGCGCTCGACGACGACGACACACGGAAGCGTGACGAAGGCTACGGCGGGCCTGACGGGGGGCGCGGGGACGGACGCGACGGCTGAGCGGTCGTGTCCAGCGCGGTGAGGCGATCGCGCAGGGCGTCGGCGGTCCACGGGTCGGTGACGGCGCGGCTGAGAATCTCGACAGCGCCGAGGCGGCGAAGCGTGGCCGCGACGTGGACGAGGACGGGTAGGAGCGAGGCGTCGTCCATGCCCCGGTACATGGCGAAAAAGGTGCGCAGGGCCGGCACTTCGGCGGGACCGGCGAGCGCAGCGAGCGCTTCGGCGACCTGGACGAGGTCGGAGAGAGACGTCGCCGGGTCGAGCAGGTGCGCGACGAGCAGCGGCGCGGCCTTGCTCTCCTTCATGGCAGCGAGCGCGGCGGCGATCGGCCCCACGGGTGGGGGGTGCACCACGGAGGCGAGGTAGTCGTAGCGGCGCTCTAGAGCGGCCAGGAGGAAGCGAGCACCGCTACGGCGCTCGGCCAGGGCAGCGCGCGCGGCGTCCATGAGCGCGGGAGCGCCGCGCCCCTGGCTCGCGAGCTGGATGAGCGTCGCCGTCGCCTCATCGTCGGGAAGCGCGGAGAGCTCCTGGAGGAGGAAGCGCTGGATGGCCACGAGCTCGGCGTCGGGCAACGACACGACGCGCTCGAGCTGACGCAGGAGCGGCTCCTTCCTCGGCAGCGGGGGAACCTTGATCCCGTCGGCCTGCACGACGCACGACCTCACGGGGCGGCCGAGCGACAGGCGGGCCGAAGGGGCCCCATGGGCGGCGTCGAGGAAGGTCACGTCACCGCGCTCGTCGCAGAGGACGAAGCCGCCTTCGTACGCGGCGCCGCCGATGATGTCGGCGTCACCGAGGGTGACCCAGGCGAGCTTCCCGCTCCGCGCGTCGAAGCCGGTCACCACCCGGAAGTAGGTGGCGATGAAGCGATCGTCCGCGAGGCCGGCGGGCCCGGTCACGGTGGGGCGCGCGTAGATGTGGGTCTTGTCGAGCGCCGTCGCGCGCGCGGGGAACACCTCGGTCCCGGGGTTGAGCCAGCGCGGGTTGCCCGGGAGCTCGCGCGCGGGCAGGGTCACCGTGGTGGCGCGTCCCTGTCCGCCGAGGCGGATCTTGTCGTCGACGCGCGTGACGGCGGCGCCGCCGAAGAACAGCGCCCCGCCGATGGAGAAGGCGTGGCTCACCTCGGTGCGGAGCAGCGCCCGCGCGGCCTCGCCGCCATGCAGGAGGTCGAGCACGGTGACGTACTGGCCCTGCCAGGGGAGGAACGCGTAGCGGCCGACGACGGCAGGGGCGCCGATGTCCTGATCGTCCTCGATCTGACGGAGAACCTCGCCATCGTGGGTGATCGCGAGGATCACGCTGCCGCGGCCCGTGCGCGGCTCGAGCGAGATGACGGTGGTCCGGCCGTCGTCGCCAGCGGCCCGGAGGCGGCCCTGCACGCTACGCTTCCACAGGAGCTTGCCCTTCGCGGCGTCGAGCGCGAACAGCTCCCGGCGCCCCAGGCCGACGACCACGCTGCCAGCGACGGCGGGGCGCGCGTCGAGGGCGTGCGCATAGGTCCACGGCTCGCCGCCGCGCAGCGGAGCGCCGACGATGAGGGTGCGGCCCCCCTCCTGAGCGACGCCCACCGCCACGTCGACACCCCGAGGAGGGGGAGCCGGGGCGAGCTGCCGCTGGATGGCGGCGATGCCCTTGCCATCGTCATTTGCCCAGAGCGGGTCGAAGACCGACCCCTGTGTCTGGCCACCGCCACAGCTCAGGGCTGCGCCGAGCGCGAGCAGCGGGCCGAGAAGAAGGGCCAAGCGCTTCACGGTCGGGCCTCCCCGGCGCCGGTGTTCGGAGGGTCGTCGTCGTTGTGAGGCATGGCGGCGGTGGCAGCTTCGACGGCCGCGCGCACGCGGGCCTGACCGTCCGCAGGGAAGTGGCTTCCCACGTCGAGGAGGAGGCGGCGGGCGTCGGGGGTGGCGAGGTTGCGCACCCGCTGCACGACCTCGAGCTGCACGGCCTCGGGCAGGGGAGGTGACCGGAGGAGGAGGGCTTCGAGGCCGCTCGCCATGACGTCGAAGCTGATGGTGCCCAGCTTGCCGAGGAGCTTCTGACAGGCGGCGGGATCGCAGACGAGGCCGATGGCCGACGCAGCCTGGGGAACGCCGCGGTCGAGGGCTTCGAAGAGATCGGGAAGCGCGTCGCGCGCGTTCATGGCACCGAGCCCCGTGGCGGCGAGGCCGCGGAGTGTTGCGTCGCCGGCGTGGAGCGCTTCACGGAGCGCAGCCACGGCATCAGGTCCGCCCGTCGTCACGATGGCGCGCGCGGCTTCGTGCCGGAGCTCCTCGACCCGGTGGCGCACGTAAGGCGCGAGGGCAGCGCTTGACGAGGTCTGGGCGAGGGCGCCGAGGGTCTTCATCGCGGCACGAAGAAGAGGGAGGGTTGCGCCGCGTCGGAGGAGCTGCTCGATGGCCGGAGCGAGGGCCGCGGCGGTCGGACCCGCGCTGCGCACCGTGGCGAGGGCCGCCTGGATGTCCTCCGCGTCGCGGCCCTGGATCCGCTGCTGGAGAGCCGCGACCTCGGCTGCCGGAAGTGGGGGTGGCCGCTTGGCGGGCTGCGCGGGGCGGGCTTTCGGCTTGCCCGCAGAGGGCGCCATGGCTGCAGAAGCCCCCGAGATCGGCGTCAGGGACGCGGCGCTCAGCACCAGGGCCAGTGCGAACGCGGCTGGACGCGCACGGCCGACGTTCTCGCGGCGCAGGTCGAGCACAGACATCCTCCTCCTCTCCGCGCGTCGTACGCGGCTCTGCGCAGCGAGGCAAGCCATCGCACGATGCGTCCGGGCCATCTGCCTGGAACCGGCACCCGGATACCCTGGTGAAGGCGCCTGGACAGGATCGCTTGCCGCGAGCGCACGGTGTGCGCTTCACTGCGGCGAGTCGCACCGTCCTGCGTAAGGAAACCGATGATCACTCAGCTCACTGTGCGCAACTTCCGCTGCCTGCAGGACGTGACGGCCACGCTGATGCCGCTCACGGTGCTGATCGGCGCGAACGACAGCGGCAAGAGCAGCTTCCTCGACGCGGTCCACACCCTCGCCCGCACGGCCCGTGAGCCTCTGCCCGAGAGCCTGATGGCCGAGGGATCGCACGGGCCGGCGCCCTTCGAGGAGCAGGTCTGGCAGCGCAACGTGGCGCGCTCGATGGTGTGGCGGGTGCAGGGAGAAAGCCGGGGCAAGCGGTTCGCGTACGAGCTCGCGGTGCGCGCAGGGCCTTACGTGCGGTTCGAGAAGCTGCCGCTACAGCCCGTGCACCTCGTGGCCTCCGCGGCGACCCCGCGGGAGACGCGCCTCCGCGCCTCGCTCCGGACCCAGGCGGAACTCGGGGCGCTGGTCTCGGGGTTCACCTCCGTCGGCAAGTACCGGTTCGACCCCCGCGCGCTGCGCCGGGTGGCGCCCATCGCCGCAGATCCGCAGCTCTCCTCCTCGGGGGACAACCTCGCCGCTGCCCTGGATGCACTGCTGACGGGGCCCGACCGCGCCGCGCTCCGGGCCCTGGAGCTGTCGCTGCGCGAGGCGGTGCCCACCGTCGCGGGGGTGGCGATGCGGGCGGTACCCTTGGCGAGCGGGTTCGGAAAGGCGCTGGAGTTCATCCTGGCAGGCACCCGTCCGCCCGTGACCATCCCTGCGTCGAGCGCCTCCGAGGGTGCGCTGCTGTTCGCGTCGTACCTGGTGCTGGCCCACGGGTCGACGCCCGACATCCTCCTCATCGAGGAGCCGGAGAATGGCCTGCACCCGGGGCGGCTGGAGGCGGTGATCGGTCTGCTCCGGCGTATCTCGGAGGGCGACATCGGGTCGCGGCCGCGGCAGGTGATCTTCACGACCCACAGTCCTCTGGTCCTCGGGTACGTCAAGCCGGAAGAGGTTCGTATTTTCCGGCGCGACCTGGAGAGAGGCACGGAGATCATCCCCCTCACGCAGGTACCGGATCTGGAGCGGCTACGGTCTCTCCCCGCCCCGGATCTCTGGTACTTCCTGACGGAGAGCGGGAACATCGGGACCACCGAGTTCGGGCCCGCCGCGGCGCGCTGAGCGACGCATCCCGCAAGCCGGTCGGCCGGGCAGCGACGGGACATCCATTCAGGAAGGCTCTGAAGGCGATTCGATGGGCCGCTCGTGGTAAAGCTGCCGCGTGCGGTTCACGATCGTCCATGAGCTCGACGCGCCCCTCGATGCTGCCGAGCTGGCGCTCCTCTCGCCGGAGCTGGGTCCGCGGCTGGGACAGAAGGTATCCACGCTCGAGAGTGTGGTCACGGTGGAGCACGCGATCGAGTCCGGGAAGCTGCGGCGGGTGCTCCGGTTCCAGGCAAACGCGCCGCTGCCCGTCTTCAAGGGTCGAGACCTGGCGCGAGAGGCGATGGCCTGGGAAGAGATCTTCACCTACCAGCTCACCGAGCACGCCGCGACGTGGCATGTCGCGCCGATGGCACTGCGAGGGGGCGCGCGGTCGGACGCCGACCCGAGCAGCGTGACACCCGCAGGCAGCGCGCCGCCGGGGGGCAGTGAGGCTTCCGCAGGGGGCACGCCCGAAGATCGATGGCGGCAGTACTTCCGCGCCGAGGGCACATACCGGCTGGAGCCTCTGCCCGGGGGGCGTACCCGGAGAAGCGTGGAGGGCTCGCTCGACGTGCATGTGGCGGTGATCGGGTCTTTGGTCGAGCGCATGGCCCTCGCCGAGATCCGCAAGACGTACGATGCCGAGGCAGAAACGCTGCGGGAACTCTCCGTCGTATGAGGCCCATGATCCCCTGGAACCATCTCGCCGTTCGTGCCGCCGTCTGCGCCTCCGTGGCGCTCGTCACGCTGCCCGGGGTCGCTGCGCCGCCGGAGCGCGCTTCGCAGCCGGTGCCCGACCCTGGCCGCTCCATCGCGGGCGGTGGCGATGCCTCGGCCATCGCGGTCAACCCTGCGAACCTCGCCTTCCTCCCGGGCGCGGAGGCCAGGTGGATGTGGGTGCGGCCCGGCTCGGGCTCGCCCATCCCGACCGGCGGACACTCGTTCAGCGCGGCGGTGCCGATCGCGATGGTGAGCACGGGTCTGCGCCTGGATCTGATGGATCCGCCAGACGCAGCGCCCGCGCCGTTCGACGAGACCTGGCGATGGATCCGCTGGGGGCTCGCGGTCCGCGCGGGCGACGCGCTCGCGCTCGGAACCACCTTCGGGTGGGGATCTTCGGATGCGCTCGCGCTCGACGGTCACTTCTCGGTGACGACCGGTCTGACCATCCGGCCATTCTCGTTCCTGTCCATCGCGGCGATCGCCAGGGACTGGAACGAGCCGGAGAACCGCTTCGGGGCGTCCATCGAGCGGAGCTACGACCTCGGGATCGCCAGCCGCCCGCTCGGGACGCGCGCGCTGGAGATCGGCGCGGAGGCGACGTACTTCGAGCGCTCCAGGGAGGTGGTCCCGCGGTTCACGCTGGGCCTCGACGTCCCGCGCGTGGGCAGGCTCCGCGGGGACGTCAGCCTGCGAGACCTCGCGAACGGCAGGGCCGGAGTCGCGGCGATGGCGGGCCTCGACATCAACGTCTCGGGGCTGCAGCTCCTCGGCGGCGGGGTGTTCGGTGACGGCTACACGCGCGGGGGCACGGGCTTCTACGTGGGCGCCGCGCTGCGGAGCTACCGCGAACCGGGCGTGCCGATGCTCCGGCGCGTGGCGAAGATCCGGATCGATGGGACGCCGGGGGCGAGGGCGCATACGCGCTTGCTCCAGCGGCTGTGGCGCCTGGCCGACGCGCCCGAGGTGGACGGGGTGGTGCTGGTCCTCCGCGCGGAGCCCGCGAACTCGACGGCGCACTCGGAGGAGGTCGGGGACGCGCTGCGGATGCTGAGGAGCCGCGGGAAGAAGGTGATCTGCCACCTGGAAGACGCAGGCGGGCGCTCGCTCCACGTGTGCTCGCAGGCAGACGCCATCGCCATGAATCCGGCGGGAGGGCTGCGCTTCGCCGGCGTGTCGACGCGCTACTTCTACTTCGGGGACCTGCTCAGGAAGCTCCACGTCAAAGCAGACTTCGTGCGCATCGGCGCGCACAAGCTGGCGGCGGAGCAGTTCACCCTGCCGCAGGGGACCCAGGTGGCCCGGGAAGATCACCAGGAGCTCGTGGACCTGCTCGGGGGGGTGCTGCTGCACGACGTGGGCGGCGGACGGCGCATCCCGAAAGGCGAACTCGCGCGGCGCATCGCCCGGGGGCCGTTCCTGGCGAGGGAGGCCAAGGAGGCTGGGCTCATCGACCTGCTCGCGTACGACGACGAGATCGACGAGGTGGTCGAGGAGGTGATGGGTGGGCGCAGCAAGATCGTCGAGGACTCGGCGCCGAACGAGGCGCCGCAGCGCTGGGGAAACGTGGGGAAGGTCGCGATGGTCTACGTCGACGGCGACATGGTCGACGGCGAGACCCAGAACATCCCGCTGCTCGGCATCAAGCTGGCCGGCTCGTACACGGTGGCCCGGGCGCTGAAGAGGGTCCGCGAGGACAGCAGCGTGCGCGCGGTGGTGCTGCGGGTGGAGACTGGCGGGGGCTCGTCGCTGGCGGCAGACGTGATGCTGCGGGAGGCGATCCTGACTGCGCGCGCGAAGCCCGTCGTGGTGTCCATGGGCTCGCAGGCGGCAAGCGGCGGCTACTACGTGTCCGTGGGCGGAGGGCCGATCTACGCCAGCCGGTCGACGGTGACAGGGTCGATCGGCATCTACTACGGCAAGGTCGACGTGAGCGGCCTCCTCGAACGGCTGGGCGTGACGGTGGAAGGATACCGGTCGGCGCCACGTGCGGACGCGGAGTCCTTCTTCAGGCCTTACACGGACGAGGAGCGCGAGATCCTGGGGGTGAAGGTGAAGCAGTTCTACGACACCTTCGTCGCGCGCGTGGCCGAAGGGCGCCACCTCACGCCGGCGCAAGTGGACGCCGTCGCGCGGGGGCGGGTGTGGACAGGAGCTCAGGCGATCGAGCGCGGACTCGTCGACAAGCTTGGCGGGCTCCGGGAGGCGCTGGCGGAGGCGCGGAGGCGGGGTGGTCTGCCGGAGGACGCCCCCATCCTCTCGCTGCCCGACGACGAGGACGGGCTGCTCGACCTGGTGCTCAAGCTGGCTGGCGTGACGGCAGGGGTGACAGCGAACGCGCTGGGACCGGCGGCAGCGATGCCCCCTGCGCTGCTCGACATAGCGCGCTCGCTGTCGCCATTCCTGGTGTTCGAGCCGAGCCGACCGCTGGCCCGGATCGAGGTTGCCGAGGAGGCATCGCTCGGGGGACGCGTCACCGCGCCGGTGGAGCCCTGAGCCAGGCGCGGCGGTGAGCGAGGTGCGGCGATGAGCGTCATCGAGGAAGCCATCGAGGAAAGGGAAGCCCTCCCGCCGCTGTTCGAGGCGCACGAGGTGCGCATCGCCGTCGATGACGTGGTCGCCATCGAGGGGCTCACCTGTGCGACGCATGGTGATCGGCTGCTCTGCACGGGCGAGACGCAGGCTCTCCTGGGGGTGCTCCTGGGGGTGCCTCTCGCTGCACGGGGGCGGCGAGGTGCCGGTGAGCCCGAAGGGGAGGCCAGGGTGGTCGCCGGCACGCTGCGCCTCGCGGGGCGTGAGGTGGGCCGCGCCGCGCATCGGTCGATCGCAGGCGGAGCGATGCTGGATCCGCCCCTGCCAGTGGCGTGGACGGCGGAGGCCTACGTGTCCTGGAGCGCGAAGCTCGGGGGCGGGCCGGCGCGGGCCGGGCGTGACCTCGCGCGCGCTGCGCTGACGAAGGTAGGGCTGGGACACGCGGCGCTCCGGCAGATCGGTGGGCTTTCGTTGCACGAACGTCGGGCGCTCGGGCTGGCCGCCGCAGTGGCGCTCTCGCCCGCGGTCGTGGTGCTCGAAGATCCGCTCTCCGGGCTCGATGGAAGCGCAGCGGCTTTCGTGATGGCGGCGGTCGCTGCGGTGACCGAGGGACGGCAGGCGCTGATCTCGGTCGGGCATCTCAGGATGTCGGGCGCAACGGGGGCGCTGCTCCAGGGGGCGACCGATCTGCTGGTGCTGGCGGAGGGAGCGCTGGTCTTCGCGGGGGCACCCGCAGAGGTGAGCGAGGGGCGACGGGTCTATGCGCTCGTGACGCGGGGACAGGTCGAGAGGCTGAGGGAGGCGCTCGAAGGTCGCGGCCTCGGTGTGCGCGGAGGAACCACGCGACTCCTCGTGACCCTGCGCGAGGGGATGACCACGCGCGACATCGTGGCTGCCGCTGCGGAAGCGCGCGCGCCCCTCCTGGAGATGGTGCCGGTCATCCAGGGCGGGTCGTAGTAGGGTGGGGTCGATGGCACCGAAGAGCTCAGCCACGACCGCCGCATCCTCCGCCGCTCCGCCGCAGGGCCGCCTGGCCGTGCTCACCGGCTTCGCCGTCGCGGCCGCTGCGATCCCTGTCCCCGTCGTCCCCGATCGCCTCATCGCTCGCGTCCGGGGGGCCGTCGTGCACGACATCATTTCGCGCCACGGTCTCAGCCTGACGACCGAAGCGCGGAGCATCCTCGCCGACCCCGGAGAGGGTCACGCAGCCCTGCGTCGGGCGGCAGAAGCCGTGGCGCTGGAGCTGCTGCGTCGGCTGCGGGCGCTCGGATCGCTCGCGGCGGCGGTGCGCGGCTTCGAGGTGTTCGCCCTCGGTCACCTGCTGGACCGGTACATCACCACCGCGCGCCCCACCGGCACCATTCGCATCCACGCAGAGGAGGCGCGCCGCATCCGCGAGCTGATCAGCCGCGCCACGGCGCGGACCCTGTCTCCGGCGCTGACCCCCGCGACCGCGGTGCTGCCAGCAGGTGGCGAGGACCTGCGCGACGAGTTCACGCGCTGGGTGGACACGCTGCTGCTCGGGAGCGCGTCGGCGCCTGATTACATCGCGCGCCGCCTCAGCGCTGCGTTCGACGAGGTCCTGAGGAGCACGTCGTCCAGTGGCTGAAGCCGGGGACGCTCACGCACCAGCGCAAGACACTGACGAGCACGCAGCACGGGCTGCCCTCCGCCGCGCGAAGCGGGTGATCATCAAGATCGGTTCCAAGAGCCTCTCCGGGGACGCCTGGGATCGGCTCGCGCACGAGGTCCTGGCCCTCCGAAGCGGCGCCCACGGCGGAGGGCGACGGGGATCGAGCGCGGGTCGGAGCGTGATTCTCGTCACGAGCGGTGCGATCGCGCTCGGGGTCACCAAGCTCGGCTTCAAGTCGCGCCCCAAGGACATGGCGCGCCTCCAGGCCGCTGCCGCGGCCGGGCAAAGCGTGCTCATGCAGCGCTACGAAGAGGCGTTCGGCAAGGTGGGGCTGGTGGTGGCGCAGGTCCTCCTCACCCACGCCGATCTGGCCGACCGCACCCGCACCAACAATGCGCGCGAGGCGCTCGCGGCGCTCCTGGACGCGGGCGCCGTGCCGATCATCAACGAGAACGACGCCGTGGCGACCGAGGAGATCCGCTTCGGCGACAACGACCAGCTCTCGGCCATGGTGGCGCCGCTCGTGGACGCCGACCTGCTCGTGCTGCTGTCGGACGTCGAGGGCTTGCTCGACGTCAGCGGCCACCGGGTGCCCTTCGTGCGCAGCGTGGCGCGCGAGGCCAGGCACCTGGCCGGTCAATCGACGTCGGGGGTGGGCACCGGAGGGATGGCCAGCAAGGTGGAAGCGGCGCGACGCGCGACGCTGGCCGGCGCGCACGTGGTGATCGCCGCCGCGCGTGACCCGGAGGTGGTGGCGCGGGTCATCGCCGGGGAGGACGTGGGGACCCTGTTCGCAGCCGTCCCGCAGCGCATCGGCGCGCGCAAGCACTGGATCGCATACACCCTGCGCCCCCGCGGCGCGCTGCTCGTCGACAGAGGCGCCGTGGAGGCGATCACCGCGAGCAACCGGAGCATCCTCGCGGTCGGCGTCCTCGGGGTGCGCGGCACCTTCGTTCCCGGGGACGCGGTGGCCATCCTCGATCCCGACGGCGCCGAGATCGCGCGCGGGCTGGCACGCTTCTCGGCAAGCGATGCAGCCCGGATCGCGCGCAAGAAGCGTCCCGACATCGACGACGACATCCTCGTGCACCGCGACGACCTCGTGGTGCTCCCCTCGGAGTAGCGCGGAGCGCCTGGCTCACCGGCCCCTCCTCCGCGTTCCGGGTAGGACGGTATCCCACCTTTTTTACTGCCTGCGCCTGGAACCTGGAACCCGAGCCCCGAGGCGCTGTCGCTCGGTGTGGCTGCTGGAGGTTGGAAGATGCGCTTCGGGTTCGTCGTCGCCAATGCCTGTGTCCTCGCCGGGATCGCCTGGATGACCGCCTTCGGGCCTGGCCTCCGCGCAGGAGAGGTCCTACCGGCCCGGGTCGCCCACGGAGACGTGGCGGTGCTCGAAGCCCGCGCCGCCCACGCGCCCAGCGCCCGGAACGTGACCGCGCTGGCGGCGGCTTACCTGGATCGTGACCAGCCCGGCCTGGCGGCGGCCGCCCTCGCGAACGCCCCCCGCGAGGTTCGGCTGCAGCCGGAGGTCGTCCACATGGAGGCGCGGGCGCTGCTCCGCAGGGGTCAGGTGCGCGAGGCGCTCGCCGTGGCCGAGACGGTCGAGGCGCGCTGCAACGCAGAGCCCACCGGCGACACCGCCTGCCCCGCGTGGCTCTCGGCGAAATCGTCGCGGCAGGTGGCATTCCTCCGCGAGGTCGTCGCCGCCGGCATCGAAGACCTGCGCGCCGACCCCGCAGGGACCGAGGCTGCCTACACCCGCAGCACGGGTCAGGTCCGGGTCGTGGCGATGCGGTGAAGCGGGGGGCACGGAGAAATCGACCCATCTATCGACCCATCTGCAGATTGCGACCCAAGCCGGCGCGCCCATGCACCATCCAATGGCGCGCCCCTATCCTTTGACCTAGCCTGGAACTCTCGCCCGAGGGTCGACACCCGGGCAGCGCACCGCGACCACCGTCTCCTCACACGTGGGAGGACTTGCTCCGGGTGAAACAGCCGCAAGCTCGCCGGTCCGCCGCTCTCGCCTCCGCGTCATCGACGCCGGGGGCTCTCGCCATTTCGCTCGCCACCTCCGCCCTCCTGGTCACGGCCGGGTGCGCATCCGCAGCGAAGCACGCGCCTCCGCCGATGCCTGCAGCGCATACCCAGCAGGAGGCACGCCCGTTCCAGTTCCAGCCGCCCATCGCGCTGGCGCAGGCCGACGATGCCGTGGTGCGCATCGCGGGCGACGTCGCCTGCACCGGCACGCTCATCGCCGAGGATCTGGTGCTGACTGCCCACCACTGCGTCGCAGCCCGCGACGATCAAGGCAGGACCTTGCGCCGGGACGTCGAGCCTGAGCAGCTCTCGATCGAACTCGGAGGCGACTACCTCCCCTGGGGCGAGGTGACGGTGCGGGAGATCGTCTCGCCGGACTGCGGGTACACGTCCGGAGACGGCGACATCGCCATCCTCGTCCTGTCGCGTCGGCTGATCGGGATCCCCACGCTGATGCCGCGGCTGGAGGCGGAGCCTTCGCAACGTGAGCAGGTGATCCCGGTGGGGTTCGGCCGCTGCGCCCTCTCCCCCGAAGGCATCCAGCGCATTCGCCGGCTCGGAGGCTCCGTCGACGCCGTGGCCGCCACGCACTTCGTTGGCGTCACCTCGATCTGTCCGGGAGACTCGGGCGGTCCCGCGCTCAGCCAGGAGCGCGGAGACGTGGTCGGCGTGATCTCTGCGAGCGTGATGGACGCCGACGAGAACACGGCGGGGACCTCCCACTTCACCCGGCTCGACATCTGGCGGGAGCTCTTCTCTGCCGCGCGGGAGATCGCCGCTGGCGCGAGCCCCAGCGAGCTGCCCCCGTTCCGGAGCTGCGCGTCGCGCTGAGGCCAGGGATACCCCTGTGGCGCGCAGCGCGACGATGGGGCGAGCTGGCCATCGCGGCATGATCACGACGACTGCCGCGACGACTGCTGCGAAGGCTCGGGCAAAGCTCCGGTCGTCAGGGGACCTGCGGTTGCGCTACCCTCCTGGCCGAGTCGCCGCGGTGTTCTCACGGCTCTCACAGACCTGAAGAAATCATGCAGAAGCTTTTCAAAGGTCTGGGATGGACCCTGGGCATCCTGGCGATCATCGCGCTGGGGCTACGCGCGATCATCCTCGATGTCTGGACCATCCCCGACGACCCGATCCTCGACGCCTCCATGGCGCCGACACTCTCGGCGGGAGACGTGGTCGTCGCCCTGACGCGAGGAACACCGACCTTCGGCGAGCTCGTGCGGTGCCCTGATCCCGACACGCCTGGTGGGTACGTGGTCGGCCGCATCGCAGGCAGGGCCGGCGACGTCGTCGAGACCGACGGCGTATCCCTCACGGTGAACGGCACGAAGTACGACGGCGAGTCGGCGTGCCCCGAGTCCACGTTCTTCATCAAGCACCCGAGCACCGGGAACGAGGTGAAGATCCACTGCGACGAGGTGGTGATGGGGGGCGGGAAGCACACCCGCGGCTCAAGCCCCAAGGGACCCCTGGAGCGCAAGCTGCGCCACGAGGTCCGGGAAGGGACCGTGTTCTTGCTGAGCGACAACCGGAACTTCCACGACGACTCGCGCGATTTCGGCTCACAGCCCATCGCCACGTGCCAGCGCCTCGTAGTCCGGCTCTGGGGCAAGGGTGGGTGGGGGGACGAGACCCAC
Source organism: Chondromyces apiculatus DSM 436 (assembly GCF_000601485.1). Lineage (GTDB taxonomy): Bacteria > Myxococcota_A > Polyangia > Polyangiales > Polyangiaceae > Chondromyces > Chondromyces apiculatus. The sequence continues at coordinate 82,578 of NZ_ASRX01000039.1, forward strand.
CGGTTCTCCGTGGTACGCTGAATTCCAGGGAGACGGCAACGAGGGCACGCCCCCAAGGTGCGTAACCAAGAACACACGAACAAGACGACAACGCCCAAGCTTGACCGTTCTCGGGCTGGACGTTTAGAACCGTGGCTCCCGGAGACCGAGGAACCGTTGCAGCATCAGCAGCACGAGATCGGCGTCGTTTGCGGCCAGTGTGACACGTGGAGCCCCATAAGCACCGCGCGATGCCCTGATTGTCAGAACGATCTGTCCCTGTTCACGTCCCAGCGACAGAGCGCGCCGGCGACGGGCTCGTCGAGGACCACATCGCCACAGCGCTCATCCGCGCATGCGTTGCCTGCCACCCGTGTCGGCGACGACGGGCGGGAGACGTCGCAGGTGGCGGCGGCCCCGAAGGGTCCCGGGAATGATGTAAAGGCCACCTCACCGCGCAGCGAATTCGCCGATCTCTCCCAGGAGGAGCTCATGGAGCAAGCCCGTAATTTCGTCTGCCGTTCCTGCTCGAGCGGGGTCCCTTCAGGCCACAAGTTCTGCGGACGGTGCGGCACTGCGGTCCCCGTCGAGATCCTCAACGCGCAGACGCTCTTCTTCGGGGACATGCAGAACCCCGCGAAGTCGAAGCTCATCCTGATCCGAGGGGAGGGGATGGACGGGCTCTCCTACCACCTCAAGGCGGAGCAGCACATCGTCGGTCGCAACGGGCAGATCGTGTTCCCGGACGACCCCTTCGTGTCGCCCAAGCACGCGAACTTCTTCTACCGCGACAGCAAGCTCGTCGTGCGCGACGAGGGCTCGTTGAACGGCGTGTACATCCGCGTGCGCGGCACCGTCGACATCACCCCGGGGGACACTTTCCTCGCAGGCGAGCAAGTCTTCCGCCTCGACCCCACGCCGCGGGCCTCCGACGGCCAGGATCCGGACGGCACCTACTTCTACTCGTCGCCCAAGCACCCGAGCCCCTTCCGGCTGACGCAGATCCTGCAAGGGGGCGCCATCGGCATGACGGTGTGCGCGCGCGGCAGCTCGCTGCAGATCGGACGCGAGGGCGGCGACCTGAACTTCCCGGTCGACCTGTACATGTCGGCCTCGCACTGCCGCATCGACGAGCACGGCAGCAAGTTCAGCCTCACGGACCTCAACAGCCGCAACGGCACCTACGTGCGGATCAAGGCCGAGCGCGAGCTCCAGCACGGCGACTACCTCTTCGTCGGACGCAAGCTGCTCCGCGTCGAGATGAACACCAACTGAGGTACTGCGTACGGCAATTCAGGGACCTTCGGTCCCTACGCTCCCGATGGTCGCTACCCCCGTTGCTTCGCTCGAACGCCGAGCCGAGGACCCGGGACGAACCTGGGAAACGGAGTGCTAGCGCTCTTGCGTCGCTCGCTTGCCGAGACGCGCGGCGACCGCGACGGCCTCACCGGCTGCTCTCGCCGAGTTCGCGGCCGTGCTGAAGGCCTCGAGCACGGGCGCTGGCACCGCCGTGAGCAGCGCCTCCAGATCGACCGGACCGTCCATCTCGGGCAGGAGCCGCTCCATCAGCTCGGCGAACAGGTCGTACTTCCGGGTGAGGTCCGCGAGGCGCATGCGCAAGGAGTCCGCCTCCGAGCCGCGCGCTTCCCCGAGTAGCCCCAGCGCGCGCCTCGACAGGGCCCGCTTGTCCTGGACCACACGGCGCAGGCGCCCCACGTAGGCGCCGATGATCACGTCGGGGTACTTGCCTCTCAGTCCGAAGGTATCGTGACGGGCCCCGTGCTCGCGTCGCCGCTCGATGATGCCGGCAGCCTCCAGCCCGCGCAGGTTGGCGAAGACGTTGCTCTTGGAGCGGCCGAGATCGACGCTGAGCTGCTCCATGGAGCGAGGGTGATCCGCAAGGTAGAGAGCCGCGATGATCTGGCCACCGAGCCGCGTGATCCCTGGAAAGGATGCAGCCACTTCCGCTCCCACCCCTTCGAGCAGCGCATGCCGCGCCGCGGAGACACGTTCCTCATCGCTGGGGGCTTCTTCTGTGCGCTGCTTTCGAAGTGACATGCGCGACCGTGCAGTGCGAGGGGTGGTCGGAGAGCCCAGCCATGCGCTGGTTCAGGTGTCGTCCTCGCAGATCGAGGCGAACGGACCGCTGGGCGTTCCCTTGAAGAACTCGACGGGGCATGTTCCGGGGCGCGAGATCATCTCCCCGATCTCCACGGCCAGCGCATCGGACCAGTCGCGCGGACCGTCGAAGCGAGCGCGGATGATGCCGCTGGGATCGATGATCCAGGTCTCCGGGAAGAGCTTGGTCCCGTACACGTCGGCCACCACGCTGGACTCGGGATCGAAGAGGACGGGGAAGGGTGGCTCCCCTCCCAGGGCCACCTTGAGGGTATCGCGCACCGCGTCTGGCCCCTCGTCGGTCGACACCGTCAGCACCACGAAGTCCTTCCGGCCCCTGGAGAGGCGGGCGAGATCTGCCAGGGCAGGCATCTCCTCCAGGCAGGGCGCACAGGTCTTCGTCCAGAAATTGAGGAACACCGTCTTCCCCCGGTAGGAGGAGAGCCGGACCTTGCGGCCCGTCATGTCCGGCAGCTCGAAGTCCGGCGCGGTGCGGTTGTGGTTGGCGTACGTGGGCTTGAGGGCGCAGAGCGCCGTGCACTGCGTCCGGCGGTGATCCTTCTGCGCGGCCCGGACGAATCCGAAGACCACGAAGGCGGCCGCGGCAATGAAGACGAGCTGCAGGATCTTCGCGAGTTTCACTCCCCGGCAGGCTAGCGCGCCGGGGTGCCGGTGACTACTCCACGGTCGGGCAATCGACCCCGTCGAGGCTCGCGCTGTTGTTGTCCTCGAGGCACTCGTTGAAGGCATCCTGGCCCATCTCGGCCTTGTCCACCTCCACGTAGAAGGACATGTCCTGGTCACCGTCAGGGACATCGTAGGTCACCGTCACGACCTCGTACTGACCCGGCAGGAGCGGCATCGTGGTCACGGCCTCGCCGATGAACGTGCCGCTGTCACTGGTGCCCCTGTAGAAGCGCACCTTCACACCAGCCGGCACACCCAGGCTCCCCTGGTTCTGCACGGAGGCACGAAGACCCACGCCGCTCGGGCAGAGGGACAGCGAGGCCTCGAGGCTCACCTGCAGGTCCGGCGCGTTGAACACGCCAGCTCCCTGGCTCGACTGGCGGTAGTTGTTCAGCCCCTGAGGACCGACCCAGCTCACCGGCTCGGGCGAGGGCACCGTGCCGTCGGCGTTGACGTTGGTGATGTGGTAGGCGTGCTGGTTCCAGACGCGCCGGGTGCGGACCCAGTTGTCCCCCGCGTCGCCGTACACGTAGACGCCATGACGCGGGGTGGCGTTGATGGACGCGTACGTGGGGCACATGTTCGGGTTGGTGTGGTTCGCGTCGTTCGCGGCCAGGACCACCTCGGTGTTGTTGTCGCCGTCCACGTCGACCACCACCGGATACTCGTGGATCGTCGCCGACGAGTTGGCGACCCGGTAGACCTCACTCCCCGTGGTGCCGTCGTACACCCGGAAGAAGCACTCGTCGTTGTAGACAACCTCGGCAGCCCCATCGCCCTGGAAGTCGAAGACGCTCGACCCGGTACGGTTCGACGACAGGTCCTGCGTGGGCTGCTGCCACTTGAGGGTCAGCGCCGGCGGATCTGCCACGTACTCGAACACGGCGTATGCAGAGCCGTTCGCAGAAGCGATCTCCGGCACGCCATCGGCGTCGAAGTCCGCGATGGTGGGCGGCCCGGCAGCCCCGGTGCCCGGCATCGCAGCCTGCGCGATCACGGCCCCCGTGGTCGGGTTCTGCACCCGCACGGTGCCGCTGGCGATGACGACCAGCTCCGGCGTGCCATCGGCGTCGAAGTCCGCGATGGCGGGGTAGCCATCGGTCAGGCCGTTGTCCCAGTAGATCGTGCCGTCTGCCCGCAGCGCGCGGCGTCCGCTGACGATCTCCTGAGGCGGCACCCCGTCCAGGTCCGTGACGATGCTCACGGCGCCGTAGTTGGTGACGTTCGTCCCGAGGAAGCGGCCCCCGTCGAACTGGAGCACGCCGTTGCCGTCGAAGACGACGCCGCCGACGATGATCTCGGGAGTGCCATCGCCCGCGATGTCGGCGATGGCCACCGTGGCCGATTCGAACCCCTGCACGAACGGGGTCACCCCATCGGCCATTGTCGAGCTCCACTTGTAGGAGCCGTCATGCTCGAACGCGATCAGACCGCCACCGCGCTTGCCGGTCACGATCTCCACGTAGCCGTCGCCGTCGATGTCGGCAGCCGCAGGCGTCATCCGTGGCTGCACCTCGTTGCCCGCCTGGTACACACCGGCAGTCGCGTCCCACTTCTCGACCGCCATGGTGGTCGCGGAGCTGCCGTTCAGCGCACGCAGGTAAGCGATCCCCGTCGCGTTGAAGCCGGCCGAGGTGACGATCACCACGTCCGGAGTGCCGTCCTTCTCCAGGTCGACCACCACCGGCATGTTGATCACCTGGTTGGAGGTCGGGAAGATCGGACTCGCGGTCCAGGACCACTCGAGGGTCGGCGTGAGCGGACCGACCGGCGGCTTGTACTCGCAGAGGGGCGCCCCGTCGGGCTGCGGCAAGCACGAGCCGATCGTGGGCTCGCAGAACTCGTCCTCTTCACAATCGGCCCACTCGGCGCAGTCGCCTCCCGGCGGGACGCAGTTCCCCCCGACGCAGTACTCTCCCGCGCCACAGCACACGGTGAGGTCCGGCCCGCAGCGGACGCTGGTCTCGCAGGCTGGCTGGCACGCGTTGATCACGCACTCCTCGCCGGTCGCGCAGCAGTCCCCGGCGCCGCAGACGATCCCGGACTGGCACCCCGGGAGCAGGCCACCTCCCTGGCCATCCCCGCCGGAGCCGTCGCCCCCTTGGCCCCCCTGGCCGCTGCCCCCCTGACCACCAGGGCCGGATCCGCCGCTCGCGCCCTCTTCTTCACCGCACCCGGAGCAACCGCCAATGGCGCTCACCGTGAGAAGACAACCGACGAGCCATGCTCTCTGCCGCATGCCATGCACCTCGCAATATCTCAGGACAGCGGCGATCCGCTGCGACGTCAAGCGCGAGGCGGAGCGGCCGTTGCCGTGGCGAGCGGGAGGCTCCGCTTGCGCGGCGGCTCCGGCACAAGCTTCGCGAACGCGCGCTGCCACGCCCGGAAGTTGCCCCCGGCGCGCGCGGCCTCGAGCACGGCGCGCCCCTCGGCTTCTCCCCCCTTGGCCAGCACCGCCTCCACCCACGCCCACCTGGCGCTCGTCGCGCGGATCTCGGCGCGCCCGCGCAGCCCCTTGCGCAGCCGCTCGAGCCGCGCCTCCACCACGTCGATGCCCGCAAATGCCGCGTCGGAGAGGGGCGTGTTGCGCTTCGGGCAAAAGGGCGCGATGCCCAGCGCGACGGGGTTCACCTTGGAGAGCGCCGTCACGAACCCCACGCACTCGTCGATGTCGGCGTCCGTCTCTCCGGGGACACCGACCATCAGGTAGAGCTTCAACCTCGCCATCCCGTGCTTGCGCGCGAGCTCCGCAGCGCGCTCCAGGTGGCGTACCCGCGCTCGCCGTTCGAGCGACTCGCGGACCCGCTCGCTGGTCCCATCCATGGCCGTGGTCAGCGTCCGGTAACCCCCGAGCTTCAGTGCCCCCACGAAGTCGTCCGTGAGCCGGTCCGGGCGGAGGCTGCTCAAACCCACCTCGCACCCGCGCTCGGCGAGCGTTCGCACGATCTCCACGATCTTCGGGTGATCGCTGACCGCGGCTCCGACGAGGCCCACGCGGGTTGCGTCCGCAGGGATCAGCCCGAGGATGCGCTCCTTCGGCACGATCCGCATCCCCCCGTTCGTGGAGCGCCGCATCACGCAGTAGGCGCAGCCGCGCGAGCAGCCCCGCTCGGTCTCCACCAGAAACATGCTCGACAGCTCGGCCTCGGGCGTCCGGATCGGCGCCCATGCCGGCAGCAGCGCGTCGTCGCACTGCGCGACCGTGGGAAGCCACCCGCCCGCGGGGTGCCGCGCCGGCACGAAGACGTGCGCCATCTGCGCGAGCGCGTCGAGCGCGTCCTCGCGGGAGGGCGCCTCGCGCAGCACCCGGAGCACATCGAGCACCAGGGTGTCCGCCTCGCCCATCAGGATCGCGTCCACGAAGGGCGCGAGCGGCAGCGGGTTGGAGAACGTCAGCGGCCCCCCGGCGATGATGAACGGCTGACGGCGGTCCCGCTCCTCGCGCAGCGCCGGGATGCCAGCCCCGTCGAGGAGCCGCACCACACCCGCGAGCTCCAGCTCGTAGGCGACCGACAGCGCGATGACCGGGAAATCTCCGAGCGGACGCAGTCCCTCGTAGGTGAGGGGCTTCTCCTTGGCGTGCTCCTCGTCCGGCAGGAAGGCCCGCTCGCAGGCCATGCCAGGCTCGGACTGGATGGCCTTGTAGATCTGCAGGTACCCGAGCGAACTCATACCCGCGTTGTAGGGAGAGGGGTACGCGAGGGCGATCTGGAAGGGTGCTTGCTTGTCGATCCGGCCAGTCTCGCTCGCGAGCCGACGCCGGATCGCGCTGCCCAGGGGGCTCGTGCGGGCCATCGCGGCGGAGGGTCCCTTATCGCGGCGTGAGGCGCAAGCCGCGACCGCGATCTTCGCCCCGTTGCTGGCGAGCACGAGCGCGAGCACGAGCGAACACGGGCGAACACGGGCGAACGCGAGCGAATGCAGGCGAGTTCATGGCACCTCCTCGGACCCGCGCTGCACGCGCGTGGCTCCCGGACGGCGCCACCAGGCGTCCTTGCCATCCGTCTCCCAGAGGATGGCCCCGCCCCGATCGGTCCGCGCGACCTCCACGCCTGCCGCACGAAGCGTCGCCATCGACTCGGCGTGGGGATGACCGAAGCGGTTCCTCACCCCGCACGAGATGGCCGCCAGCGACGGGCTCACCGCCTGCAGAAAAGGCGCCCGCGTCGAGCTGCGGCTCCCGTGGTGCCCCACCTTCAGCAGGTCCGCCTTCAGGCCTTCCCCCAGGCGCCTCACCAGCGCCTCCTCGGCCTCGTGCTCCGTATCGCCCACGAGCAACGCCGCGCGCCGACCGTGGCGAATGCGCAGGACAAAAGAGTTGTCATTGGCCCCTCGATCCGGCGCGACGGCCGGACAGGGAGCGAGCACCTCCACGGTCGCGCCGGAGACCCTCTGCGGCGCGCCACAGAGCGCTTCCGGACGCCGCACGGCAGTCCCACGACGCCTCAGATCCTCCAGCAACGCGGCGTAGACCGGACCCGCGCCCTCGCTCTCCCCTTGCCCCGTGTCCCACAGCGCGCCCACCTCCACGCCGGCGAGCGCCGCGGGCAAGCCGCCGAAATGATCGGGATGCGGGTGCGAGAGCACCACCACGTCGAGCCGCTGGCGACGACGCGCGCGCAGGAGCGGCCGGATGACCCGCTCGCCAGGATCCACCGGGCTCCCCACGAAGCCACCCGCATCGACGAGCATCGCCCCGCCCTCGGGCAGGTCCACCAGGATCGCGTCCCCCTGGCCGATGTCGAGCACGTTCACCCGGAGCCGCCCCACCGGCGCTCCCGCGCGCACGGCCGCGACCTCCAGCAGCATCCAGGCAGCAGCCCCCACCAGCAGCGCGGCCATCTGGCGGGGGCGCGTCGGTGCCGTCCAGGCAGCGACGAGGGTCACGGCGAGCGCCGAGAGCTGCTCCGGAGAGGGATCCGGCGTGGGGAGCGTCACGCCTCCCTGAGCGGTGAGACGCGCCACCGCGCGCACCACGAGCAGCGCGCCAGAGCCCACCCACGCGGCCCCCCGCTCCACGTCGGGAGCCCAGGAGAGCACCGCGTGCGCCAGACAGAGCGGCAGCGCCGCGAGCTCGCCCACCGGCGCAGCCACCACGTTGGCGGCGATCCCGAGCACCGGAAACGCTCCCCCGGTGAGGAGGAGCAGCGGCGCACAGCCGAGCATCGCGGCGAGCGTGGTCGCCACCGGCGCGAGCACCTTCTTGAAGAGCCACGGCCCCCGCACCATCAGCCTGGACAGCGGCGGATTCAGCCCGATGAGCCCTGCCGTCGCGCCGGCCGAGAGCATGAAGGAGAGATCGCAGGCCACCAGCGGATCCGCGAGCGCACCTCCCACGATCGACCACGCCAGGCAGCGCAGCGGCGCCGGCCGGAGCCCTGCCGCGTGGGCCAGCATGGCGCAGCTCAGCATCGCCGCTGCCCGGATGGCCGAACCGCTCCCGCCGGCGAAATCGGCGTAGAGCCAGGAGGCCGGGATGCACGCCGCCGCGGAGAACCTGCCCACGTCCCAGCGCGCCGCGAGCACCTCGATGCGCGCCAGCACCGCGCGCAGGGCTGCCGCGAGCCCCGCGACGGCCAGGACCAGGTGGGTCCCCGACACCGCGAGCAGATGCGACAGACCGCTGTCCCGGAACGCCGCCGCGTCCGCAGCATCGAGGTCCGTCTCCCCGAGCACGAGCGCGCGCCCGAGGGCCACGGCTCCCGGATGGTAGGTGTCCTCGATCCGCGCCCGCACCGCGGCACGCGCGCGGTCGATGAGCGCGCGCAGCGTTCCTCCCCGCGTGACGACCTGCGCATCCACCACGGCCCCGCTCGCGGTCACCCCGGAGCGCGCGATCCCGGTGGTGGCGTCGCGCAGCCCCTCGTTGCGAAAGAGGTGCACCGGCGCGAGGTCGACCACGAGCGCCACCTCGTCGCCACGCACGAGCGCGAGCGGAGCCCCGTGCAGCCGCGCGCGGAGGGGCTCCACGAGCGCCCGCTCCCCGCAGCGTCCTTCCGAGAGCTCCACGTCGACGCGCGCCGACGAGGGCTCCTCGGCGCTCCGCGTCGCTTCACCGATCACCACCGGCGACGAGATCACCACCCCGCGCGCTTCACAGCGCGAAGGAGGGCTCAACAGGACCGCGGTGCGCGCGTAGAGGGCCGCCGCTCCATCCAGCGCCACCCGCGCCCGCAGCCCTCCGACCCCGATCGCGAGCGCCACCACCACGAGCACCGTGCGCGACGTCCTCCGCCGCACCATGACCAGGCAGAGCGACGCTGCCACCGCCACGGGCAGCGGCGCGAGCGCGAGCATCGCCCCACCTGCGAGGGCGAGCCCGACAAGCAATACCGGATCGATCATGCGCGCGTCCCTGGCAGCGACCGTGCCGGCCGGAGCAACCCCAGATCCGCGCGAACCTCGACGACTTGGCCCTGGCGGCGCCATGGCGGCCGACACTCGCTCCTCGTGTGCACCCCGCCTCGTGTGCACCCCGCCCTCCTGCACCGCTGCACCACGCCACGCCCCCCGCGCGGACGGAAGCCCGTGCACCCACGAGCACCATCTCCTACAATCGCCCCGGCTCCGGGCGTCGCTCGCTCCCGGACTTCTCCTGGAGGCTCCTTGCGTCAACCCCGTGCCCTCGCCACCGCCCTGTGCCTCGCCCTCCCCGCTGCTGCTTGCGGCGTCGACACGCAAGGCGCGCCGATGGGCGAGGCGTCCGCGGAGATCCGGGGCGGCTACGAGACCGAGGAGCACCCTGCTGTCGTCGCCATCCTCGCCACCTCCGGCACCATGAGTGCCATCTGCACCGGCAGCCTGATCGCCCCCAACCTGGTGCTCACGGCCCAGCATTGCGTTGCCGACATCGAGAACACCGTCAACGGCGGTGTGCTCTGCGGGCAGACCACGTTTGGCGACGCCTGGCAGCAGGGAAGCTTCGCGGTCAGCACCAGAGCGAGGGTCAGCGGCGATCCCAGCATCTACGTCGGCGTGCGCGAGGTGATCGTCCCCGAGGGCCGCACCCAGGTCTGCGGTGACGACGTGGCCCTGCTGGTCCTCGCCGAGCCCATCTCGGCCGAGGAAGCAGCGCCGCTCGTCCCCCGCGTCGACGCGCCGCTCCTGGATGAAGAGGCCTACCTCGCGCTCGGCTACGGCGCGACGGACGACGCTGGATCGGGCGCGGGCGTCCGGCGACAGGTCGACGACCTCACGGTGAGCTGCGTGGCCGAGGAGTGCCCCTCGTTCATCATCACGCCCTCCGAGTGGCAAGGGGACAAGGGGATCTGCCAGGGCGACTCCGGTGGTCCCGCGCTCGACGCCGCGGGCCGCGTCGTCGGCATCGCCTCGCGCGGCGTCACCGGCTGCGAAGACCCCATCTACGGTCACGTGTACGCCTGGGCAGACTGGCTGCGGGAGCAAGCGCTCCATGCCGCGGACGTCGGCGCGATCGACCCACCCCCCTGGGCCACCGGCTTCCCCACGGACCCGGTGTACACCGCTCCCACGGGCGATGCCTGCACCACCGCCGACGAGTGCGGCGGAGGCGTCTGTGTGGACGGCGCTTGCTCCAGACCTTGCACCGACGTCGCCACGTGCCCCGACGGCTACGCGTGCAAGGCCAGCGACGACGCCGAGGCGTCCGCATCCATCTGCGAGAAGCTCCCCAGCCTGAGGAGCGACGACGCCGAGAACGAGGACGGCGCGACCTGCAGCGTCGGGTTCCCAGGCGACGATCCGACCACCCCGATCCCCTGGATGGTGGGCGGCGCCCTCGGTGTCCTCGCCTGGCTCCAGCGCCGTCGCGCCCGCTGAGACACCCTTGATCACCAGCCGACGCGCGACGCTCTTCCTCCTCGCGGCAGGCGCTGCAAGCGCCGCTGGCGCGCTCACCGCCTGCGGACGACGCCCTGACGAGGCAGCGACGGGCACCGCGCCCCGCGTGGTCTCGCTCTCCCCGAGCACCACCGAGGCCGCGTTCGTCGTCGGCGCTGGCGCGACCCTCGTCGGCCGCTCCCGCTACTGCGACTACCCCGAGGACGCGGCCCGCCTCCCCGCCGTGGGTGGCTATGCCGATCCCAGCCTGGAGTCCATCCTCGCGCTGCGGCCCACCCTGGTCATCGGCGCCCGGGGCCCTGCCGGACCGGCCCTCGAAGGGGCCCTGCATGCGCAGGGCATCGACACCTTCTTCCCCGAGACCGAGTCCCTCGCGCAGATCACCTCCATGCTCACCGAGCTCGGACGCCGCCTCGCGGCAGGTCCCTTCGCCGCGCAGGCCATCGCCCACATCCACGAGCGCCGCGCCGCCGTCGAAGCTGCGGTCCGCGACCGCCCGCGGGTGCGCGTCGCGCTCCTGTTCGACACCGCGCCCATCGTCGCGGCCGGCCCCCACGGCTTCCCCGACGAGCTGATCCGGCTCGCTGGCGGCGAGAACGTGATCACCCGCGGCGGCGCCTACCCGACCCTGGGCATCGAGGCCCTCCTCGCCCTCGACCCCGAGGTCCTCCTCGACGGCGCCACCGAAGCCCACGACGGCACGCCCACCGCATCGCGCCTCCTGTCACTGCGCGACTCCCCGGGCTTCCGCGAGCTCAAGGCCATGCGCGAAGGTCGTGTTCGTCCCCTCCGCAGCGCCGCCGCCCTCCGCCCGGGTCCCCGCATCGGCGAGGGCCTCGTCGCCCTGGCCTGCGCCATCCACGGCGACGACCTTGCGATCGCCTCTCCCCCGCCGTCATCCCCCCAGGCCACCCCGTGACCCGCGCCCGCGCCGACGCCCTCCTCGTCTCCCGCGGCCTCGTCCCCTCGCGGACCCAGGCCCAGGCGCTGATCATGGCGGGCCGCATCACCGCGGGCGGCCAGCGCGTCGAGAAGCCCGGCGCCCTCCTGCCCGACGACGCCGACCTCGCCGTTACCCCTGGCCCCCGCTTCGTCTCGCGCGGCGGCGACAAGCTCGATCACGCCGTCGAGGCGTTCACCGCGCGGGGCCTCACCGTGCGCGGCAAGGTCTGCCTCGACGTCGGCGCCTCCACGGGCGGCTTCACCGACTGCCTCCTCCAGCGCGGCGCCGCCCGCGTCGTCGCCGTGGACGTCGGCTACGGCCAGCTCGCCCAGAGCCTCCGGAGCGACCCCCGCGTCGACGTGCGCGAGCGCGTCAACGCCCGCGATCTCCGCCCCGAGGACCTCGGAGAGCCCATCGACCTCGTCGTCGTCGACGCCTCCTTCATCGGCATCGGCAAGCTCATCGAGCCCATCGCCCGCCTCCTCCAGCCGGACCGCGAGCTGGTCGCGCTGATCAAGCCCCAGTTCGAGGCGGGGCGGCGCGCCGCGGCCCGCGCGCGGGGTGTCATCCGTGACGAAGCGACCCGCCTCGAAGCCGTCGCCACGGCGCGGCACGACGTCGAAGCGGCGGGTTTCCAGGTCATCGCCGAGGAAGACAGCGCGCTGCGTGGCCCGAAGGGCAACCTGGAGCGCTTCCTGTATGCCCGCCGCACGCCCGCCGCACGGACCGCGGGGGATAGAGGCTGACGGACCCCGGGCGTTGGTGATAGACGCTGGAAACACCAAGGAACCCTCGACGCCCCGGGCGCCGAGGCAAACCGTGGGTCGCCCCTGGTGGCGTCCCCGGAGGGGAACAGGGGAGATGCTCGGACGACGTCGTTGCATGCAGATGGTCGCCAGCGTGATCGCGCTCGGCGCCCTGCAGATCGGGTGCGGGAAGAAGGAGGGCGCGGACGCGGGCGGTGCGAACCGGAACGCTGCCAACGCCGCGGAGTGGAAGGTGGGCGCCTACCTGAGCCTCTCGGGCGACGACACCGCCTTCGGCACGGACAGCAAGGAAGGCATCGAGCTCGCCGTCGACGAGATCAACAAGGGCGGCGGCCCCAAGGGCAAGCCCCTCAAGGTCCTCTACGAGGACGACAAGTCGAAGCCCGAGGAGGCCACGAACAAGGTCCTCCAGCTCATCGACCGCGACGGGGTGATCGCGGTCATCGGCGAGGTGGCCTCCGCGCGCTCCCGCGCCGGCGGCATCGTCGCCAACAAGAAGAAGGTCCCCATGATCACCCCCTCGTCCACGCACCCGGACGTGACCAAGGACCGCCCCTTCGTCTTCCGCGCCTGCTTCACCGACGACGTGCAGGGCCGCATGGGCGCCCGCTTCGTGGTCACGGACCTGGGCAAGAAGAAGATCGCCCTGCTCTTCGCCTCGGACGACCTCTACTCCTCGGGCCTCGCCACCGAGTTCCGCGAGGAGGCCAAGAAGCTCGGCGCCGAGATCGTCATCGAGAAGAAGTTCCTCAAGAAGGAGACGAACTTCACCACCTACATCAACGAGATCAAGGCGGCGTCGCCGGAGATCATCTACGCGCCCATCTACTACAACGCGATGGCGCCCATCGCCCGGCAGGCCAAGGCCGCTGGCGTCCCCGGCAGCATGTTCATGGGCGGCGACGGCTGGGACGCGCTCGAACTCGTGCGCGACGCGGGCGAGGAGATGGAGGGCGCCTACTTCACCAGCCACTTCGCGCCCGACGTACCCTGGCAGAACTCCCAGGACTTCGTCGCGAAGTACAAGGCCCGCTACGGCGGCCGCAACCCCTCGGCCATCGCGGCCATGGCCTACGACGCGACGCGGCTGCTCGGGGACGCGATCGGCCGCGCCAAGACCGACACCCCCGAGGGCGTCCGCGACGCCATCGCGGAGACCAAGGGCTTCCAGGGCGCGACCGGGACCATCAACATCGACGCCGAGCGCAACGCCGACAAGCCCATCGTGATCGTCCAGATCAAGGACAAGCAGTTCCACTTCCACAGCGCCGTCGGCGGCCAGGTCCCGCCCAAGTAACGGCCACCCCTTCCGAGAACACTTCCCATGATGGAGATCCTGAGCGCCCTGATCACCGGGATCGCGCAGGGGTCGATGATCGCCCTCATCGCCCTCGGCTACACGATGGTCTACGGCATCCTCAAGCTCATCAACTTCGCGCACAGCGAGGTCTTCATGATGGGCGCGTTCATCGGCCTCTTCGCCATCACCGCCCTCGGCGGCACGCAGGCCCCCCTCCTCGCCGGCGTGGGCGGGACGCTCTGCGCCATGGCCTTCGCCGGCGTCCTCGGCGTGGTGGTCGAGCGCGTCGCCTACGCGCCCCTCCGCGGCCGCGGCCGCGGCCTGTCGAACACCCGCATCACCCCGCTCGTGACGGCGCTCGGCATGAGCGTGCTCCTCCAGAACCTGGCGCAGCTCCTCTTCACGGCCCGCTACCGCAACTACCCGCAGCTCCTGCCCATCGAGCACACCCGCAAGGTCATCTTCGTGACGGCGGTGCTGGTGATGATCGGGCTCGAGCTCTTCGTCAAGCGCACCTGGATGGGCAAGGCCATGCGCGCCATCAGCATGAACGCCGAGGCGGCGCGCCTGATGGGCGTCAAGACGAGCCGCGTCATCGCCATCACCTTCGTCACCGGCTCCATGCTCGCCGCGCTCGGCGCGGTCCTCTTCTGCCTCGACCAGTCCCCCGTCTACCCCACCGCGGGCGTGGTCATCGGCACCCGGGCCTTCGTCGCCGCCGTCATCGGCGGCATCGGCAACATCACCGGCGCCATGCTGGGCGGCCTGCTCATCGGCGTCATCGGCGAGCTGACCAAGCTCACCCCCTACTCGGGCCTCCAGGACGTCCTCGTCTTCGCCGCGCTCATCGCCGTGCTCCTGGTCCGTCCGACCGGCCTGCTGGGCAAACCTGGCACCGAGAAGGTGTAGCGCTCCGCCGAGGCGCTATGCTTGCAGCATGAAGCTGCTCCCGCTGGCCCTGGCTGCGCTCACCGCATCCCTCACGGCCTGCAGCGCCTCCCCTCCTGCCAACTGGGCCCTCGGCGGCGCCCCCCTCGACATCCCCCGGGCCCGCTGGACCATCGGCCCGGACACCATCGACATCATGCCGGACGGCCGCATCTTCGTGGACGGCCAGCACGTGTTCTCCCTCGACCGCGGCGGCCGCCTCTACGACCTCGAAGGCGAGCCCGTCGCCCTCCTCGAACCCGACGGCAGGGCCATCGGCGCGGGCGACAAGGACCTCGGCCAGGTCGGCGCCCTGCACGCTTCCCTCCCCGACGAGGAGACCGCCTGGCTCTCCGTCCTCCCGAGCGGCGAGGTGATCCGCTACGACGACGAGGGAGAGCGCATCGGCTACGGCGTCTGGATGGGCTGCAACGTGAGCATGCGCGCCCACCTGGCCTGCACCTTCGTCACCCACATCATCGGCCTGCGCATCCGCACCCGGGAGGGCATGGCCCCTGCCGGCTACACGCCCGGCATGGGCGGCGCGGGCATCGGCATCGGCGTCGGCGTCGGCGTCGGCGTCGGCGTCGGCGTCCCTCTCCAGTAATTTCTCGCGTAATTTCCCGCGTAACTTCCCGCGTAACTTCCCGCGTAACTTCCCGCGTGACCTTCCGCGCTATCCCCAGAGGTTCGCGCCGGTCGCGAAGTAGAGCGTCGTGCTCGCGCCGAGCAGGAACACGAGGAGGCCGAGCAGCCCGAAAGCCCACGCTGCCCCCACCTGGGCCCGCCGCGACACCGTGAGCCCCCACGACACGCAGAAGGTCCACAGACCGAGGGCGAGATGCACCGCGCTGGCGGCGATCCCGCTCAGATACGCGAAGGCCACCACGGGCACCGGCCCCACCATCGACGACAGGTTCGCGGCGAGGCTCGGGTAGAGCTGCTCCGGCGCCGTCCTCCCCAGCCACTGCTGCGCCCAGTACTCCCACAGGTGGAAGCCCACGAAGAGGAACGCCACGATTCCCGTCGCCCGCTGCACGGTGTACATCCAGCGCCTGGACGCGGGATACTTTCCCTCCTCGGGCTTGCCTTCGAGCGCGAGCTTGACCCCGTAGAGGGCATGGAACGCGAGCGGCAGGATGACCAGACCGAGCTCCAGCACCCGCGCGACCGGCGCCTGCGTGAATGCCGCGAACGCCGCGAGCGGGGCGAACGCCGCGTCGTACGCCGCCTGCCCCTCCAGCGCTTTCGCCTGGAGGCAGAGGTGGACCACGAGGAACACGCCCACCGGGACCACGCCCGCGAGCGCATGCAGCTTGCGGAGCGAGAGGCGGCGGCGCCTGTGAACGAGCGGCTTCTCGGTCGATGCCTCGGACACGCTGACCTCGGCTCACGCGACCCCCTGACCCCGGAGCAGAACGCAGCGTGCCCACGCCTGGCCCCGGAGCGCAGAAGGCGGCGATCGCGGCGGGTTTATGGGATGGCGAAGGGGACGTCAAGCTGATGGCGCGCCCCCGATTCCAGGCCCTTTCCGCGCCCCTCTTCCTCGGCCTCGCCCTCGCTGCCCCCCTCGCTTCCGGCGGCTGCGGCGGCTCGGGCAGCGACGCCGCGAACACCCCCATCGCCGCCCTCAGCGCCTCGACCCCTGCCCAGGAGGCGCTCCGACCGCTCCTCCTGCGCTTCGCCGGCGGCTCCCGGCGCGAGCGCGGCTTGCTCGAAAACGACTTCAAGGCGGTCCGCGCCCGCTACCCGAACGACCCCCTCATCCGGGTCATCGACGCGCACCTCGCCTGGATCGCGCTCGACGCCGGCCACCTCGCCCGCGCCGAGGCCATGGCCGTGAAGCTCAGGGCGGGCGAGGCCGGCGTCACCCGCGACCTCGCCCAGGTCCTCCAGGGCGTCGCCCTCCGCCGCCGCGGCCGTGCCCGCGAAGCGTACGCCGTGCTCAGACCCCTGGTCGGCAAGATCATCGACGACTACGTGGGCCGCCTCCTCAACCTGGAGGTCTTCACCGCCGCCACCGAGGCGAAGCAGTGGGCCGACGCGATCGACCTCGCCGACGTCTGGCTCCGGGAAGCTGGCGAGGGCGATCGCACCAACGTCAGCAAGCGCATCGACGAGCTCCTCGCCCGCATCCCCGCCGAGGAGCTCGCGCGCGCCCTGCGCAAGCGCCAGGCCGACCAGCAGGAAGACCTTCCCGAGTCGGAGCGCCTCCTGCGCGCCGCCCTCGCCGAGCGCCTGGCCATCATCGCCCTGGAGAAGCGCGACGTGCGGCTCGCCAAGGAGCTGCTCACGACCTCTGGCCCCCTCCTCGGCGACAAAGGCGACCCCATCGCGGAGCTCGCCGGAGGCGCCACCACGGCCCGCGTCGGCCCTGCCACCGTGGGCCTCCTCGTCTCCGTGCGCACCCCCGAAGCCCGCCGCCGCGGCGCCGAGATGGCGGCTGGCGTCTCCTTCGGCCTCGGCCTGCCCCGCCTCCCCACGAGCAGCCCCACCTCCACGCCTGCCGCCCGCGTGGTGAGCCGCGACGACGGCACCCCGGACGGCGAGGACCGCACCGAAGAGGCCCTCGCGGCCCTCGTCGGCGAGGGCGCCGCGGTGCTGATCACCGGCATCGATCGCGGCCAGGCCACCGCCGCTGCTGCCTTCGCCCGCGCCCAGGAGATCCCCGTGCTCCTCCTGCACCCGCCCGATCCGGGCGCGGTCACCGGCCCCTTCGTGTTCGTGGTCGGCGAGGAGCCCGCCACCGTCGCCGCGGCCCTCTCCGCGGCCCTTCTCAAGAGCGGCGCCCGCAGCGTCGCCCTCCTCGGAGACGCCGAGAGCGTCGCCTCGGCCACGAAGCCTCCTGGCGTCGCCGTGGCCCTCTCCTGCGACGCCCCCCTCGACGAGCGCACCCTCCGCCTCGCTGGCGTGCAGGGCCTCGCCCTGAACGGCGACGCCGCCTGTGCCGAGCGCGGCATCCAGGCCTCGGCGAGGCTCCGGCTCACGCACGCCTTCGGCCTCGAAGCCACCCGTGCCGCTACCGCCACCACCGGCACCACCACCACCACCGCCGCGCTGCTCGCCCGCGCTGGCCGCTATCCTTTCGACACCACCAGCACGGACCGTGACCTCGCTGCCTGGCTCCAGGTGCAGACAGGTCCTCCCGGCTGGTGGGCTGCCCTCGGCCGCGACGCCGCCATCCTCGCCCAGGCCGGCCTCACCGGCCTCCCCGAGCGCGAGACCGAGGACCCTGCCGAGGTGAAGACCCGCAGGCGTGCCGTGACCGACCGCATCGGCAGCGTCACCACCCCGCTATGGACCACCGCCCGCAGCGGCTTCGGCGGCGCCAAGCAGCTCCCCCGCGACCTCGAGATCGACACGCTCCCCGGCAACCCGCGCTGACCCCGCGGACTCCCCCGCGACGTCCACGTGCCCCCGCTCCCCGACTTTGGTCCCTGGTCTTTGGTCCCTGGTCTTTGGTCCCTGGTCTTTGGTCCTTTATCTCCCTCATCCGCCCCTGGTCTTCAGCTCGGCCTTCGAGCGAAGCAACGGGGGTAGCGACCAACGGGAGCGTAGGGACCGAAGGTCCCTGAATTGCCGTACGCAGTACCGACCATCGGGAGCGTAGGGACCGAAGGTCCCTGATCCAGGGTACGCAGTACCCTAGCGACGTGGGCTCCCTACCGTCACTAGCCGTGCCACGGCCAGCGCCTTCAGTGCCGCCGGGCTTCCCTCGTAGGGGTCCTGCTGCGGGTGCACCTCTGCGACGACCCGCGCCCGCATCCGCGGCGACAGCGGCAGCTCCTTGCTGAGCGCCTCGGGCAGGTACGTCGGCACTGGCTCTCCCGACCCCGACGTGTGCAGCAGGCTCCGGATCCAGGTCTGCCCGAGCACCGAGCGCTTCTGGTAGGCCCGCTGCTCCACCAGCATCCGCTCCACCTGCGCCTCGATCGACGCCGGGGACTGCGCGCGCCCTGGCTGCTGCGGCCCTTGCACCTGCGCCACGGCCTCCCGCACCCGCGACGACAGCGCCTCTGCGACGCCTGGTGCCCGCTGCACCCCGGGCGTCTTCATCACCTCCTGCACACCCTCCACTGCGTCCTTCACCCGCTTGTCGGAGGCGTATGGCGCCGACGCCGCGATGGTCGCCTGGAGCGACTCCCACGGATCGAACGGGAAGGACAGCTCCCCCGACACCAGCGCGAGTGGCGCCTCCAGCGACCCGTCTTGCCGGATCGCCTCGTGCAGTGCCTCCTCCACCTCTGCCGCGTCCACCGCCTCGCCCCGGGTGAGCACCCGCTGCACCAGCCGACGCTGCTGCACTTCCTGCGTCTCGGCGCCTTCCTCCTCCATCTCGAAGGCTTCGAGATCGAGGTCGAGCGCGTCGTCCTCGTCCCCCTCACCCTCGCCTGCCGCCTTCGCTGGCGGCTTGCTCGCTTGCACGGACGACCACTTCGGCTCCGCCAGGATCACGTCGGCCTTTGCCGGGTCCACCCAGAGCAGCGTCACCGCCTCGCGCCCCGCTGGACGCACCGGCGCCGACGGCGTCGCGGCCTTCGGGGGCGCCTCCACCGCGGAGCGCTCGAAGATCGCGGCCGCGCCCCCTGGACCTACCGCGCCTGTCATCGCCGCTTCCCCGATGGTCCGCGGCGGCGGCGCGGGTGGCACCATCGCCGGGAGCGGCGCGGGTGGCGGCGCGGGCACCGACGACGGCGTCACGCCCATCGGCATCGCGGGCACTGGCGACGGCGTCACGCCCATCGGCATCGCGGGCACTGGCGGCGCCATGGGCATCACCAGGCTCGGCGCGCTGGGCACGGGTGGCGGCGCGGGGGTCACGTGCGGAACGGGGGGCTTCGGCGCCGGCATCCCCGCCCAGGCATTGTTGTGCGACGACGGCCGCGGCGGTGGCGCCGTGCGCGAGGGGCGCCCGGTCTGCACCGGAGAAGGCAGCTCCGCCGTCACGTTGGGATCACCGGGCACCCCGCGGCGCACCACCGGCGCTGGCCCGGACCCCAGAGGGACCGCACGCGCGCGAGGTGGCTGCGGCCCTTGCCCTTGCTGTGCTGGCGCGAAGGGCAGCACCGTCCCCTCGGTGAACACCGGCTCGTACGTGAGCTCCCCGTCGAACATGTGCCCGTCGTCGCGCGTCTGATCGGGCCTCGCCGCCGGGGCCACCCACGCCCCGCGCCCTCCCCCGTTGTCCATCGACACCACCACCCTCCCCGCCGGCATGGGCCGGTCCATCGTCACCTGTCCGCGCCACACCAGCGCGCAGGTCCCCCGATCCGTATCGATCCACAGCGTATCGCAGGCGAGCCGCACCTCCTCGGGCTGCGCGCCGGGCCGCTCCATCACGGCCAGCGGCGCGGTCCCGGGCAGGCTCGTCACCAGCCGCTGGTGCTGCGGATGCAGATTCTCCAGCACCAGCCGCGCATCGGAGCGCAGCTCCTCGAGCTGCTGATCGTCGGGCGCCGCGTTGAAGAAGCGCAGATCGATCCCCTCTGGCACCGACGTCCCGAGCCGCCCTCCCCCTTGCAGGAACGCCGCGGCGTGGTGGTGCAGCTTCTCCACCCGCGAGGGCCAGGTCGGCGCGATGGGCCCGAAGCCCACCGGCGGGATCACCTCACCTCGCCGCGACACGTGGAACCCGAGCGGCTGCAGGTTGGGGATCGCGGTCGCCCCGTAGCTGTCCACCGCATCTGCCCGCAGGCCCACCGGGTTCATGGTCTCCGGCCCGCCCCCGGCGCGCTCGTAGCGCAGCGGCATCCGCACGAAGCGCGCCCCTTCGCGGAGCTGGCCATCGAGGCTCCAGGCCCGATCGCACACCACCTCCACGGATTTATCCACGTCACCCACCACGAGCCGCGCCGTCAGCGACCGCGTCGGCTCACCGCGCGGCGCGAAGGCGTGCCCCACGAGCAGCACGTCGCTGCGCACCTTGAAGGGCACCAGATCGCTCGGCGCGTAGAGGCTCCGCGACGGATCGTCGTTCCAGTAGTTGTCGTCCTCGCTCGGATCCTCTTGCTGCGGCGCGAGCTCGCAGACCCCCGGGACCAGGCGATACGTCGCCTTCACCGCCAGCGAGAGGGCCCACATTCCCGCGTGCGGCTGCCAGCGCAGCGACGCGACCCGGAGCGAACAGGTGGAGACGACCTCCATGGTGGTCGGCCGGTATATCACCGCCGCCGCGCCACGTGCAGTCGCCGGGTCTGCAATCGTCCTCCCATCGTCCTCCCATCGTCCTCTCCGCCGCGTCCTCCCACCGCCCTCGCATCGTCCTCTCCGCATCGCCCTCTCCGCCGCGTCCTCTCTGCTTTACCCATGCGGATGCGGCGCCTACGATGGCCCGTTCCTCCTGCGCTGGAGGACGAGGAGCAGAGGCAGGCCCGCATGGCGCAAGCAGGCAGAGTCGGGGACCAGGCCTTGTGCCTGGACGATGGTCGGAAGGGTCCTGGCAAAGAGGGATCTCCCGACGTGCTCATCAACGGACGCGCAGCCCTTCGCGTCTGCGACCCTGGCGAGCACGGCTCGGGTGGCACGTGGGAAGCCACGAAGGGCAGCACCGGCGTCTTCTTCAACGGCATGGCCGTGCACCGCCTCGGCGACCAGACGAAGCACGGCGACGCCGAGGGACAGCTCACCCAGGCGAGCCCCAACGTCTTCGTCGGCGACATGGGCCCTGGCAGCTCGAAGACCATGCCCCACAACCGCTCGGTCACCCTCGAGGTCACCGACGGCATGCAGCGCCAGGTGCAGCAGGCTGTGGCGCGGGTCACCTGCCCTCACAAGACCTACGAGGACAAACCGTTCACGCACAAGATCGAGCTGACCGGCCTGTGCGACGGCGCCTCGGTGACGCTCGTGAAGTCGCTCCAGCAAGGCGAGTGGGACAGCGCCGCCATGCGCGGCGGCACCGTCTCGCCCTCCTACGCGCACCTCAACGGTCCGGGCGCGGCGGCGACCCCCACCGCCGCCCCGGCTGCCGCTGCACCCGCTGCCGCTGCACCTGCCGCCGCTGCACCTGCCGCTGCTGCACCTGCCGCTGCTGCACCCGCTGCGGCCGCTGCACCGCAAGCGCTGAGCGCCGCGCCCGCGGCGGTCACCCGCGCTGCGAGCCCTGCCAGCAGCTACGCCGTCAAGCGCGGCGACACCCTGAGCGCCATCGCCTCCCGCAACAACACCACCGTCGCGGCGCTCCGGCAGGCCAACCCGCAGCTCAGGAACCCGAACCTCCTCTCCATCGGCCAGAACCTCAACATCCCTGGCGCCCCGGGCGCCGCGCCGGCATCGGCCGCGTCCCCGCCTGCTGCGTCCCCGCCTGTTGCGTCCCCGCCTGCCGCGACCCCGCCCGCAGCCTCGGCCTCGCCGCCCATCCCCCAGCCTCGGCCCGCGCAGGTCTCTCCGCCTGCCGCGCCAGCGTCACCGCCTGCCGCGCCAGCCTCTCCTCCCATCCCCCAGCCGCGCCCGGCGCAGGTCTCCCCGCCCGCCGCGCCAGCGTCACCGCCTGCCGCGCCAGCGTCACCGCCTGCCGCGCAGGCCTCGCCCCCGGCGCAGACCGTCCAGCCTGGCCAGCAGGCCGTCCATGCGCCGGCGCCTTCCGGCACGCCTGGCAGCGAGAGCCAGGTGACCGTCGCGCGTCCCAGCTCCGCGACCACGCGCGTGCAGCTCACCACCGTCCACAACTGGGTGGAGATGGTCTTCAAGGCCTTCAACCTCACCCTCCCCACCGAGGCCAAGAAGGTCGCGCTCCTCGGCGTGCGCGAGGCAGGCCTCGGCGGCACCGAGGCGAACGCCGCCGCCGGCAAGAACACCGAGAGCCGCTCGACGCGCGCCGCCGCGATGAGCACGGCGACCACCTACAACGATCTCCTCTACGTCGTCTGGACCGACGACGACGCCGCGAAGACCCAGAAGGTCGAGGTCTTCGAGTGCACCATCGACCCTGGCAAGACCGCGAGCGCCCTGGGCACGCCCTACCTCCTCGAAGGCAAGGAGTACCTCTGCAGGCCGGGCCATCACATCCCCAAGAAGTACCCGGGGACGGACATCGCCCTGCACATCTACACGGGCACTTACGGCAAGATCAAACTCGCCCGCGAGGCGACGAAGGCCTACCGGATCTTCAAGGACGTCGCGAGCGCCAAGACCACCAGCAACTGGAAGTTCGTCAACACCGAGGACAACAGCACCATCCACATGCACTTCGGCGGCGCCGGCGCGACCGTCGGCGGCTGGTCGGTGGGCTGCACCGTGCTGCATCACCAGCGCACCTCGGACCGCTACAAGCGCTTCCAGGCGATCTACCGGGCGGCGGCCAACAAGACCAAGATCCCCTACCTGGTCGTCTCCAGCCAGTACACGCGCCTCTACGCCGAGTGGGTCAAGGAGGTCGACAAGACCCCTGGCCAGCCCGCGGAGCCGAAGAGCGTGATCATCCAGAGCGCGCTCAAGTCCCCCCGCGGCAAGGAGGGCCAGTACCTGCCTTCCATCATGACCGAGGACTTCGCCAACGCCGTGCTCGACCTCGCCGCGAGCAACAGCACCAACGCCGCCAAGGCCGCGAACCTCCGCACCTCCCTCGACGCCGCCCTCTTCACCGTCGCCACCTGAGCCTCACTCAGGCAGGTGCGGGCGGTTGCGTCACGAGCGAGAGGGGTAGCCCGAACTCGATGGCTCTCCACTGGTCGAGCACCGCAGCGGTGACGTCCATCCCCAGCAGCTTGGCGTAACCACGGGCTGCGCTCTGCGCTGCCTGCATGGGGCCCTCGAGCGAGCGAAGCTCTTTGGGCGGGTTGTCCGGGAGCTTCATCACGAAGAAGAGCCGGACTCTGGCGTGGGTCCGGCACGGGAAGGGCAGCTCCTCGGCGAGCACCTTCCCGAAGCCGTGCCCGTGCCACACAGCGTGCATCATCACGAGCACGTCTTTCATGTTGGAGCGGATCTGAAGAGCAAGCTTCTCGCTCGCCGCCTGGCGCTCCGCGCTTGTCCTGTTCATGGCGGCTTCGCGCGCCATGGCATTTGGCAGGCTGTAGTCCTTCAGCTCCACGATGCAGAGTTCTTTGCGAGCCTCATCCCGGTAGCCGAAATCCATCTCGGAGATCGCCCACTTCTTCAGCTGCAAGCGGTAGCTTGGAAGCTCGCAAAAACGAAAGCCGCTCTCCGGAGGCAGGTCGACGCGAAACCCGGACTCGGTGAACATGCCTCACTCCTCCAGCGTGGCCCGCAGGTCTTCCTCGTAGAGGTCCAGCGACTCGTCGACGATCTCATTGTCAGGCAGCCCTTCGGCGAGGTCGAAGAAGGAGGACGCGACACCATCGGGCGTGCGCTGAAGGCAACACAGCTTCGCGAAGTCCGGCGCCTTCCGCGCGAGGAGCTGCATCTGCTTCAGCACGAAGTAACTGTGCGTCGCCATGAAGATCTGCACCCCGGCTTTGCCGAGGTTGAACAGCATCTCACACAGCGCCCGCGCGGCGCGGGGGTGCAGATTGGTCTCCGGCTCATCGAGAAACAGGATGGATCCAGGCCGGATCTGACCATTCTCAAGCAGCCTGGCCAGGAGGCCGATCTTCTTGATGCCCTCGGCGACGAGCGACATCCCGAAGCGCTCCCCGCCGCGCTGGAAGACGAACCGCCCTTCCACCTCATCGATCCGCCCCGTGAAGAGCGCCTCCAGGTCGTGCAGGACGCTCCGGAACCCCTCTGGTAGCTCCGCCTTCATGGGCTGCAGGCGCACCGCGCGGACGAGATCCTGATAGGTGTTGTCGAAGCCGAAGAACCGGAGCTGCTCGCGGACCGCGGCGATCGCATCCAGCGCCGTGAGGACCTCCTTCGGCGGAAGGTACAGCGAGCTGAGTCGCGGCTGCGGGAGCACGTCGCGGGTCGCCTCCGTGAGGTCGGTGGCCGAACGGCCTGCCGTCGCCGGAAGGGTGAACTGGTACTCCTCGTTGCGAATGATGCCCCGAGCCCGCGCCTCGGGAGCACCGCGCCGGACCAGCTCTCCGAGCTGCCCATTCTGAGGTTCGAAGGTCCAGAGCAGCTTGTCAGCCAGCACCTCTCGGAAGTTTGGTCGATCCGCGGCCATGCGCGCGGTGAAGTCTTCGACACTGCGCGCGAGTACGTACAGGATCTTGAGGAGCTGGCTCTTGCCAGTGTCATTGGTCCCGATCACCAGATTGATCCGGCCCATCTCGGACCATTCCAGCTCCGAGAAGGCTCCGAAGTGCTTGAGCCACACCGACTCGAAGAACAGCTGATCCTGCGCGGAGACCTCCTCCGGGGCTGGCTGCGCCGCGGAAGACATCCCGGGCTCGACCGGCTCCGTGTCCGTCGAGGGAGGGCTCGACGCAGCGAGGCGCTGGAACTCCGTGATGTCGACGAGTGGCGCTCCGCGCACATCGTTGCTCTCGCCGCGCGTCACGTACGAGAGCTTGAGGAGCGCCGCGCGAACGAGGCGCTCGAAAGCTCCGGAGGGTTCCTCGACGCGTCCTTCTGGAAGCAGGATCGTCAGCAAGCCAAAGCGGGTCGCCCCCTCGTTCTTGAACCCTGCATCCCGGAAGCTCTGCGACAGCGCGCTGGTCAACGGCCACGCGTCACGCTCTCCTTCGCGCACGAAGAGGCCGGAGTTGACCGAGACGGCGCAGCGCCTCTGTCCCTGGGTGTCGGAGATCCTCTGCGTCAGGTTGACCCACATGAGTTGCCGGTTGCGCGGCTTCGTGGCGGCCTCCAGGGCGAGTTGCCCCTCGTAGCGCCCTCGACCCCTCCAGACGCCCACCCGCACCTCGATGTCGACCTCGCCGGTGCCCCAGGAGCAATGCAGAAGCCGCGGTGCTGGCCAGGGACCGTCCCGCTCCACGCGGAGGCCCGGGAGGGGCCTTTTTCCTGGCAGCGTCGGCCAGGGGTCCACACCGGCATCCCTGTCTGGTGGAGCCATGGGCTCGACCTTCACGGACACGCCCCCGACATCCAGCATGATGGCGCTTGCCGCTTCGAGCACCTCCCGTGCGGCGCGCAGCGCCAGGCGGTTCGCGTCTTCATGTGCCATGGCGTGCATGCTCGGCGCCTGCACAGGACACTGTCAAGGCGGGCCCCGAGCATCACCTGGGCACCAGGCCGCGCTGTTGCGCCCTGGTGAGATGGGCTGACTTCAGAGCGCTACGTCAGCCTCTGAGGCTACCGGCGGGGCCGCTGCTGCCCTGGCGGCTGCTGACCTGGCCGCGCCTGTTGCCCCGGCGGCTGTTGCCCCGGCCGCACCTGCTGCCCTGGCGGCTGCTGACCCGGCCGCACCTGCTGCCCGGGTGGCTGCTGCCCCGGCACGGCGGCTGCGGGGTAGCGCTCGGCGAGCACCATCGCGGGCACCGGGTAGTTCGCGACGTTGCCGTGCGCGTCTTCGAGCACCCGCTCCACGTAGTGCTCGTTGCGCGCGTTGAGCGCCACGTGCTGCCCGTTCTGGATGTTGAGGAACGGATCGACCACGTAGGCCCGCCCGTCCGCGGAGGCGCGGAACTCGTTGCCGCCGTTGTAGGCGCGGATCGCCCCGCGCAGCACCAGCCCCTCCGGCGCCTCCGGCAGGTTCGGGTTGTTGCGCCGCAGCCGCGCCAGCAGACGCCGTGACGTCGCCACGTGCGTGTTGCGGAAGCTCTGCACGCCCTCGCGCACGTTCTTCTTCCAGTCCCAGAAGATGCGGGGGAAGAAGTTGTTCGGCTCCGTCACCCGGTTCTGCGGCCACACCCACTCGTCGGC
This sequence comes from Chondromyces apiculatus DSM 436, assembly GCF_000601485.1. Lineage (GTDB taxonomy): Bacteria > Myxococcota_A > Polyangia > Polyangiales > Polyangiaceae > Chondromyces > Chondromyces apiculatus. Next base: position 108,841 of record NZ_ASRX01000039.1, read on the forward strand.
CACCGGATCGCGCTGCGCGATGCCCACGCCCGCGGGCGCGCCGAAGAGCGGCTGACCGTCCGCGAACTGCTCCAGCCGGTGCACCGACTCGTGGCACATGATCCGGAGCAGGCACCAGGCCTGGTCGCCCGCGACCTCGGCGATGAGCGCCTCCACGTGCCGCCGCTCGGCGTTCTTTCCCTTCACCTTCATCCCGGTCACGGTCTTCGTGGCCTTCAGGTTGCCGATCTCGGGGCCGCCCTCGAAGGTCACCGTCAGCTCCAGGTCGCCGCCGCAGAGCTCTCCGGGCGTGAGCGTGAACTCCTTCTCCTCGTTCGGCGCCGTGGTCGTGCTGCCCCCGCTCAGGCGGTAGCGCTGGTTGATCGCGCGCTGCGAGTTCTGGGGATCGCGCGCCTTGTACGTCCCGCTGATCGTGAACTCCCAGGTCAGCTTCCCGGCCGACAGCTCCTGCCCCTGGAAGGTCACCTTCGCCTGGAGCTTCAGCTTGGGCATCGACGGGTCGGGCGTCGGGTGCCCGCCAGGCTCGATCTCGTGCTGGCTGTTCGCCGTCGGCGACACCACCTCGATGGTGATCGGCACCGCGTGCGTCGTCGCCTGCGCCACGCGCGCCGGCTGGGCAGGCGTCTCGCCGACCTGCACGCGCGGCGGCGTCTGGGTCTGCGCCGCGGGCCCCGTCGTGGGGCGCGTCTGCGGCACGGGCGCCTGCGGACCCGCGGGCTGCGCGGCTGCGGGCTGGGCCGCGGGCTGGGCCGCCGCGGGCCCTGTCGTGGGGCGCGTCTGCGGCACGGGCGCTTGCGTCGCCGCTGCGGGCTGGCCGTTGCCACTCCCGGGCAGCGCCGCCCCTTGTCCCGGGGCGGCAGGCGACGCCGCGCTGTTCGCGCTGTTCGCGCTGCTCGCGGGCAGCGTGATCTGCTGCCCGACCTTCACCCGGTCGGGGTTCGAGATCTCCGGGTTGAGCCGCAGCAGCGCCCCGACGGTGGTGTTGTTCTCCGCCGCGATCTTCCCGAGCGAGTCGCCGCTCCTCACCCGGTAGGCGCTCCCTGCCGGGGGGGTGATCGCTTGCTGCGGCGCCGCAGCGCGCACCTGCGCAGGCGCCGCGGGCGTGGTCGCCGCCGGGGGGGCCGCAGGGGCTGCCGCAGGAGCCGCGGGCGCGGCAGGTGCTGCCACGGCCGGGCGCGGCGCGGCAGCCGCAGGCGCACCGCCACCAGGCGCACCACCTCCCGACGCTCCCCCAGCCGCTCCCCCAGCCGCTGCAGCCGGGGTTGCAGCCGGGGTTGCAGCCGGTGCTGCTGCGGCCGCGGGCGCTGCGGGTGCTGCCGCAGCGGGCGTCGCCGCAGCGGGCGGTGGCGAGCCCACCACGAGCCGGTAGCTCCCCGTGTCTTCCACGGGGAAGCGCACCATCCCTCGCCCGTCGGTGCGGCGCGCTGCCGAGACGTCCCCGTCGCCCTGCTCCACGTAGCAGGTCACGTCGGCCATGGGCGCGCCGTCGTCGGAGATCAGCTTGAACCACACCTCGTGGTCGCTCGTCGCGGCCTTCGCCGCGTCGCCCTGCTTCACCTCCACGGGCGGGTTGATCTGCACGAAGGGCCCGCCGTTGATCTTCACTTCCTTGCCGCGGATCGCGATGCTCGACTCCGCGGTGACGATGATGTCCGGCCCCACGAGCTGGATGGTCGCCCCGCCCGTGGTCACCGTGATCCTCCCGGCGATCATCTCCCGCTTCGTCGCGCCCTCGGCGACCACGGGATCCGCGGACTCGGCGACCCGGCTCGCGCCCTCCACCTTGCCCATCGTCACCGCGTGCCCGCCGCCGGCCTCGATCGCGTCCTCCTCGACGACGTTCACCCCGAGGTCGCTGGCGATGATCAGCGTCCGGTCACGCCGCGCCGTCTCGCTCTCGTCGTTCTTCACGACCTTCTGCAGGTCGCGCTCCGAGCGGATGTACACCTCCTCGAAGCCCGCTTTGTCGTCGAACGAGATCTCGTGGTAGCCCGACCCCTCGGGCGTCGAGCGGGTCCGCCACACGCTCTTCGTCTGGTTCGCGGGCAGCCCGTACGGCGGCGGCGCCGCCCCGTTGTACATCCGCCCCACGATCACCGGCTCATCGGGGTTGCCCTCGTAGAAGTCGACCACCACCTCGTGGCCCACGCGCGGCAGCGCCATCATCCCCCAGCCGCCGCCGGCCCAGCCCTCGTTTACCCGCACCCACGCCGTGCGGTTGTCGTCGTACTCCCCCTCGCGGTCCCAGTGGAACCGCACCCGCACCCGCCCGAACTCGTCGGTGTGGATCTCCTGCCCGGAGGGCCCCACCACGATCGCGCTCTGCAGCCCCTCGACCCGCGGCCGCGGCGTCTTGTGCTGCGGCTGGATGGGGTCGTCGGCGAATGCTGCGGCCACGCCCAGCGTCCACTCCCCCGCCGAGTCTCCCTGCAGGCTCACCTGGGTCACGATCAGGGTCCGGTCCGGCGCGAGCTGCGGCTTCGGGTGGCCCGAGAAGCGCACCGCCATCCCCGCCGCGAGACCGAGCACGTTCGACGAGAAGTGCACCCCGTGCTTGTCGCTGCGCATGCCCTTGAGCTGCGCGCTCGCCAGCGCGTAGCCCTCGTGCTCGCTCACGCGCGCGTGGCTCTTGCCGTCGGCCACGGGCGAGTCGTTGGGCAGCTCTCCCGATGCTGGCAGATCGATCTTCCCCGCGCCCGGCGCGTAGCGCGCCTGCTCCAGCATCTCCTCGCCGTCGCCGAACGCCTCGAAGCGGTAGGTGAGCCGGTAGCGGGGCCGCCGGAAATCGTAGTCGATGATCGCCGCCTTGCCGGGCCGCACCCCGGTCGCCATGGTGATCGCGCTCGCCCACGGCGTCGTCAGCCGCTCGCCCGGGTTGTCCAGGTAGGGCAGCGGCGCGCGCTCCGGCGTCGCCGCCTCGGGCGCGTCCGCGAGCACCAGCTTCGACGCCTCGCTCGACGCCTCGCCCGACGCGCCTGACGTCAGCGCCTCGAAGAAGTAGCTGATCCCCGCGTCTTCGAGGATGCGGCTCAGGAACGCGAAGTCCGTCTCCCCGTACTGCGCCCGGTACTCGAGCTTCGGGTGCCGCGCCTGGTCCACCTTGAGTTCCACCGGCACGCCCCACTCGCCGAGGAGCTTCTCGGCGATCTCGGGCGCCGACGCATGCTGGAAGATGCGGTGGTTCACCCGCTGGGTCAGAAGCCACAGCGTCGGCGCCAGGCTCACCCGGTAGGTCGAGAGGCCGTCTTCCTCCACGTCGAGCAGCTCCGCGCCGAAGCAGAGCCCTGCCCACTCCCGCACCCCGAGGTCACCGCCCTCCACCCGGAAGCGCGCGGGCTTGCCGACCAGCGCGTCGAGGTCCACCGAGGCGCTCGGCGACATGACCACGAGCGCCACCTCGAAGAGCATCGAGAGGCCCTCCTGCACCTCGAAATGCCGCACGGCCATGCCGGCCGCATCTGCCGGAGAGTCGGAGAAGGAGAGCTCCAGGAGTGCCATCGGTTCCGTCGTTTCCGGGGCGCTGCGGAGACCTCTGCCGGCGCGGCCCCGGGCGAGGACCGGAGCGCGCCGGAGAGATCGCGGCGCCTCAGTCGCAGTTGATCTTCACGTTCGGGCCGCCCTTGATGATCACGTCACCGGAGCGCGCGGTGATGGTGATGTTCCCCTCCGCCTCCAGGGCGACGTCGGGGCCGTCGAAGGTCAGCGAGGCCTGACCCGTGGTGTAGACGATCTTCTTGTCGGACATGGTGAGGCTCGTGGGAGCGCCCCCGCCCCCGCCGCCTTCGGCCTTGATCACCACCTCGTGACGCTGGCCGACCACCGTCGAGTCCATCCCGCCGATGGTCGCCTTGCGGCTCCGCCCCACGCTGATGGTGCGGCTGCCGCCGGTGCGCTCCACCTCGTCCATCTTCACGAGCTTGGTCAGATCGCGCTGGGCCTGGATGCTGATCAGCTCCGCGCCCTTCTGGTCCTCCAGCATGATCTCGTTGAACCCGTCCGAGCTCGGCGTCGAGCTGGTCTTCCACCCGCTCCGGGTCTGGTTCTTGGGCAGCGCGTACGGCACGCGCGTGGTGTTGTTGAAGACCCGCCCGATGATCAGCGGCTGGTCGGGGTTGCCTTCCAGGAAGCCCACGGTGACCTCCTGCCCCACGCGCGGGATGGTCATCATCCCGTACCCACCGCCGGCCCAGCCCTGGCTCACCCGGATCCAGCACGAGCTCTTCTCGTTCATCTGGCCCTCGCGATCCCAGTGGAACTGGACCCGCACCCGCCCGTACTCGTCGGTGTGGATCTCGGCCCCTTCGGGCCCCACCACGACGGCGCTCTGCACGCCGGTGATCTTCGGCCGCGGCGTCTTCCTCGCCGGCCGGAACGGCTCCGTCGCCTGCGCCGCGCGCCCGCTCACGCTCCACTCCGCCCCTGGCGCGCCGCTCAGCGCCAGCTCGGTCACGAGGAGGTTCTTCCCGGCCCCGAAGAGCGGGTGCGGGTGGCTCGCCACCGAGAAGATGGTCCCTGGCGCGAGCGTGAGCGCGCTCGACTCGAACCCCACCGTCACCCGGCTCTTCCGCTCTCCTTCGAGCCCGCGGCTCGCGAGCGCCGCGCCCTCTTTCTCGTCGTGGCGCGAGGCCCCTGCGGCAGCCACGTCGCCCGCGGCCGTCCCCTCCACCAGGAACGCCCCCGGCTCGTACTGGTAGTGCTCCAGCCTGTCCTCGGGCGCGCGCCCCCCGGCCGCCTTCCCGAACAGCTCGAAGTCGGGCCGGCGCTGGAAGTCGAAGTCGCGGATGGTGTGCGCGCCCTGCCGCACCCGCTGCGCCACCGTCAGCCGGGTCAGGTACTCCACCCGCGCCTCGCGCGGCGGCTGATCGTGGAAGATCATCGGCCCGCCGGGCCTGTGCTCTGCGGCCTGCGGCCGGTCCGAGAGCACGAGCTGGCTCTGGCCCTTCTCCCCGTCGAACTCGAAGAAGAACGAGATCCCCGCCTCTTCCAGGAGTCGGCTGAGGAAAGCGTAGTCCGTCTCCGCGTACTGCACCCGGTACTCGAAGCGCGGGTACTGCCCCTTGTCGATCTTCGAGACCGGCGTGATCTGCCACTCGGCGAGCAGCTTCTCCACGATCTCGGGGATGGAGACGTGCTGGAAGATGCGGTTGTTCTGCCGCTGCGTTGCCAGCCACAGGTGCGGCACGATGCGCAGGTGGTAGGTCGACAGCCCTGTCTCCTCCCCCTGCACCTGCTCGAACTGCGAGCAGATCCCGGTCCAGGCGCGCGCCTGGGGCATCGCGCCGAGCGAGCCGCCGTTGATGCGGAACGACGCGCCTTGACCGACCACCGCGTCGAAGTCCACGTCATCGATGCGCGAGAGCGCGACCACCGAGACGTCGAACAGCCCGCTGATCGCCTCGCTCACCCCGAAGTGGCGCACGGAGAGATCGAGGCCTGACGCAAACGAAAGCTCGAGGTTGTCCAGGATCATCGTTGACCGCTTCTAGGCGAGCACCTTGAGCGCCCGGTTGTAGTACTTTTTCCGGTCCTCGTAGTGGAGGCGGGCACTGTTGATGCGGTAGGTGAGGTCCCAGAAATTGCCCGCATCCGCGAGGGCATTGAGCTTCCGCTTCTTCCAGTACCAGCCCGCGATGCGGAACCCCACCGAGGGCTGGCTGGCGATGGTGGGGTTGCCCTCCAGGTCGAGCCCGAGGTCCTTCCCTGCCGACCGGTAGTTCGAGCGCCCCGTGAGCTGGATCGGCCCGCGCCCCTTGTAGCGCTTGCCGTCGCCCACGTTCACGTTGCCAAGCTCCAGCGCCTTCTTCCGGTTGACGGTGATGTCGTAGGCCTGACCGGAGGCGATCTCCTCCATCCACCGGAACTCGCCGCTCTCGTGCGCGAGCTGCGCAACGAACGCCGAGATGCGCAGCCGGCTGTTGATCTCGAACTCCGCCATCGCGCGGTTCAGGTGATCGAGCATGGTCTCGGCCCGCGCCCGCTTGACCACGGTCATCACCTTGCAGAGCTGGTCGAGGGTGATCAGCGTCGGCGCCGCCCCCCCCTTCCCTCCGGCGGGCGTCTGCCCACTCCCGCCGCCTCCGCTGCCCGTCCCGGAGCCAGCGCCCGGCGCGCCTCCCGACGTGCCGCCCGACGTGCCGCCCGACGTGGAGGGCGCCTTGTCGAGCGCCGCCTGCGTCTTCGGCCCGGCCACGCCATCGACCGTGAGGCCTTTCTGGCGCTGGAACTCCTTGACCGCCCTCTCGGTCCTCGGACCGAAATCCCCGTCCACGGGGATGCGCTGATCTGGAGGCAAGTGCTGGTTGAGCTGCCGTTGCAGCTCCTCGACCTCCGGTCCCCGCGCACCTTGCTTGAGGCTCGTCATGCGACTCCCAAGGTACGAGACGGTAGCTTACCGCCCCCCACCTTTGGAATCCTCAAGGTCACGTCCCAAGGCGAAACCCATGCAGCTTCGCCGCACTCTTCGCTCGCCGCTGAAGGACGCGACGCAGCAACGTCACGATTCCGAGATCGTTGCCTCACCAAGGAGTGGGCATGACCACCGGCACCCGACGACCACGGGGTTCACGGCTGCGGAGAGGTCACGAGCACGAGGGAGGGGACCGACGTCCACGCGAGGCGTGTTGCGCGCCCGCGACAGGCGCGCGACGCGCGGCGCGCGACGCTCAGAGGCAGGACAGGTACACGCGCAGATCGTCGACCGCGCTCTTTTCGAGTGCCGGGCTGGGCGGCGCCGGCATCTCGCCCGCGTCGACCTCGCTCATCATCTTCTCGGCGTTCTCCCTGACGACGGCTGCGTCGGTGAAGTCGTAGCCGCCCTGCATCCCGGTGTTCGGTGCGTGGCAGGAGTTGCACCGCGTCTCGATGACCTGCGCCCCTCGCGCCTGCTGATCTGCTGAGTCTGCGGGGCACTCGATGAGGCTGCTCTGCGAGTCCCCATCCTCATCGCCATCTCCGCCACCGCAACCCACCACGAGAGCAAGCGTCGCCAAAGCAAGGACACCGTACCGGCGCCGAATCGAGAACATCTTCATGCAACGCATTCTACGTTCGGTCATCGACGCCGCGAAACCCAGAAGGCGCCGCGCCTCCGTGAAGACGGATGTCGACGCCAAGACACCCGCACACCCGCGCACCCGCGCGTGCGCACCCCACCCCCGGGTGCGTTCCCCCACCACCGCTCGCGTCATGCTGGAATGATGCGCAGCCTCAAGCCGCCCAGGGGCGCTTCTGCCACAGCCCGACCAGTGCCCGGCCCACCAGGAGGACCTGCTCCACGCGGCTCCCCTGCCGGAACGCATCCGCCCACTTGCGCGGCTCCTCCCACCGGAACGCATCCGCCCACTTGCGCGGCTCCTCCCACCGGAACCCCGCGCCTGCCGTTCCCTCTGGTGCCCCCTCGTCCCTGCGCTCCCCACCTCCCAGGCGACGTGACAGGTGCTGATCGAGCGCCTCGCCGATCACCTGGCTCACGTCATACCCCTGGGCGATGCAGTGCATCGCCAGCCGCTCCGCGAGCGGCTGCGGCAGGACCACCGAGAACGGCGTCATCCCCGCGCCCACGACCCCCACGGCCGTCCCTTCCACGGAAGCCGCCCACACCTCCGCGGAGGCCGCCATGGTCGCCTCCGCCACCGGATTCACCGCAGCTTCCGGCTTTTCAGCGGTCTCCAGTGGTGCAGCAGCCTCGGGAGCAAGAGCGCCCTGCAGTTCCACAGGAGTCGCCGCCTCCAGCACCGCGGCAGCCACCGTCTCCGGCTTTGCAGCAGTCACCGCCTCCGGCTCCGCGGCAGTCAGCGTCTCCGACGACAGCACCGCGGCAGCCACCGTCTCCGGCTTTGCAGCAGTCACCGCTTCCAGCTCCGCAGCAGCCTCGGGTGACGAGGCGACCGCAGACACCGCTGCGTCCGCAGACACCGGCTCCACCACGGCCCGCGCCACCACGGTGGGGGCGACGGGTGCGCGGCGGCGGCGCCTGGAGGACGGGTTCACGGACTGCGCCTCCGCGCCTCCCGTCACGAAGGCATCGAGCTTCTCAGGCGACGGCGGCTTCCGCAACGATACCGCGACGTGCTTCTTGGCCATGGCAGAGCATCTCCAGTTCGTCGAACAGTTGAACGATCTCTCGGGCGGCGGCGTCTCGCGGGGCGTAGCTCGTCACGCCTTGCCCCATCGCCAGCGCCTCCTGATAAGCGACGCGGTAGCCGAGCTCCGTCTTGAGCACCGGCAACCCCGTGGTCTCCAGCACCGCACGCGCCCCCTTCCCGAGCGCCGTGCGCCCTTGCTTGCGCGTGATCAGCACACACCCTTGCAGCGCTTCCCGCAGCGCCCGGGCCTCCTCGAACACCTCCACGGCGGCCGACAGCGCCCACGCATCGGCCGCCGTCGGCCCGCAGGGAAACACCGCCACGTCCGCGACCATCAGCGCCGACCGCGCCACCTCCCCCTGCCGCGGCGGACAGTCGATCAGCGTCAGGTCATACCGCCCTGCCACCTCCCCGAGCTGCCCGGGCCGGTGCATCGCCGCCCCCATCGCCACGATGGTCGGCATCGGATGCTCCGCCTCGCACGCCACCTCCCCCCATGTCCTGACGGTGCCCTGCGGATCCGCATCGACGAGCAGCACCCGCCGCCCCCGCTCCATGGCGGCCACCGCCAGGCTCACCGCCGTGGTGCTCTTGCCGATCCCGCCCTTCTGGCCGGTGAGCGCGACAATCATGAGCCCCGACTACCGGACGCACTGCGTCACGGCCCAATTTTTTGCAGCCTGCCTCGCCGATCGTGACGCGCGACGCGCGACGCTGGAAACGCTCCCCCCCCCACGCCTCGCGCACGGGGAACCTCCGCGGCCCTGCACGACCTGGATCCGCATCAGGCGTGCCCGCGAGGCGGGGAGGACGAATTCGGTGGAAGGCTTGCGAGGGTCGAACTACGGCGGGTTCGTTCGATGGCACCGGTCGGTCTTCGCGCGGCAGTCGGCTCTCTCGCAGCGATCGTGTCGCTGTCCGCGTGCAGCCGTCCTGCTTACGACCCTTCGCCCGAAGGCAGTGTGCTGACAGCGTGGAGCGCGCCCGCGCCGACGAAAGACGTTGGCCCTTCGGTGACCCAGGAGATCACCTCTCCGACGGGAACGAAATACCGCGTCGACGCGCGCATGGGCACGGCGGACGACAAGCGAGTGCCCGCGAAGGTGCGGATCGAGCTGCTTGGCAACCCGACGCGCGCCGACATCGACGTGAGGTGCGAGACGCCGTTGCAGTTCGCGACCGATCCGGCGGACGTGTTCTCGACCTCCTGCAGAGCCTTCGAACGCACCGGCAGCAAGAGCCTCGTCGGCACCAGGCTGCTTCAGCGCGCGGTCACGCTGCGCATCGTCGGCGACGGCCGCATCCTGCTGGAGCTGGATGGCGCGGCAGCCAGCGCTCCGTGAGCTGCGGGCCCTCTCCGTGGAGCTCAGCGCGGATTGACGGCGAGAAAGAACGGCCGCAGGCGATGCCCGTCGGGATCTTCCACGACGAAGGTGAACCCGAACGCCATGTCGGTCGGCTCCTGCAGCACCTTCAGCCCGAGCTGCGTCCACTCCGCATAGGTCTGGCGCACGGCGTCCCTGCTCGGCTCGGTGAACGCGATCTCCACGCCGCCCGGTGCCGCGGGCACGGGCTCCATCTCGCTCGCGCGCCACAGCCCGATCTTGAGGCCCGAAGGCAGGACATACAGCACGAAGGACCCGGAATGCTCGACCGGCTCCCGGCCGAGGAGCTGGGTGTAGAGCCTGGCGCTCTCGCGCGGATCGCGGACGGAAAGCAGCACGTAGTTCAAGGTTCGCATCGGTCCTCCTTGGTGGATGAGCCGAAGATGCCCCCTCGGGCTGTCAGTTTCTGGCAGCAGCCACCACGTGCTGCTTCTCGCGCCACTCCGCGACCATCACCTTGCGCTGGCGCGGGTAGCGCGTCGCCGTCACCTCGCACTCCGCGATGCGATCCACCCGGAAGCCCCGGTAGTCGCGACGCAGCTCGCACCACGCCGCGAGCACCATCACCCGCTCGAAGAACCCGATCAGCAGCGGCCACACGGTGCGCCTGGTGAGCGCGCCCCGCTCGTCGCGGTAGGCGATGGCGATCTTGTGCTCCTTCCGGATGGCAGCCCGGATGCCTGCCACATCGACCACCGTCATCGCAGCCTGCACGCCGGGCACGGTCAGCGTCACTGCATCGACGCTCTCCCGCAGCGCCTCCGGCAGCACCGCGCGCACCTTGGCGACCGCATCCTCGGCCGCCGCCCCGAGGCGCGCATCCCCTCGCGCCGCCACCCAGCGCGCCCCGAGCACCAGCGCCTCAATCTCATCCTCCGACAAGTTCAACGGAGGCAACGTGAACCCCGGGCGCAGCACATACCCAAGCCCGGGATCACCGCTGATGTCCGCCCCCTGGGCCCGCAGGGTGGCCACATCGCGGTAGAGCGTGCGCAGCGAGATCCCGAGCGCCCGCGCCAGCTCCGGCCCCGCCACCGGCGCGCGGTGCCGCCTCAGCAACTGCAGCAGATCGAGGAGCCGGGAAGCCCGAGACACAACGCCAATGTTTCTTGTAACTCTCGCGACTGGCCAAGTCGTATCAAGCAGAGGCTCAGCTACTACTTTCTGTTGCCGCATGACGGCGGCACGTCCCCATGCTGCTGACTTCTATCAGCATGAGGAGTCGAAATGGCCGTGAGCCATGCCGGTCTCTATGAATTGTCGCGCGACGCTGACTACCTTACCGTAGACGTCACCGTGTTGTTCCGCGGTCGCGAGGTGTACGCCGAGCCGCAGATGAATGGAAGGTCCTCATCTTCGAAGACTTGAGACGTTGGCGTGCTGAAGATTGTTTCGTACTCGACGCGACGGCTCGGCTCGAGAACACGCACCGCTTGAAGTAGCTCTTTCAGCGAGCGATGACCGCTGCGGGCAGAGCAAGTAGCGAAGAAGTAAGGGACGTAGTCCTTCGCGGCCCGCTCAAGAAGGCCCGATATAGTCGGAGCCATGCCCTTCGGCAGGGTACCTTGGACTCGTCTGACGGTCGCCACCTTCACCTGGAACGAGGCGAGGAATTTCTTTTGTAGGTCCGGATCGAGTTCATCGAAGAGCGGTGGTGTGTCTGAGGGGCTCTGTTCCTGCTCATGACTGAATGCGTCAGACCCCGGAGCGTAGGCGCCGTCTTCAATAATCGATTTCCATAGAGAGCTAACGATCGAGTCTTTCGTTCGTTGGCACCCCGCAGACGACGTCCACCCCTGATGCACAAGGCGCGGGGGCGGGGGGTGCGCGGTCGGCGGGGCTTGGGGGGCCCCGCCGATCGAGCACCACCCCCCGCCCCGACACCGCTCCTCCCCCCACGCCGCAGACATCCCGGCCTCGCACCCGAACCGCCCCCCCGCGGAAGGGCTCCCGTCGGTTTCAGCTTCAGCCCACGCTCCCCGTGGAAGGGGTCCCGTCGATCGCCTCCCCCACCTCTCCCCGAGGAGAAGAGGTGCCTGGACCCGCCGACCCACCCCTCCCCGCCGCAAGAACGGGTCGGGGAGGCCTCCTGCACCCTTTCCACCCCCGAAACACGCGGGGAGGCGCCGACCGACCCACGTCGTTCCACCCGCAGCAACCCCTCCGAGGGACGCCGACCGCACCCCTTCCACGGCGAGAGAGGGTCCGTCGGACGCCGACTGCACCTCTCCCACGGCGGGAACACCTGAAGCCGCCACCGACTGCACCCTTCCACGGGGGGAGCACCTGGGTCGGCGCCCCCTGCACTCCCTCCCCCGCGGAACCCAGCCGGCGCCGGAGACCCGCGCACCCCTTTCCGACGGCAGCCATGGGCCTGTCGGCGACCGACGTCACCCCTTCCACGCTTAGCGACGCCTTCCTGGCTTCCCGACGTCACCCCTTCCCGGCCCGCGGTGCCCTCCTGACTCGCCGACACCACGGCTCCCCGGCCAGACCCTCCCTGGTCGCCCCCTCCCTGTAAGCCCCTCGCCCTCCCGATCCGTTACGCTCCCACCATGGCCCCCCGTGCCTCCAGCACCCTCCGCGCCTCCCCAACAGCCCGCCCCTCCCGCCCCCCCTGCCCCTCCCGCCCCCCCTGCC
>NZ_ASRX01000040.1 GCF_000601485.1 Chondromyces apiculatus DSM 436
GGGGGCGGGGGCGGGGGCGGGGCGGTGCACGACGATCGTCACGGGGCGCGCTGGGCGAGGCGCGCGCTGGCGCAGGAGCGCGCGGGGGCCGCGGTGGTGGGGTTCGAGGCGGGTGGGGTACGGCTGCGGCCAGGGGAGGTGGTGCGGGTCGAGGGGTGCGCGCGCCCAGAGATCTCCGGGCGGGAAGGGCTGCTGGTGGTGTCGGTCGCGACGGAGGGTGGGGTCCACGAGGCGTGGACGACGCGGGCGCAGGCGGTGGCCGCAGGCGGGGCGTGGAGGCCAGCGAGGCGGGCGCGGAAGCCAGCCGCGGAGGGGGTGCAGTGCGCGGTGGTGGTGGGGCCGGAGGGGGAGGCGATCCACACGGATGCGCACGGGCGGGTGCAGGTGCGCTTTCCCTGGGACCGGCAGGGGGTGGGGTCGTGCTGGGTGCGGGTGGCGCAGGGGTGGGCCGGGCCGGGGATGGGGCTGTTCGCGTTGCCGCGGGTGGGGCAGGAGGTGCTGGTGGGCTTCCTGGGCGGGGACCCGGATCAGCCGGTGGTGGTGGGGCGGCTGTCGAACCCGCTCAATGCGCCGCCGCTGAAGCTGCCGGAGGAGCGAACCCAGAGCGCGTGGCGGAGCGGGTCGTCGCCGGGTGGGGCTGGGTTCAACGAGATCCGGTTCGAGGACAGCGGGGGCGCGGAGCTCCTGTCGGTGCGGGCAGAGCGCGATCTGGGCCTGGTGGTGCGTCGGGACCGGGCGGTGGCGGTGGGCGGGGACGAGGTGGCGCGGGTGGAGGGGCGGCAGGTGCTCTTCGTGGGGGAGGACGCGCACCTGACCACGGCAGGGGAGCGGCGAGAACGGGTGGGCGGGACGCGGTCGCTGACCGTGGAAGGGGATCAGCACGCGCAGGTGGGCGGGCTGTCGGCGCTCGGGGCAGGGGCGGTGGTGGTGAAGGCGCGCGGGGCGGTGGTGATCGAGGGGGCCGACGTGACGCTGCGGGGGGCAGGTGGCTTCGTGCGGATCGATGGGGGCGGGGTGACGATCGAGGGGGCGGCGGTGAAGGTGCGGGAGGGCGGGGCTCCAGGGAGAGGGCGGGGCGCGACGCCCGCGCTGCCGCTCGTACCAGGGAGGGCAGCGCCTGGAAGGGGGGCGCTGCGGCGGCTGCCGCTCGTGGAGATGCCTGGGCTGGGAGGGGCGCCGGGGCCGAACGGGATGCCGATCTTCATCCCGAAAGGGAAGGGCGGGCCGCTGACGCCGGTGGAGCTGGAGGTGTGCGCGGTGATCTGCCTGTGCGACCGGGACCGGGCGCCCCACAAGCGGAAGCAGGACTGCGTGACGGCGCGGCTCTGGGCGATGGAAGAAGCGTCAGGGCACACGGGGAAGATCAAGGCGGAGGTGCCTTACGACATGTCGACGAGGCCGCCCACGCCCATCATGAGCCGGCGCGATCCGCGGCGGGCGTCGCGGCGGCGGTGGAAGGGGAGCAAGATCCCCGACGTGGTGGTGGTGCGGGACGGGGCGCGGGCGCCGACGCAGGACAACATCGAGAAGATCATCGAGATCAAGTTCCCGCCCGACAGTCTCCACCGGGACCAGCGCTTCAAATACGACGACATCGCCGGAGAGGCGCCGTTCGAGGTGCTGGATCCGGAGCGCTGCGGGTGCCGACGGGAAGAAGAGGAGCCGGATGCGCCCGAGGTGAGGGTCGAGGATCTGGCGGAGGCGACGCTGCTGTCCCTGGCAGTGCTGTTCCTGCTGCTGGACGATATGGTGCCCGGGGGGCAGGTGGATGACGTGGCGATCCCGCCGGTGCTGGCGCGGATCCTGAGCCTGCTGGCGCCGCTGCTGCGGGGGGCGGCGCCGGTGGCGCCATAGCGCTACACACCCGGCGTGAGGGGCCGGTCGGGCCGCATGAGGGGCGCGGCTCGAGGCAAGGCCAGAAAGAGGGCTCGGTTCATGACGAGGCGTGACAAGGGGGCATTGCCGGTGGCCATGCTCGTGAAAGGGGCATTGCCGGTGGCCATGCTCGTGAAAGGGGCATTGCTGGTGGCCATGCTCGCGACGATGTCGCATTGCGCGCGGCAAGGCCCGGGAGAAAGCCCGGGAGAAGGAGCGGTCATGGTCGACGCGGGGTGGCGGGAGTTGAGCGACGTGGTGACGGGGGAGATGGCGGTGCGGGACCCGGAGGGGCGGGTGATGCTCCAGGTCGCGCAGATCGCCACGGTGTACCTGGCCGATGGGCACACGCGCGAGGCGCGGGAGAAGGTCCTCGCGGTCTGCGAGGGGTACTTCGCACGCTGGGGGCAGCACCTCAGGTGGGCGCGAAACCCGGATACGGACCAGTTCGAGCCGTTCGGCGCGGGCAAGGGGTCGAATCCGCGGAGCTGGGCGCCCGTAGACGACGAGGAGTCGACGATGGATCTCGCCTACTCGGGCGCGGCGTACGAGAAGGGCGCAGGGGCGTACATGCTGAGCGCGCTCTGCCAGGAGTACCGGCCGCGGCTGACGCTCTCCCCTCTGAAGCTGGCATTGCCGCTGATCGCGGACGAGGAGGCGTGGGGGGTGCTGCCAGAGGTGCTCCTCGAGGTGTGTCGCGCGCTGAAGCCGGTGAGCGGGTACGGGGGGATCGGCGCGGTCGATTCGCCCTTCTTCATGGAGTCGTACCAGTACGGGAGCATCGTGTACCACTGGGCGCAGCGCTTCCCGGGGATGGAGGTGGAGTACACGTTCAGCCACGCCAACTGGATGACGGACGGTCGCGAAGGGAAGAAGGACGGGATCAAGGGGGTCAACTGGCTGACGGTGGTCGGGGACCGCTACCTGGCGGAGCTGGGCGGCGCGGAGGAGGTGGCCGCGGCGGTGGAGGCGCTGGACGCGCGGTTCGTGGTCCACCGCTACGAGGGGGGGATGATGATCCAGGCCGGGCCGCGGCCGCAGCTCGGCGACGCGCGGCAAGGTGTGTGGCCCGAGCTGTACGTGAAGCTGGCGAAGCTCCTGAAGCCGATCCGCATCGTGCACACCAATCCGTTCCACCGCGGGGGGCCGGCCATCCTGTTCACCAAGGAAGAGAGCGAGGCGTGGCTGAGGCGCTTCGACGATCGGTGAGAGGGGGCTGTGAAGCGCTGGCCCTCGTCAGCGCTACAGCTTGTAGATGACGTTGCCGGCGTCGCCCGCGACGTAGACGTCTCCCGAGGCGGACACCGCGACGCCACAGAAGGTGTACGAGGGAGGGAAGCCGGTGATTCCGGGCAGGCCCGTGTCGAGGCCCGTGGCCAGGGTCCGGATCGCGTGCGTGTCCGGGTGGATCGCTGTCAGGCGGCCAGCGCCGCTCTCCACGACGAGCAGCATGCCGTCAGGGGAGAGGGCGAGGCCCTCGGGCTGGTCGAGGCCAGCGGCGATGGTCTCGGGCGGGGTGAGGGTCACGCCGTCGCGGATGAGCTGGGAGACGGTGCCGGTTCCCCAGTCGGCGAACCACAGGTCGTCGTTCGTGGCGGCGAGTCCGCCAGGTGCTGAAAGGCCGCCGGCAAGCGCGATGCGGTCGGTGGACGTTTGCCGGAGGATGCGGCCAGTGTCCGGGGCGCCGCCAAGCTCCGCGACGATCAGGTCTCCCTGGAAGCGGATGGCGTTGTTGGGGAAGACGAAATCGGTGTGGCTCTCCAGCACGTCGCCCGTCGCGCCGTCCCAGATCTGCAGGGCGTTGCCGAACCAGGAGCTGACGAGCAGGTTGTTTCCATCCGCGGAGACGGCGGTGGGCGTGGTCTGCTCGGAGACGCCGAAGAAGGGGGTGATCTGGCCGAGTGGGTCTCCGGTCTGGGGGTCGAAGGAGCGCATGGTGAAGAAGTCGGCGACCTGGAGCGATGCTCCGGCGCCGGTGTCGACGAGGGCGATGCCTCCAGGCGCGACCATGCCCCCGGGGCTCAGGGTGCGGGTGGTGCCGTCGGTCCGGACGCGCACCACGAAGCCGTCGTTGGCGCTGGAGACGTAGAGGCGGTCCTGGGCGTCGAAGGCGAGGTTGTCGAGCCCCGGCGCGAGGTGGGTGATGAGGTGCTTCTGGTGGGTGGTGAGGTCGAGGCGGAACACGTCGCCGCTCTGGTCGACGACGTGCAAGCGGTTCTGGGAGTCGAACTTGACGGCGGCGGGGATGAAGAATCCGTCGCCTTCGGTGCGGGCGTCGCACTCGGTGTAGGGGTCGGTGGCGCCCTCGCAGGAGTCGACGTCGATGCTGATCACCCGGCCCTGGCTGAAGACGGGCGCGTAGAGGCGCCCGTCGGGCCCGAAGTCGAAGCCGTTGAGGAGGCCCCAGTTGCGGGCGATGAGGCGCGGAGGCGCGGTGAGCGCGGGGTCCACCTCGTAGAGGGCGTCGTCGAGGAAGACGAGGCCGACGAAGAGGCGGCCGTCGCTGGAGAAGGTGATCGGGTTGACGCCAGGGGAGACGAGCTGGGTGGTGACGACGCCGCCCGGGGTGCGTCGGCCGACCTCCCCCGCCACGAGGCCGGTCCAGTAGAGGGATCCATCCGGTCCGAGGGTGATGTCGTCGGGTCCGTCGATCCCCTGGTCGCGGCCAATGCGGCCGAGCACCTTGCCGGTGGTCGGGTCGAGCTGGACGACCTCACTGGCCAGGATGCTCGCGACGTGGAGGCGGCCCGAGGCATCGACGGCCATGCCGTTGGCGCTGTGGAGTCGAGCGCCTTCGACGATCGGCTGGACCTCGCAGCCGAGGAGGTGAGCCCCGCACAAGGTCGAGAGCAGCATCGTGAGCGGGGCGCGCGCAGCTCGCTTCATGGATCATTCTCCTGTGCCGACCGGTGCGGGCACACACCGCGCGTCCAGGCGCGCTGCAGGAGTGCAGCGCTCCGGAGGCAGGGGTGATCCGTCCGTCCCGGTGCGGACGTGAACCGTTCAATGTGGAAGGAGATCGGGCAGATTCAAGGCGCGACGGGCAGCGATGGGGCGTTGCGTGACACAGCAGACGCGCGGTGAAACGTGGCTGGATGAAGGCAGCCAGGGCGCGTGCGCTGGGTCACGGGGGGTGAGCCGTCAGCGCGAAGCTCGGTTCAGTTGGTGGTTGGCGATGCGGATGCAGGCACGGGGGCGGCAGGGGCAGCGGGGGCTGGCGCGGGCGCAGCAGGGGCTGGCGAGGTGGCCGCGGGGGGCGCTGGCGAGGCTGCAGCGGGGGGCGCTGCAGGAGGGGGCGCTGCAGGAGGGGGCGCTGCAGGGGCTGGCGCGGATGGCGAGGTAGGCGTCGAGGCGACTGCCGGCGCAAGGACAGGTCTGGGCGTCGCGCCGACGGCCTGCGAGATGGCATCCTTCAGGGAGCGCTCCGGCGTGGCTGTAGCCACGGGCGCCAGGGGGGGCTCCGGGGTCTCTGACGTCGCTGGTGTCGCTGGTGTCGCTGGCGTCACGAGGGGGGCAGCGCTCCGGAGGTGCATCCCGGTGGCGTTGAGACCCGTGTCCTGGGCTTGCCAGGGTGCGGGAGCAGCGGCGGTGGCCGTCGTCGCCAGGGCCGCCGAAGAGGAGATCGCTTCCGCGGTCGTCGGAGGTTCCCCGGGTGCCGCGAGATCCGCGGAGATGACGTGATGCGGGGACGTCGTCGCGTCCACCGCGACGTCTTCCGACGCTGCTGCCGGGAGGGCCGCAGGGGCGATGGGGTGACGCTGGGGCACGGCGGCGGAGGCGTGCTTCGCTTCCTGGAGCTGCTTCAGGACCACCCGGGAGGCCGCCGAGCCGACCTGTGACGCTGCGTGCACGAGCAGGGGGGGGCGCGAGGAGGTGCCGACGCGGAACCCTGCCGTCGCGGCGAGCAGGGCGGTGCACGTGGAGACCGCTGCCACGACGGCCCACGCGCGACCAGGGAGCCACGGTTGCTTCTCCAGCGAGAGCGGTGGGACCAGGGTGTCGCAGACCTGGATGATCTGCCGGACGCTCTCCGTGGGGTTCAGGTCGTCCTCCGCGAGGTCGCTCTCGGCCACGGTGGCCTGCAGAGAGTCCGCGCCGACCGCGCTGGGAACGCTGGACTCACGGTCCGGGAGCCAGGACGTTCTGCGGGCCGGGGACGGCGCTGACTCGCGGCCGCGCTCCAGGCTGCCGCAGGCCACTGCGGCCAGCGACTTCCTCATGATCATCCGGAGGTCGTCGATGGTCTCGGCCTCGTCGTCCGGAGGCAGCGAGGAGGACCCCCGCGCCGCGGCCGGGGGTGGAGGTGGGCGCATGGCGTCACGCGCCGCGCGCTCCACGCTTGCTGGGCCCTTGTCCGTGGCGTCGCAGTCGGCGCACGCGAACGTAGGTTCCAAGGTCCCAGAGGATGCAGCCCAACCATCCTCCGAGAGCCGAGAGATCGTGCCGCACTTGTTACAGATGACATCCATGGCCCCTCCCCCTCACGTCATGACCCCTCACCTCTTGCTCATCGCCGGAGCCAGGACCCGTCCACCGCGAGCGATACGCACTGCCGCGCTGCCCGCGAGGCTGGTCCTGAACCCCTGACGTTGAGGCGGTGACATCCCCCGGGGCCGCACTCATCCAGTGATCAGACTTACATCTCCGAGTATGACCGAAGGCCGGTCGATGCGCATGCGACCGCCGTGGGATGAGGTGTCAGGAACACGCGCGTGGACCCTGTGTGGACGGTGCAGTGCGCCCACGTCCTGGACCGAAGCGCGGCAGCCAGCGCGCGCTCCTGCGTGCGGTGTGGTAAAGACCCCGCCGTCCACGGGCGAGCGCCGCGCGCCGCCCTCCTCGAAGGAGCAGAGGCATGGGTCTCAGCGAGAAGCTGACGGATGCGAGCAAGAAGTCCCAGGTCGTCGACGATTGCTGTCGTCTGATCGACGAGGAGGTCGGCGACAAGGGCGGGCTCTCCGGCCTGGCCGTCAAGGCGGCCTACGCGGCTGTCAAAGGGGTGAAGCCCGGCTTCATCGCGCATGTGGTGGAGAGGTTGCTGCCGGAGTTCGTCGGCAAGCTCGATCCGATCTGGAACGAGGGCGTGGAGAAGGGCAAACCGGCGGATCACCTGACGGCGAACCGGGGGCGGGTGGCCGACGCGCTCCTCAGCGTGACCGATGCCAAGGCGAAGAATTCTAGCAATGGTGTCGTCCGGGGCGCCTACGACAAGCTCCGGGGCTCCGCGAAGAAGCACGTCGAGGATGCCGTGCCCCGCCTGAGCCGTTTGCTGCAGAAACACGCAGGCTGAGCGACAGCGTGGAGGACTCGCGGCCCGCGAAGTACGGAGCAATGCAAGGCAGGCGGACCCGGGCCGCGCTGTTCGTCGATTTCGACAACATCTACCTGGGGCTGACCCGCATCGATCCCAACGCCGCGGAGGTGTTCGCCACCGAGCCCGCACGCTGGATCGCCTGGCTCGAGCGGGGGCTGGGCGGACCAGACGGCGAGGACGGTCAGGCGACGCTCGCGACCGCGGTGCTGGTCCGCAAGTGCTACCTGAACCCGAAGACGTTCCACAAGTACCGGCCGTACTTCACGCGCGCGGCCTTCGAGGTGGTCGACTGTCCGCCCCTCACCGCGCAGGGGAAGACCAGCTCGGACATCCGGATGGTCATGGATGTCCTCGACGCGCTGAACCACCCGACGCACTTCGATCAGTTCGTGATCATGTCGGGTGACGCGGATTTCACGCCGGTGCTGCTCCGCCTGCGCGCGCACGATCGCCGGACCGTGGTGGTGGCCGTCGGTCACGCGGCGGCGGCCTACACCGCCGCGTGCGACCGGGTCCTGACGGACGATCGCTTCATCGAGGACGCGCTGGGCCTCACCGGACCCGAGGACATGGGGGGGCACGCGGGCGCTGCTCTCCACGCGAGCTACGCAGGCCATGCAGGTCACGCCGGTCATGCGGGCGCTCCAGGGACAGTGCCTGGTCACCGCAGCACCGGCGAAGAGATGCCGCCTCCCATGGTGCTGCGCGGGGCGTTCGCCGATGGGCCGAGCACACCCCGTTCGCTCTCCGGGGAGGGGGAGCAGGGCGCGCTGCTCGATCAGATCGCCGATGCGGTCTACCAGGCGACGCTCGCCGCAGGGCAGCTCCCGGCGCGCTCGCTGCCGAGGATCTACCTGCGGTTTCCAGAGTTCGGCGCCAGCAAGGACTGGCTCGGCTTCCGGGGGTTGCGCGCCCTCACCGAGGAGACGCTGCGGCGCGAGCCCAGGCTGCGCCTCGTGGACACGGACGCGGAGAGCTGGTTTCTGGTGACGCTGCCGGTGACGGAAGACACCCCCCTGGAGGTGCGCGCCCAGGCGCTGCGGATGAGCATCCTGCGGGTGGTGCGCGCGTACGTGTCGATCTCGCCCGGGCCGGTGACGCTCGCCTCGGCGTCGCACGAGGTGGTGCAGCGGCTGGGGAGCGAGGTGGTCGACGAGCAGTGGGGTGAGGCCGGGTCGCTGCGGGATCTGCTGCTCGACACGGCCGACCCTGCGCTGGTCGTGATGGAACGCGACGGGGTGGAGCTCCTGGCCGAGGGGGAGCCGCCGTCGGAGACCCCTGCCTCGGTGACGAGCGTGTCTGCAGGCAACGCGCCCGCGGACCAGCCGCTGGCCACCGGGGACACGCCTCTGGAGTGAGCGCAGGCTCTCTTGAACGACCAGGGCGAGACGCACGCTGAGGAGAACGGGCAAGCGCTCGCCGAGGCGCCGCGGCGTCACGCAGGCGCAGCAACCCTGGTGGCTCTCGCGACGCTCTACCTGGCGCAGGGGCTGCCGTTCGGCTTCCAGGCGCATGGGCTGCGGGGTTACCTCACCGAGGCCGGCATGGCCGTCGAGAAGGTGGGCCTCGCCGGAGCGCTGGCAGCTCCCTGGATGTTCAAGCTGCTCTGGGCGCCCCTCGTCGATCGGTTCGGCTCGAGGCGGTTCGGGCGGCGGAAGTCCTGGATCGTGCCGTTGCAGGCGCTGCTCGCGCTGACGTGCGCGGCGGTGGCGCTGGTCCCTCCGTCGAGGGGGCTCCAGCCGCTGCTGGTGCTGATCCTGCTCATGAACCTGCTGGCGGCAACGCAGGACATCGCGGTCGATGGTCTGGCGATCGATCTGCTGAAGGGGGGTCAGCTCGGGCGCGGGAACGCAGCCCAGGTGGTCGGGTTCAAGGTGGGGATGCTCATCGGGGGCGGGTGGCTGCTCTGGGCGAGCCCGATCATCGGCTGGAGCGGGATGTTCCTCGCGATGGCAGTGCTGGTGCTGGTGGCCCTGGGCGCGACGTTGACGCTGCGGGAGCCGGGGCAGCCGGAGACGACGCGAAGCAGGGAGCCTGAGGATCTGGCGCCGTCATCGCTGCTCGACGTGCTGCGCGGCACGTTGCAGACGCTGCGCATGCCCGGTGCCCTGTGGCTGGTGGCCTTCGTGGGGACCTACAAGCTCGGCGAGTCCATGGTCGACGCCATGTTCGTCCCGTTCCTGATCAAGTCGGGCTACACGATGGCCGACATCGGCAAGTGGATCGGGACCTACGGGATGGTCGCCTCGATCGCGGGCTCTCTGTCGGGTGGGGAGCTGGCGCGGCGGCTGCCGCTCCTCGGGGCGGTGGGCATTGCGGCGGTGCTCCGGACCGCGGCGCTCACGGGTCCCCTGGTCCTCGCGACGCTCGGCGGGAAGCCAAGCCCCGAGGCCGTGCTGACGGTCTCGGTGCTGGAGCACTTCTTCGGGGGCATGCTCACCACGGCGATGTTCGCCTTCATGATGTCGCGCGTCCGGCGCGCCGTGGGGGCCACCCACTACACGCTGCTCGCGGCCGTGGAGAACCTCGGGAAGTCACCCGGGATGCTCTCCGGCTTCGTGGTGAAGGCGATCGGTTACGGGGGGCTGTTCGCGCTGGGCGTGGGGCTCTCGGGGGCCTTCTTGCTGCTGCTCCTGCCGCTGCGCGAGCGGTCAGGGGCACCCGAGGCGAGAGGGGATTGAGCGGAGGTGGGCCGGCGCGGAGGCCAGACCCACCCTCGGCTCCGGGATCACTTGGCCTTCTTGGCCTGCTCTTCCCGGTACTTCTTGATCAGCTCTTCGCCGATGCTGGTGGGAACCGGTGCGTAGCGCGAGAACTCCATGGAGAACTCGGCCTTGCCCTGGCTCCCCGAGCGGAGGACCGTCGAGAAGCCGAACATCTCGGCCAGCGGCACCTCGGCCTCGACGCGGCAGAAGCCGTCGCCCTCGGTGGTGCCTACGATGATGCCGCGGCGCTGCATGAGCAGTCCGGTCACGCCGCCCTGGAACTCGATCGGGCTCTCGATCGCCACCTTCATGATGGGCTCGAGGATGTGCGGGCCAGCCTTGGGGTACACCTCACGCCAGGCACCGCGCGCCGCTTCCTGGAACGCCATGTCCGAGGAGTCGACCGCGTGGGCGGCGCCGTCGTTGAGGGTGACCGCGATGCCGGTGACCTGCGCGCCGATGAGCGCCCCCTTGGCGAGCATGGACTGGAAGCCCTTGTCGACCGCGGGGATGTACTCGCGGGGGACGGAGCCACCGACGATCTCGTCGTTGAACACGTAGCGACCGTCAGCGTAAGGCTCGATGAAGCCGCCCACCTTGCCGTACTGACCCGAACCACCCGTCTGCTTCTTGTGGACGTAGCTGTAGTCGACGCGCTTGGTGATGGTCTCGCGGTACGCGACGCGCGGCGGGCTCACGATCACCTCGGCCGAGTACTCGCGCTTCATGCGCTCGATGTACACGTCGAGGTGAAGCTCACCCATGCCGGCGATCACGGTGTCGCCCGTCTCCGGATCGGCGCCGACGCGGAAGGTCGGGTCCTCCTTGGAGAAGCGCCGCAGGGCCTTGGACATGTTGGCCTGGGCCTTGTTGTCCTTGGGGGCGACGGTCAGAGAGATGACGGCATCGGGGACGAACATCGACGACAGGGCCCAGTTGAGTTCGCCGTCGGTGAAGGTGTCGCCCGAGTTGCAGTCGATGCCGAAGAGGGCAACGATGTCACCGGCGCTGGCGCTCTCGATGTCCTCCATGTCGTCCGAGTGCATGCGCACGAGCCGGCCGACCTTGTGCTTCTTGCCGGTGCGGGTGTTGACGATCTCCTTCCCGCGCGTGACGGTGCCCTGGTAGATGCGGATGTAGCTGAGCTGACCGAAGCGGCCGTCTTCCAGCTTGAACGCCAGCATCACCAGCGGCTTCTCGGGATCGCTCTCAAGATCGACCTTCTCCTCGTTCTTGTCGAGGTCGACGGCGTTGTTCGGCACGTCGTTCGGCGCCGGGAGGTATCTGTTCACGCCGTCGAGGAGGAGCTGCACGGCCTTGTTCTTGTAGGCAGAGCCCATCATCACGGGGACGATCTTCAGGCCGATGGTGGCCGAGCGGATCGCGTCCTGGATCAGATCGACGGTGACCTTCTCCTCGAGCATCGCCTCCATCAGCGCGTCCGAGTGCATGCTGAGCGCGTCGAGCATCTTGCCGTGGGCGGCGGTGGCTTCGTCCTGCATGTCGTCGGGGATCGGCCCCTCGACGATCTTCTCGCCGTTCGGGCCCTCGAAGCGGAAGGACTTCATCTTGACGAGGTCGACCACGCCCTCGAACTTGTCCTCGAGCCCGATGGGGAGCTCGATGAGCACGGGGTTCAGGTTGAGCTTCTCGCGGAGCTGATCGCGGACGCGCAGGGGGTTCGCGCCGGCGCGGTCACACTTGTTGACGAACGCGATGCGCGGGACGCCGTAGCGGCGCATCTGCCGATCGACGGTGAGCGACTGGCTCTGCACGCCGGCCACGGCGCAGAGCACCAGGATGGCGCCGTCGAGCACGCGCATGGCGCGCTCGACCTCGATGGTGAAGTCGACGTGCCCGGGCGTGTCGATGATGTTGATCTGGTGGTTCGCCCAGACGCAGTGGGTCGCGGCGGACTGGATGGTGATCCCGCGCTCGCGCTCAAGATCCATCGAGTCCATCTTCGCGCCGACGCCGTCCTTGCCCTTGACCTCGTGGATGGCGTGGATGCGCTTCGTGTAGAAGAGGATGCGCTCGGTCAGCGTCGTCTTGCCCGAATCGATGTGGGCGCTGATCCCGATGTTCCTCAGCCTGGACAGTTCGGTGGCCACTGGAGCTCCCTGGTGCTGCTGCTGCTGCTGCTTAGGAGGCGCTACGAGGGCGCCTCGGCCTCTGTCGGGCGTGGCCCGCAACGGCGGTACCCTGAAAGCCCGTCGCGGGTCCCGCAGTGGCGAGGCCCGCGTCATCGTCGGG
This sequence comes from Chondromyces apiculatus DSM 436, assembly GCF_000601485.1. Lineage (GTDB taxonomy): Bacteria > Myxococcota_A > Polyangia > Polyangiales > Polyangiaceae > Chondromyces > Chondromyces apiculatus. The sequence goes on from NZ_ASRX01000040.1 coordinate 12,148, forward strand.
CCCGGCCACGGTGGCGTCGGTCCCGCGTGCTTTGGACGGGAGGTTTGCCGAGAAAGGAGCGTCGCTGGGGGTCAGCGTTCGCTGCGTTTGCAAGGCAATCCTCCTACCTTAAACTCGGCGCGGCTTTTAATTCGCGCCGTTCGGCTGCGCCAGAGAAAAATCAGCCGGCCGCCAAAAGCGGTCTGTTTCCGGCGGATTCTCGCGAACGCGCGTGGTGGTTGAGGTCGGTGTCGGTGAACGGCGCGCCCGCACGATGGCTCACTTGGGCTGGATACGGGAGAGACCGACCGTCTCGTCCCACTCCGGACCGTAGCCCTCGTAGTGGATGCGGTAGCGCTCCTGCCCGACGATGGCGGTGATCACGGCGGTGTACATCTGCCCGTGGAAGTCCACGCGGACCCGGTCGCCCACCTTGTACAGGTTGGTCTGCGCCGCCTGGAGCGCCTTCGCGCGCACCTTGGGCGGCGGTTCGGGGTGGACGACGTTGCCCTCGGCGATGCCCCGGATGCGGTCGCGGGAGACCACCTCGTCCCAGACGGCGTCGTAGCCTTCGAAGTTGACCTTGTACTTCGTCGGGCTGACCGCCTCGAGGATCTTGGCGGGATAGACGCTCCCCTCCCAATCCACGAGGACCCGATCGCCCACGGCGTACTGACGCTTGCACGCGCCGAGGGTCAGGGTGAGGCAGAGCAGGAGCGCCGAGCCCGAGACCTTCATGGTCACCGCGCCTCCTGCCACGCGAAGCGCTCGACGACGGCGCGGTTGCGCTCCATCCAGTGGGTGATCCGCTCTCGCGTGGTGCGGTAGGCGTACTCGAGGATGGTGCGGCGCGCCTTGAGGCCCGCCGGGTTCTGGAGGAAGAGGAGCGCGTCGGTGGGCTCCGGTTCCAGGACGAGGACCTGCATGCGGCCCTGGGCGGTCACCCGCGCCACGTCCTGGTGCAGGCGCGCGTGCGCGCCGACACGCAGCGCCTGGTTGTAGATCCAGAGCAGTCCCTTGTCGCGCACGCTGTCCCGCGCGCCATGGCCGGTGGGGATGGCACGGCGGGCCGTGGAGACGGGGACGAGCGGGTTGACGACGATGGCCAGCTCCGATCCGTCGGCCTCGGCGAGATCGAGGTGCGCGACGTGGCCGAGGCTTCCATCGAGGAAGTGGCGATCGTCCACGCGCACGGGCGAGAAGAAGAGAGGGAGCGCCAGCGACGCGGCGCACGCGAGCGACACGGGGACGTCCTCGAAGCCAGCGGCACCGAAGACGACCCGCTCTCCCGAGTCCAGGTCGTGGGCAGGGATGAGCAGCCGCCGCGGCATGGCGCGGAAGCCGTTGGGGATGCCGCGCCTCAGGAAGAACTCGGCGAGGAAGCGCTCGTAGCGGTCGAGCTTGAAGAGGCCAGCAGGCAGCGAGTCGTGGAGCCGGTCGAGCTGCTCGAGGAGGAGGTGGTGGCCCGGGGCGTTGGTCGGTCTGTCGCCACGTGAGGTGAGGCGGGCGAAGGCATGGCGCAGCGCGACCCAGCTCGTGCCGAGGGCGCGCCGCCACTCGTCGAGGTCGAGGTGCATGAGGTGACCACGCTCCAGCGGGAAGAAGTTGTCGGCAGGGTCGAGCAAGGCGCGGTAGATCCGCTCGACCGGCACACCGCCCGCGATGGCAGCGCCCACGGCAGCGCCGCTGCCGCTCCCGAGATACAGGGAGAAGCTCTGGTTGTCGAAGCCGGTGACGCCATCTTCGAGCGCGGCCAGGGCTCCGAGCTGGTACAGGGCGCCAGAGAGGCCTCCTCCGGGGAGACACAGGCTGACGCGGGCGCGCGGAGCACCGCCGCCAGTCTCGTTGGTCTTCATGCGCGGTCCTTTTCGCGGGCATGCACGGCCACCTGCGACCGCCTGCCCAGGGTGACGATGAGCGCCAGCAGGACGACAGCGAGGGCTGCGCTGCCGACGATGACGGCGGTGGGGAGAGGAGAGGGGCCGGCGAGCAGGTGAACGAGGCGCTCCTTCAGGCTCGTGGGCGGGGGCAAGGCGGCGGTGTCTTCAGGCGCGACGAGCAGCGCCACGAACGGTACGGCATTGTACGTGGCGTGCAGCACGATCGAGGGCAGGAGCGAACCGCTCGCATGCCGGAGCACCCCCAGCGCCAGTCCGAACAGGGCGATGGGAGGGAACTTCTGGGGCTGGAGGTGGGCCATGGCGAAGAGCGCGGCCGTGGCGGCGATGACCACCAGCGCGTCGTGGCTGCGCCGCAGAGGGCGGGTCATGGCGCCGCGGAAGAGCACTTCTTCCAGCGCGGGGCCAAGCACGACCAGCACGGCGCCGAGGAGTACCTGGCCGCCCAGGCCGCCGCCCGCGAGATCGCGCAGGAGATGGAGCTCCTCCTCGCCGGCGCTCGGCCACCGGCGCGCGATGACGTCGTAGAGCAGGCCGATCGGGGCTTCGAGGGAGAGCCCGAGGAGCACGGCGAGAGGGTAGAACGCGGCGTGCGTCCGCCGGACACCGAGGAAGTCGCGGATCGAGGCCTGCGGTCCGTGGAGGCGCAGGATGCCGAAGAGGCCGAGGAGGTACGCCGCAGCCTGGCACCCGAAGGTCGTCGTGAAGTCGGACTGGGCAGCAGGCCGGATCGTGATGAACACCCCGAGCAGCCAGATGAACAGGAAGGTGACGGCGATGGTCCACAGCGTGGCCGCCGGGAGGGACATGGGGCGCTCGTCGAGGCGCCCGGACCCGCCGTCTTGCATGCCCTCCGGCTCCTCTCCTCGCCGAGGAGGCGGCGGATCGCTCATCGCGTGTCGGCCCAAGGTGGCGAGGATTGACCCGGCGAGCTGCCCCGGTTGCCCCGTAGATGCGGTTGGACCCCCCGCTTGAGCACCATGTCCGCCGCGTACCTCTCGTCCGTATGGGGGTAGTCGATCGTCGTGTGCAGGCCTCGGCTCTCGTGCCGCGCCGCAGCGCAGGCGACGATGAGCTCTGCCACCGTGGCGATGTTTCTGAGTTCGAGCAGCTCGCGGGTCACCAGGTGCTTCCAGTAGTACTCCCGGATCTCTTCCTGCAAGAGGGCAATGCGGCGACCCGCCCTGCGCAGCCGCGCGCTGGAGCGGACGATGCCGACGTAGTTCCACATGGTGCGGCGCAGCTCGTCCCAGTTGTGGGTGACCACGACCTCTTCGTCGCTGGCCACGGCGTCGCCGGCGTGCCAGGAAGGCACCTCCGGGAAGGAGGCCTGCCTCAGCTCCTCGATCTGGGCGCCGAGCTTGATCGCGGCGCGGTGGCCAAAGACGAGGCCCTCCAGCAAGGAGTTCGAGGCGAGCCGGTTGGCGCCGTGAAGGCCCGTGCTGGCACATTCACCGATGGCCCAGAGCCCGGGGATGGTGGTGCGACCGTGCAGATCGGTGCTGATGCCGCCGCAGAGGTAGTGAGCTGCCGGGACCACCGGGATGGGCTCCGAGGTGATGTCGATGCCGAAGCGCTTGCACTGGGTGTAGATGGTCGGGAAATGCTCTCGGATGAAGCTCGCCGGCATGTGCGTGATGTCGAGGAGGACATAGTCGCTCCCGGTGCGCTTCATCTCGAAGTCGATGGCCCTCGCCACCACATCGCGCGGCGCGAGCTCGCGCCGCGGATCGTGGTTGACCATGAACGGAGTGCCGTCCTGGAGACGCAGGAGCGCACCCTCGCCCCGGAGCGCCTCGGTGACGAGGAAGCTCTTGGCCTGAGGGTGGAAGAGGCAGGTCGGGTGGAACTGGTAGAACTCCATGTTGGAGATCTCGGCGCCCGCCCGGTAGGCCATGGCGATGCCGTCGCCCGTCGCGACATCCGGGTTCGAGGTGTAGAGGTAGACCTTCCCTGCGCCGCCGCTCGCGAGCACCGTCGCCCGCGCGAGGTAGGTCTCGACGGCGTAGCCATGGGCCCGGTCCCCTCCCCTCTCATCGAGCACGTACGCTCCCGCGCACAGATCGGGGCCGCCGAAGCGGGACAGCATGATCAGATCGATCGCGGTGTGATGTTCGAGGATGCTGATGTTGGGGTGGGCGGCTGCCTGTTCGAGCAGGGCGCGCTCGATTTCATGGCCAGTCGCGTCTGCCGTGTGCACGATGCGGCGCGCGCTGTGCCCACCTTCTCGACCCAGCTTGAGCTGACCGTTCTCGGTGTCGAAGCGGGCACCTCGGTCGATGAGCTCGCGGATCCTCGTCGTCCCCTCGTGAGCGCAGATCTCCGCCACGACCCTGTGGCAAAGGCCCGCGCCGGCGGTCAGCGTATCCTGGACATGGGCCTCGGCCGTGTCCTCGGGGTCGAACACCGCGGCGACGCCCCCTTGCGCATACCGCGTGTTCGTCTCGTCCCGGCTTCGCTTGGTGATGATGATCACCTGACCGTGGGCCGCAACATCGAGGGCGAAGGTGAGCCCAGCGATCCCGCTGCCCACCACAAGAAAATCGGTCGTGACAGCCACGGCGCGGCAGCGTAGCAGGCTCCTTGACGCACAACGACAACGCTGTCATTGAGCGATCCTCTGCTAACGCCACGCGTCATCACCCAACCCCAGGAGACAGGGCAGCCGTGAAGATCCTCGTTGCACTGAAGCGTGTCGCCGATCCGGACAACGCAAACAAGGTCAAGATTCCCCCTTCGGGAGACCGGATCGACACCGCCGGCCTCGAATGGAAACCCAACCCGTTCGACGAGTACGCGCTGGAGGCAGCGCTCCGTCTCACGGAGGACGGCAAGGCACCCAAGGCACGGGCAGGCGAGGTCGTAGTCGTCACGTTCGGCCCCAAGGAGACCGAGCAAACCCTGCGCGCAGCGCTGGCCACGGGCGCCGATCGCGCCATCCGCGTCGACGTGACCGACGACAAGCTCGACGGCGCGCTCGTCGCGCGCGCGCTCAAGGCGCTCGTGGAGCGAGAGAAGCCGGACGTCGTGCTCATGGGCAAGCAGGCGGTCGATGGAGACTCGAACCAGGTGGGGCAGTCGCTGGCCGAGCTGCTCGACTGGCCGATGGCGACCTTCGCGGCGACCATTCAGGAGGAGCAGGGAGCGCTGCTCGTCGGCCGCGAGGTCGATGGCGGCGTGGCGGTGCTGCGGGTCCGGTTGCCTGCGGTGGTGACCGTGGACCTCCGCATCGTGGCCCCCACGAGCGTCTACTCGCTGAAGACGGCGCGCACCCACAAGTACAACGACGGCGTCCGGTTCGCGGCGCTCCCGGCGATCATGGCGTCGAAGAAGAAGCCACTCGCCGAGGTGAAGCTCGCGGATCTCACCGCCGATTCAGGGCTGAAGGTGCAGTACCACGGCTTCGAGCCGCCGCCTGCCCGCAAGGCTGGCATCAAGGTCAAGGACGTCGCCGATCTGGTGGCGCGTCTGAAGAACGAGGCGAAGGTCCTGTGAAGTGCGGCCAGGCTCTTTCCAGGAGAGTTGGTCCGCAGATCGTGAAGTGAGGTGAAATCATGGCTGACGTTCTCGTGGTCGCCGAGGCGGCCGAAGGCAAGCTCAAGAAGACTACCCACTCCGCCGTGACGTTTGCTCGCCAGGCGGCGGCAGCGCTCGGTGGGACGTACTCGATCCTGGTGATCGGCAGCGGCGTGGATGCCGCTGCAACCGAGGCAGCGACGCTCGGCGCGGCGAAGGTGCTCGTCGCGCAGGACGGGTCACTCGGCGTGTACCTGGCCGAGCGCTACGCGCCCGTCGTCGCCGAGGTGGCCAAGGCCCGCGGCATCGCGGTCGTGGTGGGCACAGCGAGCGGTTACGGCAAGGATCTCCTGCCGCGCGTCGCAGCGCGGCTCGATGCTGGTTACGCGAGCGACATCACCGGCCTCGTCACCGAGGGCAGCTCGCTCAAGTACCGGCGCCCGATGTTCGCTGGCAACGCCTTCGGGCTTTGCAGCGTCGCGACGCCGATCCAGGTGGTGAGCGTTCGGCAAAGCGCGTTCGCAGCGGCGGACGCTTCGGGTGCACAGTCGCCCGTCGAGCAAGTGGCGGTCGCGCGACCGGGCGCCGCGGCAGAGCGCGTGGAGTTCGTCTCTTTCGACCAGGTGAAGAGCACCCGGCCGGAACTCGCAGAAGCCAAGGTCGTCGTCTCGGGTGGACGCGCGCTGAAAGAGAAGTTCAACCAGGTGATCGATCCGCTCGCGGACGTGCTCGGCGCCGCCGTGGGTGCGAGCCGGGCCGCCTGCGATGCAGGTTATGCTCCCGGCGACCTGCAGGTCGGCCAGACGGGCAAGATCGTCGCGCCCCAGCTCTATGTCGCCGTCGGCATCTCGGGTGCCATCCAGCATCTCGCGGGCATGAAGGGCTCGAAGGTGATCGTGGCCATCAACAAGGACGCCGATGCGCCGATCTTCCAGGTCGCCGACTACGGTCTCGTGGCCGACCTCTTCACGGCTGTGCCCGAGCTGACGAAGCAGATCCAGGCTTCCCGAGGCTGAGCCTCTGAGGGACTGCCTGAGGTTCTCTTCTTCCACCGCCTGACATCTTCTCCCTGCCCTGCCTTAGGGGCGCCCCGGTAGGGGTGCAGCATTTTTCTGTCCTCGCACCGCGCCCGCTGTCTTGGGTGACCACGTGGGGGGACGGGCTGCTCGGCCCTCTTGTAAGCGCTTTGGGCTCATGGGATTCCTCTTGCATGTCTGACCGTGCGGATACGTCGATGGTTTCCGCGCTCAGCAGGGCCCGCACCGTGCTCGTCGATGCGGCCAAGAGCGCCGAACAGCGACGGTTGATTGGGCCTGCTGTCGCGGAGATCGACCGCGTCATCGCCAGCGTTCGGCCCGCTGCGAGTGCGACGTTCCAGCTCACGCCCGTGGACGCGACGGCACCTCCTGACGAGCTGGAGATCGAGGCTCTCCGGCGCGAGGTGGAGCGGCTCCAGGTCCTCGCGCGCAAGGACCGGGGGCTCCTCGACGTGATCCTGAACCACAGCCCGCACGGGATGTTGGTGTCGGACGCGGACGGCAAGATCACCCTGCAGAACCGCGCCTCCGAGCGCATCTGGGCAGGCAGCGCGACCGCCGAGACGGTGGAGAAGTGGGGGCAGTACCGGGCCTTTCATGCCGACGGGCGCCCCTATGCTGCGGGCGACTGGTCCATGGCACGCTGCCTGAGCAGCAGGGATGTGATCTCGGCCGAGGAGGTGCACTTCCAGCGGTTCGACGGCACGCACGGCATGCTGCTCGGAAGCTGTGCCCCCATCCTGTCCGGTGACGGAGGCCTCCTCGGAGCGCTCTCGATCTTTGCCGACATCACCGAGTTCAAGCAGCTCGAGGCCAAGCTGCGCGTCAGCGAAGCCTGGCTCGCCACCACGTTGAAGAGCATCGGCGATGCGGTGATCGCCACGGACAGCGCGGGTCAGATCGAGTTCATGAACCCGATGGCCGAGTCCCTGACGGGCTGGAGCATCACGGAGGCGCGAGGGAAGCCCCTCGGCGACGTGTACCGCATCCTCGATGAGAGGACCCGCACGGAGCTCGAGAGCCCGGTCGCCCAGGTGATCAGGGGCGATACCATCGCCGGGCTCGCCGAGAGCACCTTGCTCGTCCGCAAGAACAGCACGGAGTTCGCCGTCGACGAGAGCGGCGCCCCGATCCGCAACGATGATGGAGAACTCATCGGCGTGGTCCTGATCTTCCGGGACGTGACAGAGAAGCGTCGCGCCGATCAGCGCCGCCATTTCATCAGTGAGGCCAGCCGCAAGCTCGCGCTCTCGGGGCTCGATTTCGAGGCGACGCTCTCCAACGTCGCTGGCCTTGCAGCCCCGCACGTCGCGGATGGCGCCATCGTCGACATCCTGGAGTCGGATGGATCGGTCGTCCGGCTCTCCGCCATCCATCTCGAGGCGACCCGAAGTGACTTGATCGACACGCTCCGACGACACTACCCCTCCGAACCCGATGTTCCCCGCGCCGTCCACGGGGTGCTGCGCACAGGAGAGTCGATCCTCTGGCCGGACATCCAGGACCATGAGCGAGGGACATGGACCGAGCCCGAAGCAGACCAGGGTGCCGCGCTGGTGCCCGCAGGAGGACGCTCGGGCGACGGCGATGGACGCTACCTCGCGCTCCTGCGTGAGCTCGGCGTTCGCTCCGCGATGATCGTTCCGTTGCGCGCGAGAGGAAGGACGCGGGGCGCCATCACCCTGCTCTCGGCCCAGCCAGGGCGCCGCTATACGCTCGACGATCTCACCCTGGCCGAAGAGCTCTCAAGCTTTGCCGCTCTGGCACTGGACAATGCCCAGCTCTACCGAGAGGCTCAGCAGGTCAACCGCGCGAAGGACGAGTTCCTTGCGACGCTCTCTCACGAGCTTCGGACACCGCTCACCGCCATCCTCGGGTGGACCCGCATGCTCCGTCAGGGTTCGCTGAAACCCGAGACCCAGGCCCGCGCGCTCGAAGCGATAGAGCGCAATGGAGCCCTCCAGGCGCAGCTCGTGGAAGATCTGCTGGACGCCTCCCGGATCATCACGGGCAAACTGCGGCTCGAAGTCACCGCGCTCGATCTCCCCCCCGTGATCCATGCTGCCATCGACGCGGTCCGACACGGGGCCGACGCGAAGGGCATCGAGATCCTCGTCTCCCTCGATCCCGCGGCAGGACCGATCTCGGGAGACCCGACGCGCTTGCAGCAGGTCGTCTGGAACCTCCTCTCCAATGCCATCAAGTTCACTCCCAAGGGGGGGCGGGTCTCCGTGCAGCTCACGCGTGTCGGCGGCGCCGCCAGGCTGGAGGTACATGACAATGGCCAGGGGATTCCGCAGGAGTTCCTGCCCTATGTATTCGACCGTTTCCGCCAGGCCGACAGCACCAGCACCCGCCCCCACAGCGGGCTAGGACTGGGGCTCGCCATTGCGAGGCACCTCATCGAGCTGCACGGAGGCGTGGTGCGGGCGGAGAGCTCGGGCGAGGGGAAGGGGGCCGTATTCACGGTCGACATGCCCATCGCCGTGGGAGCGAGCGCGCTCCGCAAGCTGGACAATGCGGCGGCGCTGCTGGACAGCGAGCCCACCCTGCAGGGCCTTCACATCCTCGTGGTCGACGACGAGCCAGACGCGCGGGAGCTGGTCGGCGCGGTGCTGGAGCGCAAAGGCGCCACCGTGACGACGGCGGCCACCGTGACGGACGCCTTGTCCATGATCGAGCGCATCAAACCAGATGTGATTCTCAGCGACCTCGGAATGCCCGGCGAGGACGGTTACAGCCTCATTCGCCGTCTCCGCGCGCGGAGCCCCGAGCGCGGCGGCCGCATTCCTGCAGCAGCTTTGACGGCATACGCGAGCGCGCAGGATCGCACGCGGGCATTGCTCGCCGGCTTCCAGTCTCACGTCCCGAAACCCATAGAAGCATCCGAACTCGCCGCCGTGATCGCCAACCTCGCTGGCAGGACGGGTTAGCGACCCACCTCTCACGACGCCTTCGCCAGGGACACACCTGGAGCTGAACGACGCCCGCCCTCGGACGCAGGAGCAGCGGCGGGGCTCGTCCGTGAGAATCATCGTCATTGCATCTGGCAGACGCACGGTGGGTGAGCCCGAGACGTAGTCAGCAGCAATTGACGTGCCCTGTGTCCTGCGCTGTTCTTATGGGCCTCATTCCGCTGATACGCTTGGAGACATGATCCAAGCAGCTCGGGAAATCCTCGTTATCGGTGCGACGGGAAGACAGGGCGGAGCCGTCGCGCGACAGCTCCTCGCCCGCGGCTACAAGGTCAGGGCCCTCTGCAGAAACCCTGACAAGCCAGCCGCGCGCGCTCTCTCAGCGCGGGGGATCGAGGTCATCGCAGGCAATCTCGATGACCGTTCGTCCCTGAGCGCCGCGGCCAGCGGGGTCTACGGCGTGTTCGGCGTGCAGAACTACTGGGATGGCGCTCCCTCCTCCAAGCTCGGCGAGGAGGGCGAGGTCCGCCAGGGAAAGAACCTCATGGAGGCTGCCAAGGCTGCGGGCGTTTCCCATTTCATCCAGTCGTCCGGTGGTGGCGTCACGATAGCGCCCGAACTCTCGGTGAACCGCGGCAAGCTGGCCATCGAGGAGCATGGCATGGCCCTCGGGCTCCCGCTGACGATCATCCGTGGCGTATTCTTCATGGATAACTTCGACGACCGCGAGCTCGGTTTCTGCGAAGGTATCCTCAAGGGGCAGCTCGCAATGCCGTGGGACCCTGAAACGAAGCTCCAGATGATTGCTGTCGAGGACTTCGCACGGTTCGTGGTGCTGGCCTTCGAGCAGCCCGAGAAGTTCATCGGAGCCAGGTTCGATCTCGCGGGCGACGAGCTCACGATGGTCGGGATTGCCGAGACGCTCTCAAGAGTGATGGGAATCCCCGTGAATTTCGTGGGGAGCTCCGCTGCCCTCGCTCACGTCAAAGCGAAAGACGAAGACATGGGCAACCTGTTCACGGCCGTCTTTCGACATGGCTTTCGGGCCGCAATCCCGGAGCTGCGCGCCCTGCACCCGGAGATGCTCACGTTCGAGGCTTTCCTGCGCAAGTCAGGGTGGGCTGAGCGCAGACCGATGTGACAGGCCAGCGCCCAGAGAGGACGGCCTCGAACACCACCTTCGCCCTCACAAGCGCGGAGGATGTACGGCGCTCACGCGAGACGTGAATGCCGTCGGCATCATCACGCGCGGGGCGGTAATCCCTGGGGACACCGGCAATCCACGCAGGCTGCATCGGCCACGTAGGTCTCGCCGAACGTCGATCTGGATTGTCAGAACTAGTCGGGGCGAGAGGATTTGAACCTCCGACTCCTCGGTCCCGAACCGAGTGCGCTACCAGGCTGCGCTACGCCCCGCGCTGCAGTGAAGCAACGCCACGTCTTGCGTGGGCGCGCAACATCGCCAAGCTCGGCATCTTTGTCAAGCCTCGGATGACATCCCCTTGCTCCCTTCTTCCCTGATCACGCCCATCCTTCATGAGCCACCGCGTGAAGACGCTGTGAGTGCCTGCAGAAATCGTCGTTTCTCTCACGATCAGACACCGCGCGCCGTTCAAGGCGGCTGGCCGGGCAAAGAAAGGAGGTGGGCGAAGAAAAACTGTAACGCCGTGGTTGCCTGGCCCGTGTTAAAGTGTCACTGGAATCTGGACCGAAGGCGGAGCGGCGTGCTCGGCCGGGCGTCAGAATCCGGTGAACGTCTGATCGGTCTGTGCTGATCAGGCTTGGACGAGGAATGTGGGGCGTCGCTCTTCAGAGAAGCGACGACCCCGCGGCCCCCTGGGGGGGAGCGGCCCACGGGCCGCGGAGAAGGGATAGGAGGAACTGGTGGCAATCGAGCTTCCCGCTGTACGCATCCTGATCGTCGACGATGACCGGGCCATCTGCGACTACATGCAGACGCTGCTTGAACGCGATGGCTATCAGGTGAAGACCCTGGCCGACCCTACGACCGTCGAGGAGGAGGTCCGGGCAGGCGGCTACCATCTGATCATCCTCGATCTGATGATGCCGAAACTGGACGGCATCGAGGTCCTGAAGCGCATCCGCAAGGTGGACAGCGACATCGCCGTCGTGATCTTCACTGGCTTCCCCAACCTGGAGAGCGCCGTCGCGTCGATGAAGCTCGATGCGGTCGACTACATCAAGAAGCCGTTCAACGTCGATGAGTTCCGTGAGGTCCTCGCGCGGGTGATGCGCAAGAAAGGCCTCGCGCGCACCCCCGAGGAACAGCTTCACCGCGTGATCGGCGACACGATCCGCAACCTGCGCAAGGACAAGGACCTGACGCTGAAGCAGATGGCAAGGCGCACCGGCCTCAGCGTGTCGCTGCTCTCCCAGATCGAGAGGGCCGAGTCCTCGGCGTCCATCTCGTCTCTGTACAAGATCGCGGTCGCGCTCGAGTCCAGGATCCAGGACCTCTTCGGTCACTACTGAGCGATCATTACAGCGCCGAACGCAGCGCCTCAACGACGGCCTGCTTTCCTCTCCCTGCGCCTCTTCGCCGGGGAGCATGGGGTGTGTATCCTGCACCGCCATGAGCTCGCTGGTGATCCGCACATTCCCGTCCGATCACGTCACTCCTCTCCGTGCCTACGCGTCGCTTCGCGCGCGCTCACCCGAGCGCCCCTCCTTCATCTTCGAGTGGGGCGGCGGGCGGTATGCGGCTGTCGGCTACCGACCGCGGAGCGAGACGCTTTATCCGAACGGGAAGGACACACTCGCCACCCTTCGTCAGGACATGGGCGAGATCCACGCAGCGGCGCAGTCCGAGCTGAGCCCTTCCGAGTTCGCCGCGAGCACGAGCCGAGATCTCGCTGCAGCGCTCTGTCTCAGCCTCATCGGCTTCGTCACCTACGAAGCGCTACAGCAATCGCTCGGTCTGGAGCCCTGGGGAGAGATGGCGCTCCTCAGCCGCTTCATGAAGGGCCCCACCGTGGTGGTGTTCGATCAACAAGCACGGACGATGACCATCGCAGGGACATCGGACGGCGCAGTGCGACGCTGCGCCTGGGAGCTCGCGCAGGATCCGAACCTCTCCCCTCTCCCCCTGCCTGACATGGCAGCGCTCCCGGAGTTTCTCAGCACCGCGCCCATCGACAGTGTGTTCGCCGCCAAGACGGCTGCTGCGCGCACCCGCATCGCGGCAGGAGAAGTGAACCAGCTCCTCCTGGCCCGTACGTTTAAGGTCCCGCCCAGGAACGCAGACCTGCTCGATGCCTACCGCGCGTTGCGGATCCTCTCCCCCCAATCTCACCTGTTTTTTATCGAGTTCACGGAGACCCCCTTCGCGCCCGCCATGACCCTCTTCGGCGCCGCAGAGGACCTGTTCGAGAAGCATCCGACAGCCGCCCCTGCTGCCGAGACGTCGACCGACGTCGCCGCCACGATCAACGAGCTGGAGGCCACGCTCCACGCAGGTGCCCGCGTGGGCACCCCGACTGCGGCCGCAGCACGGCTTGCCAGGACCCTGGAGGCAGGTCCACGGATGCTCCACGGCGGGGCCGCGGGTTACCTGCTGCCCGGTGGTGGCGCGAGCCTGGCGCTCGGACGCGCCTCGGCGCTCCTGTATCGCGGTGAGATCTCGCTGTCCGGCACCGGCGACGTGACGGCTGAAGGTTCTGCTGGAGAAGCCTGTCAGCGCGACGCGCAGCCGGTCCTTGCCTCGCTACGCGCCGCACAGGACGCGTTGCGCGCCAGAGAGGCCGAGGTAGAGCGCAAACGGGAGGCCACACGGGCCGCCGAAGAGAAGGCGAAGGCCGAGCAGCTCGCCGCCCAGGCCGATGCCGCCGCAGATCAAGGCAGCAAGCCCGAGAGCGACGCGTAGCGCCCCGTCAGAAGTGCAGATCGCGGCGAGGATCGCTCATCCGCTGTTCCAGCACCGCGACTGCCTTCTCGACCTCCGGGTCCTCGTCTGTGGGCACATGGACGAGGAAGCGGACGTAGAGGTCCCCAGCTTCCTTGCTCTTCCGAGCCACGCCCTTCCCTCGCAGGCGCATCACCTGCCCGGTCTGCGTGCGCGGCGGGACCTTGAGCATGACCTCACCGTCCGGCGTGGGAATACGGATCTTCTCCCCACGATAGGCTTCTCCGATGGTGATCGGCACGTCGAGGTGCAGGTCGTCACCCTCACGCCTGAAGTGCGGGTGCGGTGTGACGTGGATGTGGAGGATCAGATCTCCTGGCGGTCCGCCACCAGGTCCTGGGCTCCCTTGCCCCCGGATGCGGAGTCTGCTGCCCTCGTGGGCGCCAGGCGGGATCCGCACCGTTGCCGGCTCCTCTTCCCCGGGGCGCTGCACGGTGATGGTGGTCCCCCGGATCGCGGACGTGAAGTCGACGGTGAGGTGATGCTCGACATCACTGCCGCGCGCACGTGGCGCCTGCCCACGGCGCGCTCCGCTGCGGTTGAAGAGGTCACCGAACAGGTCGCCCACGCCGCCCGAGCCGCCGAAACCTCCACCGAACATCTCCTGAACGTCGAACCCAGGCGCGCCACCGCCCCCTGGACCGCGGGCGTTGGTGTAACGCCGGAAAGCACGGGCTCGCTCGGGATCGAAGCCCTGCGACAGGCTCTCCTCACCGAACTCGTCGTAGAGCGCGCGCTTCTCCTTGTCGCTCAGGATCTCGTGGGCGTGGTTGATCTCCTTGAACTTCTGCTCGTTGGCTTTCCCGGGATTTTTGTCCGGGTGATACTTCATGGCCAGCTTTCGGAACGACTTCTTGATCGTCTCTTCATCCGCTTCACGAGGGATGCCGAGCACTGCGTAGAGGTCACGTGCCATTGCGAACTTGTCCAGGCAGCGGTCTAGCCAGCATGGGCCCACAAACTTGGGCCCCTGGAACCCTAAATCTCCGTTGTCTCTCCGTCCACCTGCCGTCGTCGGGTGACGCTCGAATTCGCTGACACGCTCGGGTGAGCCCTACCAAAGAGGGCGGAGCGGATGCCTCGATGCCTCGCCCGTGCTTAAGCTCTCCGTCGATGCTGCCGATCCGCGACCACCTGCCTGCTCGCCGCGCACCGGTGGTCACTTACGTCTTGATCGCGGTCAACGTCCTCGTCTTCCTGTGGATGCGTGCGGTGATCGCGGTCGGCTATCCACCTCACCACCTGTTGATGGGCTATGGCCTCGTCCCTCTGCGGCTGCACCAGGACCCGCTGGGCGCCGGCTGGACTGTGCTCAGCAGCATGTTCATGCATGACCCCTCGGGATGGCTCCACCTGGGCGGCAACATGCTCTTTCTCTGGATCTTCGGGGACAACGTGGAGGACGCGCTCGGCAGGCTCCGGTACGCCTCCTTCTACGTGCTCGCAGGCCTTGCCGCAGCAGCCGCCCAGTTCTTCATCGACCCCACCTCGCGCGTTCCCATGGTCGGAGCCTCGGGCGCGATCTCCGGGGTCCTGGCCGCCTACGGCTCCCTGTATCCACGCGCTCCGGTGACCGTCTTGAACCCGGTCCTGCCGCTGTGGTTCATCTTCGGCCTCTCTTTCGAACTACCAGCCTGGGCTGTCATCCTCGAGTACTTCACGGTCAACCTGTTGAATGCTCTGGGTTCCGTCGGTGCCGAGGGCGGCGGCGTCGCCTTCTTCGCCCACCTCGGTGGTTTCATCGGAGGACTGTTCCTGATCCGCTGGTTCATGGTCGGGCGCACCAGGCGCGAGCATGAGCCTTGGTCGCGCTGGCGCTCGCCACCGCGTCGTCCACCCACACGCTGGCAGACGCGGTAACCAGCGTGCTAGCGTCGCCCGCGCCGCTCATGCGACCTCTTTCTCGTCTCTCCATCCTGCTGGCGCTGCTCACCGTCGGTTGCGTGCTCGCGGCATGCGGGGGAGCAACGTTCAACGGAACCGTCTACCGCGGAGAGGACGTCGCCTTCAGGATCCCTCAGGCTCCTCCAGGGTGGCAGCAGATCGAAGTTTCCCACACGGCAGTCGCCTTCCGTGACGAGGCGAACATGGCGACCATCGCCATCAATGGCCGCTGCCGCGGCGAGGATGACGTCCCACTCGCTGCGCTCACCCAGCACCTCTTCCTGCAGTTCTCCGAGCGGGAGATCCTCTCGCAGGAAGTCGTCCCGTTCGATGGTCGAGAAGCGATGCACACGGTGCTCCAGGCCAAGCTCGACGGGGTCGCCAAAAAGTTCGACGTCTGGGTCCTGAAGAAAGACGGCTGCGTGTACGATCTGCTCCTCGTTGCTCATCCTGCACGCTTCGAGGCCGACCTAGAGGCATTCGGGCGCATCGTCCGGGGCTTCGCGACCCTCTCGACCAATGACAGCTGATCGCCCGAGCCTGACGGGGCATTCCCCGAGCCTCATGCCGCCGCCCCAGCCGCCCGCGACGACGCGGATCTGGGAGACGTTCACCGACTTCGTCGAGCACCTCGGTCAGCTCGGGCAGATGACCTGGGGCGCCGTGCGCGCCACGTTCCGCCGCCCGCTCGAGCTGTCCTCGACCATCTACCAGATGGAGGCGCTCGGCACGCGCTCCCTCGGCATCGCCTCGGTGACCGCCCTCTTCGTGGGCATGGTGATGGCCGTGCAGTTCGGCTTCGGTCTCCAGAAGTTCGGCGGCATGGAGTACACGGGCCGCGTCATCGGCATCTCCTTCTCACGCGAGCTCGCCCCTACCTTGACGGCCATCGTCGTCGGCGGGCGCATCGGGGCCGGCATCGCGGCCGAGGTGGGCTCGATGGCCGTCACCGAGCAGATCGATGCGATCCGCGCGCTCGGGGCCGATCCCTTGAAGAAGCTCGTGCTGCCGCGCCTCGCCGCATGCCTCATCGTCATGCCGGTGCTCGGAGCCTTCGCGCTGGTGCTCGGATTTCTCGGGGCGATGCTGGTCTGTTCTGCCCAGTTCGGGATCCCCTCTGGCTTCTTTCTGGCCACCGCGCTGGAGTCGGTGACGTTCGGCGACTTCTTCAGCGGAATGCTGAAGACCCCCGTCTTCGGGGCCATCATCGCCCTCGTGGGATGTCACTTTGGCCTGATCACGCGCGGCGGCACCGAAGGCGTCGGCCACGCGACGACGCGCGCCGTCGTCGCGACGTCGATCGCCATCCTCATCTCGGACTTCTTCCTGACCAAGCTCTTCATCCTCATCTTCCCGCAGAAGTAGAGGTTCTCAGGGATGTCTGTCCCCCGATGGCAGCGCGGTCTCTGGCTTGGCCTCCTGCTCATCGCCTCGTGCCGCGACGCTCCTCCAGAGCAGGCGACCCCCCAGACGGAGGGTGCGCCTCAGGGAGAGAACACCCCCGGTGCCGCCGGCACGCAGGGACTCCCGGCAGGTCCGGCTTTCAGCGCCAGGCGGCCTTCACTCCGGCACTACTTTGCCCGTGAGGGCGAGCAATGCACCGTCTACTCGGCAGATGGGGAGAGCAGCTCTCCTCCCACCGAGGTCCCCTGCCCGAACGACGGGATCCTCGCCGCCGGTGAACGCATCCGGATGACAGGCAAGGTGTGCCTGCGCGAATCCCCGACGGATCCAACGCGATTGACGCCCGTCGTGTGCCCAGGTCCGCTCATCGGTCTTTACCAGCCACCCGCCGCTCAGGGAGCAGATGCCGGGCCCTGACCTGAGGGGCTGACCAGGGGAGCACGGCGAGCGCCGCGGGGAGCGCTAGGAGTCGCGCTTCGGCTTGAGGAAGCGGAGCTGGATCAGGGGGAGCACGCTGTCGTCCTCCTGCGTCGCGCGCTCGAACTGGAGGATGTCGTAGTACCCGCAGCGCGTGCGACCCGGGTACTCCCGGCAGATCTGGGGGCGCGCATGGTAGATGGTGCACCCTCGGGTCTCGAGATCGAGGAACCGACACGTCTGCCCCAGCAGGGGATCCTTCTGCCGCCTGAGGATCCGCTCGTCACCGTTGCGCTTGGTGAAGCGCCGCTCCGCTTCTTCGTGGGTGAGCTCGAAGTGGCGGGCCAGGCGCTTCACGTCGCGCTGGGTCACCACCACACGCTCGTAGATCGAGCAGCAGAACGCGGGGCACTTGGTGCAGTCGTAATGGATACGAGGCTTCGTGGTGGTGGACATCGAACCTAACTGTCTAGCCCCAGGCGCTCCCGCGCATCAGCAAAGGGATCACTCACAGAGAACACGATCAGATCTCGTGCCTCGGCGTTCCGACCGATCCAGGTGACACGCTCCTTCCCCTCGATGGGTGGAGCATTGGTGTGCCCTCCGGACCAGGCAATGGCCGTGAAGGCCACGTTCAGATCACCACTCGCCAGCAGCGCTGCACGGTTGCCCCAACCGTTGATGGCCGTGTTGAGCGTGGAGGCCCTGTTGCCGATGGTGCCGATGATGTCGGCGGCGAGCACGCTGAGCTGGGGATCCGTGCCGGATCCCATCGCCCGCGTGACCTTGCCGTACCACTCGGTGAGGCGACCCGCGTCCACGCCCTGCGGGCTCCAGCTCGGGTTGAGCGCCTTGAGGAAAGCCGCGAGCAGCGGCCACAGGTCGATGGGCGCCGTCCGCGAGAATGCGGAGCCGCGCGTTTGCAGGATCTTGAGCGCCCGCTGGATCAAGAACATCCGCACATCTTCCCGCGGCGAACTCAGGAGCGCCTGCCCGAGCACGATGGTCGGAGGATCGGACGACGCCGGGACGCACACCGAGCCCAGCGCAGGCGTCACGTAGATCTGCAGATCCGGCAGCCCGTAAGCATCACCGAGCGACTGGATCACCTCGGCGAGCTCCGACTGCTGCGGCGGCAACGGAGCGGCGCGCACCGAGTCCAGGTCGAAGGGCACCGCCCGATCGAGAAGCGGCGCCGAGCGGGTGAGAAGCTCCCGGAAAGCAGGGGTCACGACCTCGGGAGCGATGAACTCGTCGAGCAACGGGTCCCCCGCCGCTGTACCAGCGCCGGCGAGCGTCGACTTCCCTTGCCCCTCCAGCGCGACCACCGTCGCGCGAGCGACCCGCGCGGCGCTGTTGCGCCCCCTCAGCTCGGCCACAGTCGCCACCGTGGAGAAGAGGTAAGGCTCGAACCGGCCCGTGTTGAGCGCTCTGCGCGCATCCGCCAGGGCGCGATCGAGCAGCACGTTCGCTGCAGCCCCCTGATCGTTGCGCAGGTAGAAGCGCGCGAGCGCACCGACGGCCTGCTCGTCCTTGGGCCACGTCTTGCGGGCCCCGAGCAGGGTCGTCTCGGCCTTCTTCACATCACCCGCAGCCTCGTAGATCTCCGCCAGCTCCGCGGTGCGGCGGCACTTCTCCTCGGGCGTCGCCGCTGCCTCGATGAGGGTGTTCTGCTGCTCGATGGCCCGCACGCTGTCCCCGGACCTCTTGTAGAGAGCCACCAGGCGCTCCCGCGCGCTCGCATCGGAAGGCGACCGCTTCAAGATCTCCTGGTAGGCGAGCTCCGCGCGCTCCTGGTTCGGCAGGTGCTCGTCGTACAGCTCGCCGAGCCGCAGGTAGATGGCGATCTGCTTCTCCTGGTCGGGGATCAGCCGCGCCAGCCTGATCCAGGCCTGCTCAGCGCCGCTCCAGTCTTCCTCGCTGGCGCTGACGTCTGCGAACGCGCTCAACGCCTCGACGTGGTCGGGGTTGGCCTCGAGAGCAGCCGCCAGTGCGCCCTTCGCCGCCGCAGCGTCACCGACGTCTGCCAGCGCCCGCCCGCGGAGAACCTCCATCTCCACGCGCTCTGCGGGATCCGTCACCGCGTCCAGGCGCCGCTCGAGCAGCGCGGCGAGCTCCGCGCGCGCCCCCTCGGCGACGTAGATCGCCTGGAGCCGCTGGAAGACGTCGGAGTACGACGGGTCGATGCTCGCGACCGTCTCGAGCACCTGCCGCGCGTGCGCGGTGTCTTTCACCTCGTCCTGGAGCAGCACCGCGGCGCGGTACAGGGCGTGGGTCTTGAGCTCCGACGTGACACAGACCTCGGCAGCAGCTTCCAGGGAGGCGGCTGCCCCTGCCTTGTCTTCGCCGCGTTCCTGAGCGTTCGCGAGCTCAAGGTGCGCGTACAGGTAGCCCGGCACCACCGTGATCGCGTGCCGGAAGAAGGCGACGGTATCCTCCACCGAGCCCGCGATCAGCGCCTCCTTGGCGGTGCACACCGACAGCGCTGCAGCCTCCGAGGGACGATCCGTGCGCTCGATGAGCTGCCGATCCGCCTCGATCGCCAGGCGATGGTCACCCTTGACCCGCGCGTGGGCTGCCATCTGGCGGAGCGCCCAGACCCCACGCGGCTGGTTGCGGTAGGCAAGCTCCACCGGCTCGAGGGTTTCCTCCCAGGGGAGCGTGCGCAGGCGCAGGCGCGCAGACACCATGGCATGCGCGATCGCCTCGGGCCCTCCGGCGGGAGCCTCCGCGCTCCCCTCCAGGGCGCGCGCAATCGCCATGATCGTCGGCTCGAGATCGTCGTCGAGCCCCTCCGAGATCAGCGCTGAAGCGCGACGACGCAGCGTAGGCAGGTGATCCGGAGCCTCCGCGAGCACCGAAGCGAGCCAGCCTTTCCGACCGATCTCGTCGAGCTCGGCCAGCCTCTCGTAGAGCTCACGGCGCTCCACGGCCTCGGTGGCGTCCTTCGCCTTGGCGATCAGCGTCTCGATCAGCTCTCCGGCGCCGTGACCGGCCTTGCCTGCACGGGACAGCGCGATGGGCGCGAGCTGGCTCTCGCCCGCTGCCATCGCCTGCCTCGCGGAGGCCGCCGCGCTCTCCATGTCTCCTGCCCGCTCGTATTCGAGGGTCGCCTCGAGCGCGAAACGAGCCGCCTCCGGCCCTTGAGCCTCCGAGGCCCGCTGCGCACGCCACGCAGCGCGATCGGGCGGCGGCTCGGGCGCGAGCCTCTCGAAGAGATCGCGCAGCCCGCTGTCCTGCGGGCGCACTGCGAGCGCCTGCTCCAGCAGCGCCGCGGCGGCGGCCGGCTCCGACGCCGCGATGAGCAGCGCTTCCCGGACCACATCGTGAGCGCGCTCCACGGGATCCGCCGCCGCCTCGCGTCGGACGCGGAGCCACTCGATCAGGGCGTCGCGCTCGCCCCCGGCCCGCGCGCTGCGCTCGCCGATGTACATCGCCACCGGCTGCTTCGGGTCAGCCGCTGCGGCGCGCGTGAGCAACTGCTCGGCCTCGCCACCCTCTTCGCCGACCTCGGTCAACCGGATGGCTGCCTCGGTCAGCAGGGTCGCAGCCCTCGGGCCTGGCTCGAGGGTGCTCGCATGCTCCACCAGGATCTGCGCCGCAGCGGCGCCAGTCTCCATCGCCGCACGCGCGCGGGCCGCGCCTTCGTGCCGTGGATCGGCATCGCGCGCCCGGTCGAATGCCGCGGTGGCTCGCTCAGGCTCGTCTGCGAGCTGCTCCAGCAGTGCGGCCGCGAGCGCCGCGTCGCGATCGCCCTCGATCTCGCGCAGCGCGGCCACAGCCTGAGCGACGCGCCCCGCCTGTCGCCCCTCCACGTCGATCTCCAGCGCGAGCGCCCGAGCCACGGGGCTCTCGGGGGCGAGATCCCCGTACGCGCTCACCGCGCGCGCGAACACCTCGCTCGTGTCGAGGCTCCCCTCGGTGCCCACCGCATCGCGCGCGAGGGACCGGCCGAGGCTCGCCCCGACGCGTGCCCTCAGCAGGCCTGCCGGATGCACCGCGCGGCTCGTTGCCCCGGGCTCGCCAGGATCACTCAGCGCTGCGCTCGCAGCCGCGCTGAGCACGGCGTGGTCGGAGTCTCCGATCAGCGCATCGACCCAGGATTCGACGTCTTCCCGGGATCCGCCGGCAAGCGCCGCGAGCGCGACTCGCGCCGCGGCCGGGAATGCATTCCCCGGGCCGGTGACCGCCGCACGCGCCTCGGCAGCATCGCCCAGCTCCAGAGCGCGCGCTGCCAGCGCGCGGCGCGCGAGATCACCGTGTGAC
Organism: Chondromyces apiculatus DSM 436; assembly: GCF_000601485.1. GTDB lineage: Bacteria > Myxococcota_A > Polyangia > Polyangiales > Polyangiaceae > Chondromyces > Chondromyces apiculatus. Next base: position 33,386 of record NZ_ASRX01000040.1, read on the forward strand.
CCACCCGTGACCCCCCGGAGCGCCTCGGCAGCAGCGGGTCGTGTCTCCTTTCGCACGGCAGCGAGCGAGGCGATGAACCACCCCGCCCCGTTGGCCAGCGACGTGCTGCGCAGCGGCGCGAAGGCGGCGATGGCTCCGGCCACGTCGCCTCCTTCGAGCGAGGCCCGCGCGCGCAAGAGCGCCTCGTAGGCGGTCTGCGGCGCCGAGCGCCCGCGCGCGGTCGCTCCGCGGTGTGCCGCCACCTGCGCGAACGCGCTGGCGAGCGGCGCGAGTTCCGGCGCATCCGGGACCCGGTGCTTGCTCAGCGCAGCAGGCGCGCTGGCCTCACCATCCGCAGCGAGGGCCTCCGAGAACCTCTGGACGTGAACCCGCGGATCCTGCGGGTTGGAGCGCAGGGCGAGATCCAGCCGCTTCTGGGCGAGTTCCGCGTCCCCCACCGCCAGGCGCGCCAGCTCCGCGCCGAGGACGGCGTTGTGGCAACGCGCGGCGGGTGTCGGCAGAGCCCGCGTCTCCGCATCGAGCCCTTCCAGCACCCCCGGGCGATCCCCTTCGCGCATCAGCAGGCCACGCGAGAGGCGGTGTGCGAAGATCAGGCCAGGCGCCAGCTCCCTGGCCTCGGAGGCGATCTGCAGCGCGAGGGCCTCCTCTCCGGCCATCGCGTACATCTCGGCGACCGGCAGCAGCGCCCGCGCGCGGGCCCCGGCGTCCTCGAGCGCCTCGGCTTCTGCGCGAAGCCACTCCGCCCGGGCCGCCCACGCGTCCCGCTGTTGCGACTGCACCAGCACCGCGCTCGCGTCTTGCTCGTTGTCGAACGCCGAAGGCGGCGGTACCGACGGCAACGACACCAGGATCGGCTCCGCCGCCGGGGGCGCAGCTTCGCTCTCGTCCGAAGCGAGGAACAGCTCCTCCTCCGGGGTCAGCGCCGGCTCCTCCTCCACGGCCTCGCTCTCCGTGAGGAGTTCCTCGTCGGCCGAAGCCAGCTCGACCTCCGCGGGCTCGGCGGAGGGGTCCTCCGTACGGAGGGATGCAGGCGCGAGATCGATCGTCCCCTCGACGTCTCCCCCATCGGGGACGGGCGTGGTGCGCTCTCCACCCTCCGGTTGCTCGTCGACCAGGTCACCCGCGCTCGCCTCGGAGATCTCCTCGGCCTCCTCCTCCACCGGCAACGCCGCCACGGGGATGCGCGGCGGCTTCGGGGGCGGAGGCATCCTCGCGCCGCCGCGCAGCACGGGCGCAGAGGTGACCACACCGTCATCAGCCTCGACTTCCGCGACGGCAGGCTCATCGAACAGCATGTCGAGCAGCGCATCTCCGCCCTCCGACGGCTGCTGCTCCGGCAGGCGTGGCACCGGCTCGCGCGAGAAGAGCTGGTTCAGACCACCGACGCTCGTACGACCCTCAGCGTCGTTCCGGATCGAGTGGATCAGCTCCTCGGGAATCTTCGCGAGCAGCGTGGCCTCTTCGACATCCGACTCCGACACGGCCGGCCCGTACATGGGCGGGGGCGGCACCGTGGCCTTCTCCCCCGTCCCCTCGTTCGGTGCCCCCTCGTCGCCCCCGTCCTGGAACTTGGATCGCGAATCGTTGCTCACCGGACCCCCATCCCGAGCTTCTTCCGGAGCTCGAGGTAGCTGGGCGAAAGAACAAATGCGAGCAGGCGACGCGCCCGCTCGTTCTCACGAATGACCCCCTCGAGATTGTCACGAGAGGTGCTCAAGATATCGGACAGCACCAGCGAGGCGTCGCCCGCGGCGATGACCGCCATGCGATCGATGCTCCGCCGCGCCGCGGCCGCCCACTTCCGCCCATCCTGGTTGCTCGCCTGGATGCGCTGGCACACCTCGGGGATGGCCTTGCGGATCTTGCGCGACATCTCCCGGTGGATGGATCTCGATACCTCCCCGTACACCGCGTACGGAGGCGCCGGCATCGAGATGCCCGCCTCGTTGCAGGCAGCGATCACCAGGGACGCCACGGTGTTGTCGTCGCGCGTGCGCAGGGAGGTGATCCCCCGCCGCAGCGCGAACGCTTCGCGCGCCACCGCCGACCGCGCCGCCGCGTCGAGCGGCGTCGTGATCGCGCTGCCCACCACGATCGCCGGCTGCTCTCCCGAGATGCCCGTCACGGCGTGGGGATCCGGGCCGCCGACGTAGAGATCGAAGTCTCCCTCGAACCCGAGCGCCCCCACCCACTCCGATACCGCCACCCGGAGCGGGTGCCCGCCGCGGGGATCGATGCGGTCCTTCTTGGTCACGCTGAGCGAGACCAGCGATGGCCCGAGCGCCATGCTGATGGTCTCGGCCATGAGCGCGAACAGCTCGGGGATGGGCCCCGTGTCCTGCGCGTCTGCGATCTCCGCCATCGCCTGCGCGTCGAGCGCGATCTGCGGCCGGGAGGCGACCCGGGCGTCGATCCGCTTCAGCTCCGCAGACACGTCCTTGTCGTCGCGCCCGAGCGCCACGAGTGCCCCGAGCGTCGCCTGCCGCAGCGCAGAGTCCTGACCCGCGCCCGCGATCTTCGCGAGCAGCTCGACCCGGTTGGCGTCGCACGAGTCCGCCGCCAGCGCCTGGATCAGCGTCGACTTGGCCCGCGCCAGCATCTTGGTGCGGAAGGCGGGATCGAAGCCCGTCGTCAGCACCAGGTCCACCGCCTCGCCATCGTCCGGCGACTCGTCGAGAAGCTTCTCCACGGCCCGCTGAGCGCGCTTGGGATCGCGGATCTTGTCCCGGTAGATGGCCATCGCCAGCCGCGCGGCCTCGATGCGGCCCTCGCGCGTGTCGCGCTCCACCATGAGTTCCTCGAGCAGGCGCACCGCGTCCTCCCAGGAGCTCACCCGCGCCGCGACGCGCACCAACCTCTCCCGCACCGGCCGCGTGGACAGCCCCGCCTTGTGCAGCTCGACCAGCACCTCGAGCGCCCGCCTGTGCTCCTCGTTCTTCTCGAAGAGATCGACGGCCGTGACACCCGACATCAGGCGCTGGTCCGCGGGCGCCTTCTGCACGCGCGACAGCTCCGCGTAGAACGACGCCGCCTGCCCCAGATCCCCGCGCGTCTTGGCAATGTCCGCGGAGAGCGCCAGGGCGCCGATGTGGTCCGGCTCCAGCATGGTCACGTTCTCGAGCGCAGCCAGCGCCTCATCGAGCTTGCCCTTCTTGCGGAGCACGCGCGCGCGTTCCCAGAACAGCTTGCCGATCTCCAGGTCGTCGTCGGCCACCCCGAGGCGCCGCTCGATGATGTCGAGCAACCGATCGTCGTCGTTCCGCGCCCGCACCCGCCGGAACAGCTTGTCGAAGGCCAACGATCGGCTCGGATCCCGATCGAACGCGCGCGCGAAGGCGATCTCCGCGTCATCGTGAGCGCTGGTCTTCTCAAGGAGGATGGTCCCGGCGATCTCCCAGAACCGCCCTCCCCGAGCGTCGTCCTTGCAGTGAGCCCCGAGCTGGGCGCTCGCGAGCGCCGTGCCCACCGCGTCCCCGAGCGCTTCCGAAGCCGCCCGCACCCCTTCCCAGGCCGCCACGTCCTCCGGCCGGTGCTCGACCACGGTCTTGAACGACGCGAGCGCCCTCTCGTTCTCTCCCGCCGCCAGGTCGGACCAGGCTGCCAGCGCGATCGCGTCGAGCTGCGCCTCGGGCCCCAGCGCGTCGGAGAGCCCGAGCAGCGCCGCCGCGCGCCGCCGCGGATCGCTCCCTGGCAGCGCCAGCTCCAGGTTCATGAGCTGGGCCGGCGCGAACGGACCCGCCACGAACGGCTGCGGCTGGTGCGGCTGCTCGATCATCGCCACCATGGACGCCGAGGCTTCCATCGCGGCGCGGGATTCACCCGAGAAGTGCGTCGCCGCCGCGCGCCTCGCCTCGATCTCTGCCTCCCGGTCCTCCGCGCCGAGCGCCGCCCCGAGCCACTCCAGCGCAGCGTACAGCTTGGGATCGGCCTCGACCCACGCCGCCGCGCGCTCCGTCGCCTGCGCCCGGTCCTGATCCACCACGAGCGTCAAGCGGAAGCGCTCGGCGCGAGCCACCGCCGTCGCGCCGTCTCCGCACACTTCGAGCTGTTCGAGCGCCTGATCCACCAGATCCCGGCGCTCGGCAGCGGGCGCCCAGAGGACGCGCCCCAGCGCCGCCGCCACCGCGAGGTCGCCTGACCCCGAAGCCTCGACCGCCTCCAGTGCGCCCAGCGCGTCGTCCGCCTCGCCGCCCCCGCTGATCTCCAGGCCGAACCGCTCGAGCGCGATCACCGTCGGATCGTCGCCGGCCTCCGCCGCCACCTCCAGCGCCCGGCGGCGCCCCTCCAGCGTGTCCGGCTCGTCGCCACGCAGTGCCCAGGAGAGCAACGCGGCGCCCGCGCGCGGAGCCTTACCGCGCGCCGCTTCCATCTCCTCGATCGCGCGCTTCCGCTCTCCCGCGCGCCACAGCAGGATCGCCGCCTCGATGTGCAGCGCCGCCGAGAGATCCTCGTCGTCCGAGGCCGCAGCGCAGGCCGCCAGCGTCGCAGCGCCCTCCGCCGGGCGCCCTCCGCGGCGCTCGAGTTCCGCCAGGAACACCGCCACCACCTCGTCCTCGGCCGAAGCCTCGAACAGGGCGCGAAGGCGCTCGCGCGCCCGATCCAGCTCACCCCGGCGCGCGCTCCGCAGCGCCGACACCAGCCACAGCCCGCGACCGGCCTCCTCGCTCTCCACCTGGGCGAGCGCCTCGATCGGCTCCGGCGCGCGTTTCACCGGCGTCCCCTCGGGCGCGGCGCGCACCAGATCCACACCGTAGGCCGCCAGCACCCGCCCGAGCCACGCGCTCGGACCCACCGTCGAGTCCTCCGCGGCGCCGGCAGCGGCCAGCTTCCGGAACGCATCCAGCGCGCCGTCGCCGTCGCGGCGCAGGAGTCGTCCCTGACCGATCTCGAACCACAGGCTCGCCTCTTCGTCGGCCTCGGGCCCGAGCGCGAGCAGCTCGCGCGTCGCTTCCTCGTACCATGTCGCGTCCGACCGCAGCGCCGCCAGCGACCGCGCAAAGCGCGCCAGCGTGGCGCGATCCGACCCGGCCTCACCGGCGCGGGCCAGCGCGGCGCGGGCCTGGGCCGGGTCGTCGGCGCGCACCGACCACACGTACGCCGCCAGCATGAGCGCGCGACCCCGCGCCTCCCCACCTGTGAACGTGCCGCCCATCGCCTCCAGCGACTGCGCGAGCGCCGCCGGATCCTGCCCGTCACCGAGGAGATCCAGCTCCAGCGCGCGCGCGGGGATGCACTGCGGGTCGGCCGCGAGCGCGCTGCGCAGCGCCGAGAGCGCCCCGTCCCTGTCACCCGCCCCCGCCGCGGCCTCCGTCACCACCATCCACAGCGCCGCCGCCCCGGGCCCTTCGACGCCGCGCTCGAGCTCGCGCTTGGCCAGCGCCGCTGCCTGCTCCGTCTCCCCTGCGGCTTCCAGCGCCGCGATCCGCAGCCGCGCGATGATCGGAGAGTCCGGCAAGCGCTCGGCAGCACGCTCGATCAGGGACGCATAGCTCCCCCCGGTGCGCTTCAGGATCTCTGCCGCGCGCAGCCACGCGTCCGCCGCGTACTCCGGCCGGGTCATGAAGCGCGGCACGCCGTTCGCGCCGCCGCTCACCTCGTCGTCGAGCGCCTCCGCGATCAGCTCTGCCTGGCCCTCCAGCGCGCGCGCCAGCACCTCCGCGCTGTCCTCGCGCCGCGCCACCTCTTCGAGCGCGACCTGGGACTGGAACCGCGCGCGCCCCTCCAGCGCCGCGGCCGTGCCGAGCAGCTCGTAGGCGCGCTCTGCGTCGCCGTTCGCCGCGGAGAGCTCGGCCAGCTCGATGTAGAGCAGCGCCTTCCACGTGGGATCGGTCGCGAGTTCCGCGCGCGCCTCGATGGCGCGCATCCGGGCCGCCGCGTCCCCCTCCTTGGCCGCGATCAGCTCGAGCTCGAGCCAGGGGGTGGCGTCCTCGGGGTTCGCCTGCACCGCCTCCTCGAGGGCCTCCTTCGCCGCCGGCAGGCTCTTCTCGTGATCCTGCAGGTACGCCGCGCGCTCCCAGAACGCGCGCGTCTTCTCCTCCGGAGTCGCCGCCGCGCGCGTGAGGGCGTCGAGCAGCTTGCCGAGGTTCTTGATCGACTTGCGACGCGTCAGGATCCGGACCAGCGCCTCGAGCGGCTCCCGGAACTGCGGATCGGCGTTGAATGCGGCGAGATAGTCCCGCGCCGCCGCGGGCTCCTCGCTCTGCGCTTCTTCGAGCGCGCCCAGCTCGTGCAGAAGCAACGCCTGCAGTTGTCTGTCCTGCTGCTCGGCCTGCTCTGCGCGGAGGTGCGCGATCAGGGCCGTCATGCTCTCAACCTGACCCTGAGGTGCCTGAACCGTCATCTCGCTCGACACGCCTCCGTACGGAACCTGCGTTGCGCGCCATATGGCGCGGGCGGAGAGTATCGAACCGGAGCGCGCCGAGTAAAGCGCGGCCTGATCTTCGCGCAGCGACGCGCCGGAGGACTGCAATGGCGACGACCCGCGCGACCCGCGCGACCCGCGCGACGCGGAGCGCCAGACACCACCCACGCCGCGCGCGCGGCGGCAGACCTGCGGCCAGGACGGCGGCGCTCTGGCGCCGTCAAGGCGCGGCGCCTCGCAGACGCCCCGTCTTGACGGCACCCGAGCGCTGGCGGCAGCGCCGCCGTCAGACGCCTGAGACGAGCTTGTCGAGCTTCTCTTTGACCTTCGCCTCCACCGTGCCCTTCATGGGCCGGAGCAGGAACGGCAGGTCGATCTCCACACGCACCGTCTTCGGCTCGACGGAGACCTTGCCCGTCGCCCCCTTGGCAGCGCCGCTCGGCACGTCGAACTCGATGTTGTCCCCGGCCCACTTCCACCGGATCCCGATTTTCTGCTCCAGCCCCTGAGCGAGCTTCTCGGCGCGCGTCCGCGCCTCTTCCTTGCTCAGCGCGTGCTCCCGGCGGATGTCGATCGTCGCCATGCCCATGCCTCCCTTGCGGTTGTGGTGTGGCCGGACCGCCCTCAGGCGGCTCCGCGCCCGGATGGTCCCTCTTAATCGATCCGGCGCACAATCCAATAGCCGCGCGGCGTGTCGACCGGCCCGCCCACACCCCCCTTGGGGAGGCTGAAGAGCACGAACTCGGGGGCCGGCTCCAGCACCCCCCGCGGCATCCACCCCAGATCTTCCGTCGACCCCTTGTCGCCCTTGGCGAGCGCCGCCTTGAAGTCCTGGGCCGCCTCCGTCGCGATCTGCCGGGCCAGTTCGAGGGCCGCCTCCCGCGACCTGGAGCTCGGAGCTGCTCCCTGGGAGCCGCGGTACTGGACCAGGATCACCCCGAAACGCACCCGCTTCGGCGCTTCGGCCGCGAGAGGCGGAGGAACCTCCCCGGACAGGAGCACGACCCCCGCATCCGAGCGCCCCGACCCTCCACCTGTCGGGTTGCCGGGCTCCGGCTCGGAGGGGCCGCCCCCAGCACCGGCGTCTCCCGCGTCCTCGATGGGCCCGCCATCCTCGATGGCGACGGCGTCAGCGCCAGCGTCCGCCGGACCGGACCCGTCACGCACTTCGTAAGAACGGCTGCCGTAGACGAGGGCCCCCACGGCGCCGGCCAGAACGAGCGCGAACAGAAGCACCATCCACCGCTGCATAGGCCGCAGCGCGTTAGCACAGTTCCGGGAGATCAGGCGAGAACCTCGCGCCTCCGGGGCGCAAAGACCGACCGCATCGCGCGTGATCCCTTGGAATACGGCGCTCCACCTCACGCGCCTCGCGCGCCTCACGCCCGAGATCGCCGCGCCCGAAGGGTGGTCACCCCCCCTCTCTGGTCGGAAACGATCTCACCGGCCCCAACCCCTGCTAGTCCTTACCCCTGCTAGTTAAGGAGAACGGGTTCCGCGCCCAGGCTGAAACATCATGGTCGTCAAGGTAGAGTGCGACGGTTGTAAATCCCCGTACCAGGTGGACGAGCGGCGCATCCCCCCGACGGGGCTCAAGATGCGCTGCCCCAAGTGCGGCAAGAGCCTCCTCGTGAGCAAGCCAGGCGCCGAGCCGGCCCCCGCCGCGGCCCCGGCGGGTGGTGACGAGGCAGATCTACCTGCCATCGCCCCGCGCAAAGGCGTGGCTCCCCGCCCTGCGGCTGCAGCGCCCTCCGCCGAGCCGCAACGGAAAGCACCGCCCCCGCGCCGGGGCTTCGGCGAGATCGATCTCCAGGTCGATCTCCCCTCGCCCGATGAACCAGGCGCCCTGGGAGAAGCCGATTTCGGAGAGGACGACCTCCCCATCGTGCGCGGCACGGCCCCCCGCCCCGCACCCGCGACCCCAGCCCCCCGACCGGGTCCTCCGGCGCCGGCGCAGCCATTCCCCCGCCCCAACGCGCGCACGGTGCGCGCGAGCCCCGCTGCCCTCCGCGAGGACAGCAGCGACATGAACGATGAGCACGGAGGCGCCCCCCCGATCCTCACCGGCGACCCCTTCTCTGCGGACAGCGCCGACCTCCCCTCGCCCCAGCGCCCCCGACCCGCCCCCGCGGGCGGCAGGAGCCGCACCGCCTCCTTCGGGCAGCTCGACGCCATCGACCTGCCCGATGCCCCCAAGCCTGGACCGGCATCGACCCGCGGGCGCACGGTCGCCTTCGGCGCGACCGAGGAGCCCGAGTTCGAGCCTGCCCAGCGACAGCCCCCCTCGCGCCGCGGCCGCACCGTGGCCTTCGGAGGGACCGACCTCGACATCGAAACTCCGGCGGCGATGCCCTCACCCGCCATCCCCCCACGCCGCGGCCGCACTGCCTCGTTCGGGCGCATCGACATCGCGGATGGCCTCACCGCCCCGCGTCCCGTCGAGGCTCCTGCGCCTCCTGGCCGAGGCCGCACCATGGCCTTCGGCGAGCTCGACGTAGAGCACGCCATCGAGTCCCCGGACGACGGCGGCGAGCTCGATCTCCCCTCCTCTCGCCATGGCCACGGCACCGCGACCCATGGCTTCGGCGAGCTGGATCTTCCCCTGGAGCAGGACGATGAGCTGGCGCTCCCCTCTCCGGCCCCTGACCATGGCCTCCCCATCGTCGCAGCCGGCCTCCCGACGCCAGCGGGCGCAGGCTTGCCGTCCCCTGCGAGCGCGGGTCTCCCTACCCCGGGCCGCGGCCCGGGCCTACCCTCCCCCGGTGGCGTGGCCGGCCTCCCCGCTGCGTCCCCGCCCTTCGGAGGCCCCCCTCCCCGGCGTCCCCTCCCCTCCTCTCCAGGCCCCACCTCCGGCGTCCCCTCCTCGAATGGCGGCGTCGCCGGAGCAGGCGTCGTCGTCGGTGCGGAACTCTTCGACGAGGCTCCCCCTGGTTACGACGACTCCCGCGTCGGCGCCGCCTTCCAGACCTCCGGTCCCCGGCCCCTCCCGCCGAACGCCCCCGCGCCCCCGACACCTGCTCAGCCACCGCCCTCCGCGGCCGCACCACCTCCCGCGTCTCCTTCTCCTGCCGTCACCGCGGCCTCCCCGGCCTCCCCGGCGAGCCCCCCGGTGGCCCGCTCCGCGCCCGAGGTGCTGCAGCCCCGCCGCGCCCCCACCGAGATCGCGCCCACCGCCCTCGAACAGGACCTCGGCGAGGAGCTCTCGCTCGAAGAGGCGCCCCCGCGCTACTCGAACACCGGCGCCGCCGCCGTCTACGATCCCTCGGATCGCTCCTCCAACTTCCAGGGCGAGATGGAGGACGACGGCTCCATCGAACTCGGCGAGCCCCACCCCACCGTCGGCGACGAGGTCGACCTCTCCGGTGCTGGCGAGGAAGCCGACCTCACCGCCGAAGCACCGAAGACCGAGCGCAAACGCGACGCCTCCGCCGATGAGCAGACGAAGCGCCCCAAGCTCCGCCGGTATCTGATCGCGGTCGTCGCCGCCACCGCCGTGGCAGGCGGCGCCCTCGCCCTCGCGCCCGACATCGGGCCCTTCGGCGTCAACTTCGTGAGCGACAGGCTCAACGCCTCTGCCCACGAGGCGACCCTCGGCGAGCAGCGCGCCCGCGCCCGCGCAGAGCTGGGCAAGGACACCAACACCGCTGCGAACAAGCTCCTCGCCGACATCAAGGTGGCGCAGCGCTCCACCCCGCGGCACCGCCCCACCGCGGCCTACGCCTCCTACCTCGCCTTCGCCCGCGCCCTGCGCTTCGGCCGCCGCTCGATCGACGAGGCGTACGGCAAGGAGATGCTCGACCAGGCGCGCACCCGCCCGGGTGACCTCGTCACGCTCGCCGAGGCGGCGCAGGACGCGCTCGCCGGACAGCTCCCCAAGGCGCGCCTCTCCGCGCAAGCGCTCACCGCGCGCCTCCCCGACGACATCGACGTCGCGGTGCTCGTCGGCGAGATCGAGCTTGCCGCCAGGGACACCGCCAAGGCCGTCGAGGCCTGGAAGCGTGCCGTCAAGATCGACGAGAGCGCCCGCACCCTCTACGGCCTCGCCCGCGCGCAGCAGGCCGCCGGCGACCTCCCCTCCGCCGAGTCCAGCGCACGCGCCGCCTTCGCCGCGTCCCCTGCGCATGCCGGCAGCCGCATCCTCCTCGCCTCCCTGCTCTCCAGCGGCGGGCGCGAGCAGGAGGCCCTCGATCTCCTCGCCAAGGTCACCGACGATCCGGAGATCCGCGGCGCCTCTGCCGACCCCGAGCTGGTCGAGGCCTACACGCTCATCGGCAACATCCACCTCTCCCGCTCCCGCATGTCGGCCGCGGAGCACGCCTTCGCCGCCGCGCTCAAGCTCGACCCCCAGGCCGTGCGCGCGCTCGTCGGCAACGGCGAGCTGTTCTACCGCTCGGGCCGCTACTCCGAGGCCCTGGCCCGCTTCGAGGCCGCGACACGCGCCGAGGGCGACAACGCCCTCGCCAAGGTGGGCGCCGCCAAGACCTGGCTCGCCCAGGAGCGCATGAAGGAGGCCAAGGACTCGCTCAAGAAGCTCCGCGAAGAGCGCCCCACCGACCCGCTCGTCAACTACTGGCTCGGCCGCGCCGAACTCGCCCTCGGCAACAAGAAGGAGGCCGAGCAGGCCTACCTCGACGCGGTGAAGATCCCGGAGAACCGCCCCGAGATCGTCGACGCCTACGTCGCCCTCGCCTCGCTCCTGAGCGGCCTCGGTCGCGCCGACGACGCCGCCTCCAAGCTGGCCGAGGCCACCGAGAAATTCCCCGACCTCCCGGCGCTGCACCGCGCCAAGGGTGAGGTTGCCCTGCAGACCGGGCGCTACGAGGAAGCGCGCAAGGAGTTCGAACTCGCCCTCGGCAAGGAAGAGGACCTCGGCACCCGCTTCAAGCTCGGCGTCACCTTCCGCAGGCTGCACCTCTTCGACGACGCCTCGAAGACCTTCGACCAGGTCGCCGCCGCCGACAAGGACTACCCCGGCCTCGCCCTCGAACGCGGCCTCCTGTTCGAGGAGACCGGCCAGAGCGAGCGCGCCCTCGAGATGTACGCCGACGCCCTCCGCAAGGCCCCCGACGACATCGACCTCAAGCTCCGCGTCGGCTCCGCCCAGGTCATGGCCGGCTACCCCGACAAGGCGGAGCCCATCCTCCGCGAGGTCCTCAAGAACCGCCCCAACTCCGCCGAGGCCAACCACTTCCTCGGCCGTGCCCTCCTCGGCCGCGGCCAGAACCTCGCCGAGGCGATGCGGTTCCTCGAACGCGCCTCCGAGATCGACGGCAACCGCGCCGAGTACCACCTCTACGTCGGCTGGGCCGCGAACGACGCCGGTCAGCCCGGCAAGGCGGAGCTGTCCCTGAGGCGCTCCCTGGAACTCGATCAGGAGCTCGCCGACGCCTACTGGCAGCGCGGCGTCCTCCTCCAGAAGCAGGGCGCCACCCTCGACGCCCTCAAGGACCTCCAGATCGCCCTCGAAAAGCGCCCCTCACGCTACGAGGCCTACGCCACCATGGCGCTCTGCTACCAGGATCAAGGCGACTGGGCCCGCGCCGAGGAGTCCTGGCGCAAGGCCATCACCGCCAACGGCAAGAACTCCGAGTGGCATTACCGCCTCGGCAAGATCTACGCGACCCGCGGCAACCGCCAGGGCGCCGCCACCGAGATGGACCAGGCGGTCACCATCGCCGAGCAGCCGGATCATGGCGCCCCGCCCTGGCTCTTCGACGCCTACTTCCTCCTCGCCGAGTCCATGCGCGCGACCGGCAACAAGGAGAAGGCGATCCGCGGCTACCAGCGGTTCCTCGAACTCGCCCCCCGCGAGAACGCCTACCGCACCGACGCCCAGCAAGCCCTCCAGTCCCTCGGCGCCACCGCCCCCCGCTGACTCACCGCGCGTGACGCGCCTCACGCGCGCCTCGCCTCACGCGCGCGCATCGATGGCTGCCGCGACCGCATCCCACAGCGCCAGCCTGTGCGTGAGCACGCGCGCCGCCACCTGCAAGCTCTCCGCCCGCGTCCTCGCGTCGCGCCCGCAGATCTGCTCGAACAGCCGTCGACCCATCGGACCGTGGCGGTCCCCGTCAACCTCCACGTGCCGCTCCAGGTACCACACCAGATCCGACAACTCCCGGGCCTGCGTCGTCCACAGGCCACGCACGAGCCGCGTGAACATCCCCGGGATGATGTCTTCCCGTCCCAGCGTCAGCGCCGCGACCCGCCCGTGCAGCGGCCCCGCGCACACCTCCATCGTCGCCTCCACGAACGACCGCGATGCAGGAGGTGCCCCCGCTCCCGCGAGCGCCACGGACCAGCCCACCCCTTCCCGGAGCGCCCCCACGAAGTGCTCGATGGGCCTCACATCGGCGCCCGCCCGCCGCATCGCCTGCAGGTACACCTCGAAGTGACTCGCCACGCGACCGTCGGGCCCCTCGTCGCTCTCCTCCCCGGTCACGATCTCGTTCACCAGGCGCGCCGCCTCCACGTCCTTCACGGGCACCCACGGCACCCGCACCGGAGCCACGGCCTCCTGGACTGACTTGAGCAGCGACATGAAATCCCACACCGCCCAGACGTGATGCTCCATGAGCACCCGCACGTCGGCGAGGCTCTTCATCCGGCCGAACACCGCGTGCTCCGACACGCGCTGCGTGAGCACCGCGGCCTGCAGTCCAGGCGCGCCCCCGTCCCGCACCGCGTTCAGCGCGAAGACACTCTCCGACAGTCCCGAGGTCGTCATCGCGCGGACTTGTAGCACCCACCCCCTCCGCCGGCCCCTGTCGACAGCACACCCGGTCGACCCCGGGAGAGCCCCATCGTATGCTCTGCCCGATGCCCTCGACGCCTCCGGCCGGCCCGCCCGCGCCTGCCTCGCAGGCGGCTGCCCCCGTGCCCGCTGCCGAGGGTGGCCCTTCCCTCGGGGCCCTGCGGTTTCCAGCGAGCACCCCGCCCCCCGCGACCCTCTCCCGCCCGGCGCGCGTGACGAACAGCATCACCACGCTTCTCCTCCTCGCCGTCGCCCTGCTCCTGGTTGCCGCGGCCACCCCCCCGCTCCTCCGCCTTCTGGCCATCGGCCTCGACAGCCCTCGTGTCGCGCACGCGCGCCACCTCCCCCTGCTCGACCGCGACTCCCGGCGCCGCGCGCCCGAACCGTCTCCTGCGCGCAATGGCTTCTTCGCCCCCGAGGAGACCTGGGGCGAACCGAGCGATCCCCTCGAAGCTCCTCCTGCCTGGAACCGCCCCCCCGATCCCGGCGCCGAGCGGGAGTTCAAGGGCCGCGCTGTCGTCGGACTCGCCCGGCGGGACCTGACCCTCCTCGCCGATCCGAGCCCCAGCGCCCAGCCTCTCGGCCAGATCGACGAGGGCGCCGAGCTGATGATCATGAAGGACGACGGCGAGTGGCTCCTCGTCCTCCACAGCGGCCAGAAGGGGCCGCTCATAGGCTGGACCCGCAGGAACGGCGTCGCCCTCCGCTGAGCGTCCCCGCACGCCATCGACCCCGCCTCAGCTTCCATCGTATCATCTCGGCGATGTCACCGCCCCGACCGGCCGCCATGCCTCACCCCTCGCTGCTGCCGGCATGACCACCTCCGCGCCCTCCCCCATCCCGCTTGGCACCCGCGCCTACCGAGGCCGTCTCCTCTCTCCGCTGACGCCCGAGGGCTCCCGCAACCAGGGCGCGGGACTGCGGTTCATCGAGGACGCCCTCCTCCTCGTCACACCGGACGGCCGCATTCTCTCGGCGGGCCCCGCCGCGACCACCACCTTCCGCGGCCCGGTCCTCGACCTCCGCCCGGCGGTGCTCATCCCCGGCTTCGTCGACGCCCACCTCCACTACCCGCAGACGCGCATCACCGGCAGCGCCAGCGGACCCCTGCTCGACTGGCTCGAGCGCAGCGTCTTCCCCGAGGAGGCGCGCTTCGACGATCCCGCCCACGCCGCCGCAGTCGCCAGCGACTTCACCCGCCGCATGCTCATGGCGGGCACCACCACCTGCGCCGCCTACTCGAGCGCCCACGCCGCCGCCACCGACACCCTGTTCGAGGCGCTCGACCGCGCCGGCCTGCGCGCCTTCGCCGGCCTCACCCTCATGGATCAGGGCTGCCCGGAGCCGCTCCGCCTCGATCACCGCGAGGCCCTCCCGGCCATGCGTGATCTCATCCAGAAGTGGCACGGCAAGGGAGAAGGCCGCCTCCAGTTCATCGTCACCCCCCGCTTCGCGCTGAGCTGTTCGCGCCCCCTCCTCGAAGCCGCCGCGCAGGTCGCCGCCGACCACCAGCTCTTCGTGCAGACCCACCTCGCCGAGAGCCCCGCCGAAGCCGAAGCCGTCCTCCGCGCCTGCCCCTGGGCCATCGACTACCTCGACGTCTACGATCGCCTCGGCCTCCTCGGACCGCGCTCCCTCTTCGCGCACGCCATCCACCTCTCCCCGCGCGCGTGGGACCGCCTCGCCGAGGCCGGCGCGCGCGTCGCCCACTGCCCCGACTCCAACTTCTTCCTCGACAGCGGCCGCATGCCCATCGACGAGCCCCGCCGCCGCCACGTCCCCATCGCCCTCGGCAGCGACGTCGGCGCCGGTCGCAGCTTCGACATGCGCCGCGCCATGTCGCACGCCTTCGACAGCGCCCTCTGCCTCGGCACGCGCCTCACCCCCGCCGAGCTGTTCACCCTCGCCACCCTCGGCGGCGCCACCGCCCTCGATCTCCAGGGCCGCGTGGGCTCCCTCGATCCCGGCAAGGAGGCCGACTTCCTCGTCGTCCGCTGCCCCGATCACATCACCACCGAAGAGGGCATCCTCGCGCAGCTCGCCTTTGCCAGCGACGAGAGCACCATCCAGCGCGTCTACGTCCGCGGCGCCCAGGTGCACCCCGTGGACTGATCGGACCCGGACCTCCCATGACCACGCCCCGCCGCACCATGAAGGCCTGGCTGGCCCGCGTCTCGGCCAGCACCCCCACCGTCCCCATCCCGGATGAAGAGACGGGCTGCACCCTCTGGATCAAGCTCGAGCACCTCCTGCCGAGCGGCTCCACCAAGGACCGCGTCGCGAGCTTCGTGCTCGGACACGCCATGGAGACCGGCGCCCTCCGCGACGACAGCCTCGTCGTCGAGGCCTCCAGCGGCTCCACCTCCATCGCCTTCGCCATGGCCTGCGCCATGCTCGGCGTTCACTTCCGCGCCGTCATGCCCTCCGGCGTCAGCGACGAGCGCGTCCTCCTCATCCGCCGCTACGGCGGCGAGGTGGTGCTCACCCCCGCCGAGCACGGCGTCCTCGGCGCCATCGAGGAGACGCGCCGCATGGCCGACGCCGACCCGCGCATCTTCCTCCCCCGCCAGTTCGAGAACCCCCTCAACGCCCTCGCCCACCAGCGCAACACCGGCCCCGAGCTGATCTCCCAGGTGGGCACCACCATCCACGGCTTCGTCGCCGGCGTCGGCACCGGCGGCACCCTCGCCGGCATCGCCCGCGCCCTCCGCGAAGCCGGCCACCCCACCGCCCTCGCCCGCCCCCGCCCCGAGCGCGGCGTCTGCTTCGAGGGCGAGCCGGAGATCTGCGGCGGCATCCCCGGCGTCGTCGACGGCCTCTCCCGCCTCCTCGACGACCCCACCCTCGGCCCCGTGGAAGACATCGCCATCACCGACGCCGAGGCCATCCGCGCCGCGCGCGAGCTCGGTGCCCGCGGCTTCGGCGTCGGCCCTTCCAGCGGCCTCAATTTCGCCGCCGCCCGCCGCCTCGCCCGCCGCCTCGGCCCCGGCCACGACGTCGCCACCGTCCTCTGCGACCGCATGGAGCGCTACTTCTCCACCGATCTCTTCCGCGACCTCAGGCCCCGCCCCGCCTGACCCGGCGCGACTCACAGCGCGACGGCGCCGTGCTTGACGCGGCTTCCCCCGCTCGCTCCCATGGCCGGCATGCCTCAGCTCACGCCTTTCGGCACGGGTCTCTGGATCATCGCCGCTCCCCTCAAGATGCTCGGCATGCACCTCGGTACCCGGATGACGGTGGTCCGCCTCCAGGACGGCTCCGTGCTGCTCCACTCACCGATCGTCATCGACGACGCCCTCGCACAGGAGATCGACGCCATCGGCCCCGTGCGGCACATCGTCGCCCCCAACGTCTTTCACCACCTGTACGTGGCCCCCGCCGCCGCCCGCTGGCCCGAAGCCCGCGTTTACATCGCCCCGGGCCTCACCAAGAAGCGCCCTGATCTTCGCCCCGCCACGCTCTTCACCGACAGCGCTGACCTCCCCTTCGCGGGCGAGCTGGAGCCCCTCACCATCCGCGGCTCCATGATGGACGAGACCGTGCTCCTGCACCGCGCCTCGAAGACGCTGGTGAGCGTCGATGTCGTGGAGAACTTCCACGCCACCGATCACCTCCCCACGCGCATCTACCTGCAGCTCTCCGGCGTGTGGAAGAAGCCCGGCTGGGGGCGCTTCATGCGCTTCGTCTACCGTGACCGCAAGGCCGCCCGCGAGAGCATCGACCGCATCCTCCGCTGGGACTTCGACCGCCTCGCCCTCGCCCACGGCGAGCCGATCGAGACCAGCGCCAAGGAGATCGTGGCGCAGACCTTCACGTTCCTGTGAGTTAGGTCACCTGCCCTGAGTCTGCAGACGGCTGCCCTTCGCCCAGGCCCGCACCAGATCCGGCAGCGCCGTCACCGACATCTGCCCGAGGTGCATCGCGTGGTGCTGCTCCCGGCTCCCGTCGTACCCCCGCACCCACAGCCCTCCCACGTGCGCCTGCGTCAGCGGCGTGAGCGCCTGGATCTGCTTTGCCGGCAGGATCCCCCGCAGCGACGCGAGCGCCGGCAGCGGCGGCGCCTCCATGAGCGGGCTCCGACGCACCCCGAGCCGCGCCAGCAGCGCGTCGGTGACCTCCCGCGTCCCCGCGTAATCCCCGTCGGGCTGGATCTCCGAGTGGGTCAGCGAGAGCAGCCGCTCCCCCGCCACCGCGCGCTCCGCGAAGCGCACGATGGGCTCCAGCTTGTCGAGCGCCGGCGCGCGCTGCTGATCGTAGCCGCAGTGGATCCCGTCGAGGAGGAGCACCGCGTCCACGCGCTCGGAAAGCTCCGGCCGCGCCAGCGCCCGGAGCACCGCCCCGTATCCCGCGCTCCATGCCGACAGCGCCAGCCGCCCGAGCCGCGCCCCACGCAGCCCTCGCGCCAGAAGCGCCTGCTGCACCTCGCCCAGGATCTTGGTGAGCACCGCCGGGTGGTAGAAGCGCGACTCGTACACCCCCGAGCCATACCCGTCGTGGTTGAGCACCAGCACCGCGGCATCGAGACCGCTCGCGTGGTAGCTCTCCTCCACGAGCTGCGTGTTGCCGTGAAAGTGCACGACGAGATCGTAGCCCCCGTCCGCCGAGGAGAACGCGCGCGGCAAGGAGAGGAACCCACCGCCGATGAAGTCGCGCCCCTCGCGCCGGAGTGAAGCATCCGCCCGCGGCCCTGCCGCCATGCCCGCGCGCGTCACGCTCCCCGCTCGGCCCTCGCCAGGCCGCGGCAGCGCCTCACCAGCATCCCTGGACGCAGGCCACCCCTCGAACACACGCGCCTCGGCCTGCAGAGAGACCCGGAGGGCGAACGAGAAGAGCTTCAGGACCACCACCGGCAGCACGACCAGCACTGCCGCGAGCGCACCGAGCAGCACCATCCACGGCCCGCGCTTCCCCCGCTTCGCCGTCGGCTGACCCGGCATCTGACCCGGCGGCCGAGCTGGCATTTCACCCGGCGGCTCCGGCGATCCTTCGCGCGACGTCCACCGTTCCACCCGCCGAAGGTAGCACGATCGGCAGGAGCACCAACGATCGCACCGGCCGCAACGCCCGGGGCAGCCTGGCCACCTGCCTCGATCCTGCGCGAACCTGGGCCCTCCCGGGGCCGAGGTGGTACCATCTCCTGAAACGGCCATGGCAACCCCCCACGCGCGCTCTGCGGTCCTCGCCGCCCTCTTCACCTCGCTCCTCGCTGCTGCGGCGCATGGCTGCGCCGAGGGGAGCGCGGTGACCCCCTCCACCACTTGCGACAGCGGGTTCGTCCAGTGTGGCGGGACGTGCGTCGATCTCGCGAGCAACAGCCTCCACTGCGGCGGGTGCGACCTCGCCTGCGCCAGCACGGAGGCGTGCATCGACGGAGCTTGCGCCCCCCCGATCTGCATCCCGGGCGAAGCCGCGATCTGTTACACGGGACCCGAGGAGACCCGGAACGTCGGCCTGTGCAAGGAGGGCGCCCAGGCCTGTACCTCGGACGGCAACGGTTACGGTCCCTGCACGGGCGAGGTGGTCCCCACCGACGAGCGGTGCGACACGCCGGGCGACGAGAACTGCGACGGCCAGGTGAACGAGGGCTGCATCTACACGAAGTGCAGCAACCTGCCCGTTGGCTCCGCGAGCGGCGTCTACCTCCTCGATCCCGACGGTGATGGCCCCATCGAGGCCTTCCCCGCCTACTGCGAGATGGAGATCGAGGGAGGCGGCTGGACCCTGGTCGCGAGCGTCGTCGACCGCAGCTACTTCAGCGACACCGCCTGCACCCTGGTCTGCGGGAGCGCGCAGCAGCAGGGCGCGTGCAACGAGGCGCGGTTCACCGGCAACGACACCGCCGGCGACGTCGAGACCCTCTTCACGGCGGACCACAAGTCCCTCGCGTACAGCACGGTGCCCTTCCGCGATTTCCTCTTCATCGACTCCAAGGACCAGTACGCCTCCTACCAGATCTCCGCCCCCGTGCAGGCGAGCGTGTCGACCTGGTTCCCCGCGGGCACGAAGAACTGGGTCGCGCTCGGGGTGGAGACGCACGCGCTCTACTCGTACCCGGTGCAGGCCACCAACATCCCGCTGGAGGCGAACAACTGCGGCTCCCTGCGGCTCTCCTTCAACGTGGAGGACTCGGACACGCCCATGGGCGCCGGCTGTCACGAGATCAAGAAGGGCCCCGCGTGGCCCAAGACGGAGGACAACGGCTGCTACTGGGACGAGGCCGGCGTCTCCTGGGTGCACGACTCCTTCTACAAGCAGAACGCCTCGACCTACCGCCTCTGGCTGGTCCGCTGACGCTGCGGACGCCGCGGGAGCCCCGGCCGGCTCCCTGGTCGGCGCTTCAGCCCTGCCCGGACTCCGCCACCATCTGACGGGCCGCGTCGAGCAGCCGCTCGGGCGTGTTCGCCGAGGGATCGTCGGTGACGACCTCCACGAGCCGCTCCAGGATCTTGCCGACGATCGGCCCTGGCGCGATGCCGAGGCCCTTCATCAACGCGCCGCCGTTCAGCGCCAGGTCCCGCGTCGACATCGCGGCGCCCGCCTGGATCAGCGCCTCGGCGCGGGCCCGCAGCCGCGCGATGGACGCCACGTCGTCCTCGGCGTCGCGGCCCTTGCCGAGCGCGTCGGCCTCGCCGAGGTCGTAGAGCTGCGGCGCCAGCGCCGGCGTCACCCGCCGCAGCCAGCGCCGCACGGCCGCGTCACTCCAGTCGTCCGAGTAGCAGATGAGGTGGTGCCGCACGAGCGCCACGATCCGCGCCCGCTCCTCGTTCGAGAAGCGCATCCGCATCAGGAACGGGTCGGCGATCTCCGCGCCCACCCGCTCGTGATCGTAGAACGTGTAGTCCTGGGTCTTCTCCGAGAACGCCCGCGTCCGCGGCTTGCCGACGTCGTGCAAGAGCGCCGCGACGCGCAGGATGGGCTCCGGCCGGCACGCATCGAGGCACGCCATCGCGTGGCCCCACACGTCGTATGCGTGGTAGCGGTTCTGCCCGCACCCCACCGACTCGACGAGCTCCGGGCAGGTGATCCCGAGGATGCCCGTGCGCCGCATCGCCTCGAACGCCACGCTCGGGCGCGGCGCCCCCATCGCCTTCAGCCACTCGTCGCGCACCCGCTCCTGACTCACCCGGCGGAAGGTCTCCAGAGACCGCGTCGAGCCCATCGCCCGCTCCGTGTCGGGCGCGATGGAGCACTCCAGCGTGGCGGCGAAGCGCGCTCCCCGGAGCACCCGCAGCCCATCCTCCGCGAAGCGCTCGTCCGCGTTGCCCACCGCGCGCAGCGTGCGTGCCTCCAGATCGGCGCGGCCGTCGAAGGGATCGATCAGGTGCCCGTCCACCGGATCGATGGCGATGGCGTTGAAGGTGAAGTCCCGCCGCGCGAGATCCGCGGTGATGTCGTCCACGAACTCCACCGAGTCCGGCCGCCGCCCGTCGGTGTACGCCCCCTCGCCGCGCAGGGTGGTCACCTCGTAGTGGACCCCCTTCACCACCACCGTGACGGTGCCGTGCTGGATGCCGGTGGGGATGACCTTGCGGAAGAACCGCATGGTCTCCTCGGGCCTGGCGTCGGTGCACACGTCCCAGTCCTTGGCCGGCTTGCCGCGGAGCAGATCGCGGACGCAGCCCCCGACGATCCAGCCGCGCTTGCCCTGCTCGCGCAGGCGCTGGCAGATCCCGAGCACGTCCCTGGGGACCAGATCGATGAGGCGCGCTAGATCGGACACCTTCCCGAAGTAGCACGACTCGCGCGCTGACCGGATCGGATCAGCGCCGCGGCGCTCACCGCTTCTTGGTCGCCCAGGGGTCGCGCAGCGAGGGATCGAGGGACTGGGAGGTCCCCTTCGTGCCCGGGGACTTGGCCGCTTCCTTGGCGAGCTTCACGGTGCGCTTCGCCTCGGAGCCGTCGAGCTGCACCACCTGCGACACGAAGCCATCGGCGCGGATCTCCACGGTGAGCGGCTTGCCCTCCTGCACCTCGAAGGTCGCGGGGAGCTGGAGCGGCTTGCCATCGACGTAGCCCTTCGCTCCCTCCGGCGTCGCCTTGAGCGTCACCGAGACCCGCTTCGCCGGGACCGCCGGCGCGATCTCCGGGCCCCCCGGCGCGACGGAGGAGGTCTCTCCGGTCGCGCTCGGCGCCGGCGCCGTCACCCCTGCGCCCGTGGGCCTGGGCGGCAGCGCGGTCCCCGGGATCTCCGCGTTGCCTGCCGCAGACCCGCCGCCCACCGCCAGTGCGATCGCCACCCCGACGCCGAGCACGGCTGCGCCCCCCGCGAACAGGGCCCACCGCGGCACGCGGCGGCCTCCCTCCACGCTGGTCGACGCACCCGCCGCGGGCGCGGGCTTCAGCTTGAAGTAGTCCTGCGGGACGTTGAAGCCGCCCGAGCGCGACATCATCTCGGGCACCGCCTTGGGCACCCCACCCGAGCGCGCGGTCTCCATGTCCTCGCGCAGCTCCGCCATGGTCTGGTAGCGGGACTCGGGCTTCTTCGAGAGGCACTTGAGGATGATCGCCTCGAGCGCCGGTGGGCAGGTCGGCCCGGGCCCCGACAGGAGCGCGCGCAGCGGGACCGGCGCCTTGTACATGTGCTGCGTCAGGATCCCCATGAAGTTGTCGGCGGTGAACGGGAGCTGCCGGCTCCCCAGCTCGTAGAGCATCACCCCCATGGAGTAGATGTCCGTCCGCAGATCGATGGGCGCGCCAGCCGCCTGCTCCGGCGACATGTAGTGGGGCGTGCCGAACACCGCGCCCGCGCGCGTCAGCCGGCTCTCCGCGTCGGTCGTCACCTTGGCGATGCCGAAGTCGAGGATCTTCACGAACTCCGCGTCCTTGCCCCGACGCACCACGTACACGTTGTCCGGCTTGAGATCGCGGTGGACGATGCCACCCGAGTGCGCCGCCGCGAGGCCGTCGGCCATCTGCAGGCTGACCTTGTAGATGAAGTCGACGGTGATCTCGCCCGGGCCGTCGATGATCTGCGACAGGCTCGACCCCTCCAGGTACTCCATCACGAAGTACTTGGAGCCATCCGGCAGGTCCCCGAAGTCCGAGACGTCGACGATGTGCGGGTTGCCCACGCTCGACGCCGCGCGCGCCTCCTGCACGAACCGCTCGAAGATCTCCTCGTCGCGCGCGAGCTCCGCGCGGAGCACCTTCACCGCGACCTTCTTGTCGATCACCTTGTGGCGGGCGAGGTAGACGAACCCCATCCCGCCCTCGCCGAGCAGCCGCTCGATCTTGTAGCGGTGATCGAACGTGGTGCCGATGTACGGGTCCGTCGCGCCGGGCTGCCGCTCGTCGATGAGCTCCGCGGGCGGCGGGATCTCGATCGACGGCTCGGGATCCGGCGCGGACCCCATGATGGTCACCGCGTCGCCCCGCTTCCCTGCGTAGCCCACGTCCGGATCGCTGGACCGCGGCCCGCCCGGATCGCTGCCGAGAGACCGCCGCGCCGCCGCGTTTCCGGGATCGCTCCCGAGCGGTGACCTCGGCGCGCTCGGATCGCTGCCGAGAGACCGCCGCGCCGCCGCGTTTCCGGGGTCGCTGCCCATCGGCCGCCGCGCGGGCGCGTTCGACGCGTTCCCCGCGTTCCCCGCGTCGCTCGCGAGCGGCGACCTCGGCACGTTCGGGTCCGTGCTCGCCACCCGCCGCGCGGGCGTGCTCCCCGAGTCGCTCGCGAGCGGCGACCTCGGCACGTTCGGGTCCGTGCCCATCCCCCGCCGCGCCCCCGGATCGCTCGCTGACGGAGGCCTCGGCGCGCTCGGCGCCTTGCCCGGGAGCGGCCGCGGCACCTGCCGGAGCGGCGGAGGTGGCTCCGGCCGCGGGGCCACGCGCACGGGAGAGGGCGACGGCGACGGCGCCGCCTTCTCGGCTGGGTCAGGAGCCGAAGGGGGCTTGCGCGCGGCGGGGGGCTCGTTCTCGGGGGCGCTCATCGCTACCGTCGCTACGGTCAGGTCACGGGTCATGGGCGCGCAAAGCGGCCCAAAGCTACTGAGTCATGGATCCTAGCAGGCGCGACGGCCCCGGAGAAGCGGCGGCTCGTCAGCTCTTTGCGCCCGCTTCGCACGCGCTCTTCGTGCTCCACGGCCGTCGCTCTGCTAGGGAGCCCTCGTACGCCCGATGAGCTACCCCTTCGACGTCGCGCTTCGCTACATGGGCTCCAAGAAGCGGGCCTTCATCTCGGTCAGTACCGTCTTCGCCATCCTCGGCGTGGCGCTCGGCGTCGCCGCCCTCGCCACCGTGATGAGCGTGACCGGAGGTTTCCAGGCGGAGTTCCGCGAGAAAGTCCTCGGCGTCAACGCGCACGTCCTGGTGCTGAAGTACTCGACGGACTTCCGTGAGTACCGCTCCATCATGGACCAGGTGGGGAAGATCCCCGGCGTGGTCGGGGTGGCCCCGTTCAGCATCAACCCCATGATGCTCACCCACGGAGACGCCACCGCGACCGGCGTCCTCCTGAAGGGCGTGGATCCCCAGACCAGCCTCGGCGTCGGCGCAGCACCGGGCGGCCCCGTCGCCGTCCTCGATCTGCCCCGCCACATCCTGCCCGGTGGCGAGCTCTCGGGCCTGCGCCTCCCCGGCGCGAAGCCCCCGGACCGCCCCGGGCCCTCCCTGCCGCCCGTCCCCACCCTCGGCGTTCCGCCCCTGGGCGGCTCGGGAGCCCCGTCCGCGCCGTCCGCGCCACCTCCTCTCAAGCCCGGGATCCCCGACAAGACGGGCAGCCTCGCGCCTTCCCCCCTCGACCCCGCGCTCGACGAGCACGGCCGCGACGTCGATCTCCTGCGCGCTCTCGAGCAGCGTATCCAGGACGACGACCGCCGCGCCGCCGAAGCCCCTCCTCCTCCGCCTGACGGTGCCGGCGAGAACGCGCTCGCCGAGGCGGAAGACGACGCTACCGACGACGCGGCCGTCGCGGCCGGACCGGTGGGCTCCGTGGAGCCCGAGGGCGGCTACAAGAGCGTGCTCCCCGAGGACGACGAGATCCCCGACTTCGTCGACCCCGACCTCTGCGCGAACCCGGAGGCCGTCGCGAAGATGCCTGGCATCGTCATCGGCGTCTCCCTCGCGAAGAACCTCAAGCTCGACATCGGCAAGTGCGTGACCGTCACCTCGCCGACCATCGGCTTCTCGTACTCCGGCGGGCAGATCAAGCCGCCCGTGGCCAAGCGCTTCCGGGTGATCGCCGTCTTCGAGGCGGGCTTCGACCAGTACGACTCCAAGCTCGTCTACACCGACCTCTACGAGGCCCAGGCCTTCTACGACCAGGGCGACACGGTGACCGGCGTGGAGATGAAGGTCGCCAACATCGACGACGCGCCGGACATCGCGAAGGAGGTCTCGCGCACGCTGGGCAGCGGCCTCTATCACACCATGGACTGGGAGGAGCTGAACCACGGCCTGTTCACCGCGCTCCGCATCCAGCAGATCGGGATGAGCGCCGTGCTCGCGCTGATCATCGTGGTCGCCGCCTTCACCGTGGTCGCCACCCTGATCATGGTGGTGCTCGACAAGAAGAAGGAGATCGCCGTCCTCAAGGCCATGGGCGCGACGAACTTCGCGATCCTGCGCATCTTCGTCTACCAGGGCGGGATCATCGGCGTCGCCGGCACCACCCTCGGCCTGCTCCTCGGCCTCGCGGTGTGCAAGGGCCTCCTCGTCTACGGCTTCCCCCTGGACCCCAAGGTCTACTTCATCTCCCACCTGCCCGTGCTCGTGCGCTGGACGGAGTTCGTGATCACCGGCGTCATCGCCATCGCGGTGTGCCTGTTCGCGACCATCATCCCCAGCACCTACGCCGCCTCCCTCCACCCCGCCGAAGGCTTCCGCGACCGCTAGTCGCCCGCACACCCACCCGCATGCCCGTGCGCCGATGATCGAGCTGCAGAAGGTCACGAAGCGCCACGGAGACCTCCTCGCCGTGGATGGCGTCTCTCTCCGCGTCGAGCCGGGAGAGCTGCTCGTCCTCCTCGGCGGCTCCGGCTCGGGGAAGACCACCACCCTGAAGATGATCAACCGCCTGATCGAGCCGACCTCCGGGCGGATCCTGCTCGACGGGCGCGACGTGGCCGAGACGCCCCCGCACGCGCTGCGGCGCAGCATCGGCTACGTCTTCCAGCAGATCGGCCTCTTCCCGCACCTCACCATCGCCGAGAACATCGCCATCACCCCCTCCCTGCTCGGCTGGGCCCCTGCCCGCATCCGGGCCCGCGTCGACGCCCTCCTCGATCTCGTCGAGCTCGACCCTGCCGCGATCCGCGACCGGCGCCCCGACGAGCTCTCCGGAGGACAAGCCCAGCGGGTGGGGGTCGCACGCGCACTCGCCGCAGAGCCGAAGGTGATGCTCCTCGACGAGCCCTTCGGCGCCCTCGATCCCCTCACCCGTGACCGGCTGCAACGCTCCTTCCTGCGGATCCGGCGGCAGCTCGGGCTCACCGCGATCTTCGTGACCCACGACATGATCGAGGCCATCCTGCTCGGCGACCGCATCGCGGTGATGGGCCGCGGGCGCCTCCTCCAGGTGGGCACGGCCCGGGAGCTGGCGCGCGCCCCGGTCGACGACGAGGTGGCGCAGCTCCTCAGCACCCCGCAGCGGCAGGCGCGCCGGGTGGAAGCGCTCCTCGGCGGTGAAGGCGGCGAAGGCGGCGACGACGGCGACGACGGCGACCACAGCGACGACGGCGCGGCAGGGGACACCGACGTTTCGCCAGGCGAAGCACCGGGCGAAACGTCGAAGGAAACGCCATGAAGGAGCAGCTCGCGCTCCTCCCGGGCTACCTCGTGGCGCACCTGCAGCTCACGCTGGTCGCGCTCACGCTGGGGGTGGGCCTCAGCGTGCCGCTCGGGATTGCCCTCTCCCGCTCCCGCCGGCTGGAGGCGCCGGTGCTGGCGGTCGCGAGCATCATCCAGACCATCCCCAGCCTGGCGCTCCTCGCGTTCATGGTCCCCGCCCTCGCGGCGCTCGGCCTGAAGAGCATCGGCTTCGCGCCCGCGATCGTCGGGCTCTTCCTCTACAGCGTGCTTCCCATCCTCCGGAACACCGTCGCCGGGCTCGCCGCGGTCGATCCGGCGCTGCGCGAGGCGGCGCGCGGGGTGGGCATGACCCCGGGCGAGCAGCTCCGCCGGGTCGAGCTGCCGCTCGCGATGCCGGTCATCGTGGCCGGCATCCGCACCTCGGCGGTGTGGACCGTGGGGACCGCGACCCTCTCCACGCCCGTCGGCGCCCCGAGCCTGGGGAACTACATCTTCAGCGGCCTCCAGACGCGCAACTACACCGCGGTGCTCGTCGGGTGCATCGCGGCGGCGGCGCTGGCGCTCCTGCTCGACACGCTGGTGCGCGCCCTGGAGGCCGGCATCCGGCGGCGTAGCCGCGCCCTCGTGGGGACCAGCCTGGCGGCCCTCGGCGCGCTCGGCGTGATCGCCGCCGGCTCGTTCGTCGCCAGCGCGGCCGCGGCCCGCAGCGAGGGCGACCGCATCTCCATCGGCGCCAAGACCTTCACCGAGCAGTACATCCTCAGCCGCATCCTCGCCGGCGCGATCGCCCGCGAGACCGGCCTCCCCACCGAGGCCGTCGACTCCCTGGGCTCCACCGTCGCGTTCGACGCGCTCCGGAACGGCCAG
Organism: Chondromyces apiculatus DSM 436; assembly: GCF_000601485.1. Classification (GTDB taxonomy): domain Bacteria; phylum Myxococcota_A; class Polyangia; order Polyangiales; family Polyangiaceae; genus Chondromyces; species Chondromyces apiculatus. The sequence continues at coordinate 60,112 of NZ_ASRX01000040.1, forward strand.
ATCGACGGCTACGTCGAGTACACGGGGACGCTCTGGACCACGATCATGAAGCGGAGCGAGATCCCCGGAGATCGCGCCGCGCTGCTCCGCGAGGTCGACGACTACCTGCGCGCCGAGCACGGCATCGTGGTCGCGGCCGCGCTGGGCTTCGAGAACACCTACACGATCGCGGTGCGGCGCGCGGACGCCACCCGCCTCGCCCTGCGGACCGTGGGCGACCTCGCCCCCCACCTCGGCGCGATGTCGCTCGGCGGCGACTACGAGATCTTCCAGCGCCCCGAGTGGCGCTCCCTCCAGCGCGCCTACGGCCTCGCCCCCCGCGAGCAGCGGAGCATGGACCCCTCGCTCATGTACGAGGCGATCCGCGCCCGGCAAGTCGACGCGATCACCGCCTTCTCCACCGACGGCCGCCTCGTCTCGTACGACCTCCAGGCCCTCGACGACGACCGCCACGCCATCCCCCCGTACGACGCCATCGTCCTCGTCAGCGCCCGCACCGCGCGTGAGCACGGCGACGTCGTCACCGCGCTGCGCGGGCTCGCCGGCAGCATCGACGCCGACCGGATGCGGCGCATGAACGCCGCCGTCGACGAGCAGGGCGACACCCCCGCGACCGTCGCCGAGCGCTTCCTCCGCGAGCGCCTTCCCTAGTCAGCCACCCCGCCGGCGCGTCGGCCCTTGCGCCGCGAGCGCGTACGCCACCCCCCGCTCCAGCGTCCCGAGCGTCACGATACCCCCGAGGTCCGCCCCGCCCTCCACGAGCGACTGCGCGACGCTCGGCCGGATCCCCGTCAGGACCACCTCGGCCCCGAGGAGCCGCACGCTCCGCGCTGCCATCAGGATCGCCTCCGTCACCTCCAGCCCCGCCTCCGGCACGCCGGTCACGTCGAGGATCGCGATGCGCGCCTGCTGCCCCGAGATGCCATGCAGCAACGTCTCCAGCGCCCTCGCCGCACGCTCCCGCGTCATCTCGCCGACGAGCGGCATCACCACCACCCCCTTGGCGATGGGGATCAGCGGCGTCGAGATCGCCTCCAGCGTCTCGCGCTGGATCTGCAGCATCTCCTCCTGCAGCTTCCGGTTCCTCTCCTCGACCCGCACCCGCGCGGTGATGTCCGTGGAGATCGCGCAGGTGCCCAGCGGGCCGTACGTCTCGTCGATGACCGGGAAGGTCGTGGAGAAGTAGACGTGCTCGCCGTCCGCCTCTTCCCAGTGATGCTCGCCCAGGATCGGCTCCCTCGAATCCAGGCACGCCTGGTCGAGCTTCCGGACCGCCTCTGCCTCCGCGCTCGCGCCCGGCATGATCTCGTCGAGTGTCTTGCCGAGCATGTACGCCGCGTCCATCGACATGACCTTCGCGTTCATCTCGTTCATGACCACGTGCCGCCCCTCCAGATCGCGCACGCAGATGGGCATGGGCGCGTTGTGGATGACCGCCCGCAGCAGCGCCGCCATCCGCTGCTGCTGCTCCTCGGCCTCCTTCTGCGTGGTGACGTCGAAGCTGTGGGCCACCACCAGCCGCCCCCCGGCCCCGTCGTCGATCGGCGCCAGCGTCGCCTCGCGCCACAGACGCGACCCGTCGTCGGCGGTGAACGGCGTCGCCGGTCCCCGCACCACCTCGCCGGCGAACGCCCTTTCGAGGAGCGCGCGGTAGCCGTTCTGCGCCGACTGCTTGAGCGCGAAGATGTTGACCTTGCCCTCCACGTCGACGCGCTTGCGCCCGAAGCTGCCGCAGTGGGCCTCGTTGCAGGCGACGATGAGCCCATCGGACCTGTAGATCGCGAACGGGATCGGCAGCGCCTGGAAGATGGCCTCGTAGGAGACGCCCTCCACCATCTCCCGCGCGCTGCCCGCCCGCGTCCCTTGCGCGACCTCGGGGAGCAGCCCGCGCTCGATCTCCTCGACGCGCGCCCTGAGCCGCGCGTTCTCTGCTTCGAGCGCCGCGATCCTCGCCTGCGCGTCGCCCATCACCTGCTCGCTGTTCACGACCGGACTCCCTCTCTTGCTCTGACCGGTGAACGCGTCATGCGGAGCGCACGACGTGCACCACCTCGCGGCGCACCACCTCCACGGCGGACATGGGCGCGGCTAACGAGCGACAGGAGCGCCTGGGCGCCGAGCGGTGGGGGTGGCGTTGCGTCAGGCCATGCTTCATGACAAGGCGTCCAGCGCTTGAACGCCCCCCCCGAGCCCGCGACCGGGCGGCGTCCGAACCGCGCAAGCTAGCCTCTGTGCGACGCCGCGCACAACCAGGCAAAGCAGCCGCGCCTGCCCGGCGCCGGACGTTCACGGGCGTTCACCACGACGCGGTCATGCAGCGCCTCCGGGGTGTCCCATCTTGCCCCAAGTCACGGGGTGGCCCCTCACGATTTGAACGGGAGAACCGGGCAGGGACGCGCAATCCCTGCCGTGTGCCTCACCCGCGCCGCCTGGCGCCTGCGTACCCCTGCCCCCGCGCGGCCTGAGGCTTCGTGGAGAGTGCGTGGGCCACGCCGCGCTCCAGCGTCCCCAGCGTCGAGATCCCTGCGAGGTCCGCGCCCAGCTCGATCAGCGCCTGCGCCACGCTGGGCCTGACCCCGGTGAGGATCACCTCGGCCCCGAGCAACTTCACGCTCCGCGCCGCCCGCAAGATCGCCTCCGTCACCTCCGCGCCTGCCTGCGGCACCCCGGTCACGTCGAGGATGGCGATGCGCGCCTGCTGCTCCGAGATGCCCCGCAGCAGCGTCTCGACCACCTGCTCGGCCCGCTCCCGCGTCACCTCCCCGACCAGCGGCATCACCACCACCCCCTGCGCGATGGGGATGAGCGGCGTGGAGATCGCCCGCAGCGTCTCCTGCTGGACGAGGAGTACCTCCTCCTGCAGCTTCCGGTTCCGCTCCTCGACCTTCACGCGCGCGGTGATGTCCGTGGCGATCACGCAGATCCCCAGCGGCTCGCCGCCGTCGTCGAGGAGCGGGTACGTCGTGGAGAGGTAGAGGTGATCGCCGTCGGGCTGGCTCCAGCGGTGCTCGCTGGTGGAGGGCGTCCTCGACGCGATGACCGCCCGATCGATCGCCCGGACCTCGTCCGCCGCATCGGCCGGCAGCACCTCGTGCAGCGTCTTGCCGATCAGCACCCCCGGCCCCACCCCCATGATCGCTTCGTTCATCGCGTTCACGATCACGTGCCGCCCCTCCAGGTCGCGCACGCAGATCGGCGACGAAGCGTTCTGGATGACGGCGCTCAGCAACGTCACCCGGCGGCGCTGCACTTCCTCCGCCCTCTTCTGCTCGGTGAGATCCACCGTCACCGTGGCGACGAGCTTCACCCTCTCCTCGTCACGGATGGGCACCATCGTCGACTCGACCCAGATCCGATGGTCGCGCCCTTCCACCTCCACCTCCGTCGCGGGCAGCCTGGCGACCTCCCCCGCCGCGGCCTTCTTCAGGGCATGCACGTAGCCGTTGTTCGCCAGGCTCTCGTTCGCGAGGACGTTCACCTTGCCGAGCACATCCTCGCGCTGCGCCCCGAAGCGCCGGCAGTTGAGGTCGTTGAAGGCCACGATGGTCCCGTCGGTCCTGTAGACACAGAGCAACGTGGGCAACGCGTTGAAGATGGTCTCGTACGAGATGCCCTCCACCGTGCGCGGCGCCCCCGGCTCCACCCTCCCGCGCTCGGCCAGTAACCTCTCCAGCTCCTCGACCCGACCCTGCAGCCTCGCGTTCTCTGCCTCCACAAGCTGCAACCGCTCTTGCGTACTCGCCAGCTCTTCGCTCTTCAACCGCCTGCTCCCTCTGGGTCCCCGGCAGGCACTGCGCTCCTGACCCGCAGGACGCGACCTCACCCCCGCCGTGCACAGGACCATCACCGCCCCGGAGCCCGCCCGCAGAGGACGCATGACGCGTCGTCCCCTGCGTACGCAGACCGAGTTCGCCCCGGGCCGCACCCACTGTCACCCTCCCGTTGTCACCGACCCATCTGCTCGAACGTCCTGTCTGGACGCCGGCGTCACTCCGACCGGAGTCAGCTTATACGCCCTCACCATCTTCACAACTGTCCTCGCTCGGCCCCCAGCCCTCCGCGCTCCACCCGCACCACAGGCCGACACCCACCCGGCACCAGGGAAGAATTCCCTGCCCCCACCCCCTCCCTCCCCCGGCCGCTCCCACCTTTTCGCGCCCCCTCGACCCGGCCCGGGAAAACTGCCCGACCGGCGCCTCTGGCCTCGCGTGCTAAGGTCGGCCCTCCAAGCTTCATGGCGGCGCTGCGAATCCTGGTAGTCGACGACGAACCCGCCATGCGCGAGGTCCTCCACGCGCGCCTCTCGCAGTGGGGCCACGACGTGCGCACCGCCGACAGCGGCGCCGCCGCCCGCGCCTACGTGGACGCCCTCGACCCCGAGGTGGTCATCTCCGACGTCGTCCTGCCCGACCTCAACGGCGTCGAGCTGCTCCACACCCTCAAGGTCGACCGCCCCGACCGGGTGGTCCTCCTCATCACCGCCTACGGCTCCATCGGCACCGCCGTCGACGCCATGCGCCGCGGCGCCGCCGACTTCCTCACCAAGCCCCTCGACTACAACGCCCTGCGCGAGCGCCTCGCCGAGGTGATGCGCGACCGCGACGCCCGCGCCCGCGCCGCCGCCGCCGCCGCCGCCCCCGCTGCCCCCACCGCCCCCGAGGGCGCCGCCCCCGAGCCAGAGCGCCTCGGCCCCCTCGTCGGCGCATCCGCCTCGCAGCGCGCGCTCTGGGAGCTGGTCCGCCGCGTCGCCGACAGCGACGCCACCGCCCTCATCATCGGCGAGAGCGGCACCGGCAAGGAGCTGGTCGCCCGCACCATCCACGACCTCAGCGCCCGCAGCAAAGGCCCCTTCGTCCCCGTCAACGCCGCCGCCATCCCCGAGGGCCTCACCGACTCGCTCCTCCTCGGCCACATGAAGGGCGCCTTCACCGGCGCGACCGACACCGGCGTCGGCATGTTCCAGCTCGCCCACGGCGGCACCCTCTTCCTCGACGAGATCACCGAGATGCCCATCGCCCTCCAGGCGAAGCTTCTCCGCGTCCTCGAGGACGGCGTGGTCCGTCCCGTGGGCAGCACCCGCGAGCTGCGCTTCGACGTGCGGGTCATCGCCGCGACCAACCGCGACCCCATGGTCGCCGTCGAGGAGCGCCACCTCCGCCAGGACCTCCTCTTCCGCCTCGATGTCCTGCGCGTCACCATCGACCCGCTCCGCAAGCGCCGCGAGGACATCCCCGTCCTCGCCCGCCACTTCATCGCCCTCTCCAACCAGCGCCACGGCGCCACCGTCACCGGCCTCTCCGACGACGCCCTCACCGCCCTCGCCGCCCACGACTTCCCCGGCAACGTGCGCGAGATGCGCAACCTCATCGAGCGCGCCGTGGTCTTCGCCCGCGAGGGCCTCATCTCCGCCCGCCACCTCCCCTTCGGCGAGCCCGAGCCCCAGCGCTCCCCGCCCCCCACGGGCATCGTCCTCCCCGAGGGCGTCACCAGCGCCGAGGCCGAGCGCATCCTCATCATGGAGACCCTCCGCCGCACCGGCAACAACAAGGCCGAAGCCGCGCGCCGCCTCGGCATCGACGTGAAGACCCTGCGCAACAAGCTCAAGATCTTCGGCTCATGACCCTGCGCGCTCTGCACCGCGCAGCGCGCCTCGCCCTGCGCGCCTTCGCCCTGCGCGCATGACCGTCGTCGGGCGCATCTCCTTCGGCGTCACGGTCGCCCTCATCGCCCTCGTCGGCGTCACCCTCTGGCTCGTCGCCCGCGTCGACGAGCTGGCCAGGCTCAACGTCGAGACCGTCGAGGTCCAGGTCGCCGCCACCGACCGCGCCGCCGAAGCCCGCCGCCTCGTCGACCCCCTCGAATCCATCAGCAGCAAGTACCTCGTCAGCCGCGACCCCGCCTACGCCGAGCGCGCCGAAGAGCTCGAAGACGCCCTCTCCCGCGAGCTCACCGCCCTCGACGCCCTCCCCATCGACGCCGCCGAGCGCGCCGCCGAGGCCTCCCTCCAGAGCGCCTTCAAGGCCCACCTCGCCGCCTTCGGCGTCGAGCGCCTCCACGGCCTCGAAGGCACCCCCGAGCGCGTCGACGCCCTCGAAGCGTCCCTCGACACCGTGCGCCAGGCCCTCGCCGAGCTGACCCGCAGCTCCCGCCGCGCCATGACCGAGCGCTCCACCGCCGCCCTCGCCAGGAGCGAGGAGGCCGCGCGCCTCTCCTTCGCCGCCGCCGCCGTCGCCCTCCTTGGCAGCCTCGCCGTCCTCGCCTTCCTCCTCCGCACCGTGAGCCGCCCTCTGCGCGCCCTCGTCGCCGGCACCCGCGCCGTCTCCGCCGGCGACTTCTCCACCCGCATCGACGTCCGCTCCCGCGACGAGCTGGCCCACCTCGCCCGCGCCTTCAACGCCATGGTCAGCGAGCTGGAGCAGCTCGAACGCCTCAAGTCCTCCTTCGTCTCCCACATCTCCCACGAGCTGAAGACCCCCCTCGTGGGCATGATCGAGACCAACCAGCTCCTCCTCGACGAGGTCCTCGGCCCCCTCGACGATCGCCAGCGCCGCATGCTCGATCTGCAGCTCAGCTCCGCGCGCCGCCTGGAGGCGATGATCTCCGACCTCCTCGACGCCTCCGCCCACGCCGCCGGCCTGCGCTACGTCTACTCCGCCCACGACCTGCGCGCCGTCGTGCAGCGCGCCGCCGCCGTCCACGAGGCCCGCGCCCACAACCTCGGCGTCCGCCTCACCGTCACCGCGCAGCCCGACCCCATCCCCGTCCTCTGCGACGCCGACCGCATCGCCCAGGTCGTCCAGAACCTCGTCGACAACGCCCTCAAGGTCACCCCCCGCGACGGCACCCTCGACGTCACCGCCGACACCGTCGACGACCGCGACCTCGACGCCGACCTCCTCCCCCCCGGCGCCGAGCGCCCCCGCGGCCGCTTCGCCCGCATCACCGTACGCGACACCGGCCCTGGCCTCCCCGACGACGAGCGCCGCCGCATCTTCGACCGCTTCGCCCGCGGCCGCCACGCCGCCCGCGGCTCCGGCGCTGGCGTCGGCCTCGGCCTCGCCATCTGCCGCGACATCGTCTCCGCCCACCGCGGCTTCATCGGCGCCACCTCCCCCGAGGCTGGCGGCGCCGAGTTCACCGTCATCCTCCCCCTCCACTTCGCCGGCAGCGTCCCCCCCAGATCTCTCCCTGCCCTCACCGCCGCCGGTCTCCTCTCCACCCTCCCTCTCGTCTCTGCCGCGCTCCCTCTCGTCTCTGCCGCGCTCCCTCTCGTCTCTGCCGCGCTCCCTCTCGTCTCTGCCGCCGCCCTCGCCCTCGGCGCCACGGCCTGCACCCCGCCCGCGCCGCGCGCCGTGCTCCCTGGCGACACCCTCGTCTCCCGCGGCGATCTCGTCGCCGCCCGCGCCGCCTACGACCGCGACGCCACCACCTCCCCCTTCCCCGAGGAGCGCGCCCACGCCGCCTTCGCCGCCGCGATGCTCCTGCTCCACGGCGACCCCGACGACCCGCGCGGCGCCGCCCGCGAAGCCCTCTACGCCGTCGAGCAGCGCTACTCCGGCACCCACTGGTCCCGCTCCGCCCGCATCGTCCTCGACCAGATCCACGCCCGCGCCGTGGCCCGGCTATCCCTCCGCGAGGAGGCCGCGCGCCGCGCCGAACTCCAGCTCGAACTCACGACCCTCGTCCTCCGCAGCGATGAGATCTGGTACGAGATGGTCGAGATCGAGATGCGCCTCGACGAGGCCCGCGACGAGCGCGGCAAGCTCCTCGGCGAGATGGCCCTCCTCCGCGGCCGCCTCGAAAAGCTCCAGGAAGAATCCGACCGCGTCCGCGGCGAGCTCGACGCCCTGAAGCGCATCGACCTCCGCCGCCGCCCCTGAGCGCTCGAGGATCTCCGCAACCTGGTGCGGCGGCACGGCCTCCAGATCGGCGTACGTGGCCTCGCGGTGAAGGTGAACCCGGTGCCCCATGGTGTCTGTCCATCCATGGCGTGCCCCCCTTCCGGGGACGGAGGTTCGCCACCCACACCCAACCTCCCACCTGCCGACACTTTTCGTGCGGGGAGGCCTCGCAGCAGAAAACCTGCCGACACTTTTTGTGCGGGGAGGCCTCGCAGCAGAAAACCTGCCGGCACTTTTTGTGCGGGGAGGCCTCGCAGCGATCAGCTCGTCGTCCCGTGGTCCGCCAGGCAGCTTCCCGTTGTAGTGGGCGACACCATCCAGTTCACCCACCGAGGTCTGCCCGTGATCTGACCCACACCCTCGGGTCCCGCAGAGGTCCTCCGCAGCGCTGCCCCCGGCGGCAGGGGGTTGGCACGCGCGGTGCCCCGCCAGATGGGCGCCTCGATGGGGGAACGTGCCGATCGCGCAGGGCCTGTGCTAGTGCCGGGCCGTGACCTCGCCTGCTGCGGATCCCCTCGCCGCACCGCCTCGCGGCTTCCTCCAGCGCCACGCCTTCAAGATCGTGGCGTCGCTCCTGCTGGGGACGGGGCTCGCGTGGTTGCTCGCGCGCGGGGGGCTCCCTCTCGTTCCCCCGGCGCAAGCGTTCGCGAGCCTGCGGCCGTGGACGGTGTGGGCCTATGTCGGGACGCTCGCGCTGGTGCACCTGTTTCGCGCCATGCGGTGGCGGCACCTGCTCCGGCCCCTCGGCGCGGTCTCTCTGCGCAGCACCCTCGCGGTCTCGTGGATCGCGTTCGCCGCCATCCTGCTGTCGCCGCTGCGCACCGGCGAGGTGGTGCGGCCGTACCTGATCACGCGCCGCAGCCGGATCCGGCTCTGGGAGGCGACGGGCACCGTGGCCGCGGAGCGCATCATCGACGGCCTGGTAATCAGCCTGCTGCTGTTCACCACGCTCCAGCTCTCGACGCCGCTCTCGCCGCTGCCCGACCACGTGGGTGATCTCGCCGTGCCCGCGTCGGCGGTGCCCCGCGCGGCGTACGGGGTGCTCGCGCTGTTCGCGGTGTGCTTCGCGCTGATGGGGGTGTTCTTCTGGCACCGCGACCTGGCGCGCCGGGTGACGCGCGCGATGGTGGGCGTGGTCTCCGTGCCCCTCGCCGAGCGCCTCGCCGGGATCGTGGAGCGCGTGGCCGACGGTCTGCGCTTCCTGCCCTCGGCGCGGCGCCTCTTGCCATTCCTGCTGGAGACCGCGGCGTACTGGACCATCAACGCGAGCGGCGTGTGGCTCCTCGGCTGGGGCACCGGGCTCGCCGACTTCACCCTGGTGGAGGCGTGCGTGGTGGTCGGGTGCATCGGGATCGGGATCCTGGTGCCCGCCGGCCCTGGCTACTTCGGCGCGTTCCAGCTCTCGGGCTACATGGCGCTGGCGATGTTCTTCCCGGAGGCGACCATCAAGGGCCCCGGCGCGGCGTTCGTGTTCCTGCTCTACGTGACGCAGGTGGGCTTCCACATCCTCGGCGCCTTCCTGGGGCTGGCGCTGGACGCGGGGACGGAAACGTCGAACGAGGAAGAGGGCGCAGCGGTCACCAGCACGCCCGAGCCGAGGTGCGGCGACACGACGCAGGAAGGCGTGACGGCCGAGGGGCGCTGAACGGCGGGCGAGCTACGTGCTCCACCTCGCGTTCGGCCACCTCGCTGCGGAGAGACGCAGAAGGCTCGCTCACCTGTCCTGGCGAGCCACCCGGAAGACGCGACACCGCGGGAGGTAGTCTCCCCTCATCAGCATGTTCTCACCAGTGCCCTGACGAAATGCTGGTTGAGCTTTGCGAGATCCTGCGGATCCTGCGTGTACACCGTGTCCCCTTCTTGATCGGCGAGCGCCATCACGACGGCGTCCGCGACGCTGGGCCCTCCACGAACGCCGCACTGCTTGCAGACAGGGTGGGCAACGCCCTGGAGTCCCTCTGCGGCAACTCGGGCCAGGTCTTCGGTCAGCTCGATGATCTCGACCAGGTCGAGGACACGATTCAGGTTGTGGGTGGAGCCACCCGCGAGCCACTCCACGAGGATGGGAGACGGCACCATGATGGCTTGATCGTCGAGGCTGTCGCGGATCTCACTCGACGTCGCGGCAGCAGAGGGTGGCCGAGCCGAGGAGCTTAGGGGTGCCGTAGAGCTGGCCGCCCTCGGCGGTGCAACTGCCTGGATCGTTCACGTCGAAGGTGGCTTCTGCGCTGGCGATCTGAGAGGGGGAGCCGACGACGGCACTGCACGGCGCCTCCTCCGGAGCGGGATGCAGATCGTGCTCACTGTTCGTGCAGATCGCGTCGTCGTAGACATGCACCCTGGCAGAGCACGCGCTCTGAGGGCCTCGCCGGCAGGTGCATGGCGTGCAGTGGGTGTGGTCCTCGACGCCGCTGTAGAAGTTGGAGAGCTGCGGGTAGCCCATGGGGCACGCGTCGGCGTCGCCGGTCTTGAAGACGCACTGCTGGAAGCCTGGCGTGGGCGTGAGGTCGTCGGGGACGCAGATCTGCGTCCGATCGGCGCAGGGCTCCATGGGCTCCAGGGAACCGCAGGCCTTGGCCATGAGGTTCCAGGTGAAGGTGGCCCTGGGAACCTGAGACACCACCGGCTCACAGCCGCCGAGGCGCGTGGGCGCGACGCGGATCGAGGTGGGCGTGTCGATGGAGTCGAAGGGGGTGCACGCGCCGTCCCAGCCCGCAGGAAAGTCGACGGTCCGAGAGATGGCGCCACAGGTGCCGTCCGTCGTGCTCACCTCGACTCCTTCTGGAAACTCACAGGTGCTCGGGGAGCATTCGCAGGGGCCGCATGCGTCGAACATGTTCAGGCCTCTGTAGCCTTCGTAGAGGGTCATCGGCGCCCGATCAGGGCATGCTGGCGCCTTTCCGTTCTCTCCCTGCCACACCAGGATGGGTCCTTGCCAGTCGAGAGGCGCGGGCGGGGCGCACGACCCGTAGAAGCAATCTCCGCACGGGTCTCTGCACTGCACGCAAGGGTCGGAGCAGGTGTACATGTCGATGCGCCCGGTGGTGCACGAGGCCATGACGAAGGCCAGGACAGTGCCGAGAAGGAGAGCGCACAGGGTATTGCGTAGCAAGGAAGGAAGCACGGAGGCTCCAGGGTTCGAGGGTGAGTGCTGCGGATCGGACAGCGAGATCACGAGGGGGTGCGGCAGCAGAAGGTGGTCGGCTGGGCAGGCAGGGGCTGGCCAACGAGCGCACCGCCTTGCGGGATGCAGACGTCAGGCTCCGTGTCCTTGATCTCCCCTCTCAGGCTCACGAAGCGAGAGGGGCCGGCGTTGGTGACACAGCCTTCGAGCGTGGGAGTCACCGTGGTGCCCACGGAGCCGACACAGGTCTCTTGAGTGTCGAGGGTCACGAAGACGCGGCAGTGACTCTCCTCGGGGAGCTGACAAGCGCAGGGCGAGCACGAGGACTGATCGTCGACGGCGCCGTGGAAGCGGCGCAGCTCCGGGTAGCCGGCGGGGCACGTCTCGGGATCACCCTCGTTGAAGAGGCATTGCTGGAAGCCCTCGGGTGGGTGCGTGGCGCAAACGCCCGAGTCTGTGGAGCATGGGCTGAGCGCCGCGGTCGGCGCGCAGGCGCGGGCAAAGGTGTCCCAGGAGAAGGTCATGTGCTTGTCGACCTGAGGGACGAGCGGCACGCAGTCGGAGCGCGTAGATCGCTGGAAGAAGACCGAGATGGGCTTCTGGATGGGGGGAAAGGTGAAACAGGAGCCATCCCAGTTGGGGGGCACGAGGATGTCGACGAGGGGATCGACGCAATCTGGGCCGGCGGCGCTGACGCGGAGGCGCTCGGGGAAGCCGCACTCGGGCGTGGTGCAGGCGCAGGTGCCGCAGCTCCCGGTGCTGCGCAGGTCGGTGTGGCCCTCGTAGGCGAGCGCAGGGGCGCTGGGAGGACACGGGGGGGCTTCGGCCTCGGGGCCCGACCATAGCCACACGGGTCCTTGCCAGCCGAGGGGAGCCTGGGCGACGCATTCACCGCTGGGGCAAGGCGGCTGGGGCTCGGCAGGCGCTCCAGGGAGCGAACTGTCCACATCGCAGGAGACGAATGCGATCGGGAAGAGACAGAGGCAGCCGCGAAACGGCAATCGATGCAGGGCGGTATGCATGGGGGCGCTCCCCTTCCGTGAGGCAGGTAGACGTGGGCCGAAGGCGCAGGCGCTCGCCGTGCGCGTGACGTGAACCGTGATGTACCACGGGTATTACGAGCGTGAGGCGGGATCGCCAGCGAGAGATGCGCGCATAAGAATCATTGCAGACGGGCCGCGAGAATTGCCTTACGGCACGGTGTTCACCGCGATCAGCGCGTGCTCAGGGCAATGATGCAGGGTATCGATGGCCGCAGACGAGCCGCATTGCGTGACACGTTCTTGAACGTCTCCACGTAATGCACCGATCGTCGCGATCACGAAGGGAGCGCGCCGAGAAATACGGTTGCGCCGTGGGCAAGGTGGGTGAGGCTGAGGAGCAGCAGGAAGGGTGGGTGAGTGGTGCAGTCCGCTGAGCGGGGGGCGAGAGGGGCGAGAGGGGCGGGAGGGGCGGGAGGGGCGGGAGGGTAAAGAGCAGGGGTGGAGCGGGGTCCAGAAAACTTGGCCCGGGGGGCTGGGGGCGGGTAACCCCGCGGCATGCGCCGCCTGATCTCCGCTGTCGTGCTCACGTTGGCCCTCGGCGTTGCCGCCGGGGGGCTCGTCGTCGTGGAGGCGAATGCGGGGGCGGCGTACGACTCGCCCTACACGTACGAGCAGACGTTCGGCACGGCGCTGCGGATGGTGCGCGTGGACCTGGGGATGAAGGTCACGGAGAAGGATGTGGAGCACGGCTACATCCTCTTCGAGTACACGAGCCCCGAGAGCGGGAAGCGGGTGTCGCAGGGGTCGGTGGAGATCGTGGGAGGGAAGCGCGGGGTGCACGTCTCGGTGCAGCTCCCGGCGATGCCGCAGTACCATGAGCAGATGATCCTGGATGGGCTGGTGAAGAAGCTGTCCACAGAGCACGGGGAGCCGCCGCGGCGGGAAGCTCCGCCAGCGCCGGCGCCCAGCACGGACGCGGGCGCGGATGCTTCGTCGGGATGAGCCGAGGCGACGCGAGCGCGCGGCGCACGGCCTGCCAGCAACGGCCTGCCAGAAGGAGAGATCAGGATGAGCATGGTGCGGTTCCGGGCGGCGGTGATGGGGTGCGTGCTGGCGGCGGTGGCCGTGGGGTGCACGCCGCTGACGAGTTTCACGGGTGAGTCGAAGGTCCGGGGTGGCGGGCAGGGATGCGTGAGCCGCTGTCAGCAGGAAGGGCTGGAGATGAGCGCGTTCGTGGTGATGGGGGACTACTCGACAGGGTGCGTGTGTCAGGCGCCCGGCGCGGCAGCCCCGGTCGCGCCAGCGCCGGCCTCAGGGCCTCCGGCGACGTCACCAGGGTCTCCCGGGGCGCCCACGGGGCCCGCAATACCCGCGACGTCTCCCGCAGGACCCGTGACGCCCGTGACGCCCGCAGGGTCGGATGCGCCGACTGCGCCTCAAGGGTCGCTGGAGGCGCCCTCGCAGGTGGGGGCGGTCTCGCAGGTGGGGGGCGCGGGGGCGATGCCGTCAGGGGCGGGGGCGATGCCGTCAAGGGCGGGGACGACGGCGGCGGCGCGGGGGGGCGTGGGCGCTGGGGCGGCAGCGGCAGGCGTGGTCATGCAGATGCGGCGGCAGCAGGAGGAAGAGCGCAGGCGCTACTCGGAGGGTTCCCGGTCGCCGCGAAGCTGGTAGGTAGGGGGGCCGTGCGTCGGCGCGGTGTTCCACCATCGAGCTCCCTATGGCCCGTCTGAAGATCCTGTTCGCGGTCTCCGAGTGCGTTCCCTTTGCGAAGACGGGTGGGCTCGCCGATGTGGCGGGGGCGTTGCCGACGGCGCTCGCAGCACAGGGGCACGATGTGCGGGTGGTGATGCCGCGCTACCGCTCGGCGATGAAGCACCTCGTGGATGGGTCAGGGGCGCCACTGCCAGGGGTGCGGCGGCACGAGGCGCCACTCGGGGTTCCGCTCGGGGGGCACGAGGTGTGGACCGCGGTGTGGGAGGCGCGCGTCGATGCGTCCGGCAAGGTGATGCGGAGGGTGGACCGCGCCGCGCGGGCGCCGCGGGTGTACCTGCTGGAGCACGGGGTGTTCTTCGATCGGGACGGGGTGTACGGGGACTCGCTGGGGGAGTTCGGGGACAACCTGCAGCGCTTCACGCTGCTGTCGCGGGGGGCGCTGTCGCTGTGCAAGGCGCTGTCGTTCGTGCCCGACGTGGTGCACGTGCACGACTGGCAGACGGCGCTGGTGCCGGTGTACCTGAACACGCTGGAGCGGGACACGGAGCTCGGGCAGGCAGCGTCGGTGCTGACGATCCACAACATGGGCTACCAGGGGTGGTTCGAGGAGCATCTGTTCCCGCTGACGGGGCTCGGGTGGGAGGTGTTCCGGGAAGGGGGCCTGGCGGCGCACCACCAGGTGAACCTGTTGCAGGGGGGGCTGCACCACGCGACGCTGATCTCGACGGTGTCGCCGCGCTACGCGCAGGAGATCCGGACGCCGCAGGGGGGCGAGGGGCTCGACTGGGTGCTGCAAGGGCGGGGCGGGGACGTGGTCGGGATCCTGAACGGCATCGATGATGCGGTGTGGAATCCGGCGACGGACGAGCACCTGGCGGCGCGGTACTCGGCAGAGGATCTGTCGGGGAAGCAGGCCTGCAAGGCGGCGCTGCAGCGGGAGATGGGGCTGCCGGAGCGGGCCGACGTGCCGCTGCTCGGGGTGGTGAGCCGGCTGGCGAACCAGAAGGGGATCGATGTGCTGGCGGGGGCGCTGGGGCAGATCCTGTCGATGGATGTGCAGGTGGTGGTGCTGGGCTCGGGCGAGGGGTGGGCGGAGGAGCTGTTCCGGCGGCTGAGCGCGTCGGGGGATCGGTTCCGGGCGCACATCGGGATGAATGAGGGGCTGGCGCACCGGATCGAGGCGGGGGCGGATCTGTTCCTGATGCCGTCGCGGTACGAGCCCTGTGGGCTGAACCAGCTCTACAGCCAGCGGTACGGGACGCTGCCGGTGGTGCGGGCCGTGGGGGGGCTCGACGATACGGTCGACGCGAACCTGACCGGGTTCAAGTTCGGGGACCTGTCGGTAGAGGCGCTGGCGCAGACGGTGGCGTGGGCGGTGCACGCTTACCGGACGCAACCGGAGCGGTTCCGGGAGATGCAGCTCCGGGCGATGCGGAAGCCGCTCGGGTGGGCACACGCGTCGCGGCAGTACGAGGCGCTGTACCGGCTGGCGGTGGCGCGGCGGCAAGGCCGCGGACTTTAGCGTTCGGGAGGGGATGCGTTCAGGGGACGCCGGGCGACGTCCCCCGGGAGGAGATCACTCCTTGGCGGGCGCTTCTTCGGCGGGCGCGGGCGCTTCGCCGTGCGGGGCGTGGTGCGGCTCGCCAGGAGCGCCGGGTGCACCGGGTGCACCGGGAGGCGCACCGGGAGGAGCGCCCATGCCGCCGTGAGGCATGGGGCGGGGCTGGGTCTGGCCCTGGGCGATGAGGCTGCGCGAGAGGGCGCGGTGCTTGGCCTCGATGACCGAGGTGAAGGAGGTGATCACGGGGAGGAACGTCTCGGGATCGACGCCCTTGTCCGTGATCTTGGGCTCGGCGTCCTTGAGGGCGCGGAGCATGCCTTCGAGGGCGGGGGTCATGATCTTGGGCCAGGGGTCGGTCGAGTGGCTCTGGCTGAAGGTCTTGAGGGCCTCGGAGGACTCCTCAAGCTTCTTCACGGCCGCCTTGTGGGCTTCGAGGTCGACCTTCTCGCCAGCGAGGCCGGTGAGGACGAGGCGCGCGTTGTCGAACGCGGTCATCGCGACCTTCTGGCCCTCCTCCCACTTGGAGGCGTCGGCGGGGTTCTTCTCGCGGTGGGCGGTGAGGGCGGCGCCGAGCTTGCCGTGCAGCTCGTCAAGCTTGCCGAAGTCGGCGACGAGCTTCTTGTGGAGCTCCTTGCCCTTCTCGAAGCTGTCCTTCTTGTACTCCTCGCGCTGGTAGTAGTTCTGCGCGGCGGCGATGTTCTTGGCGAGCTCCACGGCGTACGGCGCGAAGGCCGCGAGGGCCGCGTCAAGCTCGGGGAGGGCCGGGTCCTTCAGGCCGGCAGCCACGGTACAGGCGCGGGCGTTGCGCTCGTGCGGGGCGCGGGCGACGAAGTTGAAGGGGCGGCCTTCGCCAGGCTTGCGGGCGCTGTCGGCAGGGCGGGCGTCGCGGCTCGGGGGGGCCTTGGGGTCGGCAGAGCCGATGGCCGGGGGCTTGGCAGGCTTGGGGAGGCCAGGCTTCGCGTCCGGTCCCTTCGCGTCGGGGCCCTTCGCGTCGCCAGGCTTGCCCGAGGGAGGCGGGCTGCCGAAGCTCGGGATCTTCTTCTCGCTGGGCTCGTCCTTGCCGAGGCTGGCGAGGTAGGCGTCGCGGGCCTCCTTCAGCGTGAGGGTGCCGTAGTAACAGACGTCGATCCGGTACTCCTTCATGGTCTGGGGATCGACCTTCGCCAGCGGGGCCACCGGGCTGCGCGGGTTCAGCTTGCCCTTGGCGCTGGCAGAGTCGGCCGGCACCGGCTCTTGCTTCGCAGGAGGCGGGTCCTCTTTGCAGCCAGCGGCGCCGATGGTGGCAAGTACGAAAGCAATCGACAGAAGCGACCGGACGGGTTTCATGGGAAGTGCCTCCTCAGCGCGGGGAGGCGGGATGCCCCCCGGCTGCCAAGAGCTGGGACGGGGCGCATCATGCCCGAGCCGCAGCGGCATGCAACTGGGCGTAAGCCCCGGGATCCGGGCTCTCTGTCCGGGGGGTCCGGGTTCAAGAGTCCGGTTGGGCCGTCAACCGTCGGAACTTCGCGGTTGTTCCTGAAAGAGGGAGCACGCTGGTCCCCGGGCCGCGATGACGCTAGAGGAGGCGCGCTCCCGTGAAGATCCGCCACCTGACCCTGGATGAGCTCACCATCGATGACGAGCGCGCGCTCCGCCACGTCGGCCTGTACGCCGCGCTGAAGGCGGCGCTGCGCCGGGATGGATACCGGTTCCTGGTGCCAGAAGGGGGGGCGAGCTGGGACCGGGTGGTGTTCCTGAACCTGACGTTCTGGAGCCCGAGCGAGGGAGGCGATCTGCTCACGGGGGATCACCTGCCCGCGGACGTGGTGACCCACGTGGCGTGGCATCACCTGGCGGCGCGGGCGCTCGGGCTCGATGGGCCAAAGCCGTCGGTGGAGGGGGCGCTCCTGGCGGAGGCGATCGCGAGCGCCTTCGATCTGTACCTGGTGGGGCGGCTCCTCGGGCGGTCGCCGGACTCCGAGTTCCTGGAGACGCAGGTGCCGGCGATGGCCGAGGCGGCCGAGGCCGCAGGGCTCGGGGAGGAGGGCTTCGAGGCGCTGCTCTCCGAGGTGGCGCAGGATCCGGATCGGGCGTTCGAGGATCTGCGGGCGCTCCTGTTCGACGCGGCGAAGGCGCTGGTGCGGTGCACCTCGATCGAGGGCGCGGCGGCGGTGCTCGACGGGCTGAGCGGGCACAGGTTCGCGCCGATCCTGCACCACTACGAGCTGTCGACCTGGATCCTGCACGCGCGGGCGGGGGGCGGGTCGATGGACGCGGATCCGGTGGCGCGCGAGGTGGACGCTGCGCTGCGCGCCGCCCCGGTCGCCCTCGACTGGCTCGAGGAGCGCTGGGTGCGGGCGGGTGAGGGGACGGCGGTGGGCGACACGACGGGCACGTCGACATCGGCGGGCTGACCAGACGCCGGGGAGCGGAAGTCGGGGACGCACGGGGCCGGGCGTCGGCGGTTCAGGCTGGGGCGACGGCGCGGGGCGGATGGGTGGAGGCGGCGGGTCCACCGCGGGTCGCCGCGGGTCGCCGCGGGTCGCTGCGGGTCGCCGCGGGTCGCCGCGGGTCGCTGCGGGTCGGCGTGGGTCGACGCAGGTCGCCTGGCCGTGAGGGCGCCGCGTTCGGCGTTGCGTGCTCAGGCGAGGTGGGTGATCTTGTCTGCACGGCATGCAGCTAGCCTGCTCGGTTTGTGGTGCGCAGGAGGAGAGCGACGCCGGACGCGAGGTGCGCCCGGCGCCTTTCGTCTGTGCGTCGTGCGAGGCGCGTCGTCGGGAGCCGGTGCGCGTGACGGACAAGGACCCCGATGATCTGGGGGCGTTCCTGCCCCCGATCGATGCAGAGGTGCCTCCTCCGCCGGAATCTGCCGAGGTGATCTCTTTGCGGGAGCTGGAGTACCTGGAGACGATGCACGCGGCCGACGTGGACACGTCGGTGTCGGATCCGCTGGTGCCGCGACCGCCGCCGCTGCCTTCGTCGGGGATTCCCGGGCCGCCGCCGCTGCCGCGCGCGACGCTGGGGTCGTCGCCGGGCGAGGGGCGGGCGTCGTCGCCAGGGCCTGCGCCCGCCGTGCGTGCGTCGGGCGCGTCGGGCGCGTCGAGGGGGAGTGAGCCGCAGTCGCTGGTGGACCGATCGATCTTCAGCGTCGACTCGGTGCCTCCCCCGAGGATGGGAGGGCGTGACGACGACGGGATCTCCGTCGACATGGATCAGGCCGTGGACTCCAGCCTGTCGGACATGCGGCGGTTCTCCGGGGCGTCGAGGCCAGACTCGGCGCGGCGCCGGGCGGTGCGGGCCGACGAGGATCTGCTGCTCAACCTGAGCGGGGGGCTGTTCAGTTCGAGCTCGGCGCTGGTGAACGCGAAGCCGGAGGCGATGCTGGCGCCTCCGCCCATCAATGCGGTCACGGCGCCGGTGGCGCCCACGAAGGCAGCGAGCCCGGTAGCGGCGCCGCGCCTGGACGCGCCGGACCTGGAGGTGGAGGTCGCCGCGCCCCGGAAGCCTCCGCGTGGTCTGGTGCTCGGGGGTCTGGCGGTGGTGGCATTGGTCGCCATCGTGGGCGTTTTCCTGGCGACGGTCGGGTCCGACGACGCACAGCCAGAGGCGACGAACACCACGCCATCGGCATCGGCGGAGGTGGGGGCGGGCGCGACGGCTGGAGCACCGGGAGCAGACAGGGTGCAGGAGCGGCAACCCCTCCCGGGGGATAGCGCGTCGGCGTCGGCGTCGGCGTCGGCGTCGGCGTCGGCGTCGGCGTCGGCGGTGGTCGCCGCGGCGGCAGCTCCTTCCGCGAGCGCGGCGGCGCTGGCGGGCTCCGGCGATGCGCGGAAGAGTGAGCGCACGACGGCTGGACCGTCGACACGTCCCGCGTCCACGGCGACGGCGGCGGCGGCGGCGCCGACAGCGGCGGCCGCAGCGGCAGCGCCCGCAGGGGGCGGTGACTTCAACCGCTCTGCAGCCATCGCCGCGCTCAACGGGGCGGCGGCGACGGCAGCCATGAGCTGCAAGAAGGGGGACTCCGGGGGCGCCAAGGTGTCGGTGACCTTCGCGCCGTCCGGCCGGGTGACCTCGGCCAGGGTGGAAAGCGGGCCGTTCGTCGGCACGCCCACGGGGGGGTGCATTGCCACCGTGTTCCGGAGCGCGCACGTGCCTCCGTTCAGCGGAGGGCCGGTCGCCGTGTCCAAACAGGTCAACATCCGCTGACAGGGCGCACCGAGCTGCCTATGCTCGCGGCCCCGTGCTGGTCGCGCTTCGTGTTCGCAATCTGATCTTGATGGATGCGCTCGAGCTCCGGCTCGAGCCTGGCTTCAACGTGCTGACCGGCGAGACAGGCGCCGGGAAGTCCATCGTGGTGGGCGCGCTGTCGCTCGTGCTCGGAGGCCGCGCCAGCGCAGAGCAGGTGCGGCCCGGCGCCGACGAGGCCGAGGTGGAGGCGCTGTTCGACGTGGGCGGCGCGGAGCGGGTGGCGGCGGCGCTGGAGGCAGCGGGGGTGTCCGCGGAGAGCGGGGAGCTAGCGATCCGTCGGGTGGTGCAGGCGAGCGGTCGCTCACGCGCCTACCTGAACGGTCGGCTGTGCACGGCGTCGGAGCTGGCGGCGCTGGCGCCCGATCTGGCAGACATCGCCTCGCAGCACGAGAGCGTGGCGCTGACGGATCCGTCGACGCACCTGGGATACCTGGACCGCTTTGCGCGCCTGCTGCCGGCGCGGAACGAGCTGGCGGCGGACGTGCACCGGCTGCAGGAGATCACGGGCGAGCTGCACGCGGCCCGGGAGCTGGAGCGGGGGCGCGGGGAGCGGGAGGCGTTCCTGTCCTTCCAGCTCCAGGCCATCGATGCGCTGGCGCCACGCTCGGGAGAGATGGCGGAGCTGTCGGCAGAGCGGAGCAGGCTGCGGCACGCGGGGAGGCTGCACGAGATCACCCAGCGGGCGTCGGCGCGGCTGGATCAGGGCGAGGAGGCGCTGTGCGACGAGCTGGCGCGGCTCGCGTCCGAGCTGCGCGGGGCGGCCGATCTGGATCCGGCGCTGAAGCCGGCGGCGCGGGCACTCGATGCATGCTGGGAGGAGCTGCGGGAGGCGGCGCGGGAGATCGGGCGCTACGCGGAGCGGGCCGAGGCCGATCCGTCGCGGCTCGCGGAGGTGGAAGATCGGCTGTACCGGCTGGAGGGGCTGCTGCGTCAGCACGGGCCGACGCTGGAGGACGTGCTCGCGACGCGGGCGCGGCTCGCCGAGGAGCTGTCGCGGCTGTCAGGGGTGGAGAGCCGGGTGGCGGAGCTGGAGCGGCGGCGCGGCGAGCTGCTCGCGGTCGCCGGGGAGCGGGCGCGGAAGCTGTCGGCGAAGCGGCGGAAGGCGGGAGAGAAGCTCGGGGCAGCGATCTCGACGGAACTCTCGGAGCTGGGCATGGGGGGAGCGCGGGTGGTGGTCGACGTGGCGCCGCTCGGGGGAGAGCGGGCGGAACTCGCCATCGACGGGGCGCGGCTGAGCCAGGAGGGGATCGATCGGGTGGAGTTCCTGATCTCGCCGAACAAGGGGATCGACCCGCGGCCGCTGCGGCGGATCGCGTCCGGCGGTGAGCTGTCGCGCGCGCTGCTCGCGCTGAAGCGGGTGCTGGCGGAGTGCGGACCTGCCGGGCTGTACGTGTTCGACGAGGTGGACGCAGGGGTGGGCGGGGCCGTGGCCGACAAGATCGGGCGCGCGATCGCCGATGTGGCGCGGCACCATCAGGTGCTGTGCATCACGCACCTGGCGCCGATCGCGGCGTTCGCGGGGGCGCACTACGTGGTGTCCAAGAGCGACGCGGGGGGCGTGACGCGAAGCAAGGTGGCGCGGGTCGACAAGAAGGACCGGGTCGCGGAGGTGGCGCGGATGCTCTCGGGGGCGAAGGTGACGCCCTCGGCGCTCAAGGCAGCGACGGAGCTGATCGAGGCCGCCGGAGGCGCGCAGTAGGGACGGCGAGGGGCGGCGAGCGCGGCGAGCGCCACAAGCCGTAAGCGCGGCGAGCGCCACAAGCCGCGAGCGCGCCGGGCGAGAGCGCCGCGGGGGCGCGGGGGCGCGGGGGCGCGAGGGCGTGGGGGGGAGTGCGGGGAGCGTTCCCGTGCGGCCGGGAGGCCGAGGCGTCGCGCCGGGCGCTGCACGCAACTGTTGGGGCGGCTGTCGTGAGCGCATATTCCGCGCGCATGCTGCGCGGGGAACCTGCGCGCTGACGCTGGGTGACGCGCCGCTGCGCAGCGTCAGGCCACGGCGTCTGGGGGGCTGGGACGGGATCTGACATCACCCGCGGTGTGATGTCTGTTTCCACATCCCGCGGCGCATTGTAGCGCGTTGGGGGACTTTTCCACGAGACAGCGAAATGAGCACGATCCCGCCGCCACCGTCCTCCTCCTTCGGGAGTCGGGGTACCGCCCGTGAGGTACACCCCACGGCGGCAGAGCGGCGGTCCACGCGCAGCAGCCAGCAGACCTTGAAGCGGCCGATGGACCGGGAACTCGAGTCGCTGAGGGTGCTCAGCGGCACAATCCTGTTGATGAGGGCCCTGTCGGCGGAGGAGATGAAGAAGCTCCCCGTGCTGCAGATGTACGTGTTCAAGGCGAAGCAGAACACGATCGAGAAGAGCCTCGGTCGCGCCCGGAAGAAGCTCGGGATCCAGCCGTCGCGGCGGGACCCGGAGGGACTCTTGCGGAGGGCCTCGGAGCTGGGCATCGGGGTGGACCCGGAGCACATCGAGGCCGCGCGGCGGTTCATCGACGCCTGGATCAGCGATGCTGCGAACGAGACGTTCGAGCGGCAGCTCGCGCACGCGGACAACGCACGGCTGTCGTCACGGCGGGCGCTGCGGGCCATGCGGCGCGCGTGGCGCGAGCTGGCCGAGGCGCTCGACAAGGCCCGGTGGCACCCGATCGACATCGAGGATCTGAAGGGGCGCGCGGAGGCGCTCGGGCTGCAGTTCGCGCCCATCCCGCGTGACCTGTCGGAGCTGTCCTGGGTCCGGGTGATGCAGAAGGCGACCTCGCGCTCGGCGCCAGCGACGCTGCACGCCTGGGCGGAACTCCTGGAGCGGTACGAGGCGCCGGCGCAGGCGCGGCTCCTGCTGAAGCGGGTGGCGCAGGCGTCAGAACGTTACCGGGAGCTGCCGGTGCTGCCCGACGACCACCTGGACGCCATCACCAAGGGTCCACCGCACTCGCCCGAGCTGGAGGAGCGCCTGGAGGCGTTCCTCTCCGTGCTCTATGCGCCGTGATTGAACTGCGAGGGCGCCGCATGGGAGGACACGGGCCATGATATCGCGTCAGAGCGGCCAGACGCCCGAGGCCCGCGCCCTGGAGGTGGTGGCGCGGTGCCGTGCGCTGCGGGCGAGGTTGCGAGAGACGGGGCGGTTCGACGTGACGCTCGCGGCGAGGTGGTTGCTGCTGGTGGGAGAGCAGCTCCGGCGCGGGGAGAGGGTGCCGGCGTTCGCGCGCTACCACCGTCGGCGCCTCGCGCGGGAGCACCTGGCAGCGCTCGTGGGCGTGATGGAGGCGCGCGCGACAGGAGGGGATCTCGACAGCACGCGCTGCGGAGAGGAGGCTTCGCTGCGGTTCCGGGAGTTCCTGGAGTCGGTGCGGGTGGCGGTGCGCTGGGTGTGCCTGGCCCGGCCGTTCGAGCCCACAGAGCTGCCGGGTTGGGCGGCGCTGTCACGGGCGGTGTGGCGGTTCGATGAGGCGCGGGCGGCGCTGCACGGAGGTGCAGGCGCGGAGGGGGGCGGGGTGGAGAGCGGTGAGGTCGCGCGAGGGGAGGGCGCGTCTGCTTCTGCGAGGTGGTGGGAGGCGGTGGAGCGGTACGTGCGGCGCGGGTCGGCACGGGCGAGGGTCGAGGGGCGCGCGGCCGTCGAGCCAGGGTTTGCGCGGATGCTGGAGCGGGTCGTGGGCCGCCGGGGGGCGCGGGTCAGCGAGGAGGCGCGGCGCTGGGTGGCCGAGCGGCGGAGTGCCGCCGCGCTGAGCCGGGGGTGGGCTGCGGTTCCAGCGGCGCACGGCAGGGGCACCTCGCGCGCGGGATGGTCGGTGGCACCTGGGGTGCTGCGTCTTCTCCCATCAGGCGATGCACCTTTCGTGGCGTCACCACGGGCGACGACGGCGTGCGAGGCCTGCGGTGCGTTCTACGTGGCGCAAGACTCCGGGGGCGTCGCGCGTCTGCGACCGGGCGAGGCGCTGTCATCCTTCCTGAGGGGACCCGCCTTCGACGGGGGGATCAGCGCGCTGCAGCACGTGCATCCGGCACGCGCGGGGGCCGGGTCGCTGCTGCTCATGGGGACGGGGCTCGGGGTGCTCCACTGCGTGTCCGATCAGGCCGGGCACGTCGAGGAGGTGTGGCGCGTGCACCTGGAAGGGTGGTGGGCGCGCTCGGGGGAGCCCCGGCCGCTCCGTGCCGGTGAGCCGCCGAGTCCTCCGGGGAGCGGGAGCGCGCTCGACGAGATCACGGCCATCGCTTCGTGGGGCGGGCGCGCGGCACGGGGCGTGGTCGCGGCGACGCGGCGCCGGGCGCTGTTCGTGGTGCGCTTCGCGCGGGGGGGAGCCTGGGTGCGGCGGCTCCTGGTACCCGCGCGCAGCTTCGTGCGCGCGCTGTTGCCCGTGGCGGGAGGGCTCTTCGGCCTGACGGCGATGGGGGAGCTGGTGAAGCTGCCCGGGAGCGCGCTGCGAGGACGCGGGATGGCCGAGTTGCTGCGCTTCACCGAGCCCGCCCGTGCAGGAGGGTGGGCAGGGCGGGTCGCGGTGGCAGCCCTGGATCGTCAGGTGGCCCCAGCGCTGCTCTTCGCGGGGCCCAGAGAAGCGTCGCTCTACGATGCGGAGGGAGGACGGCTCCTGCGGTTGTCGCCCCTGGGTACGCGGGCCGTGTGCGCGGCGACCGCCGATCTCGGCGGGAGGCGTCATGTGATCCTGGGGACGGCGGAAGGTCAGGTGGTGCTGTGGGACGCAGAGGGGCTGCGTGCTTGCAGCAAGGTCGGCGAGGCGGGGTGTACGTCGCTGGAGCCGAGCGCGGAACTCACGGTGGGCAGTGCCGAGGTGGCGCACATCGAGGTCGCGCCTGCTCCGGCCGGCGAGAGCGAACGGACATGCCATGTCCTGGTGGCGCTGGGAGATGGCTCGGCGCACCTGCTGCGCCTCGAGGTCGGTGAGCCTGCCGGGTCTTCGCCAGGTCAGGCCCAGCTCCTGCCGCTCTCTGCGGAGCTGGGCGACGCCGACGCGGCGATGCCAGGCGCGACACCTGGAGGGCCACCGGGCGCCCTTCGCGCGCCGCTCCCGACGGTCGAGCGCGCTGCGATGCCCCGCGACGACGTGCCCGAGAGTGGCGCGCGCTGGTCGCGGCCGGCACTCGATGAGATCTGGACCGCCGACCTCGCCACGCGGCGCGGCTAGTCCTGCGTACCCTGGATCAGGGGCCTGTCGGCGGGATCAGCCGCGCGCCAGGGCGTAGTCGTTGAGGTCGACGCGGATGAGATCCTTGAGCCACGGGTGCACCGAGATCGCGGTCCGGTACAGCCCCTGAGCGATGCGCCGGTAGCTCGCGTGGCCCTGCTTCGCCGAGCGGAGCTCGATGATGTGGAACAGCTCCCGCAAGTTGAGCGTCCACAGGGCCCGGATCCGGTAGCCGAGAGGCACGGCGTACTGCGCTTCGAGAGGGTGGTCCTTCTCAAGAAACTCCCAGGCTTCCTGAGCATTCAGCAGGGCGAGGTGGAAGGTCTCTCCGCAGCCCAGCTCTCCGAGTTCGATGGGGGTCTCGAAGCCCAGCCGGCAGCTCAGGCGCTGCACGGCAGGGGTGAGCATCCGGTGGCGCTGGAGATCCCTCCAGGCCCCGAAGTCGAGCATGAGCTCGAAGGTCATCGTGGATGCCTCGAAGCCGCGCGGCGGGGCTTCGTAGGGGCCGCGTCGCGCGCACGACGAGGCGACCACGGAGGCGAGATCGGTCTGCGAGGTGTTGCGGAGCGCCTCCATCACGGCGAAGGCATGCAGTCCGGGCTGGCTCGCTTCGTACGACAGCGCCAGCGCGATGCGTTCGAGCGCGTCCTTGTCATGGCGCACGAGCCGCACCGGCTGGCTCACCACCATGGTGGCGTTGAGGCCCTCGTCGGGCGGGGTGTACACGCGCCGCAGGGACCCGGCGACGGTCTCCGGGAGAAGCTGCCGGTGCTCGCTCGTGGCCGCGTACTTCACGAGTGTGGGCGCCACCGAGAGCGCGGCGGTCCGCATCTCCGTGCCGATGCGGCGCACCTCCGCGAGGGGGCTGGAGAGCAGCTTGCTGAGGAGCATTTCGAGCACGCGCGCGTTCGCGGTGATCCCCAGGTTGGTGCGGGTGCTCGCCGGCAAGAGGCCGCGGAGAAGGTCGCATGCCTGAGCGCGGATCACGGCGTTGTAGGAGGCCTCCGACGTGCCCTCCGCCCGCGGGGTGCGCGTCCGCAACGCCTCGGATACCTTGGGAATGAGGGTGAGGTACGTCGAGAACAGGCGGCGGCAGGCATCCTGGTAGCGTTCGCGCGTGGCCTCCGGCAGCTCCGGCAGATCCACGAACGAGGACTGATCGAAGACGACGTACCGAGTGCTCTTCTCGGTGTAGGAAGCGAGGCGCAGATCCTCGATCGCCTTGGAGGCGATGATGCTGATGTTCTCGACGGCCAGGTGGACCACCGCGTGCTCGGCGACGGAGGCGTGGCCGTACCCCACGACCCACTTCTCGTGGAAGGTGCGCGCCTTCTCGGAGGCGAGGCCGAAGGCGTGCCGCGGGGTGTCCGTCACGTCGAGATCCTGGTCCATCAAGAGGCGGGCCAGGTTGGTCCGGAGATCGTCCCGGCTCCGCGAGTAGTACGCGAAGAGCACGGCGATGACCTCTTCGGGCAATCCCGAGAGAGCGAAGACGTCAGCGGTCAAGCTCGATACGTAGGGCGCGATCCGGCTGCGCTCGTCCTCATCCAGAGCCATACGCCCGCTTTACCCTCCCATGCGCCTGCGGTCGAGGGGATGTGATGGGCCTCGGCGCGCGCCTTCGCGGCCGGACGGAGCGCTCCCGCTGGCACACCGGCGCGCGAGCACGCAATGCGACGCGCAGCCACGCACGTCGTGGAAGGACCGCTAGACGGCCTGGACAGCCTGTAGCTCGAACGGATCGGGGAAGATCTCGCTCTTCTCGAGCGACCGGGACCGGCGCGTGAGCACCTCGCAGCCTGTCTTGGTGACGACGAGCGTATGCTCGAACTGCGCGGACAGCGAGCCGTCGGCGGTCACCGCGGTCCACTTGTCTTCCAGGACCTCCACCTCGTGCGTCCCGATGTTGATCATCGGCTCGATGGTGAAGACCATCCCCGCGCGGAGACGCAGCCCGGAGCCCCACTTGCCGACGTGCGAGACCTGCGGCGGCTCGTGGAAGCGGCGACCGATGCCGTGCCCCACGAACGCGCGCACGACCGAGCACCCCTGCCCCTCCGCGAACTCCTGGATGGCGGCGCCGATGTCACCGAGCCGTGCGCCGTCCCGCACCTGCGCGATGCCGAGCTGGAGGCTGCGCCGCGCCACCTCGGTCACGAGCTTGGCCTCCGGCGAGGGCTCACCGATGAAGAAGGTCGCCGACGTGTCCCCGTAGAAGCCGTTGTAGATGGTGGTGACGTCGACGTTGATGATGTCACCCAGCTCGAGCACCTGGTTCCCAGGGATGCCGTGGCACACCACCTCGTTGATGGAGGTGCACACGCTCTTCGGGAACCCATGGTAGTTGAGCGGCGCTGGGTAGCCGCCCCGCCGGAGCGTGTCCTCGTGGACGAAGGTGTTGATCTCGTCGGTGGTCATGCCGGGGCGAATCATGTCGCCGACGGCGAGGAGCGTCTCCGCGGCCATCTGGCCCGCGATGCGCAGTCCCTCGACCTCTTTGACCGTCTTGATGCTGACGTTGCTCACGGTGCAGAAAGCTCCCCCAAGGCGACAGCCTCGCGCACGATGGCGGCGACCTCGGCTGTGTCGGGTGACAGGTGCCAGTGAATTCCAGGCTCGCCGGTCTCCTCGACGAAGTGACGGATGAACCCGATGAAGGTAAGGCCTCGGAGCCTCGAATCAAACGCTTTGGCGATGCCGTAAGCGAGGCTCGTCGGCCGGATGAGCAGCTCGAACGCTCGATCGTCCACCTTGGGGGTGGCGAGCGGAGGATAGCCGATCTGAATTCCGAGGTGGTAGATGCTCTGGTCGCCGACCGAGTCGACCGTCACGGTGTTGATGCGCACGCGGGCCACCACGTCGGCCTTCAAGGCGCGCTCACGAAGAAGCCGGTCGCCCCTCGGTGAGCTGTTCTCGAGCGTGAGCCCGACGGCAGCAGGCTCGATGTTGTCGTCGAAAACCTGCCGGGCCCAGGCGTCGTAGGGAGCCAGGGCGCGCTCGCTGCCTGCCGCGCGGGGAGGGGGCTCTGAGGCGCCACACGCCGCGCTCCCGCCTACGAGGAGGGCAACTGCCAGGGCGGCAACGAGCGGTGCGGGCGCGCGGATCATGGACTCGGTCGGGGTCGGTAGCATGTCGACCACGGTTTGTCAGCGCGGGGGGCCGATGATAGCCTCGGGAGACGGCTCGCAGACCCCAACGGGCCGGAGTCCAGAGCTTGACATGCCCCGCGCGGGCCGGAGAAAGCAGCACATGAAAGCGAAGAGGCTCCTTGGAGCAACGCTGGCCGCCGGGCTGGCGCTTGGTGCAATGACGGGCACCACGGTTGCCGAGGCGCAGGGCAAGAAGGCCGGCAAGGCAGAGCAGGCGCCTCCGGCTGCGACCACGCCCCCCGTGACGAACAAGGGCATCGTCCTCATCCCTCGGGTGCGTGATCCCAAGGGCAAGGCCATCGCCTGGGGCATGGACTACGCGCAGGTCGCCTCCGTCATCAACAAGGTGATCGAGGAGTCCTACGCGGAGGAGTTCAAGAAGACGCCCACGGGCCCCCAGCAGGAGCGCCTCGAAGCCAAGATCGCGCAGGATAAGTTCGAGTTCCTGCAGCGCCGCGTCGACTTCGGTACGACACCCACGAGCATCGACCGCACTCCCCTCAAGGGCGAGTACACCTACAACAACGGCGAGGCGATGCTCACCTACGAGCGTGGCACCACGAAGACCTACTTCTTCTTCATCAAGAAGCGCCTCTGGAAGATCATCGACGAGCGCACCCTCGGGCAAGGCAGCAAGAGCGGCGCGACGTTCACGGAAGCCCTCTCCAGGCTGGTCACCCTCTACGGCGTCCCTGGTCGCGTGCTCCAGGCCGACCCCGACAACGGCCGCGAGAACACCGAGGTGGACTGGAAGGATGCGTCGACGCACCTCCGGGCCGTCCAGCGGGGGGACACCGAGATGGCGATCATCCTCGAGGACAACGCCACGCTCGGGAACCTCGACGCCTTGAGGTCGAACAAGGCCACGGATGACAGCGGCATCGATCCCGCGGTCGCCGCGGCGGTTCGCAAGGGCGAGCCTGAGCCGCCCCCGAAGCAGGACGACAAGAACAAGAAGAAGTAGCCACGACGGCTCTTCCGGGCGCTGCCCTCATGCAGCGAGCAGCGCCCGGTATGACGTCCCCTCGTTCACGCACACAACGACGGCCCGCGCCCGCGCAAGCGTCCGCGCTCGCTAGGCATCATTGCGAAGGGGCGTCCTGTGCGCTCACGAGATCAGGGAAGCGCCTTCGGGCACCCTGGCACCGCTGGTCACCACCACCTTCGCCGAAGGCGCAACGGCCAGCACCGCGGGCTCGATCACGCCGCGCGTGGTGAGGGTCACGCCAGGACAACCCGAGTAAGACCCCGCGAGGTGCAGCGTCAGGTGATCAGGTTCGACGGCGACGATGTAAAGCTCGCCTCCATCGGCCTTCACGAGCGGCGCAAGGACCTCACGGCAAACCTTCAGAAGCTGATCAATCGAGGCAGGCATGTTCCGTGGCGACCGGCGGCAGTGCCGACGCGTAGCTCACGGTAGCATGGGTTCCATCCCCCACGGAATGAAGAGGCGCGGCGCCGATCAAGGGGTGCCCGTCAGAACGTGAAGCATACGGGGAAGCTGTAGAGCAAGCACTGTAGCCGGAAGCTGGCGCGCTCCAGCGAGAGCTCATCTTCGGAGGTGAAGGTGTGACCTGGTTCCAGCAGGGCCTTCACGCGTGCGCGATCCCCGAGCAGCCGCGCTGCAGAGATGGGGCCCGTACCCGGGATGGAGCGCCAGGGCGTCGCCGCCGCATCCATGGCCCAGTGCATGGTCTCGGCGTCGGTCGGGAGATCGGCGCCTGCAGGGGTGAACCGGAGGGGTGCCTGCTGGCCATCCACGCTGGCGAGCAGAGAGGCGATCCAGCGGGCGGTGCGGGCCATGCGGTCGTAATGGAGTGTGTCCGGCAAGTCGGAGGGCTTGTGGTAGCGCGGGGTACGACCGCTGGACAGGAACAGGAACGGCACCTGCCGGTCGCGGAAGACGTCGTAATCCGAGACGGGCTGCGGCCGGTATCCTGGCAGGTTCTCCACGAGGTGGAGTCCCATGCGCCGGACCGAAAGCCCCTCTTCGTGGGTCCCATCCACCAGCGCGCCGAGCCCTGAGGTCTTCTCCGCGCCGCAGGCAAACAGGGTGTCGGCAGAGGAGCGCCAGACCACTCCGCCCACCAGATCCAGAATGACAGCCAGCCGGAGCGACGAGAGCGCGCCGACCTCGCGCGGGGGTGCGTCGGCGAAGCGCACCGATCCCTGCGTGGGCAAGCCGAACCAGGGTGCTTCTTCCGTGTTGAAAAAGGCGAAGATCACCGGGTGACTCAGCCTCAGTGCGCGGACGGCAGGCGCCGCCGCCAGCAGCACCGCCACGGCAGCAGCGTTGTCGTCGGCGCCGAGGACCAGTCCATCCTCGGTGTTCCCGAGGTGATCGAAGTGCGCTCCCACGAGGAGCGCCTCGGTCGAGGTCGGGTCGGAGCCCGGCACCCAGCCGAGCACGTTGTCCCCGAGGGTCTCGCCGCTGCGCGTGGTCGGGATGGGCATGAAGTAACTGCCCACCGAAGGTAGTGGTGGCACGCCCAGGGTCTCGAGCTGCTGAGCGATGTAGCGCGCGGCATCCTCGTTGCCTTTCGTCCCCGGCACGCGGCCTCCCAGAGCGGGCGACGCCAGATGCTCGACGTGCGCGCGCATCGTCGGGGCCAGCGGGTCGCCCGGAGGAACATCCGCACCGGAGAGGCGCCGGACGCCAAGCTGGTCCAGGAGCAAGAGCAGCGCGATGGCAGCCACGAAGAGCCAGACGCGGCGACGACGGTGACGACGCCGCACGCCGGGGTCGCGCACGACCGCAGAGCTGCCTTCAGGCACCAAGGCTCACCTGCTCAGATCGGCGACGCCAGGACCACCACGCCAGCGTCCGGAGCGAGCTCGGGGACGCGCAGGGCTGCGGCGCCGAAGGTCCGGCCGGTGAGTTCCATCGTCCCGCTCCACGGTCCCGAGGCCGTCTTACCCACCGGATCCAGCTTCTCGACCGCCTCCGTGTTGACGTCCGGCGTCACTGCTTGAGCGTAGACCTTGGGCCCCTTGAAGACGAAGGCGTACAGGAGGGGAGCCAGCTTCAGCTTGTCGCGCTCGGCGATGGTCACCGCTTCCCGCCTCGCCGCTTCCTGGAGTCGGTAGGCGTAGGCGCGAAACGACCATCCCGCCACCAGCATCCCCTTGGCCTGGCCATCCGCGGCTTTCACCGGATATGCCACCACCCACTGCTCGTCCGGGCCGTTGCGCACACCGCGCATCTCCTGCATCTGGCCGAAGACCTCCACCAAACCCGACCCCGGCTCGACCGCTTTCTTCAGCTCGGGAAAGGTGGCAGCCACCGACTTGTTGGCGAGCAGGTCGGGATCCGCCTCGCTGCGGAGGATCATGCCGGCTGGATCGGCGAACGAGAAGAAGGTGACCTTGGCGACCTGCAGATCCTTGTCCGAGGCCCGCGCCGATTCGAGCGCTTTGCGGAGTCCCACCAGGTCGGCCCCAGGGTCGGTGTCGACCATCTCGCCTACCTTCTTCGCTCCGCTGGGGAGTCCACGCCGCACCTGCTCCACGTCGGTCCGCAGGATTGGCGCCATCTTCGCGGTGATGTCAGTGGCGTACTGCTGCGCCACCTTGCCATCCTCGTTGCAGCCTCCGAGGAGCAGGGCGCACAGGGCAGTGGTCAGGAGCAGGAAGTTCATCGCGCTCCAGGGCGGGCGGCATCCTGCGGACCGATAGGATCGGACAGTGCGGTGGGTCGGCTTCATGGTGACCTCGGACGCTCGGAGTGGCGGGATGTTCCTGCGCGCAGGAGCATCTCGGTTCAAAAAAGGCGAGGGCTGACGAACACGATCTCGACCCGCGCGTTGCGGCTGCGGGTGGGGCCCGTGGGATCGGCGACGGGCACGCGGGCGCCGGCGAGCACCGTCTCCACGTGCTGCACCTGCGCGGCACCGAGGACGCGCACCAGCGCATCAGCCCGCGCTTTCCAGGTGGCCTGCTCCTTCGGGGAGGGCTCGCGGTCAGCATGCAGGACCGCTGTCAGCGGAAATTCAGGGTGCGACACCGCGAAGCGGGCCAGCTCCTGGAGCCGCTTCTCTCCCGCTGGCGTCAGGGAAGCGTCCTTGCCGAAGAGCCCTCGCAGCGTCACCACCACCCCCCGGTCGTCCCGGATGGGATCCCACCCGGGCGCCGCCGCGATCTCCTTCAGGAGCACGTCCCCTCCACCGGGCCCCGCGGCGACAGGCATGCCGGCCTGCCGGACCGCCGTGAGCACCTTGAGACAGCGCGCGCGCACGCGGGAGGCCTCGTCGATGGGCGAGGCGCTTGCAGCCGCCATGAGCGCGGCATCGAGCTTGTCCACCGCAGCACTCGCCTCAGCTACCTGGGCGGTGAGGTCGGAGGTGACAGCGGCGGGAAGGCCTCCTCTCGGTGCTGCAGGCGTGCCTGCCCCGCGGCTCCCTGCTGCCAGAGCCGCTTGTCCAGCCCCCCCTGCGCCTGCAGCGGGCTCCGTGCCCGGCCCTGCATTCCCGAGCAGGAGACGCGCGCCTGCGCACAGCGTGCGTGCCTGCAGTGCGAGGGACTTCGCCGCCTCGACGCGCGCCTTCTCTCGCTCGGGATCAGCCTTGCCCGAGGGCATGACGGCCTGCGCTTCGCGCGCGACCTTGACCTTCATCTCGACCGCGTCGAGCTCTGCGGCGGCGCGCACCTGATCGGCCTCGACGCGCGCGAGTTCCGCCTGCGAGGTCGCGCGCGTCTCACGCGCATCGGCCTGCACCTCATCGGCGTGTGCCAGCCGTGAGAGCACGTGCGCCCGCGTGTACGCCGCAAGGGCCTGCTCTCCGAGGATCTGAGCGCCGGCCGGGTCCTCTTCCTCGTGAGCCCTGCGCGCATCGACCCGGAGCTTCTCCGCGTGTGCGAACGCGGTGGGCGCGTACCGCCTCGCATCCTGTGCAGCAGCGCCGCGACGCACCTGCTCGACCTCTCCCAGCACCGAGGGGGGCGGAATGGGCGCGCATGCCGCGAGCAGCGTCGCCGAGAAGGCCACTCCGAAGAGCTGCGCCTTCATCGTCCTCCTCCCTTCGCTGCCGGCTTGCTGGTTTCCTTCCCGGCCGCTCCCTGCTTCGTCGCTCCCTTCGGGCCCCCGGCCTTGCCCGTGGTCCCCGCCTTCGCGTTGCCCTTCCGGCTCGCCTCGATCCGCGCCGCCTCGCTGGCGGCAGCCGCCTGCGATGCCTCACGCGCAGCCGCCTCCACGCGCTCAAGCTCCGTGGTGGCGCGCGCCAGCCGTGCCTGTGTCTCCGCGAGGAGCACGCGCGCCCGTTCGAGCTTCGTCGTCACCTCGCGCGCTTGCTGCGCAGCGTCCTGCATCGTCTTCTCCGCCTCGGCAGCGCGCAGGAGGTCTCGCGCCGTCTCCGCCCACTCCAGCGCCAGCCCGTGGAGTTGATGAGCATGGGTCTGATCACCGGCTGCCCGGGCACCGTGCGCCCGTGCGAGGGCGCGCCGCGCGTGCTCGATGGGCTCCGCGACGACGCGCTGGGCTGCAGCAGGCCGGGTAGCCAGCTCGCGGAGCAAGTCCTCGGCCTTCGCCCCATCGGTGCCGCGTGGCGCAGGAGGGATCTGCGTCAGTGGGCGCTCGTCCCCACCATGAGCCTGTGCTCCCTCGGGGGTGAACACCATGAGCGCGCAGAGCGCCACGGAGGCCAGCAGGGGCGAGCGCAACAGGCGAAAAAGCACGCTCGCCAGGTAGCAAAGGGGGCTTGCGCGGGCAAGCCGCGCCGCTTCACGTGCAGAAATGCGGACACGCCGCTGCCTCAGTCGGGCAGGAAGTTCCTCACCGACCAGTCGATCTGCGCTTCTTGACGCGTCACCTCATCCTTCGTCCCACCTGCTTCGAGCAGGAAGACGTGGTCGTCGTCCACGAAGATCGTCAGATAGTACAGGTGCGGTGTCCGGCCCTCGTCGTGCCCGAACCGAAGCTGAACCCCCGAGAGCCCGTTCCGGCACTTCACGTTGCGCTTCTCGATGAGCGCATAGCCTCCCGTGTCGCGCATCCTGTTCTCCAGGACCTTGGCCCAGAACGCGAGGTCGCCCTTGGGATCGTTGTCCTGAGCGCGTACGCCGAGCACCACGCCCTCCGCCGTGGTGGCGCGGACCTCGTCACTCTCGTAGCGATCGTCGAGCAAGACGAAACCGGGCGGCGTCGCCGGGGTGTACGGAAGACCGCAGCCGAGCACGGCTCCGGCGAGCACCGAGACAGAGATCAGGATCTTCGAAGGAAGCATGAGCAGCGCCTCACCTACAGGGACAGCAGCCTCGAAAGACCAAGCTGGTTCAGCCACGGGATGGGGAGCCTGGGTCCCGAGGGATCGATGCTCTCCCGCGGACGGGGTTGAAAGCTCACACGGATCGTGGAGAACGTCGCCTTGTCGCGCAGGAGCTTCAGCCGCCCTTCCAGCCGCTCGATGTCCGCGGAGACGCGGCCGAGTTCCGTCTCCAGGACCAGCGACTCTTCCACCTTCGCCGCCCTGTCGAGCAGCTTCTCCACGCGGTCTCGGACAGCACGCGCGTTGCGGAGCCGCACCTCGGCGTCGATGAACTCTTCGGTCACGTCCTCCACCTGAACGTTCCGATGCACCATGTCCCCGGCATCCTCCAGCCGACGCATGGCCTCGTCGAAGCTCCCCACCGGTACCCGGAGGGTGATCGTCTGATCATCACGCTTCGCCAGGAAGCCTCCGAGATCGCGCCCGATCGCCTCGACGCGATCCAGCGACGCCTTCACCTCGAAGACCGACATCATCACCGTCGCCGTGTAGACGAGCAGCGGCGCGCGTACGGCAACGGCCTGCGCCGTCGGTGCGTCTCCCTTGCCGCCCGAGCCCTTACCGCTCGCCGGTGGTGGCGGAGGAGGGGGCGCCTGCTTCGCGAGCTCCTGCATCTCGGCGCGCCCTCCGGCGTCCTCATCAAGGAGCGACCAGGAGCGCCCCAGATCACCTGCCTCCATCGCGACGGGCCCACCGACGCTCTCTGCGGAGGGAGATGGGGCGGGGGCGCTGGCGGTTGTCACGCGGGCTTCGTGAAAGCCACCGCTGCAACCGAGCCCCCCGATGCAAAGGAGCAATGTCTGGGCGAAAAGAAGGGTGCGCATGCGTCCTTGGGGAGGGTGTCGCGCCGGAGAACGCCCGCCTCCGTGCCACCTTACACCTCTTCAGCCCCGCTGTGCCCCGGGCAGCGCCCCCGTCACCCGGCGGTCGCGCCACGACCGTGGCGGATCTGCCGGATCCAGTAGGACACGCCAGACCCCACCCCGGCCACCGCCGCGGCCCAGAGCGAGGCTGTCAGCGCTGGCGGCCACGCGATCGCCGCGAGCACCGCAGCGAACTGCAAGACCGTCGCCGCCTTGCCTGGAATGTTCGCGCGAGCGATGGCGAAGCGCGCGCCACGAAACCGTGGCGAGAGGCCTATCCAGAGCACCAGGGGGAGCTGGAGCACCTCCCGGGTGCACAGCGCCACGATGCCCCAGAGCGGGATCCGCTCCTGCACGACCAGGGTCACCACCACGGCCATGGCGAACAGCTTGTCGCAGATCGGATCGATCACCGCTCCCGTCGCCGTCGCGTGCTTCGAACCCCGCGCCACCCACCCGTCCAGCATGTCGGTGAAGCCTGCGAGCGCCAGCACGGCCAGCGCTGGCAGCGGCCGGTCCGCGACGAGAGGAAACAGCGCACCGAGCGGCAGCCGGGTGTAGCTGATCAGGTTCGGCAGGAGCAGCAGGTCACGCGCGGAGATCTCGGGCATGAGAGGCCGCTGGGGGGGAGCGCTCGGAGCTGACCGACGCCCCCCGGTGGGAACCTTCAGGAAGAAGGCTCGGACGAGCGCACCGTGAGCACCGGCGTCTCGGATTTGCGGATCACCTTCTCGGCCACACTGCCGAGGAACAGGTGAGCCACGCCTTTGCGTCCATGGGTCCCCATGACGATCATCGCCGGCCTGACCTCCTCCGCAGCAGCGATGATCTCGTTCGCCGCGTCTCCCTCGCGCAGCAAGCTCCGGAGGCCGCCCGACTGGGAGGCGAGCTGCTCGAGCGCGCGAGATGCTGCGGCCGAAACCTCCGTGTGGAATCCCGGCATCAGCGTCGGTTCGAGGCCAGGATAGGTGTAGACCGGGAGCTGGTAGACGTGGAGCAGCACGACCTCCGCCCCCGTCCTTGCCCCCAGCTCCTTCGCCTTGTGGATCGCCTTCAGGGATGCGGATTCGAAGTCCACGGGGACCAGGATCACCTGCTGTGTAGCTTCCGCCATCGCGCTCACCTCGCTGTTGAGTGACGTCGCTCCTTGACGCCTTCGCGGCATCCTGGATCAAAACCTGGCGCCTCGGTGGAGATTGTCAGTCTTCTTCCGGCAGATCCGCGACCGTGGCTCTCTCCTTCACGTCCGTCGGCCAGGCGGTTCCCGTTCTCCAGCCCGGCACATGCGATTCCCCCGGCACAGTGGCCGATGCGGGCGCCCCGTCTCCAGGAATGTCTAGCGCACCGATCGCCCGTGGCAACCTGGACTGCGCTTCCTCCAGGGATCGCGCAGCCTGCGCGTGCTGCACCCGCGCGGCGTCGAGCGCCTCCCGCGCCGCAGCGCACCGGGCTTCGAGCCGCGCACGCTCCGCCATCCGCTCGGCGATGTAGATCGCGTCGGCCGCGGCCTGACTTCCCGGCTGGGTGCGAGCCAGGCTCTCGGCGACTTCGAGGGCCTGACTCGCGGCTGCAAACGCTCCCGGAGCGCTCGACGCATACGGCTCCGCCCAGGCCTCGTCCATCGCCGCCCTTGCGCGCGCCACGGCGTGATCCTGACGGCTACCCGTCTGCGCCTGACCTGCGCACCCCGTGAGCCCCACGACCAGCATCACTGCGACAAGCACGCCTCTCATCGCCCTGCCCTCCTCCGCGCAACCTCGTTGATCTTTGCGGCCTCGTCCGAGATCTGACCGGTGTCATCGAGGGTGCGGTGCACCGCGTCCCGCAGCCCTGTTTCCCGGGCTGCGAGCAAGGCGACCTCGGCGTCGAGTTCCGCCCGCCGTGCCAGCCCCACGGCGCCTGCACGATCCCCGACAGCGAGCCGCCCGCTGGCGCGCTCCAGGTGCTCCTGCGCGAGCGCCACGTACATCTGTGCGGCAGGCTCTGCCGAGGCCCCTGCTTCCTCCGCGGCCCGCAGTGCTGTCCGCGCGCGGCCCATCTCGGGGAGGGCACCTCCTCCCAGCGATGCACATCCTCCCAGCAGGGCCGAGAGCCCCACGAGAGTCAGGCACCGCTCAAGGCGAGAGAGATAGGTCCACATCACTCCTCCGGACGACTCCAGGAGCCCGCCTGCAACGAGCCCTGCGCGACCATGCAAGCAGAGAGCGGACCAGGGCAACTTTCCGAGGTCGATGCGAGGAGGGCCCGGAAGCGCAGATGCATAGGGAAATAACCATGGTCGCGGCCGGCCCCCGTGAACGACTTCCGCGCTCACCGGAGCCGCGACTGGCTCTCCTCCGAGGCGGTCGCAGTGCAGGAAATGCACGAGCAGAAGGCCACGGTTGCCGCCAAGGCATCGCTCGCCTGCATCCTCGCGCCACTCACGCCCGTCTCTGCGGCGTCAGTGGCCCACGTCCGTGGCGCATCCGTTCTGCTCGCCGGAGCACTGAGTGTCGACGCACGCGCCACAGGCCTCCGGATCATCCGACCCACCGGAGCCACAGAGGACCGCGCAGGCCTCGCTGCACTTCTCGCAGATGCACTTGTTCAGCGCCTCCGCCTTCTTGTCGCTTCCCGGGCACGTCGGCGCCGCGGTGCCTCCGCTCAGCAAGATGGCCGCCCACTCGCCGCAGGACACGCAATCCACACACGCCTCGTCGACACAGGAGGCCCCCGCAGCACAGTCTCCGTGGCCGCTGCAGCCATCGCCGCAGACGTTGCCCGCGCATGCATGAGGAAAGCACGACTGCTTGACGACCCGTCGACAGGCCCCCGCGCCGTCACACTGTCTTCCCTCGTAGATCGCATCGCCCTCGCACGATGCCGTCCCCTCCGGGCTGCACGAGGTTCCTTCGGCGACGGGAGTGACGAGACACTCGCCAGTCGCCATCCTGCAGGTCCTGAGCACGCAGAACGTGGACCCGCACTGGAGAGAGCTGGAGCACCCCTTGCAGACACCGCCCTCGCACGCGAGTGGACCCATCGCGCCGCACGTCTTGCCGTCTTCCAGCGGCTCATGGACCGGCCCGCTGAACGTGCAGGAGTCCTTCGTACACTCCTCGCCATCTTCCGGCAGGTCGTCCAGATCCGGGATGGCGACGGCCCGCCCCGCCCCGTCGCACTGCAGTCGTTTGCAGTCTCCGACCACCTGCGCGGCGACACGGATGCCCGCGCTGGCGGCCCCGTCGACCTGGCAACTCCCGGCCTCACAGCGCCACTGACCGCACTCGGTCGACGGCGGGCAGCTCTCTGCCGAGGTGCACGTCCCCTCCCCTCCAGGCTGCCGATCCTCGTAGTCACCGTAGCCATAGACGACGGCGCACCCACCCGCGAGCATGAGCGCCACGACGCCCGGGAGAGCTGCGGCGCGCATCAGAACGACCCCTTCAGCGCCAGCGCAGCACCGCCAGGCAGCGGGAGCACCTGGACCGCCGTCGTCGTGGCGCTGTCCTTGCCCCCCGTCAGCACGAGCCACCCGCCCACCCCGAGCCCCACGGCGGCGACCCCCCAGGAGATCCCGTTCATGACGAGGAGCGTGTTCGAGCCCTCGATCAGCTCTCGCCCCGCGGGCGTGCACCCGCCCGCGCACGCCGCCTCGATGTCTCCATCGCGCCCCATGATCAGGCCCCCCGTGACGCCTGCGGCCACGGCACCGGCGAGCCCGACCCCGCCGATCACGAACCCCAGCGTGCGTCGTCCGCCCGTCTCACCCGCCCCGCCCGTGCCCGACGGCGCCGCCCTGGATGCGCCGTCGGCTCCCCGCCAGTGCTGCGGATCGGCGACGCCGCCCACCTGCAGCAGCACTTCCCTGCTCTCCCCCTCCGCGAGCACCACCGACAGCCGCTGCTCCGGATGTCCCTCCACCGTGAAGACCACCTCGTGCTTACCGGGCTCCATCCACCGCGAAACCCCGATCTCCCCGGCGGCGAGCGGGGTCCCGTCCACGCGGACCTCGTTCTCTGCCGGCGTCCCCGCCTGGAGCCGGATCGCCAGGCGAGGGACGCGCGCCTCGAGGGCTGCCCTCCGCTGCTTGGCAAGCGCCATCCGGTCATCGGTCGCTTCGAGCAGCGCCACGCTCTGGTTCCAGTAGTCCAGGGCGCCACTGAGCCGCCCTGCGTCCTCCTCGCACTGGGCAAGGTTCATGAGCGTCCCGGCACGGCGCAGCAGCTTGAGGCTCTCCGCGAACTTTGCGCACGCCGTCGCCCGATCTCCACGCTCGGTCGCGCTGCGCCCTTCGAGAAAGAGGCGCTGCGCGGCGGCCTCGGTGCTCTCCTCTGCCAGCGCGACAGGCATCCGCACCAGCGACACGACGGCGGCCGTGGCGGCCCACAGCACGGCACGGTTCGAAGCACGCATCAACGCCTCACCACTTGTTCATCAGATCCTGCTGCTTCTTGGCAGCCGACGTCACCGGGGGCTTCCCGGTCGAGGTCCGCGCCGTGCTGGGCGTGCTCCTCACCGACCCCGCAGGGGATCCTCCCACCGATCCGACCGGAGGCGAGGAGGACGCCACCGGAGCGTGCGTCGCGGCGGACGGAGACGGCTCACCCATGACGGGCGTGGGCTCACCTGGCACAGGGGTGGGCGGGGCGACCCACGACGACACAGAGGACGACGCAGACGGCGCGGGAGCGGGCCCCCCCAGCGATGCGGCCGCGGGCTGGGTGGTGACGGTGTCCGCCGACGCCGGTTCCCCGTCCGGAGCAGAGCGCCCCCGCAACATCGCGACGAGCGCGATCCCCGCCACCACAGTCCCGACCAGCGCAACGCCTGCACGCACAGACGGCCCAGGGCGCAGTTGCCGGACATCCACCGGCTCCTGCACGGCCGTCGTCGCGTTGAAAGTCGCCGTGCGACCCAGCGCCGATGCCGGCAAGCGGGAGGTAACTGGCACCGTGATCCGCACGGCTTGCTTCCCCGCGGCTCCGCCGTCGGACGGCCCGAAGAGCGCCCCTTCTCCGGATGCGAGGAGCGTGCGCAGCGCTTCGCGCATCTCCTCCGCGCTCTGAAACCTGTCCTTTCGCTCGAAGGCCAGCGCCTGATCCACGATGGCTGCGAGGCCTGCGGAGACGTCCGGACGGTGCGTGAGGACCGGCGGAGCCGCACGGGTCATCGCCGCGAGGAGCAGCTTGTTCGCGGTGTCCGCCTCGTGCACGAAGCGCCCCGTGAGCAGGCTGAAC
The DNA here is from genome assembly GCF_000601485.1 of Chondromyces apiculatus DSM 436. Taxonomy (GTDB): domain Bacteria; phylum Myxococcota_A; class Polyangia; order Polyangiales; family Polyangiaceae; genus Chondromyces; species Chondromyces apiculatus. Next base: position 100,254 of record NZ_ASRX01000040.1, read on the forward strand.
ATCGTCGCGCCCACCGCCCAGAGATCGGTGCGGGCATCGATCTCGTGATTGTGTCCGAGGGCCTGCTCCGGCGGCATGTACGCGGGCGTGCCCATCGTCGCTCCCGTGCGCGTGACCGAGCTGGTACCCGCGGGCATCTCGCGCAGCCGAGCGATGCCGAAGTCGAGCACCTTCACCTGCCCGTCCCGGGTCAGAAACACATTCTCGGGCTTGATATCGCGGTGAACGATCCCTTTTACGTGCGCCGCAACGAGCACGTCGAGGACACCCAGCGCCACCCGGACCACCTCGCCGGGGTCCAGCACCTTCGTCGGCTCACGGCCCATGCGCGCGTCTGCCGTCTCGCCTTCGAGCAGGTCCATGACCAGGAAGACAGACCCTTCGTCGGTCACGTCGTCGTCGAGCACCGCCACCACCCCGGGGTGACTGATGGTGTTCGCCGTGTACCCCTCGCGCAGGAAGCGCTCACGCCATTCCTGGTCGTGCGCCAGCTCCAGGTGGAGCAGCTTGACGGCGCCCAGCTTTCCGTTGCGGTGCCGCGCGGCGTACACCGACGCCATCCCTCCGATCCCGATCAGCCGCTCGAGCGTCCACTTGTCTCGGAGGACGGTACCGACGCGCTCTCGTGCACGTCGTTCCTGGATCGCCTCCCTGTCCACAGACCCACCTCGGAAGAAATTGGGATCAGGCTCTCACGCTAGCACGGGGGCGCGTCGTACGGCGTCCCCCGACCTGCTCACCAACGGCCCAGCGCTCCCGTTCGGCATGCCATCCCGTTCATTGCAGATCGCAGCCTGAAGAACCAGGCATGAACGTGAGAAACCGCAGCCCCGCCGTCACTTTCGCGGGTTCTTTCTCCGCCGCGCTCCCTTCCAGGTAGGCTGGTCGGGCAGGCTGGCCACGCGCCGCCAGTGGCCCGTCCCGCCTCCCCCGCTCACCCCCCGATCCCGGGGTGGGCATCACCCGCGCGCCGCGCACTGCACGCCTTCCAACGGCCTCGCCTGGTATGACGCTGGACTCGACCTTCCGCACCACCACGGTTCAGGCCTTCGCCCACACGGTGCAAGCGTCCGAGGTGGAGAGCGGGACGGCCCGGATCGAGCATCCCACCGTCTCCCTGAAGTCCTCGGGCTCCGGCTCGGGCTCGGGCTCCGGCCCCACCTCCTCCTCTGCCCGCGGCCCTTCCGTGCTCCCCGAGTCGGGGCACCTCGTCGGCGGCCTCTACCGGCTCATCCGCCTGCTCGGCCAGGGCATGTTCGGCAAGGTCTACGTCGCCCAGCGGATCGACGTCCCCGAGCATCAGGTGGCGCTCAAGCTCCTGCCCCGCTCGCACTACGCCAGCCGCAACGTGGAGCGCGAGCTGGTGATGCTCGCGACCGTGGGCCACCCCAACGTGGTGCAGCTCAAGGACCACGGCATGACGGCCGACTACGTGTGGCTCACCATGTCCGTGTACGACGGCGAGACCCTCGAACAGCGGCTCAAGCGTGGCCCGCTCGGCATGCGTGAGGCTTACGAGGTCTTCCTGCCCGTGGCGCGCGGCCTCGAAGCGCTGCACGCCGCGGGCCTGCGCCACCAGGACGTCAAGCCCGACAACCTCTTCCTCGCCCGCTTCAGCGGCAGGGTCCACCCCGTGCTGCTCGACCTCGGCGTCGCCGCCGAGCGCGAGGCCACCTTCTGCGCCGGCACCGCCCTCTACGCCTCTCCCGAGCAGCTCCACGCCCTGAACGCCTACCCCGGCGCGGTCACGCTCGACGAGAAGATGGACACGTACTGCCTCGCGGCCACCCTGCTCACCGCGCTGGTGGGCCCCGCCTTCTTCCCCGGAGAGGAGGCCCGGAGCCGCCCCCAGCTCGAAGAGGCCCTGAAGACCCGCGCCGAGAAGCCCCTCGCCGAGCGCTCCCTCCCCGATCTCACCGGCCGCCCGCGCGAGCAGCTCGAAGAGGCGTTCCGCCGCTGGCTTGCCCTCGACTCCGCGCAGCGTCCCTCCATGTCCCAGATGGCCGACGAACTCGAGGTCCTCCTGGAGCCCGAGCGTGAAGCGGCACGCAAGGAGGAAGCGCGCCTCGCGCGGCAACGCACCTCGCTCACCCGGCTCCGCATCGCCGCTGGAGCCCTCCTTCTCATCGGCGCCGCGGCTGCCCTCCTCGTCTTCTCCAAGCGCGAGACCCTGCGCGTCGCCGGCGAGCTGGAGCGCGCGACGAGGCTCGGACAGGAGTCGTTCAGCAAGCTCGACACCTGCGTCGCCTCGCACCGCATCGCCGAGCAGCGAGGCGCCGATTGTCAGCGCGCGCGGGAGCAAGACCGGCAAGAGCACAAGCAGACCATGCTCGCGTTCGAGCGAAGCGGCAGCAGCACGGCAGCCGAGCAGCTCCGCGAGATCCAGAACCTCCAGAACCTCCACGCCACCCGCCTCAAGGCTTGCGAGGACGAGGCCGAGGAGGCGGCGACGGCGGCCGCGGCAGAGCAGGATCGCCAGAGCGACGCCTGGGAACAGGAGCGCGCGGCGCTCGTCGCCGAGAGGGACACGGCGCGCACCCTCGCCGAGGAGCGCGCGACCCAGCTCGCCACCCTCACGGAAGAGAAGAAAACCTGCGATGCCGAGCGCGCAACCCTGACGGCCGAACGAGAGCGCAACCAGCCGCCCTCTCCCTCATCCACGGGCGTCTCTCCCGCGTCCCTCCCCTCGACTGGCACGACGACCACACCTCAAACCACCGCGAGCCCTGCCCCTCCTCTGCCTCCCCCCGAGCCATCCCCCTCGGAACCTCCATCGAACACCCTGCCCAAGGATCCCAATCCCCTCGCGCTCCCCTGACCTCGAGCGCATGCCGAGCGCACGTCAGCCGCACGCCAACCGCACGCCGAGCACACACCAGCGGCGAACGATCTGAACGGAATCTCCCTGGAACGGCGCCTTGTTGTCGCACGGCTGCGAGGCTAACCATGGAGACGTCATGGATGCCCTCTCCCGACGAGACATCCTGCGCCGCCTCGGTGCGGCGGGCCTCGTCCTCGGCAGCGCCGCGGTCCTCGCCCGCGCGCGCTGGGACCAGGGAGGAGCCGCGAGCCTCTCCCTCGACGGCCCCCAGGTCCGGGACTACCGCAAGCGCGACGCCCCGCCCGAGCTCCCGCAGCTCGTGGTGGCCAGAGGCACCCCCAGCGGCGATCCCGCGAACCCTCGCCTCCTCGCGAGCGACCCCGCAGACCTCGTGCGCAAGGCTGTCGGTGCCCTCGGCGGCATGCAGCGGTTCATCTCGCGCGGCGACATCGTGGTCGTCAAACCCAACATCGGCTGGGACCGCACCCCCATCCACGCTGCCAACACCAACCCCAGGGTCGTCGCCGAGGTGGTGAGGCTCGCGTACGACGCTGGCGCCAAGCGCGTCATCGTCACCGACGCCTCCTGCAACGAACCGAACCGCTGCTTCCAGCGCTCGGGCATCTGGAAAGCCGCCTACGACGTCGGCGCCGACGTCATCCTCCCGAGCGCCCACCGCTTCCGCCAGATGCGCCTCAAGGGCGAGGTCCTCGACGACTGGCCCGTGTACACGCCCCTCGTCAACGCCGACAAGGTGATCAACGTCCCCATCGCCAAGCACCACAACCTCTCGCGGTACACGGGGGCGATGAAGAACTGGTACGGCTTGCTCGGAGGAAGGCGCAACCGCCTGCACCAGAACATCGACACCTCCATCGCCGACCTGGCCACCTTCCTCCAGCCCACCCTCACCGTCGTCGACGCGGTGCGCGTCCTCCTGCGCAACGGCCCGCAAGGCGGCAACGTGGCGGACGCGAGGGACATGCACACGGTCATCGCCACGACCGACCAGGTGGCCGCCGACGCCTACGGCTGCCAGCTCATCGGCCGCAAAGCCGACGAGATCCCCTACATCCACATGGCCCATCAGCGCGGCCTCGGCACCATGCACTGGCAGAACCTCCGCCTCGCCGAGGTATGAGCATGGTGTCCCCGAGCACGCCCGCGACGACCCTGTCGGCGAAGCCCGCGCCCGCGAAGCCCTTGCCCTACAGATCTCCACCCCCGAAGGCCACACCCCCTCACCCCTCCTCCCTGAGGGCCTGGCTCGCCAAGGCGCGCCTCACGAAGAAGCGTCCTGGCTCGGGCCTCCCGGCGCGCAAGACCATCCAGGTCCTCGTCTGGGTGCGGCGCCTCGTGCAGGCCGGCTGCCTCGCCCTGTTCTGCTACCTCCTCTTCCAGACCGGCTTCCGCGGCTCGTTCGCCTCCGCGGAGGCGCGCGTCCGTCTCCCCCTCCCCGTCGAAGGCTTTCTCCTCGCCGACCCCTTCGTCGGCGCGATGACCCTCCTCTCCACCCACACCGTCTACCGGGGCCTCCTCTGGTCCCTCGGCATCCTCGCGCTCACCCTCGTCTTCGGGCGCGTCTTCTGCGGCTGGATCTGTCCTTTCGGCACCCTCCACCACCTCTCCGCCTGGGTCTTCCCCTCGCGCTACGGCAAGGGAAGCAAGCGCGTCGAGGCCAACAAGACCCACCCGGTCCGGCAACGGGTCAAGTACTACCTGATGTACGCCTTCCTCGCGGCCAGCCTCGCGGGCAGCGTGATCGGCGGCCTCTTCGACCCCATCTGCATCGCCGTGCGCGCCATCGGCCTCGCGGTGATCCCTGCCGCCCAGTACATCGCCGGCTTCGTCACCACCGCCGCCACCGCCACGGGCATCCGCCAGGTCCAGTTCGCCTCCGACCACGCGCAGGACTTCCTCGCGGCCAGCGTGTGGCAGACCAGGCAGTTCTACTTCCACCAGACCTGGCTCATCGGGGCGCTCCTCGTCGCGGTGCTGTTCATGAACCGCTTCATCCCGCGGTTCTGGTGCCGCGTGCTCTGCCCCCTCGGCGCCTTCCTCGGCGTGTTCGCGCGTTACGCGCTCTTCGGCATGGAGAAGGACCATGCGAAGTGCACGGACTGCAACCTCTGCCTCGTCCACTGCCAGGGGGCCGACTCCCCCCAGGGCGGCGTCAAGTGGCGCCAGGACGAGTGCCACATGTGCCTGAACTGCGAGAACGCCTGCCCCGAGGACGTCATCAAGTTCCGCTTCCTGCCGAACAGGAAGAGCGCCCTCGTCAAACCCGACACCGGTCGGCGCACCGCCATCGCCACGGCCGCCGCGGGCGCCGCCCTCATCCCCGTCGCCCGGATCGCCGACGTCATCGACGCCAACTACAGCCCCGTCGTCATCCGTCCCCCGGGCGCCGTCGAGGAGCGCGAGTTCCTCGAACGCTGCATCCGCTGCGCCGAGTGCATGAAGGTCTGCCCCAACAACGCCCTGCACCCCGCGTTCTTCGAGGCGGGCGTCGAGGGCGTCTGGACCCCGATCCTCATCCCCCGCATCGGCTACTGCGAGCACTCCTGCGTGCTCTGCGGCGACGTCTGTCCCACGGGCGCCATCCAGAAGATCACCGAGGAGCAGAAGATGGGCATCGGCCAGAAGCCCATCTCCATCGGCACCGCCTTCTACGACATCGGCCGGTGCCTGCCCTGGTCCATGAGCGTCCCCTGCATCGTGTGCGAGGAGTTCTGCCCCACGTCGCCCAAGGCCATCTGGGTGGAAGAGGTCGAGGTCCCCAAGCGCGTCCCCACCGCCCCGGCCGCAGCGGCCCCCGCCCTCCCCTCACCCGATGGCCACGCCGCCCGACCCCCCCAACCGCCCGACCCCGCCCTCGCCGGCCAGCCTCCCCAGCCCGCCCCGGCGCTGCCAGAGCCGCCGAAACCGCCGGAGCCGCCGGTACTGGCAGAGCCCCCGACCCAGGCCCACGAGGACCACCTCGTACGCATCAAGGTCCAGCGGCCCCACGTCGACCCCTCCCTGTGCATCGGCTGCGGGGCCTGCGAAAAGGTCTGCCCGGTACAGGACAAACCGGCGGTATACGTCACCAGCGTGGGTGAGACCCGATCGAAGACGAACGTGATCCTTCTCGAAGACACGGACTACAATCAGCCATCATGAGCTTTCACCGAACCCCTGGCCTTGTCGCGGGGCTTGCGGCGCTGACGGCGACCTGCGTGTTCGCCTGCGGCAAGCCGTTCACCTCGTTCACCGACGACACGGACGGCGGCACCACGAGCACCGTCTCCCCCACCACCACGAGCGGCGGCGGCGGGGGCGCCGGAGGCATGAACCAGGGAGGCGGTGGCGCAGGCCCCGGCACGGGCGGCATCGGCGGCACGGGCGGCATCGGTGGCACCGGCGGCAGCACGTCCACCAACTGCGATCTCGACGACCCCACCGCGTGCAGCGCCGGCCAGTACTGCTCCGCCGGTTCTTACACCTGCGTCTCGTGCAGCACCCTCGGCGTCCTCACCTTCGGCAACCCTGTCCCGCTCGACCTGCAGGCCCCCGGCCAGACCCCTGCCGCCCCCCGCGTGCGCATCGCACCCGGCGGCGTCGAAGAGCTCCTCTTCACCTCCATCAACCCGGGCGCCAGCACCGACATTGCCATCGCCACCCGCAGCGGCACCTCCTGGGGTCAGGGCACCTTCATCCCCGGCACCAACGTCAACTCCGCGACCGCCGAAGCCTCGCCCCTGCGGATCCCCGCCAATGTCACCATCCCCAACGTGGCGATGAGCGAGCCCATCTTCTTCACCGCCACCATCAACACGCGCCGCAAGGTCATGGCTGGCACACCCTCGACCGCGCGCATCGAGGTCCCAAACCTCAACGCGGGCGGCTCCGACTCCTACTCGGTCGCCCTCGCTTACGCCGCCGCCCCGCCCCGCTACTGGTACATGCGCACCGTCGGCGCCGTCAGTGATCTCAGGTTCGTCACCCAGACCGCGGAAGAGACCACCCCTACCCCGCTCGCCAACATCGTCCTGCCGGGCACCTGCACCCTGACCATCACCGGCGGCATGGACCTGGCTCCCTGGGTCACCCCGAGCGGCACCCACCTCCTGTTCCAGGCCAACCCCCAGTGCAGCACCGCCTCGCTCGTGCGGGGCTTCTACGTCTCGCTCAACACGAACGGCACCGTGAACGGCAATGCCCGCGAACTCACCATCGAGGGCCACCCGGACACCTCCAACGTGCGCACGCCCTCCCTGTCGCCGGACTTCTGCTCCCTCTACTTCGCCGCAGAAGACGTCAACAACGAACGCAAACTCTACTCCGCGCGCCGCCGCTAGCACGGCGTCCCCTGAACCAGGGGCCTGCTGGCCCCTGCGCTCCTCTAGCTCACCACCGCCGCGTCCTCCGCCCACCGTCACGGCGACGCCGCGCCGCGAGCAGCAACCCGAGCGCCAACCAGCCCACGCGCCCACCCCCGGACGCTGCGCCGACCGTGCTGCAGCCGCAGCCATTTCCGTGCAGCGTCGGGACGCTGCTGACCGGCGGTTCTCCCGACGATGAGCCCGCGCCCTGTCCACTCGCCCCTCCGACGCCGGTGCTGTTTCCCCCGTCGCCCCCCTCCCCTCCTTCACCGCTGCCACCACCGCCCGTCGCGGTGCCGCCGCCCTCACCGCTCGTGGGCACCTCGGACAGGCAGCCCCCGGCCACGCACACCCCGGGCACGCCGTCCTTCTCGCAGGGCGTCTCCTGCGACTTCGGGAACGGGGCGCAGGCTCCGCTCTGAGGGTCGCACGCCGCCGCGACGCACACCGACACGTCGGGGCAGGAGAACGACGGACCGCCCACGCAAGCGCCAGCCTGGCACGTATCGTCCAGCGTGCAGGGGTTGCCATCCTCGCACGCTGCGCCATCGGGCTTCGGGGGGCTCTGACAGTCGCACTCGTCTCCGACCCCGTCGCCGTTGCTGTCACCCTGACCGGTGTTCGCGATCGTCGGACAGTTGTCCTGCCCGTCGACGACCCCGTCATTGTCGTCGTCGGGATCGCACGCATCGCCTGCGCCGTCTCCGTCGGTGTCCACCTGGGTGGAGTTCGCCACCGCGGGGCAGTTGTCGATGCCGTCGGCGACGCCATCGCCGTCCTGATCGAGCACGCACGCGCCGCTGATGCAGGAAGCCGTGGTGGCGCACTGGGTGGTCGTCGCGCAGCTCCCCAGGCACGCCGCGTTCGCGCACGTGTACAGCCCGCAGCTCTGCGACCCTCCGTCCACGCACGCCCCGTTCCCGTCGCAGATATCCGCGTTCTCCAGCGCGCCGCCGCTGCACGAGGCGGGCCCGCACGCCGTCCCCGCGCCTTGCTTCTGGCAGGCCCCTGCCCCGTCGCACGCGCCCGTGTTCCCGCACGTCGACGCCTCGACGGCGCACTCCGCTCCCGGATCGCTGCCTGCCTGCACGGGGCCGCACACCCCGTCGGGGCCACCGCCCTTCAGGGCCGCCGAGCACGCCGTGCAGAGCGTGTCGCACGCGCTGTCGCAGCACACACCATCCACGCATGCGCCCGTCGCGCACTCTCCTGCCGCGGCGCACACCGCGCCCACCTCCAGCAGGCACGCGCCCTCGACGCACACGCTGCTCGGACCGCACGACGTCCCGTCTGGCGCGATCGGTCCAGCGCCGCAGAGCCCTGTCCCCGGATCGCAGCTCCCCGCCTCCAGGCACACGCTCGGCTGACAGACCACGGGATCGGCGCCCATGCACACCCCGGCCTGGCAGGTGTCCACCTGCGAGCACGCGTCCCCGTCGTCGCAGGCGGGCCCCGTCACGGGTGAGCAGATCCCGTCGGCGCTCGCCCCCATGGCCATCGCGCATGCCTCGCAGTCCCCGTCGCACGGCGCGTTGCAGCAGACCCCATCGGTGCACACGCCGCCCAGACAGTCGGCCGTCGACGCGCAGGGCTGGCCCACGTTGGTGAACCAGTTGACGATCGACGCCACCTCTTCGGGCGTCATGCCCTCCAGCGCCTGCGGAGGGAGCGTGTCGAGCTCTGCAGCGCTCGCGTGTGCCTCCGCCTGGGTTCCCCGCTGCCCGGCGAAATGCATGATGATCCGCGTCGCCCCGGCTGGCACGGGCACCGTGAACGTCACCGAGGGACCCTGCGTCCCAGCGCAATCGCCGACCGTCATCGAGACCGCCTGGGGGGTGACCGCAGCCCCAGGACCGAAGTAGGTGTGGTGGAGGCTTGGATCACTGCCAGCATCGACGTCATCGGTGGCGACCCAGCGATCCTCGATGGTGAACTGCGTGTCGCCCGTGAAGCTCTGGGTGATGGTGGTCGAGCCATCGGAGCCGACGTTCGTATCGACCCGGACCGAAGCGGAGATCGGCGCCCCCGTGGGGTTGTGCACGATCTCCAGGAAGCGCGCCCAGGCATGATCCGGGGGCACGTACACCTTGCGCGTGACCATGAGGCCGCCCATCGCCTGCGGCCCGTGAACGCTCTGACGGTCTGCGAGCTCCAGCGTGCCTGTCGACGCCCCGACGTAGGTTCCGTCGACCAGCAGCACCATGCCGCCGTCGTACGAATCGCCCGACCCGTTCGAGATGCTGCCCCGCGCGGTCACGTCCCACGCGTAGCCAAGGGCGTCGGTGAGCACGATCTCGACCGCGGAGTCACACTGCTGCGCCAGCGCCACGCCCGGAGCGGCCGTGAGGCATGCGGTGAGCGTCAGCGCAGCGCCGAGCGCCGCGAAGATCCCCCTGCGTCGGCCAACGGAACCGTTCTGCACCGCGACTCCTTCCGTCGTCTGTCATACATCCTACCGCCCACGATACCGACCGGGGTGGAGAATGAATCTCCGCGGAAGATGACGATTATACGCCGTGGTGTCGTGAGATGGACCACGTAATTTCAGGGATGTGTCTTGGAAGAGGGAGTACGCTGCTGGTTGCGGAGGCAACATGAAGCGAGCGCGGTGGTACGTGGCAGCGGCGATGCTCGCGCTGGGTGTGACGGCGGGCGCGACATCGTGCTCGAGCTCCAAGGGGCAGGTGCTGTTCGTCTTCCAGACGGACATGTCGCTCCCCAAGGACATCAGCGCGATCAAGCTCCTCGTGACCCTCGAAGGGCAGGTCATCTTCGAGGACACCTACGAGCGGCTCGGCGAGGAGGGGAGCATCAAGCTCCCGGCGACGCTCGGATTCCTGACGCCCGATGACCCGAGCCAGGCGCTGCAGCTCCAGGTGATCGGCACCCTGGGCGGCGACGAGGGCGTGAAGGTGCTCCGCGAGGTGGTCACCACCGTCCCCGAGAACCGGACGGCGATGATGCACGTGCCCATCCACTTCCTCTGCTACGGCATGGCGCACGCCGAGCGCGACGAGGCCGGCGCGCTGACCGTCAAGAGCAACTGCGAGGAGGGCAAGACCTGCGTGGCAGGGTCCTGCGTGGACGCCGAGGTCCCCTCCGCCGATCTGCCCGACTACGTGCCTGCCGAGGTCTTCGGGGGCGGTACTGGCAACGGCGACGGCGCCTGCTTCGACACCCTGGGGTGCTTCGACGCGGGCGTGAGCGCCGCGCTCGACCTCTCCAGGTTCGCGATCGACCCTGCGTCGTGCGAAGCCACCGCTCCTCCGGGCCTCTCGGAGATGAACGTCGCCCTCATGACCCAGGGCGGCGGCATCTGCGGCGCGCGGGGCTGCTTCGTCCCGCTCGACGCCGCCAGCGACGCCGGCTGGAGGACCGTCGAGGAGGGACGCATCCGGCTCCCGCCCACCGTGTGCGCGCGCGCCGCGGAGGGCACGCTGCTCGGCGTGACCATCGCGCCCGCGGGCAGCGGTGCCTGCCGCCAGAAGGCCACCGACCGGCCCACCTGCGGCCCCTGGGCAGCCTCGGGCACCAACTACACGCAGCCGAGCGGCGCCCAGCCGCTGCCCATCGCCCTCGGGCTGGTGCACCCCGTGACGATGGTGGTCACCGAGCGTGGGGTCTACTGGATCGAGGCGGGCACGCTCGACGCAGCCGGCGCCTCCGCGGGTGACGGCGCGATCAAGGGCGTCCCCCTGACCGGGGGCGAACCCCAGGCGATCGCCAAGGACCTCATCGCCCCCGCCGACCTCGCCGTCGACGACGCCGCCGGCCTCGTGTTCTTCACCACCGGCAGCGCTCAGGCAGATGGCGGCGCGCTCCTCGCGGCCTCGCTCACGCAGCCGCTCGTGACCCCGGTCCTGCAGGGGCGCCGCTTCCCCCAGGGCATCGCGCGCCGGAGCGGCTCGCTCCTCTGGGCCGAGCTGTGGGGCAACCAGGTGCTCGAGATCGCGACGACGCTGGCTGACGACCGCATCACCGCGCAGGGCGAGCCTGTCCTGCTCACCGGGAGCGAACCGCTCGGCGAGTTCCCGTACCGCCTCGCCGCAGCCGAGGACGTCGCCTGCTGGATCTACCAGGGCATGCTCGGCGACGGGAACGGCGCCGTCGCCTGCCAGCGCCGCGGCGAACCCGCGCAGCTCGTGGACACCGCGCAGAACACCCCGCACGCCATCGCGCTCGACGTCGGCGACTCCGGGAGCAGGGCCGTCTACTGGGCCAACATCGACGGAGGCACCATCACCCGCGTCCGCTTCGACGGCGATGGCTTCGGAGCCCCCGAGGTGATCGCCGAGGGGCAAACGCTGCCGACCGGCGTCGCCGTCGACGGCGAGCACGTCTACTGGACGAACCGCGGTGACAGGACGGTGATGCGCGCCCCCAAAGACGGCGGCGCACCCGAGATCCTCGCCCGCGACCAGAACCGCCCGGGCACCATCGCGGTCACCAGTGACGCCATCTACTGGCTCAACGTGGGCTCCTCCGACCCCGAGCCTGGCACCCCATCGCGCGACGGCGCGGTGATGAAGCTCCTGAAGTGAAGCGCTGACCCAAGGCGCTGATCCACGGCGCTGATCCACGGCGCTGATCCACGGCGCTGACCCAAGGCGCTGATCCACAGCGCTGACCCACGGCGCTCACCTCCAAGCGTCGCGAACACCCCTCCTCACTGCACGCCCCCTGAGCAGGGACTTCCAGACTGCCGGGGGAAACTTTCCCTGCTCCGCGCGCGGGGCAGCACCCCTGGCCTGGGAAGAATTCCCCGATCACACCTGCCTCGCGCGCATAGCTCCTCGAAATTCCCCGGGAATCGGCTGGGCATAGCCCTTGCCATCAGCATCCCCCGCTCACGGCCGAACGACACGGCGAAGCGCCGCGTTCCACGGCTGCGATCTCCAACACACCCCTCGCACCGACCGAGGCGGGCACGCACCGCCACGGACGCGCGAAGCACCCAGGAACAGCCAGGAAAGGGAAGGACGAACGTGACACCGATGTCGACCAGCAGCGCGCATGCTCAGGAGACCCCTGCATCCCGCCGCTACCAGTCGCTCCGCATCCTCGTACCTGCCGCGGTGCTCGTCGCGGTGCTCTCGCTCGGCGCCTGGTTCCCCGCGCAGCGCTTCGTCCTCGGTCGTGTCGACGGAAGCCTCGTCGACTCCCTCTCCTTCACCACGGTCTCCCTCCTCGCGGCGGCGCTGGCCTTCACCGTGTGGCGCATCGTCCTCGCCACCCGCTACCGCCCCGTCGCCCCTCCTGCCGGCAAGCACCTCCCCTTCATCACCGTCATCGTCCCCGCCTACAACGAAGGCCGCCAGGTCCTGGAGACCCTCGTCAGCCTTGCGCGCAGCGACTACCCCGAAGACCGCCTCCAGATCCTCGCCGTCGACGACGGCAGCCAGGACGACACCTGGCGCTGGATGCGCCGCGCCAAGGAGCAGCTCGGCGCCACCCTCGAAATCCTCCGCATGCCCCGGAACCGCGGCAAGCGCCACGCCCTCGCGGCAGGCTTCGCCCACGCCCGCGGCCGGATCGTCGTCACCATCGACAGCGACTCCGAGGTGCACCCCGACACCTTGCAGCACCTCGTCGCGCCCTTCGTCGCCGATCCCCGCGTCGGCGCCGTCGCTGGCAACATCCGCGTCCTCTCCCGCCAGGACGGCACCATCGCCCGCATCCTCGACGCCTCCTTCACCTACTCCTTCGAACTCATCCGCGCTGGCCAGAGCGTGCTCGGCGCCGTCCTCTGCACCCCGGGCGCCGCGGCGGCGTACCGCACCGACCTCGTGCGCATGGTCATCGACGAGTGGCGCGACCAGACCTTCATGGGCCGCCCTGCCAACATCGGCGAGGACCGCGCCCTCACCAACCTCGTCCTCCGCGCTGGCTTCTCGGTCGTCTTCCAGTCCACCGCCATCGTCGAGACCACCGTCCCGGCGACCTACCGCGCCCTCTCCCGCATGCTCCTCCGCTGGGGCCGCAGCAACGTCCGCGAGTCCCTCGCGCTCCTCACCTTCGTCTTCCGGCCCATCCGCCCCTCGGGCCTCCTCGGCCTGCGCCTCCTCGCCCTCCATGGCGCCCTCGCCATGCTCGGCGCCATGCTCGGCAGCGCGGCCCTCGTCGTCGCCCTTGTCATGGCCCCGCTCACCACCCTCGTCACCCTCTTCGTGGGCACCCTGCTCTCCGCCATCCTCCCTGCCCTCGCCTGCCGCCTCCTCCGCGGCCCCGGCCTCGCCCCCTGGATGGCCCTCTACGGCCTCTGGTCCACCTTCGCCCTCTCCTGGATCACCCCCTGGGCGATCCTCACCCCCCACAACAGTAGCTGGCTCACCCGCGCCCTCCCCTCCGGCGCGACCCCTGCCCCCGCCCCCCAGCGCGCCCAGATGGCGAGCATCGCCGATGTTTAGTCTCCACGAGGGGACGCGCGTCCCCTCCCCTACCCCTTCGAGAACTGCCCCAGCAGCTCCTCCGTCGTGACGATTGCGTGTGCGAATGACGGACCGTTGACCTGGTGCGCCGCGTGCATTGCTTCCTCCGAGAATGCCGCCGTCGCGTCCCGGACCAGCGTCACGTGGTATCCGAGCTCCATCCCGAACCTGCCCGTCGATTCCAGGCACGTATTCGCCACCATCCCCACCAGCACGATCTTCTCCACCCGGTGCTGCTTGAGCTGCATGTCGAGATCGGTGTTCGCGAACCCGCTCTGCGCCCAGTGCTCCCCGACCAGCACGTCGCCCTCCTGCGGCGCGAAGTCCGGGTGCCATTCTCCGCCCCAGCTCCCCACCGCGAAGAGCTGCTTCTCGTTCGCGCCCTTCTGCCCCGACGTCTGCTGCCTCCAGCCCTGGTAATCACCAGGACGCCACCTGCGGTGCGGCACCACGAACACCTGGATCCCCGCGGCCCGCGCCGCCGCCGTCACCTCCCGCAGGTGCTTCAGCAGATCGACTGCCTCCGCCGTCTTCTTCACCGCGGGCCAGAGCTTGCCGCCCTCGCTCAGGAAGTCGTTGTACGGATCGACCAGAAGCAGCCCTGTCTTCCCCGGCTCATAGCGTTCATCTCCCATGACACAACCTTCCTTTCACCGCGTCATCGCCCGCCGCCTCACGACACCGGAATGACCGGCGCATCGATCACGTCGCCCTTCCCGCCGCCAAGCTTCGGCGCGAACTCCTTGATGGAGGCGTGGGGCACCCCGAGCGACACCTCGCTCGCCGTGTCGAGCCGCGTCACCTGCTCGGGCGACAGCGACAGCGACAGCGCCCCGAGCGTCGCGTCGAGCTGCGCCCGCGTGCGTGGCCCCAGGATCGGGATCAGCGCCGTCGTCGAATGCGCTGCCTTCTCGCGCAGCCACGCAATCGCCACGTGGGTCGCGGGCGCCTTGGTCTCCTCCGCCACGGCCAGCACCGCGTCCAGGATCGCCGTCTCTCGCGCGCTCTTCTCGGTGTGGACCAGCATCCCGAGCCCCTTCAGCCGCCCCTCCTCACCCCCGCGGTACTTGCCCGTCAGGAACCCTCCCCCGAGCGGCGACCACAGCGCCGCGCCCAGCCCCAGCGCCTCGGCCATCGGCAGCAGCTCCCGGTCCGGCGTGCGCTCCGCCAGGCTGTACTCGATCTGGATCCCCGCAATCGGCGCCCACCCCCGCAGCTCTGCCAGCAGATCGGCGCGCGCCACCCGCCACGCCGGGAAGTTCGACAGCCCCGCGTAGTGGATCTTGCCCGCGCGCACCAGGTCATCCAGCCCGCGCACGATCTCCTCGGTGGGCGTCGCCCCGTCGGGCATGTGCACCCAGTACAGGTCCACCCGCTCCGTCTTCAGCCGCTTCAGGCTCGCCTCCAGCGCCCGCACCATGTTCTTGCGGCTGTTGCCCAGGTGCGAGACTCCGTCCTGCGGGGTGACCCCCATCGTGAACTTCGTCGCCAGCACGAAGTGGTCGCGCTCCGACGCGATGAACTCCCCGACCAGCGCCTCCGACTGCCCCGCCTGGTAGCCCTCGGCGGTGTCGATGAAGTACCCCCCCGCCTCCGCGTACCCGTCGAAGATCTTCTTCGCCTCGTCGCGCTCCGCCCCGTGGCCCCAGCCAGTCCCGAAGTTGCCGGTCCCCAGCGCCAGCTCGGATACACGCAGCCCGGTACGTCGCCCGAAAATCTTGGTTCGCACGTGTCTTCTCCTCTGCCCAAGGGTGCCCGCGGTGGTGCGGTCCCGGTGACGACGTGCACACATTACGCACGTCATATATACTGTCAAGGAGCACCGCCCCCGCCTGATCGCCTCCCCGGCGGCTGCCCGGCGACGGGTGGAGGTTCGTGCTCACGTCCCCCGGCACGGAAGGCGCAGATCCCCTCCTGGACCCCCACAGGAGAGAGATCACCATGCGACCCCTCTGGATGCTTGCTGTACTCGCGCTGCTTGCTGGCTGCGACCCAGGCAATCAAGGCGAAGCGGTGGCTGCCGAGAGATCCGAAGCCGTGGCCCCCGGGCAGGGGCAACCTGGCGGCGTCATGGTCCCTGGCGGCGTCATGGATACCGAAGCGGGCGCCACGGACCGTCTGATGGCCGCGATCGCGACCGCCACGCAGACGGACGTCGCCAAGGCCTACCTTGCCATTGCCAGGTCCCCGAGCCCAGATGTGCGCGCCTTCGCCTGGACGCTCATCGACCACCAGCGACGCGCCCTCACCAAGATCGCCGAGCTTTCCCGTGAAAAGAAGCTCGGCGTGCAGAGCGTGGGCCACGAAGACGCCCAGGTGCGCGCCCTCGCCGAGACCGGAGATGAAGAGATCAAGAGGTTCCGGGGACTCTCGGGACGGTCCTTCGACGAGGCCTACCTGACCAACCAGCTCTCGACCGCCGTGCTGATCGAGCGCTACGGCGTGGAGGGCCAGCGCGTCTCGCGCGACCCCGACCTCGACAACTTCTTCTCCGACATCATGGCGCAGGCGCAGCTACACCGCGAGAGCGCCCAGCAAATCTTCCCGCTTGCCTGCCGGGGCATGCAGAACATCCCCATGGTGCAGCTCCGCCCTGACGGGGAGACGCCCTCCGCGCCCCCGCAGGAAGCGATACCCGCCGTGGCGAGCCCGGACCCTGCGATCCGCAGCGCACAGCCCGGCGGCGGCTCTTCCATGCAGATCGGCACCGGCCAGAGCGGACGCGACGAGAAAGGCGGCCTCGAGAACAACCAGCGACAGCCTTATCCCTGAGCCCGCGCTCTGCATCACGCGCTCTGCGTCCCGCGCTCTGCATCACGCGCTCTGCGTCCCGCGCTCTGCATCACGCGCTCTGCGTCCCGCCCTCCGCGCTCTGCATCACGCCCTCTGCGTCCCGCCCTCTGCGCAGCACACGATGGCACCACCCCATGACATGCAGGAGAGCCACCTCCTCGGGAGCCGAGAGCGCGTGATAGCGTGCGCCCCGGTTGCAGCACACCCGCCTCTATCCAGGAAAGGCACCCATGCTCTCTCGACACGTTTTCACACCGCTCCCGTGCACCACGGCGCTCCTCCTCGGCCTCCTCGCCACGAGCGGCTGCGGCTCCAGCGATGGCAATCCCCCCGGCAATACCACGAGCACCACCGGCACCCAGGGCGGTGAAGGCGGCCAGGGCGCCTCCCCTGGCGTGGGTGGACAGGGCGGCGCCGGCGCGCACGGAGGCGCGGGTGGCGACGCAGGACAGGGCGGCGCTGGCGGCGCTGGCGGCATGGGCGGCGCTGGCGGCATGGGCGGCGCTGGCGGACAGGGTGGCACTGGCGGCACTGGCGGCACTGGCGGCACTGGCGGCACTGGCGGACAGGGCGGCACTGGCGGACAGGGCGGCACTGGCGGACAGGGCGGCATGGGCGGCGCTGGGCCCGCGGTGTGTGGAGACGCCATCCTCGACGCTGGCGAGGCCTGCGACGACGGCAACATCATGGGCGGCGACGGCTGCTCCGCCACCTGCACCCTGGAGGCTGTCGTGAGCGTCTCCATGGGCGACGAGTTCACCTGCGCCCTCCTCGGCACTGGAGCCGTCAAGTGCTGGGGCGCCGGCACCAGCGGACGGCTCGGCCTCGGCGACACCAACGACCGCGGCGACGAGCCCGGCGAGATGGGCGCGAACCTCCCCGCCGTCGACCTCGGCACCGGCAGGACCGCGGCCGCCATCTCCGTGGGCGTCGCCCACACCTGCGCCCTCCTCGACGACGCGAGCCTCAAGTGCTGGGGCAACAACTCCTTCGGCGCCCTCGGGCAGGGTCACACCATGGCCCTTGGCGATGGGCCGAACGAGATGGGCGACAACCTCCCTCCCGTCCTCCTCGGCACCGGCAGGACCGTCAAGGCCGTCGTCACCGGCTCCGGCCATAGCTGCGCCCTCCTCGACGACAACACCGTCAAGTGCTGGGGCGACAACGAATTCGGCCAGCTCGGCCTGGGCGACACCACCCACCGTGGCACCGCCCCGGGCCAGATGGGCGACGCCCTCCCCACCATCCCCCTCGGCACTGGCAGGACCGCCAGGGCCCTCGCTGCCGGCTACCACCACACCTGCGCCCTCCTCGACGACTACACCGTCAAATGCTGGGGCAGCGCCCAGCAAGGCCAGCTCGGCCTCGGCAGCACCAACGATCGCGGCAACAGCCCGGGCGAGATGGGCAACGCCCTCGCCACCGTCAACCTCGGCACTGGCAGGACCGCCAAGGCCATCCGTGCCCACGGCGCCGGCACCTGCGCCCTCCTCGACAATGACACCCTCAAGTGCTGGGGCACGTACGCCCTCGGCCTCGGCCTCTCGGGCAATGCAGCGATCCTCGGAGACCAGCCTGGCGAGATGGGCGACGCCCTCCCCGCCGTCGACCTCGGCACCGGCAGGATCGCCACCACCATCGCCCGGGGCTTCCGGTCCGCCTGCGCCATCCTCGACAACGACACCCTCAAGTGCTGGGGCCTCAACGAGCAAGGCGTGCTCGGCCTCGGCGACACCCAGAACCGCGGCACCGCGCCGAACCAGATGGGCGACAACCTCCCCGCCGTCGACCTCGGCCCCGGCAACGTGGCCACGGCCATCGGCAGCGCCTACCTCCAGACCTGCGCCGTCATCCACGGCAACAGCCTCAAGTGCTGGGGGTACAACAACCGCGGCCAGCTCGGCCTCGGCGACACCATGGCCCGCGGCGACCAGCCCGGCCAGATGGGCGCGAACCTCCCCGCCATCGCGCTCTACTGAGCGACGCTCTCCTCCCTCCATCGCGCGCGCGATGGGAGCCCCTCCGCGTTCGAGGGCCCGTGCTAGCCTCGACTTGGGCACTTTTGCGCCCAG
>NZ_ASRX01000041.1 GCF_000601485.1 Chondromyces apiculatus DSM 436
TCCAGCACTGCGTCTGGCGCGACGGAGAACATTCAGCATGTCCCGATGACTTTCCGGACCTGCACGCCTTCCAGGGCGCGGTCGACGACGAACTCTCCTGCACCGCCTGCACTTGCGCGCTCCCCGAGGAGAGCGGTTGCAGCATCTTCATCGGCCTCTACCGCGACAGCTTCTGCGTGGTCGGCCAGGGAGGGTCGATAGTGCCATTCGAGGGAACAGGCTGCACGAGCAGCGGCATCCCGGAGCGCTATTCAAGCATCCGAGCCCACATCAATTCTGGTGAGCCCGGCGCATGCATCGCGGGCGGTGGGGCGCTCGTCGGCCAGGCAGCGCCCGCGCTTACCAGCACATTCTGCTGCCAGAGCCTGCAAGCAACTTCGAACTGATCTCCTGGACACACGCGACCTCGATCTCGAGCAGGTCAGTCGACACACGCAAACCCACGACGGCGGAGGCGTGTGCGCGAAGGCCGCATGCTTCTGGCGGTGTCCTGCCAGAAACCTCATGAAGAGTGGCAATCGTGCTGGTGTCGCCGCAATGCTGAAGAGCATGCAGTGACCCACCGAAATCACCTGTGAGCTGAGGCTCGGCATGGTAGGAGCGACCTACGCGCAATACGGGGACAGGCTGCGCGAGGAGCGGCACCATGAGTCATTTGCGGCGTACAGCGGGCGAGAGCCTGCGTCGTGCATTGCTACTTCTCACATTGTTTTGCCTTGCCTTGGCTGTCCTTTTGCCATCCTGCACGACCGGGCGCATTGACTTCTACACCTGCAAGAATCCCTGCTACGAATGTGAGGATCCCTGCGGCCCCTGTGCTGTGGGAGAGTGCGTTCCTCTACCCGCCCTCGGCTGGGAAGGCCCGGTTCTGCTCTGGTTCGGGTCGCCAGACGAGGAGCCGGAATGCCCCGCCCAGGCGCCGGCGACCGTGTACGAAGGATATGCCAATCCAAACTGGGTGAACCCTTGCGGACGCTGTGCCTGCGAACTCCCATCGTGCACGCTCCCCGGTGAACTCGCTGTCAGCGCGACCGACGCGAGCTGCGGGGCGCCGCTGCAGACGGTGAATCTGCCCACAGGCTGGGACGGCTCCTGCAGGTCCATTTCACCGCTCTCCTCGCCCCAGTCCATCCTCGCCGAGGGAACCGGGGTGACGGGTTGCAAACCGATCCTGGCGGAGCCCCCTTCGGACGACGTCGCATGGATGACCAAGGCCAAGGCCTGCGCCACCAGCGAGACGCTGGAGGCCTGCGAGGACATCGGCATGCTCTGCGCCCCACCCGCCGGGGACACCATGCCGGGTGCCCGGCAGTGCATCTATCACCGCGACGCGGACGTCTCCTGCCCCGGAGGCTACGCGCAGCGGCTCGTGTTTCAAGATGGGCTCAGCAACACCATCTCCTGCTCGCCATGCTCCTGCCGGTCGCCTGAGGGGAGCGCATGTCGGGCAGAAGTGCGCACCTACGAGGACCCCGTTTGCACGGAGCTTGTGAACCTCCAGACGGTGACGCTTGGTGTGGAACTCTGTCGGATACCAGCTTCTGCGTCTTCTCAGATCGGCAGTGTGGAGGCGAGCTTCACCGTGAACCTGCCCGGCTCCTGCACGCCGCAGGGAGGACAGATCACCAACGGAGGCGAGCCCCTTCGACCCTCCACCTTCTGTTGCGCGTCCCCGTAACGTCCAGCTCGACACGAGGCTCAGTCACAGATCTTCTCCAGGAACTGCTCGCGGTGAGTGGGTGGCGATGACGAACTGGGAGCGCCCGCGCGCAACGAGGTCATGCATCCTGGCGAGAAGGACGAGCTGTCGGGAAGGCGAGAGCGCCGCCTCCGGCTCGTCGAGCACGTAGAGCCCGTCAGGGCCGAAGCGATGCTGGAGGAGGCCGATGAAGGCCTCTCCATGGGACTGCTCGTGCAGGGATGAGCCCCCGTACGCGCTGCCCACGCCGAGGCGCTCGACCTCCGTGGCGACGTTGAAGAAGCTCTCGGCGCGCAGGAAATACCCTGTCCGTTCCCGCCGCGCGCCCCGGACCAACCTCGTGTGCTGGTGCAGGTTCGACTCGGACCGGTGGGTCGCGAAGTTGACGTTGCGGCTACCCCCCTCCGCATTGAATCCGGCGAGGATGGCGATGGTCTCGATGACCGTCGACTTGCCGGCCCCATTCTCACCGATGAAGAAGGTGACCCTCGGATGGAGCGGCAGCGGCTCCTCCCGGTCGAGGGAGCGAATCGCGGGGATGGAGAAGGGATATCCCGTCCAGTCGATAGCGCGGTCCCGCCGGAGCGTCAGGGCGCGCAGGAAGGCCTCGTGATAGGTGCGTCCCATGGTCCTCCCATGCTCGTCGAGGATCACGATGCGTTTGTCGGTGCGTGAGCCGCTCCCCTCACCCTGGGCCGTATCTCGAAGGCTGGGAGGTGCTCAGGGTTCAGCGAATGTCCCTCATGCTCCTGGCTGTCATCCAGCAGGCTACGCGCGCGCTCTTTCAGGTAGGTGATGGATTCCCCTGCGCGCTGCGGGACCAGGATTGCAGGATCGGCGCCGGTCTGGATGGATGCGGGCCTTCGAGCAGGAAGGCCAGACCTTGCGCCGGGAGCGTGGCTGTCGTGCGATCGAGGGGAGCGCAGGCCCGGTGGGTGATGCCGACCCCAGGCTCGCAAGCGTCGAACGTGCATGGATCGGCATCGTCGAAGGACGGCGGAGACGCCCCGACGCACTGGCCGGAGCCGTTGCAGGTCTCGTCACCGTTGCATGGATCCGCATCGGGGCAGGGCGTACCGAGGGGCGCTGGAGGGCCGGCGCTGCCTTGAGGTAGGCAGACCGTGGCGGGCGATGAGCTGCCTCCCTGGCCTCCGCTGCCGGCAGCGCCTCCCGTCCCGCTGTGACCACCGGCGGCGCTGGCCCCACCACCGTCCTACGTCGGTCTGGAAGAGCATACCACCACACCGCGTGCCCCACGCCCCTGCGCCGCTCCGCCCTGCGTCACGGAGCAACCCCCACGCCGCCGCGCAGAAGCGCCACATCCGCCATGATTCCGAGGATTTCTCTGGCCGTATCGCCTGGCCGTACCGCCTGGCCGTATTGCCTGGCCGTATCGCCTGGGCCGTGTCGCCTGGAGGGTGCCTCCTGCCGAGGCGCGGCGCCCTTCCTCGCGTCACACCGCCACGGTCAACGTGGCCACGTACCCGTCCTCCACCGCGCCGGTCACCTCCGCGAGCTGCAGGTCGACCCCGTCGCTGAAGACGTTGTCCGACGCGAAGCTGATCTGCCCGAGGTTCTGCACGCTCTGTGCGTACCCGTCGGTCTCGTAGACCTCGCCGCACACCTCCGTCGGCAGCGCGAGCTGCGACGTGGCGATGGCATTGTGCCCGCTCGTCGCTGCCTCCAGGCTCTCGTACACCTCGAAGTGAATGTGCGGCATGCGCCCCGCATAGCAGGCCGGGAAGATGGTCGTGAACGTCACCTTCCCCTCCTCGTCCGTCTCCTGCACGCCGCGCAGGTAATTCTGGTCCGTCACGGTGTACATCGAGTAGTTCCCGTCCCGATCGCAGTGCCACAGGTACACCGCGTAACCTGCCAGCGACGCGCAACCGTCGCCGTCGTCCACCACCGTCAGCGTCACTGTCAGCGGAATGCCCTCGGCCGTCCCGCTCAGCCCCCCGATGCTCGACCGGATATCACTCCGCACAATCCCATCCAGCACCAGCGCATTCGCCCCGTTCGTCCCATCCCCCGGATACGGCCCCGCCGTCTCCTCCGGAATGCCCGAGCACTCCCCGTTGCTCGTGCCGCTGCTCGTCGAGCCACCCGCGCCCGAGCCGCCCTCACCCCCGGTCCCGTCCGCCTCGCCCTCACACCCCAGCACCGACAGCAGCGTCGCCCCCGCGAAGAACCCCAGGATCCTCCGCCGGCCAGCCAGCTTCGCCATGGTCTTCAGGTCGCCCGCGAGCCCGTGATGGTGATCGTCCCCGTGTCGCATGGTGCCTCCCTCTCCGAGCCAGATGAACGCCAGAGCAAGCAGAGGCGGCGAGCCAGCCGTGCACATGGACCGTCGCCTCCTGACGACATAGGTAGCGGGCGATCCTTAAGAGAGTCTTAACCACACCGAAGCTTGCTGGACTCACTGCGTTTCAGCCTCGAGCGGAGGGAGCTCCTCCTTGCTCAGCGCGCGCGCTTCGTCCAAGGGCACCCCAAGCGCCCGGAGGAAAAGCTCCGCCGTCGTGGAGCCCGCCTCGCGCCAGGTCTGATGGCCATCGACGACCGAGACGATCGCCCCGAGCACGCTCGCGGACATCATCGCGAGCGCCGCCGCGATCTGCTCGCGTCGCAGCACCAGACGGCGCCCTCGCACACCCTGCTCGAGGTCCCGCGAGGGGCCTGCCGCGAGCAACGCACGCATGGTCGGCGCCGTCGCCCCGAACCGTGCGACGAAACGCCCCCACGGCGGCTCCTCGTGGGCGCGCCGGACGAAGAGGCGGATGCCGGTCGCGATGCGACGTGCAGGGTCGTCGATACCGGCCATCGTCGCATCGATCCGCGTCGTCATCTCTTCGGTGAGCCGCGTCGCGAGCTGCTCGAACAGGGTCCCGACGTCGCTCTTCCGGTTGTAAATGGTCCCACGCGCCACCCCAGCGGCCTCGGCAAGCTCACTCACCGTCACCTGGGTGACACCGCGCTCGGCAAAGAGACGCATCGCGGCGTCCTGGATGCGCTTCTCGGCGCTCGACATGGCCGCGAGGGTGCCGTGCATCCGGGGCATGGTCGAGCCCTCCTTGACGAATTGAACATTAGTGTTCAATATTGGACCATCATGACTATAGCGCTGCGCACGCCCCAACCCGCGCGTCACCCGGAGCCGACGGTGCGGGCATCGGCGCTCGCTCACCTCGTCTTCGAGCGGCCCGACCTCGACCGGGCCGCGGCGTTCCTCCTCGATTTCGGGCTCGTGGTCGCGCATCGGACCGAGCACACGCTGTATCTACGGGGGGCGGCGCCGTCGCACTACGCGTACCGTGTCGAGCGCGGCCCGCGGGCCCGGTTCGTGGGCGCGGGTTACCTCGTGGACGCTCGCTCCGACCTGGAGCGCCTCGCGCAGATCGACGGGGCGGGGCCGGTGACGTCGAGCGAGCATCCAGGGCGCGGAGCGATGGTCCGTCTGCGTGATCCTTCGGGCTTCATCGTCGAGGTGGTCGCCGAGCAGGACGAGCCGGCGCGGTTGTCACAGCGCGCGCCCATGGACCTCGGCAACGTCGGCAACGCGCGGCGGCGGGTCAACGCCACGCAGCGCCTCCCGATCGAGCCCGCTGCGCTCCTGCGCCTCGGGCACCACGTCATCGAGGTCTCCGAGTACCAGGCGACGTGCGCCTGGTACACGCGGCACCTCGGCCTCGTGCCGAGCGACGTGCAGGTCTTCGAGGACGGCTCGCCCGCGGTGACGTTCCTGCGGCTCGATCGAGGCGCGACGCCGACCGATCACCACACGCTCGCGATGGCCCAGGGCGTGATGCCCGCCTTCGGTCACGCTGCGTTCGAGGTCCTCGACGCCGACGCGGTAGGCATGGGCCACCGCGTCCTCCGCGAGAAGGCCTGGGCGCACGCGTGGGGGATCGGCCGGCACCTCCTCGGCAGCCAGATCTTCGACTACTGGGAGGACCCCTGGGGCGCGCGCCACGAGCATTACTGCGACGGTGATCTCTTCACCGCCGACCAGCCGCTGGGTGTGCACGCGGTCAGTCGTGAGGGGATGGCGCAGTGGGGCCCGCCGATGCCGCGCTCGTTCACCAAGCCCCGGCTCTCACCGTCCTCGCTCCTCGCGATCGCGCGAAACGTGTCGCGGAGCGACGACCTCAGTCTCGGCAAGCTCGCGACCCTCGCTCGGCTCTTCGGCTGAGCCTGTCGAACCACAGGAGAGGAAACGCCCATGATCGTCTACATCGTCCGTTACCAGCACGAAGGCGGGACCCACTGGGGCGTCCTGCGCGAGCCCGCCATCACCCCCATCCCCGGCGACTTCGCCAGCACCGGAGACCTGATCCGCGGCACCTCGCTCGCCGCGCTCGACGCCCTCCGCGGCGCGACGGTCGACCTCTCCGCCGTCTCCCTGCTCTCCCCGATCACGCGCAACCAGCAGTTCGTGTGCCAGGGCGCGAACTACCGCCAGCACATGATCGAGTCCGGCGTCGACCCCGACGTGAAGACCTACAACATGATCTTCACGAAGGCATCGAGCTGCATCGTCCCCGCGGACGCGGACGTCGTTCGTCCGCAGCGCGTGCGCTTCCTCGACTACGAGATCGAGCTCGGGCTCGTGCTGCGGCGCGACATCCGCGGAGCCTGCGACGTCACCGACGCGAACCTGCACGAGGTCATCGCCGGCGCCGTGATCGTGAACGACTACTCCGCGCGCGACGTGCAGATCCCCGAGATGCAGTTCTACAAGGGCAAGTCGTTCCGGACCTTCGGCCCCGTGGGCCCGCGTCTCGCGTTGCTCGACGCCGAGAGCGCGGGCCTGCTTCGTCGGCTCGACCTGCGGCTCACGGTGAACGGGGAGGTGCGGCAGAGCGACTCGACCGCGAACCTCGTGTACGGTCCGGCCGAGACGCTCCGCGAGCTCTCGCGTGTGCATGATTTCGAGGCGGGCGATCTGCTCTCCACCGGCACGCCGGCAGGCTGCGCGCTCTCGGTACCGTCTCCGATCAAGCAGCGCCTCGCTGCGCTCCTGCCCGAAAGGAAGAAGTGGGAGATCTTCCTCGCCGCGCAGGCAAAGCGCACCCAGTACCTCCGCCCCGGCGACGTCGTCGAGGCGAGCATCCGCTCGCGCGATGGCCGGCTCGACCTCGGGGTGCAGCGCAACCGCATCGTGGCGGAGCGCTGAGATGTCGGACGCAACGGAGCTGGTGGACCAGACCTGTGACGTGCTGATCGTCGGCTTCGGCCCGGTCGGCGCCGCCATCGCGACGCTCCTCGGTCGCTACGGTGTCCGGACGGTCGTCGTCGAACGCGAGGAGGAGATCTTCATGGCGCCCCGCGCCATCGCGCTCGACAACGAGGCGCTCCGCATCCTGCAGATGGTCGGCCTCCCCGACGACGCCTTCGAGAAGCTGACCATCCCCTGCGTACGGATGCACTGCCCCCACGTCGGCGAATTCGCGACCCTCGACACCTCGGGAGACCTCGACGGTCACCCCAGGCTCGTCACCTTCTACCAGCCCGATCTCGAGCGGGCGCTGCGCGCCGCGGTCGCCAGGAGCCCGGACGTGACCGTCCACACGTCAGTCGAGTTCGTCGACCTCGCGGATGACAGCGGGTCGGTGCGCGCGACGGTACGCGCGGTCGGCTCCGAACGGTGCGCGACCATCCGCGCCCGCTACCTGGTCGGAGCCGATGGCGCGCGCTCGAAGGTGCGCGCCCTGATCGGGCAGAACCCAGAGGGCACGAGCTACGTCGAGGAATGGCTCATCGTGGACGCGATCGGCGTGGCGAAGTCGATCGACCACATCGAGTTCCTCTGCGACCCGCAACGGCCGACGCCGCACATGCCCGCGCCCGGCGGCCGCACGCGCTGGGAGTTCATGCTGAAGCCCGGCGAGTCGAAGGAGTCGATGGAGTCCGACGAGACCGTGCGCGCCCTGATCGCGCCGTGGACCTCCTCGGCCGACGTCACCATCGAGCGCAAGGCCATCTACCGGTTCGCGGCTCGCTCCTGCGATCGCTACCGCGTCGGGCGCGTGTTCCTCGCGGGCGACGCCGCCCACGTCACCCCCCCCTTCGTCGGCCAAGGGCTCGTGGCGGGCCTGCGCGACGCGGTCAACCTCTCCTGGAAGCTCGCCTGGGTGCTGAAGGAGCGCGCCTCCCAGGCCATCCTCGACAGCTACGACGAGGAGCGCCGCCCCCACGCGGCGAAGATGATCGCGCTCGCACGCTGGATGGGCCAGCTCGTGATGCCGCCGACGCGGGCGCGGGCCGTGCTCCTCCACGGCGCGATGAAGCTGCTCCGCCTCATCCCCGGGCTCCGCGCGCTCACCGAGGACCTCCGCATCAAGCCGCAAAACGTCTACCCAGAGGGACTCTTCGTCGAGGGCAAAGGAGCATTCACGCGGGGAGCCTGGTTCCCCCAGGGGCCCGTACGCCGCGCGGAGGGCGCGGAGGGCGCGGAGGGCGCGGTGGAGCGAAGCGACGACGTGCTTGGTCCGGGCTTCGCGCTCGTGGGCCTCGGCGCCGATCCGAGCGCATCTCTCGACGCAGTGACGGCGCGGGCATGGGCCGCGGCGGGCGGATCGATCGTCGCCCTCTCCGCCGGTGCGCACCTGGGCGATCGCGCAATCGCTGCTCAGGCGCTCGACGAGCGGCTGATGCCTGGAAGGTTGCGGCCCGCCTGGTGCGTCGTGGTGCGCCCCGATCGGACGATCCTGCACGACGGCCCCGCAGCCGAGGCAGATCGCCTCGTGCGCGAGGCGCTCCTGGAGATCGGCGCCATGCCGCTCGTGACGCGTGAAGCGGCGTGAGACGCTGACGCTGACGCGCTGACGCTGACGCTGACGCGCTGACGCTGACGCGCTAACGCGGGCGCGCTGAAATGACAGCACCGGCGCACGCCTCGTGGGCGCCGCCGGTGGTCCATCCATCCCTCTCGGGGACGGCTCATTCCGTCGTCAGACGGCTCTCGGCCGCGAATGTCGTATCCCGCGCGGATGCAATGGCCCGCGCGATTGCGAGGACCCGTCGCGGTGGCGGGCCTCAGCGAGCGTCGCCGGTCATCCTGCTGCGGAGAGGGGAGCTTCCTCCTCGGCGACGGCTGCCCTGGTCATGCCGTTCGGCCCTGACGTCTTCGCAGCAGCCATCTTCGACGTCCCCGGCTTGTCCTGCGCAGGCGCCGGCGCTCCGGAGCCGCTCTCCGCCTCCCGCTTCGCGCGGAGCTTGGTCAGGTTCGCCTTCTTCGACGGCGCGAGCTGATAGTCGATCACCTGATTCAGCGCATTGAGGATCTCCCCGCGGTCCGGCGACACCTTCGCGCGCCGCCGCGCCTGCGCGGTGATCTCCCCGATGTGCGCCGCGATCTCGTGACCGAGGACGTGGACCGTCTGCTGCAGATTCTCGGTCAACTGCCGCGACGCGACGAGGAACATCATCACCTCACGGTACTCGGTGATCTGCGTCCTGAGGTGGGCGACGTCGCCCTCGTTGAGCCCAGCCTGAGCGATCTGGGCCGCCGTGAGGACCATGATGTTGTTCATGGCCCTGTCATGATGAGCGCGAAGCTTGATCATCTTCTGCAAGTCGGCGTCGTCCACGTACTTCATGTCCACGCCGCTCGCATCGATGTGCTTCTCACCCGGATCGGGTTGAGTAGGTCCTGCCACGTTCATTCCTCCTATCAAAAGGGGATTGGTTGCCCTCGGACGACCATGTCCGGGTCATCCAACCGCCGCGCAATCTGCTCTGCCATTGACGTTCTGTAAATAGGGGAGAATGCAGAAAGCAAAAATAATCTAGGCACGGCGCATGCGTTGGTTTCGTGAGCCGGTAGCCGCGCACGCGGAGAGCGCGCGCTGCAGGGGAGATGAGAAGGAAGAGAAGCCAGCCATGTGATTGGATGTGTGCTGTCGAAAATTAGACGCTTTGGGGGCTCAAAACCTGGAACGGCGATTGCGCTGTCCTGGATCTACGCGCTGCCGAGACATGACCACGTCGAAACCCTGCTCAGGTGAGGAGTGTCTAAAATTAGACGCTTGTGGGCGAGATTGCTGGAACGGCGATTGCGTCGGGGTGGAATCGCCTTTGGGTGGAATGGAGAGAGGCGGCGATGAGGGGAAAGGGTGTCGCGGGATAGGGGCGAGGGTGTCTTGAGATAGGGGCGGGGGTGTTGCGGGATAGGGGCGGGGGTGTTGCGGGATAGGGGCGGGGTGTCTTGAAATAGGGGCGGGGGTGTTGCGGGATAGGGGCGGGGTGGTGTCGATGAGGGCGAGGGGGCGTCGGTGGTCGAGCGACGGGCCCTCGCCGCCGGGAAGATGAGGAGGGGAGCAAGGTTGCAGGGCTGCTGAGGGCGCCATGTGGATGCAGAAGCCTCACAGGTCGCCCCATGTAGGAGAGATGGGACCTCACCCCACCGACCTGCTGGAACAATACCCATCAGGCACGATGGCGTATGGAGGCCCCACGTGGAGTCCGGACACCCAGACGCCCGCCCTGCTCTTCGAGCGCCTCACGGCCAGGGGCGCCGACGGCCATCTCCTGGACCCATGAGCCTGGCGATTGGCAGGCTTCAACCTGTCAGCGAAAGCTCCGGGATCCTGCACGTCGGCAAGAAGCTCGCGGACAGGAGCGCCGCAGCCGCGCGCTGAGCGACGACGTGCAGCCACGGGGGGGGCCAGCGCGACGAGAGGCCCATCCCAGGCTCTACATTCTCGACATGACCGACCGTCGCATGATTCCTCCATGCAATTGACACTTCGCGCGTCGACGTGTTACTGCCCACAATGTGAAACCCATGAACGATTTCCTCGAACGCAAACTCGCCCGGCGCTTTCGCGCTCACGACCACGATGGCAATGGCTTCCTGCAGCGGCGTGACTTCGAGCTGTCAGCCATCCGCATGTGCGAGGAGTTCGGCCACGGGCCCGAATCCCCCGCCCGGCAAAGGCTCGTCGCGATCAGCCTGGGCCTGTGGGAGCACCTGAAGAAGGTCGCCGACAGCGACGCGGACGATCGCATCTCCCTCGCCGAGTACAAGGCGGCGTTCGCGGCAGGCATGCTCGAAACCCCCGAATCGTTCAGCGCGTCGTATGTGCCCTATATCAACGCGGTCATCGACATCGCCGACGTGGATGGCGACGGGAAGCTCACCGTCTCCGACGAGACCCGCTGGATGGGGACGTTGATGAACGTGCCCGAGCAAGACGCGCGCGATGGGTTCCACCGCATCGACAAGGACGGCGACGGCCTCATCACCGCCAGCGACCTGGTCGAGACCATCCGCGGGTACTACTTCGACGAGACGCCCGAATCCCCCGGCCACTGGTTGCTCGGCCGGCTCGACAAGTAGCCCCACCGATCCCCCAGCCGCTCCGCTCCCCGCCGTGAACGCGCGCGCCTGCCGGCGTCTCCCGGTCGCGAACCACGTCTACCCATGCTCGCGTCCTGCTACGCCGGTTTGCGGCCCCAGACCTGAAAGAAGAGGTGCGAGACCACCAGGGTATCGGGGTCGTCGAGGTGGCGCCTCAGGTCCTGCGTGAGCTCGTTCAGCTCTTCTTCCTTGGCAAGGCCCTCCGCGACGAGCGCGCCGCGGATATTCTCGATGAAATCGAGGAAGATGCTCCGGCGGTGGTGGCCATGCGGGTAGACATGGATCACCGGATTCACGTGCAGGTCCACGAGCCCGGCATCCCGCAGCATCCGCTGGGTCCTCCTCCCGACGAACATGTCGATGCGCTTCGCGCGGTTGTACGCCTGGAAGATCGCGAAGAGACGATCCCAGGCCGGTGAAGGCGGGTCGCACCCGTGCGAGAGGTAGTCCGCCTCATGGCTGGCAAGGACCCCCCCTGGCCGCAGCAACGAGACCAGCTCCGCGACGATCTGTTCGGGCCTGGGGACATTCACGAGCACCAGCCGACAGAACACCACGTCGAACGACGCTCTGGGCAGATGGGTGGCCCTGGCATCCCCATGCTCGACCGCGACATTGGTGAGCCGTCGCTCTGCCACATGCGCCCGCGCCGAAGCGACGAAGCTCTCGTTGCTGTCCAGCCCGACCACGCTCCCTGACGTCCCCACGCGCTCGGAGAGCAGCTCAAGCACCCCCTGCGGCCCGCAACCAACTTCGAGCGCCCGCGCACCCGGCTGGATCTGGCACTGGTCGAGCAACCACCGGGCCTCCCCCGCCAGCTCGTCGACCTGCTTGCGGAGGCGCTCCTCCTCCCGCGCACTGCGCCCCAGCAGATAGATGTCAGGTTCCGTCATGATCGGTGCTCTCTCCTCTGGGTTGGAGTGTGGCAGTGTTGCGGCTCGGTACCACGTTGTCGACAATCGCGAGGCCAAAGTCGAGACCAAAGCCGAAGGACCTCCGGGTGACGCTCCGAGCCAACGGCTTGCAGCACTGCGTCAGCCACTCCATGGCGGCGTTCGCCCCCGGCGCCCGCGTCAGCCATGCGCCTGGAGGCCCCTACCTCCACCCCGGACATCGAGAAGCCCGCCCAGCGCTTCGAGCACCCCACGGCCAGGGGCGCCCAAGGCCAGCTCCTGGATTCATGAGCCTGTCAATGGGCAGGTTTCAGCCTGTCAGCGAAAGCTCCGGGACCAGGTCGAACAGCGCCAGCCACCCGGGATCGGCGGACATCTTGCGCCTCCACAGGGCCATGATCTTCTCGCCGAGGTCTGGATCGTCGTCGCTGGTGAAGCCGGAGCGGGAGAGCTTGGCGACGAGCGGGATGAACTGAAAGTCGCCTGCCCGATGGACGGGCGCATCGAAATAGCGTTCGAGTGCCTCCAGGCCCGGGATGGCCACGAGGTAGGCGTGCGTGAAGCCGGCCGCAGGATCGCCGAGATCCCGACCGATCACGGAAAACGCCACGGCGTCGAGCGACGCGGTGCGCGAGATGGCGGCCAGCGCATCGGCGCGCTCCGCCTCACTGACCTCATCCCGGAACCGGAACCGCAGCAGGTTGATGATCATGCGGATCCCCTACCACCGGCACGTTACCGAGCACCACCTGGTTACTGATGGTAACCTTCGATTGCACTTACCGTTTGGTAACCTGATGCCGCTCCCCCGACGAAAGAACAAAGTCCCGCCCCTCACCCCGATCTGCCCGATGGCCGAGTGTATGAAGCTGCTCGGCGGTGCCTGGACGCCCAACATCGTGTGGCGCCTGAGCGGTGACCCACGTCGGTTCAGCGAGCTGCGCGACGACATCCCGCGCATCTCCGCCAAGGTCCTCAGCGCCCGGCTACGCGCCCTCGAAGAGACAGGCGTGGTGACGCGAAGCGTGATCTCGACGTCGCCCCCCTCCGTCGAGTACGCGCTCACCGAGCTTGGCCGCGAGCTGGTGCCCGTGATCCAGGCCATCTTGAACGTCGGCACCAAGCTCGCCCACAGGAGAGCCGCAGCCACGCGCTGAGCGACGACGCGCGGCAGGGGGGAGAGTGCCAGCGCCAGCGCGAGGAGAGGCCGAGAGCGGCACCGCAGGTTGCGGTGATGGTTGCGTTGAAGGTCCGGATGAGGCGTGAGACAAGCTACCAGCTCTGGCAGCAGGGGTTCCGAGCTGATGTCAGCACTCGCAGTCGAGGTCTTTGGTCACGGTGAGGGGATGGGGGCCCGCCTCCAGGCCGACCTCGCGGACGCCCACAAGCTCTCCATGGCCGTGGCCTTCGCCAAGGAGAGCGCCCTCCAGGTGGTGGACCTGGAAGACTGGGCCCGCCAAGGGGGCAAGCTGCGGTTTCTCGCCGGCGTCAACTTCACCCTCACGGACCTCTCCCTGCTACGACGCCTGGAGGAGCTGCCCGGCGCTGAATGCAAGGTGTTCGTCTCGCCAGACACGAGGACGTTCCATCCCAAGCTCTACATTCTCGACAAAGCCGACCGGTGCGTCGTCTACGTGAGCTCGTCGAACTTCACCCGCGGCGGCCTGACCACCAACATCGAGGTCAGCGTGCGTCTGGAGGGGCCCTCCTCAAACTCGGAGATCAAGAAAGCCGCACATCTCTTCGAGCGGCTGTTCAAGAATGCATCCACTGACTCCCTGACGCCCGAGTTCGAAGCGCACTACCGCGAGACGCAGGCCACCCGCCGCGAGGCCCTGGCGCAGGCGACCCGGAAGAGCCCCCTCAAGCCGTTGCACACCGCCGAGAACCTTGCGCTCCGCGCCCCCCGCGACGGCGAGGCAAAGCGTCCGCTGATCCTGGTGACCGACCCGCACAACTACCAGATCTGTCTGAAGAACATGGTCTGGGGACGGCAACACGAGCGCCAGGTCGACGCCTACCACATCGGCGATGTGTTCTTCTTCCATGTGACCGAGGGCCACGGTCTCGCCGCCATGGGCATGTTCGTCGACGAGCCATACCGCGACGACGCCCTCCTCTGGCCAGCCGCCGAGAACGGCGGGGTGTTCCCTTGACGAACCAGGTTCGAACTGCTCGGAACGCTGAACAAGGGCGTGAATACGCGGGCCGTGCTGGAGCCGCTACGGCCCGGGGCGAAGAAGAACTGGTTCAAAGGGTTCATCCAGAGCAGCCACACGCTGAAGCAAGACGACTTCGAGGCGCTGAAGAAGGCGTTCGAGGAGGCGCTGAGGGTGGAGCAGGCGCTGCTTGGCCAGTGATCCGTCTCCTCGGTTCCTCAGGCTCGCAAGGGCACTGCCGTCCATGAGCGACGCTGGGGCCCTGACGTAACAAAGATTCTGGGGCAGCGACGCAACGAGCAGGAATCGTTGACCATTTCATCAGGGTGACGACCCCCCTGTTACGTTCCATGGCAGCGAGCGCTTCAAGTGGCGCTATCGCAAGGGAACCCATATCCGCTGAGTTGAAAGCTCGCGAGAGCGTCGTTCTCTGCCTGGCTCGTCAGACCATCCACACGGGAGTGCTCATCATGATCCGAACGCTTGCGCAGAGTACCGGGTTGGTTTTCATCACGGTCCTCCTTCTTGGCACGTCAGCCTGCATGATGGAGATGGCTCCCGATGACCCGGACGCCGATGGTGACCCGACGGAGGATGAAGAGGCAATCGCTGAAGACCAGCAGGGTATCCACCCCTGCCCCGGAGAAGAAGATCACACCTATGAGGTCGCTGCTGGTGACGTAGCACAGCAGCTATGTGCTCCACTTCCGTCTACGCCGCCGCCGCCGCCGCCGCCGCCTCCTCCTCCTCCTACGGATACCACGGCATCGCATCTCAACGCGGCAGCCAGAGCGTACTTGACCGAGGCAGGCGTGCCTAATGCATCGACGGTAGGCGCCACGATGTGGGTCACTGCATGCCAGGTCAGCGCACATCAGGGCGCTGGCACGTTCAACAGCGGTGTCACGAAATCATGCTTCTGGAACAATCCCAATCCAGGTTGGATCATCATCGGGACAGCGTATGAAGTGATCGAGAACAAGAACGGCCGCGGCAGCGCTTCGGTCAGCTCGATGAACGGTCCCGTCACCGTCTACGAGTCCCAGTTTGGTTCAAAGTTCAATGGTGCCTTGTCCCTCGCGATCAGCGACGGCGACACCACCGCAACAGCGAAGCTCGAACTGGAGTACCAGCGGCTCAGCGGATACTCCTTCCATTTCAACGGCTCAGGCAACCAGATCTACGCAACGGTCACAGCAAACGGCGGCCTGTTCAAGGCCTCTCGGATGGAGATTTACGCGAAAGCGAAGGTGTTGCGTATCTACTGAATGCATAGAAATCCTTGTGGCACTCCCTGCCGGAGCGCGACATGGACCAGTAGACATGCATTGTGTCGAGCGTGACCGCCGGGGTTGCTCTGGTCGCCTGACCCTATACGCGATGCCGTGCGTTTCGGTTCTCTGGGAGCCGCGCCGTCAGGTGCTGCGACACTCCGGAAAGAAACCAGGCCCTCGGATATCCCGCAGGGCGGAGCCAGAGAGGGCGAGGCGTGGGTGTGGGTGAGCCAGCGGGAGGGCGGGCGACGGGCGGGGCTACCGGGTACGTGCGAGCCCTGCGCCGTCTGTCTGAGCACGGCGGTCCTCACCCTGGTGTGGACATAAATCCTCAGGAATTAGGATGGCTTCAGGAGGCGTGTTCAGATTTCTTGTTACCTCGGGGCGGTAGCGTCGCTCCTGGAGAGCGGATGGAAGCTTCGCAGCGGACGTTAGCCCAGGAGGACCGCAGAGAAGGCACGTCAAGCGTGGCTCCCCACGCCATCGATGCAGAGGCGCTGGGCGCATTGATGCGAGGGGAGCGAAGAAGCGCGCTGCGCACGCTCATGGAGGGCTACGGCGTCTCGCTGTATCGTTACTGCTACAGCATCCTGGGCAGTCGGACCATGACGGACGACGTGCATCAGTCGGTGCTGTTGCAGGTTTATGAGGGTCTCGGGTCCTTCTCCGGTGACTCGTTTCGGCCCTGGCTTTACGCCATCGCGCACAACCGCTGCATGGATGCGCTCAAGGTGGCTCGTCGTTACGAGAAACGGTTCTCGATGCCGGGCCAGCTCCCCGACAAGGCCGACGAGAGTCCTTCCACCGAGGAACGCATCCACGCCGCGTTCGCCTCCACGAGCCTCACGGAGTGCCTCGGCGAGCTGAAGTACCACGTCCGCGTGGCCGTGGTACTCCGCTTTCAGGAAGGTTTCTCGTACGAGGAGATGGGCCGGATCTGCAGGGAGCGCCCGGAGACGCTGAAGATGCGGGTCGCCCGTTCCATGCCTGTGCTGAGGAAGTGCCTCGAAGGCAAAGGGGTGCTGCGATGAGCAGCGAAGAGGAGCGCTGCGACCGCTTCGACAGGGAAGGCATCCTGCTGCTGGAGGCCGACCAGCCTCTCCTCGAACACTGCAGGTCCTGCGTGTCCTGCAGAGCGGCTCACGAGAAGCACCTGCAGATCGTGAATCGTCTCGCTACGTGTGCAGAGCAGATTTATCCCCCCGCTGACTGGATGGCCCGGATCGAGGGCGAAATCGACAAGCAGGAGTCCGTCGACGTCGATGTGTCGCAATGGTCCGGGGATGCGGAGAGGTACTCACGCGTCACCCAGGGTCCGATGAAACGAGGCGTCGTCACGCCAAAGGTAGCTCGTTCGAGCGCGCGGCACATGCTGCAGATCCTGGCTGCATCGAGCTTCCCGGTCCTCTGCTTGGGACTGCTCTATGCTGCTGTGAAGATGAATGAGCAGGGGCCCGGGTCGATCCGGGAACCTGCAGCGGCTGTATCGACCCAGGAGGCTCCAAGCGCTCCGTCAGCGTTCAGGAATCCCGGGCTTGTGCCGGCTCCAAGCCCTCAGGGAGAGGAACCCTCGCCAGCGTCGCCAGCAGCACCTGAGGCTGTAGTTTCGCCGAGAAACCGGGCAGCGGATTCACGCAGGAATGCCAAGCAGGCGAAATCACCTTCTGTGAAGGCACCTCCTTCCACTGCGAAGGACAAGAAGGGCACGGCGGCCGAGAAGAGTACCAGCATCTTCGATGCTGGCCTTGATCTACTTCCGCACTCATCTGGCTCATCTGAGGCCGAGGGTTCTTCTCCCTTTAATCGCGAAGCCGCCCAAATCGCCCTCCAATCGTCGGCTGCCCAGGCTGCGCAGTGCCGTAAAGGGAGTCGTCGTTCAGGTTCCGGGGTGGCTCACGTTGCTTTCCACACGAGTGGAAGGGTTCATTCGATCGAGCTTCAGATGCCGAACGCGAGGCACGACGCAAAGCGGAAAGCGTGCATCGAGTCCGCTTTCATTCGAACGCTGATCGTGCCTTTCTCAGGGAGCAGTCCGACCATGGCTCAACCATTTACGTATTGATCTCGGAGCGCAGCAAGACGTGCCGCACTCGAACCATCGTCGCCGGGGCCGCTGGGGGCTCCCGGACATCCCGCAGGGCGGAGCCAGGGAGGGCGCGTCGTGCGTGTGGGTGGCCGGGGGAAGGGCGGGCCACGGCGACCAGGGGGCGAGGGGAGGGAGGGTGGGCGGCACGCGCGGAGAGGGGCAGGGAGAGGGGAGGGCTCGGCGGGGAGGTCGGCGGGACTGCGGTCTGACAGGAGAGGGCAGCGACCTGCTCGAACGCGCTGTCAGCCTCACAGAGCGGGAGCGTCACCGCGGGCGGTCAGAGGGATCTCGCGCAGTTCGATGGCGCGCCCGTCCGGGTCCGCGACCACGACGCGGTGGCCCCAGTTGTCCTGGGTGGGACCGGAGAGGACGGGCGTCGCCCACTGCGCGAGCAGTGACAGGGTGTGCGCGATCGAGGTGACGCGGAACCCGAGCATGGTGGCTCCTGCCTGGGTGCGCTCTGGCGCCGCGGCAGGCGTACCAGGCGTGCCAGGCGTGCCAGGCGTGCCTGGGTAGATCTCGAAGAGTAGGCCGCCGAGGTCGCAGGAGAAGTGCACCGGGCCGCGGCCGTGCTGCTCCTCGACGAAGGTGAGGCCCAGGGCGCGGTAGAACGAAAGGGCCCGAGTGATGTCGGCGGTGCGGACGACCAGGAGCCCTAGAGAGACCTTCGCAGAGGGCATTGGTCTGATTGAGTGTAGCCTTCCAGTGAGTGGGGTCAGCCCTCGCAAAAAATCCAGACGAGGTGAAGAGACCTCTCTCGCATTCACCGCCGGTGAGGGACCGGGTGGAGAAGGTCCCGAGATGTAAGCGACGGTCGGTGTGACCTGGACATGGATGTCCTGGACCTGGACACGGATGGCCTGAAGGCTGCGCTAAGGCTGCGCTGTTGGATGCCACGGTGTGAGGCCTGGGGCGGTAGAGCGATGGCTGGCGGGGCTGTCGATGAAACTTGCGAGGGGTCTGGACGCCCACGTATCCTGACCAACATCTTTGACGTGCAGGGGGTGCCGCACGTCGAGGGTTCCTGCGCACACGCGCAGAGGAGAACACGAGGCCGTGTGTGCCTCCGAGGGCATGCAGGGCCTCTTGCAACGACAGTCGCTGAGCGAGCTGAACGGCCATGGCCGAGGAGGGAACGATGGTGAAGACGAGACGTGCAGTAGTCTTTTTAACGGTCGCTGGAGCGATCTCCACGATGGCGACGTCGAGCTACGCCCAGCTCGAAGCGCGGTGCACCCTGGACGATGCCTTGAACACACCCAATGCCATCGGCCGCAATGCCTGGGCGAGGAAGTGTGGGTATCTCTCGCAGGCTGCAGAGACGTTCTACAACTCGGAAGGGGAGTACCGGGTCTTCCAGAACGCCTGCAACACGTATCCGAACGTGCCACCAGGGTCCACGTGCACGCAGAAAGCTCCCGTGCAGGAGTCCGCAGCGTGCGTGCAGAACCTGGTCATCCTCGGGACGTGCATGGCGGGTTGTTATACCCCCACCCAGGAGGTTGCGTTCGAGGGCAGCCTGGTCGGCATTGAGGCGGCGTATTCGCAAGGGGCGAGCACGGTGTCTGCGCTGACGCAGGACTCCACGAAGGAAGCGCTGTTCTTCCAGGAGCAGCCGATCCGCTCGTTCGTGGCAGGCGAGACGAGGGAGAGCATCTTGCTGCTGGAGGCGCTGGATGGGCGCCACCTCGAGGTCACCGCGGAGCACCCGATGGTCAACTGGCTCGGTGACGTCGTCAAAGCGCACACCTTGATGGCCGGTGACCTGCTGCTCGGGGATGACGGCAACCTCATCGAGCTGACGTCGGTCAGCCAGTTCCAGTACCAGGGCCTGGTCTGGAATGTGAAGCCTCTCAGCAAGAACAAGATGGAGAACATCTTGAATGCGAGTGGCTTCCTCTCTGGCTCCGTCCGCTTCCAGAATGAGTGGGCGGAAGAATCTCACCGCCTGGCCACCCGAGACACGCTGGACGTCGGCGGCCTCTGAGCGGAAGAGCGACGGCACATCCGTTCCCCCTCGTGACGAGGACGCCAGGAGCGTCCTGGCGGTGGCATCAGGCGATAAGAACGCCTGGGATGCACTCGCCGAGGCTCGCAGTGACGGAGACGGTAGGTCGAGCTGCTTCGGTCCAGGTACATTTACGTTCATGCGACCACCACCATTTTTGAATCAACATTGCGCGCGCCATTTTCAATCGTCGTAGTTGCCGTGTCCCGGTCGTCGATG
This sequence comes from Chondromyces apiculatus DSM 436, assembly GCF_000601485.1. Classification (GTDB taxonomy): domain Bacteria; phylum Myxococcota_A; class Polyangia; order Polyangiales; family Polyangiaceae; genus Chondromyces; species Chondromyces apiculatus. The sequence goes on from NZ_ASRX01000041.1 coordinate 19,700, forward strand.
AAGCACTGAACAAGAGCAGGCGGGATGCAGGAAAGGCCGGCTGCGCGGCCCTTTCTCGTTCATGTCGCTGTCGTCGCGTCCAGGTGGAATCGACAGCGGTGCGCGCGTGTCGATGGACTACGCAATCGAATTCGTTTATGCGTGAGGCATGGTGGGGCGGTGCGCGGCGATGCTTCTCTGCGTGGGGCTGGGGTTAGCAGGCTGCACCTCGTTCTGGGACTCGGCGTCCTCCCGTGGGGGCGCCTGTGGGGCGGAGGGGTCACCCTGTGTACCCGGCACCGGAACAGACGAGGATGGAGGCATTGCCGAAGAGGACGATGGGGGCACCTCCACGAGCGGTACGGGGGCTGGTGTCATCTGCCAGGAAGCGGCGACGACATCCGTCCAGCGGTATGAGCTCGTGTTCGATGTCGCGGACGGGGCGGCGACGTCGTGCCTCTGGGTGGATGCCGCGCCCGAGGACGGCGAAGGGGTGAGCTTCGACAGCGCGCTGCCCGTCCACGGGCTCACCTGGAACGGCGAGCCGGTGGAGGCATGCATCGAGGGCGACGTCTTGAGCGTGGGCGGCAATGCGGTGCAGTATCGGGAGCCGGCCAGGGTGTGCTCCTCGTTCACCGTGCCAGAGCACCCGGAAGGCTCGAACGTAGGGTTCACGAGGAACAAGGACAAGCAGGGCAACTGGTTCACCTACCTGCGCGGCTGGGTCGAGCAGTGCCATCTTCTGGGGCCATGCAATCGGCATCCCTCGCAGCTTGTGGAGCTGCAGCTCCATGTGACGCACGATCCCGAGGATGTCGTGCTCTGTTCGGGGGCGCGCACGACGGATGGCTCATCGACGTTCTGCGTCGTCGACGACGTGCGCGCGCCGATGTACTCCGGCCTGTTCGTGGCGGCCAATCCTGCCTGGCAGCGGACCTCTCACGCGCTGACGTCGGGGAGTGAGGTGCACTTCTACGAGGTGCCCGGCACCGGCGTCCTCTCCTCGATCGACCTCGTGCGGCTGGACGGCTTCATGTCCTGGATCACCGGCTTGCTCGGCGCCTTGCCTTATGGCGAGGAGCTGCGGGTCGCCACGGCGCCCATGGGCTGGCTGGGCTACGAGCACCCCGCCAACATCATGCTCAACGAGCGGCTCCGCGACTTCCCCCCCGAGTATGCAGACATGACGATGCACACGCTGATGCACGAGATCGTGCATCAGTGGGCCGGGAACCGGACGACGCTGCGGGATGCGCGAGACTTCGCGTGGAAGGAAGCGATCGCCGATTACCTGGTGTACGTCTACGAGGACGCGCACATGCCGCCGGGCGTCGCCGGCGCGACCTTGCGGTACTGGGACCGCCTGGCGACCTCCACACCCCTGTACCCGGTCCCGCAGGATGAGCCCCCTGTGTCCCTGGAGCTGGCCGCGGCTGCGGCGTACGGAACCGGGTCGATGACCCTGCTGCTACAGCTCGAAGACTTGCTCGGCCGTGAGGTGGTCGTGGACGCCGTCCAGCGCTTCCTGGAGGAGCCCGGAGCGCGTGGCGTCGCCGACCTGAAGGCCTCCCTGGAGTCGACCTCGGGCACCCATCTCGACCGCTACTTCGAGGCCTGGGTCCACGGGGTCGGCTCGCCGGACTGGCCGTACATGCGCGCCGAGATCATCGAGGGCGCTGTGGGACGGGCGTTGCGGATCGAGCAGGTGACACGGTCGGGGAAGCGCTACCCGTGCAGGGTCGAGGCAGCCGTGGAGACCGATGAGGGGACCGAGATGGTCGGCGGGGTGTTCGCGCTCGACGCGCCGGAGGGGAGTATCGAGATCCCTCTACACGTCGAGGGGAATGTCGCTGCGATCAAGATCGACCCTCGCCGCCGGCTGGTGAATCTCCCTTTTCCGCCCGACGAGGCAAGTCTGCAGTCGCAGGATCGTGGCCCCGTTTTCCTCTTCTAGGGGCGCAGTCTCGGCGCTCCTGCGGGGACGACCTCTTCCTGGAGAGAATCACCATGCCCACGAAAAGGACGACGCTTCTCGCATGTGTGGCGGGCGTGACCCTGGCCGTGGGCGCGCTGGTCCTGGGGGTGGAATGGCGGCCCTCGGGAACGCCGGAAGGAGCAGTGGAAGCTGCGGCAGTGGGTGATCGCCAGGAGATGGTCACCGCTCCGGGGGCGCTCCCTTCATGGGCCATGACGCCACGCCCGTACGGCAGCCGCGTCGAGGAAGCGCAGGCAGGCGCCCGGCAGGGCGACCCGCGGAGGGCAGCCATTTCGACGGTGCGCGAGGCAGCGCGGCAATACCGCGTCGGCCGGCAGAACATCTTCTTCGACGAGGCAGCGTTCCTGGCGGCAATGCCCGAGGTCGACGCCAGGTATCTCTCCACCCTCCAGGAGGAGCTGGAACGGGCCTCGGAGCTGGCGGCATTGCCCGCCTCGACGCGCTTCATGGGAGATCGTCCGGAGGTCGTGCTCGAACGGATGGCCATGATCGATCTGCTCGCGGGGCTGGCGGAGCACGAGCAGGGCGCCACTGATGCCTTGGTGGCGCTGCTCGTCGCGCCCATCGACGGCGCGCTCCCGGAGGTCGCCAAGAAGGCTCTCGTGGGTGAACGGTACGACATGCTGGTCGCCCTGGTGCAGGTCGACCGAGAGGCGGCCATGGAGGCGTTCTCCCGCATCGAGCACCGTGAGCTGCGGCGCTTGCTCAGGCCTGCCCTTCTTAAAGGGCTCTATGAGGAAGGGCTTTCGGTCGAGGCAGCGGACGAGATGACCGCTCACTTGTAGCGCTGACGTGGGCGTCGCGGCACGCCAGGCCTGCGCTGTGCGGCTACGACGTGGCTACTTCCGCATGCGCTGGACGGTGCCGGCCGTGAGGTCCGTCCAGTAGATGGCCGTCTGGTTCACCGCGATACCGAAGGGTTCGAGCTGACTGGATGCAACGACTTCCGCGGCACCTGCTTCGAGAGGAACTCTCATCACCGTGCCGGCGGCCGGCTCCGTCCAGTGGATGGCGGTGACGTCGAGGGCAATGCCACAGGGATAGGCGTCGCTTTCGGCGAGGGTGACCGTGGTGCCGCCCTGGAGGGGCACCTTGTGCACGCCCGAGCCGCTCGTCCAGTAGAGATGGGTGTCGTCCAGGGCAAGCTCGCAGACGTCCGCTTGTCCCGTCGCCAGGATCACAGTGGTGCCCCCGCCGAGCGGGAGCTTCATCACCTCCCCCGTTGCAGGGTCGGCCGAGTAGGCGCTGGTGCCGTCGACGGCCAGGGTACGGAGCTGACCGTAGCCGGAGGCATGGGTGAGCGTTGCGCTGCCGTCTTTCATGGCGCTTCTCACGCTGCCGTCACTGGGATCGGTCCAGTAGACGCGGTCCGCATGCAGGGCGATGGCGTGAGGGCTGAGCTGGCCCGAGACGATGGATTCGGAAGGGCCTAGCCCGTCGCGGGGAGCCCTCGTCACCTCGCCAGTGCCCGCATTCGTCCAGTAGACGTGCAGAGCATCCATGGCGATGCGCTGGATGACGCCGGGTCCTGCGACCAGCGTCTTCTGGCCCGTGCCATCGAGGGACGCGACGGTGATCCGATCGCCGTCGCTCCAGACCAGACGATCGTCTTCGACGAGGATGTTCGCGGGAGCTGCCAGTCCCTCGACGAGCGTGAAAGCTTGGCATTGACCGCCCTGGCACTCGCCGCCGAGGCAATCGTGGTTGCAGGTGCCGCAATGGTGCGGGTCCGTGGCCAGATCCGCGCAGGTGCCGGAACAGTCGGCATGTCCTTCTGGGCAGGCAGCGGGACCTTGTCCCCCTGTCCCTGAGGCGCCGCCGCCTCCTCCGGCTGTGGTGGTGGTGGACGACGCGCTGTCCGTGACAGTGAAGTCATCGAGGCCCGTGATGAGGCCACACCCACTCAGGAGCAGTGTCGCTAAGGGTAACCGCATGACCCGCATGATACGTGAGTCCCATGGCCTCCCGTAGGTCTGACGAGGCGATCCGCAGATGCGTCGGCGTGGGCTGATGCGTCGGCGTGGGCTGCAGGCCTTCGGCCGTCTCCCCGTGGCAGGGGCGACGTCCGTCCGTGCCGGGCCTCCTGATCCCGGGTCGTGCGCACGCTGCTGAGTCCTGCGCGCATCGGCTGATGCCTCGAAGCCTCACCTGCTGCGGGCGGGCTCCAGCAGAGATCCCCCTGGAAACTGCGGGGGAGCGGGTGGCCTCGGGTTTGCTCCGACGGGCTGCTGCGGGAGGCGACCCAGGGTGTGTCGCGCTACCCGCGCGAGTACGTATGCCGCGCCGCGACTGCTCATCGGATGGGGGGGACATGAACGCCATGGCCTTGAGGCGGGATCTCGATCGGCGGTCCTCGCCGAGCGCCTTCCGGACCACGGTCCGGCGCCCCGCAGAGAGCCCCAGCGAGGTCGCCTGGCAGCAGCGGGCCGGGATGATGGTCGACGGGAAGTACCGCCTGATCAAGCCGCTGCGGCGCGAAGGGGTGAGCGAGGTCTGGCTGGCGGTGCACGAGCGGCTGCGGCTGGATTTCGTGGTGAAGTTCATCCACGAGGAGTTGCTGCCGACGCTGGAGCGGCGCGAGGCGGCGCGGGCGCGGTTCCGGTTCGAGGCGCAGGTGTCGGCGCGGCTGTGCAGCAAGACGCGGCACATCGTGGCGGTCCATGACGCGGGGACGCACGGGGAGGTGCCGTACTACGTGATGGAGCACATGCCCGGCAGGCTCCTGTCGGAGGAGCTCGCGCTGGGTGAGCCGCTGGCGCCGTCGCGGGTGGCGGAGCTGATGGACCAGGTCGCGCACGGGCTGGAGGCGGCGCACAGTCTGGGGGTCATCCACCGGGATCTGAAGCCGGCGAATGTGCTGGTCTCCGGGGAGGTGGACGAGCCGTTCGTGCGGGTGGCGGACTTCGGGCTGGCGAAGGCGCTCTACGACGACATGGGGCTCGACAGCCCGCAGCAGACGCAGCTCGGGGTGGTGCTGGGGTCGCTGCCGTACATGAGCCCGGAGCAGATCCAGGGGATGGAGACGCTCGATGGGCGGAGCGATCTGTGGTCGCTCGCGGTGATCGCGTACGAGGCGCTGACAGGGAAGCTGCCGTTCGAGCGGGGTGGCGACGTGAAGCTGGTGGTCGCGATCGCGACGCAGAAGGTGGTGCCGCCTTCGCAGGTGAGGCCGGAGCTGCCCGCGGGGCTGGATGGGTGGTTCGCGAGGGCGCTGGCGAAGAAGCGGGAGGAGCGGTTCGGGTCGGCGGAGGCGATGGCGGGCGCGTTCCGGGAGGCGCTGGTGACGCCGAGCATGCCGTCGCCGGCTCCGCGAGGCCGCGGGAGGAGCGCGGGGAACGGGGAGGGCAAGGGGAAGGGGAAGGGGAAGGGCAAGGCGGTGGGCGCGGTGCTGGCGGGGGTGGTGGCGCTGGCGGGGGTGGTGGCGCTGGCGTACGGGGTGTGGGGCGAGCGGGGGGTGGAGGAGGCCCAGGCGAGCACCGGGGCGGTGAGCGCAGGCGCAGGGGCGGCGGAGATGGCCGCGGGGGGAAGGAGAGCGCCGGCAGAAGGTTGCGCCGGGGACAAGGCTGTACCCGGAGGCGTACCTGCAGGAGGAGCGGCAGCACCGGCGGAGCGTTCAGGGGGGCAGTGGGCGACGGGCATGGATGTGCGTCCGAGCGTGCGGGGGGCAGCCGGTCACCCCTCTGCGGTGTGCTCTGCGGCGTCCGGGGAAGCCGGGAAGCTCGTCGCGCCCGAGGCATCTGCGCCGTCGGGACAAGCGGCGCGTTCAGCCGGAGCCGGGGGGCCTTCCGAGCCAGGAGCGGCAGGCGGTGCCGTCGTGCCTTCTCCAGCAGCTCCCCAGGATCCGACGCAGGTGACGGGCACGGGTCCTCTCCAGGTGCCGCAGGGAGGCGCTCGGGGGGCCTCGAAGAGGGATCCGAGCGCCATTCAGTGAGCATGCAGCGTGGAGGGGGTGCGGCAGATCTCGTGACACGGTACGGGCGGCTGTGTCGTGGGTGGTCATGCGCTTCTCTTGACGTGCCGGGGGCGCACCCGCAGCGTGGCGCGATGACGCTGCGTGCAGCTCTCGCCTCCGTGCTCCCGGTCTTCGTGGCCCTCGGCTGCAGCGCGGCGCCGCCTCCAGCCACGCCCGTCGACGTCGCGGTGGTGAACCTCGACGCAGGCGCGCAGGGCGAGGCCGCGGCTTCCAAGGGCGCTCCCCAGGCCTCGACGAGCACTGCCGAGGCGGCCGAGCAAAAACTCAGGGAGGCTCTGGAAGAGCACCTCGACGAGGAGAGCGCCGACGAGGCGCTCGCGCGGATCGCCGAGAATCAGCAGGCGGCGCAGCGCCAGAACGAGGGCCTCGCCGGGGTGCTGAGCCCCCTGGAGGGCAATGTCTGGGGCGACGATTCCACCGGCGACGGCTATGGCTTCGGGGGTCTCGGCCTCAGCGGCATCGGCGTCGCGGGGGGCGGAGGGCGGGGGGAAGGTATCGGCCTCGGTACGATCGGTCGGATCGGGCAAGGCGCAGGGACGGGCACCGGCCAGGGCTTCGGGGGAGGGCGGGGGCGCCTCGGCGGTGCACAGGCGGACAGCAGGCCGAAGGTGCGCCAGGGCGCGACCACCGTCACGGGCAGGCTGCCGCCGGAGATCGTTCAGCGCATCGTGCGGCAGCGCTTCGGCAGCGTGCGCGCTTGCTACGAGAAGGGGCTGGCAAAGAACCCGGGGCTCGGGGGGCAGGTGACCACGCGGTTCACCATCGGCGCGGACGGGAGTGTGGTGAAGGCCGAGAACGCGGGCTCCGATCTGCCGGACCAGGAGGTGGTGGCGTGCGTGGTCGGCGTCTTCAAGGGCCTGAGCTTCCCGAAGCCAGAGCAAGGTGGGGTGGTCACTGTCACGTATCCCGTCAAGTTCGCGACGGCCGATGCGCCTCCCGCGGCGCAGCCGGCGACCCCTGCGCCGAGCGCTGCGCCCCCTTCGTCCCAGCCCGCGCCGGTGAAGCCAGGGGCTCCCGCCGCGAAGCCCTGAGACGCGGGCTGCTCTCCGGCCAGGTCTCGGGGCAGGGGCGCCTTGACGTGCCGTGAGCCCCCGCCCAGCGTGGCGGCATGATGTCGCGTGTGCTGCTCGCCTCCCTGCTCCCGCTGCTCCCTGCCCTCGGCTGCCAGGCGGAGCCGCCGCCTGCCTCGCCCGTGGTGGATCTCGGCGCCGTTGCGCAGGGCGCCCCCACCCCTGCCAAGGCAGCGCCCCAGGCGCCCACGAGCGCGGCCGACGCGCCCCAGCGAGATTCCACCGACCCGGACGAGGAGGGCGACAACGCCGGGGCGGTGCCGAGACCCGTGGAGGGCAACGACAACGGGGGGCGCGCCGGTGCCTTGTCGGCCCTGAGAGAATTCGGCGTCTCCGGAGGCGTCGGGCTCGGGACGGGCACGCTCGGGCATGGGGACGGGACGAGGGTCGGCCAGGGCTCCGAGGGGCCTGGAGGGACGCGGGGGGACGCGTCCAAGGTGCGCACGGGCGCGACGCAGATCAACGGAAGGCTGCCTCCGGAGATCATCCAGCGCATCGTGCGCAGGAACCTTTCGCGCATTCGCTTCTGCTACGAGAAGGGCCTGCTGAAGGACCCGGCGCTGCAGGGGCGCGTGGCGGTGAGGTTCGTCATCGGGGCACAGGGGAACGTCACCGAGGTCGTCAATGCTGGCTCCGACCTGAAGGATCAGGAGGCGGTGTCCTGCATGCTGGCGGCCTTCAAGAGCCTGAGCTTTCCGAAGCCGGAGGGTGGAGGGGTGGTCACGGTGACTTACCCCCTCCAGTTCGCGTCTGCCGCGTCTGCCGCGTCTGCCGCTCCGGGCGCAGGAGCGCCGTGACAGCCTCGCGGGCCGCGGCGGCTACGGGCGCTGCGACGATGGCGGGGGGGGCTCGGCTCTGTCCATGTACGCCGCGGCGGCGTCGAGGTGGGGCTCCAGGGCGTCGATGAGCGCGGGGATGGGCTCCGGCAGGCCGTCGCGCGCGGCGGCCTCGATGGGGGCCGCGGCGTCGGCGACGACCGGGATCCCGACGGTGGCGGCGACCCCGCGGAGCGTGTGCGAGACGAGGCGCACCCGGGCGAGATCCCCGGCAGCCAGGGCCGCGCGCAGGGTCTGGGCGTCGCTGCGGTGGTTGCGGAGGAACTGCCCCCGCAGGCGCCACAGCAGCTCTTCGCTCCCGCCGATGCGGACGAGGGCGCCCTCCGTGTCGAAGCCGGGAGGCTCCTCGGAGGTGGCGGCGCGGGTCGACGCGGGCGGCGGCTCCTGGGCGGGCTCGGTGGCGCGCGGGGGCGCCCAGCGCCGGATGGTCTCGACCAGGTTGTCCATGTCGAGAGGCTTGGGGATGTGGTCGTTCATGCCCGCGGCGAGGCACTGGGCCTGCTGCTGGGGGAGGACCTCGGCGGTGGTGGCGATGATGGGGAGGCTTTCGAGGCGGGCGTCGGTGCGGAGGCGCCGGGTGGTCTCGTAGCCGTCCATCTCGGGCATCTGCACGTCCATGAGCACGATGTCGAAGGCGCCCTGGCGGAGGCGGTCGAGGGCCTGGGCGCCGCTGCCGGCGACGGTCACCACGGCGCCCACGCGCTGGAGCATGCCCAGGGCGACCTCCTGGTTGATCTCGTTGTCGTCGACGAGCAGCACCCGCACCCCGGCGAGCTTCTGGGCCGGCACGGGGGGCGGCCCGGGGGGGGGCTTGCCGGCCGGGTCGCGGTGCAGCACCTGCATCACGGCGTCGGCGAGGTCGGAGCGGGTCACGGGCTTGCGGAGCACGGCGTCCACGTTGGTGCCGGGGAGGCGCGCCTCCAGCTCGGGGCCGGCGAACGCGGAGACCATGATGATCACCGGGCGCGGAGGGGACGCGGGCGCGACGAGGCGCTGGATGGCGGCGGCCGTTTCGAGGCCGTCCATGCCGGGCATCATCCAGTCCACGAAGGCGACGTCGAAGGGGGGCGCGGCAGGGTTGCCCTGGGTGGACAGGAGGGCGAGCGCCTCGTTGCCGGAGGAGGCCAGGTGGACGCTGAGCCCGAGCCCGGAGAGCGCGTCGTGCAGCATGAGGCGGGCGCTCTCGTTGTCGTCCACGACCAGCGCGCGCAGGCCCCGGAGGCCGTCGGCGCGGGCGGGCTGCTCCTCCTCGGCGATCACCCCGAGGTCGGCGGTGAAGGAGAAGGTGCTGCCGACGCCGGGCTGGCCGGTGGCCTCGATGGTGCCCCCCATCAGCTCCACGAGGCGCTTGCTGATGCCGAGCCCGATGCCGGTGCCCCCGAAGCGGCGGGTGGTCGAGCTGTCGGCCTGGGTGAAGGGGTCGAAGAGTCGGCTCGCGTCGCGGGGATCGATGCCGATGCCGGTGTCCTTCACCCGGAACTGGAGCCGCACGCGGCCCGGCGGGAGCGCCGGGGTGCCCTCCGGAGAGGCGCGCTTGACGGAGATCACCACCTCGCCGCGCTCGGTGAACTTGAGGGCGTTGCCCACGAGGTTGACGAGGATCTGGCGGAGGCGCAGGGGGTCGCCCTCGACGCGCTGGGGGATGTCGGGGGCGATCTGGAGGAGCAGCTCCACGTCGCGGCGGTTCGAGGGGACCAGGCTGCACAGCTCGCGGAGGAGCTGGTCGAGGTTGAAGGGGATGCGCTCCAGGTCGAGGCGTCCGGCCTCGATCTTCGAGAGGTCGAGGATGTCGTTGAGCAGGCCGAGCAGGTTCTTCGCCGACTCGTGTACCCGGCTGAGCTGCGAGCGCTGCGCGTCCGCGAGGTCCGACTGCAGGACCAGGTAGGTCATGCCCAGGATGGCGTTCATGGGCGTGCGCAGCTCGTGGCTCATCCGGGCCAGGAACTCGCTCTTCGCCTCGTTCGCCGTGTGCGCTTCGAAGGTGCGCAGGTCGCTGCGGCGGCCACGGATGACGAGCACGGCCAGGCCGAGGACGAGGAGCGAGGCGAAGGCGACGAGGACCGTGACGGTGTTGCGCTGCCGGTTGAACGCGCGGTACGCGTCCGTGGCGTCGATCTCGGTGACGATGCCCAGGTGGAGCGGATCGATCCACTTCCAGGCGCCCACCACCTCCACACCCCGGAAGTCGCGGTAGCCGTCGAGATCGAGGCCGTCATAGCGGACGATGGCCTGGCTGATGGAGCGCGAGAGCGGGCGCTCCGCGAGGGGCCCCGGGAGAGGCGCGCCCGCGGTGAGGTCGCGGCCAGGGTCGCGCAGGACGAGGTTCAGGTTCAGGGGCACGCCGGGGGCGACGACGCCCGCGCTGCGGAGCCCGGGCTCGTCGCGGACGTTGCTGAGGAGCCGCCCCGTCTCGTCGAAGGCGTAGGTGCGCCCGATCTCCTGGGGCTGCTGCTCGCGGAGGAGGCGGAGGAAGCCGACGCCGAGGCGCAGGCGGATGGCGAGGTAGCCGAGGATGTGGCCAGCCTCGTCGCGGATCGGCGCCGCCGAGAACATGGTCGGCTGCCCGGGGACGAGCGTGCCGTGCTCGTCAGGCAGGGGGATGCTGGAGGTGCTCGGGTGGCTGACGGCGATCTCGCCGCGGGCGAGCCGATCTCGCAGCCAGGGCTGCAGGTCGAGGACGTCGTGCTGCCCCACGCTGTCCGGCTGCGACGAGGCAAGGGCCACCCCGTCGCGGTTGATGATCACGTACCCGACCCGGCGCGGGTGCCCGTAGAGGGGGGCCAGCTCCTCGTGCAGCACCGCCTGCACCGGCGCGGCGCGCAGGGCTTCGCGGTCGTTGACGAGGGGGAGCAGCGCGCGCACCCCCTGCACCACCTCGGGCCGGCTCGCCCAGTAGCGCGCGTTCTCCTGCTGGCTCAGCGCCCAGGTCTCCACGCCGTGGGTGGCCATGTCGAGCACTGTGCGCAGCGACGACTCCAGCTCGATGCGACACGCCCGCTTCGCGTAGGCCTCGCTGGCGAACGCCGCCGCGAAGAGGGCGAGGACGCCAATGGCGGCTCCGAGGAGGAGGCGCCGCTCGTAACGGCGGGGGCGGGAGGCACGCTCGCGGGCGCCCTCCTCCGGTTCAGGTGCGTGCACGGTGGTCTCTCTTGTCCTCCAGCAGGCGGCGCGCCAGCGCGACGAGCTGCTCGGCGTCGAAAGGCTTGACCAGGAACGCGGAGGCGCCGAGCGCTGCGAGGCGCTGCCAGTCTGCGGCGCTCCCCGTCCCGGTGATCACGATGATCGGGAAGCCTCCTCCCGACGGCAGGCTGCGGATCGCGGTCGTCAGCTCGATGCCGTTCATGTCGGGGAGGTTGAGATCGATGATGGCAAGCGCGGGAGGGTGCTCCTGGATGGCGGCGATCGCGGTGAGCCCATCCCCCACCGAGACGATCTGCGCCCTGGGCAGCGCATTCTCGAGGATGGTGCTCACCAGGAGCCGGATCACCTCGCTGTCGTCGACCACCAGCAGGCGCGTGGGGTTCCAGGAGAGCGGCGCGTCGTGCAGTGCCTTGCGGAGCGAGAGGCGCAGCACCTCGGCGCTGGCGGTGCGGTCCTGGGGCTCCTTGGTCATCGCCGCGAGCAGCGGCGCATCGAACGAGGGGGGCAGGCCCGGGTGCAGCTCGCTCGGGGGACGCGGCGGCTCGTAGGCGTGCTGGTGGAGGAACTCGGTGACGGTGGTGCCGGTGAAGGGGAGCTGCCCGGTGAGGAGCCAGCAGGCGAGGAGCCCGACGGCGTACACGTCGCACCGGGGCAGCAGGGTGCGGTCGATGTTGCGTTGCTGCGCGATTTCGGGCGCCATGAACGCCGGCGTCCCCGAGTAGCTGAGCATGGCCCTGGCGTCTGGCTTCACCTCCCGTGCGAGGCCGAGGTCCGCGACGACCACCCGGTGCGAGGGCGTGATGAGGATGTTGCTCGGCTTGATGTCGCGGTGGGCGATGCCGGCAGCGTGGAGCGCCGACACCCCGCGGCACACCTGATCGATGATCTCGAGCGTCTCCTCGATGTCGAGCGGCGGCCCGCCCCGGCTCATCACATGATCCCCGAGCGTCGTCCCCTCGACGTACTCCATGACGAAGAAGGGCATGGTCTGGGGGGCACCTGCCCTGGAGTACGCCCGGTACTCGCCGAAGGCATGGATCTGCATGACGTTCGGGTGATGCACGCGCGCCATCGCCCGCGCCTCGTCGAGCAGCCGTTCCTGGAACGCGTCCGCACCTGTCTCGTGCCGGAGGAGCTTGACCGCGACCCGGCGCTGGAGCTGCTGGTCGTGGGCCAGCAGGATCACCCCCATCGCCCCGCTGCCGAGGTAGCGCTCCACGCGGTACACACCGCCGAGCAACGTCCCCTTGGCAGGGATGGCAAGGTCCGGAGAGAGGGGATCCACCCGGGGAGTGGACGGATCGGTGCTTCCGGAAGGAGAGGGGGAGGACGAGGGAGGCGGCGCGCGGCGTACTGTCGTTCGGAACCGCCCGGTGGACACCTCTTCCTGCGACGGGAACCCGGAGTCGATGGGATAGGTGCGCTCGTACGCCGCGTCCTGGGGCGCCGGATTGAGCGTGGTCTGCATCCCCTCCAGAGCCCGTGGATCGCCGGCAGGATCGTTCGTCATGTCCACCGCCGAAGGCTCACCCGAAACCGCCCCTTCCGGAGCTGAAGACAGCGATTCACGAGGAGGTTTCTCCTGTGTCCCCACGCTCGTGAGCGTATCAACATCCTCCGGAGGAGTTCAACCGAAGCCCCAGCAAATGCAGGGTTTCCGAGCGATGTGGCTGCGCGCAAAGGATGCGCGAAATGCGCATCGCGGTGACGACCTCAGCGCGCCCTGCGCGCGCGTTCCTGTCGCTGCTGGGTCGTTCAACCACCCTGTGAGGCTGTGCAGCGCGACGCCGCTTCGCCTGTGTGAGGGGGCCTTACAAGGTTGGTTCATGCATCACGGCGGGAGCAGGTGGGGCGTATACGATGGCGCGCGAAGTCATGAGGTCTCCCGAGGAGCACAGGGCTGAGGAGAACAGGGTTACCGAGGAGGAAGGGTTCGACGCCGCTCCGCACGAGGTGGGGGCGTACAGGGTCGGCAGGCGCATTGCCGCGGGTGGATTCGGCGCTGTGTACGCGGCAGAGCGCCTGGACGGGGGTGGTGCTGTCGCGCTGAAGCTGATGCACCCCGAGCTGTCGGCGAGCCCGGAGGCCGTGGCGCGCTTCGAGCGCGAGGTCGCGGCGACGCGCCGGGTGCGCCACCCGGGCGTCGTGGAGGTGTACGAGCAGGGGCGGCTGGCGGATGGGCGGCCGTGGTTCACCATGGAGAGGCTCGAAGGCGTGAGCCTGAAGGAGCACCTGGAGCGCCGGGGGCGGTTGCCGCTGCGGGAGGTGCTGGAGATCCTGGGGCCGCTGTGCGGCGCGCTCTCGGCCGCGCACGCGCTCTCGATCGTGCACCGCGACGTCAAGCCTTCCAACGTGTTCCTGGTCCGGGCGGGCGGCCCCGCGGCAGAGGCCGATGCGGCAGCGCACCGGGTGGTGCTGCTCGACTTCGGCGTGGCCAAGCTGCTCGATCTGGAAGGCGCCGGCCTCACCAGCTCGCGCCACGTGATCGGCTCGCTCTCGTGCATGGCCCCGGAGCAGATCCTCGGCAAGGCGGTGGACGCGCGCACTGACGTCTATGCGCTCGGCGTGCTCGTCTACCAGATGCTGGTCGGGGAGATGCCGTTCAGCGGCAGGACGGCGCTCGCGCTGCAGCAGATGCACCTCTACACGGCGCCGCGCTCGCCCAGCCTGGTCGCGCCCCTGGACCCGGCGCTGAACACGCCCATCCTGCGGGCGCTCGCGAAGGAGGCGGCGGCGCGGCAGCCGAGCGCGGGGGCCTTCTTCGCGGAGCTGGTTGCGGCGGGGGTGTCCCGGGTGGGCGCGCAGCGTCGGGCGCTGGCGGTGCTGGTCGAGGTGCACGCCGACGAGGGGGCACTCGACGAGCCGGACGACGGCCTGCTCGACGATCTGGAGGCGGTGCTGCCGGCGTCGGCAGGGGCACTCGGGCGGGTGGGGCTGCGGCCGTCGCTGGAGACGGGCACGAGCGTGCTGCTCTCGGCCGCGCGGCCCGACGACGCGGCGCTGGACGTGCAGCTTCGGGCGGGCGTGGTCGAGGCGCTGGCCGCGCTCTGGGGGCGCCTCGCCGCGCGGCCGGGGCGCGACGCACGGGTGCACGTGCGCATCTGCCTGCACGCGGGCGTGGCCGAGATCTCGGCCGAGGGGGAGATGACCGGCGGAGACCTGATGAAGCTGTCCTCGTGGGTGCCCGAGCCGGGCACCGAGGGGGTGCTGGCCTCGGACGCCGCGGTGGAGGGGCTGCGCGCGGGGGCCGCGGGAGCCGCGGGGGCCGTGGGGGAGGTGGAGGAGGTGGGGGAGGTGGGAGCAGTGCAGGGGGTTCGCTGGCTGCTGCTGGCGCCGGGTCAGCGGTAGTCGTCGACCTTGATGCCGTAGCGCCGTAGCCAGCGGTGGATCTGGGTGCGGTCCTTGTCGAGGATGCGCGCTACTGCGGCGACGTTGCCCTGGTGTGCGGCGAGCAGATCGCGGAGCTGCTGCTCGCTGGGCGCGTCGCGGCGCGCGGCCTCCGCTGGCTCCGGCGGAGGAGGCGTCGGGCGGGGCGAGGAGGACGCGAACCTGTTCTCCGAGCGCACGGTGGGCGCCGTGTAGCCGGAGGCGTCACGGGGGTCGGGGGAGGCGTCGGACGTGCCGGGTGCGTCGCGGAAGAAGCCCGAGGTGCCGGGTGCGTCGCGGGGGTCGAGCGCGTCGCGGGGGTCGGGGGGCGCGGGGGACGGGGCGGGGGGCCGCTGGCCGTAGGTCCTCATGCGCTTCTGGATCTCGTCGCTCAGGTGCTCGACGCCCAGCTCGGAGCCCTTGGCGGCGGCGGCCCAGCGCTTGAGGATGGCCTCCAGCTCCCGGACATTGAAGGGGAAGTCGTGGTGCAGGAGCGCGGCCATGGCCGGCAAGGTGATCTTCGGCTCGGGCTTGCCGTGGCGCGCGGCGAGGGCGAGGCACAGGGCGTAGACATCTTCCTTGCGGTGGCGCAGCGGGGGCAAGGTGAGGCTGTACTCGTTCAGGCGCGCGTAGAGGTCGGCGCGGAAGGCGCCGCTCTGCTGCAGGCGGACGACGTCGCGGTGGGTGGCGGAGACGATGCGCACGTCCACGCGCTCGGGCTGGCTCGCGCCGAGGGGTGTGACCTCCTTCGATTGGAGCACGCGGAGCAGCTTGGCCTGCGCCTCGACGGGCATGTCCCCGATCTCGTCGAGGAACAGGGTGCCGCCGTGGGCGGCGCGGATGAGCCCCGTGCGGTCGCGATCGGCGCCCGAGAAGGCGCCGCGCCGGTGACCGAACAGCTCGCCCTCGATGAGGGAGGCGGGGATGGCGGCGCAGTTGATCGCCTGGAAAGGCCCGCGCCGGCCGCTCCAGTCGTGGAGCTGCTGGGCGAAGACCTCCTTGCCGGTGCCCGTCTCGCCGAGGATGAGGACCCCGAGCGAGCTCCGGGCGATCTCGCGCATGTCCATGGCGAGGCGCTGGATCTGGTAGCCGCCGACGATGCGGCTGAAGGGGAGTCGTGGCTCGGAGGCGCCGGGGGTGGCGTCGGTGAGGTACGCGCCGTCGATGCGGTGGTGGGCGTACCGCTCGGCGTCGCCGGAAACGAACTGGAAGATGGCGTCGCCGATGCGCACCTGGTCGAGGTGGGCGAGGGGGGCCTCGGCGACGAAGGCGCCGTTCACCAGGGTGCCGTTGCGCCCGCCGAGGTCGCTGATCACCCAGCCGTACGGCTCCTCGCGGATGCGGGCGTGGAGGCGCGAGGCGGCGCCCTCGGGCAGGGAGATGTCGGCGCGCGGGTCGCGGCCGATGACCAGCTCGCGCGTGGTCAACGGGTAGGCCGCGCGGAGCTTCTCGAAGTTCGGCGCGTAGAGCAGGACCAGGCCCGGTCGTCCCCGCTCGGAGGAGGTGGGCGCCGGGCCGGCGTGCATCTGCATGGTGCGGGTCGCCTCGTCGGGGGCGGGCGCGGAGCGAGGGCCAGAGGGCATCGACCGCGGAGTATACAGGGCGCGGGCAGGCGCGGCGTCCGCGGCGCAGGACCAGGTCGAGATCGACCTCGTTCGCAGGCCTGCGCAGAGATCACATCGCGATGCCCCCGTGGATGGTGACGTAGGACGTGACGGCGGGGACTCCGTTGCAGATGGGTTGATTGTCGCGCGGCACCATCACGCAGTCGTTCATGAATCGCGCATAGCCGGCCGGGTTGATGTGGTTGTCCATGGTCTGCACGACCACCCGCTCGATGCTGCAACCTTGCCCCGCGTAGTTCCCGCAGTAGCGGTACACGTCGTAGCTGCTCGGCGGCGCCAGCCCGTTGGTCGAGGAGAACGCGAGGGCAGGGTGCCCGGAGAAGATGTAAACGACGTCGCGCCACTGGCCCTGGCCAGGGGCTTCCGGAGGGTCCTCCGAACTGCCCCTGGCATTCTCGCTGTCCTCGCCCCCGCCGAACGTGTTCGGCGACGTCGTTCTGTACGAGGACCAGACGGCTTCTCTGTAGTAGTGCCCCAGGGGCCCGGGGCTGTGGGGGGGGGTCTTCACGGTCATGCCGCTCAGCCAGATCTGGAGGTGGCCATAGGGTTTGGTAAATGCCCAGACGGTCTCCCGGATCGAGGACTGGTCTCGTGAGGTCAGCGTCCCGGTCTCCCAGGCGCCCTGTAGGTTCAGGAGCCCCTCGCCTGGATAGGACGTGCCATTGCTGTCCTGGACCGAGGTTTCCTGCGGGAGCGCGGCGCGCACGAGGTAGCTGAACAGATCGGAATGGTCGTCGGGGAAACCCAGGGTGCTCTGCGCCTGGTCGATCGTGGTGCCGTCGGGCGCGAGGAGCCGATTGTCGAGGGTCGCGTTGAACGAGCCGAGAGCCTCGTAGACGCGATCCGGGTGAAGACCGTTGTTCGTATCGATGGGCCCCTCCATCGATTCGTAGGAGACACCGTCGACCTCCAGCCCCTCGCCATCCTCCTCGGTGGAGAGGCAGCCAGTGGCCAGCGCTCCGAGGATCAGGCCCAGCAAAGCAAGCTTCTTCGACAACGAGGTCATGACGCTCTCCTCCAGACGTCCTCGACGTCTTCGTGTCTCCCGGTCACTGCAGCAGGCATGCCAGGGCGCTTCACCCGAGAGACATGCGGTTGTCCTGCATCCTCGGGTGCGCGGGCGAGCGCCGGCGGGCTGCTGTCACGTGACATCGGAGCGCGTGGGTCCGCGGTGTCACGTGACAGGGGGGCTGCCTGTCACGCCCGCGGCCTGGGGGTCACGACGGGGAGGGGGTGAAGAGTGCGTGAATGCGAGACGTCCAGCCGCTCGTGGGATCCAGCGCGACCGCGCGCTGGCGCGCCGCCTCGGCCTCGGCGCTTCGACTGCTGCGGAGCGCCATCCTGGCCCTCCAGTAGACCAGCTCGAGGACCCAGTCGGCGGGGAGGGTCTCCTCACAGGCCTGCAGCAGCGCGTCCCAGGTGCGGGCCGGGGTGAGCTCGGGGGTGAGCGCCCCGAGGTCCGAGAGCACGAGCTGGAGCATCTCCAGCAAGGCACGAAGGCCAGCGGCGATGCGTGAGGCCTGGGTGAGGTCCACGGGGGAGCTGACGACGAGGGCCTCGACGAGGGAGCGCGCCTCGTCATGGCGCTCCAGCATCACCAGGGCCCGCGCCGCGTTGAGCCTGCCCCAGGCGACGGGGTGAGGGAAGAAGCGCTCTTCGAGGAAGCAGGCGCGCTGCGCGACCTCCAGCGCTTCCAGGCTGCGGCCTGCGCAGTAGAGGACATCCGAGACGTTGCAGGCCGCCAGGCGTTCGAGCATGGGGTCGCCGAGCTGGCGGGTGAGCGCCATCGCCTGCGCCAGGTCCGCGAGGGCCCGGTCCGGCTCGCGCAAGGCTTCCCAGAGGAAGGTGCGGTTGGTGTGCGCGCTGGCGAGGTGGGGGAGGTCGCCCGTCGCGGTGAGCAGGTCGATCAGCACGCCGAACGTTGCCTGGGCCTCGACCAGCTCTCCGGTGAGGGCGAGCTGGGGAGCGAGGAGCAGCAGCGCGATGGAGCGGCTCTCGTCGTCTTCCAGCGCGGTGGCCTCTTCAACCGCCTGCCGGAGCAGGGCGATCGATTCCAGGGTCTGGTTTCGCCTGTGGCAGGTGCGCCCCTCGGCGATGCGCAAGCGTACGGCGAGGCGGGGTGACGCGAGGTCGTGCACGAGCGGGCGCGCCTCGTCCACGCGGGCGGCAGACGCGCTGAACTCCCGCATCCAGTCGAGCGCGGTGGCCTCTTCGAGGAGGAGCAGGGCGACGAGCGCGCGGTCGCCCGTGCGCGCCGCGAGGTCCCGGCCGGCGACGAGATCTTCCTGGGCTTCCCGGGCCCTGCCGATGCGGTAGCGGGACCTGCCCCTGCCCGCCAGCGCGGCGGCGCGGCGGGAGAGGTCGTGCTCCGGCAGGAGGGTGAGGGCCGCGGTGTAGCGCTGGTCGGCGTCGACGTGGCGGTGACGCGCGAACCCGAGGTCCCCGAGCGCGAGGTGCGCCGCGCCCGCCTCGTCAGGGCGGCCGCACGCGGCGGCGTGGCGGGACACGGCTTCCAGGGCGGCGGTGCCCTCGCCGTCGCGCGCGGCGCGCTCCTTCCAGTACGCGAGGGCGTGCTCGTGCGCCGCGGTGCGGTGCGCGGGCTCCAGGGTTTCGTGGAGCGCGTCCCTCAGCATGGCGCTGGCGAAGAAGAAGCCTTGCTCCGGCCCGCACTCCAGCAGCGCGACGTCGACGAGGGCGCGCAGGCCGTAGCCCACGTCGACGGGGGTCGCGGCACGGCCGGCGCGGTCGAGCGCGTCCTGCACGCGCTCCAGCTCCTCACGGGTGAAGGAGGCGCCGAGCACGGCGCACAGGCGCGCGAGGGCGGCGAGTTCCGGTGGGAGCATGGCGAGGCGGCGGGAGGCGATCCACGCCCAGGCCGGCGAGGGGGTGCCCGCCTGGAGATCGGCCGTGGCCACGTACCAGCTCGTCGTTCCAGATCGGCGGCGCACCACCCCGGCACGCTTGAGGGCGCGGGCGATCTCGGTGAGGCTCGCGGGGTTGTTGTCGCCCCAGCGGGCGAGGTGCTCGAGCGCCGCGGCGGGCGGGTACTCGGCGGGCCGGAGAAGCTCCGCCGCGAGGGCCACGGCGTCGCCATCGGTGAGGGGAGAGAGCATGCGCCGGGTGTGGAAGCGGGTTCGAGAGCCCCACCCGGGGCGGGTTCGCTCGAAGCCTGGCTGCGCCGCCACCACGACCCACAGGCGCAGGTCGCTCCCGTCGAGGGTCGAGAGCTCCAGGGCATCGAGCAGCTCGGGGTCGGCGAGCTGGGCGTCATCGAGGACGATGGCGACGGGAGCTTCGCGCGCGGCACGCTGGATGGTCTCGGCGAGGCCCTCGGGGCGACCTTCGGGGCTGGTCCCGGGCGCGAGGGCGGCGAGGTTGCGGAGCAGCTCCTCGCCCAGGCCGTGGACCGTGCCCACCGGGGGATAGAGAGGGACCACCGTCGCCTCGGGCCGGAGCCTCCGCGCGATCGCCGCGGCCTCGGCAGCGAGGCGGCTCTTGCCCAGACCGCGCTCGCCGAGCAGCGTGAAGAGCGCCGGGCGTGCCTCGACGAAGGGGACGCGCGCGCTCCCCTCCAGGGCGGTGAGGACCTCGTCGCGGCCGAGCAGCGGAGCTCCGGGCGGGGCGACGGTGGACCGGCTGCCCGTCGTGCCGGGCGCAACCTCGAGCGTGTCGGCGGGGATCGTGGCTGCTGCGGAGTCGGGCGCGATGGCCGCGAAGGCAGGGGTGAAGCGCACGCCGGACCAGGGCTCGACGGGGAGCCAGGTGTCGGGGCGCTCCACGGCAGCGCCGTAGGCCGTGAGGGCAGCTCCCTTGCGGCGACGCAGGAGGACGCGATCGAGGTGCAGCGCGGCGCGGGTACCGGGCACCTCCGCGAGGGTGCGCACCATGGCGAGCGCGGCGCCGGCAGGGTGCTCGACGTCCTGGCCCGAGAAGACCGCGACGGCGCGGCGGGCCTGCTGCCTGGCGAGGATGCCGCCGTGACGCGCGGTGACGCCGGCGAGGAAGCGGGCGTCGAGGTTCCCCTCGATCACCGCGAGCACGACCGGGTGGCGGCCTTCGGCGAGGAGGTGGCGCGCGACGGGCATGGCCGGAGACCAGGCTGAGGCCGTCGCCGCCGCCGCGGCGAGCGCTTCCCGGAGGGCGGCGGCGCTCGGGGGACGGCGCGAGGGCTCCTTGGCGAGGCAGGCGAGGACGAGCTCCTCGATGGCCGCCGGGACGGGAGCGTGCTCGCGGGGACGGGGAGGCCGGAGCGCCAGGTGCCCGTGCTCCACGGCGCCGAGGTCACCCCCGAACGGGAGGCGCGACGTGAGCAGCTCGTAGAGGATGACCCCGAGTGCGTAGAGGTCCGCGGGCGCGCCCGCCGTGCGCGAGGCGTGGATCTGCTCCGGGGCCATGTAGTGAGGCGTGCCCAGGGTCACGCCCGTCCTGGTGAGCTCCGGCTCATCCTGGTCGGGGCGCCGCGCCAGGCCGAGATCGAGCAACACCACGCGCTGTTCGGCTCCGGCGAGGAAGATGTTCTCGGGCTTGAGGTCGCGGTGGACGACACCGCGCGCGTGCGCCGCATCCACGGCCGCGAGGAGGGCGTCCATGAACCGGACCGTCCAGGGGAGCGGCGGGGGAGACGGCTGCGTTGCGAGCCACTCGGCCAGGGTCTGGCCGAAGAACCGCTCCATCACCAGGTAGGGGCGCCCATCCTCGGTGCGACCCTGCGCGTGAAGCGTGGGGACATGGGGCGGGCCCACCCGCTCCATGGCGCTGGCCTCCCGCTGGAACCGCGCAAGGAGCACCGGAGCAGCCACCCGGCCCACCTTGAGGAGCGTCGGCGCCCCGTCAGCCTCGCGTGTGGCAGCAAAGACGACAGAGAAGCCCCCGGCGCCCACGGGTTCGCCCACGGTGAAGCCGGGGGCAGCGGGAGGCGGTTCGGCGACCAGCGGCAGCGGTGGTGGCGCGTCTCCCGGCGGGGGTGTCCAGCCGTCGTGGGGACAGGGGGCCTGCGGGATGCGACGGCAACATGTGGCGCAGCGGAGCACAGCGCGGTCTTTCGGGACGTAAATCGTTAGCCCACCGGGAAGGGGCCGCGACGAAGGTTACAGACTCTCTCCTTTCGGCGTACGGCGGAGCGCCGTCAGGCGGATCCGCACCACGTACCCCAGAATTTTCACACTCGCGAAGGCCGCCATGCACGGAGCAGGATCGCGACCTCGATCATCAGAGCCAACCGTGCCGACTGGATGCCCGGGGTGGGCTCTGAGGCGGAGGAGAGATCGCATGAGTCAGGACGGCAGCGCGCCCACGGGCGCGGAGACGGATAAGAAGGACGCGCAGCTCGCGCATCACCGCGAGAACGCAGGGGAAGCGTACCTGACGACGGATCAGGGCATCCGGGTCAGCAACACGGACAACTCGCTCAAGCTGGGCGAGCGGGGGCCGACGCTCCTCGAGGACTTCCATTTCCGCGAGAAGATCACCCGCTTCGACCACGAGCGCATTCCCGAGCGCGTGGTCCACGCCAGAGGCTCGGCGGCGCATGGCTACTTCCAGGTCTACGAGTCCCTGGCCGACCTCACCCGGGCGAAGTTCCTCCAGGACCCTTCGCGCAAGACCCCGGTGTTCTTGCGGTTCTCCACCGTCGCCGGCTCCCGCGGCTCCGCGGACACGGTCCGCGACGTGCGCGGGTTCGCCGTCAAGTTCTACACGGACGAGGGCAACTTCGACCTCGTGGGGAACAACATCCCGGTGTTCTTCATCCAGGATGGGATCAAGTTCCCCGACGTGATCCACGCCGCCAAGCCCGAGCCTGACCACGAGATGCCCCAGGCAGGCACGGCGCACGACTCGTTCTGGGACTTCGCCTCCCTGCAGACGGAGACGACCCACATGCTGATGTGGGCCATGTCCGATCGCGCCATCCCGCGGAGCTACCGCATGATGGAGGGCTTCGGGGTCCACACCTTCCGGCTGGTGAACGCGCACGGGCGGTCCCGGTTCGTGAAGTTCCACTGGAAGCCCCTGCTCGGTGTGCACTCGCTGGTCTGGGACGAAGCCCAGAAGCTCGCCGGCAAGGACTCGGACTTCCACCGCCGCGACCTCTGGGAGGCGATCGAGAAGGGCAACTTCCCCGAGTGGGAGCTGGGACTGCAGATCGTGGAGGAAGAAGACGCCGAGAAGCTCAACTTCGACCTGCTCGACGCGACGAAGCTCATCCCCGAGGAGCTGGTGCCGGTGCGTCGGGTCGGCAAGCTCACGCTCAACAGGAACCCCGACAACTTCTTCGCCGAGACGGAGCAGGTGGCCTTCTGCGTCTCCAACCTGGTGCCGGGCATCGACGTCACCGACGACCCGCTGATGCAGGCGCGCCTGTTCTCGTACCTCGACACCCAGATCACCCGCCTCGGCGGCCCGAACTTCGCCCAGATCCCCATCAACAAGCCGGTGGCGCCCGTCGACAACCACCAGCAGGACGGCTTCCACCAGCACCGCATCCCCACCCGCAAGGCGAACTACACGCCGAACTCCATCGGCGGCGGCTGCCCGCACCTCGCCAACCTCGCGAACGGCGGCTACGTCCACTACCCCGAGCGCGTCGAGGGAGAGAAGATCCGCAAGCGCGCCGAGACGTTCGCCGACCACTTCAGCCAGGCGCGGCTCTTCTGGGTGAGCATGTCGGCGCCCGAGAAGGAGCACATCGTCAAGGCCTTCCGCTTCGAGCTCGGCAAGGTGGAGCGCGAGGAGATCCGGCAGCGCATGATCGTGAACCTGACCGAGGTCGACGCCCAGCTCGCGAAGCTCGTCGCCGACGGCATCGGGGTCGACGTGCAGACCGCCCTGAAGACCGTGGGGCGGCGGCCGGGGAAGCCTGCGGTCGCCGGCAGCTCCACCTCTCCCTCGCTCAGCATGGAGAAC
This sequence comes from Chondromyces apiculatus DSM 436, assembly GCF_000601485.1. Classification (GTDB taxonomy): domain Bacteria; phylum Myxococcota_A; class Polyangia; order Polyangiales; family Polyangiaceae; genus Chondromyces; species Chondromyces apiculatus. The sequence continues at coordinate 42,589 of NZ_ASRX01000041.1, forward strand.
ACCCTCAAGACCTCGGTGAAGACCCGCAAGGTCGCCGCGCTCGTCGCCGACGGCGTGAGCGAAGGGGAGCTGAAGGACGTGAAGACCGCGCTGGAGTCGGCGGGCGCCACGGTCGAGGTGATCGGCCCGCGGCTCGGCAAGCTGAAGAGCGCCGAGGGCGGGGCCGTGCCGGTGACCATGGCGCTGCCCACCACGGCCTCGGTGATGTTCGACGCCGTCTTCATCCCTGGCGGGAAGGCCAGCGTGGAGGCGCTCCTCAAGGACGGGTCCGCCATCCACTTCGTCCTTGAAGCCTTCAAGCACCACAAGACCGTCGGGGCCACGGGAGAAGGCGTGGACATGCTGCGCGCCGTCCCGTTCCCGGCGGTGACCCTCGCCGACGCCAAGGGAGGGCAGGGGGCCGTGGTCGACCAGGGCGTGGTGACCTCCCAGGGAGCCCCGGATCTGGTGGCCTTCGCGGGCGCCTTCATCCAGGCCCTCGCGCAGCACCGGCACTGGGACCGGCCAGGCGCAGAGGCGGTCCCGGCCTGAAGCGCCGACCGAAGCCGGCCGGGCAGGGGACCCACCTCTGCCCGGGGACGCCGCTGCCGCTGCTGGGCACGGTGATGCCGGTGACGCTGCAAACGCCGCCGGCGCCGCGAACTCCGCCGGCAGCGCGGACGTGAGGCGCGATGGGCCGTAATCGCGCGTCGAAACTGGTTTTTCTCGTGATGGCACTTTAGAGTGCCGGCCGATGCGCCGCGTCCACCTTCTGCTCGTCGAGAAGAACCAGGCCATGCTCGGAGATTTCTCCCCCGAGCCCGCGACTGCAGCGCAGATCGCGGCGATGGAGAAGCAACTCGGTCGCCCGCTCCCTCCCTCGTACCGCGCCTTCGTGGAGGAGGTCGGGCGCGTGGCCTGGCCCCTGGAGATCTTCATCGCGCAGCCGCGCGAGGCCGACTCCCCCCTGCCCGAGTTCTACGTGCCCTTCGCCCACGACGGCGGCGGCAACTACCACTGCTTCGACCTCCGCACCGAGCCCGAGCCCTGGGGCGAGAAGGCGCAGGAGATGGGGATCGCCTTCTGGGACCACGAGGAGCCCGAGATCGAGGAGGACGCGCCCTTCCCGACCCCCTTCTCCGAGTGGCTCGACGAGCAGGTCGACGAGGCGCTCTGGGCCGAGGTGGAGGCGCGCCGCGAGAAGCTGGCCGAGCAGCTCGCCCCGTATGCCTCGGGGACCGAGGCACCCTCGCTGGAGGAGGCCCAGCACGTCGGCGAGCAGCTCGGCGTCGAGCTGCCGGCGGACTACCTGTGGTTCTCCACCACGGTGGGATCGATCGCCAAGCCGGTGAAGATCGTGGACGCGACCGGCATCGCCTCGCTGACGGGCGCGATGCGCCGCGACCATCCGCGCGTCCCTGGCGGCCTCGTGGCGTTCGCGCTGGAGCGGCCCGGGCGCTACGCGGCCTTCACCCGCGAGGGGCGCATCACCTGGGTGGGCGGGCCGACCCCTGCCGCCTCCGGAGCCAAGCGGGGCGCACCGCCGGAGCCCGAGGTGTCCTTCACCGACTACCTGGAGCGGGTCCTCACCATGAATCCGAGTGAGGCGGCCACCGAGCCGGCGCCGCAGGTGCAGGACCCCGTGGTCACCTCCCGGCGCTTCCTGCAGCTCCTCCTCGACAAGGAGATGATCGAGGTCGAGCCGACCTTCGAGATCGAGGAGGCCGCCGAGCAGCTCGCCTCCGCGCGCGTCTCCTCCCGCCGCCTGATGGGCTGGCTCATGGACCGCCGCGACATCGCCGAGGTCTACGCCTCCGACGACGAGCTGATGGCGCTGATCAAGACGCTGTGAGCGACCTCCTCGCCCCTCGCGGCCCGGCGCGGTGAGGGCGGGAGCCTCCGGACGCCTCTGGATCGGAGAGGCCCGGAAGCTCCGGTCGCGGCCCGCATCAGGGCAGGCGGCAGACGTAGCGCGCGCCGTAGTAGCAGGTGAGGTCGTTCCAGGCGCCGCCGCCCCCGGTCAGGTGCCCGCAGTGCTCCTCGTCGTTGTAGTTGTTCGGCTCGCCGCCGCCCCAGGACGTGTAGTCGACCGGGGAGCCGTCGGTCCAGGTGAACACGCCCTCCTCGTCCTGGTCGTTGAAGCCGATCCACCAGTCCCCGTTGGCGATCGACAGCGCCGTGGAGACGACGGCATCCTGGGTCGCCTGGTCGTGGATGGAGACCAGGTGCCCTCCCTGCCCCACGCAGTCCGCCTCGGCGTCGCTCCAGGTGCGCGGCGAGAAGGAGAACGCCAGCGTGCCGCCGCCCGGCGCGGGCTCCATCAGGTACTGCGGGCACGACGGGTCGTTGTCCCAGACTCCATCGCAATCATCGTCCGCCAGGTTGCATTGCTCCGGCGCGCCCGGGTACACGGACGCGTCCTGGTCGTTGCAATCGTAGCCGCAGCCCGAGGCTCCATCGCCATCCAGGTCCACCCCTTCCGGGTCCACGCACCCGAGCCGCCCCATCACGTCAGCGGGGCGATTCGTGAGAAAATCGATGGTCGAGGCCATGCTCGACGAGACCGAGCCCGCGTCCAGCTCCTTGCGCGGGTCGTCGAGCACCGCGTCCCAGAGGAACGGCTCTAGCCCCGTCGCCAGTCCCACCAGATCGAGGTCGCTCGCGCGCGCGATCACCTCCTCGTAGGTCTGCGCCAGGCGCTGCCGGCAGGGCAGGGAGGCCGTGCACATGTTCTGCACCCTGGCGTAGGTCGAGAACGGGTCCATGTAATCGGAGAACGTCTGGTCGATGCCCCAGGGGATGAACACCCAGCGGCTGTCGGAGGGGCGCCGGTAGATGTAATAGTTGTTCTGCCAGTACGCGTAGCCGTCCCAGTGCCCCACGTAGATCTCGGTGGCCGCGAAGCGCAGGTAGGCCTCGATGTCGATGACCTCCGCCACGTCGGTGAGGAAGGTGTCCGGGTCCGTCATCTGGTCGAGCGCCTCCGCGAGTTCGGTGATGTCGGCGAAGTTCACGTCGTCTCCTTTGTCCAGCTCGAAGGAGCCCTCCGACCCCACGTAGATGTCGCTGCCGTACGCGCCCTCGTACAGGTTCCCTTCGTCGCTGCCGAACCAGGTGTTGAGGAACGTGTCGTTGTCCGTGGACTCCACGGCGGTGTAGAGCCCGTACATCTCCCCGTTCACGTACACTGTGGCGTGCGCCGCGCGCGGCGCGGCGACGTCCATGCCGCGGAAGAGGGTGTAGCCCACGCGCTCGTGGATCATGCTCGGGTCCTGGACCATGTTGTTGACGGCCAGCTTGTCGAGGCCGAGCAGGGTCTGGTCGTCGGTGAACTTGTCGAAGTTAAGCAGGAAGGCGCACTTCTCGTAGATCGTGCGGAACGACCCGGCCTTCCCCTTGATGCGCACGCCGACGTCCACGAGGTCGATGGCTTCGCCGTTCAGCTCGACGCGCAGGTCGCCCTTCACGTATTCGTAGGGCTCGGCGTCGAGCGCAGCGATCGCGTTCTGGGTGAGGGTGATCTCGAAGCGGGGGATGCTCGTGCCCGCGAAGAGCGCTTCGGCCGGGTCCACGGCGTTGGTGGAGGACCCTCCCTCACCACCCGCGCCACCCGCGCCGCCGGCCCCGCCTGGGCCTCCTCCCCCGGAGGTGACGTCGCCGCCTTCGCCGCCCGTGCCGGGAGGGCTTCCGCCGCTCCCGTCGGGGTCGTCGCTGCCGCACGCGGCAGTCAGGAGGGTGGCGGAGAGGAGCAGGGCAAGGTTGGCGAAGCGGTGAAGCAGCATAGGGTGACCTGTAGGGTACGCGGCTTTCGAGGCGCGGAGGTCTGCAATGTCACCTCGTCGCGAGGGCATTGTCCGCGTCGCAGTTCCGACGACGATCGGATGGAGCTGTTCACGTCGCCGTGAGCGACCTCCGCGCCCCTCGCGTCCTGGCGCGGTGAGGGCGGGAGCTTCCGGACGCCTCTGGATCGGAGAGGCCCGGAAGCTCCGGTCGCGGCCGGCATCAGGGCAGAAGACAGACGTAGCGCGTCTCGTAGTCGCAGGGGAGATCGTCCCAGGCGCCGCCGCCCACGCCCACGCTCAGGTACACGCAGTGCTCCAGGTCGTAGGAGTTGTTCGGCTCGCCGACGCCCCAGGACGCGTAGTCGACCGGGGAGCCGTCGGTCCAGGTGAACACGCCCTCCTCGTCCTGGTCGTTGAAGCCGATCCACCAGTACCCGCTGGCGATCGACTGCGCCGTGGAGACGATGGCGTCCTGGGTCGCCTGATCGTGGATGGAGACGAGGTGCCCTCCCTGCGCCACGCAGTCCGCCTCGGCGTTGCTCCAGAGGAAGGGTGAGAAGCAGAACGCCAGTGTGCCGCCGCCCGGCGCGGGCTCCATCACGCACTGAGGGCACGACGGGTCTTCATCCCAGACCTCATCGCAGTTGTCGTCGGCCAGATTGCATTGCTCCGGCGCGTCCGGGTACACGGACGCGCCCTGGTCATTGCAATCGCAGTTGCAGCCGTAGTAGGAGCAATCGCAGTCGCAGCGCGGAACGCCATCGCCATCCTGGTCCTCCCCGTACAGGTTCACGCACGCGATCTGATCCGTCAGTATCGCAGGACGATTCGTGAGGTAATCGATGCTGGAGGCCATGCGCGACGAGACCTTGCCCGGGTCCACCTCTTTGCGGGGGTCGTCGAGCACCGCGTCCCAGAGGAACGGCCCGAGCCCCGTCGCCAGTCCCACCAGATCGAGCTCGCGCGCGCGCTCACCTCCTCGTAGGTCTGTGCCAGGCGCTGCTTGCAGGGCGGGGAGTCCATGCACATCTTCTGCACCCTGCCTTCTCTCAAGAACGGGTTCATGGTGCTGGAGAACGTCTGGTCGATGCCCCAGGGGATGAACACCCAGCGGCTGTCGGAGGGGCGCCGGTAGATGTAGTAGTTGTTCTGCCACTCCGACACGTAGCTGTCCCAGTATCCCATGTAGATCCCGGTGGCCGCGAAGCGCAGGTAGGCCTCGATGTCGATGACCTCCGCCACGTCGGTGAGGAAGGTGTCCGGGTCCGTCATCTGGTCGAGTGCCTCCGCGAACTCGGTGATGTCGGCGAAGTTCACGTCGTCTCCTTTGTCCAGCTCGAAGGTGTCCTCCAACCCCACGTAGATGTCGCTGCCGTACGCGCCCTCGTACAGGTTTCCCTCATCGCTCCCGAACCAGGCATTCAGGAACGTGTCGTTGTCGGTCGACTCGACGGTCGCATAGCGCCCGAACAGCTCCCCGTTCACGTGCACCGTCGCGTGCGCCGAGCGGGGCGCCGCCACGTCCATGCCCCGGAGGAACGTGTAGCCCAGGCAGCCCCGGGGCGCGCTGCGGAGGGCTGTTCAGACCCGTGCACGGCGGTGTGCCGCCATGCCGCGACCGAGGGGTGGCCGGGCGGGCCCGCGGGTGGCGGTGGGCTGCCGCGTGCCTTGACAGGGGCATCTTGTTGAATATAGTTTTCAACAGAGCTGGCGCACGGCGCTGCGATTGCCCCTGGGTTGGGGTGGCGCGCTGCTGCGATGTCACCTCATCGCGAGGAGCACTGTCCATGTCGCAGTCCGAACGTGTGTTTCGGCGTGGCCCCTTTCCGGTCAAATTCCGCATCCTGGAGGTCCGCCGCGTCACGCAGATCACCCCGCACATGGCCCGGGTGACGCTCGGCGGCGCGGACCTGGAGGGCTTCCACAGCGACGCCCCCGACGACCACGTGAAGGTGGCCATCCCCGCGGAGGGCGAGGTGGAGGTCCCCGTCCCCACGCTGGGCCCGGGAGGCCTGACCTTCCCCGAGGGCAAGCCCAGGCCCGTGCTTCGCGATTACACGCCGCGCCGGCACGACCCGGCGGCCGGGGAGCTGGACATCGACTTCGTGATTCACGGCGACGGCCCCGCGACGCGCTGGGCGGCGTCGGCGAAGCCCGGCCATCGGCTGGGCGTCGGAGGGCCGCGCGGATCACTGATCGTGGCGGCGGACTTCGATTGGTACCTGCTGGTCGGCGACGAGAGCGCGCTGCCGGCGATCGGCCGCCGTCTGGAGGAGCTGCCCGCGGGGGCGCGGGCGCAGGTCTTCGTGGAGGTCGCCGACGCGGCCGAGGAGCAGCGGTTCGAGACGAAGGCCGAGGTGCAGCTCACGTACCTGCACCGCAATGGCGCGGAGGCCGGCGCGACCGATCTGCTCGAAGCCGCCGTCCGTGGCGCCTCCTTTCCTGGAGGCGACGGCTTTGCGTGGGTGGCTGGTGAGAGCGGGACGGTGCGCAGGATCCGCGATTACCTCCGGGAGGAGCGGGGCCTGAGCAAGGACTGGATGCGGACGTCGGGGTACTGGAAGCGCGGCGTCGCCGGTCACCACGATTGATGAACGGCGCGCGCCGCAGGGGGTGTGGAGGGTCGCTCAGCCGCTCAGCCGCTCAACCGCTCAACCGCTCAACCGCTCAACCGCTCAGCCGCCCAGGGCGCCGTTGATGAGCGGCCCGACGATGGACATGCCGGCGTCGTCGTTGTTGTACCAGTTCTCCGGCTCGTAGATGCGGACGACCTTGTTCTCGTTGATGAAGCGCTGGAGGAAGGTCGTCATCGAGACCATCTCGCTCGGACACTTGTAGCCCTGGTTCCAGGGCATCTCGAAGATCTCGAGCCCGGTCTTCTTCTTCATGTCCTTGCAGGCGTGGCTGCCGATGAAGGTGATGATCGTGCTGCAGTGGCTGTCGTTGATCTCGCGGTGGTGCGGGATGAAGTAGCTGAAGTTCGTGTTCGTCTTGAGCTGGTTGACCAGGGCATCCTGGTCCTGCTTCCAGCGCACCAGCACCGCCTCCTGGTCGTTCGGGGTGTAGAACCGCTCGTAGGAGTAGCGGGAGTAGTTGTAGTCGCGCGTGTAGGCGGTGTAGGCGAGCTGATCGTTCGGGTACGCCTTCGCCACCATGTCGTTGATGCTCCCCATGTTGTTCGGATTGAACGTGCTCGGGAGGGTGGCGAACACGCCGTCGAGCGCCCAGGACTGGCGGATCTTGTTGTGGAGCGGGCGGGAGTTGGAGTTCGCGTTCGGGGCGAGGTAGATGGGCCCCGAGTCGTTCAGGTAATAGCCCTTGTTCTTGGGGGCGATGATCTTCCGGATGAAGTAGTACCCCGCCGCGGTGGCCGTCCCGCCTGCGCTGAATCCGGTGACGAGCAGCTTCTGGGTGTTGGGGAACAGCGACTTGGCGTAGTTGGCGGCGGCGATGGTGTTGTCGTACCCATTGTGGTGCCACACCAGCGGCGGCTCCACGCCGGTGGGATCGGTATAGGTGACGGTCTTGTCGCCGACGTGCACGTCGCCGGTGCAGTAGGGCAGGTAGACGATGTTCCAGTCCTTGGTGGGCAGATCGGTGCGGCTGCGCCCGGGGAGGCCGGGATCGGCGCCGTTGACGAGCGGCGACACGTACTTCGCCGTGAAGGTCGTCATGTAGTCGTCCCCGAGGCCGTTCGGGTTGGCAGCGCCCAGCATGCCGAGGCGACCGCTGCACGAGTCGTAGTCCCAGCAGGCGCCGCCGCCCTCCATGAAGAACAGGACGTTCTGCGAGCCGGTGTTCCTGACGAAGAACTTGTACTGGGAGCCGTTGCCGCACGTCGTCCCGGGCAGCTCCACCTTCTGCCAGGTGAAGTTGTTGCCGCCGTCCACCAGCAGGTCGAGGGCACCCTCGATGAGCGCCGACGCGCTCGCCGTGCTCGACAGCGCCGTCGCCGCCACGAAACCAAGACCCATCAGGAGATTACGCTGCATCAGCCATCCTCCGCCGTTGTTATAGGAGGGCGGATGCTAGCCCGCGCGTGCGGCCCATGTACAGCCGCGAATGCGGTGCGTCGCACCGTTTCGCTCCGTAATGGGCGCCTTTTTGCGCTCGACCTGCGTTGAATGGACCAACTTGGGCATTGATGGCGTTGCGAGCGCAACTGTCCACGAACGGCGGGTCGGGAGATGCCTGCCGGCGGAGTGAAAAATGGTGGCGCGCGTGGTCGTTGCGCAGGACGACGCGCATGCTTGATGCGCCGCGTTGTCGCGCCGGTGCGCTGGTTGTCATTCCCGTGGGGGGTCGGTATGGTGCGCACGATGCCTCCGGAAGCGCAACGTGGCGGCTGGAAGTGGGCCGTGGTGCTCGTGGCCGCCGCGGCGGTCGTCGTGTCGCTCGCGCTGTTCCTGCGGCCCGGTGCACCTCCGGAGGGCGCGCCCCAGGGCAAGGAAGCTGCTGCGCGGCCCGCGGAGCCAGCGTCCACGAAGCGCGCGACGCCCGCCACGGAACGCGACCCGTCCCCCGCAGATCCCGCCGCCACGCCGGAGGTGGAGGCAGCACCTGGGGGAGGCCCACCTCCGGAGCGGGTGCCGGATGGCGACTACCCGGTCGACCTGATGGCCCTTCGCAAGCGCATCCCCGACAACCTCTACTGGCAGCTCGGCGCGCCCACCCAGGACCCCATCATCCTGCAGCAGCGCGCGGAAGACACGCAGCACTGGAACGAGATGTTCGGGAAAGTGCAATCGGGGACCGCCTCCGACGAAGAGATTCAGCAGTATTATGATCACCGCAAGCAGCTCTCGGAGGATTACCTCGAATTCGCGACCGTGACGCTCGCGGAGTACCGCGCCAAATTGCCCGAGCGTGACATCGGAATGTACGAGCTGAGCCAGAAGCTGCACCGGACGAGGCTCGACGAGATCCCGCGCCAGATCGAGGATGCACGCGCCCGCAAGCGCGCCCAGGATACCCGCCGGCAGGAGTGGCAGAACCAGAAGCAGGACGAGTGACGAGCCCTCATGAGCCAGGGACGCTCCTTCGACCCGGGTGACGTGGGCGCGCTCTCGCGCCGCGAGCTGCTCGCGGGCGCCGTGTCGGCAGCCCTCGTGGCGCCCCTCGCGGGAGGCTGCGGCGCTCCGCCCCCTGCGCTCGCTCCGGCGCTCGCTCCGGCGCGACCTGCCGGGCGGCGACGCCTGCGCGATCTCGGCATCGTGATCGGCACCCTGCCTCCAGGCCCCTGGAACGCCATCACCGACGTGCCTGGCGTCCGGGTCGGGCACACGACGCGCATCGAGGGGGAAGGGCGGCTCGTCCCCGGCAAGGGACCGATCCGCACCGGCGTCACCGCCATCGTGCCCGCAGACGACGTCTACCGCGCGCCCGTGGCTGCGGCGCGCTTCACGCTCAACGGCAACGGCGAGCTGACGGGACTCGGCAACGTCGACCGGAGCGGCCTGCTCGACGTCCCCCTCCTGCTCACCGACACCTCGAACATCGGCCGGGTGATGAACGGTGCCACCACCTGGCTGCTCGACGCCTACCCCGAGATCGGCGACACCGCGCCCGTCCCGATGCCGGTCGTGGGCGAGACCTGGGCCGGCTTCCTGCACGACGCCGAGGGCCGGCACCTCGACGACGCGCACGTCCTCGCGGCGCTCCGGGGAGCCAGGAGCGGCGCCGTGGTCGAGGGCGGGGTGGGCGGCGGCACCGCGATGCTCGCCTACGGGTTCAAGGGAGGCATCGGCACCTCGTCCCGGCGCCTCCCCGGGAGCCACGGCGGCTACACCCTCGGCGTCCTGGTGCAGGCCAACCACGGTCGACGCCTGCAGCTCCGCATCGACGGCGTGCCCGTGGGGAGCGAGATCAAGGACCTCATGCCGTACGAGGGGCGCAAGACGAAGTCGATCCTCATCGTGGGCGCCACGGATGCGCCGATGCTGCCCCACCAGCTCGGACAGCTCTGCAAGCGCATGGCCCTCGGCCTGGCGCGCACGGGTGCGGTGTCCATGCATGGCTCCGGCGACCTCCTGCTCTTCTTCTCCAGCGGCACCCGCGCCAGGCGTGGCCAGCCCGTGGTCGACGCGCGGATCTGGAACGAGGAGCAGATGGACCTCCCCATCCAGGCTGCCGTGGAGGCCACGGAGGAGGCCGTGCTCAATGCGCTGTGCATGGCCGAGACGATGACGGGCATCGACGGAAACACCGCCCACGCGCTGCCCCTCGAACGGCTCCCGGAGATCTTCCGCAAGCACGGACGCCCGCTCTCCCCGGAGCGGTCGCGGTAGCTTTCCGCGGATGGACGCGCACGGACGCGCACGGACGCGCTAGGAAAAGGGCATGGCGGAACCTGCGGGCGAGGGATCGATCACCGACGTGACCGGGGTGCTCGTCGGTCACCTGACCGTGGACGACGGCGAGGTCCAGACCGGGCTGACGGCCATCCTGCCGTATCCCTCGTCGGTGCGGCACCGCAAGCTCTTCGTCGGCATGGCCTCGGCCGGGGGAGGCCTCGGTCAGACCGGCGTGCAGGTCGCCGAGGATTTCGGCACGCTCTCCTCGCCCATTCTGCTGTGCAATGCCACCACCGTGGGCATCGCCTACGACGCCCTGATCACCCGCGGGCATCGCCGCGACCCCGAGCTGCCCGTGGACGACGCCTGGCCTCCCCTCGTGTTCGGCCTGGATGACGGCTACCTCAACGACCAGCGGCGTCGCCCCATCGGCCACGACGACGTGCTGCGCACCGTGGAGCAGGCGCAGGCCGGCCCGGTGGCCTGCGGGAGCGTCGGCATCGGGCGGGGGCTGTGCGCGCTGGGCGGCAAGGGCGGGGTAGGGGACGGCGCGCGCGTGCTCCAGGTGGGCGGCGCCGCGTACAAGCTGGGCGTGCTCTGCGCGGCGAACGGCGGCGTGGCACCGGGAGCACACGGCGGCGCCGCGCCGGGAGCAACCAGCGCCGCCGCGCCGGGAGCGAACGCCGCCGAGGTGCGCTCGCCCGCGCCCGGGAGCGTCCTGGTGGTGGCCACCGACGCCCCTCTCTTCCCGGCGCAGCTCTGCATGCTCGCCGAAGCCGCGCTGCGTGGGCTCGACGGCACCGCGCCACCCTCCGGGGTGGAGTCGCGGCGCGCCCTGGCGTTCTCCACGGCCTCGGCCATCGAGGGCTCCATGGAGAAGCCGTTCCGGTCGCTCTACCCGGGCAAGCACCTCGGCGAGGCGGGCCTGGGTGCGCTGCTGGACGCTGCCGCCTCGGGTGCTCGGGTGGCCCTCGGCCGCGCTCTCGGCGCGGCGACGGCGGTGACGGGCAGGAAGGGGAGGGTGGTGAAGCCCCTCGATGCCGCGGCGCTCGCGCGGCTCGCGGGGGCCTCGCCTGGGCCCGCGCCTGCAGGAGGGCTCACGCTGCGGGCCATGGTGGAGTAGAACGGTCTCCGCACGGCCGGACGACGTCGCCCCGCCGCGCAGGAGCCCCATGAAGCAGGTCGTTCAGGAGGTCCGCAGCGGTCGGACCACCGTCCGCGAGATCCCGGCGCCCATCGCCGGTCCGGGCCAGGTCGTCGTCGGCACCATGGCCTCCCTCCTCAGCGCAGGCACCGAGCGGTACGTGGTGGAGCTTGCGCGCAAGAGCCTCCTCGGCAAGGCCCGCCAGCGCCCCGACCAGGTGCGCCGGGTGCTGGAGAAGGTCCGGCAAGAGGGGCTCGTGACCACCTTCCACCAGGTCGTGGCCAAGCTCGACGAGCCCATGCCGCTCGGCTACTCGGCCGCGGGCGTGGTGCTGGAGCTGGGCCGCGGCGTCTCGCACCTCAAGCCTGGCGACCGGGTGGCGGTGGCCGGCCCCCACGCGGGCGTGGTCGCCGTGGGGACCAACCTCTGCGCCCGCATCCCCGACGAGGTCTCCTTCGAGCAGGCCGCCTACACCTCGGTCGGCGCCATCGCGCTGGAGGGCGTGCGCCTCGCGGGCCTCGGGCTCGGCGAGCGGGTGCTGGTGATCGGCCTCGGGCTCATCGGGCAGATCACCGTCTGCCTGCTCAAGGCCCAGGGCTGCCGGGTCCTCGGCACCGACCTCGACCCGGACAAGCTGGAGCTGGCCAGGGCGCTCGGCGCCGACGAGGTCGTGGCGGGCAACCCCTCGCCGGACCGCGTGCGCGCCTTCGCGGGTGGGCACGGCGTCGACGCGGTGATCATCACCGCCGCCACCGCGAGCAACGCGCCCATCGAACTGGCAGCGGCCGCCGCCCGGGTGCGCGGCAAGATCGTCCTCGTCGGCGTCGTGGGCCTGGAGATCCCGCGCCAGCCCTTCTTCGAGAAGGAGCTGACCTTCACCGTCTCCTCCTCGCTCGGCCCGGGCCGCTTCGACCAGGCCTACGCGGACAAGGGCATCGACTACCCCGTCGGCCACGTGCGCTGGACCATGCAGCGCAACATGGAGGCGGTCCTCGACACCATCGCCCAGGGCAAGCTCCCCGTCGAGCGGCTCACCAGCCACCGCTTCGCCATCGACCGCGCCCCCGAGGCCTACGACCTCATCACCGGCGCCACCAAGGCGCCCTTCCTCGGCGTCATCCTGGAGCACCCGCCCGCGCCGCCCCGGCCCTCGCGGCGGGTGGAGCTGCGACGCGCGCCGCCGCTCGCCCACGGAGACGTCGGCCTGAGCCTGATCGGCGCCGGCAACTACGCGCGCCTCATCCTCATGCCCATGCTCGAACAGCAGCGCGGCGTGCGCTTCCGCGGCCTGTGCACCGCCAAAGGGATGAGCGCCGAGCACAGCGGACGCGTGAAGGGTTACGCCTACGCGACCACCGAGGTGCAGCAGATCTGGGACGACCCTGACACCCACGCGGTCCTCATCGCCACCCGGCACGACCTGCACGCCGAGCTGGTCATCGCCGCGCTCCGGGCCGGCAAGCACGTGTTCGTCGAGAAGCCCCTGTGCATTCGCATGGAGGAGCTCGAAGCCATCGCCCGCTGCGTCGACGCGCTGGGCGAGCGCTGCCCGGTGCTCATGGTCGGCTACAACCGCCGCTTCGCCCCCGCGACCACGCGCCTCCGCGAGCTCTTCGCGGCGGTGAAGCCCCTCAGCATCAGCTACCGCTTCTCCGTCCCTCCCATCCCCCCGGACCACTGGGTCCAGGACGAAGAGGTCGGGGGCGGCCGCATCGTCGGAGAAGCCACGCACGCCATCGACACCTGCGTCGCGCTCACCGGCAGCCCGCCCCTCCGGGTCTACGCCGAGTCCGTGGGCAAGGTGGGCGGACTCGACACCACCGACGACCGGGTCTTCATCACCCTCCGCCACCACGACGGCAGCGTGTCCTCGGTGTCGTACCAGAGCGGCGGCGATCGGGCGCTCCCGCCGGAGCGGATCGAGATCTTCGGAGGCGGCAAGGTGGCCATCCTCGACGGCTGGGACACGCTCGAGATCTGGGCGAACGGCGAGGTCCAGCGCGAGCGCGCGGGCAAGGACAAGGGACAGAAAGACGAGCTGGAGGCCTTCTTCCGCGCCTGCCGCGGTGGCGTGCCGCCCATCCCGTGGGAGCATGTGCTGGGTGTGACGGAAGCCTCCTTGCTCGCGGTGCGCAGCCTGCGCGAGGGGTTCCCCGAGGTCTGTAGCGCGCCCGGGGAGATCCCCGCGGTCGCGCCTCCGTGAGGACAGCATGTGCGGGATCGCGGGCATCTTTCATTACGGCGCGCAGGACCGTCCAGCCGATCGTCTCCTCCTCGAACGGATGACGCGGCGGATCGCCCACCGCGGCCCGGACGGGGAGGGGATCCACCTCGACGGGCCGGTCGGCCTGGGGCACCGCCGCCTGGCCATCGTCGACCTCTCCCCCACCGGCGCCCAGCCGATGGCGAGCGACGACGGCTCGCTCTGGATCACCTACAACGGCGAGTTCTACGACCACGCCCGCTTCCGGGCGGCGCTCGCCGCCCGGCGCCCCTTCCGCGGATCGAGCGACACGGAGACCCTGCTGCGCCTCTTCGAGGAGCGCGGCGCCGGCTGCTTCGGCGACATCGCCGCCATCTTCGGGCTCGCCATCTGGGATGCGCGCCGCCGGGTGCTCACGCTCGCGCGCGACGCCATCGGGGTGAAGCAGGTCTACTACCACGACGACGGCACCCGCATCGTCTTCGCCAGCGAGATCAAGGCGCTGCTCGCCTGCGCCGACGTCCCCCGCGCCCTCGACGAGGAGGGGCTGAACCAGTTCCTCCACTTCCACACGCCCCTCTTCGAGCGCACCATGTTCCGGGGCATCCAGCAGCTCCGCCCCGGCGAGGTCCTGGAGATCAGCGCGCGCGGCATCTCGCGGCGCACCTGCTTCCGGCTCGACCGCTTCGAGCACGACAGCACCCCCGCCGAGGAGGTGGTGGCCACCCTCCGCGACAAGCTCGCCGAGGTGGTCAAGGACCAGCTCATGGCCGACGTCCCGGTGGGCGCCTTCTTCAGCGGCGGCATCGACTCCAGCGCGGTGACCGCCTTCGCGCTCCAGGCCGGCGTGCGCCCCCCCTGCTTCGGCGTCCACTTCTCGGGCCAGGGCGTCATCGACGAGCGCCCCTTCCAGGAGGCCGCCGCGCGCGCCCTCGGCGTGGACCTCCACCTGCTCACGCTGACGGGCGACACCTTCCCCGAGGACCTGCTGCGCTGCCTCTACCACCAGGACCAGCCGGTGATCGGCCCGGCGATGATCCCCATGTTCCACATCAACGCCCTGGCCGCGCGCCACGTGAAGGTGTGCCTGGGCGGCCAGGCGGGCGACGAGGTGTTCGGTGGCTACGCGCGCTATGCCCTGGCAGACCCGCTGCGGGTGATGCGCCTCTGGGCCGAAGGCAAGCTCGGCTGGGGTGAGGGGCGCAGCGGACACGGCGGACACGGCGAACACGCCGGACACGAGCCGTCGGCGGAGCACGAGCCCTCACCGCGCGTGGGTGGCAACCTGTTCCGGCAGCTCATCGAGGCCCGCACCCTGCAGCGGCTGGCCAGGGTCGCCGTGCACGCGGGCGACTGGCGCTCCCTCTACTTCGAGGCCTTCGCCAAGGTCCCCGAGCGCGTCTGGCGCGGCATCGTGGGCGCCAGGGAGATCGTCTCGCGCGAGGCCTGCCGCGCCCTGTTCTTCGAGGAGGTGGACCGCTCCCCCGCCCGTGACCCGCTCGACAAGGTGCTGCACTGGGACGTGCGCACCTACCTGCCGGGCCTGTTCCACCAGGACGACCGGATGAGCATGGCGCATGGCCTGGAGTCGCGGGTGCCCCTCGCCGACCCGCGCCTCGTGCGCCACGCCGCGCGCATCCACCCCTCGCTGCGCATCCGCGGCGGCGCCACCAAGTGGGTCCTGCGCCGCGCCGTGGCCGACCTGCTCCCCCAGGAGATCCTGGGCCGCCGCAAGGTCGGCTTCGACACCCCCGTGGAGCGCTGGATGCGGGACCGGCACCACGGCTTCGTCCGCGAACTGCTCCTCGGGAGCCGCGCCCGGAACCGGGGCCTCTGGGACATGCGGGGCCTCACGGCGCTCCTCGATCAGCCCGGGCAGCCCTTCTGGGTCGACCTCACCTGGAAGGCGGTGGCGCTGGAGGCGTGGGCCCAGATCTTCCTCGACGCCACCCCGGCCGAGGAGGACGTGCCCCGCTCCCTCTCCAGCGATCCCGACCTCCTCTTCGCACGGCTCTCCGAGCCTCCCCCCCCGCCGCCCACCCAGACCCCGCACGCCGCGTCTGCGCCTGCGCCTGCGCCTTCAAGCGTCGGCGCCTCGCCTCCTCTGCCTGCCCCCTCCCGCCCCCTCCTCGAACGCGCCCGCGATGCCGTCCAGGAGGCCCGCGAGCTGGGCCCCACGGGCTTCGCCTTCCGGGTGCAATGGGAGCTCGGCCTCCGGAGCGGCGCCGTGGCGCTGGAGGAGCGCGACCCTCCCCCGGCGCTCGGCGACGTCCCCAGCTTCGCCGCGCTCGTGCGCCCCATCCCCTTCGACCATGGCCCCGCGGTGGCCGACGCGCTGCGGGACCGCATGCCTCCCGAGCGCCTCGCGCACCTCCGCCGCCTGGCCCACGAGGCCACCCGCGGCCGCGTGCTCTGCTTCAGCCGCTGGGTCGGCGATTACAGCACCGCCGACGGGCGCATCGACTGGCAGCGCAACCCCCTCAACGGCCGCAGGTGGGACGACCGCAAGCACTGGTCGCGCGCGCTCGCGGACGAAGGAAAAGTCGGCGACGTCAAGCTGACCTGGGAGATCGGCCGCTTCCCGCAGGCCTACCACTTCGGCCGCGCCGCCGCGTTCTTCCCGGCCGACCGCCCTCACCTCGCCGCCGCCCTCGCCTCCCAGATCCGCGCCTTCATCGCCGACAACCCCTACGGCCGCGGCATCCACTGGGCCTCGGGCCAGGAGATCGCCTTCCGCGGCATGGCCTGGCTCTTCGGCCTCGCCAGCCTCGGCCCGGACCCGGCGCTCGTCGCCCTCGCGCCCGAGCTGGGGAGGGCCCTCCACGAAGCCCTCGTGCACCTGGAGCGCCACCTCGATTACGCCCGCCACGCCGTCTACAACAACCACCTCATCTCCGAGGCGTTCGGCATCCTCCTCCTCGCCACCGTCCTCCCCGGCACCCCTGCCGCCGACCGCCTCCGCGCGCTCGGCATCCATCTCCTCGACGAGCAGAGCGACGCCCAGGTGTACGAGGACGGCGGCTACATCCAGCAGTCCCACACCTACCATCGCGTCGCGATGCACACCTACCTCTGGGCCTCGGCGCTGCTCCGTCGCCAGGGCAAGGAGCTACCTGCCGCCTGGACCGGCGCCATGGAGCGCTCCCTCGACTTCCTGTACGCCCAGCAGGCCCCTGCCGGATGGCTGCCCAACTTCGGCTCCAATGACGGCGCCCTGCCCGCCCCCCTCTCCACCTGCGACTACCCGGACTTCCGCCCCGTGCTCCAGGCCCTCAGCGTGATCACCCGCGGCGAGCGCCTCTACGAGCCTGGCCCCTGGGACGAACCTGCCGCCTGGTTCGCCGGCCCCCGCGCCCTCCTCGACGCCCCCCTCCGGCCCCGCGCGCGCACCTCGGTCTCCTTCGCGGTCACCGGCTACCACGCCCTCCGGCTCGACGACCCCGGGAGCTTCTGCGTCCTCCGCTGCGGCACCCTGCGCCACCGCTTCTCGCAGATCGACATGCTCAGCCTCGACGTCGCCTGGCGTGGCCACAACGTCCTCGTCGACCCTGGCAGCTACCTCTACAACGGCCCTGCGCGCTGGCACGAGCACTTCGTGGGCACCGCTGCCCACAACACCCTCACGGTCGACGGCCGCGACCAGATGATGCTCTACCGGCGCTTCAAGAACCTCTACCCCGCGCCGGCCAGGCGGCTCTCCTTCGTCCACCACGACCGCTACGCCCTCGTCGCGGGCGAGCACCATGGCTACGCGCGCCACCCGGGCGGCTGCGTGCACCGCCGCTCCGTGCTCCAGGTCGACGGCGACCTCTGGGTGGTGGTGGATCTCGTCACCGGCGAGGGACAGCACACGGCCCGCCTTCACTGGCTCGGCGGCGACTTCCCGCACCACCACGACCCTGCCGCCGGAACGCTCACCCTCACCACGCCCTCCGGACCCTTCTGCGTCACCGTGACCAGCATGACCGGGGCGCCGCTCGCAGGTGACGTCGCCCGCGGCCAGGAGGACCCCCCGCGCGGCTGGCTGTCACGCCACTACGCCGAGAAGGTCCCCGTCCCCTCCCTCGCCGTCGTGCAGCACGGCACCGCCCCGCTCACCTTCCTCAGCGTCCTCTCCGCCGGCCGGCCCGAGATCCGCATCGACGGGGACCGGGTCACCGTCTCCTCCTGGCCATCTGGCCCCTCAGGCGAGCCCCTGACGGCGTCCTTCCAGGTCCTGGAGGGGCGCATCCACGACGTCACCCTCGGCGAGCCCGTCGCCCCCCGACAAGGCTGAGAACCCCCCATGGAGATCGTCGTCTTCCACCAGTACTACCTCGGCCCCGGCCAGCCTGGAGGCTCGCGCTACAACGAGCTGGCCCGCCTCTGGAGCGACGCCGGGCACCAGGTCACGGTGGTCGCGGGGACCCTCAACTACACCACCGGCGAGACCCCGCCCGAGTACCGGGGCCGCTGGATCCTCGAAACCCACGACGGCCCCGTGCGCGTCCTCCGCTGCCACGTCCCCTCCACGTACCGGGACAGCTACGCCGGCAGGATGTGGGCCTTCTTCGGCTTCACGGCGGCCGCGTGCACGGCGGTGCTGCGGGTGCCCAGCGCCGACGTGGTGATCGGCACCTCGCCCCCGCTCACCATCGCCATCCCGGCCTACCTGCTCTCGCGGCTCAAGGCGGCCCCCTTCGTCTTCGAGATCCGCGACCTCTGGCCCGAGAGCGCCATCACCACCGGCGTCCTCCGCGAAGGCTCCGCCCTCTCGCGCCTGCTCTACGGCCTGGAGCGCTGGGGGTGCCGCGTCGCGGACAAGGTCAACGTCCTCACCCCCGCCTTCCGCGAGAGCCTCCTCCGGCGCGGCCTCGCCACCGACGGCAAGATCGTCTTCGTACCCAACGGCGCCGACGCCGAGCAGTTCACCCCGGGCCTGCGCGACAACGACGTGCGCCGGCGCCTCGGGTGGGGTGACCGCTTCGTGGTCATGTACGCCGGGGCGCACGGCCGGGCCAACGCCGTGGGCCAGCTCCTCGACGCCGCCGCGCTCCTGCGCGACCGCCCCGACATCCTCCTCGTCACCGTCGGCGACGGCGCCGAGCGCGCCCGCCTCGACGCCCTGGCCCGCTCCCGGGGCCTCGACAACGTCATGTTCTGCGGCCCCCAGCCCAAGGAGGACATGCCGGCCTTCGTCCGCGCCTGCGACGTTGGCGCCGCGGTCCTGCAGAACAACCCCACCTTCCGCACCGTCTACCCCAACAAGGTCTTCGACTACATGGCCTGCGAGCGCCCCACGCTCCTGGCGATCGACGGCGTGGCCCGCACCCTGGTCTGCGACGACGCCCGGGCCGGCGTCTTCGCCACGCCCGAGGACCCCGAGGCCCTCGCCGCCGCCATCCGCCAGATGGCGGACGACCCTGCCGGCGCCGCCGAGATGGGCCGCAATGGCCGGGCGTGGGTGCTCGCGAACGCGACCCGGCAGGCGCTCGCCCAGCGCTACCTCGGCATCCTGGAGGGCCTCGTGCACGACCGCGCGCGCGGTCGCGTGGAGGTGGCGTCGTGAAGAAGCGCATCTACCTGTCCGTGCCGCACATGGGCGGCGAAGAGGAGACCTTCGTCCGGGCGGCGTTCGCCTCCAACTGGCTCTCCACCGTCGGCCCCGAGCTGGACGCCTTCGAGCGCGAGTTTGCGGCCCGCACCGGCCGCCCCTGCGTCGCGCTCGCGAGCGGCACCGCGGCCCTCCACCTCGGCCTGCGCCTCCTCGGCGTCGGCCCCGGCGACGAGGTTGTCAGCCCCACCCTCACCTTCGTGGCCAGCGTGAACCCCATCGTCTACCTCGGCGCCCGGCCCGTGTTCGTGGACGCCGAGCGCGAGAGCTGGAACCTCGACCCCCAGCGCCTCGCCGACCTGCTCGCCGCCAGGGCCGCGCAGGGCCGCCTCCCCAGGGCCGTGATGGTCGTCCACCTCTACGGCCAGACCGCCGACATGGACGCCATCCTCGAGGTCTGCCAGCGCCACGAGGTCCCCGTCCTCGAAGACGCCGCCGAGGCGCTCGGCGCCGAGTACAAGGGCCGCCCCGCCGGGTCCCTCGCGTCCGTGAGCGCCGTCTCCTTCAACGGCAACAAGATCATCACCACCACGAGTGGCGGCATGCTCTCGGCCCTCGACCCCCGCTGGGTCGAGAAGGCGCGCTTCTGGTCGCAGCAGGCGCGTGACCCGGGCATCGCCTACCACCACACCGAGATGGGCTACAACTACCGCCTCAGCAACGTGCTCGCGGCGATCGGGCGCGGACAGCTCCGGGTCCTCGACGACCGCGTGCGTCGGCGGCGCGAGATCGCCTTCCACTACCGCGACGCCTTCGCCGACCTCCCCGGCCTCACCCTCATGCCCCAGGCCCCCTGGGGCCTGCACACCAACTGGCTGAGCGTCTTCCTCGTCGACCCTGCGCGCCTCGGGGCAGACCGCGACGCCATCATCGAGGCGCTCGCCGCCGACGACATCGAGTCCCGCCCGGTCTGGAAGCCCATGCACCTGCAGCCGCTCCACGCGGCCGCGGAGCATCACGGCGGCGAGATCGCCGAGGACCTCTTCCAGCGCGGCATCTGCCTGCCCAGCTCCTCCAGCCTGACCGACGAGGACCTCGCCCGGATCATCGCCGTCGTCCGCGCCGTGGCCCGCCCGCGCAGGTAAGCCCTCTGCTGCGTGGTTGCGACCCTGTTACCGGTTCAGGACTTCAATCTACGCGCCACACCACATGCGTCGGCAAGGTCGCCGACGGTTCCGCCAACAGGCGCTCTGTGATCTCCGCCGCCTCCCGGGCAGCGCTCGGTGGACCCGCGAGGACTGCCGCGAGCTGCACATCGAACCCGGAGTGACGTGCCCGGACCCGAGCGAGGGCTGCCCTGAGTTGATGTTCCGTGGGTTGGCCGGATGCCGCTTGAACCCAGAGCGCACCAGCAACCAGCCAGGTCAGTTGGTCCGGATCCGCCACCAGAGCTTCGACGTTCGCGCTGATACCGTCGAAGTTGCACGGCACGACCCAGAAGGCGATCAGGAGCCAGCGGAGCACAGTGTTCTCTTCCCGGTTCAGATCGAGCTCAAGCGCATGAAGGAGGGTGCCATCACTCCCCTGATCCTCGGCTGTGGACATGGCAGGCATCCGGCGAGAGCATTCGCTCTCGAAGATCGGCATGCCTTCATCGATCGCCCGCACGACACGAGAGACCAGCATATTCAGCAGGGGCGAGCTGAGAGGCGCGACTCTCGTGGACATCACATGCTTAAACATTTCAGACATGTCCCGCAGATCCTCAATCTCGGTTTGATAATCGTGCGTTGACATCTCGGTGACTCCTGCTTCTCGTTTTACACTGAGTGCCCAGAGGTGCGTCTCACTTGTACCTCAGCATGAATTCATATCCAACCGTGGTGGCGACATCGGTCGTGACTTCAACGGCACCTTCACTCACGATCTCGGCTCCTGACTGCTTGATGATACTCCTGGCAGAGTCGGCCATGTCCGGGATCGTCAGGACGCGCACCTGCCCGGACGGATCGACCAGCTGCCGAGCCGCTTGCAGACTCTGCTGGTTCAGGCCCGCATTTGGCGGCACTCTCTCGAAATACACTTCAGGTGCCGTCCCGATCAGCTCCGGGTGGTTCTTCGGGACATGTTGTATGTACATGGGGATGTCTCCACCCCTCTTATCCACGGTGATGTCCTGAGGGTAGGGTCTGGGTTTGGGGGTGCCAGGTTCACCTCTTTGACCCCCCACGATGAACCGCCCCTCTGGCGGATTGCTCCCACCTGCGGGGGGCAGCGGTTTGGTTTGGCCATATTGTAGACCCCTTCGCCGCCATATTTCGCATACGCCTGCGCCATTCGCTCCCTCGCTTGTGGAAGGAACTCCTCCAGACGGGCGGCAAGGCGCGCTTCTCTTGAAGCCATTACAGACGCATGTGCCTCCAGTGCCACCGGAGTGAGGTCGAGGGCCAGATGAGCAGCAGCCTCGATCCGACTCGTCTCCTGACCGGTGACGGTGTTGCCGGTGACGAGGCGCGCGGCGGGATCCAGGATAGGCACGGTCCCAGCGCCCGTTTCCATCCCGATGAGGCTGGGCACGGTAGGGTTGTCCTCGATCGGTACGGCGCGCAAGGTGGCCGCTCGAAGGATGCCTCCTGCGATACCGCCAACCCCACCTTCGGGTCCTGAATAGTCGACCCGGTTGGCGGCTGGGCTGACGTAGGCGCGACCGCCGAAGACGCTCTCGGCGATAGCGCCCAGTTCACGTCCCAGTTGCTCCCACGTCATGCTCATCATCATGTCTTGCGCATTGCCACTATGACGAACGTTCGGATCAATCTTCGCGATGGCGTTGTTGCGCACGTACACGTACAAGTTCGGCCCGTCCGCCATACCCGCTGGATCCGCGCTCGTCCACCTCCCAAGCCACGAGGCGTAGTACCTCGCCCTGTGGTAGTAGAGTCCCGTCTCCTCGTCTCGTTCTTTGCCCGTATACCGGTATCGCTTCCGACTCACCTCCGCCGCGCTTGCCCCTGAGGCATACGCTGTCGTCCCGTAGGGAGGATACTCCTCGTAGGAAATGACCAGTCCTGTCTCGTCGCACTCCATCGCAGCAGAGCCGAGATGGTTCTCAAGCTGACAGCGGACGCGACTCTGGGGAGACGGCACTGGAATGGACGCCTCCACCGTCTTGGTCTCCACCATGGCAATGCGCCGCGCATCATCCATCACGTGGAGCGTCTCTCGCTCCAGGACGAGGACTGCATTCGCCCCTTCTCTCCGGCGGTACACCTCGTAGCCACCGAGGTAGATCCGCTCCTCCGTGATGCCGCTGTGCTCCCACACCTTGCGGACGCGCTCCCCGGAAGCGTCGTACGCGTAGTACGCGGTGCCGCCGCCACCGAGGTCGACCTCGCGCTGCTGGTTCTTGAAGTCCCACTCGATGCGCACCAGGTGCGGCATCGAGGTCATGTTGCCGTGGGCGTCGTAGGTATAGTGCGCCGAGTAAGGCCCTGACGGCAGGTCGCCCGGAAGGCTGGTGGAGAGCAGCCGGTTGCTGTTCGCGTCGATCTCGTAATGGCGTGTCCACCCGCCGCCGATGGCCTGGTGCGCCATGGTGAGGATGTTGCCAACCTCGTCGTACTCGTACGACTCCGCGTAGCCGCGGAGCGCTTGCGGATCGTTGGGATGCGGGGCCTGCACGAGCGGGAAGCCCTCGGCGTCCTGCTGGATGTCGGCGTTCTGACCCGCGTGCTCCCGGCCCTCGGCGTGGGTCAGCCGGTAGAGCGCGTCGTATTCGTATCTGGAGACGGGCTCGACGAGCTGGCCGTTGTGGTAGAGGCTCTGCTGGGCCTTGTCCTCGATGAGGACGATGTTGCCGACGGGATCGTGGGTGTAGCGAAGGTCCTGCAGGATCACGTCATCGGAGACGCGGGTGGACTTGAGGCGGGTGAGGCGGAAGGTGAGCGGGTCGTAGGTGTACTCGGTGAGCACGCCGTTGCCGTAGGCGATGCGCTCACGCTGCCCCTTGGCGCTGTAGGCGATGTCGACGACGAAGGAGGTCCAGGTGGAGGCGCCGCGCAGCCGGACGTCGACGGCTTCGAGCAAGCCGGCCTCGTTGTACGTCGGCCGGGTCTCGCTCTGATCGGGCTTGGTGGTGCTGATGGGCCGGTTGAGGGCATCGTACGCGGTGGTGCTGGTGAAGGTCTCCGTCTGCAGGGCAGGAGCCGGCGTCGCAGCCCAGTCGAGCTGGTTCTGGACGTCGACGGCCAGGGTGCGGGTGCTTCCGAGCAGGTTGCCCTTGAAGTCGAAGCCGGTGCTGGTGACGAACCCGGCGCCGTCGTGCTGCTGGTAGGCCCTGCCGCGCAGGTTGAGGGAGGCCGCGCTGGGGACGCCCTCGCCGTAGACGGTGCGCTCGGCGAGCACGCCGGGCTCACCCGCCGGGTCGGTGCCCTGCTGCACCCACAGCCCAGTCGGTCTCCGGAGGACGTCATACGTGCTCCGGACGGTGTGGCCCCGGCTGTCCCATCCTCGCAAGGGATTCCCGAGCACGTCCGAGAGCATCCAGCGGGAGCCGGCGTCGATGCTGTGCTGGCGGATCTTGCGGCCAGCCACGTCGAAGGTGTGGACCATGCAGTCGTTGCCGCGGGCGTCCCTGATGACGCGCGGGTTGCCTTCGAGGTCGAGCGTGGTCTTGGTGAGCAGCTCGGTGCCGCCTCCCAGGTCGGCGACGCTCACCACAGCGCGCCCGAGCGGGTCGATGTGCACCACGGAGGGGGTGCGGGCGTGGGCTGCGGCCAGATCAGCGGCGCGCTGGTCGGCGAGGCTGGGGGTGGGGATGGCGCCGGCCTGACGGGCGGCGTACCAGAGGTTGCCGTCGTCGAGCACGGTGTCGCTCGCGTCCCAGGAGGTCTGCGACCAAGGCGTGAATTCCACGCGCGAGCAGGTGCCGTCCGGGAAATCGGTGCGCACGAGCCGGCCCAGGGGGTTGTAGCGGAGGACAGGGGTGACGCCCCAGTGCACGAGCGCCTCGTCGTCCTCGTACTCGAACGTGCTGCTGAAGTACGGCTCGTACTGCTTGATGGGGTTGCCCTTGTTGTCGACGATGGTGCGCCCGGTGCCGACCCAGCGGTGGGGCGCATCAGCCCTCTGCAGGGTGCCCTCGACGAGCACGGGCTGGCCTTCCGCGTCGAGGACTGGGGCGGGGCCGGGTTCGGCCTGGACCTTGCGCATCAGCTCGCGGCCGGAGCCGTCGGCGTAGGTGTAGCTCTCTTGCCAGCGGGTGTTCGGGTCGCCGTGGGTCTCCCGGGCGCGGGCGTGGATGACGCTGGGTTTGCCGGCGTTCAGGTAGCGGAAGAGGTCGATCTCCAGGGTGGTGGTCGGGTCCTCCAGCGTGTCCCCATCCTGGCTCCCCGCCTTGCCCATCACCGCGGTGGCGACCACCATGCCCAGCGCGTCGAGGCGCACGGCGCTGCGGTTGCCGTTGGGGTCGGTGCTCTGCACGGGCGACATCACCCGGTAGTCGTTGGTGACGCTGACGGTGTTGCCGAGGGCGTCCTCGGTACGCTCCATCAGCAGGTCGTACGGGTCGTACGTGACGCTGCTGGTAGCGCCCCAGGGGTCGATCACCGAGGTGGGGAGGAAGAACTTCGCAGCGTCGAAGCTCTGCCGTCCGGAGGGGATCCACCAGCCAGCTTCGCCCGGGAGTTGCACGTAGCCGCCTTCGAGCAGGATGGCGGAGGTGACGCGCGTCTGGTCGTCGTTGAAGGTGGCGTCGATCTGCCCCCGAGTGAGGGCGAGCTGGTAGCTCTCGTGGGGGAGTGCGCGCAAGTCGGCCTGGCCGAGGGCGAGGGGCGCCGGCAGGTTGGCGCTGTCCTGGTAGCGCACGCGCACGTCCTCGATGAGACGCCGCTGCGGGCGCGGGGGCACCAGAATGCCTGCGGGGGGAGGCCAGTCTTCGTAGGGCCGCGCGGGTTTGCCGTTCGCCTCGGCGACGGCCGCGGCGATCTCCGCGAAGGTGTAGACGCGCTCAGGCACCGTGAGGCCGTGAAGCGCGTAGGTGCGCGTGGCGGTAGGGATGCCCAGGCGGTAGCCCTCGGCGGCCTCCGCGAGGTGCACGACCTCCACCTCGGTCAGCGTTGCGTGCAGCGCGTTCTGCGCCTCCACCACGCACGGGCCGTGGCGCCTCGGGTACGCCACGGCGACGCTCTGACGCACGACCGCGTACGCGTCGACCTGGAGCGTGAAGGCGTGCGTCACGCCCGGGTCGAGCCTGCCCTGGGAGTCACGGTGGCGCTCGTAGTACAGGGAGATCGCCTCCCGCGACGACACCAGGAAGACGCCCGGTGTCTTGCCCTGCGCAGGCTGCTCCATGCGCACGGCGTGGCTGCTCTCCACCACCGAGTACGGGATCGCCGCCTCGGGCGAGCCATCGAGCGCGTACACCTCCTGGCGCAGCGTCTGACCGTGCAGCGCGCGGCAAGCCTGCCGCATCTCGTCGACGGTCAGCCCTTCCGGCAAGATCGTGTCCGATAGCCGCGGCTCTCCCGCACTCTCCCCGGCCCCCGCCCCGACCTCGCCACCACCAGACCCGACCTCTCCCGAGAAGTACGCCTTCTCGTACTGCCGGCTGATCTCCGCGCCCCTGCGCCACGCCCCGGTGTGCAGCCACGTCTTCGTCAGCACCGGCGGCTGCGGCAGCTCCCCGTTCACTGCCGTCACCTCGGGAAACAATCCCTTCCCGCGCGCCGCCGAGAACGCCTCGGTGTCGACCTGTTCGACCAGCCCGAAGCCTCGAAATTCCCGCTCCTCAGCGTCGAAGTAGCCGTGGTGGTAGCGGTACTCCGACACGAAGCGCACCCGGCTCAGGTGGTCGTAGCTCTCCACCCGCGTCACCACGTGCACCGGGAAAGGCAGCCGGGTCACCCACGGCTTTCCAGCTTTCCGGTCGGCCAGGTAGAACTGCGTTGACGGCGCGTAGGCCATCCGCCGCTCCAGGCCCAGGTTGTGGACCATGCGCTCCAGCAGGTGGGGCTTCTGGCCGCCGCACAGGTCCAGGTAGTAGATCGCCCTGGTCTGCGGCGAATGCCACACCAGGCACGCCGTGCCGCTGCCGAGCACGTCGACCACGTCCACCCGCGCGCTCGCGTCGGGGAACACCCCGAGCTGCGAGCTGCTGTTCGCCGCTCCAGCCGTTGCCGGCCTGGTTGAACCACACCCGCACCCCGCCCTCGCCGCCCACGTAGAGCACGTCGGTCGTGCCGGAGCCGTCGATGTCGCCGAGGCGGATGCGGCGCGCGTCGAACTGGGTCGACGGCGCGAAGCGGGGGGCGTTCGCCATCACCACCTTCGCCCCGAACTTGCCGTGGCCGAGGTTGGGCCAGTAGCACACGCTCCCGTTGTCGATGCGCACCAGGTCCGTCAGCCCGTCCCCGCTCATGTCGGCCAGGAACACTGTCTGACGTGGATCGGAGAAGACCACCGTCGGACCCCGCTCATCGTCGCGTCCGCGCGGGAAGGTGCGTGCCGGACCGAAGCCACGCTTCCCCAGCGACGGATACCAGACATAGCTCGTGGCACCGACGAGCAGCAGATCGTCGAGCCCATCCCCGCTGAGGTCGATGAAGCGCAGGTTGGGGTCGTTCCAGTCGATGTTTGGCTGCGATGCGAACGGGATGAAGGGACCCCAGCCGTCGTCCGCGGTGCGCGCGTGGTAGCCGGCGACGGGCGGCGCGACCTGCACGAGCTCACGCTGGCCGTCGCCCCCGAGGTCGAGGATCTGCGGTGAGACGCCCGCCGCGATCACCGGGCGGTCACGGAGGCGCCGGGGCGGGGCGAAGTGTCCCCCGCCCTCGTTGCGCTGGTAGAACAGGGCGCCACCCTGCTTGGAGAGGACGCCCGGGAGCCCTTCACTTTCCAGGTCGACCCACTGATGGCCCTCGAAGGTGCGGCTGGTGAGGACCTCGGCCGTGTCGCGGTCGAGCTGCTTCACCTGCCGCTGGGGGTACGCCTTGGTGTAGCCGAGTTCCACGGGAGGGAACGCCTTGACGGTGCAGGGGCCGGTGCTGCCCGCAGGGCGCAGGTATCCCTTGTGGGTGACCGAGATCAGCCGGCTGAGGGAGGGATTCTCGTCGTAGGTGAGGTCCACGGATCGGACCAAGGTCGCCACCGCGCTCCGCGCCGGGACGCGCTCGGGATCGAGGCCCGCGCTGGCCTCGGGGCCGAGTTCCTGAAACCAGTGGAACATGAGCACGCGCTGGCACAGGCGGTGGGTGCGCAGCTCGAAGCCGGCGCGGTACTGCGAGAAGGGGTCGCGGCGCGCGTGCCATCGCCGGTCGGGCGCGGGGTCGGGCGTCGGCGCGCAGGCCAGGGACCAGCTCCTCGAAGCCGGAGAGCAGGAAGATGTCCGATTCGCCGGCGTCATCGTACCGAGGGACGCCCTTGTCGGTCTTGCGGGTGATTGCCGGGACCGCGAGTTGCCAACCGAGGCCGAAGCAGCCGTTGCCCGCGCCGGAGTCGTAGGACAGCGAGAGCGACGGGCCAAATCCCTGCCTCCCCGGGGTGAGTGGGATCGCGCCGCCACCCTTGGGCAGCGAGGGCGCGGGCGCCTTCACGGACGAGAAGCCGCCGGCCGCTGTCACGGTGGTCGAGGTCGCGGTCGGGCCAAAAGGAGCGCGGAGCGCCGCGCCACCATGAAACCCGCGGGAGCTTCGATCGTCGTTCATGAATGGCCTCTTGTTGACGTCTGCTGCGTGGAGTGCGCGGCATCGAAAGGACGGACATCAAATGCACCCGTCTTGGCACCCAGGCATCCAGTCATCGCGCTCGGGCAATGCCAATGGCGGAACGCCGTTTACGATTGCAGTGTGCTGTACGCTCTGTGCCCTAATCAATGTAGGCGTTACCATCGAAACGCCATTGTCGCGGCGTGCGCCCTTGTTGTCCTCACCGTCCTCACCAGGAGAAGCTCTCGCGGCTGGCCATCTGCGGCCACCGCAGTGGATTGGCAATGTCGAGATGCCGTGGTGGAGTGAGGCGGTAGGTGCACACCGCCGTCTGCCCTCTCCATGACGAAGAGCCGCTCGCGGAGGTCGTGCTTCCAGATCCACGCGGCACGGGCATGCCGTCAGCCTCGCAGTCACCGCTGCTCCAGCGACGCCTGCATGCTGGTGGCCGCCAGTGCCCTCTCCGGGCCGGCTACGGCGCCGAGCGCAGCGCACGCCGACGCGTGATTCGTCGCGCCACCGTGCTCTCCGGCATGCGGGCACGAGGGGTGCAGTGGCATCGGGCAGAACGGGGAGAAGTACCATCGCCCCGCGGGAGCAGATCGACGCCGGGGGGGTGGATGGAGCGCGGGGCGAGGGCAGGGAGGCCGTGCGTTGACAGGCGCGGAGCTGGCTGTTCAGCCTCAGGCCCCCGTCGCCCAGCCGAGCCGGATCAGCGCGTACGTCACCACCAGCCGCGGGATGCGCAGCAGGATCAGCACCACGAAGATGCGCTGCGGCACCCGGTAGATGCCGGAGAAGTAGCAGAGCAGCGAGTAGGGCAGTGGCGAGAGGCTCCCGGCCACCATCGCCCAGGTGCCGTACCGCGCGAACAGCGCGTCGACCCTGGGCCGCGCCGCGTCGAGCCGGCGCGCGAAGAACTCGAACTGCGCGAGCTTGCTGGCCAGCAGGTAGCCCGTCTCCCCTGCGGCCATGGACGCCACGCAGACGGCGGCCACCGCGAGCACCTGCGACACGTCGGAGGTGAGCGCGGTGAACAGGTAGAACACCGGCGGGATCGGGAACGTGAACGCATCGGCGACGTAGGTCCCGACGAACATCCCGACCACCCCGAACCGCCCCACGAACGCGCGCCCGAGGCCGTCCAGCTCGTCGCGCAGCAGAAACCCGGCGAGTGCGGCGGCCCCGGCGAGCGCCGCGAGCCCGACCACGAGCTGCACGCTGGCCCGCAACAGCTCCCGACGGTTCGTGGGACGCGGCGCCTCGCCGGGAGGGCTCGGTGTGGGGGCAGGCGTGGACACAGGGGGGGACTGAGGCATGTGGGGTGACGGATCCGGGACCGCTTCGTGAGGATCGTGGCGCAGACGGATCGTGCGGTCCACCGAACAAGCCCGCGCTCGCATCCTTTGCCCACCGTGTGCTTGCCAGCGGTCCTGCCGAGGCGCGACGATTCCCCACGATGACGCGCATCGCCCTGCTCCCCCTCCTCCTCGCTGCTGCATGCGCTGGAACCCCGCCGCCCGACGCCCCGCCTTCCGGGCTCTCCGACCCGCCCATTCGCCCCCTCATGGTCGCCGCGCCGCAGCCGGATCCCGTGGCCGTGGTCGAGGCGGCACCACCCACGGCCCCCAGCGGGCTCGTCGCCATCGCCCGCATCGACAACCCCCTGCGCACCTGGGGCGACGTGACCATGATGTTCGCGTCCACGCCCCTCGGGGGGCTGCTGATGACCGCGGGACAGCTCGGGCCCGAGCTGTTCATCGAGAGCAGCCTCGGCCCCGCGCTCGCCAACATCGTCGACCTGGAGAAGCCCCTCGACGTCGCCCTCCTCGACACCACGGCCAGCACCTTCGTGGTCTCGCTCTCCGTGGCCGAGCGCGACGTGCCGCGCCTCCAGGAGCGCTTCACGCTCCGCGAGCAGGATGGCCTCTTCCGCGTGGAGGGCTTCCGCATGGCGGGGCAGCGCGGGGAGACCCCGCCCCTCCCGTGTGCGCTCGACATGGGCGACCGGCAGGGCAGCGCCCGCCTCGTGTGCGCCTCGAAGAAGGAGGCCCTCTCTGCGGCGCCCTACCTCACCCAGGTGGTGGCGCGCGAGCCCCTCGACGTCGACGCCCGCCTGGAGTTCCCCACGACCCTCTTCTCCACCGTCCTCGCCGAGCAGCGCAGCAAGCCCAGGCCCGACGACGAAAACTCGGCCGCGCGCGTGGGCGCCCAGGTCTTCGGGGACTTCATGTCGGACGTCGCGGGCATGACGGTGGACCTGAGCCGGGCCGGTCAGAACATCGACGTCGGCCTGGGCGTCCGCTTCTCCAGCCGGCGCTCCCCCCTCGCCCTCGCGCTCGTCCCTGCCGCGCGCCCCGACCAGCCGGCCCCCGAGATGTTCTTCCGCCTCCCGCGTGACGCCGGCCTCGCCTTCCACAGCCAGGGCGCGTCACGCGAGGAGCTCACCCCGCTGCGCAAGCTCCTCCACGAGACGCTCGTCGCGTCCGTGGTGACCGATGGCTACGACCAGGGCAAGTCCAGCGAGCTGCTGGAGCGCATGGGTGCGCTCTTCCTCGGCGGCGGCCCCTTCGTCCTCGCCGCCGGCATGGATCGCGCTGCCGCCGACAAGGCCCTCGCGGCCTACCAGAGCAAGAAGAACGCCCCCAAGGCGCGAGAAGCGGCGCGGCGCTCCCTGGCCGGCTGGGGGGTTGTCGGCATCGACACCCCTCCCGGCCCCTGGATCGCCGAGGTGAAGCAGATGCTGGCCCTGAACGAGGAGATCGATCGCACCCACAAGAAGCCCGCGACGCCGTCGCCCTCGAAGGCGGACCGGGAGCGCAAGGAAACGTCGAAGCTGGTCCTCGGCCGCGCTCCGGCGACGCTGCCCGCCGGGACCCTGCACATCGAGGAGCGCACCAAGCCCCTGACCAAGGACGCCCCGCCCGCCCACACCACCCACTTCTATGCCGTGCCCGAGGGCGAGCGGCTCTGGATCGGCGTCGGTGAAGACAGCGCCGCCGTCCTCGATCACCTCCGCATCGCCCTCGACCCCTCCCGCAGCGCGCAGACCCTCGCCTCCGAGCCGGCGATGGCGGCGCTGCGGCAGCCTGGCGCCACCACCGGCGGCCTCCTGTCCATGGCGGGCATCACCGGACTGTTCGCCAGCGGCGACACGCCCGAGGCGCTCGACGAGGCCGCCGAGGATCTCTCCGGCCTCGCATCGCTCCCCTCCCGCGGCGAGATCCAGATCCCCTGGACGGTCGTCTCCGAGGTCTACCCGAGCGGCGCCGCGCGCTGGGGCCTCCGGGTCCGGCTCTCCAGCCCTCTCATTCACGACATCATCGCGCGCGTCATGCGCTGACCTGGTCCCCGCGCGCCTGCGCCCTCACGCTCCTGCGCCCCGGCCCCCGCGCGCAGGTGGCCTACTTGGCGATGCGCACGTTGCCCAGGTACAGCACGTCGAGCGCGCAGGTGTAGAAGGTCCGGATCGCGTCCTCGGGCGCGCACACGATGGGCTCGCCGTTGAGGTTGAAGCTCGTGTTGAGCACGATGGGCACCCCGGTCCGCGCCTCGAAGGCCTCGATCAGCGCATGGAAACGCGGCGCCGTCTCGCGCTCCACCGTTTGCAGCCGCCCTGTCCCGTCGGCGTGCGTCACCGCGGGCACCTGCTCCAGGCGCTCCTTCTTGAACAGGAGCACCCGCTCCATGAAGGGCACCCGCGTCTCCGGCGGGCACGCGAACCACTCGCCCACCCGCTCCGCCAGGATGGCCGGCGCGAACGGCCGGAACCCCTCGCGGAACTTCACCGCCGCGTTCACCACGTCCTTGCCGTCCTTGCGCCGCGGGTCGAGCAGGATCGAGCGGTTCCCGAGCGCCCGCTGCCCGAACTCCATCCGCCCCTGGAACCACCCGAGGATCCGCCCCTCGGCCAGATCCTGGGCCGCGCGCGCCGACGGATCCTCCACCACCTCCACGTTGGGCAGCCGGTAACGCCGCGCCACATCGAGGCATGCTTCGTCGCTGAACTCCGGCCCCCAGTAGCTGTGACGCACCACCTCCCGCGGCGGCGCAGCCCCTTCCCCACGCTCCGCCGCCCGCTCCGCCGCGCGCTGCGCATGGAGGAACAGCGCCGCGCCCACCGAGGTGCCCGAGTCGTCGGGGCAGCTCGACAGCGAGCACGTCTCGAAGGGCGTCACCTCGGTGATCTTCCCGTTGAAGACGCTGTTCATGAAGCAGCCCCCCGACACCGCCAGGTGCTGGAGCCCCGTGCGCCGGTGCAGGATGGTGGCGATCTTCGTCACCGTCTCCTCGAACACCACCTGCATCGCCGCCGCGAGCTTGTAGTCCCGCTGCGTCAGCGCCCCGTTCCGCGCCCGCGGCTGACCGAAGCGCTGCACGAACCGCTCCGAGTACATCCGCCGCTCGAAGAAGTTGAAG
Organism: Chondromyces apiculatus DSM 436; assembly: GCF_000601485.1. Lineage (GTDB taxonomy): Bacteria > Myxococcota_A > Polyangia > Polyangiales > Polyangiaceae > Chondromyces > Chondromyces apiculatus. The sequence continues at coordinate 74,644 of NZ_ASRX01000041.1, forward strand.
AAGGAGAAGTACTCCAGGGCAAGCTCGAACGACCCATCGTCGTGCACCCGGATCAGCTCCCGCAGCGGCGCGATGAACGCGTTGTCCTCCTCGGCGAACGCCGCGAGCGCCATCACCTTCCACTCGTCGGAGTCGGCCTTGAACCCGAGGAACTGGGTCACGGTGCCGTAGAACAGCCCCAGCGAGTGCGGGAAGTCCACCTCGCACAGCTTCTCGACCGAAGCCCCGCGCGCCACCGCCAGCAGGCTGGTCTGCTTCTCCGCGCGCCCGTCCATCACCAGCACCGCCACCTCCTCGTGAGGGCACGCCATCAGCGCGTTGCCGATGTGCGCGTGGTAGTGGTTCAGGTAGGTGATCGGCGGGCAGCTCCGCGCCCCGCCCTGCACCGTGAAGCTGTCCTCGGCCCGCGTCCCGAGGAGCTGCATGAACCGCGCGGGCACCTGGCTCAGGTGCTCCGTGCGCCAGCGCCGCGCCGTCAGGTAGCCCGAGGGGATGGTCTCCATATCGATCGCCGGGTTCCACGCCACCGCGATCTCGTCGATGTCCGTGAGCTTGAGCCCACTCATCTCCAGGCAGCGCTGGATGGCCAGGTTCGGAAACACCCGGCTCTGCTTCTGCCGATCCAGCCGCTCCTCGGGGATGGCCGCGGTGACCCGGCCATCCACCACCACGGCGGCGGAGCAGATGAGGACATCGTGGCAGATTCCAAGGATCTTCATGGTCGTTGCACCCTAGCTGCTGGCCTCTTGGGAGCGCCCCGCCTCCCCGACATTCACGCCTTGCGCCCCGCCGGCCTCACCGCCGCCGACATCCCCGTGACCCTGCAGGAGGGACACGAGCCTCGCCACCCCGAGCGCCCGATCGAACCGCGACCGCACCCGGTCGAGCCCCGCGCGCCCCATGGCCCGCGTCTCCTCGGGATGGCGCCGGAGCCGGTCCATCGCTGCCACCAGGCTCTCCACCTCGCGCACCGGCACGAGCAAGCCCGTCTCCCCGGACACCACCACGTCCGGGATGGCGCCCACCGGCGTCGCGATCACCGGCAGCCCGCACGCCATCGCCTCCAGGATCACGTTGGGAAACCCGTCCACGTGCGTGGGGAGCACCAGCGCATCCGCCCGGGCCAGCTCCCTGTCGCGCGCCTCCCCCTTCACCCATCCGAGCAGCGAGATCGCGCGCGGCAACCTCCCCCGCCCTGCTTCCTTCCGCAGCGCCTCGCCCGCAGCCCCGTCTCCCGCCACGGCCAGCTCGAACGGAGGCCCCGGCCGCGCCGCGAGCACCTCCACCGCCTTGCGCAGCTCCCCGAGCCCCTTGGCCTCGATCGCCCACCCCAGGAACAGGAACCGGAACGGCCTCCCCCGCGGAACCCCTGGATCCCGCCGCGCCGCCGCGATCGGCGCCCACGCCGCCGTGTCCACCGTGTTGGGCCAGACGTGGAGCTTCCTCCCCGGAACCCCCGCCGCCGCGTACACCTGACGCCAGCCCTCGGACTGCACCAGGAACCCATCGATCGCCCCACCCATCTGCGCGACCCACCGCCGCGCCGCCGCGCTCCGCTGGAGCCACGCCTCCGCCCGCCCCGAGCGCGGGCTCAGGAACGTGCGCGCGCCCGCCGCCTTCGCCAGCAAGAGCAGCGACGACTTCTCGTAGAAGCTCGTCCCTTCGCTGCAGAACGCCACCGCCACGTCGGGCCGATGGCGGGCGATGTGCCCCGCGACCTCCGCCCCCCGCCGCGCGGCCCCGGTGAGCCGCTCCCGCAGGTCGGGCTTCGGAAAGGCGCGCATCGTGGTGTCCACCAGGTCCACCTCGAACGCCGCGCGGACCTCCGGCCCCAGCACGGCACGCGTCGCCGAGAGCACGCCGCCCGCCTGGGCAAACGCGCCGTCGGGATCCGGGACGATCGCGAGGAGGCGCGGCTTCATCGGCGGCCGCACGAAGTAGCACGACCCGCGCGCGTGGGGTAGGCGCGGCGCACGCGAGCGGGACGGAGGTGAACAGGAGCGGACGGCAGGAGGCGGCGGGACGGAGGCGGACAGCGGCGGACAGCGGCGGACGGCAGGAGGCGGCGGGACGGAGGCGGACAGCGGCGACGGCGAGGCGCGGCGCCGGCGGCGGAGGTCAGCCAGGCGGAGCCGGGATCCACCTTTGTGCCGGCCCGCGCCGTGAACTACCGTCTCCGCATGCAGCGGGAGGAGCCGGCAGACGATCGGAGCGCGCGCCTCGTGAAGCGCGTCATGGATGTGTCCCTCGCCGGGGTGGCCCTCGTCGGTGCGCTCCCCGTCATGGCCGTCACCGCCGCGCTGATCGCCCTGGAGGACGGCCGCCCCGTGCTCTTCGTGCAGCGCCGCGTCGGGCGCGAGGGGCGCCTCTTCGACATGCTCAAGTTCCGCACCATGCGGGAGAACACCCTCACCATCCAGCAGACTGGCCAGGTGCGCGAGGACCACCCCCTGGTGACCCGCGTGGGCAGCATCCTCCGCCGCACCAAGATCGACGAGCTTCCGCAGCTCCTCAACGTGCTCCGCGGCGAGATGAGCCTCGTCGGCCCCCGCCCCACCTACCCCGAGCACGCCGCGACCTTCACCCCCTTCCAGCGCCGCCGCCTGGAGGTCCCCCCGGGCTGCACCGGCTGGGCGCAGGTGAACGGCGGCACCCTCTACACCTGGGACGAGCGCATCCAGATGGACGTCTGGTACGTCGACCACTGGTCCCTCGCCCTCGACTTGCGCATCCTCCTGCGGACCCTCGGCGTGATCTTGCGCGGCGAGCGCGCCGGGACCGCCGCCATGGACGAGGCCCGCGCCCACGCCGCCAGGCCCTCCACCGCCGCCTCCGCGACCGGCAGCGCAGTCCACCTGAACGGCACCCCCGTCCCTCTGAACGGCACCTCCGTCCCTCTGAACGGCACCCCGGTGCGCGGATGAAAACCCTGCTCTTCCGGGCATTGCACCGCGGCCTCGCGAGCGCCCACCGCGCCACCCTGCGCCTCGATCGCCTCCTCTCCGAGGCCGCCGTCGCGCTCTGCCCTCCCGGCTTCGACCGCGACGCCACCGACGCGCACTACGACAGCACCCGGAGCTACGACGCCGGTCAGGCGCAGGCCATCGGCCTCTATCCCTTCGAGGAGCGCGCCCTCTCCGCCTGGTTCCCCCGCCCCCCCGCGCGCCTCTTCGTCCCTGGCGCTGGCGGCGGCCGCGAACTCCTCGCCCTCCTCAACCGCGGCTACTCCGTCGACGCCCTGGAGCCCGCGCCCCGCCTCGCCGACGCCGCGCGCCAGGCCCTCGCCATGCGCGGGCGGAGCGGCGACGGCTCCGTGTGGCGCGAGAGCCTGGAGGCCTGGTCTGCCGCCCCCATCGGCGTCTACGAAGGCATCTTCACGGGCTGGGGCGTGTGGAGCCACCTGCTCCGCCGCGAGGACCGCCTCGCCGCCCTCCGCGCCTTCCGCTCCGCCTGCCCCCGAGGCCCGGTCCTCCTCAGCTTCTGGCGTCGCGAGCCCGTCTTCGACCCCGAAGAACTCGGCGAGCACACCAGCCTCACCCTCGCCGACGCCCCCCTCGCCGACGCCCCCCTCGAAGGCACCCCCCTCGCCCGCGTCCAGGCCACGACGCGCGGCCTCCTGCGCACGAAGCTTCTCCGGATGCCCCCCGTCGAACCCGGCACCGTCTGGCGCGCCGGCCTCTTCGTCCATTGCGTGAGCGAAGCCGAGCTGGCCGAGGAGGCCGCCGCCTGCGGCTACCGCATCGCCCACCACGAGCGCGACGCCTCCCGCTACCCGAACGCCGTGCTGATGCCGCAGAGCTAAGAGCTTTTCCCAGCAGGGCTCCTACGGGAACGCCCTGACCAAACGCTCAGAAGCCGTTGGAGCGGTGCAGCAGGGCAGCCAATGGACGGGCAGAGCGGGCCAATGTAGATGGCGTGAGCAAGTCGCACCCGAAACGGAGGACAGTTTCATGAATCAGCTCCTTGGTACGATCACACGCTTCGCCGGCAACATGGTTCCACAGGGTTAGGCTGCCTGCGAAGGACAAGAACGGCAAATCTCGCAGTACAACGCGCTCTTCAGCCTCCTCGGCACCACCTACGGCGGCGACGGAAAGCAGACGTTCAAACTGCCCAAGCTGTCGCCATTGGCTGCTGCGGAGGGCACCATCCACGACCATCATCGCTCTTGATGGAATCTACCCCCAGCGTTAATGATGACCGCTTGCAGCGGGTCTGGCTTTCGCTCTGGCCAGCCCGTCTCCCTGAGCCGGGAGGGCATCTCTCCGGCCCTCGCTGCCGCACGACGCCTCCCCATCGCCTGTACCTCCGTCGCCCGATCCAGTACCAGCGCCTGTGCTGGTCGTCGCACCGAGTGAGTTACGCAGCTCCCTGCGGTATCGGTAGATACCCAAGGGCGAACATCTCTCACAGCAGCGCGAGCAGCGCGTCGATCGCCTGAGGCGAGAGCTTGCCGGTGGGGTCGAGAGCGACCAGGTGAACTTCACCTCACCCGGGGGACGGGACGCTTCACCACTGCCATTCGTCATCCTCGAAGCGCGTGGCGACATGGCCAAGCAGCAGCCCCTGGTCATCCTCGGCTGCGAGCCGCTGGGCCGCCTCTGCCCAGCCTGCCCTGGGGGTGTGAAGCGGAGTGATGAGCACCCCGTCACGCACGCGCCCCTCGACCTCATCGACCAGCCCCACCTCTTCGATGGGCGCTTTGGGGGGACGAACGCCCCTGGAGTTTCCCGTGCTCACCTGCCGCCTCTTCATCGCGGAGGTACTTTCTACCTCTCGAGACGGACCTTCAAGCCGATGGTCCCAGGGACGCGCCCGCCCCGCGCGCGGCGCACGAACGCTGGCTTTGGCTTTCAGCGAACGTGCCCGCGCACGGGGGGGCCAATGGTCGACCCGCGGCCCTGATCAGCGCGCCGAGGCGAGCTGGGCCCGGAGCTGCGCGCGCTGCTTGTTCAGCGCCACGGCCGCCTTGTCCATCTCGATGAGCGCCGCTTCCTGCGCGGCGCGCGCATCGGCCTCTTGCTGGGCCTCGGCCTCCGCGGCCTGCACCTCCAGGAGCCGCGCCTCCAGCTCCAGGACCGCCTGCCGCTGCAGCTCCAGCTCGGACTGCACCGACTCGACGGTGTCCTCTTCCTCGCCGTCGCGGCGCTGATCCACCAGGAAGAAGCGCTCGGCGAAATCGCTGGGCAGCTCCTTGTGCTGGTGGGGCAGTTTGGAGAGCTGACCGTACACTTCCTTGCGGGCGGCGTTGAGCCGGTCGAGCCATTCCTGTCGCTCGCCGACGTCGCGGAACTCCCGCTTCGCGTGGAGCGCGGCGTCCCGCCCCGCCTTCACCGTGTCCCCCTCCGTGAGGAGGGCCGTCAGCTCGGGCACGAGCGCCGTCAGCTCCAGGTGGCTGCTCTTCGTCAGCGAGAGCAGCCACTTCTTCATGGTGTCGAGCTGGTCGCCCAGCACGGGCCGCGTCGTCTCGTTGAGGGCCTTCGGAAAGTAGTGCTGATAGAGCCCACTCTTCCGGTCGTTCCCCGCGAGGTCGAGCAGCTTCTTCGAGAGCCGGCCCGCGAAGGCGTCGAGCTTCGCGTCGGTGCGCACCACGAGCGCCTGCGCCTCGGCCACCGCCTGCGCGTGCTCGATCTCGTGGACGATCACCTCCTTGCCCTCGTCGCGCAGGGCCTCGAAGAGCGCCACGTAGGGCGCCCCGTGCGGGTCTGCCTTGAGCTGGCTGGTGGTGAACGTGGGATGCGGCATGAGGGTGAGCATTGCCGTGGATGACTTCAACGTCCTGAGTGCCATGGGATTGCCTCCAGCAAGCGGCCCGGCGGGTTTGCGTTCAAGGAAAAGGGTGCCGAGCCGCGAATCCCTATTTAGCGACGGACCATTGCGACGCAAGACCGAAGCATCACGTCGGTGACGAATTGCAATCGCAGATGCTGGCGCGGGGGTTGCTTCGTCGGTGTTTTGCGAATGCTTCTCGATGACGCTCCCACCTCGCGTCGGTGCCCTCCGGCCATCGTATTCATTGCGGCCGCAATGGCCGGCCACTGGCCGGCCAGCAGGTCAGGCAGTTGAATTGATTCGACAAAGTGCTGGCCGGCCCCCCCGCGCGGGGACGCGTCACGTGGGTAGGAGTCGGACATCACCCCCGCCGCGGCGGCTTCTGCGGGGCCCGACGGCACCACCGTTCCGGTAGGCCGCACCACGCGCGCCGTGCGTCGCCCGGGAGCCCCCGGGCCGCCGAGAGGTGCCGTCAGGAGGACAGCTCGCCACGGTGGCGCGTGGAAGGGGTGCTGTCGGAAGGAGAGGCCGCCGCGGCATCGCGTGGAAGGGGTGCTGTCGGAAGGGGAGGCCGCCGCGCTGGCGCGTGGAAGGGGTGCTGTCGGAAGGAGAGGCCGCCGCGGTGGCGCGTGGAAGGGGTGCTGTCGGTTTCCGACGGCACCCTGTCCGCGGCGGGAAGAGGTACGGGGGGCGCCGACGTCCCCTTGCCCCGCGCGGGAAGAGGTACGGGGGTTTCCGTCAGCCCTCTATCCACGGCGGGAAGGGGTACGGTGGGTCGCCGACGGTGCCCTGCCCCGGCGGGAAGAGGTCCTGGAGGCGGCTGTCCGACGGACGTTGTTCCGCGCGCGAGAGACCGCCGGAGGCGCCGACGTCTCATTTCCCCGGGGGGGAACGGGTGCAGCTTCCCGACTGCACGCCTTCCTCGTGGGAACAGGGGCGGTGACGCTCCAGCAGCAGGCCTCCCCGTGCGGGAGGACGCTGGCGCAGGAAGGCGACGCAGGTATTCCCCCTGCGGACCTGGGACCGTCGGAAACCGACTGCACCTCTCCCGCGGGGCCGGAGGAAGATCCGGCTTCCTCCTTCATGTCTCCCGACCGTGGACGCCGCGGCATCGGTTTCCGGCGCGGCACCTACCCCGCGCGAGAGGGCACCTGCGCCCAAGGGCGTGACCTCGGCGCCGAGGTGGGACGGCCTCCTCCGCTTGCCGCGCGACCTCTGCGCGTTCCGGCGCGACCTCTGCGCGACGCAGACAGGGCAGGGATGTAGTTTCCTGGGCCAGGATGCGAGGCGAGGCGGCACGGTCGCGCGCGCTGCGCCATCCGATTCTCTGAACGAGCCGCGATCGATCGTTTGATCGAGCCGCGATCGATCATTTGATCGAGCCCTCCCGCGCCCCCGAGAGGTTCGCTGCACAACGGACCCTCGGCGCGAAGGTGCGGGATCTCGGCCTAGAAGTGCCGCGCGGACGGTGGTAGCGAGCCGACTCCCGCGCCCCTGCTGAGTGTCTTTCACCGAGTCCCTGGAGCTGCCGTCGCCGTGTCCTGTTGAAGGATGCGGTGCTCCACGCCTCCTGCATGAGCAGCATCATGAAGAATTCCTCTCCTCTTCGAACGGTCCCCTTCGCGGAGGAAGATCTCCTCGCGTTGATCACGTCCCGCCTCGCGGAGCGGCTGGGCATCGACCCGCGCTCGGTCGATGTCCACCAGCCCTTCAGCCGTCACGGGCTCGACTCGCTGGGGGCCGTGCACCTGACCGCGGAGCTGGGCAACGCGCTCGGGCGCTCCCTCTCTCCGATCCTGATCTGGCAGCACCCGACCCCGGAGACCCTGGCGCGTCACCTGGCCGGTCACGCCGGGGAGCGCCCTGCCGTCACCCAGGCCGCGGGCGGGGCGCAGGGTGGGGGCGGGGCGCAGGACGAGCCCATCGCGGTCATCGGGGTGGCCTGTCGCTTCCCGGGCGCACCGAGCCCGGAGGCGTTCTGGGGTCTCCTGAGGGGCGGGGTGAGCACGATCACGGAGACGCCGCGGGACCGTTGGGACGCGGAGGCGCTGTTCGATGCCGACCCGGGGGCGCCGGGGAAGATGAACACCCGCGCGGGCGCGTTCCTGGAGCGGATCGACGGGTTCGATGCAGCGTTCTTCGGCATCTCCCCCCGCGAGGCCACGGTCATGGATCCGCAGCAGCGGCTCATGCTGGAGCTGAGCTGGGAGGCGCTGGAGGATGCGGGGATCGTGCCCGGCACGCTGAAGGGGAGCCAGACGGGAGTCTTCTTCGGATCCATCTGGGACGACTACGCGGCGCTGCTCTACCGGAACGAGGGGCGGGCGGTCACCCCGCACACGGTGCTCGGACATCACCGCAGCCTCCTCGCGAACCGGCTCTCGTACGCGCTCGGGCTGCATGGCCCCAGCATGACGGTCGACTCGGCGTGCTCCTCGGGGCTGGTGACGGTGCACCTGGCCTGCGAGAGTTTGCGCCGGGGGGAGTCGGCGCTGGCCTTCGCGGGTGGGGTGAACCTGAACATCCTCCCGGAGAGCACCATCGGCGTCTCGAAGCTCGGGGGCCTGTCTCCGGACGGGCACTGCTACACGTTCGACGCGCGCGCGAACGGCTACGTGCGAGGGGAGGGTGGGGGCGTGGTGGTGCTGAAGCGCCTGTCGCGCGCCCTCGCGGATGGCGATCCGATCTACTGCGTGATCCGCGGGAGCGCGGTGAACAATGACGGGGCCAGCAATGGCTTGACGGCGCCCAGCCCGGAGGCCCAGGAGGCGGTCTTGCGCCTCGCGTACGCGCGCGCCGGCATCGACCCGGCCGAGGTGCAGTACGTCGAGCTGCACGGCACGGGCACGCCGCTCGGCGATCCCATCGAGGCGCAGGCGCTCGGCGCGGTGCTGGGCGCGCGGAAGCCCGCCGGGCGCCCGCTGCACGTGGGCTCGGCGAAGACCAACCTGGGGCACCTGGAGGGGGCGGCGGGCATCGTCGGGCTGCTCAAGGTGGTGCTCTCCATCCGGCACCGGCAGCTCGCGCCGAGCCTGAACTTCGAGACGCCGAACCCGCTCATTTCTTTCGCGGACCTGAACCTGCGGATGCAGACCGGGCTGGATCCGTGGCCGGAGATGGATCGTCCGCTGGTGGCCGGGGTGAGCTCGTTCGGGCTGGGAGGCACGAACGCCCACGCCGTGCTCGCGGAGTGGCCGGCGCGTCGGGTCGAGGTCCTGCCGCTCGCCGCGGAGAGCCCGGAGGCGTTGCGCCTGGAGGCGCAGCGAACGATGGAGGCTCTGGCTTCAGACGCAGGTGCAGGTGCAGGTGCAGGTGCAGGTGCAGGTGCAGGTGCAGGTGCATCCTCGCTGAGCGTCCTTTGCGCCGCGGCGGCGCGGGCGGCGGCGCGGGTGGGCGCGGAGGAGCACCGGCTCGCCGTGACCGCGGGGTCGCGCCAGGAGCTCGCGCAGCGCTTGCAGGATTTCCTGGGAGGCAAGGCGCACGTCGGGGTGTCGGTGGGCCGCGCCGAGCCCGCCGCCGCGCGGAAGATCGCGTTCGTCTTCGCCGGGCAGGGGGCGCAGTGGCTCGGCATGGGTCAGCGGCTCCTGCACGGGGCGCCGGCGTTCCGGGCGACGCTCGCGCGGTGCAGCCGGTATATCGAGCAGTTCCTGGGCTGGTCGCTGCTGGAGGAGCTGACCGCAGGTTGGGAGAGGTCGCGGCTCGACGAGATCGACGTCAGCCTGCCGGCGATCATCTCCATCGAGATCGCGGTCGCGGCGCAGTGGCGCGCCCTGGGCATCGTGCCGGATGCGGTGGTGGGCCACAGCACGGGCGAGATCGCTGCGGCGCACGTGGCGGGGGTCCTGAGCCTCGAAGACGCGATGCGGACCATCTGCGCCTACGGACGCATCATCCGGCGCCAGAAGGGCAAGGGCGCGATGGGCGTGGTGGGGTTGCCGTGGAGAGAGGCCGCCGAGGCGCTGGCGGGCCACGAAGGGCGGCTCTTCCGCGCCATCCAGCACAGCGCGGAGTCGACGGTGGTGGCGGGGGCGCCGGACGCGCTCGATGCGCTGTTCCAGGCGCTGGAGCGCCGGAGCGTCTTCTGCCGCCGCGTGGCCATGGACGTGGCCCCCCATTGCCCGCTGGTCGATGAGCTGCGTGACGAGCTGTTCGAGGCGCTGCGCGCGGTGCACCCTCGCCCCGCGAGGATCCCGATCGTCTCCGAGGTGACCGGCGCGCTGCTCGCTGGCGAGTACTTCGACGCCGCGCACTGGGTCCGCAACTTCGGCGATCCGGCGCTGTTCTCGACGGCGGTCGATGCGCTCCTGGAGAACGACATCCGCGTCTTCGTCGAGGTCAGCCCCCATCCGCTCGCCTCGCCTGCGGTGGAGTCCAACCTGCGCCGCTCCGGCCGGCGCGGGGTCGTGCTGCCTTCGCTGCGGCGTGACGAGGACGAGCGGGGGGTGATGCTGGACACGCTGGGCGCCCTGTACGTGCGCGGCGCGTCGGTGATCTGGGACGAGGTCCGCCCGGGGGACGAGGAGGCGCGCGAGGCGTTGCCGGTGGTGCTCTCGGGCAAGACAGAGGGGGCGCTGCGGGCGCAGGCCGAGCGGCTCCGGGTGCACCTCGACGATCACCCGGATCTCGGGGTGGCGAGCATCGCCCGTGCGCTCGCGTTCACGCGGACCCACTTCGAGCGCCGGGCCGCGGTGGTGGCGCGCGATCGCGCGACGCTGCGCGACGCGCTCGACGCCCTGTCGCGCGGTCCCCAGGATTCCCAGGGCCAGGCGGCTGCCGCGCTGGTGCTCGGAGAGGCGCGCACGGCGGGCAAGGTGGTGTTCGTCTTTCCGGGGCAGGGCTCGCAGTGGGTCCGGATGGCAGAGCCGCTGCTGGAGGTCTCCGCGGTCTTCCGCGAGAGCATGGACGCCTGCGCGCGGGCGCTCGCGCCGCACGTGGACTGGTCGCTCCGGGCGGTGCTCCGCGGCGACGAGGGGGCGCCGCCCCTGGAACGGGTCGACGTGGTGCAGCCGGCGCTCTTCGCGGTGATGGTGTCGCTGGCCGCGGTCTGGCGGTCGTTCGGCGTCGAACCGGACGCCGTGGTCGGCCACAGCCAGGGCGAGATCGCCGCCGCGTACGTGGCAGGCGCGCTGTCGCTCGACGACGCGGCCAGGGTGGTGGCCCGGCGCAGCCGGGCGCTGGCACGACTCGCAGGGCGCGGCGCCATGGCCTCCGTGGACCTGCCCGCGCAGGAGGTGGAGCGCCGCCTCGCGCGCTGGGGCGAGCGGCTGGCCATCGCGGCGCTGAACAGCCCTCGCTCCACCGTGGTCTCCGGTGACCCGGAGGCCATCGATGCGCTGCTCGGAGAGCTTGCCTCGGCGCAGGTCTTCGCCCGCAAGGTGCGCGTCGACTACGCCTCCCACGGGCCCCAGATCGAGGCGGTCCGCGAGGCGCTCCTGTCTGATCTCGCGGGGATCGCGCCGCGCGCGTCCACGGTTCCCCTCCACTCCACGGTCAGCGGGGAGAAGGTCCACGGCGCCGAGCTCGATGCCGGCTACTGGTACCGGAACCTCCGGCAGACGGTCCGCTTCGAGGAGGCCGCGGGGAGGCTCCTGGCGCAGGGCCACCGCTTCTTCGTCGAGGTCAGCGCCCATCCGGTGTTGACGCTGGCGCTGCACGAGACCGTCGACGCCTCGGGGCTGCCGGCAGTGGTGGTCGGTTCGCTGCGGCGGGACGAGGGGGATCTCGCGCGGCTCCTGCGCTCCCTCTGCGAGCTGTTCACCCAGGGCCTCGCGGTGGACTGGGCGAGGGTGCTGCCCGAGGGCGCGCGGGCACCGCTGCCCACCTACGCGTTCCAGCGCGAGCGCTACTGGCTCGACGTGCAGAGAGCGCAGCCTGCCGACGTGGCCTCCGCTGGCCTCGCCTCGGCAGACCACCCGCTGCTCGGGGCGGCCGTGTCCCTCGCCGAGGGCGATGGGGTGCTCTTCACCGGGCGGTTGTCGCTCCAGAGTCACCCCTGGCTCGCCGGGCACGCGGTGTTCGATACGGTCCTCCTGCCGGGGACGGCCTTCGTCGAGCTGGCGCTCTGCGCCGCGCGCCGCGTGGGCCTGGACCGGGTCGAGGAGCTCGTGCTGGAGGCGCCGCTCGCGCTCGCCGCGGAGGGCGCCGTCCACCTGCAACTGTCCGTGAGCGCGCTGGACGAGGCGGGGCGCAGGGCGCTCGCCCTCCACGCCAGGGCCGAGGGGGCGCCCGCCGCGGCGCCCTGGACCCGTCACGCCACGGGTCGCCTCGCGCCCGCCGCGGAGCCTCTCGCCTTCGACCTCCGCGCCTGGCCGCCGGCGGGAGCTGCGCCGCTCGCGCTGGAGGGCATCTACGCGCGCCTCGGGGAAGCAGGGCTCAGCTACGGGCCTGACTTCCAGGGACTGTCCGCCGCCTGGAAGCGCGGCGACGACCTGTTCGCCGAGGTGCATCTCCCCGAAGGTCCCGCGAGGGAGGCGGGGGCGTTCGGCATCCATCCGGCGTTGCTCGACGCGGCCCTGCACGTGCTGGCGATCGCGATCCTCCAGGCGGGAGGCGAGGTGGTGCTCCCGTTCTCCTGGGCGGGCGTGTCCCTGGGCGCGACCGGGGCTTCCAGCCTGCGGGTGCGCCTGTCCCGCGGCGGTGACCGAGGTGACGTCTCTCTGAGCATCGCCGATGCCTCGGGAGCGCCGGTGCTGGAGGTGGAGGCGCTGCACACCCGGGTCGCCTCGGCGGAGAAGATCCGGAGCCTGCTCGTGGCGCGGCAGGACGCGCTCCACCGCGTCGACTGGGCGGCGGTCCCCAGCACGTCCGTGCCAGCGCCCACCGGCGCGCACACGGCTCACTGGGCGCTGCTGGGCGACGGCGACATGGGGCTGGCGGCAGGCTTCGAGAGGGCCTCTGGGCGGCTCGATCGACATGCTGACATGGCCGCGCTGGAGGCCGCGCTCGACGCGGGTGAGGCTGCGCCCGAGATCGTGGTGGTCACCTGGGTGGCCGGGGCGGGTGATCCGGCGCAGGCCTCGGAGGTGGCCCGGGCAGCGCACGTGGCCACGCACCGCGCGCTCGCGGTCCTGCAAGCCTGGCTCGCGAACGAGCGTCTGGCGTCCAGCAAGCTCGTGCTGGTCACCCGGCGCGCCGCGGCGACGGGCCTCGATGACGAGAACCTCGACCTGGTCCACGCGCCCCTCTGGGGCCTCGCGCGCGCGGCTCAGTCCGAGCACCCCGATCGCGCGCTCATCCTCCTCGACCTCGACGACGCCGAGGCCTCGCTCCGGGCGCTGCCAGAGGCCGTTACCTCCGGCGAGCCCCAGCTCGCCTTGCGGGAGGGGACGTTGCGCGTGCCCAGGCTCGCCCCGCTTCGTCCCGCGGAGGCCCTGCCGCGCCCCCTGAACCCTGAAGGCACGGTGCTCCTCACCGGGGGCACGGGCACGCTCGGCGCCTTGGTTGCCCGGCACCTCGTGGAGGCGCACGGGGTCCGGCACCTGCTGCTCGCCTCTCGGCAGGGGGCTGCCGCGCTGGGGGCAGAGGCGCTCCAGCGCGCGCTCACCGCCTCGGGTGCGCGCGTCACGGTGGTCGCCTGTGACACGGCCGACCGTGAGGCGCTCGCGGCGCTCCTCGCGTCCGTGCCCCGGGAGCATCCGCTGACCGGCGTCGTCCACATGGCCGGCGTGCTCGATGACGGGATCCTCGGTGCTCTCACGCCCGAGCGGGTCTCTCGCGTCCTGCGGCCCAAGGTCGATGCCGCCCTCCACCTGCACGCGCTGACCCAAGGCCTCGACCTGTCCGCCTTCGTGCTGTTCTCCTCCATGGCCGGTGTGCTGGGCACTGCGGGACAAGCCAGCTACGCCGCGGCCAACGCCTTCCTGGACGCGCTCGCGCATCGGCGGAGAGCGGAGGGTCTGCCTGCCACCGCGCTCGCCTGGGGCTTCTGGGAAGAGCGCAGCAGCATGACAGGTCACCTGAAGAGCGCCGACCTCGCGCGCATGGCGCGCCTGGGAATCGCGGCGCTCTCCGCGGACGAGGGGCTCGCCCTCTTCGACGCCGCCCTCCTGCGGCCCGAGGCTTCGCTCGTGCCGGCGCGCCTCCGCGCCACCGGGTGGAGCGCCGAGGCAGGTGCGGTGCCGCCCCTCCTGCGAGGCCTCTTCCGGGTCTCCGCGCGTCGACCCGCCTTGGCCAGCGCCGGCGCTGGCGCTCCGGCGACGCTCGCCGCGCGCCTCGCTGCGCTCTCCGACCAGGAGAGGGAGCGCGCCCTGCTCGATCTCGTGCGCGCCGAGGCTGCCACGGTGCTCGGCCAGCCCGCGCGCGAGGCCATCGATCCCGACCGGCCGCTCCAGGAGGTGGGGTTCGACTCGCTGATGACGGCCGAACTGCATGGCCGGCTCGTCACCCGCACCGGACTCCGGCTGGCGATCGGCACCGTGATGCGGCTCGGGACGCCTTCGCGGCTGGCGGAGGCGCTCGACGCGCTGGTCGTCGTGGAGCGCCCGCAGGACCAGGCCGGCACCGCCGGATCCCTCGCCTCCCTCCCGGACGTGCTGCCGTCGGCGCCCGCGGTGCTGCGGCCCCTCCTGGCGCCCACCTCACCGGGCCAGGCGCGGCTCTATTTCCTCGATCGCCTGCTCGCGCGCCGGGAGACCTACAACCTTCACGCCACGGCCCGCATCGGCGCCCTGCTCGAACCCCGGCTGCTCCGGCAGGCGCTGGAGGGGCTCGTGTCCAGGCACGAGCAGCTCCGGATGCACGTGGTGGAGGAAGACGGGGTGCCGTGGCAGCGGGTGCTGCCCTGGGTCGAGGTGCCGGTGGAGGTCGTCGACCTCCGTCATCTGCCTGCGGCAGAGCGCGAAGGCGCGTTTGCGCGGCTCGCCCGCGCCCAGGCCGAAACGCCCTTCGACCTGGCCACGCCGCCGCTCCTGAGGATGGCGCTGGTCTGGCTGGGCGCCGCGGAGAGCGCGCTCGTGGTGACCTGGCATCACATCGCCACGGACGGCTGGTCCTTCGGGCTGTTCGTGCGTGAGCTGTCCGCGGCCTACGCCACCGTGGCCGCTGGACAGCCCCTCGACCTGCAGAGCGCGCCCTCCTACCGACGCCACGCCGAGCGGGTGCGGGGCTGGCTCTCCTCGACCGAAGCCGACGCGCACCGGCAGTTCTGGCGAGCGCAGCTCGAAGGCGTCGCGGTGCTCGACCTGCCCACCGACCACCCGCCTCCCGCCGAGCGGCGCGGGCTCGGTGGCCTCCTGGGGTTCGACCTCGACGCCGGGCTGGCCGACGCGATCGATGCCCTCGCCCGGGACACCAGGAGCACCCCGTTCACCGTGCTCCTCGCCGGCTGGGCGACGCTGCTCCACCGCTACAGCGGGCAGAGCGAGGTCACCGTCGGGGTGAACACCAGCGGCCGCGAGCAGCCGGGCCTGGAGGAGGTCATCGGGTTCTTCGTCAACACCCTGCCGCTGCGCTGCAGCGCGGGCGGCGATCCGGAGGTGGGCGCGCTCATCGAGCGACTGCGCGGGCAGCTCTGGGCGGCGCTCGATCACCAGGCGCTCCCCTTCGACGAGATCGTGCGCGCCGTCCCCGATGCGCGCCGCGGCGGCGCCGAGCAGAGCCCGCTGTTCCGGGTGGGCTTCGTGCTCGAAGAGCGCTCCTGGTTCCCGGAGCGCTTCGCTGGCGCCCCGTGGGAGCTGCTCGGCGCCTCGGTCAGCGGCGACGTCGAAGGCACCACCAAGTCCGATCTGTCGCTGGCGATGGTCAGGACCGCCGCTGGCTACCGGGCGTCCCTGGAGTACGACGCGGAGCTGTTCGATCCGGACACCATCGCGCGGATGGCCGGGCACCTCGGGGAGGTGCTGACGGCGATGGTCGCGGACCCGGGGCAGCGGCTCTCGGAGCTGCCGCTGCTCACGGCGGAGGAGCGCCAGCAGCTCCTGGTGACGTGGAACGCCAGCGCGCGGCCCTATCCGCAGGAGCTGTGCGTGCACCAGCTCTTCGAGCAGCAGGCCGCGCGCACGCCCGATGCGGTGGCGGTGGTGTTCGAGGAGGAGCAGGTCACCTACGGGGATCTCGACGCCCGGGCCAACCGGCTCGCCCACCACCTGCGCGGGCTGGGCGTGGGTCCGGAGGCGCGGGTGGGCATCTGCCTGGAGCGCGGCGTGGAGATGGTGGTGGCCATCCTGTCGGTGCTCAAGGCGGGCGGCGCGTACGTGCCCCTCGACCCGAGCTACCCGGAGGCGCGGCTTTCGTTCATGGCGCGCGACGCGGACCTGCGCGCCTTGCTGACCCGCGCCCACGTCGTCTCCGGCGCCGTGGCGTGGCCCGCGGAGATGCAGCGGGTCGCGCTGGATGCGCTGGACGCGCTGGACGTCGGCGACGCCACGCTGGCGGCGCTCGCGGCGCTGCCGGAGACCGCGCCCGCGCTCCTCGCCGCGCCCGACAACCTCGCCTACGTGATCTACACCTCGGGCTCCACCGGCCAGCCCAAGGGGGTGGGCGCCCTCCACCGCGCCGCGGTCAACCTGATCACGTACGAGTCCGAGCTGCTCGACCTCCGCCAGGACACGGCAGTCCTGCAGTTCTCCTCCATCGGCTTCGATCCGTCGGTGACCCAGATCTTCACGCCCCTGAGCCGCGGCGGTCGGCTGGTGGTGGCCTCGGACGAGCAACGCCGCTCCAGCGCGGCGCTGATGGCGCTCTTGCGCGGGCACGCGATCGAGGTCGCCGACCTGCCTCCGAGCGCGCTCACGTTGCTCGACGCGCGAGGCCTGGAGGCACTCCGGGTGCTGCAGGTCGGTGGCGAGGCGTGCCCTCCTGCGCTGGCCGCGCGCTTCGCCCCGGGGCGCCGCTTCGTCAATGCCTACGGCCCGACCGAGACGACCATCACGGCGTCCTACTGGGAGGGCACGCCGCTGCCCGAGGCGACGCTGCCTCTCGGCCCGCCGAGCGCGAACAACCGGCTCTACGTGCTCGACGCGGCCCTGCGGCCGGTGCCGATCGGCATCCCCGGTGAGCTGTGCATCGCTGGGGTGGGCGTGGCCCGGGGCTACCTGAACCGGCCCGGGCTGACGGCAGAGAGGTTCGTGCCCGACCCGTTCGGGCCCGAGGGCAGCCGCATGTACCGCAGCGGAGACCGGTGCCGCTTCCGGGCCGACGGCACCCTGGAGTTCCTCGGCCGGTTCGACGACCAGGTGAAGATCCGGGGCTTCCGGATCGAGCTCGGGGAGATCGAGGCGGTGCTGTCGGCCCACCCGGCCGTGGAGCAAGGGGTGGTGGTGGCGCGGAGCGACGGCCCTGGCGAGGCGCGTCTCGTCGCGTACCTGGTCGGGGAGGCGCTGCCTTCCTCCGGAGAGCTGCGCGCGCATCTCGCGGCGACGCTGCCCGAGCACATGGTCCCTGCCGCGTTCGTGCGGCTCGACGCCTTGCCGCTCACCCCGAGTGGCAAGGTGGACCGCAAGGCCTTGCCGGCGCCGGAGCTGGACCGCGCGGCCCTGTCGGCAGGGTACGTCGCGCCACGCACCCCCACCGAGGCGGCGCTGGCCGAGATCTGGGCGGCGGTGCTCGGGGTGGAGACGGTGGGGGTGGAAGACGACTTCTTCGAGCTGGGAGGCCACTCGCTGCGGGCGACGCAGCTCGCCAGCCGCATCGCCTCGGTGCTGGGGGCGGAGGTGCCGCTGCGGGCGCTGTTCGAGGCGCGCACGGTGGCGGCGCAGGCGCGCCTGGTGGAGGCGGCCGGGAGCGGCGTCCAGGCTTTGCCGATGGCCCGGGTGGATCGCGGAGGCCGGCTGCCGCTGTCGTTCGCGCAGGAGCGCCTCTGGTTCCTCGACCGGCTCAACCCGGGCCGGGCGCAGTACACCGTCCCCCGGGCGCTGCGGCTGCGCGGCCCGCTCGACGTGGCGGTGCTGGAGGCCTCGCTGGGGTGGCTCCTGGAGCGGCACGAGGTGCTGCGCACCACGCTGCACCAGGACGAGGCCGGGCCGTGGCAGCGCATCGCACCCCCGGGCGAGGTGCGGTTGCCCGTCGAACCGCTCGCCGACGACGCCGCGCTCGCCGAGCGCCTCGACGAGGAGGTGCGGCGTCCGTTCGATCTGACCGAGGGGCCGGTGCTCCGCGCGCGGCTGTGGCGGCTCGGGCCGCCCGCGGTGGAGGAGCACGCCTTCCTCGTGTGCGTGCACCACGTGGCCTTCGATGGCTGGTCGGACGGGGTCTTGCTGGGCGAGCTGTCCCAGGCCTACGCGGCCTTCGTCGCGGGGCTTCTGCCGGCGCTGCCGCCACCGAGCCTCGGCTACGCGGACTTCGCGGTCTGGCAGCGGCAGTGGCTGCAGGGCGAGGTGCTGGAGCGCGGGCTTGCCTACTGGCGCGAGGCCCTGGCCGGCGCGCCGGTGCTGGACCTGCCCACCGACCATCCCCGCCCGGCGGTGCAGTCCGACCGCGGCGCCCACTTGCCGCTCGCCTTCGACCCCGCGCTCAGCGCCGACCTCGACGCCCTCGCCCGGCGGGCCGAGGTCACGCCCTTCATGCTGCTGCTGGCGGCCCTGGCCACGCTGCTGTCGCGCTACGCGGGGCAGGACGAGGTGGTGATCGGCAGCGCCATCGCGGGCCGCGACCGCATCGAGCTGGAGCCGCTGGTGGGGTTCTTCGTCAACACCCTGGCCCTGCGCGTGGACCTCGGCGGCGACCCCACAGTGCAGGATCTCCTGCGCCGGGTGCGTCGCACCACGCTGGACGCCTACGCTCACCAGGAGGTGCCCTTCGAGAAGGTGGTCGATGCGGTGGGCATCTCTCGCGACACCAGCAGGACGCCGCTGTTCCAGGTGATGCTGGTCCTGCAGAACACCCCGCCGCCAGCGGCGCAGCTCGGCGCGGCGACGCTCGAACCGCTGCACCTCGAAGCGTCCAGCGCCAAGTTCGATCTCACCTTCACCCTGGAGCAGACGCCCGAGGGCCTGCAGGGCGGAATCGAGTACTGCACCGACCTCTTCGAGCGGGACACCATCGTCCGGATGGCGGGGCACCTCGGGGAGGTGCTGAGGGCGATGGTGGCGGAGCCGGGGCGCCGGGTCTCGGAGCTGTCGCTGCTCACGGCGGAGGAGCGTCGGAAGCTCCTGGTGACGTGGAACGACACGGCGCGGCCCTACCCGCAGGAGCTGTGCGTGCATCAGCTCTTCGAGCAGCAGGTGGCGCGGACGCCCGACGCGGTGGCGGTGGTGTTCGAGGGCGCGCAGATCACGTATGCCGACCTCAACGCCCGCGCCAATCAGCTCGCGCACCGTCTGGTCACGCTGGGCGTCGGGCCGGAGAGCATGGTGGGCCTACGGCTGGAGCGCTCGTTGGAGCTCGTCGTGTCCATCCTCGGGGTGGCGAAGGCCGGAGGGGTCTACGTGCCGCTGGACACGCGCTATCCGCCGGCGCGGGCGACGTACATCCTCCAGCAGACGCGCGCGGCGCTGCTGTTGACGGGAGCCGCGGGTGGCGACGAGGCGCTGCCGCACGGGGTGCCGACGCTCGTGGTCGACGCCGGGCGCGTCGAGGTGGACCCAGGGGCTCCCCCCGTCACCTGTCACCCGGACCAGCTTGCTTACGTGATGTACACGTCCGGGTCGACGGGGACCCCGAAAGGCATCGCCACTTCCCATCGCTGCATCGTCGCGCTGGCGTTCGACCCTTGCTGGCGCACGGGTCACCAGCGACGCGTGCTCTTGCATTCACCTGCTGCCTTCGACGCCTCCACGTACGAGCTCTGGGTGCCCCTGCTCGGCGGCGGGCAGGTCGTCATCGCCCCCGCAGGCGAGCTGTCCACCCATGATCTGGCGCGCGTGATCGTCAGAGAGAAGATCACGGGCGTGTTCTTGACCTCGGCCCTGTTCAATCTGCTGGCCGAGGAGTGCGCGCCCTGCTTCAGCGCGGTCGGCGAGGTCTGGACGGGTGGGGAAGCTGTCTCTCCAGTGTCGGTCCAGCGCGTGATGGAGGCGTGCCCGAACACCCTCGTCGTCGATGTCTATGGGCCGACGGAGACCACGACCTTCGCCACCTGCCATGCCGTGCGCCGCCCGCTCCGCCTCCAGGGCACGGTGCCCATTGGCAAGCCGATGGCCAACACGGGCGCCTATGTCCTCGATGCGCGCTTGCTGCCGGTGCCGGTGGGCGTCACCGGTGAGCTCTACCTCGCGGGAGCGGGGCTTGCGCGGGGCTACGTGGGCCGCCCCGGGTTGACCGCCGAGCGCTTCGTCGCCGTGCCGTTCGGGAGCGGCGAGCGCATGTACCGCACCGGTGACCGTGTGCGCTGGAACGCGGACGGGGACCTCGAGTTCCTCGGTCGCGCCGACGATCAGGTGAAGATCCGAGGCTTCCGGATCGAGCTTGGCGAGATCGAGGCGGCGCTGTTGGTCCACCCGGCGGTCACGCGCTGCGTGGTGGTGGCGCGGAGCGAAGGCCCGGGCGAGGCGCGTCTCGTGGCCTACGTGGTCGGCGAGGCGGTGCCCTCGGTCGGGGAGCTGCGCATGCACCTGGCGGCGACATTGCCCGCGTACATGGTGCCAGCCGCGTTCATGGTGCTCGATGCCTTGCCGCTGACCGCCAACGGCAAGGTCGACCGTCGCGCCTTGCCCGCGCCAGCGCAGGATCGGGCAGCGCTGTCGGCAGGGTACGTCGCGCCACGCAGCCATGCCGAGGCAGCGCTGGCGGAGATCTGGTCGGCGGTGCTCGGGGTCGAGGTGGTGGGAGTGGAGGACGACTTCTTCGAGCTGGGTGGGCACTCGCTGCGGGCGACGCAGCTCGCCAGCCGCATCGCCTCGGTGCTGGGGGCGGAGGTGCCGCTGCGGGCGCTGTTCGAGGCGCGCACGGTGGCGGCGCAGGCGCGCCTGGTGGGAGGGGCGCAGGCCAGCACCCGAGGCGGGCCCATCGGGCGTGTCGCGCGCGGGGGCCGGCTGCCGCTGTCGTTTGCCCAGGAGCGACTCTGGTTCCTCGATCGGCTCAGGCCCGGCACGGCGCAGTACAACGTGCCGCTGGCGCTGCGGCTGCGCGGCCCGCTCGATGTGGCGGCGCTGGAGGCGTCGCTCGGGTGGCTCCTGGAGCGGCACGAGGTGCTGCGCACCACGCTGCATCACGACGAGGCCGGGCCGTGGCAGGAGATCGCCCCGGCAGGCACCCTCCGGCTGCCAGTCGAGGCCATTGCCGACGAGACGGTGCTGCAGGAGCGTCTCGCCGAGGAGGCGCGGCGGCCGTTCGATCTGGCCGAGGGGCCGGTGCTGCGCGTCAGCGCGTGGCGGCTCGGGCCGGAGGAGCATGTGCTGCTGCTGTGCGTGCACCACGTGGCCTTCGACGGCTGGTCGTTCGGGGTGCTGCTCGGTGAGCTGGCGCAGGCCCATGCCGCCTTTGCGGCAGGTCGCACGCCGGCGCTGCCGGCGCCGAGCCTCGGCTACGCGGACTTCGCGGTGTGGCAGCGGCAATGGCTGCAGGGCGAGGCGCTGAAAAGCCGGCTGGTCTACTGGCGCGAGGCCCTGGCCGGTGCGCCGGTGCTGGACCTGCCCACCGACCACCCCCGCCCGGCGGTGCAGTCCGACCGCGGCGCCGACCTGTCGCTCGCCTTCGGTCCCACGCTCAGCGCCGACCTCGACACGCTTGCCCAGCGCGCCGGGGTCACGCCCTTCATGCTGCTGCTGGCGGCCCTGGCCACAGTGCTGTCGCGCCACGCCGGCCAGGACGACCTCGTCATCGGCAGCCCCATCGCCGGTCGCATCCGCACCGAGCTGGAGCCGCTGGTGGGGTTCTTCGTCAACACCCTGGCCTTGCGCGTGGACCTCAGCGGCGACCCCACGGTGCAGGATCTCCTGCGCCGGGTACGTCGCACCACGCTGGACGCCTACGCCCACCAGGACGTGCCCTTCGAGAAGGTGGTCGACACGCTGGGCATTCCCCGCGACACCAGCAGAACACCCGTGTTCCAGGTGATGCTGGTGCTGCAGAACGCGCCGCTCCCGGCCGTGCAGCTCGGCGCGGTGGCCATGGAGCCCCTCGACGTCGAGACCGGCAGCGCCAAGTTCGACCTCACCCTGCGCCTGGTGCAGACACCCACCGGGCTGCAGGGCTCCCTCGGGTACTGCGTCGACCTGTTCGAGGCGGAGACCATCGCGCGGATGGCCGGGCACCTCGAACAGGTGCTGAGGGCCATGGTGCAGGATCCGGGGCGGCGGCTCTCGGAGCTGTCGCTGCTCACGGTCGAGGAGCGACAGAAGCTCCTGGTGACCTGGAACGACACAGCGCGGGCTTACCCGCAGGATCTCTGCATCCACCAGCTCTTCGAGGCGCAGGTCGGGCGCGCGCCCGAGGCAGTGGCGGTGGCGTTCGAGGGCGAGCTGCTCACCTATGCGGCGCTCGATGCGCGGGCCAACCGGCTGGCCCACCACCTGTGCGCGCTGGGGGTGGGGCCCGAAGCGCGGGTGGGCATCTGCCTCCCGCGCTCGGTGGACGTGGTGGTGGCCATGCTCGCGGTGCTCAAGGCCGGCGGGGCGTACGTGCCCCTCGACCCGAGCTACCCCGAGGCCCGGCTGCGCTTCATGGCCGACGACGCGGAGGTGCGCGTGCTGCTCAGCCTCTCCTCGCTCGCCTTCGGGTGGCCGGAAGGGACGCAGCGGGTGGCGCTGGACGCGCTCGAAGAGACGCTGGCGAAGCTGCCTGACACGGCACCTGCGCCATGCGCGCGGCCCGACAACCTCGCCTACGTGATCTACACCTCCGGCTCCACCGGCAAGCCCAAGGGCGTGGGCGCGATCCACGGCGCGGTGGTCAGCTTGATCGCGCACGAGGCCGAGCTGCTCGATGTCCGGCGGGGGACGGCCGTGCTGCAGTTTGCGTCCATCGGCTTCGATGCCTCGGTCTCGCAGATCTTCACGACCCTGACCCAGGGAGGTCGGCTGGTGATCGCCTCCGCGGAGCAACGTCGCTCCAGCGCGGCGCTGACGGCGCTGCTGCGTGCGCACGCGATCGAGGTCGCGCACGTGCCTCCGAGCGCGCTGATGCTGCTCGGGGAGGCACGCCTGGATGCGCTGCGGCTGCTGCGCGTCGGGGGTGAAGCGTGCCCGCCCGCGCTGGCCGCACGTTTCGCCGCGGGGCGCCGGTTCATCAATTCCTACGGGCCGACCGAGACGACCGTCACCGCGTCCTACTGGGAGGGGAGCCCGTCGCCCGAGGCGTCGGTGCCGCTCGGCCCGCCGGGCGCCAACAACCGGCTCCACGTGCTTGGCGCGGACCTGCGGCCGGTGCCGATCGGCGTCCGCGGCGAGCTGTGCATCGCAGGCGTGGGCGTGGCGCGGGGCTACCTCGGCCGGCCAGCGCTGACCGCGGAGCGGTTTGTGCCCGACCCGTTCGGGCCCCCGGGCAGCCGGATGTACCGCAGCGGAGACCGGTGCCGCTTCCGCGGCGACGGCACCCTGGAGTTCCTGGGGCGGCTCGACCACCAGGTGAAGATCCGGGGCTTCCGGATCGAGCTCGGAGAGATCGAGGCGGCGCTGTCGACGCACGCGGCGGTCGCGCAGTGCGTGGTGGTGGCGCGGACCGACGGCCCGGGCGAGGCCAAGCTGGTGGCCTATGTGGTCGGCGAGGCGGTGCCCTCGGTCGGCGAGCTGCGCGCACACCTGGCGGCGACGTTGCCCGAGCACATGGTACCCGCGGCCTTCGTGGCGCTCGACGCCTTGCCGCTGAGCCCCAACGGCAAGGTCGACCGCAAGGCCTTGCCCGCGCCGGAGCTGGATCGGGCCGCCCTGTCCGCGGGCTACACCGCGCCGCGCAGCCCTGCCGAGGCGACGCTGACGGAGATCTGGTCGGCGGTGCTCGGCGTGCCCGAGGTGGGGGTGCACGACAACTTCTTCGAGCTGGGTGGCGACTCGATCTTGACCATCCAGGTGGTGAGCCGCGCGGCGCGCAACGGCTTGCACCTGAGCCCGCGTCAGCTCTTCGAGCGTCCGACGGTGGCGGCGCTGGCGATGGTGGTGGCCCCGGGACCCGAGCAGGGGAGGGCCGAGCAAGGGCCGGTGGAAGGCGAGGCGCCGCTGACGCCCATCCAGCGCCGGTTCTTCGCAAGGGGCTTCCGGACGCCGCAGCACTGGAACCAGGCGGTGTGCGTGACGGTGCCCGCGGGCTGGTCGGCGGAGGTGCTCGGGGCGGGGCTGCGGGCGCTCCTGGCGCAGCACGATGCGCTGCGGCTCGGGTTCGATGGCGCCCGGGCATGGCATGCGCCGCTGCCGCCCGCGGTGCTGGTGGAGGTGCTGGACCTGGCCGCGGTCGCCGACAGGGACGCGCGTGACCGGCGGATG
Organism: Chondromyces apiculatus DSM 436; assembly: GCF_000601485.1. Classification (GTDB taxonomy): domain Bacteria; phylum Myxococcota_A; class Polyangia; order Polyangiales; family Polyangiaceae; genus Chondromyces; species Chondromyces apiculatus. Next base: position 98,706 of record NZ_ASRX01000041.1, read on the forward strand.
GAGGCCGCGGGCACCCGGCTGCAGGCCAGCATGGTGCTCGATGCGCCGCCGTTGCTGCGGGCGCTGCGGGTGGACCGGGGCGAGGAGGGGGTGCGGCTGGTGCTGGCGATTCACCACCTGGTGGTGGACGGGGTGAGCTGGCGGGTCCTGATCGAGGATCTGATGCAGGCATGCACCGCGATCGCTGCGGGCGAGCCGGTGGCGCTGGGAGCGAAGACGACGGCGTGGAAGACGTGGGCCGAAGCGCAGCAGGCGCGGGTGGCCGCGGGGGCGCTGGACGCGGAGCGGCCGTTCTGGGAGGCGGTGCTCGCCGCGCCCGTGACGGCGCTCCCGGCGCGGGGGGCGGAGGTGGGAGCTGGCGCACCTGGCGACGCCGAGCCCCTGCACACCACCGTGTGCCTCTCGATGGCGCGCACCACGGCGCTGCTGCGCGAGGCGGGCAAGGCGTATCGGATCGAGATCAACGATCTCTTGCTGTGCGCGCTGGCCCAGGCGCTGCGTCGGTGGACCGGCGGCGACGCGGTGGGCGTGCTGCTGGAAGGGCACGGCCGCGAGGAGGCGCTGCTCGGGGGCCTCGACGTGAGCCGGACGGTGGGGTGGTTCACGACCGTGTTCCCGGTGCGGCTGGACCTCGGCGGCGTCGGCGAGGACGATCTGGGCGGCGCGATCAAGGCGGTGAAGGAGCAGCTCCGGGCGGTGCCGCACAAGGGAGCGAGCTACGGGATGCTGCGCTGGCTGGGCGAGGACGGGGCGCGGCTCGCGCTGCCCGAGCGCGGCTTCGAGGTGGTGTTCAACTACCTGGGCCAGGTGCAGGCAGGACAGGCGGGGCTGGGCGCGGATGCAGGGCCAACCGGCCTGTCCATGGCCCCGGAGAACCACCCGACCTCGCCGGTGAGCATCAACGGCCTCGTGGTCGACGGCGCGCTGCAGATGCGGCTGGACTGGGATGGGCAGCGCTTCGCTGCCGGTGCGGTCGAGGCCTTCGCGGAGGCGTTCCGCGCCTCGCTGGAGGCCCTCGTGGCGCACTGCCTCGATGACCAGGCCGGGGGGCTGACGCCTTCCGACGTGCGCCTCGCCGGTGTCGACCAGTCCACGCTCGATCGGCTCTGCGCCGAGCGACCCGGGCTCGTCGACCTCTACCCGGCCACCCCGATGCAAGCGGGGATGTTGTTCCATGCCCTGCACGATCCCGACTCCTCCGCCTACTTCGAGCAGCTCTGCTTCGAGCTGCGCGGCGTGGTGGACGAGGTCGCCTTCGAGGCGGCTTTCGCTGCCGTGGTGGCCCGTCACCCCGCCCTGCGCACCGCCCTCGTGTGGCGCGACCTGCCGCGCCCGATGCAGGCGGTGATGGCGTCGGTCGCGCAGCCCTGGCAGCGGATCGACTGGCAGGGTGAGCCGGTGGAGAGCGAGCCCGAGCGGTTGCAGGCCTGGCTCGCCGCCGACCGGGCGCGCGGCTTCACGCTCGACCAGGGGCCGCTGATGCGCTTCGCCTGGCTTCGCCACGCCAGCGGACGGCGGCACCTGGTCTGGAGCCACCATCACGTCTGCATGGATGGCTGGTCGCTGCCGGTGGTGATGGGCGAGGTCCTGCGTCTCTATGACGCCCGCCGCGCCGGCACGCCGATGGTCTTGCCCGACCCGGCACCGTACCGGCGCTACGTCGCCTGGCTGGAAGGCCAGGACCGCGTGGCCGGCGCTGCCTTCTGGCGCGAGGTGCTCGGCGACGTCACCGAGCCCTTCCGGCTGGCGTTGCCCGCGCCAGCGCAGCACGACCCGGGCCAGGGCGAGCACACCCTCTCCCTCGACGTGGAGGCGACTGCCGCGCTGCAGCGGCTGGCCCGCGCGCACCACCTCACCCTCAACACCCTGCTGCAGGGCGCGTGGGCGCTGCTGCTCTCCCGCTACTCGGGCCGCGACGACGTCTGCTTCGGCGTCACCGTTGCCGGCCGTCCTGCCAGCGTCGAGGGTGTCGAGCAGATGGTGGGGCTGTTCATCAACACCCTGCCGCTGCGCGTCCGCGTCCGCCCCGAGGCCGTGCTGTGCGCGTGGCTCGCCTCCCTGCAATCCAGCCAGGTGCGCGCCCGCGAGCACGAGGGCATGCCCCTCGCCGACATCCAGCGCCTCACCGGCATCCCTGCGGCGACCACGCTGTTCGACACCCTGCTGGTCTTCGAGAACTACCCGGTCGGCGATGCGCTCGACGTCTCCGACCTCGGCTTGGACCTGGGCGATGTGAAGGGATTCGAGCAGACCACCTACCCCCTCACCGCAGCGGTCATCCCCGGCGAGGCGCTGCAGGTCAAGCTGAGCTGGGACAGGCGCTGCTTCGACGGCGACACCATCGGCCGGATGGCGGGGCACCTGCGGGAGGTGCTGAAGGGCATGGCCGAGGAGCCGGGGCGGCGGCTCTCGGAGCTGTCGTTGCTGATGGCGGAGGAGCGCCAGCAGCTCCTGGTGACCTGGAACGATACGGCGCGGCCTTCCCCGCAAGACCTCTGCGTGCATCAGCTCTTCGAGCAGCAGGTGGCGCGCACGCCCGACGCGGTGGCGGTGGTGTTCGAGGAGGAGCAGGTCACCTACGCCGACCTCAATGCCCGGGCCAACCGGCTCGCCCACCACCTGCACGGGCTGGGGGTGGGTCCAGAGGCGCGGGTGGGCATCTGCCTCCCGCGCAGCGCCGAGGTGGTGGTGGCGATCCTCGGGGTGCTCAAGGCTGGCGGCGCGTACGTGCCCCTCGACCCGAGCTACCCGGAGGCGCGGCTGCGCTTCATGGCGTGCGACGCGGGCCTGTGCGCCTTGCTGACCCGCTCGGGCCTCGCCCCGGATGGACTGGAGGGAATGCACCGGGTGGAGCTGGATGCCCTCGAAGCCAGGCTCGCGGTGCTGCCTGATGCCGATCCTTCGCCGCTCGCCGGGCCCGACGACCTCGCCTACGTCATCTACACCTCGGGCTCCACGGGCAAGCCCAAGGGGGTGGCGGTCACGCACCGCGGCCTGCCCAACCTGGTGCGGGCGCGCGCGGCGTGGCAGGACCTCCGGCCTGAGCGGCGCGTCCTCCTGTTCGCGGCGTTCGGCTTCGACGCCGCGGTGTCCGATGTGCTCGGTGCCCTCTGCTCGGGTGCGTGCCTGGTGATCGCGTCCGAGCGGGTGCGGAGCGAGCCCGAGGCCCTGGCGCGCCTGCTCGCCGAGGTGGACGCGGTCGTGCTGCCCCCGGCGATGTTGCCGGCCCTGTCGCCGACGACGATCCCGGCGAGCTTGAGCCTGGCCCTCGCCGGAGAGCGATGCGCACCGGCGGAGGTGAGGCGCTGGTCCCAGGGGCGGTCGCTGCTCAACTTCTACGGGCCCACGGAGACCACCGTCTGGGCCACGGCCTGGCGCACCGAGGGAGCGGCGGAGAGCCTGCCGATCGGGCGGCCCATCGACAACACCCGTGTCTACCTGCTCGACCGCGCCTTCGAACTCGTGCCGGTCGGCGTGCCCGGCGAGCTGGTTATCGCCGGCGTGGGCGTGGCCCGGGGCTACCTGAACCGGCCCGCGCTGACGGCGGAGCGATTCCTCCCCGACCCGTTCGGGCCTCCAGGCAGTCGGATGTACCGCAGCGGGGACCAGTGCCGCTGGCGAGCCGATGGAGCCATGGAGTTCCTCGGGCGGGTCGACGACCAGGTGAAGATCCGGGGCTTCCGTGTGGAGCTGGGGGAGATCGAGGCGGCGCTGTTGGCTCACCCTGCGGTCGCGCACTGTGTGGTGGTGGTGAGGACCGATAGCTCGGGCGAGACGCGGCTGGTCGCATACATGGTCGGCGATGTCCTGCCTTCCACCGGAGAGCTACGCGCACACCTGGCCGCCATGGTGCCCGAGCACATGATCCCCGCCGCCTTCGTGCGGCTCGACGCCTTGCCGCTCACCCCGAGCGGCAAGGTAGACCGCAAGGCCTTGCCGGCTCCGGAGCTGGATCGCGCGGCCCTGTCTGAAGGCTACCTCGCGCCCCGCACCCCCACCGAGGTGGCGCTGGCCGAGATCTGGTCGGCGGTGCTCGGGGTGCCGGAGGTCGGGGTGCAGGACAGCTTCTTCGAGCTGGGTGGGAACTCCATCCTGACCATCCAGGTGGTGAGCCGCGCGGCGCGGGCGGGCCTCGCGCTCACCCCGCGGCAGCTCTTCGCGTCCCCCACCATCGCCGCCCTGGCGCGTGCGCTCCAGTCTCCCGCGGGCGAGGTTGCGGCCGGGAGCCTCCTGCCGCTCCGCCGTACAGGGACGGAGCGCCCGCTCATCCTCACCCCGCCGCTCGGCGGGACAGGCCTCACCTTCCTCGCGCTCACCCGCGCCTTGCGTCCCACCTTGCCGGTGTGGAGCTTCGACCAGCCCAGCCTCGACGGGCTCGCCTCTTCTCCGGCGTCGGTCGAGGCGCTCGCGAAGCTGTGGGTCGAGGAGCTGGAGCGCACGCTGCCCGACGCGGCGCCCTACCGGCTCGGCGGCTACTCGTTCGGCGGGGTGGTGGCGGTGGAGATGGCGCGCCAGCTCCTCGCGCGAGGGCGGCCGGTGGAGCGGGTCTTCCTGCTCGATGCCGGTCTGCCTGGAGGTTCCGGCACGTTCGACGCCATGGAGTTCGTGGGGATGCTCGGCCAGCAGCTCGGCGTGGACGACCTCACCCGCGCTGCGCTGGAGGGGATGGGCGTCGAAGGCGGGCTGCGACGGGTGGCCGCGGCGATGGCCGACCACGCGGGCGAGTTTGCGCCGGCGGCGGCCTCGGTCGACTACCTGCGCCGCATCCTCGTCACCGCGGAGAGAAGCCACCGCATGATGGGGTCCTGGCAGGTGCGTCCGGTCGAGGTGCCGATCACCTTCCTCAGCGCCTCGAAGGATGTCCAAGTGGCGCCCGACCTGGGATGGGGAGAGGTCCTGGGCCGGCCCATCGAGGTGCTGCTGGTCCCCGGCGACCACAACCGGATGCTGCAACCGCCTGCCGTGATGACTCCGGCGCTGTGCATCGAGGCGCGGCTCGGCGCCGTGGCTTCCGCGCGCGCGCCAGAGAAGTGAGTCCCCCCCAGCGGCTCTGAAGAAACCCACGGCGAGACGTCCTGCTGGAGCGGCGCCTCGCCCCGGCGCTTGCCCTTCAGCTCTTGCCCTTCAGGAAGAGCGGCATGCTCCGGGCGATGGCCAGCACCCGCAGCGCGGCGGAGTGCGCTTCGTTGGGATCGATCTGCAGGTGGATCTCCGCGATGAGGCGCACCTTGATCTTCGCGAACAGCGGGAGGGCGTCCGAGATGGCGTCGGGCAGGTAGGTGGGGAGCAGCTCGTCGGGGCCGAAGGGCTGGAGGATGGCCCGGATGAACCGCCCGCTGAACACCCGGCGCCGCTGGTAGTGGCGCTCCCCGGCCAGCACCCGGTCCGTCTGGGTCTCCAGGTAGCCCGCGGGGGTGGCGCGCTTGCCCGCGTTCCAGACCTCGCGGATGCGGGTGGTCAGGCTCTCGGCCACGGCGGGGGCGTTGCGCAGGTCGGCGCCTTTCTGGGCGTCCTGCGCGGCGGTGACGGCGGCCTTCAAGGTCTCGTCGGTGCCCATCAGCGGAGACACCACCGCGACGGTGGTCTTGAGCAGCTCCACCTCGTCGAAGGGGAACGTCAGCTCGCCCTCCAGCAGGCGCAGGGGCGGGGCGAACTTGCCGTGGTCGCGCACGGCGTCCGAGAGGGCTTCGCGCACCCCGAGGGCGTCGATGGCGCCGGCGCGGGAGAGCAGCTCGAACACGTCGCGGCGGTCCTCGATGTTCGCGGCGTCGCCGCCGGGGCCCGGGTCGTCGAGCTGCTTGTCGACGGGCTTCTTCGCCATCTCCTTGAGCAGCTCCCGCCACACCGTGATCTTGCGGAAGCGGGCGACGCTCGGCTGATCGAACCAGATCAGGTCGAGCACGTCGCGCGAGACGGGGGAGCTCCGCGCGGTGGCCTGGACCGCGGGCGTCTTGGTGGAGGCGGGCGCGGGCTCCTCGCGGGAGAGCGTCGGCGTGGAGCCAGCGGCCGCGTTGGAGGAGGCGAGCACCCCGCCGCCCACGCCGGCGGACGCAGCGCCCATGACGGGCGTGCGGATCAGGGGCGGGGGCGCGACGGCGGGAGAAGACGCGATCGAGGGAGGGGGCGTGACCGCAGGCGGAGCCGTGACCGCAGCGGGAGGCGCGACCACGGGCGGTGGGGCCGCTGCGCCGGAGGGCGCGGGCATGCCTGGGGGCAGGGCGCCGGGGGGCGCTGCCACGACGGCGGGTGGAGGGACGTTCGCGGCCACGCTGGGCGGTGGGGCCACCGTCGCGGGCCGCAGGGGAGGCGGGGGCGGGGGCGCGATGCTGCCTCCCGCAGAAAGCTTGTTTCCGCCTGACGAGCGCGGAGCGGGAGGGATCGCGCTCGCAGGGCCGGGAGGCACCGCCGCGACAGGGGCGACGGGCGCAGGAGGAGGAGAGAGCGCAGCGTCGGAGGAGAGCTGCCCCCCGAGCGACATGCCCATGCCGGGCGGCAGCGCGGACCCTGGGGCCGGGGTCAGGGCGGGGACCATGGTCATCGACCCGTCCGTCACCGGCATGGGTGGCTGCATGGCGAGGGAGGCGTGCTGCACCGCGGGCTGCTGCCCGGGGCTCGCGCCTGCCGGCAGGAAGGGCATGGCGGAGAGGCGCTGCGAGGGGGCAGGGACCGCGGGCGACGGCGTCGCGGGGGCCTGGCCCTGGGGCGCCTTGAAGGGGAGGATCGAGGGGCTCAACTGCCGCGCGAACGAGGCATCGCGCGTCCGGTGGCCATCGATCATGCCGCGCGTCGTGCCGCCCGTCATGGCGCCCGTCGGAGGCAGGGTGTCCTCGGGGAGGCCGGGGTCCAGCTCCTCGATGTCGTCGAGCGGGTCGTCCGTCGCGCCCTCGATGGGGATGCCGGCGTGCGCGGCCTGGCGCTGGACCTCTTGCCAGGAGATCGACTGGCCCGCGTTCTCCATGACCACCAGCACCTTCCCCGCCTCGTTCCGCTGCTGGAGGGACACCTGACCGCGCCAGGTGAGGGTGACCAGGCAGCGGTCGGTGTTGATCCAGAGCTGGTCGGGGCGCAGGCCCACCTCCTGGTAACCCTGGCCGGGGCGGTCCACGAACGCGCGCGGGTGGACCCCGGGCAGGCTGGTGACCAGGTGCGCGTGCTCCGGGTGGAGGTTGTCGAGGATGATGCGCTCGTTGTCGCGGAGGCCAGAGACCTGCTGATCGCGGGGCGCGGCGTTGAAGAACGAGGCGTCGAAGTCGGGCGGCAGGGGGTGGTGGTGCCAGTCGGCCTGCGACCAGGTGGCCGCGTGGTTGTTGAGGCGCTGGCGGCGCGTGGGCCAGGTGGGGTCGAGGGGACCGAAGCCGATGGGGTCCACGAGATCGTCGGACTCCGCGACGTTGACCCCCGGGGGCTGGAGGTTGGGGACCGGGCGCTTGCCGTAGATGTCGCGGGCAGTCGGCGGCATGCCCACGGGGTTGGAGGTCTCGGGCCCGCCCCCGGCGCGCTCCCAGAGCAGGGGCATCTTCGAGAAGCGAGGCCCGTCCTGGAGCACCCCGTCCTGCCCGAAGGTGCGGTCGGCGTGCACCTTGATGGCCTTGTCGAGGTCACCCACGATGATCCGCGCCACCAGCGAGCGCACCCGCGCCCCGCGCGCGGCGAAGGCGTGCCCCACGAGCAGCACGTCGGCCCGGGGGCGGTACGGAACGAGGTCGGTGGGCGCGTAGAGGCTCCACGAGGTGTCATCGCTCCAGTGCCGGTCGGTGACGTGGATGGGCTCCTGCTCGGGAGCCAGCCGCGACTCCATGGGCTGCAACTCGAAGGTGGCCTTGCAGACCACCGTCAGCACCCAGGTGCCAGGCCGGGATTGCCAGAGCAGCGACGCGACGGGGAGCGGCGAGAGGGAGACTGCCTCCATGGGCGCGGAGCATATACCCGCGCCAGGCGGTCCACGTGGTGACTCCTCACGACGCGCTGTGCCAGCCTGCGCCGACCCCTCTGTCTCCCCCGCCTGCGTCGGGCACCGCTCCTGCGGTCCTCCTGCGGTCCTCCTGCGGTCCCGCCGCCGACGCCGCCGCCTGATCTCCGCGCGGCACGCTCCTTGCGATTCAGGCGCCCATGTTCGCTCGCCGCACCCTTTCCTTGCTCCTGGCAGTCTCCTCCCTGGCCGCGATCGGTTGCACCAGCTCCGGAGGGCCCGAAGATCCCACCGACCCCAACGACCCTCCGGTCGAGGAGTGCTACGACGCCTCCACCCCGGGCTGCATGGTCAGCTCCGAGCTCTCGCGGGATACGAGCCCCTCGGTCGCCCAGCCCGACGTGGCAGCCGTCGCCGAGGGCAACACCCGGCTCGCCCTCGACCTCTACAAGCAGCTCCGCGCGGCTCCTGGAAACTTCTTCTACTCGCCGTACAGCATCTCCTCGGCCCTGGCGATGACGTGGGCCGGCGCGCGCACCCAGACCGAGCAGGACATGGCGGCAGCGCTGCACTTCACCCTCCCGCAGGACCGCCTCCACCCGGCGTTCAACGCGGTCGACCTGGCGCTGGAGAGCCGGGGCCAGGGGGCCGCGGGCACCGATGGTCAGGGCTTCCGGCTCAACGTCGCCAACGCGCTCTGGGGGCAGATCAACTACGCGCTGCAGGCCCCCTTCCTCGACGTGCTCGCCGAGAGCTACGGCGCGGGGATGCACGTCGTCGACTTCGCCGGCGCCCCGGCACAGTCCCTGGATCTCATCAACGGCTGGGTCTCCGACGCCACCGAGGGCAAGATCGAGAAGCTGCTCTCCCCCGAGAACATCAATCCCTCCACCAAGCTGGTCCTCACCAACGCCGTGTACTTCAACGCGGCCTGGGAGAACCCCTTCGAGGAGTCGTCGACCCAGAACGCCGCCTTCACCACGCAGGCGGGGACCGTGGTCCAGGTGCCGACGATGCGCGGCTCCGCGACCATGCCTTACGGCGAGGGCTCCGGGTACAAGGCGGTGGAGCTGCCCTACGACGGCAACGAGCTGGGGATGGTGATCATCCTGCCCGAGGACCTCGCCGACTTCGAGGAGGGCCTCGACGCTGCCCGCCTCGACGAGGTCGTCCACGGTCTGGAGCTGGCCTCCGTGGACACGTACCTCCCCAGGTTCAAGTTCAAGTCGCGGTTCGGCCTGAAGGACGCGCTCTCCAGCCTGGGCATGGGCGTCGCCTTCTCGGATGGCGCCGACTTCGACGGCATCCGCCCTGAGGGGGATCTCAGGATCTCCGACGTCATCCACGAGGCCTTCATCGGCGTGAACGAGGCAGGCACCGAGGCCGCGGCGGCGACCGCCGTGATCGTCGGGGATGGCGCGGCGCCCGAGTTCAAGGAGATCAAGCTCGACCGGCCCTTCCTCTTCCTCATCCGCGACATCGAGACCAGCACCGTCCTCTTCGTGGGCCGCGTCAGCGATCCCACCGCTCCCTGAGCCGTCCCGTCCGCTCTCTTCACGGGGGGTCCGTGTGGGCCGGGTGACGCGCTGCGCCGAACGCGCGTCGGTCATCCGCGTCTCTCTGCTAGGGTGCCCCGATGCAGATCGGCCTGGAGCTGATCTCCTTTCTCGCGCAATCCGCCTCGAACCTCGCTGCCGCCGGTGATCTCGCGTCCCTCTCGTCAGCGCTCGAGGCCCTCCTCCACGGCCTGGTGCCGGTGGAGTACGCAGGCTTCTTCCTCAACGACCCCTGCACCGGCAAGCTGTGCATGCTGGTGGCGACGGGCTTCTCCCGCGAGGAGCGCGAGGCCGCCGAGCGCACCGCCATGGACCGGCACCCCGGCTGGGTGATCCGCAACCGGCAGGTGCTCCACGTGCCCGACGTGGACCAGGACCCGGAGCACCTCACCAGCGACAGCCCGCGGTCCGTGAGGGTGCGCGCCCGCATGTTCGTCCCGGTCCTCACGGACGAGGGCTGCGTCGGCACCCTGGGCATCGCCTCGTCGCGGCCTCACGCCTTCAACGAGGCGCACCTCGAGTCGCTCCTGCTCATCGCGCGCCTCGGCGCCGTCGCCTACGTCAACATCGCCCGCTTCAAGCAGCTCGACGAGCAGCTCGCCACCATCCGCGCCCAGCAGCACGAGCTGCTCGCCCTCTCGGCCCCCGTCATCGCCCTCGACGCCGACCTGCTCCTCGTGCCCATCACCGGCCGCCTCGACCCGGAGCGGGCCTCCCGCCTCACCGAGCGCCTCCTCGCCGAGGTGACCGCGCGCGGGGCCCAGGGCGTGGTCCTGGATCTGACCGGCCTCGGCTCCCTCGATGCGGAGGCCATCGCTTCCCTCGCGCGCATCGCCGCCGCCACGTCGCTGCTGGGCAGCCGGTGCGTCGTCTGCGGCATGTCACCCGCCCTCGCGCGCGATGCGGTCGCCCTGCTCGGCAGCGAGCACCGCCTCCGCGCGACCCGCACCTTGCGCGAAGCCCTCTCCCTGCTCGCCGCACCCCCGGCGCTGAGCCTCACCACCGCACCCCGGCGCTGAGCCTCACCACCGCACCCCGGCGCTGAGCCTCACCACCGCACCCCGGCGCTGAGTCTCACCACCGCACCCCGGCGCTGCACCTCGCCGCTTCCGGCGCCGAGGAATTCCACGCTGCACGTTGTTGGCCCATTGTAATGGGCTGACCTACCGTTCTCACCACGAGCCAGGCCGGCGCGCGCGCCCCGTCCCGATCTCCACGGGACACCCCTTCTTTTGCGCTGCCGTGGGCATTGCTGGATCTCGTGGGGAGACGAAGACCATGACCAAGAACATCATGCTTGCGGCCTGCGCACTGGTCGCCCTCGGCACCACCGCATGCTCCACCTACAGCACGGCAGTCACCTCGGTGCAGGGGAAGGCCTTCGTGAAGGGCAGCGGCATCTTCGACCAGACGATGTTCCTCTGCGACGCCACGTCCGGGAAGCCGGTGTGCAAGGAGCTGGAAGAGCAGGAGTGACGATCGCGAGGCGCTGAGACGCCTCGGCGCGATCGTGAATGAACTCGAGACTCAGGAGGAATTACGTCATGAAGTCCATCGGTGTGCTTCTGCTCAGCGCTGTCAGCATTGCGATGCTCTCTGGCTGCTCGTTCATCACCTCGGGCCAGCCGAGCACCCCCACCGTGACCGGCGAAGCCTGGTACACGAAGACCCGCTTCTTCATCATCCCGTACGCCAACGAGATCTATTACTGCGACGGGCAGAGCAACGTCTGCAAGCTGGCAGCGATGCCGTGAACCGGTGAGAGCTGCGTGATCGCGGCTCTTCTGCTCATCATCGGTTCCCGGATCGGTGCCGAAGAGGCTGCGTCTCGACGCGGCCTCTTCGCGTTTTGTCCGAGGGGCGCGGGCGCGGGCGCGGACGCGGGCGCGCCGCTGCGCGGTGCCTCAAAACTGGAGGGCAACGTGGGCGCCGAGGGCCACCCATTGCACGGGGGGCACGTCCACGCCCGCCTCGTTCTCTCCCAGTATCAGGGAATCGTAGCCCACGTGGACCCCGAGGTTCAGCAGCGGGATGTAGCGGAATTCCAGCGCCAGGCCGCCGCCGAGGGTCGGTCCGAAGTAATCGTCGCCGGGGGTGGACATGTACCCGAGCCCCACGCGCGCGTAGACGGCCGGGGAGATGTCCTTGTCGAGGGCCACCCGACCGCCCACGAAGGCCCGGCCGAGGCCCGCGGTCCCTTCGCGCGCGGACTCCAGGTGCGCCCCGGTGTACACCGCCAGCTCGTCGACCGGGAAGGCCTGGTAACCGCCGCCGATCTCCGGGGTGATCTCGATCGGCCCCACCCCGAGCGCGATCCCGAACCTCCCCAGGAAGCCATACCCCACCGAGAGATCGTCCGAGCTGTCCCCGACCGGGATGGCCAGGTCTGCTTCGGCACCGATGACGATGTCCGCGCTGGCCACCGAGGTGACCAGCATCAGGGCGACAGCGAGCGGGGTGGCGAGGGCGACACGGGGCATGGAGGTCTCCACGGGAGGCCCACCCGGTGTGAGGTGGGCAGCTTTCCCGGTTAGATGCACGATGCCCCCCGGGGAGACCGCGAAATGTGCACGAGGACGGTCACGGGCCCCGTCCCGCGCAGCGGGAGCCGGATTTGCGGGATCAGAAGGTCGAGCCGCCGGCCCGCTTCCCCGGGGACGAGGCGCTGACGTTCAGGGTCGTGTGCAGCACGAACGTGCCTCCCTGGGTGGCGTCCGGGCTGCGGTTCATCGACACGCCGTCCGTGCTCGCCAGCGACGAGGGGTAGGTGGTGCTGTCGACCACTGCGGCCCCTCCGTCCCGCAGGATCACGGTGTCGCCGCCGTTGGCGAGCCCCAGCGTGCCCGTGGACGCGCCCACCGCCGAAGGTGTCCCGGCCGGGATGCCCGAGGCGCTGCCGAACACCACCACCGCGGCTCCCGGAGCGAGCGTCGTCCCGGCGGCGAAGGTGTGCCGGGTGCTGGAGCTATCGGAGACCGTCCACCCCCCGAGGGCTACCGAGCCCGACCCGGCATTGACGATCTCCACGAACTCGCCGGCCGTGTCGCTCCCGGACTCATTCGCCAGGACCTCGTTGATGAACACCGCGGCCGCGCCTCCCGAGCCGCCGCCCGCGCCGCCCGCGCCGCCCGAGCCTCCCGAGCCTCCCGAGCCGCCGCTGCCGCCGCCTCCGCCGCTGCTGCTGGCGCTGGTGGTGGCGCTGGTGCTGACGGCGCTGGTGGTGCTGCTCGTGCTGCCAGGGATGTCGTCTCCGGGGATCAGGAAGTCGCGGATGACGCCCATGTGCTGCATGCCGGTCGCGCCGCTGTCCGAGGTGAGGGCAGGGCTGATCGCCGAGATGGGGGAGAACACCCGGGTGTCGAGGACGAGGCCATTCGCGAAGGTGCTCGACCCGAGGGTGACCGCCGTCTTGTAGGCCGAAAGGTCGGTGTCGACGAGGACCCAGTCGTACGGCTCGGAGCGGTTCCGGTTGGTGTTGGTGTTGCCGTTCTTGTCGGCAGGGAACGAGCCGCTGGTGACGACCACCTGCCCGAGCTTCGAGATGCAGGCCTCGGTCCGGCTCCCGGTGTTGAGGTCGCCGCCGATCACCAGGTAATCGCCCGTGGGCACGTATTGCTTGATGTAGTTCACAAGCTGCTGCGCCTCGGTGGAGCGCTCTCCCGAACTGGTGGTGAGCAGGTGCACGCTCACGGCCCACAGGTCCTTCGAGCCGGGGATGTCGATGCGCGCCCACGCGAAGTCGCGGTTGGAGACGGCGCTGTCGTTCCACTCCCCCGACTGGACGATGGGGTAGCGGCTGATGATGCCGTTCGGGATCTGGGCGCTTCCCTCGCGGTAGTAGGAGAACTGGGGACCGAAGGCCTCGTCGACGAAATCGCGGATGTCGGCCGTCGAATCGTCGCCGTAGTTCAGCTCCTGGATCATCACGATGTCAGGATCGCTGCCCTGGAAGATGCGCATGGCGTGGCCAGGGTCGTAGCTCTGGCCAGTGCCGCTGGTGAGGTTCGCCGCCATCAGGCGGAGCCGCAGCGGGGATGCCAGCGATGCCAGGGGCGCTTCGGCGGACAGCACCTCGTCGGCGATGTCTTCTTCCTCCGGCGCGCAGCCCACGCCGCCGAGCGCGAGGCCTGCGGGTATCAGCGCGAAGATCGCGGAGACCAGCAGGAGCGGCAAGCGACGGGGCATCGAACGTTCAACCATGAGAGCCTCCAGGTCGTTTCGGGAGCCGAATCCGACCACATCACGCCAGGCCGAGGCGAAAAAAGTGGCATGATGCGCGCCCCATGGCCAACCACGACGAGGCTCTCCGCACCCGCGCCGAGCGCACCGATTACCGCGAGACTTCCACCCACGATGATGTCCTTCGCTTCATTGACGCTCTCGCGAGCCGCACCGATCGCGTGCGCCGCGTCAACATCGGCAAGAGCGGCGAGGGCCAGGACATCGCGGCGCTCATCGTCAGCGATGGGCACTGCTTCACGCCGGAGGAGGCGCGCCGTCAGGGCCGGCTCGTGGTCATGATCGAGGCGAACATCCACGCCGGCGAGGTGGAGGGGAAGGAGAGCGTGCTCGCCCTCGTCCGTGACCTCACCCTGGGTGACCGGCACCGCCGCCTGCTCTCGCGCCTGTGCATCGTCGTGGTGCCGGACTTCAACCCCGACGGGAACGACCGCATCAGCCGCGACAACCGCCGGCTCGACCTCGCCAACCTCGAAGGCCAGGTCAACCCGGAGGGGGGCGTGGGCACCCGCTACACGGGCGAGGGCTGGAACCTGAACCGCGACAACGTGAAGCAGGAGGCCATCGAGACCCGCAACCTCGCCCGCTTTCACCAGGCGTGGTGGCCCGAGGTGTTCATCGACTGCCACACCACCGACGGCAGCCTCCACAGCTACGATCTCACCTTCGACACCTCCCACAGCAACCAGCGCCTCTTCCGGGGGCTGCTCGGCACCTCCCGCCGCCTTCTCGAGGACGTGGCCGCGAAGGTCTCGTCCCGCCACGGCTTCCGCAGCCAGTGGTATGGCAACTTCGTCCAGGAGGACGACCCCTCGACGGGGTGGCAGACCTACCCCGCGCTCCCCCGCTTCGGCAGCCACTACCGGGGCCTCCTCGGCCGCGTCGACGTGCTGCTCGAGACCTACAGCTACATCAGCTTCCCGCGCCGCTGCGCCGTCATCTACGCCTGGCTCCTGGAGCTGCTCCGCTACTGCGCCAGGCACCGCCGCCGCATCGCCCGCGCCACCGCGGCCGAGGAGGCGCGGATCATCGCCCGCGGCGAGCGCCTCGATCTCCGGCCCCAGGTCGGCATCGATTACGGGGTCGCCGGCCGCGACGCCGCGGGAGAGCTGCGCTTCTCCTATCCGGCGCACGCCCGCCGTGGCGAGACCATCGCCATCCACTCCTTCGACCGGGAGAGCCTCGGCGCCCGCAGCTACCCCGGCCAGAAGGCGGTCACCTACCACGTGCCGCACCTCCGGACCTTCATCCCGAGGACCAGCGTCAGCACCCCGCTCGCGTACCTCGCGCCCCCGGAGCTGGCCCAGGCCCTGGAAGGTCACGGCATCGCCTTCGAGCGCCTCGACGAGGACTCCGCGTACGACGTCGAGAGCTACCTCGTCCTCGCCCAGGACAAGACCTTCAGCCCCGATGTTGCGGCCCTGGTGCCTCCCCCCGGCCAGGCGGAGATTCCCCTGAGCGCCTCGCCGCCGCCTCGCCGCTTCGAGACGGTGGTCACGGTGCGGCCCGAGCGCCGCACCGTTTCATTCCCCAAGGGGACGCTGCTCGTCCGCACGGCCCAGCGCGCGGGGACCCTGGCCGTCTACCTCCTCGAACCGTGCTCGGACGATGGGTTCACCCGCTGGGAGCTGCTCGATGCGCTGATCAAGGTCGGGTCGCTCCACCCCGTCCACCGCCTCCTCGCCGAGCAAGCCGTGCGCCCTCGCCCCGAGTGATCACTCGGCCGCGGCAGGCGTCTCTTCCGAGGCCGGGCCCGCGAGCAGCGCGGCGTGGTCGGGGACCCGGGTGAGGAACTGCGCCCGCCGCGCCGGATCGCGGATGCTCTCGGCGCGCGTGTAGAGCCGCTCCCGCGCCGCCTCCAGGGCCTCTTCGGCCTCCCTCGTGCGCCCTGCGGCCGCCAGCGCCTCGGCGTGCACCAGCCCCACCAGCGCCTCTCCTTCCTCCAGCGATCCCAGCGCGGTGAGCAGCGCGCTTCCCTCCTCGGCAGGCCCCAGCGCCTCCTGGGTGCGCCCCTGGGCGAGGAGGGAGCGCGAGAGCAGCGCGAAGGCCGCGGCGCGCACCGGAGGCGCCACCTCCAGGAGGGCGGCAGCCACCCGCGCCTCGCGCTCGGCGCCCTCCACATCCCCCGAGGCGAGCGCGATGCGCGCCAGGTACGTGCGGGCGATGCCCTCCAGCCGCTGGCTGCCCTGCTCGCTGAGGGCGGCGATCGCGGTCTCCACCAGCGACCGCGCCTCGTCGAGCCTCCCCACCTGGGCCAGCACGTAGCCCAGGTTCTCCTGCACCGTCGGCACGATCTGGTGGAGCCCCATCTGCTCGGCGTCCTCCAGCGCCCGCCGCAGCGACGCCTCGGCCCCCACAGGGTCGCCCAGCTCCGTGAGCAGGTAGCCGATGTTGCTCCGCGTCGAGCAGGCGTACCGGCGGTCCCCCGCCAGCTCGAACGCCTTGAGGGCCGCCTGGAACATCTCCAGGCTCGCCGCCGGGTCTCCGTTGCTCGCCGCCCGCAGCGCCTCGCTCTCGGAGAGGAGCGCCCGCGCCTGGTCGTCCACGTCCGGCGTCCGCCGCGCGAGCTGCTGGGCGCGCAAGAGCAGCTCCTCGGCGGCGGCCGAGCAGCCCACCTGCGCGAGCGTCGCCGCCGAGCTGGCCAGGTAGACGAGCAGCGCGCTCTCCGCGTCCGTCGCCGGCTCGGCGCTGCACGCGAGCCCCACCCACTCTTCCATCCTGTCCACCGCGCCGAGCTGCTGGGCGGCGAGGCTCGCCTCCCGGAGCGCCCGGTACCACCCCGACGTCCCCGGGCGGAGGAGCCTCGCCACCTCGCCCGCGCGCGTCTCGGCCCGGGTCAGCTCTCCGCGCCACAGGTGCGCCTCCACCTCGACGAGGCGCAGCGCGCCCAGCTCGCCCCCCGAGGCCCCGCACGCGACGCCCCGCTCCGCGCGCTGGAGCGCCGCCGTGAGGTCGTTGCCCTGGAGCGCCTCCTCGGCGGCGCGCCGGTACCAGCGTCCCGCCCGCCCTGGCTCCTCTCCGCGCTCGAAGTGCCCTGCCAGCGCCAGGGCGTCGCCGTGCCCGGCGCGCTCCAGCCAGTCACCGGCGAGCCGATGCCCGATGGCCCGGTCGGTCTCCGTCAGCATCCCGTAGGCTGCTTCGCGCACCAGGGCGTGCCGGAACTCGTACTCCGACCCGTGGCGGTCCGCGTCGGCGCGCCGCAGCAGCACCTCGCCCACCACCAGGTCCTCCAGCCGGTGCCCCGCCGAGGTGCCTCCGAGGAGCGCCTCCACCCCTGCCTGCGAGAACGCTCCCCCGAACACGCTCGCCGCCCGCAGCACGCGCCGCGCCTCCTGATCCAGCGCTTCGAGCCGCGCCTGCGCCATCGCCAGCACCGTCTCCGGCGCGTTGTTGCCGCGGCCCTCGGCCACGGCCCGGATCAGCTCCTCCAGGTAGAACGTGTTTCCCCCGGCGCGCGCCACGAGGTCCCTGAGCTGCTCCTCGGAGACCATGTCGCCGAGCACGTCGCGCGCCAGCCGCTCCGCCCCGCGGCGCGGGAGTTCGCCGAGCCGGATCACGTGCACCGGCAGGTCCTCCCACAGGGAGGGGAACAGCCCGTGCACTTCGGGGCGCGCCAGGGCCAGCACGAACAGCGGCAGGTCGCGGAGGTTGCGCAGCGCCGTTCCCACGAAGGTGATGCTCGGCAGATCCCCCCACTGGAGATCCTCGAACACCAGGACCACGGGCTGCGCCTCGCAGGCCGCGCGGAGGAGGTCCTCGGCCGCGCGCCGGATCTGATCGCCCATCAGCCGCGGGTCGCGCCGCGCCGCCCGGAGCTGCGGGGGCTCGTCTCGCCCGGGCAGCGCCGCTCCCGTGAGCTCGCCGAGGAAGATGGCCGTCCGTTCGGCGTCGGGCAGCTCCGCCGTCCGCGCCTGGATCCGCCGCCACGACACTTCGGGCGCCTCGTCGGCCGACAGCCCGAGGGCGTGGCGCACGGCCCGCGCGAGGACCCCGAACGCGGCCCCCGCGCTCAGGGGTTCCCCCCGCCCGATCCACACCTCGACGGGTTCTCCCCGCGCGCGCAGCCGGCGCACCAGCTCCTGGCGCAGGCGCGACTTGCCGAGCCCCGGCGGCGCGGTCACCAGCACGGCCGACGCGCTCGACTCCTCCACGCAGGGCGTGAACGCGGCCTCCAGCAGGCCGAGCTCCCGCGACCTCCCCACGCACGGCGTCGGTCGTCCCAGGAGGAGCGGCGGCGGATCGTCGTTCCGTTCGCCCCGCAGCGCGTACCCCTCGGTCAGCGGCCGCAAGTCGAAGCGAGGGCCGAGCAGCCGCGCCGTCACCTCGTCGACCAGCACCGCGCCTCCTCCGCCCGCCGCTGCGCCTC
>NZ_ASRX01000042.1 GCF_000601485.1 Chondromyces apiculatus DSM 436
TCCTCGATGGGCGCGAGCCCCTGCCGTGGGAATCAAGGGGCAGAGACGAACGTCGTCGTGCGCACCTGGCGCAGATCGACCCTGCTCTCCGGGTCGAACGCCGGATCCGGGTCGCCCGTGCGGCTCCGGGTCACGGACACGGTGACGTTGCAGGTCTCGGCCTTGTCCGAGCTGGTCGCCGACAGCTCGTTCGCCGGGATGGTGAAGCTGCCCGGATCGCCGGGGACCTCGAAGGTGTCGCTGAAGATGCAGTCGCCGTCGACCTCGATCTCCATCGGATCGCTCGACGTGCCGGTCCAGGTGATGGTGAACGCCTCGGCGCGCGAGGCGTCCTCCGGCGGGACAGGGTTGAGCGCGAAGGGCGCGGGCAAGGTCCCGGCGCTCCTCGGGGCGCCGTCGTCGTCGACGCGCTCCAGCGACACCACGAACTCCGTGCCCTCGGCGCCCACCCGGAAGTCGGCCTGGTACACCCCCGTGCTCTCCACGCCCATCTCGACGCGGTCACCCCCGCCGGCCGAGGCGTAGATCGCGTCTCCGCTGCTCAGGTCCACGTAGGTGTTGCTCTGCGCACCACCCGTGAGCAGCGTGGCCACCACCTCCGACGACGTCCCGTCAGTCGACTCCACCTCGATCAGCGCCGCGATCCCCGCGGTGCGCAGGTTCTTGGAGTCGATGGTCTCGGTGCAACCCGTGGCGAACAGGGCGACCGCGACGGCGATCGTCCCCCCCAGCATCCTCGTTGTCATAAGCAATCCCTCCGAAGCGTGAACGACCCCCCGGCGCGCGGGAGAGCCTACCTTTATGTACGACCATTGCCGGGCGACCGTCCAGCCGGGCGCACGAAACGGCGGCGTGGTGAGGCTCGTCTGGGTGGTGCGAAGGTGGAGCGGGGGCGGCGCAGGTGGGGTGCGGGGGCGGCGCGGGTGGGGTGCCAGACAGGCCGCCTGGCGCGTCGCGGCGCCCTTGCGTCACGCGCTTTTCCCGGAGATCCTGGCCGTTCGGGCGCGCTTGACGCACGCGGCCACCGCGCCGATACGCGTGGATGGACACGTGCCTTTGCACGCGGGTTCTGCAGCACGAGAGGTGGGTATGAGGCGTCGTATGCGCTGGTTGGGATCTGTCGCCATGGTGGCGGGGATGACGGGATGCGGGACGGGGACCATGGAGGTCCCGCTTGAGGGGCCTGGCGCTCCCGGACAGGCCACGTTCTCGCCCGATGAACCCACGGAGCTGTACCTCGTGGAGTTCGAGGTGCCCTCGCTCTCCCGCGGCGGCAGCGAGGAGCTGCTCGACATCGAGCGCGTCGACTTCCGCGAGCAAGCGGCAGCGCGGAACCTGCGCTACCGCGAGCGCTTCACCTTCGGCGACCTCTGGAACGGACTCTCCATCCAGATCGGCGCGGACGACGCCACCGAGATCGCGCGCATGCCGCACGTGAAGGCGGTCTTCCCCGTGGTCCCGTTCGAGCTCGACGAAGGCGACACGCCACCCGAGTCGCCCGAGCCCACCTCGGACCCCGAGCTGGCAGGCGCCACCACCATGTCCGGCGCGACCGTCGTCCGCGACTCCCTCGGCCTCACCGGCCACGGCGTGTTCGTCGCGGTCATCGACACCGGCATCGACTACCACCACCCCGACCTCGGCAACGGCTGCTTCGGCCCGGGCTGCCGCGTCGCCTTCGGCCGCGACTTCGTGGGCAACGTCTACGACAGCGCCAACACCACCATGCAGCCCACCCCGGACGCCGACCCCGACGACTGCGGCGGGCACGGCACCCACGTCGCCGGCATCATCGGCGCGAGTGGCGGGGTGACCGGCGTCGCCCCCGAGGTGACCCTCGGCGCCTACAAGGTCTTCGGCTGCTCCGGCTCCACCAGCGCCGACATCATGATCGCCGCCATGCAGCAGGCCCGCGCCGACGGGGCCCGCGTCGTCAACATGAGCATCGGCTCGCCCTTCGCCTGGCCCGAGTACCCCTCCGCGGTCGCCGCCGACCAGCTCGTCGAGCAGGGCGTCGTCGTGGTGACCTCGGGCGGCAACAGCGGCGATGGCGGCCTGTTCGCCACAGGCGCCCCCGGCACCGGCAAGCGCGTGATCGCCTCTGCCGCGCTCAACAACAAGCAGCAGAGCCTCTTCTCCTTCTCCGCCGACGCCACCCCCTACGGCTACTCCCGCGCGACGGCCGCTCCCGTCTCGCCCCTCTCGGGCTCCCTCCCGCTGGTGCGCACCGGCACCATCACCTCCGACGCCGATGCCTGCACCGCGCTGCCCGCCGGCAGCCTCGCGGGAAAGGCGGTGCTGATCCGCCGCGGTGGCTGCACCTTCTACGTCAAGGCGCAGATCGCGCAGAACGCCGGCGCCGCGGCGGTGATCCTCTACAACAACACGAGCGGCGCCCTCTCGCCCACCGTGGCTGGCACCCCCGCGATCACCATCCCGGTCGTGGCGCTCACCCAGACCACCGGCGAGGCGCTCGACGCCGCCATGACTGCGGGCACCAGCTCCATCACCTGGACGAACCAGTTCGTCACCACCCCCGTCACCACCGCGGGTCAGGTCGTCTCCTTCAGCTCGTACGGAGTGACCGCGGAGCTCGACCTCAAGCCCGACCTCGCGGCGCCCGGCGAGTTCATCTTCTCCACCTACCCCCTGGAGCTTGGCGGCTACCTCTCGCAGGGCGGCACCTCCATGGCCTCGCCGCACATCGCGGGCACCGTCGCCCTCCTCCTCGAAGGGCGCCCGGCGCTTCCGGCCTGGCAGGTGCGCGACGTCCTCCAGAACTCCGCGGTCCCCGCGCCCTTCGGCGAGAACCTCGCGAGCGGCCTGCCCGACCACACCTTCCGTCAGGGCGCCGGCATGGTCCGCATCGACCGCGTCTTCGAGAACGACGTGGTTGTCTCGCCCGGCAAGATCTCGCTCGGCGAGGACAAGCCCGCGCCTCACGCGGTCACCCTGACCCTGCAGAACATGGGCGAGGAGCCCCGGACCTACGTCCTGAGCCACGTCGCGGCGCCCTCTGCCTCCGGCAACCACTTCACCCCCACCAAGATCGTGACCGACGCTGCGGCCGTGCAGTTCAGCCCCGCGACCGTCACCGTGCAGCCCGGTGGGTCCACCACGGTCGACGTCACCATCACCTCGAACGCCGCCCTGCCCGAGGGCGCCCTCTACGGCGGCTACGTGGTCCTCACCCCCGAGACGGCCCCCGCGCAGGGCGACGGCGTGCTGCGCGTCCCCTACGCCGGCTACAAGGGGGACTACCAGCTCCTGCCCACCATCACCCCCAACGGCAAGAGCTACCCCTGGCTCGCGCGCTACGGCGGCGTCGACCTCGCCACCGGAAAGCCGATCTTCAACAACCAGCCGAACGGCGCGACCTTCTCCACCTTCTCGGGCAGCGACCTCCCCTACGTGGTCGCGTTCATCAACCACAGCCCGCGCAAGCTGATCCTCGACGTCTTCCAGGCGACCACCATGAAGCCCTGGGGCCGCGTCCGCGAGGTCGACTACGTCTTCCAGACCGCGACCGCCGCGGACTTCACCTACTACTCCTGGAACGGCTACACGACCCTCAACAAGAAGACGGTCAAGGTCCCGAACGGCCAGTACGTCATCAAGATGCAGCTCCTCCGCGCCCTCGGTGACGAGAACAACCCGGCGCACTGGGACACCTGGACCTCGCCAGTGCTCACCGTCAACAGACCCTGAGCTGGAGCTAGAGAAGGAGGGGCTCCGCCTGCCGGGGAGCCCCCTCCGCGGCGTCCGTCAGCGGATGGTGACCGCCAGCCGGTAGTCGAACTGCCCGTTCGGATCGCTGGGGTCTTGCGCGAACGGCGAGGCGAGCACCTGCAGGTAGTACGTCCCCGAGAGGTGGCTCGCGTAGCTGTCCGTGGCCGGCGTCCCGATGCCGTCGATGCGTGAGCAGAACTCGCGGCCGCCGTCGTCGTCGAAGCCGACCTCCTGCCCCGTGGCGTCGTACAGCACCAGGTAGCTGTCGATGCCGCCCGACTCGCAGGTCTCCGCGCCACCCTCCACGATCTCCGCGCGCAGCGACTTGCCTGCCGGCATGTCGATCTGGAAGTAGTCCGAGTCCTCGCTGTCCAGGTGCCCGCCGAGCACGTAGATGTCGCTGCCGATCAGCCCGTCGGCGGCGCTCAGGAGGTCGTTCACCTCGGTCTCGGTGCCCCCGTCGGTCACCTCGCGCGCCTGCACGGTGTAGGCCGCGATCGCCGCGTTGTTCCCGTACTCCTCCACCTGCAGGTAGTAGATGCCCTCGGGGAGGTACACCATCAGCGCCGAGCAGCTCCCCACCCCGCTGTTGTCGTCGCTGTAAAGCTGGGTGCCGCCCATGTCGAGGATGCGGATGGTGGTGGCGATGCCGGCGCAGCCCTGGCCCGTCGCGTCGAAGGTCTCGATGCGCATCATCCGGTCCTGGCCCGGCACGAACATGGCGAACACGTCGACGTCGCCCACCGCGCCGATGCTCGCGCTCACGAGCCCGGTCTGGTTGACGTGGACCAGGTTGTCGAGCGCCTCGCTGGTGGTGTTGTTGGGCTCGATCTCGGGCGTGGTCTCGAAGGCGCACACCGAGCTGCAGCCGTCGTCGTTGTCCACGTTCCCGTCGTCGCAGGTCTCGGGGGCGTCCACGTACCCGTCACCGCAGACCGCGACGCGATCGCAGGTCGCGGTGCAGCTCGCGCCGCCGTCGCACTCCTCGCTGCCCTCGACCACCCCGTCGCCGCACCGGGCGGTGAGCTTGATCTCCACCCGGTAGGTGGGGATCACGGTGTTGTTGCCCCGGTCCTCGATGTCCACGTAGTAGGTGCCGGCCGGCAGGTGCCTCACGCCCGCGTTGAGCGCCGGATCGACCCTGGAGCACTTGCCGATGCCCCCGTCGTCCGCGGACGCGATCACCGTCTGCTGGTCGGTCCCGAGCACGAAGGCGTAGGTGTCGATCCCCGCGCAGGAGCCGGGCCCGTTCCCGTCGAACGTCTCGATGTGCACGTCCGACGTCGCCGTCAGCGTGAACGCATAGTAGTCGACGTCGTTGGCGGGGTTGATGCTCCCCTGGAGCAGCGCGTAGGGCATGAACGGCCCGTTCGCGGTGCTCGCCGTCCCGTTCGGCTCCTGCTCCAGCGACAGCTCCAGCGCGCAGCTCGCGTTGCAGCCGTCGCCCGGCGTGGTGTTGCCGTCGTCGCAGGTCTCCGGCGCGTCGACGAACCCGTCGCCGCACACGGCCACCCGGTCACAGGTCGCCGTGCAGCCCGGGCCCCCGTCGCACTCCTCCGCGCCGGACACCACCCCGTCCCCGCAGCGCGCGAGCTGCTCGACGAGGAGCGTGTAGCCGGCGATGGTCCCGTTGTTCAGGTAGTCCTCGACCTTCACGTAGTACGTGCCGGCCGCGAGGTGCCGCGCCGCCTCGTCGCCAGGCACCGAGGCATTGATCGCCCCGCAGGCGTTCACCCCGCCCGTGTCCCGCGAGATCAGCGCCGTCGTCCCGTCGCTGCCGAGCAGGGTGACCACGGTGTCCACGCCCAGTGCGCACGCGTCCGGCCCGGTCCCGTCGAAGGTCGCGATCCGGAGATCCGAGGTCGCCGTCAGGGTGATCGCGTAATAGTCGACGTCCCCGACCGGGGTGATCGCGCCCCCGAGCAGCACCACTGGCGCATACGGCCCGTTCGCCTGCGCGTCCGTGTTGTTCGGCTCCGTCTCGGTGAGCTGCTGGAGCTGGCAGGACGCATCGCAGCCGTCGCCCGGCGTGGTGTTGCCGTCGTCGCAGGTCTCGGGCGGGTCGATGAAGCCGTCACCGCAGGTGGGGATCCGCCTGCAGCTCTCGTCGCAGCCCGGCGTGCCGTCGCACTGCTCGCCGCCCTCCACCACGCCATCGCCGCAGAGCGCGTCGTAGCTGACCGTCAGCGTGTAGCCCTGGATGGTGAGCCCCGCGGAGCCTACCCGCACGTAGTACGTGCCGGCCTCCACCCGCGCCGCGGCCCCCGAGATGAGCGAGCAGGCGCCGGGCCCCCCGTCGTCATCCGCCGCGAGCTGGGTCGTCCCGTCACCCGCGAACAGCGCCACGGTGGTGTCGATGTTCAGGCAGCTCGAAGGCCCGCTCGCATCGAAGGTGGCGATCCGCAGGTCGGCGGCCTCCGGTACCTCGAACACGTACCAGTCCACGTCCGAGGCCGGCGTGATGGCGCCGCTCACCAGCACCTCGGGCGAGAACGGTCCGTCGGCCTCCCCGGGGGTCCCGTTCGGCTCGCTCTCCGTGAAGGCGTCCACCTGACAGGTGGCGCTGCAGCCATCGAAGTTCACCTGGTTGCCGTCGTCACAGGCCTCGGCGCCCGCGACGATCCCGTCGCCACAGACCGTGGCGCAGACGCTCGGCGCGCCGCTGCAGCCGTACCCGGCCTCCACCGTGCAGGCCGCGTCGCAGCCATCGCCTGCGGTGACGTTGCCGTCATCGCACGTCTCTCCCGCGCCCACGACGCCGTCTCCGCATGTCACCGAGGTGCCGCCGCCCGCGCCGCCTCCTCCGCCGACGCCACCGCCAGCACCGCCGACGCCACCGCCAGCACCACCGACGCCACCTCCAGCACCACCGACGCCACCGCCAGCGCCGCCCGCACCACCGACGCCACCTTCACCACCTTCACCGCCGACGCCACCGCCAGCACCACCGACGCCACCGGCACCGCCGCCGCCGCCACCGGCACCGCCGCCGCCCCCGCCAGCGCCGCCTTCGCCCCCGCCGGCACCGCCGCCAGCACCGCCGACGCCGCCGCCCCCGCCGCCATCTCCGTCGGCTGGAGGAATCCTCGATCGATCCACGGAAGTGATGAGCTCGCAGCCCAGAGAGCCTGTCGCTCCCAGGGTGAGCAGCATCGCTGCTACTGCACGATTTACGGACGACGTCATGCGCGTGATCCTTGGTGGTGGCGCCCTCGCCCGCAGACGTCACGCGTCAGGGTGACCGAGTGCGCGGTCCTGCTGCCCCTGTTCCCCGAACTCGGGCCGCCCAGCCGGGAGGGGTTCTCAGGGTACGGAGTACCAGAAAAGGAACGTCAGGGGCGAGCGTCTCGCGGGGGTCCAGGGCGTGGTGATGCCCCCCACGAGCTTCCCCGGCGGGGCGAGGGGACGCGCGTCCCTCCGTGGAGACTCAGAGCTGCGCGGCGGAGAAAACCAGGTCGATTGTGGCGCTCTGGCCTGCCACGTAGGTCGCGGGGACCATCTCGTAGGCCTGGCCCTGTGGGCTCGCGTGCCGCCCATCCATCTGGCACCAGCCGGTGGCGTCTTGGGGCGACACGCACTCGCAGTACTCGTTGTTCCCGTCCTCGCACCCGCTCACCTTCAAGTGGACCTGCGCGCGCATCTGGAACGTCTCGCCCGCCGGCAGGGAGGCGAGCCTGACGCAACTGTTGCTGTTGCGGTCCTCCGGGAGACACTTGTGGTCCATCGTCACGTCCTCGAGCACGAGGCCGTTCCAGTGGAAGGGGTACTCGCTGTGAGGATCGATGCGGTGGAGCGGGGTGCGGGAGCACTCGAACGTGCATGGAGCGTCGTCGCCGCTCCGGAGCCGCTCGCACACGGGCACGCACAGGTCCTCGTGCCACTGCACGTCGTTGCCTTCGGCATCGGTGAGGACGAAGGGATCGATCGGCCCGCACCCGGCCCGTCCTTGCAGGTAAATGGGCTGGTCGGTCTGGTTGATGAACCGGACGGTCACGTCGCCGGGAGGCTCGTTCCTGTAGTCCGCGCAGTCCGCCTTCGGCTCGCTCTTGTCGAGTTCGAACTTGCAGCCGGGCATTGCCATGAACGCGCACCCCGCCGTCGCTGCCGTGACGAGCGTCCACCGTGCGGCCGCACGCACCGCCCCGCCGCGCATGCCCGCCAGCAACTCCGCCTGCACCCTCAGCGCTTCTGGCCGCATCCTTCGCAGCATACCTCGCAGCATACCGTCGCAGATAGCACAGGCGATGCCAGCGCCGGGAGCGGCCGGCATCAAACCGACGGCGCGTCCTTGTTCCCGGCGAGGCGCGCCGCCCGCTCCTGCCGTTGCCGCGCGACCCAGGCCTCCGCCTCCGCTTCCGTCACCACCGCCTGAAGCAGGGGAATGTGCTTCCCGCGGCGGATCAAGGTCATGGCGTGCCAGGTCATCCAGGTGATCAGCCGCTGGTGGAGGTTCGCTCCCCACACCACGGACCCGTGGATGTGCCACATGCTTGGCGACTGTGCTGCGGCACGCCGGGTCTCCGAGGCCATGTCGCCGAGGCGCCTGAGGTCGGCCGAGACCATCACCCAAGACATCTCCTCGACGCACTCGAGGAAGATGTCGCCCAGCGTGGACATCTCGCGCGCGCTGATGTCCCCGAGGAACTCGATCCGGATCAGGTCCGGCGGCTCGACCCGGATCCGGTGCGCGCCGAGGTACTGCCAGCCATCTGGTGGTGTGGTCTCGAGCAACTTACGTCGCCCAGGAAACCCTTCATCGTTCCAGATCCCTGAATGCGTCGCGCCAGCCACTCGGCCCATCGTGTTTCCCCCTCGTTGAGATCCCGACACGGATGTCAGGCCTTACCTCAACGGGTACTACGAGCTGCAACGTTGAACAAGCCTTGCCCACGTCGCGGCCGGCCTTCGCGCGTCACCACAAAGTCCCTGATCCACACATGAAGTGGTGAGCCCCGCAACCAGCGTTGCTTTTTGCAACGCCCAGGTGCTCCCGGAGCGCAGGAAAGGCGACCCACACACGTCACGGTGGCTCGGGGAGCGCAGGAAAGGCGACCCCCACACGTCACAGTGGCCCGGGGAGGACCTCACGGCCGAAGGTGAGGGCTCCAGGGCTCCTTGGGGCAGCGGTCATGCCTGACGGCGGGCGCGCTGGGTGTCGAGGAAGGCGTGGGCCTCGGCCTGGGTGGAGACCACGGTCACGGGTGGCATGGGGTGGCTCTGTCCGAGCAGCCTCACGGCGTTCCAGACCATCGTCGCGAGCACGCGCTGCATGAAGCTGCCGCCCCACATGACGCAGCCGGCGAAGAGCGCGAGGTGGCCTTGATGCGCCGCCGTCCGCCGGGTGCTGGCAGGGAGGTCGCCGAGGTGGGTGATGTCCACGGAGAGCAGCATCCAGGGCAGCTCGCCCGAGAGCCGCCGGAAGATGCTCCCGAGCCGCGCCATCTCGGGCGCGCTCAGGTCGCCCCGGATCTGCAGTTCGACGAGGTCGGGCGGGAAGAGCCAGACCCGGTGCGCGCCGATCCGCTCCTCCAGGGTGTAGTTCGGTCCCGGTGGGGGGGAGGTGAGGCGGTCCGGCGATCCCTCCGCTTCGAGCTTGGTCTGCTCCACAGGGCGCAGCATAGCTCGACCCCTGTGCGGTGCTGGAGGCGCGAGGCGCTGGCCAGCAGGGTGGCGCAGGGTGGCCCCGCGCCCGGGACGCTCACTGGAAGACCAGTTCCACCGCCGCGTTGCCTTGCTGGTACGCGGCCGCCTGGGTGGGGCTCTTCGCGCCGGCCGGCGCGGTGGGGTAGCTGAGCAAGCACGCGCCTTCTCCGGTGGTGGGCTCACAGGCGCAGCCTTCGCTGGAGGCGGGATCGCAGCCGTCGATCGCCTTGTAGACCATCCCCGTCACCTCGTAGGGGCCGGCGCCGAGGACCTGCTGCTGGCAGGTGGCGTCGAGGGGCTCGCCGCTGTCGTCGCAGGCGTCGGAGCGCTCGGCGAGCACGAGCCCGGTCCAGGTCATGTCGTAGTGGCCGCCGGGAGCGATCTGCACGAGCGGCGGGAGCGCGCAATCTGCGGCGCAGTCGAGGCCCACCGTCGCGCAGGTCTGCGCGCACGGCCCGACGTACCAGGGGACGACGGCGCCCGCCTCGTCGCGCAGCTCGAAGGCGTCGAGCCAGCCGCAGCCCCTCTCCGAGCCCAGGTAGATGACCTCGTCGCTTCCGTTCGTGAACCGCACCGTGACCTCGGTGGCCGCCTCGTTGTCGTAGTCCGAGCACTCGGCAGGGCCTCCAGTGCCGCCCTCCGAACCCTCGCTACACCCGGCCGCCAGCGCCGTCGCCGCTGCCGCCATCACCCAGCAAAGCCCTGCCAAGCTCTTCATCGCCGTACGCATGGGAGGCGTCACTAGCACGGCAGATGCCAGCGCGTGGAGGCGCCGCCGCAGGGCAAGCGGGAGCAAGGGAACGCGCCGCCGCGAAGGCACCTGGAAGGGCTCTTTCCCGGCGAGGCAGAGGGACACGCGGTGCAGGCGCAGCGCCTCGGAGGCGCGACCAGGGCACCCGTGCCCGCAGTGAGCTACGTTGGGCCACGGCAGGCGCCGGGGTGGGAGCAAGGGCGGGGAGGGGCATTGCCTGTTCAACGTCAGGGTGTGCAGACGTTGGACGATGTCGACACCGGGCAAGGACGCCACCGGGTGATGCCGACGCCGGAGGGTGTCGCGGCAGCGCTGCGGCGGGGGTGTGCTGCGGAGCGCCGCTAGAGAGAGGCTTCCGTCTGCACGTCGTGGCGGCGTTCGCCGTCGATCCAGGCGCGCGCCTCGTCCTCGGTCGCGCAGATGTGGAGGGGTTGCTTGTGAGGCTTGAGCCTCGCGATGGCCTTCATCAGCATGCTGGCGACGAGCCGCTGGGGGAAGGCGAGGCCGAAGGTCACCGCGCCCCTGAACCAGGGCGAGGGTTTGATGGTGGCCATCCAGCGGCGCACCTCGGGGGCGATGCTGCCCGAGTAGGTCGCGTCGTACAGCACCCGGTACTCCTGCGAGCCCGTCAGCTCCTCGGCCGCGAGGACGATGCGCTGCATGTCGTCGATGGAGATGACGCCGGAGAAGCGCACCACCAGGAGATCAGGAGCCTCGAACACGACGAGGTGGGCGCCGCATGGCCTTCGATGCTCGTTCATCATGGTGCACGCAGACTCCCCTCACGATGTCACCAGCCCGGCGACCCAGGTGAGAGTCATGTCTCCAGGGTACCTTTTACCCGAGCGGTGTCGGCGCTGGAGGAGGGCTGATGGGATTCGCGATGCAAAGGTGGCGCGGGTCACCCCCGACTCCGGTACCCTGGCGAGGATGGTCCACGCCGGCAGCGAGGCCGATGCCGTGAGCGGCGCGCAAGACGCCCAGCGCGATGCCTTCGAGCGGGGGCTGACGCGGGAGATCCTGATCAGCGAACGGCTGCGGGTGACCATCCTGGCGGCCATCCCCGGCATCGCGTTGATCCTGTTCCTGGCGGCGACGACGCAGTACCCGGAGCAGGTCGAGTGGGCGCTGCAGGGGGAGATGGACAGGCTGCGGGTCGGCATGCTCCTCGGGGGGTTCGCGACCTACGAGCTGATCGCGCTGCAGGGCGTGGAGCGGCTGCTCCGGAGCGGTCGGGAGCGCTCGCGGCTGCGGCGCTACCTGAACGCGCTGGTCGAGGTGAGCCTGCCGACGCTGGCGATCATCTACTACATGACGGTGGTGAGCCCGGTGGAGGCGCTGCTCTTGCCGCCGGTGTTCATCTACTTCGTGTTCATCCTGCTCTCGACGCTGGGGCTGGACTTCAAGCTGTGCCTGTTCACGGGGTTCGTGGCGGCGGTGGAGTACGCGCTGCTCGCGCTGGGGGCGCTCGACGGGGTGATGGGGGGCGGGACCCAGGCGCCGCTGTCGTCGATGGCGCACCACCTGGTGAAGGCGGCGATCCTGTTCGTGAGCGGTGTCGCGGCGGGGTTCGTGGCGCGGCGGCTGCGGAGCGGGTTCGTGAACACGCTGGAGTCGCTGGAGGAGCGCAACCGGGTGGTGAACCTGTTCGGCCAGCACGTGTCGGCGGCGGTGGTGGACGACCTGCTCGCGCGCAAGGCGGGGGCGCAGAGCGAGGTGCGCGAGGTGTGCGTGATGTTCGTGGACATCAGGAACTTCACCTCGTTCGCGGAGCAGCGGAGCCCGGAGGCGGTGGTGGCGTACCTGAACTCGGTGTTCGAGCTGATGATCGAGAGCGTGAACGAGCACCGGGGGATCGTGAACAAGTTCCTCGGTGACGGGTTCATGGCGGTGTTCGGGGCGCCGCTCTCGGACCCGGACTACTGCAAGAACGCGGTGGACGCGGGGCTGTCCATCGTGGCGAAGATCGAGGCGAAGGTGGCCTCGGGGGAGATCGCGCCGACGCGGGTGGGGATCGCGCTCCACGCGGGGGAGGCGGTGGTCGGGAACGTGGGGTCGACGATGCGCAAGGAGTACACCGTGATCGGCGACGTGGTGAACGTGGCCTCGCGGGTGGAGACGCTGAACAAGGAGCTGGGGTCGCAGATGCTGGTGACCGAGCGGGTGTGGGAGGCGAGCGGGAGGCCGATCGCCGACGCGACGCCGCCGATGTCGGTGCGGGGCCGGCGGGAGCCGCTCCGGCTTTATCAGCTCGCCTGAGGGCGGGGGTCGCGGCCGGTGGAGGGGTCGCGCGGGACGCGGGGGTCGCGGGAGGCGAGGGCCTCGGCGACGGCGGTGGCGATGGCGGGGCGGCCGAGGGGGACGCCGGTGATGGTGAGGACCTCGGCGAGGACGGCGCGCAGCTCGGTCTCGGCGTGGGGGGCGCTGGAGACGATGGAGACGCCGTAGCGCGCGCCGTCGGCGTCGAAGGCGAGCAGGTCGATCCGGGCGTCCTGGCCGAGGGTACCGGCGGCTTCGAGGAGCAGCTCGCGCACGTCGCTCTGGCCGATGGTGCTGGTGGCGAGGTTGAGGACGACGGTGACGGGGCGCGCGGGGCCGAGGACGCGGACGGGGTGGGTGAGGCCGAGGAGGTGAGGGACGCGGATCTCGTGGCCGCGCTCGTCTTCGAGGCGGGTCTCGAGGAGGGTGATGGCGCGGACGCGGCCGGCGCGTCCGCCGATCTCGGCGAAGTCGTCGACGCGGAACCTGCGGCCGTAGACGACGGCGACGCCGACGGCGACGGAGGCGAGGAGCGGGGTGACCGAGAGGCCGAGGGCGATGACGGCGACGATGCCGACGCGGGCGAGGGTGCCCTGGTCGTCGCCGGTGACGAGGGGGGCAGCGACGATGAAGAACGAGAGGACGATGCCGGCCCGGACGAGGAGGCTGGTGGGCGCGGCGAGGTCGGCGGGGAGCCACTCGACCTCGGTCTCGCCACGGCCGACGCTGTCGAAGAAGAGGCCGACGAAGCGGACCAGGACGACGAGGGCGATGCCGACGATGACGGCGACGATGAGCAGGGGCAGGGCGCCGACGAGCCTGACGAGCAGGGCATAGAGGGGCCCGAAGACGAAGCCGGTGAGCTGCTCGGCGTAGATGCGGGTGGGCTCGAAGAGCGAGAGCGTGATGAGGACCCAGCCGTAGGCGACGCCGATCTGGGCGAGGGCCTTGGAGGCGCCGACGCCGATGTTGAGCGCGGCGCGGAGGGAGGCGGGGCGGATGACCTCGATGGAGCGGAGGCGGATGGCGGGGACGCGCTCGGGGTGCTGGGCGATCCAGGTGCGGGTGGCGTCGGCGAGGCTGCCGGCGCGGCGGATGAGGAAGAGCGCGAGGAGGCCCGAGAAGACGACGAGGGCGAAGGAGAGGAGGGTGATCAGGGTGGCGCTGCGGGAGCGCTCCTTGCGGAGGGCGTCTCGGAGCTGGGGCGCGATGCGGACGGCGTAGGCGTGCGCGGAGGGGTCGCCGGCGGCGAGGGCGTCCTCGGGGCCCAGCTCCAGGACGGGGCGGTTGCCAACGACGATGAGGGCCGTGTCGCCCTGGGTCTCGACCTTGACCTCGGCGCTGCCGCCTTCCTCGGCAGCGCGGCGCAGGGCTGCGCTGGCAGCATCGGCGCGCTGTTCGGGCGAGAGGCCGTCGCGTGAGGCGTGGATGAGGAACGCCGGGGTGCGGAGGACGCGCACGGTCGCGGAGGGAAGCGCAGAGGGCGCGGAGGGGAGCGCAGAGGGCGCGGAGGGGAGCGCGGAGGGCAGCGCGGGTGCGGGAAGGGCGTCGGGGAGGGTGCTGGTCCCCGGGAAAGGTGCGGTGGGGGTGGAGGTGGCAGCGCGCGGAGCTTCGGGGAGCGCGGGCGCGGCGTGGGAGGGGGTGGCCAGGGGCGCGAGCGCGGCGAGGAACGCGAGGGTGCGCGCGGTGGCGGCCCAGCGCGAGAAGCGCGGGGGGGTGCCGGTCGGCAGGGTCGTGGCGGGATCCCTCAAGCGCGCGACTCCGTTCCAGGATCTCGTTCCGGGTCCGTTGCGCGGTGCTCGTGCGAAGAACCAGGGGGTGGCGATCATCGGGGAGCGTCAGGAGCAGACGGGCCCCTGATCCATGGTACGCAGTACCAGCTTCGGCTCCTGCCGTCGCGCAGGTCAAGCCGGGCGCGGACGGGCCGTACCCAGGTCGAGGGGATGGGGGAAAGTGGGCCAGCTCCCTGCCCTGCGCGAGGCCATCGGTGGTATGGGCGTCACCCCATGCAAACTCACCGACGACGTGCTCTGTGCGTGCTGACCCTGGCGGGCCTGGCTGGGCTCATGACGGCGCTCGGCGCTTGCACGACCTACACGCCTGCACCCAGCGCGGAGTCTGCGCCGGGGAACCCAGGGTCGCCGCCTGGGGCGCCGCCCGCAGCGCCGCCCGGGGCGCCGTCCGAGCCTGGCGCGGCAGAGCCTCAGGGCCCCGGCAAGCCGTGCATGGACATCCGGGCAGCGCTGGTGCGGTGTCCGGATGGCGAGGAGATCACCCACGAAGGGTGCGACGGGCCGGAGTACAACAAGCGCTGCGCGCCGAAGCGCGCGCCCTAAGGCCCACGCCGCAGTGACCCGTCCCATCGCCCTGCGCAGGGGCGGCGGGAGGTCGCTCGGGAGAGGGTCAGGGCCGGCCGAGGCGCGCCTGGTGCTCGCGGCGCAGCAGGCCGTAGATGGCGGTGTCGGTGTAGCTGCCGTCGCGGAACCAGTTCTCGCGGAGGAGCGCCTCGCGGGTGAAGCCGGCCTTTTCGAGGACGCGGGCCGAGGCGAGGTTCTGGGCGTCGAGGTGGGCCTCGGCGCGGTGCAGGCCCATGTGCTCGAAGCCGTACTGGAGGACGGAGCCGAGGGCCTCGGTCATGTAGCCCTTGTTCCGGTGCCGTGAGGCCAGCTCGTAACCCAACTCGGCCCAGTAGTGCTCCTTGTTCCAGGACCGGAAGCCGAGAGAGCCGATCATCTCGCCGGTGTCGCGCAGGGTGAGGGCCCAGCGGATGGACCTGACCTCGCGGATGCCGGCGGCGACGATCTCCAGGCGCTCCTTGCAGTCCTCCAGGGTGAGCGCGCTGCGGCCGGAGAAGCGCACCACCTCGGGGTCCGTGTACACGGCGTGGAAGACGCCAACGTCGTCCGGGGTCAGGGCGCGCAGGAGGAGGCGCGACGTCTCCAGGACGGGGAACGGGTCGAAGGAGAGCATGGGGTCAGGACGCGCCGAGGCGCGCCTGGAACTCGCGGCGCAGCAGGCCATAGACGGGGGTGTCCGTGTAGCGGCCGTTGTGGAACCAGTTCTCGCGGAGGAGCGCCTCGCGGGTGAAGCCGGCCTTTTCGAGGACGCGGGCCGAGGCGAGGTTCTGGGCGTCGAGCTGAGCCTCGATGCGGTGCAGGCCCATGTGCTCGAAGCCGTGGTGGAGGACGGGCCCGAAGGCCTCGCTCATGTAGCCCTTGTTCCAGTGCCGTGTGGCGAGTTCGTAGCCGATCTCGGCCCAGTGGTGCTCCTTGTTCCAGCGCCAGAAGCCGAGAGAGCCGATCATCTCGCCGGTGTCGCGCAAGGTGAGGGCCCAGCGGATGGACCTGACCTCGCGGATGCCGGTGGCGATGATCTCCAGGCGCTCCTTGCAGCCCTCGAGGTTGAGGGGGTCGCGGCCGAAGTAGCGCACCACCTCGGGGTCGCTCTCCAGGGCGTGGAAGACCTCGACGTCGTCCGGGGTCAGGGCGCGCAGGAGGAGGCGGGGCGTCTCCAGGACGGGGAACGGATCGAAGGAGAGCATGGAGGAGCGGAGATGATGCCGGTCCCCGCTGCCGTCAAGCGCGGCGGCGGGAGGTGAGGCGCCGCGCAGGGGGCAGGTGTCAGGCGGGTTCCATGGGGAGGTAGCTGGGCTCCCACATGGCCGCGGCGATGGCGGCGGGGATGGCGGCGTCGTCGAGGGGACGGGCGGCGACGCCAGCGTCGCGGGCGGCGCGGGCGACCGAGGCGGCGACGGCGACGGTGACGCGGCGGAGGTGGGCGACAGAAGGAAAGAGGCAGCCGGCGGCGAGGTCGTGCGCGTCGACCTCAGCGGCGAGGCGCTCGGCGGCGGCGAGGAACATGGTCTGGGTGATCTGGCGGGCCTCGCTGACCAGCGCGCCGAGGCCGACGCCCGGGAAGATGAAGGCGTTGTTGGCCTGGCCGATGCGGATGGTGCGGTTGCCGAAGGGGACGGGGTGGAAGGGGCTGCCGGTGCCGAGGAGGGCGCGGCCGTCGGTCCAGGTGATGACGTCGGCGGGGCGCGCCTCGGAGAGGTCGCTGGGGTTCGACATGGGCATGATCACGGGGCGCCGGGTGGCGGCGGCCATGGCGCGGATGATGGGCTCGGGGAAGGTGCCGGGCTCGCCGGAGGTGCCGAGGAGGGCAGTGGGGCGGAGGGCGCTCACGACGGCGGCGAGGTCGCGGGGGCCGTCGGCGAGGCCGTGGGCCCTGGCGAGGTCGGCGGGCCAGGTGAACTCGCGCTTGTGCTCGTCGTCGATGCGCCGGTCGTCGACGAGGAGTCCGCCGCTGTCGAGGCAGGCGATGGCGGCGGTGAGCGCCGGGCCCGCGAGGCCAGCGCGTTCGAGCTCGGCGCGGATGAGGCGGGCGATGCCGACGCCAGCGGCGCCCGCGCCGAGGATGACGATGCGCTGCTGGGTGAGGGGAATGCCGGTGATGCGCGCGCCGGTGAGCATTCCCGCGAGGGCGACGGCGGCGGTGCCCTCGATGTCGTCGTTGAAGGAGGGGAGGGTGGCGCGGTGGCGGTCGAGCACGCGGAAGGCGTTGCCCTTCTTGAAGTCCTCCCACTGCACCAGGGCGCGGGGGAAGCGGCGGCGAATGGCGTGGACCAGCTCGTCGAGCAAGGCGTCGTAGGCAGGTCCACGCAGCCGGCGCTGCCGGTAGCCGATGTACAGGGGGTCGTCGAGGAGGGCCTGGTTGTCGGTGCCGACGTCGAAGCTGAGGGGGAGGGTGCGGGTGGGGTGGATGCCGGCGGCGGCGGTGTAGATGGCGAGTTTGCCGATGGGGATGCCCATGCCGCCAGCGCCCAGGTCGCCGAGGCCGAGGATGCGCTCGTTGTCGGTGACGACGAGGAGGCGGACGTCGTCGAAGGGGGCGTTGCCGAGGACCTGGTCGATGCGGCCGGCGTGCTCGGGGGTGATCCAGAGGCCGCGGCCGCGGCGGTAGATGTGGCTGTAGCGCTGGCAGGCGCGGCCCACGGTAGGGGTGTAGACGATGGGGAGCAGCTCCTCGATGTGGTCGAGGAGGACGCGGTAGAAGAGGGTCTCGTTCCGGTCCTGGAGGGCCGAGAGGCCGATGTACTTCTCGAGCGGGTCCTCCTTGCGGCGGATGCTCTCGTGGGCGCGGACCGCCTGCCTGTCGATGGTGCCGACGGCGCTCGGCAGCAGGCCGTCGAGGCCGAACGCAACGCGCTCCTCCGGGGTGAAGGCGGTCCCCTTGTTGTAGATGGGGTGCGCGAGCAGCCGCGCGCCACGGTAGGGCACGAGCAGCTTGCGGCCTCCCTGAGCTTCCTCGACCACGCGATAGGGCTCCATGCGGAACGACCTCCGGTTCTGGGGCCATCAGCTTATCCGGCTCTCGGGGGAGGGGGACGAGGAGGGGCACGAGGAGGCGAACGTCGAGGTAAGGAGGAAGGAGGGGTGAAGCAAAGTGCGACGTCGGGTCCCACTGGAATGCGGTCACAGGAGATCTGGTGGGCGTTCGAGGGAAGACGGCCTGTGATCCGGCCCCCGATCAGTCCGCCGCGACCGTGCCGGACGATGCACAGAGACTCTCGCATTATGCCGTCTCATGGTAGGTGTGGACGGTCGTGGGGTAGGCGTCGCTGCGACTGAAACCGCTCGGGGCCTACCAGGGTGCATCGCAGGAACTTGGCGTTAGGATCGGGTGCGGGTCGCGCACACTTGGCAGGGAGACGGAATATGAAACAGGGTGTCTGGACCAGCTTCCTACGCATGAATGCGTTGGCGGGAGCGCTGGTCACGTGGCTCGTCGCGGCTCCCGGGTGCGCGTCGAATACGGAGCCGCCTACCGGCACGACGACCACCACCTCCACCAGCAGCACTGGGGGCGGCGGTGGCGAGGGTGGCGGTGGCGGTGCGGGCGGCGGTGAGTGGACGGGTCCCTGCGATCAGGACTGCTCGAAGATCGAGACGGCGCCGTGCCTCAAGGCCGTGTGCAACGAGGGCCAGGTCATCGGCACGATCGGGCTCTGCGCGATCGTGTACGACGACGGGACGACCTGCGACGACGGCCTGTTCTGCACGACGAACGACACCTGCGAGAGCGGGCAGTGCGTGGGCGGTGAGCAGAACGATTGCGGCATGGAGACCACCTCCTGCCACTCGGTGGTGTGCGACGAGGACAGCGACTCGTGCTCCGAGGGTTCGGACACGGCCCAGAACGGCAACCCCTGCCAGCCCACGGACCTTTGCCAGACGCTCGGCACCTGCCAGAACGGGACGTGCGTGGGCCTGCCGAAGGACTGCACGTTCTCGCCGTTCACGGAGTGCAACAGCGTGGCCTGCAACCCGGCGACGGGGCAATGCGAGCCGACGGCGGACGCCGCGAAGAACGGGGTGAGCTGCTCGCTCACCGGCGACCAGTGCTCGGTCAGCAAGACGTGCAACAACGGCCAGTGCCAGGGCGGGACCACGAAGGACTGCTCGGCGTTCACGGCTGGCTGCAACGTCGGCGTGTGCAACGCCCAGTCGGGCAACTGCGTGGCGCAGGCGATTCCGGCGGGCCAGACCTGCGCGGAGGGCACGAACAACTGCAACGTGGGCATCTGCGACGCGGCAGGCGTCTGCAACCCCACGCCGGTCGCGGACGGGACGGTGTGCAACGATCGCAATAGCTGCACCGGCAGCGATAGCTGCACGGCCGGCACCTGCAACGGCATGGCCGTCACGGGATGCGCGCACTACCTCAGGGACAACTTCGAGACGGGTTGCCCGCCCACCGGCTGGACCCTCGCGGGTGACTGGGAGTGCGGCACGCCCTCCAGCGTCGGCCCGGCGAAGGCCTACAGCGGGTCGGTCTGCATCGCGACGCAGATCGACGCGAACTACAGCGTCAACCAGACCTACACCACCTCGTACGCCCAGTTCCCGCCCATCTCCCTCGTCGGAGCGACGGCGCCGGTCCTGTCCTTCCAGACGTACATCAACACCGAAGGCAGCACCTACGACGGGGTGAACCTGAAGGTGAGCACCGACGGTGGCACCACCTGGACGGTCCTGTCGACCGTGACCCCTGCGTACAACCTCACCATCGACAGCCAGTCTGCGTGGGGTGGCCCGGCCCTG
Source organism: Chondromyces apiculatus DSM 436 (assembly GCF_000601485.1). Taxonomy (GTDB): domain Bacteria; phylum Myxococcota_A; class Polyangia; order Polyangiales; family Polyangiaceae; genus Chondromyces; species Chondromyces apiculatus. The sequence continues at coordinate 19,486 of NZ_ASRX01000042.1, forward strand.
ACGACCAACACCTGGGCGACCTTCAGCGCCAACCTCTCGGCCTACGTGGGTCAGAACGTCCTCCTGCGCTTCTCCTTCCGCTCCAACGCCAGCGTCCAGGCGCCGGGGGTCTACGTGGACGACGTGGTCGTCGCGGAGGCGAACGTCATTCCCCTGCGGATCACGACCTCGCGGCTCCCCGACGCGGCGACGAACACGCCCTATTTCGCGAACCTGCTGAAGAATGGCGGCTCCAGCGCGGCCACGTGGAGCATCGTCAGCGGGACGAACCACGACTGGCTCACCCTCAACCCGTCCACGGGCGCCCTCGGTGGCACGCCGGCGGTCGCGAACATCGGTCCCTTCGAGGTGCGGGTGCGCATCGAGGAGCCCTCGCTGCCCTCGAACTTCGACGAGGTGACGCTGCAGGGGATGGTGGTCGATGCCGTCTTCGCGGCGACCTTCGAGTCCTGCCCGAACGGCTGGACCCTCGCGGGTGACTGGGAGTGCGGCGTGCCCTCGAACGTCGGACCCGCGACGGCGTACAGCGGCACGGGGTGCCTCGCGACGCAGATCGACGCGAACTACAGCGCGAATCAGGCGTGGGCCACCACGATCGCCACGTCTCCGGCCATCAACCTGAGCGGGACGACGGCCCCGCTGCTCAGCTTCCGGATGTGGCTCTACTCGGAGATGAACTCCACGGCGACGAACTACGACGCCGTCAACCTGAAGATCAGCACCGACGGGGCGACCTTCACGCCGGTCACGAACACCAACATCGCCTACAACATGACCGCGGCGAGCGAGTCGGGGTGGGGCGGCAACCAGTCGGCCCTCGGCTGGCGGCTCATCACCGCGGACCTGACCGCCTACGCGGGACAGACCATCTACCTCCGGTTCGCGTTCCGGAGCGACGGCACGGTCCACTATCCCGGCGCCTACATCGACGAACTCTTCGTCACCGACTGAGGCCTCGGCTCTGATGCTGGACAGCGCTCGGGGTCCGCGCCCCGAGCGCGCAGCTCACCGGCTGCGCGGGTCCAACCCGCGGTCGGCGTGCTGAACTCAGGCTGAGGGCGCGCTCCTTGCAGACCCCGCGCGAACCGTGCTCGGGAGCAGGAATGAAGGGCGCAGCACCTTCGCACAGTACGTGAATCGTGAAAGCGTAGGGGTGGGGGGAACGGGCTCGCTTGCGGGCGCGCTCCATCCGTGCTTTCGGGAGAACACGAACCATGAGCCAGACCAGCATGCCGCGCTCTCTCCGCCGGGGGGTGGTGCTCCTGTCGTTGTTCACCTGCACCGCGCTCGGTTGCGCGACATCTGCCGAGCCGCCGCCTGGCCCCGAGCCTGGCGAGACCGGCGGTGCTGGTGGCGCGGGTGGGGCCGGCGGCGCGGGTGGGGCGGTGAGCCCGTGCGGGATCGACTGTTCGACCATCGTGCTGCCGACCTGCCTGAAGTCGGTGTGCAACGAGGGGCAGCTCGAAGGTGAGGTCGGGGTCTGCGTGGTCACGATGGATGACGGCGCGGCCTGCGACGACGGCCTGTTCTGCACGCTGAACGACACCTGCTCCGCCGGGGCCTGCGTGGGCGGGGAGCAGAACGACTGCGGCTACGAGAGCACCACCTGCCACTCGGTGGTGTGCAACGAGGACGTCGACGACTGCACCGAGGGGCCCGATCCCGCGCAGAACGGCAACCCCTGTCAGCCCGAGGAACTCTGTCAGACCCTCGGTACGTGCAACAACGGCACGTGCGTGGGCCTGCCGAAGGACTGCACGTTCTCGCCCTTCACCGAGTGCAACTCCGTGGCGTGCAACCCGGCGACGGGCCAGTGCGAGCCGACCGCGGACACCTCGAAGAACGGGGATAGCTGCTCGCTCACCGGTGACCCGTGCATGATCTCCAAGACCTGCAACGAGGGCGCGTGCGAGGGCGGCGCCGCGAAGGACTGCTCGGCGCTCACGGTCGGCTGCTCCAACGGGCTGTGCAACGCCCAGACCGGCGACTGCGTGACCGAGCCGGTGGCGGAGGGCGAGACCTGCCTCGCGGCCGCGAGCGAGTGCAACACCGGCATCTGCGACGCGTCCGGGACCTGCATGCCCGTGCCGCTCGCGGACGGTACGGTGTGCAACGATCACAATAGCTGCACCGATACCGATGCCTGCCTGGCGGGCACCTGCACGGGGACGGCGGTCACGGGCTGCACGTTCTACTTCGAGGAGAACTTCGAGACCTGCCCGCCGTCTGGCTGGGTGCTGAGCGGCGACTGGGAGTGCGGGTCACCCACCTCCGTGGGGCCGAGCGCGGCCTACGAAGGGACGCGCTGCATCGCGACGCAGATCGACGACTACTACAGCGACGATCAGACGTACGAAGTCGCGTACGCACAGACCCCGCCGATCAACCTCACCACCGCGACCGAGCCGACGATGCAGTTCGCGGCCTACATCGAGACGGAAGACCCGGACTACGACGGCGCGAACATGAAGATCAGCACCGACAACGGGAGCACGTGGTCGATCCTGACCACGGTGAATCCCCCCTACGTTGCGAACGTGGACGGGGAGGCTGCCTGGGTCGGCGACGTCACCGGAGGTGCCTGGCGGCTCTTCAGCGCGGATCTTTCGGCCTATGTGGGGCAGACCGTCCTGATCCGGTACTCGTTCTACAGCGATTACGCGGCATCCTATGCCGGGGTGTACGTGGACCAGATCGTGGTGGCGGAAGCGAACACGATCCCGCTGGGCATCACCACCACTGTGCTGCCCGCGGCGGCCGCGGGCTTCGCTTACTCCGCGTCGGTGACGAAGAGCGGGGGGTCGTCTGCGTCCACGTGGAGCATCGTGGGCGGGACCAACCACGACTGGCTCACGATCGATCCTGCCACGGGTGTCCTGAGCGGCACGCCCGACGCGTCCCAGGATGGCCCGTTCAGCGTCACCGTGCGCGTCGAGGAGCCCGGCCTCCCGTCGAACTTCGTAGAGAAGGTGCTGAGCGGGTCGGTGATCACCGCCGTCTACGTCGAGAGCTTCGAGGGCGCCTGCCCCAATGGCTGGACGCTGGGTGGCGACTGGGAGTGCGGCGTGCCCACGAACGTCGGCCCCGACACCGCCTACTCGGGCACCCAGTGCCTCGGGACGCAGATCGACGGCCTCTACAGCAACAGCCAGTCGTGGGGCACGGCCATCGCCACGTCTCCGCCCATCGACCTGACCGGGACCACGGCGCCGGTGCTCACCTTCCGGATGTGGAACCTCACCGAGCCGTACCTCTTCTCTGGCTACGACGGCGCGAACCTGAAGATCAGCACCAACGGCACGACCTACTTCCTGCTCACGAACGTGACCCCCGCGTACAACACGACGGTGTCGGCCCAGCAGGCGTGGTCCGGTGACCAGAGCGCTCTGGGCTGGCAGCTCGTTACCGTCCCCCTGAGCGCGTACGCGGGGCAGACGATCCGCCTGCGCTTCGCCTTCGCCAGCGACAGCATCGTCAACTACGACGGCGTGTACATCGACGATCTGCTCATCGCGGAGTGACCTGAGAGAGAGAGAGCCGAGGGCGCGGCGGGGGCGCGCGCCTCGGGCTCCCGTGGTGCTCACTTCGACGCGGTGGCAGGCGCCGGCGTGACGCACCGGATGCCGAGGAAGCCGCAGCGGTAGGTGACCTCGAAGCCGCCGGGGCGCGCCACCTTGACCTGGGAGGCGATGCCGTCGCGCCAGCTCCCGCCGCGGGCGACGCGCATCTTCGACTTGCCGTCGTTGGCGCTCGTGGTCCACTCGAAGACGTTGCCGGCGAGGTCCTGGATGCCCTCGGGGCTGACCCCGCCAGGGAACGCGCCCACCTCGCAGGTGCCGGTGCGGGCCGTGCCGCCGCCCGACCAGCAGAGCTGGTCCTTGGGCTCGGGCGCGCCCCAGGGGTAAGCGCGCCCCTCGGCGCCGCCGCGGGCTGCCCACTCCCACTCGTCTTCGCGCGGCAGGCGCTTGCCCTGGGCTTTGCAGTAGGTGTCGGCCTGCGCGTAGTCGACGCAGACCATGGGGTGCTTCTCCTTGCCCGGCACGTTGTACGTCGACGCCTCGGCGCACTTGGAGAAGTTGTCGTTGCACTGGCCCGCCTTGACGCACGCTGCGTACGACGCGGCGGTGACCTCGGTGCGGTCCATGCAGAAGTCGTCGATCTTGGCGTTCACCTTGAGCGGGCCCATGACGAAGCTGCCGCCAGCGACCCTGGTCATCCCGTCCGGGCAGCCGTCGCCCGCGGGCTTGGGCGGCTCCGGCGCGGGCGCGCTGGCCTGAGGAGCAGCGGAAGGCGCCGCCGACGTCGCAGCCTCCGGTGCAGGGGGAGCCGGTGCAGGGGCCGTCGGAGCACCTGGCGCAGCGGGCGTGGCGCTGGCGCCGTCGGGCGTGGCCGACGCGCTCTCGGGGGCGGGCGACGCCCCGCAGGCGAGGATGGACGTGGCGAGGGCCGGGGTGACGAGGCGGAGAAGCTGGAAGCGCATACGTGGACACTCGTGGAGGGCGAAGGTGAATGAAGACCGGTGGAGCACGCACCCTGCGGCGTGGATCACCGGGCGATGATGGTCGGCTCGGGATCGTCCTCCAGCCACTGTTCCTGCAGGACGATCGCGGGCAGCAGGGTGAACGGCCCGTCATAGCCAGGGCCGAAGGTCAGGATCTGGAAGGCGCGGCGGTCCCCGCGCCGGACCGGGAACATCACCTCACCTCCGCGGGTGAGATCGCTGTCCTTGGGCGGGGTGATCCAGAACGCGACGCCCTCGGTGCGACCGCCGAGGAGCGACACGGCCGAGAAGGTCAGGTCCGGGCAGCGGAACCGGAGCCACTCGCGGACGCGGTAGGTGCGGCACCCCGCGGTCGCAGGTCCGCTGCGCGTCAAGCGAACGACGCCTGCGTCCGCCCACTCCGCCGCGGTGGGGCGCTTCGAAGGCTCTGCGGGGAAGGGTTCGGCGCCGAGGGCGCGCTCGACGTCCGCGGTGGGAGCGACCGAGCCTGCCGCGGGGCCTGCGCTGGGTTCTCCTGGCGTGGGTTGCGCGGTGGCTGGCGGGGCGGCGGCGGGCGTCGGAGCTCCCGCACCGGGGAGCGCGTCGGCGCGCCCGGCGTAGCCGAGGGGCAGGGAGAGCAGCGCGAGCGCAGCGGCAGTGAGCAGGGCAGGGCGCGTTCTCATAGCGTCTCCAGGAAGGCCACGAGGGCCGCGCGGTCGTCCGGTGACAGGTGGCTGGTCTTGCCCATCCAGTCGGCGTTGCGCTCGATGAGATCGGTCAGGCTGCGGTGGCGGCCGTCGTGCAGGTATGGCGCCCGGCCGGCGACGAAGCGCAGCGAGGGCGTCTTGAACTCCTGGCGCGGATCGTCGTCGAAGCCCGGCGAGGAGCGCTTCGGCATGGGGTATGCCGTGCGGTCGGTGTACCCGGTCTCGGGGACGTGGCAGCTCGAGCAGCGCGCCTCCTTGCTGATGAAGATCTCCTGCCCGCGCCTCACGCGCGCGTCGGGCGCGCCGTCGGCGCGGGGCGGAGGCACCAGGCCCTTGCGGAGGAACACGCTGAGGTGGTGGGAGCGGGCAACGAGGCCGTTGGGGTCGTGTCCCTGCGGGAGCCCGCCCCAGCGGTGGAGGCCGAAGCCGGCCTTGAGGCGGGCGGGGAGGTCCTCGCTCTCGCCGTGCCACCCGTAGGGACCAGGGGCGCTGACGTTGCCGGCGAGCATGGGGGTGCGCCTCGGGTACCCCTTCTTCTTCGCCGAAGGGGGCATCAGCTCGGGCCTGCCCACGAAGTTGGTGTGCTCGCCGTCGGCGGTGTCGAAGGCTGCCTCGTGCCACACGTAGCCGTCGTCGCGGCCCTCGGGGTGGCAGCCGGCGCAGGCCAGGTTGCCGCTCGTGACGGCGTCGGTCGCGCTGTAGAACAGGCGGCGTCCCACCGCGACCTCCGGGTCGTGCGGGTCGTTGGCGAGGTGCACGAGCGCGAAGGGCTTCTCCTCCGGTGGGGGAGGCGGCGCTACCAGCGCGGGGGGAGCCGAAGGCACCGTGGGGGCCAGGGGCGTCGCCTTTGGTGCCCCGGTGGCTGGGTCGCGCTGCGGCACGGGGGGGTCTCCGCTGCCGAGACGGAGCGCGGCGATGTCGTAGGTGGCGCGGCAGAAGACCCACGCGGTGTCCTCGTTCGCGGAGAGCGCGAGGCCCGCGGGGGCGCCGCAGCTCCCTGCCACGCGGAAGTGCGGATCGTACTGGCTCCCGACCTTGTAGGTGCGCACCACCGCGATCGACGGATCCACCGCCACCGCGTCCAGCTCGGCGACGAGGTCGTCACCCTCGGCAGCGACGAGCAGGGTGCGGGCCGACCTGCGGTACACGATGGCGCGCGGCTGGGTGAAGGGCGTGACGGTGGCGCCCGGGACCGTGATGACGCTGTCCGGGGTGAGCACCTGCTCGGCGAACGCCGACTTGAGGACCGGCAGCCCTCCCTGGTGGAGCGGCGCGACCGCCTCGTCACGGCCGGGGACCATGACGTCGACCGTGGCCGCCCCGAACCAGGCCGCGTGGCCCATGGCGCCGAGCGCGTGGCGCGCTGCGAAGAGGCGGCGGCCGTCGTCCGAGAGCGCCAGCGCGTAGCCCAGCGAGGCCGCGAGGTGCACGCCCGAAGGAGCGCGGAGCGGCGACGCGGCCAGGGCGACGCGGCGGGGCGTGGGCGCGCTCGCGAGGCCGTCGAGCCGGGTGAGGTCCGCGCCCACGAGGTGGCTCACGTAGGCGGCGCTGCCGTCGGGGAGAATGGCGATGCCCCGCGGCTCGCGCGCGACGGGGACGGTCCAGGTCACCTTAAGGGCGTCGAGGTCCACGGCGGAGACCTGCGCTGTCCACGCGGAGCTGACGAGCGCCGTCTTCTCGTCGGGCGTGATCGCGATGCCCCAGGCATCCAGTGGCAAGGCGACGCGCGCTGCCTCGACGAGGCCCGCGGCCGGATCGGGGCGGAGCACGAGGAGCAGGCCCGGGTCGCGGATGGTCACGAGCACCCGGCCGTCGAGGGGCAGCACCTGCGCGGGAGGACCCGGGAGCGTCACCGCCAGGCCGGGGCGATCCGGCGCGAGAGGCAAGGGAACGATGCGCAGGACGCCGTGGTCCTCGTCCGCCACGTACAGGGCGTCGTCGGTGACGGCGCGGGCGATCGTGCCTCCCTGGCGGACCGGCGCGGGTCTGCGGGACGCGGCCTGCGGTGCCGGCTGCGTCGCGGCGGCCGTGCTGCTGCCGCCCGGCGTGGCGCCCGCGTCAGGGGGGGATGTGGAGCCGCCCGAGGAGCAGGCAGCGGTGGCGAGGGCGAGGGTGGCGATGAGGAAGCGCATCGGAAGGTGAGGAGGCCGGGATCTTCGGCGCTCCCAGCGAAGCGGTCAACGCCGTGGGGGTGTCGCAACATTCCCCCGTGCGCGCGTCTCGGGCCGTGCCGCAGCGCAGCGGAGCGCAGAGGGCGGAACAGGGCTCTCCGGGGAGGCGCCCTGATTCCCTTTTTTCCGGATGTCGCTTGCCTCTGCGTGCACCTCACGGCACGAGGGCCTGCATGAAGATCCACCACCTGAACTGCACCTCCCTGTGTCCACTGGGGGGCGAGCACCTCGGCGGTGAAGGCGATCTCTGGACGCGCACCACCCTCGTCTGCCACTGCCTGCTGGTCGAGGGGCCCGATGGCCTCATTCTCGTGGACACCGGCTTCGGGCTGGAGGACATCCGGACGCCGAACAGGCGCATGGGGGCGCCCTTCGTGTGGATGATGCAGCCCCGCCTCGACCAGGCCGAGACGGCCATCCGGCAGGTGACGCGGCTCGGCTTCAAGCCGGAGGACGTGCGGCACATCGTGCTCACGCATCTCGACCTGGACCATGCGGGTGGCCTCGCGGATTTCCCCTGGGCCAAGGTGCACGTGTACGGGGCCGAGCATGCCGCCGCGATGGCCCCCGCGACCTTCGTCGAGCGGGAGCGTTACCGGTCCGTGATGTGGGAGCACGGGCCGGACTGGGCGCTCGCGTCGGCGCCCGAGGGGGGCGAGCGCTGGTTCGGCCTGGAGTGCGTGCGTGACCTGCCGGGCCTGCCCCCGGAGGTGCTGATGGTGCCGATGCCGGGCCACACCCGCGGCCACGCCGCCGTGGCCGTGCAGGGCGAGGGCAAGTGGGCCCTGCACGCGGGTGACGCTTACTTCTACCGGGGCGAAGTGGATCCCGCGGGGCCGCACTGCCCCGGGGTGCTCGGGTTCTACGAGCAGCTCATGGAGGTCGACCACGAGAAGCGGCTGCACAACCAGGCGCGCCTGCGCGAGCTCGCGCGCGATCACGGCGACCAGGTGACGCTCTTCTGCGCCCACGATCCCGTGGAGCTCGCGCGCCTCGCGCCCCACCAGCAGCGGCCCGCGCCCGGGTACGCGGCTGCGTAGAGCGCAACAAAACCGCGCAAAATCGGCCTGAAGCGGGGGGGCCGGACCACGCCCTTTCCTCGACTTTCCGGTGCCGGTGGGCTAATCCTGCCGCCCGTATCCATCATGCAATTCTCGGATCTGAAGCTCATCGATCCCCTGCTCCGCGCCGTCGCGGCCGAGGGATATGACACTCCCACCCCCATCCAGCAGAAGGGCATCCCGCCGATCCTCGCGGGACATGACCTCCTCGCGTGCGCGCAGACGGGCACCGGCAAGACGGCCGCCTTCGCCCTCCCCATCCTCCAGCGCCTCGCCGGGAGCGCGCCTCCCGAAGGTCGGTCGCGCCCCATCCGCGCCCTCGTGCTGACGCCCACCCGGGAACTCGCCGCACAGATCGGGGACAGCTTCACCGCCTATGGCCGCCACCTCGGCCTGCGCAACACCGTGATCTTCGGGGGCGTGGGCAAGGGCGCGCAGATCGCCGCCCTCCGCCGCGGGCTCGACGTGATGGTGGCGACGCCAGGCCGCCTCCTCGATCTCGCGTCCGACGGCGCCGTGAACCTGAGCCGCCTCGAGGTCCTCGTGCTCGACGAGGCGGACCGGATGCTCGACATGGGCTTCATCCACGACGTCAAGCGGGTCATCGCCCTGCTCCCCCAGAAGCGCCAGACCCTGTTCTTCTCCGCGACCATGCCCCCCGACGTGCGCGACCTCGCCGAGCGCATCCTGGTCAACCCCGAGCGGATCGCCGTCGCGCCGGTGGCCACCACCGCCGAGCGTATCGAGCAGAGCGTGTACTTCGTCGAGCGCACCGACAAGCGCGCCCTCCTGGAGCACGTGCTCCAGGACCAGACCATCCGGCGGGCCATCGTCTTCACCCGCACCAAGCACGGCGCGAACCGCGTCGCCGATCAGCTCAGCCGGGCCAGCATCGGCGCCGCCGCCATCCACGGCAACAAGTCCCAGAACGCGCGTGAGCGGGCGCTCGCGGACTTCAAGCGCGGCGCGACCCGCGTCCTCGTCGCCACCGACATCGCCGCGCGTGGCATCGACATCGACGACATCTCGCACGTCATCAACTACGACCTGCCCAACATCCCCGAGAGCTACGTGCACCGTATCGGCCGCACCGCGCGCGCCGGCGCCTCGGGCGTCGCCCTGTCGTTCTGTGACCAGGAGGAGCGCGCTTTCCTCACCGACATCGAGCGCCTGATCCGGATGCGCGTGCCCGTCGTGGAGGACCACCCCTACCGCTCGCAGATCTCCGCGGCCGCCCCGGCGAGGTCCTTCGCCCCGGACCGCGGCCCTGGCCCGGGTTCCCGCCCCTCCGGCCCTCCGGGTCACGGCAGGCGCCCCCAGCAAGGTGGTGGCGGTCCTCCTCGCCACCAGGGCAGTCCCGGCCCTCGCCCCCAGCACGGCGGTCCCCGCCCGCAGAGCGCCGGCCCTCGCCCCCAGCATGGTGGCCCCCGCCCCCAGCACGGCAGCCCCCGTCCTCAGGCCCAGGGGTCCGCGAGTAGCTCCCCGCGCAGCTCGGACGACGCCTCCGCCAGCCAGGGGAGCGCGCAACCCCGGGGTCGGCGCATGTCGTTCCGCCCCCCGGTGTGACGCCACGCCGCCTTCCGAGATGACACTCGGGCGACGCCGTTCACGGCCTCGCCCCCTCCGTTATCCAGGATGTGTGTCTGTTGACGGCGGACGCGACCGTCCGTTATCAAAGATACGTGTCTGTTGAAGCGGTAAGTCTCGACCCCTCCACCCACCCCCGCCCGGCGCCTCGCCCGGCGCCGCATCTCGTGGCCTGCGACGGCTGGCTGGAGGTCCACTTCGGCGCCGGCACCCCTGCCCGCGCCGACTTCCACTGGTTCTGGCTACGCCACCAGTGCGACGGCGATCGCCACCCGCTGACCGGCGAGCGCACCCTCGACGCCTCCGAGGTTCCCCTCGACATCCGGCCCCTCAGCGTGACCCTCGACGATGCGGGCGCCCGCGTCCTCATCGCGTGGGACGAACCCTCGGGCCGTCGCAGCGCCTACGACCTGGCCTGGCTGCGCGCGCACGCCTACGCGCCCGACCGCCCCTCCACCCCCACGCCTCCCTCCGACGTCGCGCGCGTCACGCTCGACCTGCGCGACCCCCGCGTCACCAGCCACGACCCCCGCGTCACCAGCCACGACCCTCGGCAGCCCGACCCCGCCTCCGTGGTCGGCGCCAGCCTCGACCTCCTGCGCCGCGACGGGCTCGCGGTGGTCAAAGGCTTCGCGAGCGCCCCCGGGCGCGCCCCGGTGGACGACACCGACGTGCTCATCGACGCCTTCGCCGCGGCCGGTCTGTCCCTCATCGTCACCCACTTCGGCCGCATCGAAGACCTCCGCACCGACAACACCACCAACCAGAACACCGACCAGCTCGGCTACACCGACGCCGGCATCGACCTGCACACCGATCAGCCATTCCTCGATCACCCCCCCCGCTACCAGCTCCTCCAGTGCATCCGCCCCGCGACCGTGGGCGGGGAGAGCTTCCTCGTCGACGCCCTGGCCGCCGCGCGCCTGCTCCAGGCCCTCGACGCCCCTGCCTTCGAGCTCCTCACCACCGTCCCCATGCGCTTCCACCGCAAGCAGAAGTCCTTCGAGCGGGTGGTGGACGCTCCCCTGCTCACCATGGCCGGACCGGACGGCTTCCAGACCCGGTACTCCTACTTCACCCTCGCCCCGTTCCACCGGCCCTTCGCCGAGATGGAGGCCTGGTACCGCGCCTACTCCCGCTTCGCGCGCATCGTCCGCGACCAACGGCACCAGTACCGCTTCCAGCTCGAGCCCGGCGACTTCGTGATCTACGACAACTACCGCATGCTCCACGCCCGGACCTCGTTCTCGGGCCCCCGCTGGCTGCGCGGCGTGTACTTCGATCCCGCTCCTCGAGCCGCCTGACCTCCGCGCCATCGTCGGTCTCACCCCTGCGGCCCTCCTCCACACGCGCCTCAGTGCCGCGCCGTACCAGCGCCTCCGGGCTGCGGCGCACGCATCGAACCGGTCCGCCCTGAAGGCAGCGCGTGCCCCCTTCGGCCATGGTTCGCGCAGCCGCGCGACACGCGGTCCGAGGAGAGGATGAGACCGATGAAAGAGCCCGCAGCGAAGAGCGATCCGAAGGACCGCGAGCCGAAGCCCCCGTTTCCCCCCCAGGAGCAGGACCGCCCTGGCTTCGAGTCCAGGATGGACCCCCGGCCCGATCACGGCGAGGACACCTACAAGGGCACCGGGCGCTTGAAGGATCGCGTCGCCCTGATCACCGGCGGTGACAGCGGCATCGGCCGGGCCGTCGCGCTCGCCTTCGCCCGCGAGGGCGCCGACGTGGCCATCGCCTACCTGCGCGAGGAGCAGGAGGACGCCGAGGGCGCGAAGCGGTCCGTCGAGGAGGCGGGGCGCAAGGCCGTGCTGATCCCGGTGGACCTCGTGGAGGAGTCCGAGTGCAAGCGCCTTGTCGACGCGACTGTCAAGCACTTCGGCCGCATCGACATCCTCGTCAACAACGCCGCCGAGCAGGGCAAGTCGGTCGAGAAGTTCGAGGACATCGGCGCCGCACGGGTCGAGCGCACCTTCCGCGTCAACATCATCGCGATGTTCCACCTCGTCCGGCACGCGCTCCCCCACATGACGAAGGGCAGCTCCATCATCAACGTCTCCTCGGTCCAGGCCTACCTGCCGAGCGCCGAGATCCTCGATTACGCGACCACCAAGGGCGCCATCGTCGCCTTCAGCAAGGGCCTCGCCGAGTCGCTCATCGAGCGCGGCATCCGGGTCAACAGCGTCGCGCCCGGCCCGGTGTGGACGCCGCTCGTGATCCAGTCGTTCGACGCGAAGAAGAACTCCGAGTTCGGCAAGAACTCTCCCATGAAGCGCCCCGCCCAGCCCGGTGAGCTCGCGCCTGCGTTCGTTTTTCTCGCCTCCGACGAGTCGTCCTACATCAACGGCGAGGTCCTCGGCGTGACCGGCGGCAAACCCCTCGGCTGATCCCACCGCCGCGCGACCCGCCACCCGCGTGCCCCTCCGGCGCGAAATCGCGTACCGTGAGGGCACCATGATCCCCCTGAATCCGGCCCGGCGCCGCTGGATCGCCCGCGCGGCCTTCGCCCTCGGCGCAGGCGCTTGCTCCTCCTCCGACACCAAGCCGGATCCCGAGATCCCGCCCGATCCTCCGGGCCGCGACCCTGCCCACTGCACCTTCGAGACTCCGCCAACGCGCGAGGCGCTCCCCGCCAACACGCCCGCCCCGGTGCGCGCCGGCATGGGCTCCGTCATCCTCCCGATGCCCATCGGCGCACCCCTCGGCGGCTACGCCTCGCGCACCCCAGCTCTCGGCGGCGCGCCCGTCGACGACCGCGCTGGCCGCTTCGTCACCGGCATGATCCCCTCCATCGGCGTGCACGACGCCCTCCGCGCCGAGGCCCTCGCCCTCGAAGCCGGCGACGAGCGGGTGATCATCCTCCGCATCGACGCGCCCCTCCTCAACGAGAACACCCTCTTCGAGCTGGAGTCGCTCGCCGCCCCCGACGGCTCCCTCCGCGGCCGGATCCTCATCTCCGCTTCTCACAGCCACGGCGCCTGGGCCGGCTGGCAACCGAGCCTGGTGCTGATGCCCGGCGTCGACGCCCCCCACCGCGCCCTTGCCGACCGCGTGCTCGGCGCCATGGCCAAGGCGATCCAGGACGCCGTCGCCGCGCTCGAGCCCGCGCGCATCGGCGTCGCCGTCGACCCCGACTTCGACCCCTCCGACACCGTGAACCGCGACCGCCGCGGCGAGAACGACGCCATCCTCGACCCCCACGGCGAGGCGGCCCACGGCGGCAAGGACGCCACCGTCTGGGCCCTGCGCGTCGATCGCGCCGACGGCTCCCCCCTCGCCGCCCTGGTGAACGTCCCCATCCACGGCACCATCGGCGGCGACAGCAACATGATCGCCTCCACCGACGTCATCGGCGGCATCTCCCGCGCCCTCTCCGCGGAACTCGGCTACCCCGTCCTCCACCTGCAAGGCGCCGCGGGCGACGTCTCCCCCGCGGGCGAGGAGGGACGCGCCGCCTGCCCCGACGGCACGCGCTGCCTCGACATCCCCCGTATCGAGACCGTCGGCGCCCGCGCGGCGACCCTCCTCGCCCCCCTCGTCGAGGGCATCGAGACCGGCGCCGACGCCGCCCTCGAGGTCGTGACCCGCACGTTCTACATCGGCCACGACATCGAGGTCCGCCGCCCTGACGACACCCTCCTCAGCTACGCGCCCGTGAACCCCGACCCCGAGTTCGTCGCCGATGGCGTGCTCCTCGACGAGCGCGGCCGCATCGCCACCCCCGTCGACGAGTTCAACACCAACGCCGGCGCCGGCCTCTGCGGCGACCCCGACGCGGGCTCCTTCGCCCCCATCCCTGGCGCGCGCAGCATCCCCCCGTACAACTCCTGCCTCGAGCTCACCCTCGGCAAGGACCTCGTCTTCGGCCTCTTCGAGGGCGTGAACACCGACATCCCCGTGCCGCTCTGCGACTCCATCCGCGCCACCGGCAGCGCCATCCGCATCTCCGGCACCCCTTCCGGCGACTGGCTCCTCCTCGGCATCCCTGGCGAGCCCACCGCCCCCTTCGCCCACTACCTCCGCAGCCGCTCCCCCGCCGGTCCCGAGCGCACCTTGCTCATCGGCTACGCCGACGACCACCTCGGCTACCTCCTCACCGCCGAGGACTGGGTGGCCGGCGGCTACGAGCCGAGCATCAACATCTGGGGCCCCCTCGAAGGCGAAGCCGTCATCGACGGCGTGCTCGAATCCGCGACGATCGCCTGGACCGCCGAACGCGAGGACCCCGAGGTGGGCAGCTCCCGCTGGCTCGACTGGACCTACCCCATCACCACCCCCATCGAGCCCTCCATCACCAGCGACCACGGGACCGTCTTCACCGGCGACGCCCCCATGTTCTGGCCCGACACCGCCGACACCGCCGCCACCGCGCCGACCACCATCTCCCGCGCCGTCGGCGCCGCGCGCCTCGCCTGGACCGGCGGCGACCCGGCCATCGACAACCCCGAGGTAATCATCGAGCGCGAGACCGAGCCCGACGTGTTCGAGCCCCTCCTCGACGCCCACGGCCGCCCCGCGAGCACCGCCGACGGCGCCGTGGTCATCACCTACACCCCCGACCCTCTCGACGCCGAGGTCCCCACCCACCACATCTACGGCGCCGTGTGGCAGCCCGTCCCCGCCGATCCGTTCTCGTACGCCACCCCCGCGCAGCCGTTCTCTCTCCCCCTCGGCCGCTACCGTTTCCACGTGCGCGGCGCAGCCCAGAGCAGCTCAGGCCCCACCACCTACGACTTCACCTCGGACCCCTTCCAGGTCGACGCCGCGCCCCTCGCCGCGACGTCCTCCGCCATCCGGTCCGCCTCCGCCATCGACGTGGTCGCACTGCTCGGCAGCGCCCCTGGTCTGCGCGCCCTCCGCGAAGGTCCGAGCGACGTCGACGTGCCCCTGCTCGGTCCCTGGAGCGTGACAGTCACGTTTGCCAGCGGTCCGATGCAGGCCTTTGACATCACGCCCGACACCGCCAGCACCGCCTCCATCCCACTCGCCGCCGCCGACATCACCGACGCTGTCTCCGTGGAGATCCGCGACGTGCACGGCAACGGCGGCGTGCTGACGCTCTGACCACCCTCAAGAGGTGGTACGCGCGCTGAACGAAGCCGCGCTGGCCCCTTCCTTCCACCGCCGCTGTTGAAAGCTGGCGCGCTCTCTGCGCGCCGCACGAAGCCGTGCTGGCGCACACGCAGCAGCACCGAAGCTCATGATCGTGCGCGTCACACACAGCAACGAAGTGCGACGCTTCCCACCACGATCGCCCACGTGCATCCGCCTCCGCTCGCGCTCGGTCCCTGGATAAAGTCTGCAGACCCGGACGTGAGGATCAGGAGCGGCCGGATGGTTCGACCCGTCCCCATCCGTATGATGCCTCATCATAACGCCTGCAAATGGCGGGGAGAACCGCACCATGCCGATGGGTCTCGACATCACACCTCCGCGTGAGCCGCGCGATCAGGCGGCAGTGCCTTCGTCTGGCGCGTTCGAGTTCGACATCCGAGTGACCGACCTGGATGAAGAAGGCCTCGATCAGCAACCCTTCGGGATCATCCGTCTCGACCGCGAGGGCAACATCCTGTCGTACAACCTGTACGAGGAGAAGCAGGCCCGCCGTAAGCGCGAGGACGTGGTCGGTCGCAACTTCTTCACCGAAGTCGCTCCCTGCACGAAGGTGAAATCCTTCCACGGTCGCTTCCGCGAAGGCGTGGCCCGCCGCGAACTCGAAGCCACCTTCGGCTTCGTGTTCTACCTGCGCCACGTCACCCGCAACGTCGACGTATCCCTGTTCTACAAGCGCGCCCCCCTCGAATCCGCCGACTCCATCTGGGTCTTCGTCCGCGGCTAGTACTGCGCAGTACTGCGTACCCAGGAGCAGGGACCCAAGGTCCCTACGCTCCCTATGGTCGCTACCCCCTCGCGCTGCGCAACAGCATGGCGCGAGGACCGGACGCGTGCTGCGGAGATGGCGCGTGAAGAGGACCAGACGCGTGCTGCTGAAGAGTGCGCGTGAAGGGGACCGGACGCGTGCTGCTGAAGAGCGTGCGTGAAGAGGACCAGGCGCGTGCTGCGAAGAGTGCGCTTGAGCGTGCCGCGCGAGGACCGTGCGCGTTGCTAAGCGTGAGCGTGGCGTGTGACGAGATGCGCGTGCTGCTGCGTGCGCGTGATGACAGCGCCCTCTGGATCAGGTGAACGCAGGGCCCACAAACGGCGAACGCCGCCAGCCCGAAGGCGGCGGCGCTCAGCCAGTCACCGATCGCCTCGCAGCGATCAGTCGCACCACTCGTGCAGCTCGTAGGTGCAAACGCAAGGCGAGCTGGGCGACCAGTTGCAGCTCTCTGCGCCGGGCGGAGGTCCGCAGACCTCGCAGGTCCCGTAGGTACAGTTCTCGCCAGTCGTCTGCGCCTTCGCCTGATCGCTGGACAGCTCCTTGTAGAAGTAGCCCTCGCGCTTCAGAACCTCGACCTCGTCAGCCGTGAGCTGACCGAAGTTCGCAGGGTTCGACGAGATACGGAACTGGTTGTCGGGCGAGTCGGTGAGGTCCACCGGCACGCTCGTGCCGTAGTCGACGTTCTGCAGGTCCCCGATGTGCTGTTCCATCGTGAACTTGTGATCGCCAGCCGTCATCTCGACCCGGGCGAAGTCAATGGGCTTCCGGTAGTCGAAGTAGAAGACGGTGTCGTCCTTCAGGCTCAGCTCAAGCTTCTGGCCCGCAGGCAGCGCCTGGACGTCTTCCGCCGTGACGCGCTCATTCACAACCCCATCCGGAGTCGTGTCTTCACCCTCGTCACCACTCTCGCTGGTGCAGCCAGCGACAGCGAACGCAAGGGTGCTAACGAGAAGCAGTGACTTCATGATGCTCATGGACTGTCGAATCATGGGACGCCCTTCCTAAATCTCCCGAACCTGACCAAAGATCCCTTTTCACATCGTGCGGGGGGCTCTTGCTCCCCGGGTCCATCCCACCTTCGTCAACGATGCCCTGGACCCTGTTGCACGACGAAGGGTTAAGAGTTCCAACTCGGGATGTTGGGGGAGGTAGGGTGGACATGACAAGTCCATTCCCTCGATCCCCCGAATTTCAATGCTCCCACATGCTCCGAGGTAGGTTGATCGGCTCCGATCCGCTCCTGACGCCATCCCGGCTCATGCTTCTGAGCACTACGATGCGTCAGCGGACGGTTCCGCTGCGCATTTGCCCGATCGAGATCGCACGCGCTCCGAACACCCCCCGATGATCCTCCTGGACGGACCTCTGGGCACGGAACTCGACGCCAGGGGCATAGCCACCCCTCCTCCTCTATGGAGCGCCGCCGCCATCACGGAGGCGCCCGATGTGATCCAGGCCATCCACCGCGACTACGCCCTGGCCGGCGCCACCCTCCACACCACCAACACCTTCCGTACCCGGCCCCGCCAGGCCGGGCCTGCCTGGGCAACCCTCGCAGCCCGCGCTGTGGCCCTGGCGCGCGCCGCCGTACCCCCTCATCACCGCGTCGCCGGCAGCATCGCGCCCCTCGAAGACTGCTACCGCCCCGACCTGAGCCCCGCCGATCCCGCCCCCGAGCACCGCGCCCTCGCCCAGGTCCTCGCCACCGCCGGCGTCGACCTCCTCCTCTGCGAGACCTTCCCACAGGTGGGTGAGGCCCTCGTGGCCGTCACCGAGGCCGTCGCCACTGGCCTCCCCGTGTGGGTCTCGTTCACCGCCGGCCCCGACGCCGACCTCCTCACCCCCACGCAGGTCGGCCAAGCCGCCCGCGAAGCCGTAGCCTGCGGCGCCTCCGCCGTCCTCGTCAACTGCATCCCTGCCTCCCGCACGCTCCCCTACGTCGAGCAACTCGCAGGCGCCGGCGTCCCCTTCGGCGCCTACGCCAACGCCGGCACAGTCGACGAAGGCATGGGCTGGGAGAGAGCCCGCACGCCACTTCTCGTCAGCGCCACCTCGCGCACGCCACCTTTCGCCGACGCCACCTCCCGTGCGGCCCTCGCCTACGCCGCCCGCGCCCGCACCTGGCTCGCCGCCGGCGCCACCCTCCTCGGCGGTTGCTGCGGCACCGGCCCCGCGCACATCGCCGCGCTCGCCGCGCTCGACATCCGCTGACCCTTCCCGGCGTCATTCTCCCCCGGCGTCGTTCTCCCCCGGCGTCGCCCTCTCCGGCATCATCCTCCCCGGCGTCGCCCTCTCTGCTGCCACTCCTTCTCAGCGTCAGCGACGCAGGCTCTGTGGCTGCGCCTCACCCTGCGCGGGCTTGCTGCCCTCCTGCGCCGGGCGCCGCAGGAACACCCGCTGCTCCCCGTGGGCGAGGATCTGCACCTCGTTCTGCGTCAGCTTGCGATCGGCCATCACCTTCCGCAGCACCCGCAGATCATCTCCCCGCTCGTCGAGCGAGTTCACGAAGGTGTCGTAGTGGATCGGCACCATCCAGCGCGCCCCCAGGTCCTGGTAAATCTGCACCGCCTCGGTCGGGTCGACGTGCTTCGACACCATGAAATCCCGCGGCGCGATCGGCGCGATCGGCAGGAGCGCCACATCGATCCCCGGGAACCGCTTCCCCGTCTCCCGGAACATGTCCTTGTCGTACGCCGTGTCCCCCCCGAAGTAGACGCGGATCCCGTCGTACTCCACCACGTACCCGGTGAAGGTCTCGGTCATCCAGTCCCGGTCGATGCCGTACCGGAACCCGCTGTGCACCACCGGCGTTGGCGTCACCTTGAGCCCCCCTCGCTCCCACGTCTGCCACGGCCCCAGCTCTACCGTCTCGAACCGGAACGGCGGCACGTACACGAGCCCCCCCCGCGGCACGAACGCCACCTTCGTCTTGTCCTCGATCATCTCCAGCGAGCCGAGCGACAGGTGATCGAAGTGCATGTGCGAGATGAGCACCGCATCCACCGGCGGCAGGTTCTCCGGATCCAGCCCCGGCTCCACGAACCGCTTCGAGACCATCCCCACCGTCGACGTGAACACCGGATCGGTGAGGATCACCTTGTCCCCGATCTGCACAAGCGCCGTCGCATGCCCCACCCACAGCACCGCGAGCCGCGCCTCCGGTCGGAAGGGCTCCCGCACCTTGTTCTTCACCTCCCTCGGCGTCTCGAACAGCGGCGACAGGTTGCGCGTCAGGATCCCCGACACCGCACACGACGACGCCCCGAGCAGCGAGAAGGCCAGGAGCAAGTACCGCGCACGTCCCATGGCAGGCCTCAGAAGTACCGGACGTTGAGGGTCACCGTCGTCATGCGCAGCCCCGGCGTCGGCACGTGCGACACCTGCACCCCGAGGAACCCGAACAGCGTGTAGAGCCCCGCTTCGTACGCCATCCCCGCCTGGTCCCGGTGGTAGAGCGCCGCCCCGCCCACCGACATCGACAGGTACTCCCCCCGATCCAGGATGGGCAGGTACGCGCGCACCCCGGCCCGCAGCAGCCACCGGTTCCCGAGCGTCCCTCCCCCCGCGAGGTACGCCGGAGACCCGTACAGCTCGACCGACCCCGCGTGCCGCACGATCGGCTCCGCGACCAGCACCCGCCACGGCGACAGCCGCGGATCGATCCCGAACGAGTAGAGCAGCGGCGTCACCTGCCACCGCGCCCCGAACCGTACCCCCGCATTCGACACCAGCCACTCCGCGCTCGGCACGAGCTGCGTCGCGACCCACGGCAACGTCGCCCGCACCCGTGGCTCCGACGCCCCTTCCGCAGCAGCCTCTGCGGGCATCCCCGCGAGCGTGAGCAGCGCGATCACCGCCGCGCCCCCCCGACCCAGCATCCCGACGTTGCCGCGCCGCGGACGGCATGTCACGAAAGTCCAGCTCGCCGCCTTCTCGGCACATCCGCCGCGCAGGCGGCGCAACGCGGAGCGAACCATGATCGACCTCTACTACTGGCCCACGCCGAACGGTTGGAAGATCTCCATCATGCTCGAGGAGATCGGGCTGCCCTACAAGCTCATCCCCGTGAACATCGGCCGCGGTGAGCAGTTCAAGCCCGACTTCCTCGCCATCAGCCCCAACAACCGCATGCCCGCCATCGTCGACCACGACCCCCCGGGCGGCGGCGAGCCCGTCTCCGTCTTCGAGTCCGGCGCCATCCTCATCTACCTCGCCGACAAGTCCGGCAAGCTCCTCCCGAAGGACGTCCGCGGCCGCTTCGAGGCCCTCCAGTGGGTGATGTGGCAGATGGGCGGCCTCGGTCCCATGGCCGGACAGGCGCACCACTTCCGCCACTACGCCCCCGAGAAGATCGAGTACGGCATCACCCGCTACACCAACGAAGTGAACCGCCTCTACGGCGTGATGAACAAGCGCCTCGCCGACCGCGAGTACCTCGCCGGTGACCTCTCCATCGCCGACTTCGCCGCCTTCCCCTGGGTCGTGCCCTACGAGAACCAGGGCCAGAAGCTCGAAGACTTCACGAACCTCAAGCGCTGGTTCGAGGCCCTCAAGGCCCGCCCCTCCGTCGAGAAGGGCCTCGCCGCCGGCGCCGAGCTGCGCCAGCAACCGAACATGGACGAGGAAGCCAAGAAGATCCTCTTCGGCCAGAAGGCCACGCCCTGACCTTCGTCACTCCACGCCGCGCGCTGCACCTCGTGCCCGAGCAGCGCGCCGCCTGATCTCTCATGCTCCCCCCCATCGCTCCCATCTCCCTCACCCCCATCGGCGTCGCCCGCACCCCGCACCCCGACCGCGTGAGCGCCCCGCGCCAGCCCTACGCCGCGCACGACATCCCCGGCACCATCGAGCTCTACCCCGCCCTCAACTACGAGCACGCCCTCTCCGATCTCGAAGGTTGGGAGCGCATCTGGGTGGTCTTCCTCTTCCACCTGAACCCCCCTGGCGTGTGGCGCCCCAAGGTGCTCCCCCCCCGCAGCGCCGGCCAGCGCCGCGGCGTCTTCTCCACCCGCTCCCCGCACCGCCCCAACCCCATCGGCCTCAGCGTCCTCCGCCTCGACGCCGTCGACGGCCTCACCCTCCACGTGCGCGACCTCGACCTCATCGACGGCACCCCCATCCTCGACATCAAGCCCTACGTCCCCTGGGCCGACGCCTTCCCCTCCTCCCGCACCGGCTGGCTCACCCCCCTCGCCCAGGACCCTTCCTCCGAGGGCACCCCTGGCGCGTCCATCCCCACCCCTGACCCCGAGCCCGGCTTCCGCGTCACCTGGTCCCCGCTCGCCGCCGAGCAATCCGCCTGGCTCGAAGAGCACCACGCCGTGGATCTCAGGACCCCCGTGACCCGCGCCCTCTCCCTTGGCCCCCAGCCCCACCCCTACCGCCGCATCAAGCGCGACGGCGACGCCTTCCGTCTCGCCGTCAAGGACTGGCGCATCCGCTTCCAGGTCGATGGCCGCGACGTCGCCGTCCTCCGCATCCAGAGCGGCTACCGCCCCTCCCAGCTCGCCACCGCCACCGACCCCGCCGTGCAGATCCAGCAGGCCTTCGTGGCCCGCTTCCCGGACTGAGCGCGCCCTCGGCGAGCCCCGACGCGCACAGAGACGCGCGCAGACGCAGCGACCCTCGCCAGCGCAGAGATCCGTAGACCCCCGCGCCCGGTCACGCCGCCTTACTGCCGCAGCGTCTTGCAGGCCGTGACGGCCGCATCGCGCTGCTTCTCTTGCCCCACCGACGTGTCACAGATGTACGCCTTGCCGCCGATGTCCCGCCGCACGGTCGCCCAGTAGTTCTTCCCCATCGACCCCTCGTTCTCGAAGGTGACCACCCACCCATCTTCGAGGCTCTCCGTCTTGATGTTCAGGGGCTTGAACATCTCGATGTCCTTCTTCATCTCGTCGATGGTCTTCGGCTTGTCCGGCTTCGCCGGGCTCACGTTGAGCGGCGCCGAGGCCCCCATGATCATGTGCCCCTCGCCCACGATGGCATCCGTCACCGCCGAATCCACTGGGACGTCGATCTGGAGGTTCAGCTTCGGCAGCTTCGTCGCCTTCCCGCCCCCCACGATGGTGTCTGACTTCCCCTCTTCGGTCTTCGCGCCGGCCGCCGTCGGCTTTGTGGTGTCCGCCCCAGGTGCCGCCCCCGGCGCAGCACCGGCAGGCTTGTCACCCGACTGACAGCCCACGAGACAGGCGGTGAGTGCGACGGCAGACAGAATCTTCAAGGTCATGGTGTTGTTCTCGCAAGGGGAGCACCCCACCCCAGGGGCGCTCTGGATGCCCCGTCACGCGGGGCCCGTGCACGTCACCACGTCGGCTGACCGTGGCGGGCGGCGGACGCCAGTAGAGCCGAGAGGCCGAGGAATGTCCAAAGAAGGACGGGGCCCAGCGCGAGCAAGGGCGACGTGCGATGTCCCACCGGGGGCAGGGGCATGCAGCGATTGCGCTGCCGCTGCATGATCGGCGTGCGTCGTCGGCTACGAATGACTTGCCGAGGCAGAGCGTCGCTCGTGCGTCTCGGGAGAGTGCCGGTCGGGTGGCGCGTGCTCGGACAGCTTCCAGAGAGCCTCCAGGATCATCTTCCGCTGTTCCTCGGCCAACGTGCCGGCGAGCGCTCCTGTGAGTGGCGTGATGGCTTCTCGCTGGCCCAGCTCCGCAAGGTATACCCACACCTCAACGCCAGTTGGATTCGCGCGCGCGAATGTCAGACCTACCTCGAGGGCCTGGTCGTGTGGCATCAGCTTGAGCGCTGAAACGACGTCCTCGGGAACCGTGAGCAAGCCTTGGCGAATCGCCTGCTCCAGGCGCGTCAGGGGGGCTCCGTCCCCTGGCAGGCCCGGGTGCTGCGCAGCGCCTCCGCCAAGCTTGTTCATCAGCATGCTCATCGTGAGGAGCGTGGTGGTCTGTTGAACGACGTTGAACTCCTTGCTCTGCAGCAAGCGCGAGACGTCTTGATCGATGTACTCCGAACGCGCTGGCCCCTCGCGTAGCGACGCCGTCGCGAGATCCATGACAGGTCTGATCATGCCGAAGAGCACGTCGATGAAAGCTTGCTCGTGGAGCTTTCCGAGCGCCTGCAGGGCGCGTCTCCTCTGGTCGGGTGTGCCCATCAGGGTGAAGAACTCCACGAACTGGGCAGAAGCGCCGTCGTCGATGGTCGTGAGCGCCTTGTTGAAGGCATCCTCAAGAAGGTCCGGTGCGAGAGCATGAACCGCGAAGAGCGCGGTGCCGCTGGCTGCAGATTTCATTTGTCGACCCATGCTCAGGAGCGGCTCTGCGGCGCTCCTGTCTCCCAGGATGGAGAGGGCCATGCCCGCGGCCGCGACAGCGGCATCGTTCGACGATCTCAGCAGATTGACGAGCGGCGCGACAGCCCCTCGGAATCGCATGGCTCCGAGCGCGCTGGCCGCACTGACGACCTCTGTTTCAATGGCGAGGTGACGGATGAGCTGCTGCCCCAGCGCTGCGGCGACCTCCGTGGAGGCGAGCTCCGTGAGCACGCGATGTGCCCTACCTTGAGCCTGCTTCAACACCCACGTGACGAACCGAGCGAGGATCTCCTCCTGGCGCGCCCGACCCACCGCATCTCCGGCCTCGGTCATCAGCAGCGTCGCGAGGGGCACCTGCTTTTCGAGCGCCTCGGTGATGTAGCTGTCTTCCCCCTCGATCTTCGTCGCGAGCACCTGCTCCACGAACTTCCTTGCGCTCACTGGCCGCTTCTGGACGAGCACCAGATACCCCACCCCGAGCCGCAGCACTTCCTCCCAGCGGGGCTCAAAAAGGTGCGCCAGCGCCACCTCCTCGAAGCGCTCCTCCGCGTGCAGCCCCGCCGCCACGAAGAACTCCTGGAAGGTGAGGTGGAGGAACCCCCAGGCACCCGCCCCGCGCTCCACCAGGATCTGCACTTCCTCGCCGGCCTTCCGCAGAAACTCCCGGGCCGCTCGCTTCGCCTCGTCACCCTCGGCCCGGCCCAGGTCGCGCATGGCGCTCTCCAGCGTGGTGAGCACGAAGGCTTCCGGAGCAACACCGGTGGGATGCGCCTCGTGCATCGCCAGCGCGAGCCGCCCGAGAATGGGCAGCGCTTCCTGCTCGTAATCGAGATCAGGCTCGCTGGTGTCCTGTCCCGCCACGAGGCGGCGGGCCTGGCCCCAGGTCTCGCAAAGCGCCCGCGCGAACAGCTCGTAGAGCTGCACGCGGTGACGTGGGAGGCGCCCCTCGGCCCGCTGGACCAGGGTGAGCGCCGAGAGAAGGAAAGGGTTGCGCGCGAGGCCAGCGAGCCGCTGGTTGGCCCCGATGGCGGTGAGGAGGCGATGGGTTTCCTCATCGGCCCTGGCGTCCTCCCGCACCCCCAGCTCCCAGGCCATGTAATGCCGGTGGAAGGTGCGCACGTAATGGTCTACCTGCGCGTCGGTCAGGGGTAGCAGTGCCCACTCGCTGCTGCGGGGCAGCTCGATGCCGGTGTAGCCCACATGCCGGGAGGTCACGATGAAGCGATTGTCGGCGTACACCGCCGCGAACGCTTCGATCCAGCGATAGAGGTCCTGGCGCTCCTCGGCGCGCACCTCGTCCAGACCGTCGAGCAACACGAGGCACTGGCCGGTTTCGAGCGCCGCCGGAAGGAAGGCGCGCAGGTCGACGAGCGATGCGGCGCGGCGGTTTGCCAGGTACCGCACGATCGCCTCCAGTGCCGGAGCCTCGTCTCCCAGCTCGCGTCGGACTTCCGCCAGGCGTCCCACGCTCAGCAGCAGCGGCAGCCGTCGCTCGTACACACCGAGCAGGCCATGCGTCGCAGCTCCTCCCTGGGCAGTGGCAGCCGCCAGCCAGCGGAGCAGCGTCGTCTTCCCGGTGCCCGGATCCCCGAGCACCACCAGGCTGTGGCTCTGCTGGAAGGCTTCGTGGAAGTCGCGCGCTTCTCCGACCGGCGCGGCGCGTGAGAGGTCGCGGGACACGCCGGCAAACGGCGACGCTCCTGCCGAGGAGAGCGCCGACTGCTTCAGGACCGCGGTGAGCACCTCGCGCTGCACCGGCGTCCTGCGGCCGCTCGGCTCCACCCGGAGCGGCTCGAAGACCTCCATCAGATCCAGCGCCGGAGGCTCCCGGCGCTGCAGGCGAAGCCCCACGTAGCGCAGCCGGGTCACCTCGGGGCTCCGCGCGTAAGCGCGCAGGCTGTCCCAGAGACGCAGACCGTCGTCCGAGCGCAGCGCTGTACGATCGATCCTGGCCACGGCCGCCGCTGGAAAGACGTACATGGGCAGGGTGTCGCCCATGGTCACGCCTGCGAGGGTCAGCGTCACCCGCTCGTCCTCACGGAGCGCCAGGAACACCTCCTCACTGACCAGGATCGCGGTCTCGGGGGCGAGCCGTTCGAGCTTCGCGCACGCCTCCACGCCAGGGCCCTGGAAAGTGCCCGGGTCCTCCAGCCACGCTGCCTGGCCCACGTGCGCGACGATGCGCGTGGGTATCTGCAGCTCCAGCCAGGCACGCTGCCACAGGGCGAACGCGAGCTGCCAGGCGCGCTCTCCGAGGCTCTCGCCGGTCACCCCTAGGGTGACCGCATCACCCTCCCATGTCAGCGGTTCGGTCACCCCGAACGCCCGGGCGATGGCCTCCACGCCACGGGTGTAGCGGGTGCGACGCGCCATCCCCTCGGGCTCTGCCAGCGCCTCGGGCGAGGGCGGATGCGCGAGCGCGATCCGGACGAGGCTCAGGAGGGAAGTCGGCGTGGTCATCTCACGTGGAGGAAGCGTAGCGGAGGATCACCCGGAAGCGGCCATCCGCCAGGGAAAACTCCGGCTCTGGCAGGTCCCGGTCGGTCATGCTGCGGATCATCTCGGGCACGCCGATGCCTGCATTCTCCTTGCGAGAAAGGCGAGCGAGGGCGCCCGCGAGGTAGGGATTGCGCCTCTGGCTCACGCCGCCTAGCTGGATACCGTCGAGGGTGAGCTGGTTGAGCAGCTCGGCAGGGTTGATGATCTCCACGCGGTCGTCGAACACGTAGATCAGGATCTGGGAGGTCACGCGGTAGTCGCGGTGGGTGAGGGCGTTGGCCACGGCCTCGCGGAGCGCGACGCGTGGGATGCCCAGCTCGCGGCGGGTGGTGCCGATCACGACCGAAGGCGAGGGGACGTTGAGATCGAGGAAAGTGAAGGCGTGCTCGAGCTGGTCCTGGACGCGGCCGCGGATCTCCTGGCGGTCCCGGAATTCGGAGGAGATGACGGTGCCATGGAAGCGGATCACCGTGATGTACGCATCGAGCAAGAAGAGCTGCGGCTCGCGAGCGAAGAGCAGAGCCCCGGCGATCGTGGGTACGCCGTCGGGATCGATGGCCTTGATGGCACGCAGGTAGCGGTCGGTCTGGTTGTGGAGGAGGCCGGGATAGGTCTCCATGATGAAGGAGCGGATCGCGTCGGGATCGAGGTCGTCGCGCGTGGCGTCATCGATGGGCTGCTCGTCGAAGTGCAGGTCCGTCGACGACTGGAGGATCCGCACCAGCTCCGGGCGCGTGGCCTCGCGGGACCGGTTGCCATCGCGCACGTAGTAGCGAGAGCCCGCGCGGAATGGACGATCAGGGCTGAAGCCGGGGACTCGGACCACGACCACGAGGGCGCCGTCGACCTCCACCTTCAGGAGCTTGCAGAGGAGGGAAGGCTGCAGGTTTTTCTGAGCGACGTCTGCGAGGTGCTGGATCACCCGATCTGCCTGCTGGGGAGAGCCGACGCCGCTCAGCCTGCCGTCGTCCTCAACGCCCGCGAACAGATCGCCACCGCCGGAGTTGGCCAGCGCGCAGAGGGTCTTGGCAGCGGCATCCGTGTCGATGAGCCCTCTGGGATTGGCGACGCTCTTGAACTCGGTGCGCGTGTCCTCGCCGAGGCGGGCGCGCTCCTTGACGTCCGCAGCCTTCATGCCGCGAACCTAGCCGGATTGCGGGAGCCCGTCAGCTTCCGGGCGAGGCACCGTCGGCCAGGAGCACGCGCCCACCAACCCTGACCGTCACCACACTCCCCGCGCTCCCAGCAGCGCTCCCAGCGGCCCTGCCGACAGCACCCCGGCGCTCACCCAGGGCGCTCCCGGCCTCGTCCTCGGCCCGGCTGCCGCATCGCCCGCGCCCCCTCGCGTGTCCGTCGCCGTCGTCGTTCCTGCCCCGCCCTTCTCGCTCCCCCCCGGCTCCGTCACCAGCAGCACCACCGCCGTCCCCACGCCCACAGCCCCGACCGCGAACCCGATCGTGCTCACGAGGCCCATGGTCTTCACCCGGTCCACCGCGTCGAGCCCCGCCGCGTCGCACACCCGCGCATTGCTCTGACCGATG
This sequence comes from Chondromyces apiculatus DSM 436, assembly GCF_000601485.1. Lineage (GTDB taxonomy): Bacteria > Myxococcota_A > Polyangia > Polyangiales > Polyangiaceae > Chondromyces > Chondromyces apiculatus. The sequence goes on from NZ_ASRX01000042.1 coordinate 46,677, forward strand.
GCGCTCCCGCAGTGCTCGTCCATCGTCCCCTTCGCCCCGAGCGCGAGCGCCCCCATCACCCCGCCCACCGCGAGCCCCGCGACACCCAGCCCGCCGACCGTGTATGTCAGCGCGCGCCGCCCCGCGGATACGCCTGCATCCCCTTCGCCGGCCCCCGAAGCGATAGGCTTCAGCGGCCCGGGCTTCGGCAGGTTCACGCCCAGCGTGACCTCGCGCTTCTCCTTCGGCGCGAGCGAGATCTCCTCCTCCCACGGCTCCGTGCCAGGCACCTCGGTCGACACCGTGTGCGGCCCCGGATCCACCGGCAGCGGCACCCCGATCGCAGCGCTGCCCACCACCTCACCGTCGCGCTTCACCACCAGACCTCCGGGCGCCGTGGGCGGCAGGACCAGCGTCAGCTCGGGGGACTCGGCGCGCAGGCGGTCGCGCTCCTTCTTCGCCACCTGCGGGCGCCTGCCCTGGCGCAGCTTCTGGGCGCGGGGGAGCTTCTCGTAGATCTCCAGGTAGTCGCTGAAGTGCGCAGCGGCGGAGGCGGTGTGGCCCCAGCGGTTCTCGCACTCGGCCAGCGTGAACAGCGTCCCGGGGCGGGGGTCGATGCGCTGGCTCTCGGCGATGGCGCGGCAGCCCTCCTGGTAGCGGCCGGCCTTCATGTCGGCGACGCCGCGGTTGTAGAGCGCCTCGGCGCTGGCGACGTCCTGGGCTGCGGCGGGATCGACACGCGCGAGGGCTGCAAGCGCGATGAGGAGGGCAGTGCGCGTGGGACCCATCGCGGGTCAGTCGCGTCCCAGCAGAGAGGAGGTCTCCGGGAAGGCATCCTTCTTCGAAGTGCCGAGCTTGCCAGAAGTGACGGGCGTGCGCGTCTTCGTGACGGGCGTGGCGGCGCTCGAAGACTTCGTCGTGGGCTGGGCGCCGTGGCCTGACGTGGGCGCACCCGAGGCCTGGGTGGGGTCGCCCGCAGCAGTGCCGGGGGGCGTCGCGGAAGTGGTGCCGGCCTGGCCAGCCTGGAGGGAGCCCCCCGCGCTGCTCTCGGGCGTTCCTGGCGTCGTGGGCTGGGCGCCATCGCCAGGCGCGGGGGCGGTGGGCGCAGGCGTGGCTGCGGTGGGCGTGGTTGCGGCAGGGGAGGCGAGGCCCGGGGCACCTTCGGGCGAGACAGCGTTCACGGTGCGCGGTGGGGTCGTCTCGGCAGAACCGGGCTGGGTGACCCACCACAGCGCCGAGACGAGCAGGCCCACGGCGAAGCCCATGCCGACCACCTTCGGCCCCATGGCGAGCCCACGCTTCGGCGGGGCCGCGACGGGTCCCGCCGCTGTCGCGCCTACCAGGTTCGTGGTCCATTCACGGACCGAGGTCGACGACAGGTCCACGCGCGTGGTCGTCCCGTCGAGCGGGACACCGGTGGGGAAAGGAGAAATGATGGGCAGAGGCGTCGCAAGTGCTCGGGGCGCCGCAAGCGTCTGTGACGCGGTGAGCGCCTGCGGCATCGCGATAGGGAGCGGCGTCGCGAGGGCGTGAGGCGCACCGAGGGGCAGCGGGGTCCGGCTGGAGTTCGGGGAGTGGCCGAGCAGCACCTCGTGCAAGGCGCTCACGGCCTCGGGGGCGGACTGGTAGCGCGCACCCGGGTCGAGGGCGGTCATGCGCGCGAACCAGGCGTCGAAGGCTGCCGGGAGGACGACGCCTGCGGCGGCGGCGCGGCGCACGGCGGACTCCTGGGGGCCCCGGATCGCGATCAGCGCGAAGGCGATCGATGCGGACGCGGCAGACGCCTCGGGAGCCCAGTAGGGCACGCCCACGAGCAAGGTGAAGGCGACGAGGCCGAGCGCGTAGATGTCGGTCGCGCCGCTCAGCTTCGTGCTGACGGTGAGCTGCTCGGGGGCCATGTACATGGGGGTGCCCACGTTCTGGGTGGCCTCGGCGGCCGAGATGCCTTCGCTCACGATCTTGGCGACGCCGAAGTCGATGATCTTGAGGCGCGGGGTCCCGTCCGGGCGGAGCGTGAGGAACAGGTTCGCCGGCTTGAGGTCACGGTGGACGATGGACGCGGCGTGGGTGAGCGCGAGCGCGGAGGCGGCCTGCAGGAGGTACGTGAGCGCCTCCTCGACGGGGAGCTTCCCGGTGCGCTTGAGGCGGGCGCCCAGGTCCTCGCCGCGGAGCAGCTCCATGACCATGAAGGGGCTCTGCGTGGCCTCGTCGATGCCAGCGTCGACCACGTCGACCACGTGCTCGCTCTCGATGCCGCCCGCGATGCGCGCTTCGAGCTGGAAGCGCTCGCGCAGCGCCTCGCTGTCGAGGATGTGCGGGTGCATGACCTTGAGCGCGCGGCGCCGCGCCGTCTCCAGGTGCTCGACTTCGTAGACGGCGCCCATGGCCCCGGCCGCGATGCGCCGGACAATCCGGTAGCGCTGCGCGAAGAGGAGGCCTTCGGGGAGGACGCCCGGCATGAGGCGGAGGATCGGTGCGCCCGCCAGGGGAGTCAAGCGCGCTGCCCTCCTGCAGAGGCAGGTGTGCGGCCGCTGAGGTGCGTCTACTGCGCGATGGGATCCCTGGAGTAACTGACGATCCGATTGAACTCGTCGTCGACCCAGTAGAGGCACTGCGTACCGAGCAGCATCTCACCTGGCTTCATCTTGCTCGCCGGATCGACATACAGGGTCTCGGCGGTGGTGTCGTTGAAGCCCGCGCGCGAGATCTCGCGGCTGCCGGTGGCGTGCGCCCAGTAGACGTGGGACTGGTCGGCGACGATCGTCGACGGGCTCGGTTTGGATCCAGCGATGGTGTCCACGTCCGGCGCGCCGGGCGTGTAGATCCGCACTCCCTCCGGGTTCTGCGTCGTCCAGAAGATGCGCACGTTGGGCTGGGGGCCTGTGTCCGGCAGCGGGACGAGCGTGAGATCGTGGACACTCCCTGTGTCGTCCGAGTAGTCGATAGCGGCGGGGCTTCCAATGCTCCAGAGGTAGACCAGGCCCGAGACATCCCAGGATGCCCAGTATTTCATGCCCTGGGAGGTGACAGCGAGGTGGCGAGGCGGGAGGTTGCCATCATGGATCCGCTCGATGGGTCCACCGTTGAAGGTCCCGTAGTACACGTCGTGGGTCACGTTCTGCACCCAGAAGACGGTGCCGAACCGAGCTTCCATTTCCGCGACATCCGTATGCTGCTCGAAGCCCGGGAGCATGGTGAGGGGAGAGGACGGAGATTTCGACGTTTGCATGAAGCCGCTGGAGGTGAGCGCGATGATCTTGTCCTCCGACTCGGCGATCTCGTCGATGGTGACACCCCCGGAGGCACAAACGAGGCTCTCTGAGGCCGTGGCCGCATCGCCATCGCGCTGGGACCTGTAGATGCACGAGCCGTCGTGCCAGTAGAAGTAGCTCAGGTCGAAGATGGGGCTCTTGAGGGTCGAGCCCTGCGGCGCCCTCGCGACCGTGGCGGGTACGCACTGGCCGTTGAAGCATCGGCTGCAGTCGCAAGCCAAGGCGCACTCGTTGCAAATCGCAGGGTCGGAGTTCGGGTAGTCGCAGGGGACGGTCGCGTCCGCGCCACCCCCTTGCCCCGCGCCGCCCTGCCCCGCGCCACCTTGCCCAGTGCCACTCGCCCCCGAGCCACTCGCCCCCGAGCCACCCTCCCCCGAGCCACCTGGCCCGGAGCCTCCCTGCCCGGGGGGCACGGGGCTGTAGTCACCCTCGACGCCGAGGATCGTGGTGCAGCTCAGCGCAAGCACCGCGGCGGCGCCGTACAGGGCAGGGCGGAGGAGACGTCGGGAATGCATCGTGAAAGCCATCTCCTGGGTCACCGAGCGCTGGTCGTCCGGGGTCTCTGCCCGACCGGGGGCCGGAGGCGACGGCAGCCTCTTTGGGGGGCTCCATCTTCAGGGTGCCAGCCTACCATGAACACCCTCTCCAAGCGGGTAGGGAAGCCTCGTTCCGGGCGCGTGTCCCTCGGACGGAGGCCGCGGGTTGCGAAAAATCGGAGGAAACGTCTCTGCTCCGGGTGGGAACTGCAACCCAACCGCTTGGGTTGACGTTGCTCCGGGTGGGAACTGCAACCCAACCGCTTGGGTTGACATTGCTCGCGGTGGGAACTGCAACCCAACCGCTTGGGTCGACATTGCTCGCGGTGGGAACTGCAACCCAACCGCTTGGGTCGACATTGCGAAATGTCGGAGCGCCAAGTTCAACCCTTCGGTTGCAATTGCACGCGCCCGCAGGGGGAAAGGACGTCCTCGAACGTCGTTTTCCTGCGTTTGCAGGTGAGCAGGAGCCCTTCCGGGCCTGGTTCTCTCGTGGCTCGTAGCGGGGGGCACCTTCTCGGGAGGGCTCTGCCGCGCGCGGCGTCGGAAAGCTGCTGCGCGCGGTCGGTCCTGTCAGCGCTTCAGCCGTCGGCGGGGGTGGCGTGGAGCTTGCCATCCTGCCAGCTCACCACCTGGTCGACGGGGGTGACGCGGGTCCAGTCGAAGGTGCGGAGGAGGTCGGCGGGGGTGCAGTCCTCGGGCTCGGGGAGGAGGCCGACGCACCAGGCGAGCTGGCCGCAAAGGCGGGGGGCGGTGAGGCCGAGGGTGGCGCCGCGGGGGGAGAGGTGGGTCTTGGCGAGCTTGCCGCCGCGGGCTTCGAGGAGGAGCAGGTGGTGGCGGTAGCGGGGGGTGGGGAGGCCGAGGAGGGTCTGGAGGGCGGCCTGGGTGGCGGTGGAGGGGGCGATGTCGCGGCCGCGGACGATGCGGGTGACGTGGGCGGCGGCGTCGTCGACGACGACGGCGAGCTGGTAGGCGATGGCGCCGTCGCGGCGGCGGACGACGGGGTCGCCCAAGGCGAGGGAGGGGTCCTGGGAGAGGTCGAGGCCGCCCTCGTCGGCGGGGCTGAAGGTGCCGGCGGGGAGGGCGACGCGGAGGGGGTCGCGGGAGGCGCGCCAGCCGCCAGGGGGGAGGGGGCGGCCGCGGCTGCGGTTGTCGTAGGCGAAGCCGCCGTCAGGGGCGCGGCGGCCGAGGGCGCGGAGGTCTTCGCGGGAAGCGGTGCAGGGGTAGAGGGCGCCCTGGGCTGCGAGGTGGTCGAGGGCTGCCTCATGCTGGGGGGCGAGGGCGCGCTGTTCGACGGTGGCGTCCCAGTCGAGGCCGAGCCAGGTGAGGTCGTCGAGGATGCTGCGGGCGTGCTCGGGGCGGCAGCGGTCAGGATCGAGGTCTTCGAGGCGGAGGAGGAGACGGGCGCCGCGGGCGCGGGCGTCGAGCCAGCAGAGCAGCGCGGCGGTGAGGGTGCCGAGGTGGGCCTGGCCGGTGGTGGAGGGGGCGAAGCGGCAGACGTCGGGAGGGGAGGGAGCCACGTCCGCGGGGAGCTTCAGGTCGCGGCGCCAGGCTGCGCGGGAGGCGCTGAAGGCGCGGGGGGCGCAGAGGGGGCGGTGAGGAAGCGGGAGAGGCGGGTGCGCACGCGGTCGATGCCCATCACGGCCATGACCTCGTGCAGGTCGGGGGTGTTCTTGGTGCCGCAGAGGGCGACGCGGAGGAGCTGGGAGACGTCGCCGACGTGGCCCTTGTAGGCGGCGGGGTTGGCCTTGTGGAGCTTCATGTCGCCGGCGTAGCCGTGCTGGTTGGAGACCTCGCGGATGCGGTCGAACCAGGCGTCCTTGCCGGCGGCAGGGTCGTAGGTGTCGAGGAGCTGCTGGAGGAGGACGGGGCGCTCCGCGGCGGGGATGGCCTCGGGGAAGTCGAAGTTCCCGGCCGTGGCGAGCGCGTCGTACAGCTCGTCGTAGAAGTAGCCGAGCTGGGGGCGGAGGTCGGGCCAGGTGACGATGCGCTTGTTCTTGGCGCCGGGGCGCTCGATGTGGAGGGCGCGGCGGGTGTAGTCGGGGTGCTGCTCCATGAGCGCGGCGAGCTCAGGGTCGAAGCGCTTCGCCCAGCGGAGGCCGTTGCCGTAGACCTCCTCGGCGTTCATGCGGGCGATGACGCCCTGGCTGACGTTGCTGAGCTTCACGAGGTCGCTCAGGGCGCCGCCGGCGGCGAGCTTGTTCAGCTTGAGGGGGAAGTCGGTGTAGGGCTTCTGGGGGCTCCCGCGGCGCCAGTCCTCGAAGGCGGAGTTGGCGATGTTGAGCAGGTACTCGATGGTGCCCGCCTCGGGGACGCCGGCCTCGAAGTAGTAGTCGACGTTGGCCTCGGGGTCGTGGCGCTTGCTCAGCTTGCGGCGGGAGTCGGTGGTCTTGGTCTCGCCGGTCTCGGCGTCCTTCTCCTCCACGCGGTCGAGCTTCTGGATGGGCGGGACGTGGGCGTAGCTCGGGGGCTTGAAGCCGAGGTAGCGGAAGAGCTGGAGGTGGAAGGGCATGCTGCTCATCCACTCGTCGCCGCGGATGACGTGCGTCGTGCGCATGAGGTGGTCGTCGACGGCGTGGGCGAAGTGGTAGGTGGGGATGCCGTCGGACTTGAGGAGGACGTGGTCGACGTCGTTGACGGGCATGGAGATGGTGCCCTTCACGCCGTCCTTCCACTCGATGCGGCCCGAGGGGTCGTCGGGGGCGCGGAGGCGCATCACGAAGGGGAGGCCGCGGCCGAGGGCCTCCTCGACGCTGGCGAGCGAGGCGTCGCGCCACTTCGCCCAGCGGCCGTGGTAGCCGGTCTTGGCCTTGAGGGCGGTCTGCTCGACGCGGATGGCGTCCAGCTCCTCGACGGTGCAGAAGCAGGGGTAGGCGAGGCCGCGGCGGATCAGCTCGATGGCGTAGTCGCGGTAGATCGCGGCGCGCTCGGTCTGCACGTAAGGGGCGTAGGGGCCTTGCTGGATGAAGGAGCCGTCAGGGCCGCGGAGGACGCCCTCGTCGGGGTCGAGGCCGTAGCGGGCCATGGCGTCGACGATGGTGTCGAGGGCGCCGGGGATGGCGCGCTTGACGTCGGTATCCTCGAGGCGGAGGTAAAAGGCGCCCTTGCTCTGGACGGCGAGGCGCTTGTTGATGAGCGAGACGAAGATGCCGCCGATGTGCATGAAGCCGGTGGGGCTCGGCGCGTAGCGGGTGACCATGGCGCCCTCGGGGAGCGCGCGGGGCGGGTAGATGGCCTCGTAAGCCTCGGGGCGCTTCGCGGACGCCGCCGCGTAGCCATAGAGCAGGCGGATGAGGGCCTCGCGATCGGTGGCGCTGGCGTCCGCGGCGCCTGCGGCGGTTGCTGCGCTGGCGGCGTCTGCGGCGAGATTTTCCGGCTTGTCCATGGGCGGCGTGTCGCTCCTCGTGCGGTCGGGGGCGTGCCTTTGCATGCCGTCCGACGCCTGTCAACGAGGGGTCCCCGGCCGCTGCATGCCGTCCTGCGCCTGTCCACGAGGGGGGGTCCCCGGCCGCTGCGGTCCGGCGTACCATGGCAGCATGGGGTCGCGTCCGGTCTCGGGGCTCGTGGTCGCGGTGCTGATCGCCGCGCAGAGTGGCTGCGGATCGTCCGGTACCAACCAGCTCCTCAACGCGGCGCTCTCGACGGGCATCGCGGTGGCATCCGTCGCGGCGGCGCGGGCGACGACGGACGCTTGCTGGGGCGACTGCCGTTTGGGTACCGCGTGCGACACGGCGTCGGGCACCTGCCAACCGCTGCCGTGCCACGCCACCTGTGCCGCAGACGACCGCTGCGTCCTGGTGGACGGCGTGGAGACCTGCGTGCGCGGCACGGGGCATGACGGGATCGCGGGGGCGCCGGACGTGGGGGGACCCGACGAGCCGGCTGGCAAAGCGGCTGCCGCGGATCCGTGTCGGGGGCTCTGCTTTGCGGGGGAGACGTGCCAGGTCGAGGTCGGCGTCGCGAGCTGCGTGCGCGCCGCGCCTTGAAGCGCATCCGCGGGGAAGGCGGGGCGGGCTCGTCCTCCCCCGAGGAGCAAGGAGGGCTCAGTTGCTCTTGACCGGGATCTGCCTCGGCTTCACGGCGGCCGACTTGGGCAGGTGGATGAAGAGCACGCCGTCCTTCAGCTCGGCGGCGATCTTCTCGGCGTCGATGCCGCGGGGCACCACGAAGGTGCGCCGGTAATCCCAGAGGCCGCCCACGTCCTTGCCGGGCACGAGGCGGGCGGCGTCGACGCGCTTGCCCTCGATGGTCAGCTCGCCCTTCTCCAGGTTCACGCTCAGGCCGTCCTGGAGCACGCCCGGGAGGTCAGCGACGACGAGCAACTCGTCCGCGTTCTCGTGGATGTCGACGCGTGGGGCCACGGTGGCGCGCTGCTGGAAGCTCTCGGCCTGGTTGCGCGCTCGGTCGTTCGCAAGGGTGTTCTCGGTGCTCATGATGGTCACTCCTCTGATCCTCTGAAGTCTTCTGTGGGGCGCTCTCGCCCGCTCGCGCCCTCGTGTGCACGCGCGGGCAGGGCTGCCATTACCTGGTCGTCACGCCGATCTTGCGGGGCTGCGTCTCCGGGCTCCGGGGCAGGGTGAGCGTCAGCACGCCGTTCTTGAGCACGGCGGTGGTGGTCTCCGGGTCCACCTTGCTCGGGAGCGTGAAGGTGCGCGAGAACCTCAGGCCAGGGCGCTCCTGCCGGTGCGTCGTGTAGCCTTCGGGAGCGTCGCTCTTGCGCTCGGCCGAGAGGGTGAGGACGTCCTGATTCAGCGAGACGTTCAGGTCCTTCTCGGTCACGCCGGGCAGGTCCGCCTTCACGACGTAGGCATTGCCCGTGTCGAAGAGGTGAATGCGCGGGCCAGCGGCGGTGAGGCGAGGCCCACCATCGAATTCACCACGGAGCGAGGCCCGCGGAGGGGCGAACGTGTCGTAGGTCTCGAACATGCGATCCATGCGCTGCCGAAGGTCGTCCATCAGGGCAAAGGTGCGATCGATCTGGTTGTAGCGTGCCATGGGAATAGCTCCTTCACTCGTACCAGCCGGCAGACCAGGGGGGCCGCTGCGTCCGTTGCACGCGCCCATTCCTGTCCCCAGGTGGCAATGATTCTCGTCTCAATCGCGGGACCGCCGCTCCCCTGAGCTCGGTTCAACCCGCACGACCAATCTTCGCACGGTGCGGAGGGTGTCAAGGGCAGGGCGATCGGGTCTCGCGAGGAGAGGCGCCACAGGCGACGGGGGAGAGGCGCCACGAGCGGCGGGCCCCTTCATCTAAAAGAGGAGAGAGGACGCGGGAGCTCTGCAAGGTGGAACGAAAGGTTGACTGTCTGAACAACTTGATACAAACCATGAACATGGCATCCAGCTCGCCGCCCAGGTCATCGCGCTCGCTGTCGAGGCTCGTCGCCGGGGGGGCGCTCGTCGCGGCGACGGGGGTGCAAGGGGTGGCGCTCGGGCTGCCCGCCGAGGGCGAGAAGGCGCCGAACGCGCGGGTCGAGGATGCGGATGGCCGCGCGCTCGAGATGAAGAGCCTGCAAGGCAAGCCCATCATCATCATGTACGAGGACAAGGAGTCGTCCTCGCAGAATAAGGCGTTCAAGGACGAGCTGGGCAAGCTGGCCAAGGGTGACCGCTACAAGAAGACGGTGGCGCTCGCGGCCATCGCCGACGTGAGCGGGTACAACTTCTGGCCTGCCAAGGGGTTCGTGAAGGACGCGATCCGCGAGGAGTCGGTGAAGGCGGGGACCACCATCTACTGCGACTGGGATGGCTCGTTCCGCAAGAAGTACCGGCTGCGCGCGGGCGTGAGCAGCGTGCTTCTGGTGAGCCGCGCGGGTGAGGTGCTCTTCGCGGCCGAGGGGACCCTGTCGGCAGAGCGGCGCGGGCAGATCATCGAGCTGCTGAAGTCCGAGATCGCCAAGTAGAGGAGCGCCAGGTAGAGCGGCGCCGGCGCGCTCCCCAGTAGTGCGTACGGCAATTCAGGGACCTTCGGTCCCTACGCTCCCGATGGTCCCTACCCCCGTTGCTTCGCTCGAACGCCGAGCCGAGGACCTGGGATGAACCTGGGTAGCGCAGTGCTCATACACACGGCCGGGGACATTGTCCGCTTCCCGAGGTGACGGGCGTCAGGCCCGAAGCGGCAGAACGCTCTGGAGACCGCGGGTGGATCGCGGAGTGGGGGGCCCCGACGAGCTTTGCCCGGCGGGGGGCGGGGGCGCGAGCCCCTGCCGTGTGAATCAGGAGAGGCTGCCGTTGCGGTCGCGGCGGAGGGTGGCGAGGGCGCGCTCGATGGTGGTGCGCAGATCGTTGAGGTCGGTGGCGACGATGCCTCCGCGGGACTCGATGAAGGGCCGCAGGGCTGTGGCGCCGTGACCGCCGACGATCCACACGGTGCCGCGGCAGGCGTCGGCGTAAGCGTCGACGAGGTCGCGGGCATGGGAGGGGATGGGCGCCACGGAGACGGTCAGGGCGACGACCTCGGGGGAGAGGGACTCGACGGCGCGGGCCATGGCCGAGGGGGGGGTGCGGGGGCCGAGGAGGACCACCCGGAAGCCCCAGGCGCAGAAGCGCAGGCCCACGCCGATCAGGCCGAGGACGTGGTCTTCCTCGATGAACCCGGCGAGCACCACGCGGCGCGCGCTCTCGGCGGGCTGGGCAAGGCGGAGGAGGTGGAGAAGCGTGGCGCCGAGGATCTGGGAGGCCATGTGCTCCTGGGCGACGGTGACCTGGCCGGCGTGCCAGAGGTCGCCGATCTGTTCGAGGGCAGGGCCGAGGGCGCGCTCGAAGATGGTCACGGAGGGGCCAAGGGAGAGGGCCTTGCTGACCTCCGCTTCGAGCATCTCCGGGTCGAAGCGGACGGTGGCCTCGACGATGCGGTCACGGGTGCTCGTGAAGGCGTCGCCATCGCCGTTGGTGGCGGGGAGCGTCGCGCCGCGGGCTTCGAGGACGGCCTGCGCGGCCTCGGCTGCCGCCATGCCGGAGGCGACGTGGTCGCGCATCTTCTTGACGAGCTGGACGTCGTCGTCGCTGTAGAGGCGGTAGGCAGAGGCCGTGCGCGCCGGGGCGGGGACGCCGTAGCGGCGCTCCCAGGCCCGGAGGGTAGCCGTGGAGACGCCGCTCATCTTCGAGACGGCCTGGATGCGGTAGCGGCTCACGCAGGTGTTCCTCGCCGGGTCTCTCGGGGCCGGCGTCAGGGGCAGCGTCGTCGGGATGCCTTCGGTCGTGCGAAGGCGTTTGTCAAAGAGTGTACAAACATTATACTGCCCTTCGTGACAACTTCCAGTGCTTCGTCGGACGCGGGACTCCAGGGGACAGGGGAAGGTGGGGGTGAGGGGGGTTGCGGGGGGCGCGGGCGGCAGCCCCACGCGGTGGTCATCGGCAGTGGATTCGGGGGGCTGGCGGCGGCGGTCAGGCTCGGGGCGCGGGGCTTCCGGGTGACGGTGCTGGACAAGCTCGATGCGCCGGGAGGCAGGGCGTACGTGCACCGGCAGGATGGCTTCGTCTTCGACGCGGGGCCGACGGTGATCACGGCGCCGTTCCTGTTCGAGGAGCTGTGGAGCCTGTGCGGTCGAAAGATGTCGGACGACATCGATCTCCGGCCGGTGACCCCGTTCTACCGCATTCGCTTCCACGACGGCGCGGTGTTCGATTACACGGGCGACGCTGCGGCCATGCGCGAGGAGATCAGGCGATTCTCTCCGGACGACGTGGTGGGCTACGAGCAGTTCGTGAAGAGGAGCGAGGAGATCTTCCGGGTGGGGTTCGAGCGGCTCGCGCACGTGCCCTTCGGCACGGTGATGGATATGGCGCGCATCGTGCCGGATATGGTGCGGCTGGAGAGCTACCGCACGGTCTACGGGCTGGTCGCGAAGTACGTGAAGGACGACCGGCTGCGGCAGGTGCTCAGCTTTCATCCGCTGCTGGTGGGCGGCAATCCGTTCTCGACCACGTCCATTTACACGCTGATCGCGTTCCTGGAGCGGCAATGGGGGGTGCATTTTCCCATCGGGGGGACGGGGGCGCTGGTGAAAGGGCTGGTGTCCTTGATCGAGGGGCTGGGGGGGGCGGTGCGCTGCAATGCCGAGGTGCGCCGGATCTTGGTGGAGCAGGGGAGGGCCCGGGGGGTGGTGCTGGCCTCGGGGGAGCGCCTCCCGGCAGACGTGGTGGTCTCGAACGCGGATTCGGCGTGGACCTACCGGCACCTGGTCGCCCCCGAGCACCGGCGGAGCTGGACGGATAGCCGGGTGGAGAGGCAGCGGTACTCCATGAGCCTTTTCGTGTGGTACTTCGGCACGAAGCGTCCGTACCCGGACATCAAGCACCACACGATCATGCTGGGGCCGCGCTACAAGGGGCTGCTCGACGACATCTTCGAGCGGCACGTGCTCGCCGACGACTTCAGCCTGTACCTGCACCGGCCGACGGCGACGGACCCTTCGCTCGCGCCGCCGGGGTGCGATGGGTTCTACGTGCTGTCGCCAGTGCCGAACCTGCTGAGCGGGACGGACTGGCCGGCGCGCCAGGAGGCGTACCGGGCATCCATCGAGCGGCTGCTGGAGGCCACGGTGATGCCGGGGCTGGGGGAGGCGATCGTGACGTCGCGGCTGCTCACGCCGCAGGACTTCCAGGACCGGTTGCTGTCGTTCCGGGGGGCAGCCTTCGGGGTGGAGCCGGTGCTGGGGCAGAGCGCCTACTTCCGGCCGCACAATGCGAGCGAGGACGTGAAGCACCTCTACCTGGTCGGGGCAGGCACGCATCCCGGGGCAGGGATGCCGGGGGTGCTGTCTTCTGCCAGGGTGCTGGATACAGTGGTGCCGGATGCCTCGACGTTCGCCTGAGGGGGCCGGCGCTGATCGCGCTGGCAAGAGCGACAAGGGTGGCGCGTCGGGCGATGCCGCGGCCGACGTCGCGGCGTGCAAGGAGCTGCTCCGGCGCGGGTCGAAGAGCTTCGCGGCGGCGTCGCTGCTGCTGCCGGAGCGGGTGCGCGATCCGGTGGCGGTGGTGTACGCGTTCTGCCGCGTGGCCGACGACGAGGTGGACGAGGGGATCGGCGGGCTCGGGGCGGTGAGGGCGCTGGAGCGGCGGCTCGATCGGGCATGCGCCGGGACGCCGGAGGAGGGGCCGGTGGACCGGGCGCTCGCGCGGGTGATGGCGGAGCGCGCGCTGCCGCGGGTGTTCCTGGAGGCGCTGCTGGAGGGGCTCCAGTGGGACGCGGAAGGGCGGCGGTACGCGACGTTGTCGGCGCTGAATGCCTACGCGGCGCGGGTGGCGGGGGCGGTGGGCGCGGTGATGGCGGTGCTGATGGACACGCGGTCGGAGGAGGCGCTGGCGCGCGCGTGCGATCTGGGGGTCGCCATGCAGCTCACCAACGTGGCGCGCGACGTGGGCGAGGATGCGCGGCGAGGGCGCCTGTACCTGCCCGAGGCGTGGCTGCGCGAGGAGGGGATGGATCCGGATGCATGGCTCGCGCGGCCGCTCTTCGACGCACGGGTGGGGCGGGTGGTGGCGCGGCTGCTCGGGGCCGCGGAGGCGCTGTACCGCCGCGCGGACGCGGGGATCGCGATGCTGCCGCGCGACTGCCGGCCGGCGATCCGGGCGGCGAGCTTGATCTACGCGGACATCGGGCGGGTGGTGGTGGCGCGGCGCCTCGACTCGGTGACGGGCAGGGCGGTGACGTCGAAGGGGCGGAAGGCGTGGCTGCTGATGCAGGCGCTGGCGTCGCCGACGCCGGAGGTGAGGGGCGGGGGCGATGCGCCGCCGCTCGCGGAGACGCGCTTTCTGGTGGAGGCACGATGACGGGCGCGATCGGACGCGAGGAAGCGCGGCGGAGGGTGCGCGAGGCGGGGGGCGACGCGCTGCTGGAGCGGCTGGAGCACCTGGACGCGACGCGGGCCGGGCGGCTGTCAGGAAAGCAAGGCGCGCAGGGCGGCGCGGCGCGGCCGCCGGACGGGAAGGCGAGGCCGGATTTCGATGTGGTGATCGCGGGGGGCGGGCTGTCGCTGCTCCTCGCGCCGCTGCTCGCGGATCGGGGGCTGCGGGTGGCGGTGCTGGACCGGGCGCGCGTGGGCGGTGCACACCGGGAATGGAACGCCGGGGTGGCGGAGGTGCAGGCGCTGTCGTCGTGCGGGCTGTTCTCGGCCGAGGAGGTGGAGCGGTTCGTCGTGGCGCGCTACCGGGAGGGGTTCTGCCGGTGGCACAGGGGCGGGACGTACCCGGTGCGGGGCGTGCTGGACCACGCGATCGACGCGCGGGCGCTGCTGGAGGGGGCGCGGGCGCGGGCCGAGGCGGGTGGGGTGACGCTGCTCGACGGGCACACGCTCTCGGGGCACGCGGAGGGGCGGGAGGCAGTGGCGCTGGCCGTGGAGGAGGGAGGCGCGCGGCGGACGCTGGTGACGCGGCTCCTGGTCGATGCGCGAGGGTCGACGAGCCCGCACGCGACGGCGGACCTGATCTGTCCGACGGTGGGCGGGGTGATGGTGGGGATCGAGGAGGGAGAGGGGCCGCTGCAGATCCAGCCGGACGTGGGGGAGATCCTGGTGTCGACCGAGGGGCTCGTGGGCGGGTTCCAGCACCTGTGGGAGGCGTTCCCGGGGAGGCCCGGGGAGACGACGGTCTACCTGTTCTACTACGCGCCGTCGGAGGACGTGGGGCCAGGGGCGCTGGTCTCGCTGTACGCGCGGTTCTTCGCGCAGTTCGGGCAGTACAAGGCGGGAGAGGCGCGGCTCCTGCGGCCGACGTTCGGGTACATTCCGGGGTGGTCGCGGCTGACGCCGGCGCCGCGGGCAGGAGGGCGACGGGTGCGGCTCGTGGGAGACGCGGCGGCGCGGCACTCGCCGCTGACGTTCTGCGGGTTCGGGTCGACGGTGCGGGGGCTTTCGCGGACGGCGGAGGGGCTGGGACGCGCGGTGGAGGATCCGGAGGTGCGCGAGGTGGCGTGCGATGCGCCGGTACACGCAGGGGCCGGCGCGCTGGCAGCGCTGATGGCGCGGCCGCCACGGAGGATGGGCACGGAGGGGATGAACGCGCTGCTCGACACGGCGTTCGCGGTGCTGCACGCGGGGGGGAACGAGTTCTATGCGTCGCTGCTCCGAGACGAGATGAGCGCGGCGGATTTCGTGGGGTTCCTGCGGAAGACGGCGGCGCTCAGGCCGAGTGTGTACCGGGAGGCGCTGGGCGCGCTGGGTGCAGGGGGGATCGGGCGGTGGGGGACGGGCCTGCTGCGGGAGTACGTGAGGGCGGGGTGAGTGGGCGGGGAAGATGCGCGGGGAGGCGGGCCACCACCCAGGGGCCGAGGAAGAGGCCATGCGGTGCGGCGTTGGTGCGGTGGTGCACGAGGTGGGCGTCGCGGACGCGGGCGAGGTAGGGGATGCGGGCGAGCCATGCGACCGGGAGTCGCCGATGCACCAGGCCATCATGGACGAGCACATAGGCCACGCCGAAGAGGGTCATGCCGATGCCCACGCCAAAGGCGATCTCCCGGGTCACGCCAGGCACGGCCAGGCAGCCGTGGAGGATGAGGGCCATGGCGAGGGGGGCGTGGAGCACGGAGAGGGCGTCGTTGCGCTCCCAGGCGCCCTTGCGTCGTCGGTGGTGCGAGCCGTGCACGGACCAGAGGGGGCCGTGCCAGAGGCGGCCGTGAAGGAGTGCGGCCCAGAGTTCCATGGCCACGGCGGTGAGGAGGGCGGTGCCGATCCAGAGGGCAGTCGCGGTGGTGCTCGTCACGGGGGAACCTCCAGGGGTGGGCCGCGCCGCGCGCGGGGAGGGGGGCGATGATCCCGGCGCGGAAGGGGCGCTGGTTCAATGCGTGGTTCGCGGGGCACGCGCGGGGGCGCATCCACGGCGCCTTCAGCGAGGTGTGGGTGCGGGGGGTGGAGGAGACGCGGGCGCTCGTGGCGGAGGCGCCGCTCCTGCTCGTCGCGAACCACACGTCGTGGTGGGATCCGCTGCTGATCCTGCACCTGTCGCAGCACACGCTGGAGGTGGACGGGCACGCCATGATGGACGCGAAGAACCTCCGGCGGCTGCCGTTCTTCGCCAAGGTCGGGGCGTTCGGGGTCGATCTGGAGAGCGCGGCGGATGGCGCGGCGGCGATCAAGTACGCGGCGAAGCTGCTCGATCGGCCAGGGCGCGCGGTGTGGGTCTTTCCGCAGGGGAGGGAGCGGCCCGCGGGGCAGCGGCCGCTGGGCTTCAAGGCTGGCTCCGCGGAGATCGCGCGTGTGGCGCGGCGGGCGCGGGTGGTGCCGGTGGGCATTCGCTACGAGATGGGGGGCGAGGAGCGGCCCCGGCTCTACGTGTCGTTCGGGGCGCCGCTCACGGCCATGCGGGAGCCGCGGGAAGCGCGGCAGGTGCAGGAAGAGGCGGTGCAGGCGGAGCTGGATCGGATCCACGAGGCGCTCTGCGCGGCGGCGGAGGTGGCGGAGGTTGGCGGAGGGCCAGGGCTCGCGGAGTTCGCGCGCCTCCACCGGGCGAAGGTGTCGCCGCTGGGGCCGCTGCTGGAGGCGTGGCTCGCGCACCTGACCCGTCCCCCCCGCGCGTCTAGGCCTCGGCTTCCCGGAGGAGGCCGCGGCGATCCACGGTGAGGACCGCGCTGCGCCACACCACCTTGCGGCTGACGAGCGCGCGGGTGAAGGCGGCGAGCAGGAGGAGGTCGGCGAGGAGGGCGTCGGCGATGGCGGTGCGCAACGAGGTGGGGCGCCCCGCGGCGCGCGCGGCGGCGAAGGCGGTGAGCAGGCGCGCGCCGAGGGCCAGCGCGATGGCGGCGAGGGCAGGCCAGGAGACCGTCGCGGTGGTCGCTGGTGCGGTGGCGGTGGCGGACGCCGTGAGCAGCGCGAGGAGGACGATGAGCGGCGTCGCGGCGAAGAGGGCGGGGTAGCTGGCGAGGAGGAGGGGGCGCTGGGCGCGGATGACGGTGAGCCAGCGGGCGTAGCGGGAGACGATGGCGGGGATGGAGCGGTGAGAGGCGAGGGAAGGGGCGACGAGGGGGGCGACGCGGATGGCGCTGCCTTGCGCGCGAAGGCGGCGGCCGAGCTCCATGTCCTCGCCGAGGTGCGCGGTGAGGGCGTCGAAGCCGCCGATGCGGTGGAGGGCGTCGGCGCGCAGGGCGCAGAGCTTGCCCACGAGGGAGCCGGGGTCGAGGCCGGCGAGGAGGGGGAAGGCGTGGAGTGAGCCGCCGAGGAGCGCGGCCGAGGCGCGGTCGGCGAGGGTGTGGGGTGGGGCGAACTCCGCGGGGGGAGCCCAGGCGGCGGCGGCGGGGTGCGGTCCGGAGAGTGGGGCGAGCAGGGTGTCGAGGTCGAGGCCCGCGAGGTCGACGTCGCTGTCCGCGATGAGCAGGACATCGAAGGGCTGGCGCTCGGCGGCGACGACAGCCGCGATCTGGGCAGCCTTCCGGTTGGGGGCGAAGGCGCGAGGGGTGGCAGTGCCCTGCGCGGTGTTGACGAGGCAGGAGGGGATCCCGGCGCTGATGAGGGCCTGGACGGCAGCGCGGGCAGCGGGGGCTGCTTCGTCGTCGTCGCTCTCCACCGCGAAGGTGCAGCGCAGCGTGGCGGAGGTGCGGGCCTCGCAGAGGGAGCGCAGGGCTCGGTCCAGGTGGGGCTCATGGCCGGCGCAGGGGCGCACGAGCAGCACCTGCAAGGCGGAGACGGGCGTCGGCTGGGCGGCGTCGGGGCGCGGGGGGCATGCCTCGGAGGGCCGCTGGAAGGCGCGGCGTGCGGCTTCCAGCGACACGCAGGCGACCACCGTGGCCCAGGCGAGCGGGAGCCAGCCGACGAGGTGCCCCAGGTCCGTCACCTGGTCCTCCGCATGCGGAACGGGATGAGGAGCCGCACCCAGGGTTGCGCGAAGCGTTCGAGGGAGAGCTGCTCGTGGACGACGATGCCCTGCTGCCCTCCGAGGCTGGCCTCGGCGAGGGAGCGTGCGTAGAAGGGCGTGTCCTCCAGGGTGCGCACGAGGCGCGGGGCAGTGCCGGGATCGACGGCCAGCGTCCTGGAGAGACCCCAGCCTGTCCTGCCGAAGGGGCGGGTGGAGCGTGCGGAGATCTCGCGGCTCTCTCCCTGGGTATCGAAGGCGCGCGCGACGAGCATGTGCGAGCCGTCGCGGCGCGTGACGCCGTAGGAGACGGAGACCTCGGCGCGCTCGGTGCTCCGGGTGCGGCCGCTGCCATCGTGGGTGCCGGGCGCGGCGCGGGCCCAGTTCCAGCCGGTGAAGCCAGCCTCCAGGGGCTCCTCCCCCGCGTTGGAGTCCAGATAGGCGCTGCCCGAGAAGCGGAGCTGGGGATGCGAGAGCGTGACCTCCGCGCGGGCGATGGGGGCAATCGGGGCCCAGGTGTGGCGCCCCGCGGCGTCGAGGTGGATCGGGGCAGGGGGCGCGCTGCGCAGCATGAGGCGCACCTGCCCGCGGAGCCGGTTCTGCAGGAGCGAGGGGAAGTGTGAGGTCGTCTCGTCGAAGGACACCAGGAGATCGCCGTCGCGCCACTCCATGACGCTCGGGCCGATGACGAGCGCATCGGGGCCTCGCTCGATCGTGTGTTTGCGCCGCTCGGTGAGGGCCCACTGGGAACGCCCGGGCCCGTAGAGGGCCACGTTCATCGCGCAGTGGTCGAGCGGCTCGCCCGCGTCACGGCCCCGGGCGGCGACGTAGTAGGGCGAGAACACGCTGCCGAGCAAGGCGATGATGGTGACGGCGTGACGGCCGTCGTCGCTCACGACATCCAGGTACCACCAGGCATAGCCGTTGCGAGCGATCGGGAGGTCAAACCCAGGTCCTCGAGCACGCTCGTCGCGGCGAGCCTCCCGCTCAGGGTGGCCATCGGGACCCCCGCCCCCGGGTGCACGCCCCCACCCGCCAGGTACAGGCTGCGGATCTTCGTCCGGGAGCCCGCCCTGGCAAGGGGGGAGCTCCACCCGTGCGACGCCGGGCCGTAGAGCGCTCCCCCCGTCCCGGGGAAGAGGCGATCGAAATCGCTGGGTGTCGTGGTGATCGACCCGTTCGAGCGCTCGAGCGATAGCCCCAGTCGCCGCAGGTGATTGAACGTGCGCGTTTCGCATTCCCGGATCTCCTGAGGTGAGAGGGGGCGCTTGTCGCCCGTGGCCGGAGCATTGATGAGGCACAGGAACCGCTCTCGGCCGGCCTCCGCGCCGTCCGTGACAGGGGGTGCCGAGGCGTCATCGAGAGAAGCGCCGCGGTCCTGGGCGCAGACGTAGACCGTCGGCTCCTCGGGGAGGCGGGCCTGGTCGAACAGCTCGTGGAACTCTCGGGGGTAATCCGAGGAGAAGAACACATTGTGATGGAGCAGCGGGAAGCCACGTGCCGTCCCGCTCAGCGCCCAGGTGATCGCCGAGAGCGAACGAGGCTCGCTGGAGTCGGGCACTTTTTTCGCTGCGGTGGATCCCAGCATCCCTCGTGCCAGCGCGCCCACGTCGCCATTGAAGATCACTGCACCTGCCGGGAGGTGCTCTCCGTCGGCGAGGCGCACGCCGCGGACCTGCCCGCCGCGCACGTCGAGTTCGGCCACATGGGCACCGCAACGGATGGTCGCTCCCTTGCGCACCGCGGCCGCCGCCACCGCCTCGGCGACGCGGAACATGCCACCTTCCACCAGCCAGACACCCTCTCGCTCCACGTGGGCGATCACGTTGAGCGTCGCGGGAGCCGCGAAGGGCGAGGAGCCGCAGTAGGTGGCGTACCGGCCGAAGAGCTGGAGCAGCCGCGGATCGTGGAAGAAATCGCCCAGCGCCTTCCAGAGGGACCGGTAACCGTCGATGCGCATGATGCCGCCGAGGCCGAGGCTCCCCGCGGCGCTGAGGAGGGTGCGCATGGTGGGTCGCTCCGCCTTGAGAAAGGGGCCGTCCACGGTACGAAAAATCTCCTGGGTATGGGCGCAGAACCGGCGGTAGCCGTCTGCCTCGCGGGGGCCGCTCAGCGACTTGATGGCCTCGATGGTGCGCTCCATCTCGGCGAAGAGGTCGAGCCGAGCGCCGTCCGGCCATGCATGCCGGGCGAGGACCTCGGCGCGCCGGAGCCGCAGGTGGTCGTCGAGCCGCATGCCGCAGGCGGTGAAGAGTTCCTCGAACACCCAGCGCATCGTCAGGACGGTCGGCCCTCCATCAATCAGGTACTCGCCTACCCGGATCTCACGCATTTTCCCGCCGACATGCGCGGCCCGTTCGAGGACGATCACCTCCAGCCCCTGCGTGGCCAGCAGCGCGGCTGCGGCGAGCCCTCCCGCCCCGGCACCGACCACGAGGATGCGCTCTCGATCGTTCCCCACGCTGTTCAACCTAGCGGAGCCAGCAAGCTGTGTCCAATGTTTGTAGTAGTTTGGATAAAGGATTGACAGTCCATTCTCCGTCACCCCAGAATTGGAACATGGACCCTGCCGACAGGATCGAGCGCGCATTGCGCGCGGCGGTGGCCCCTCTTTCTTCGCCCGATTCGCCGCCCACGCTCATTGCAGCCGTCCAGCACGCCATTTTCCCGGGAGGGAGTCGCGTCCGTCCGAGGCTATGCCTGGCGGTTGCCTCGGCGTGTGGAGACGCGGCTCCTGCGCTCTCCGAGGCGACAGCCGTCGCCATCGAGCTGATCCACTGCGCCTCCCTCGTGCACGACGACCTGCCCTGCTTCGATGATGCGCCGGTGCGCCGGGGGCTGCCGTCGGTGCACGCCGCATTCGGGCAGCCGCTGGCGGTGCTCGCCGGGGATCAGCTCATCGCCCTGAGCTTCGAGGTGCTGGCGCAGGCCGCCCTGGTGGATGCGCTGCCTGCGCCCCAGCATGCGGTCAGGGCAGTGCGGCTCACCCAGGTGGTGGGCCGCGCCGTCGGCGTTCCGCATGGAATCATCGGGGGTCAAGGTTGGGAGTCGGAGTCGTGCATTCCGGCGGCAGTCTATCGGCGGGCCAAGACAGGGGCGCTGTTCGAGGCAGCAGCCGTCGGGGGAGCCGTGGCGGCCGGTCAGGATGGCGGGGCATGGCGGACCTTCGGACAGCGGATCGGGGAGGCCTATCAGCTCGCCGACGACCTCCTCGATGTGAGCGGTGATCCCGAGGAGATCGGCAAGCCTGTCGGTCGTGACGAGGCGCTGGGCCGTCCGAACGTGGCCGTCCAGCTCGGGGTCCACGGCACCCGGCGCCTCCTGCGGGAGCTGGTCCACGAAGCGATCGAGGCCATGCCGTCATGCTACCACGCCGACGAGCTGCGCGCCTGGGTGCGCGAGCTTTCCGAGAAGCTCTCCATCGCCCGCCGACCTCCGTCTCGACTTCACGCCGGGGCCGACACGGCCTGAAGGTGCCCTGCTGCGCAGCGCGACACCGCTCGGGTGGAGCAGCGCTCGACCCAGAGGTCACTCGGCCAGGTGCAACGACACGGGCACGGTGAGCCGCGGCTTCGGGAGCGCCGGAAGGGAGAGCACGAAGGTGCTGCCGCGCCCGTCCTCGGTGACGGGGCTCCGCACGGAGATGCTCCCGCTGTGGCTCTCGGCGATGTGCTTGACCAGGGCCAGGCCGATCCCGCTCCCCCGAGCCCGATGCTCGGCGACGCGGCGCCCCCGTACGAAGCGCTCGAAGATCTGCCCCTGCTCCTCGGGATCGACCCCCGGTCCCCGGTCGCTCACCCGCACCTCGATCATGCCCTTGGTGGCCCGCGCGACCGTGACGTCCACCCGCCCTCCCTCGCGGGCGTACTTCGTCGCGTTGTCGAGCAGGTTCATGACCGACAGCTCCAGCGCGCCCGCGTCGATGAGGGCGTCGAGGGGACCGGTGGCGATGTCGAGGTGCACCTCCATGCCCTCGCGCTCGGCGCGGTAGCGGTAGAGGTCCACCGCGCGCGCCACCACCGCGCCCACGTCTCCTTCGGCGAACTGGTAGGCCGCTTTGCCTCGCTCCACCTTGGCAAAATCGAGCACGTTCTCGATGAGCGCGGTGAGACGCTCGCTCTCGCCCACGATGATCTGGAGGTACTGACGGCGCTTCTCGTCGCTCGGCACGCGGCCGCCGAGCAGGAGATCGCCGAACATGCGGATGAGCGACAGGGGTGTCTTCAGCTCGTGCGAGACATTGGCGACGAAGTCGCTCTTCAGGGCCGCGAGGCGGCGCTCCTTGACGGAGGCGAGCACCACGATGGCAAGCCCCGCGAGGGCGACCATGCCCGCAAGGCCGACCATGCCGATCTCGATGAGGCGCTGGCGCTCCACCTTCTGGCCGAGCTCCTCGGCGGTGGTGAGGGCGAGCTGCAAGCGCCAGTTGTAGAGCGTGGTCGGGAAGGGGCGGCCGACCGTGAACTCTCCCTCCTTGATGGGAGGGCCGAAGACGATCCTTCCGCTCTCGTCGATCACGTTCATGCGGCTGTTGCCGCGGTCGACGTCGCGGTAGAGGCGCGGGAGCACCTCGTGGACGAGCCGGGGGACGTCGTGCCAGGCGACGATCAGGTAGCGGCGGCCCTCACGCGTCCGTTGCCAGTAGCTGAGCAGGAGGCTCTGCTGGTCGACCACGTGGTGGAGGTGGCGCAGCTCCTCGACGGGGCCATCGAAGTTGAGCTGGGGCAGGAGGCGCGTGACGAGGAGCCGGCGAATCTGATCGTCCTCGCGGCCAGGGGCGCTGCGGGAGATGAAGGAGAGGACGTCGCGGTCGGGGCTGTCCAGATCGAGGACCAGGATCGCGCGCACGGTCGGGGTCTCGCGCGCGGCGGTGGGGAGCCAGCGCCTGGTGATGAGCCCCAGGTTGGCGACGTCGACGTGGGCCGCGACGACGTTGTCCTGCGCGATGATCAGCTTGTCGAGCCTGTCGACGCGCTCGTCGCCGAGGGTGAGGGTGGCATCGAAGACGGTCTGTTGCCGCGCTTTCTCGATCTGGAGTGTGGTGCGCAGCGCGATGCCCCCGAGGACGAGCACCGCGAGCACGATGGCCGGGACCAGCGCGAAGTAGAGCAGCCGCTCCCGCCGGCCGACGTGCTGCTCCGACATCGCTCAGCCGCTGCCTGGCGGGTCGCCGGGCGTCCCTGCCACGCCTCGCCGGATCCGCTCGTCGTCGAGGACGACGCCATTCTCGGCGAGAAATTCCGAGAGCTGCTGGCCGAGGTAGGTGAGCGCGTCAGCTTCCTGTGGCGTGTACGGGCCGCCCTCTGCGGGATCGGCCAGCTCGATGAGCCCGAGGTGCCGTTCGGCCGTCTTCACAGGGACGCAGAGGACGCTCGTGGGCGTGTGTCCGATCTTCTTCCAGCGCTCGTCGAGCACCCGCCCGTCCGTGGCCGCGTCGTCGATCACGAGAGCGTTGCCGGAGGAGAAGAGGGCTGCCTTGGCGAGCGGCGCCGTCACAGGCTGTCGTGCGAGCAGCGCGCTCTTCCCTCCGGACTGCCGTACGATCACGAGTTCCTTCCGGTCATCGTCGACGAAGGAGACGAGCCCCACGGCGCTCGGAATCTTCGCCATGGCAAGCTTGAGCACGTGCTCGGAGCCTTCGAGGGTATCGCCCATGAAGTGCAGGTCGACACACGCATCCGTGAGGGCCGGGCGAAGGTCGGTCAGGCGTCGTGCCGAAGGGGGATTGCTGGCGCGCTGCGGGGCCGCCACGGCTGGGGTCACAGGCGCTGCAGGAGTGAGCGCAGATTTGGGAGCGGCTGCCGGAGCAGACGGTGTGGCGGGAGCAGCAGGGGTGGCCGGTGTGGTGGCCGACGCCACGGAAGCCTTGGACGCGGCTGCTGGAGCTGCTGGCGCGGCGGGGGTGGTCACTGGCTTCGCGGGAGCCGGAGAAGCTTTGAGGCTTGCTGTAGGCGCTGATGGGGTCTTGGCAGAGGCCGAAGAAGGCTTGGAAGCTGCGGGAGCTGCGGGAGCTGCGGGAGCTGCGGGAGCTGCGGGAGCTGCGCGAGCTGCGGGAGCTGCGGGAGTGACGGGAGCTGTGGGAGTGACGGGAGCTGCGGGAGCTGCGCGAGCTGCGGGAGCTGCGGGAGCTGCGGGAGCGACGGGAGCTGCGGGAGCGACGGGAGCGACGTTAGCGACGGGAGCTGCGGGAGCCGCTGGTGTCCCCGGGGCCGACTTGACCGGCGCCGGCGGAGCTTCGGGAACTGCCCTGCTGCTCGTCGGTTGCCCCGCAGTGGCGGCCGGTACGCGCCGGGTCGATGCCTTGCCTTCCCGCAAGGGGCGGGTGAACTCGATCTCCTCGGAGCGCCAGTCCTTCCAGGTGAGTGTCGCCAGGGGCGGGCGCTCGGGTCGCGTCTTGTAGGAGTGATCGAACACGGCCAGACGTATCAGCTTGCCAGGACGGGCCCTCTCCAGCGCCTTTCGAATGCCCACCACCTGCGTGCAAAGGAGCGCCTCGGCATCCTCCTCCGAAGTCCCCGCCGCGACCGAGAAGACGGCCTCGCGGTACGTGAGCGGGAGATCCTTCGTGGGTGGCTCATCCCGCAGGGAGAGAACCTCGAAGCGCGGCGCGCCTGGCTGCAAAGGTGCGTTGCCGTCGATCGTGGTGGAGGGCAGGGGTGCGGGTGGGGTCCCGAGCTTCGTCGTCACCTGCTCGCGTCCTCGCCTGGCAGCTCCGGCTCTGGGCGGGAGCCCGGCGATGACGTCACCCTGGGCCGGGTACTTGATCGGCTCGTCACGGCGAGATGCCGGAGCGCCGCTCCCCTTGCTGTCGGGCGGTGGCGCGCCGTCCGTTTCGCGGCGGAGCACGTACCGCAGGCGCGAGGCCCCGTCCGTCGCGCGGTAGCCATCGTCGAGCACGTCGATCGACATGCTGCTCATGGGCCCCTCCTGCCCGCTGAGCGCCCGCGCCTCCTGCAGCGCTTTCTGCCACTGGTCCGCCTCGATGTGCAGGCGCTTCACCGGTTGCTGTCCCTGACCCAGCGGCGAGATCTCGACGTACCAGCGCATGGAGGCGGCGTCCCGGGATGCGCTGGCGGTCCACGCCGGCGACCGCGCGGAGGCACGGCCCTTCCTACTTACCTGAGCCGCGGGACAGGGGTCAACGCGCCCCCACCCCGACGTGTCGACGCCTCCGTCCGCGCAGCGCCGCCCCAGGTCGTGTAATAGAGCCGCGTGGTTCCCCCCCGCGAGGAAACAGAGGCAGCCGCAGAGGGCTCCGCCAGGCCAACCGGCTCTGCCATCGAGTCTCCTCTTCCCGTGCAGGACGCAGCGCGAAACCCAGCGTCGGATGTGGCGCAGGACGCCAGCGCGGAGGCCGAGGAGGGAGGGGCAGGGGAGGGAGAGGCAGGGGAGGGGAGCGCGCGGGTCTCGGCGCCTCCTTCGGAACGTTCCGGGCGCCTCGTCGACACCCTCGCTCGGTTCGAGCCGGCGCTCTACGCCCTCTGGTCGGGGGCTTGTGTCCTCTATGCCGCCGTCGCGTTCTACGGCGCCATGCACCGGCAGACCGGGGGTGTGTGGTCGGCGCCGCTCGACGACGTGTTCATCCACTTCGACTACGCCCGCGCCGCGGCGCGGGGCTATCCGTTCCAGTGGACGGAGGGCAACGGCTTTTCGAGCGGCAACACGAGCATCGCGTATCCCTTCGTGCTCGCGCTCGGGTACCTGATCGGCTTCCGCGGCTTGCTCCTGATGGAGTGGGCAGCCCTCGTGGCCTGCATGTCCGTGCTGGGCTTCCTGCTGGTCGGCGGCCGGATCCTCGACCGGGTGGGCTTCTGGGCGAAGTACCTGCTGCCGGGAGTCGTGCTCGCGGTGGGGGCGCTCGACTGGTCGCTCTTCAGCGGGATGGAGAACGCCTTCCACCTCGCCACCTGGGCGCTCGCCACGGGCGCCACGCTGAACCTGGTCGAGGCTGCGGAGCGCCTGGAATCGCCGCGCGTGCTCCGAGCACTCGGCTGGCGCGCGGGGGTGGCTGGCGCGTTGCTCTACGCGACGAGGCCGGAGTCGGTGGTGTGCATCGCGACGCTCGGGATGTTCGCTGCGCTCGCCGTCATGCGCGCCCGTGGCGGTCTCCGCGCGGGCGGTCGCGCTGCGGGGGCCACCCTGCTGCGCGTGGGGATCCCGGGGGCGCTCGCCGTGGTCGCGCAGTCGATCGCCAACCGGGCGTTCACCGGGGAGTGGTCCGCGAACGGCGCCATCGCCAAGCTCGCCCTCAACAACCCCTACATGACGGCCACGGAGAAGTGGGACACGTACCTGTTCCTCCTGAAGTACGTGATCGTGCGCAACACCGAGCACCACTTCGCCGACGCGCAGCCCTGGGGGTGGATCATCCCGATGCTCGCGCTCGTCCCGCTCGCGAGCAGGGCGACCCGGCGCTTCGCCCTGCTCCTGTGGGCGCAGATCGTCGGCTGGCTCCTGCTCGTCGCGCTGAACGGGCAGGTCCGCTGGCAGAACGAGCGCTACACCATGCCGGCGGTCGCGTGGCTCCTCGTGCTCGCTGCCGCGGGCATCGCGCTCCTCGTGAGCCGGTCCTGGGGCGCTGCCCGCGAGGCGTCGGCGCGCCGCGAGGGCAAGGCCGCGCGCATCTTCTGGGGAGTCCGCGTCGCCCTGGGCGTCGCCCTCTGCGCGGCGCTCTGGGTGCACCAGCTCCCGCGCATGCGCGACCAGATCTGGTTCTTCGCCCGGGCGAGCCGCAACATCCGCGACCAGCACCTCGTCGCCGGCTCGATCCTCAAGGAGATGAACGTCCGCCGCATCCTGGTGGGAGACGCCGGCGCGCTGATCTACGCGGCGGACCGGCCAGGGCTCGACCTCATCGGCCTCGGCGGCTACCACGACCTCCCCTTCGCCCGGGCCGGGGTTCACGGCCTCGGCGCGTCGCTGGAGCTCGTCGAGCGCATCCCGCCCGCCGATCGCCCGGACGTGATGGCCATCTACCCCACCTGGTGGGGGAACCTGCCCGCCATCTTCGGCAAGCGGCTCCTCGGCGTCCCCGTGGTCGGCAACGTGATCTGCGGCGGCGCCGAGAAGGTCATCTACCGCGCGGACTGGAGCCCGCTCGAACAGGTCGCTCTGCCTTTCGACCTGCGCCGCGGTGAGCAGATCGTCGACGAACTCGACGTCGCCGACCTGCTCAGCGAGCGCGCGCACGGCTACCAGCACCCGCACCCGCAGGCAGGGTTCGTGGTCTTCAGCGTGCTGCCGGAGCCCGTGGTGCCCGGCGAGGACAGGTTCGACGCAGGCCGCGTCATCCCCGGGGGCCTCAGCGAGTCGGTGCGCCTGCGCGCTCCGAAGGGCAAGGGGAGGCTCCTGGCGCGGACGGTGAGCGCCCACCCGGTGACGGTGGAGGTGCGCGCCGACGCGCAGGTCCTCGGGACGCTGCAGTTCCCTGGCAGGTCAGGCTGGTCGGAGGCGAGCCTGGACCTCCCGCCCGGGCTGCCCGAGACCATGGCGCTGACGCTCACCCCGAACGGCGGCGAGTGGGCGGACCACCACCTGTGGGTCCTTGAAGGCGGCGACGGAGAGGCGCCCGCGCGCGAGCGGGTGCGGGATGAGCGCGACGGTGAGCCGCGGCGCGGGAGCGTCGAGGCGCCGCCCGGGCGCTGAGCGTGCGCTTCGGCCTGCCGCGGGACCTCGCCCCGTGGATCGCGCTTGGCCTGTCCGCGCTCCTCGCGGCATTCCTTGCCTGGCGCCGCGCTACCTCCACCCCCTCCACGCATGCCCGCCCAGCCTACCGGCGCATCCCCGCGCTCTTCCTCGGCGCCGCCGCGCTCTCCGCAGCGCTGCTCTCCGCCGCCTACGTACCGGTCTACCTCCGCGGCGGCCCGCGCATCATCGACGCCACCAGCTACTGGCTCGAAGCGCGCGCCCTCGCCAGCGGCCACCTGAGCTGGCCCATCGAGGAGCCCGCCGCCTCCACCCTCGGCCGCTTCCTCGTGCGCAACGACAGCGCCTCCGCCACCCAGACCTTCCCGCAACCCCCTCTCGCTGCAGACGCCCCTCAACCTTCCCTCTCCCCGTCGCCTATTCCCCCACCGCCTCTCCGCCCTCCTCCGGACCCCCGCCCGCCAGCCCAGGTCGCCGTCATCTTCCCGCCCGGCTACCCGGCCGTGCTGGCGCTCGGCTTCCTCGCAGGCCTCCCCGGCCTCCTCGGCCCTCTCCTCGCCATGGCGCTCGTGCTCGCCACGTGGGACCTCGCCACGCGCCTCTTCCCCGGGACCTCGCGCGCCACCCCGGGCAGCCCCCGCCTGCCGCCCATCCCGTCCCTCGCCGCGCTCCTCTCCGCCCTGTGCGCCGCGCTTCGCTACCACACCGCCGACACCATGTCGCACGGCCTCGCAGCCCTCTGCTTCACTGCGTCGCTCGCCTTCGCCCTGCGTGCCCTCGATGCCTCCAGGGCCCACGCGCCTCCCTGGAACCCCGCGCTCCCCGCCCTCCTCTCCGGCCTCTTCACCGGCTGGCTTGCAGCGACGCGCCCCCCGAGCGCCCTGGCCCTCACCGCGCTTCTTCTCTGGCTGCTCGCACGACCTCCCCTGTCCCCATCCCCCACCGCCTCCTCTTCCCCCTCCTCCCCATCCCCCGCCGCCGCTGCCTCTCCACCCGGGCCTTCTGCGCGCCTGCGCCTCGCCTGCGCCATGGCCCTCGGCGCCCTCCCGGGGCTCGCCCTCCTCGCCCTGCACCAGCGCGCTGCCACCGGCACCTGGATGTCCTCGCAGGCCCTCTACTACGCCACCTCCGACGGCCCCCCGGGGTGCTTCCGCTACGGTTTTGGCGCCGACATCGGCTGCCTCGGCGAGCACGGCGACTTCGTGCGGCACAACCTCGCCCACGGTTATGGCGCCCTCGCCGCCGCAGCCACCACCCTCCGCCGCCTCAAGATGCACCTCGTGGACCCCTTGAACGCGGAGCCCCTCTTCGTACTGGTCCTCGCCGGCGCCGTCCTCGCCTGGCGTACCGACCGCACCCGCCTCCTCCCGCTCGCCCTCCTCGCCCAGATCGCTGCCTACGTCCCCTTCTACTTCGACGGCAACTACCCCGCTGGCGGCGCCCGCTTCTATGCGGACGTCCTCCCGCTGGAGCACGTGCTCGCTGCCGCCGCCCTCGTCACGCTGGCCCCCCGCCTCTCTTCCTCGCTCTCCCCCTCCCTCGCTCCGGGAGCCACGCGCTTGCTCGCGCTCGCAGCCGCGCTCTCCCTCTCCGGCTTCGCCTTCCGCGCGAGCTTCGATCACGCCCAGCTACGCGACCGAGACGGCGGCGCCCCCATGTTCGACCCCGCGGTCCTCGCCCGCGCCGGCATCACACGCGGCCTCGTCTTCGTCGACACCGACCACGGCTTCAACCTCGGGCACGACCCTGCGCCGGGCGCCGCCGTCCAGGTGCTCCGCCACCGTGGCGACGCGCTCGATGCCATGGCCTGGGAAGCGCACGGCCGCCCACCCGCATTCCGCTATCACTTCCGTGGCCCGACCAGCGCAGCCCCCGCGTCCACGCCTCCACTGCACGCGCCCTGGCTCCCCATGGACGCTGCCCTCCCGGGCTGGCTCGAACCGCTCCCCCTCGATCCTCCCGACGCCGAACTGCACATCGAGGGCGAGTCCCTCTGGCCCCCGCGCGCCCAGGTCCGGGCATGGGCCCTCCCCGAGCATGCCGCGGGCACCTGTGCCTCGGCGGATCGCTGGCTCGTCGCCAGGAGCGCGACCCCCGGCGAGGGCGCCTTCGTGCAGGTCGCGCTGCCCTCCCCCTGGCTCCGCGGCGCCTACCTCTCTCCACGCGTCGCCACGCCGTCCACCACGCCGTCCACTGCCACGGGCGCCATTCGCCTCCTCGTCGACGGCGCCCTCCTCCATGAATGGCAAGTCACGTCGCCCCCCGATCCGGCCGCCATTTCCCCTCCGCCAGGCCCCCGCTGCGCCTGGCTCGAACCCCACGCCATTCCCGAGGGAGCCCGCGACGTCGCGCTGATCCTGGTCCCCCTCGCCCCGGAGGCCGCCCTCTTCTCCCTCGATGCCGTGCGGGCGACCCGCGCGAATCCGGTTGACCAGGGCGCCCGTAACAGGTGAGCATTGCACGAGTTTTTCGGCGCCGTGAACGAGCCAGGCGGGAGGCTCGCGTTCGGAGAGGCGCCGTGGAGCGGGGGGTAGACCATCATGACGAAGAGCGAGCTGATCGACGCAATCGCGGGACGCGGCGAGCTCACGAAGGCGCGGGCAGAGATGCTGGTCAACTGCGTCTTCGACGCCATGACCGAGGCCCTCCAGCGCAACGAAGGCATCGAGATCCGAGGCTTCGGCAGCTTCACCGTGCGCCCCTACAAGCCTTACAGCGGCCGCAACCCGCGCACCGGCCAGCCCGTCCCGGTCCCCGCCAAGCGCCTGCCCTTCTTCAAGGTCGGCAAAGAGCTGAAGGAGCTGGTGAACAGCAGCCGCCAGTTCGCCATCACCGGCGGCGATGACAGCGACGACGACAGCGACGACGACATCATCGAGGACGACGACGAGGACGAGTAGCGCCTGCCCGCCCCCGGCAGCCTGTGCTACGCAGCGCAGCGTGACGACTCCTGCCGAACGCCAGCCCGTCGAACGTCAGTCCGTCGAGCGCCAGCCCGTCGAGCGCCAGCCCGTCGAGCGCCAGCCCGTCGAGCGCCAGATGGAGACCCTGTGCCGCGGGGTGGTCGACCTGCACGTGCGCGCCGAGCTCGAAGAGCGGCTGCGCGAAGGAAAGCCCCTCCGCGTCAAGGCCGGCTTCGACCCGACCCGTCCCGACCTCCACCTCGGCCACACGGTGCTGATGCAGAAGATGCGTCAGTTCCAGGACCTGGGCCACCACATCATCTTCATCGTCGGCGACTTCACCGCCATGGTCGGTGACCCCACCGGCAAGAGCGAGTCTCGCCCCCGCCTCACCCGGGAAGAGGTGCTCGCGGCCGCCGAGACCTACAAGGACCAGGCCTTCAAGGTCCTCGACCGCTCCCTCACCGAGGTCCGCTACAACTCCGAGTGGCTCGACAAGCTCGGCCCCGCCGGGATGATCGAGCTCGGCGCCAAGTACACCGTGGCCCGCATGCTGGAGCGCGACGACTTCTCCAAGCGCTTCAACGAGCAGCGCCCCATCCACATCCACGAGTTCCTCTACCCCCTGCTCCAGGCCTACGACTCGGTCGCCATCGAGGCGGACATCGAGCTCGGCGGCACCGACCAGCTCTTCAACCTCCTCGTCGGCCGCGACCTCATGCCCCGCTACGGCAAGCGGGCGCAGATGGTGATGACCACGCCCATCCTCGAAGGCACCGACGCCCGGCTCCTGGAGGGCAAGATCACCGGCGTGAAGATGTCGAAGAGCGCTGGCAACTACGTGGGCATCAGCGAGCCTCCCTTCGAGATGCTCCAGAAGCTCATGCTCGTCGATGACCAGGTGATCTGGCGCTACATGGACCTGCTCTCCAGCAGCTCGAACGCGCAGATCGCGGAGGCGCGCGCGGCCGTGCAGCGCGGCGAGAAGAGCGTCATCGCCGTGAAGGAGGCCTTCGCCGAGGAGATCGTCACCCGCTACCACGACGCCGAGGCCGCCCGCGCCGCCCTGGAGCGTCGCCGCAGCGTCGCCGCGGGTGGCCTGCCCGAGAACATCGAGGAGATCCCCATCACGATCCCTCAGGACACCGTCTTCCTCCCCAAGGCCCTCTCGCTCGCCGGCCTCGCCCCCTCCACCTCCGAGGCCACGCGCCTTGTGAAGGGCGGCGCCGTCCACGTGGACGGCCAGGTCATCAAGGACGAGCGCCACGCACTCTCCAAGGGCAAGCGCTACCTGATCCGCGTCGGCTCCAAGAACCGGCGCTTCGCACACCTCCTCGTCGACTGAACGCCCTGCCCCGCGCCGCTGTGACCTCGCCGCGTCGCCGTGATCTCCTGGCCGGCGCGGCCTACGGTGCGCTCGCCACGGCGCTCGCCCTCCTCGCCCCGGCGTGCACCGGCGCCGCCCCCGCGCACCCCCCACCGCGGCCTGTCGCGCCACCCCTCCCTCCACTCGCCACCACCGACCTCACCCGCCTCCTGCCGCTCGCAGGCCTGCGCTGGCTCCTCCTCCTCAAGCCTCGCGAGATCGCCGCCGTTCCCTGGCTCATCC
Organism: Chondromyces apiculatus DSM 436; assembly: GCF_000601485.1. Taxonomy (GTDB): domain Bacteria; phylum Myxococcota_A; class Polyangia; order Polyangiales; family Polyangiaceae; genus Chondromyces; species Chondromyces apiculatus. The sequence goes on from NZ_ASRX01000042.1 coordinate 78,403, forward strand.
CCTGGATCGGCGTCATTGCTCCCGAGCAGAACCTCGACCGCTTCGCGGCCGCCACCGGCGTGGACCTGCGCCAGCTCCCCGAGGTCGTCATCGCCAGCTACCCCGACGCCCTCGTCTACCTCGCCCGCCACACCGGCGACCCGGCCACCGTCGAGCGCCTCTTCCGCGCGCGCCTCACCGGCAACGTCCGCCGCGCCGCCGAGCGCCCTGACCTCGTCCGCCTCTCCGGCGACCTCGGCACTGCCCGCCGCACGCTGGTCCTGCTCGGCGCCGACGCTGCGGGCCTCCAGGACGGCGGCAGCACCACCCGCGGCCCGGCCCGCATCGCCACGCTCTACGCCCTGGGCAAGCTCCGCCGCTCCCCGACCGTGCTCACCGAGGAGCCCCTGCGTTCCCTCGCGGCCCGCCTCGACCCGGCGCCCCTCCGCGCGCTCGCGCCGGGGCCCTTCGAGGGCGAGCTTGCCCGTGGCGCCCGCGGCCTCCTCGCTGGCGCCACCGCCCTCGGCGTGACGGCCCGCCCTGGCACCCAGGAGAAGATCCTCGTCGAGATCGTGATCACCGGCGACTTCACCACCAGCGCCCCCGAAGCCCGGGAAGCCCTGCTCGCCGCCTGGAACGAGCTGGGCCTCACCCCCCTCGGTCAGCTCCTCGGGCTCGACACGCCCGACGCGCCCCCCGTGGCCTCCCACGCACCGGACGCCGTCGCGCTCTCCATCGCGCTCGACCCGGCGCTGCTCGCCCGGGGCCTCAAGGCCCTGACCAGCGCCGAGGTCGAGGAGATCATGCGCTGACGCCTGGGTCGTGCAGCGTCGGCGCGTGCCCATGCCCGTGCCCGTGCCCGTGCCCGTCGCCTCCCACGTCCCCCGCGGCCGGCTTGCGGCGCATCCTCTCCTTGGCGCGGTTCGTCACCACGTAGAAGGCGGGCACCACGAACAGGCTGAGCACCGTCGAGACGGTCAGCCCCCCGAGCACCACCGCCGCCATCGGGCTGCGCGTCTCGGTGCCCGAGCCGATGCCCAGGATGGGGGGCACGGCCGCCATCATCGTCGCGATGGTGGTCATCAGGATGGGCCGCAGCCGGAGCGGCCCCGCCTTGAGCATCGCCGGCAGCGACGGCAGCCCCTCCTCCTCGTGCACCTGGTTCGCGTACTCCACGAGCAGGATCGAGTTCTTCTTCACGATCCCCATCAAGAGGAGCACCCCGATCATGCTGAAGATGTTCAGCGTTTTCCCGCTGACCAGGAGCCCCAGCGCTGCCCCCGACAGCGCCAGCGGCAGGATGGTCAACACCGTCACCGGGTCGAGGAACGAGTTGAACTGGCTGGCGAGGACCATGTACGCGACGAGGATCCCGATCAGCAGCGCGAACACCAGGCCGCTCGTGGTCTCCGAGAGCTGGGACGCCTGACCGCTCGCCACCGTCCGGTAACCGATCGGCATGTCCCGCGACAGCTCCTCCACCTTCGCCATGGCCTCGGCCTGCGAGTGTCCCGGCGCCACGTTCGCCGAGATGCTGATCGCGCGCTCCCGGTCCACGCGGCTGATGGCCTGCAGCACGCTGACCTCTTGCTGCGTCGTCATCAGCGAGAGCGGGATGGTCTCGCCGTTCTGCGCCCGCATCCGGATGGCGCCGAGGTCCTCCGGGCGCGAGCGCTGCGCGGCCAGGAGGCGCATGCGGATGTCGATGCGCCGCCCCTCGGTCGCGAACTTGCCGACGATGTTCCCGCCGACCAGCGCGCTCACCGTGTTCGCGATGTCGCTCACGGTGACCCCGATGTCGTTGGCGCGGCGCCGGTCGGGCACCACCTGCACCTCTGGGTTGCCCACCTGGTAGTCGCTCCGGAGGTCCGTCACGATCCCGGTCGCCTCCAGGTCCTCCTGGATCTTCAGCGCCGCCGCGACCAGCTTGTCCCAGTCCCCGCCGCGCACCGTGAACGACACCGGCGAGCCCTGCTGGATGCCGAAGCCCTGCTGCGAGGGGTCCTGCACCGAGGCCCGGATCCCGGCGATGCCCTGCAGATCCTTGCGCAGATCTGCCATCAGGAGCTGCGCCGACAGCTTGCGCTCCTCCGGCGGGACCAGCGTGAGCTGGATGGAGCCCGAGGACCCCGACAGCGTGGTCAGCACCCGGAGCACCTCGGGCCGCTTCGCGAGCAGCGCCTCGGCCCGATCGATGAGGGGCGCCGCGGCGGAGATGCTCGTCCCCGTCTCCGTCTGGATGCGCACGTTGAGCCGGCTCTGATCCTGCGACGGCACGAACTCCGTGGCGATGTAAGGCACTGCGAGCACCGTCGCCCCCAGCATCACCAGGGACCCGAAGAGCACCTTCCACGGGTGCCTCACCGCGCCGCCGAGCGCCCAGGCGTAGCCCCCCTCCAGCCTGGCGAAGGCCTTGTCGACGGCGAGCCCGATCCGGCTCCGCCCTTCGCGTGACGTCGAGAGGATCTGGGCGCAGCGCGCGGGCGCCAGGGTGATGGCCTCGAAGTACGAGAGCATCACCGCGATGGAGAGCGTCACCCCGAACTGGAAGAAGAAGCGCCCGATCACCCCTTCCATGAAGATCACCGGCAGGAAGATGGCCACCACGGCCAGGGTCGCCGCGAGCGCCGCGAAGGTGATCTCCTTCGTCCCCTCGGCCGCGGCCCTCGCGCGTGGCTTGCCCATCTCCGCGTGCCGGTAGATGTTCTCCATCACCATCACCGCGTCGTCGACGACGAGCCCCACGGCCAGCGACAGGCCGAGCAGGGTGAAGGTGTTGAGCGTGAAGCCCAGGAAGTAGATCACGGCCACCGTGCCGAGCAGCGACATCGGGATCGCCAGCACCACGTTCAGCGTGCTCGACAGCGACCCGAGGAACAGCCAGCACACCAGCGCGGTCAGGATCAGCGCCAGGCCGATCTCCAGCTCGATGTGGTGGACGGACTCCTCGATGAACGTCGTGGTGTCGAAGAGCACCTCGACCTTCATCCCCTCGGGGAGGCTCTTCTGGATCTCCGCCACCTTCTCGCGCACCCCGGTGGCCACCGCCACCGCGTTGGTGCCGCGCTGCTTCAGGACGCCGAGCGCCTGGAGAGGCACCCCGTCGAGCCGCGCGATGGTGGTGACGTCCTCGAACCCGTCCTCCACGAGCGCCACGTCTTCCAGGTACACGGGGGTGTTGTTCACCCGCCGCACCACCAGCTTCCGCAGCTCGTCCAGCTTGAGCGCCTCGCCGAGGAGCCGCACGCTGAGCTGCCTCCCCCCGGCCTCGAGCTGCCCGCCGGGGACCTCCAGGTGCTCGCGCTGCACCGCCCCGATCACGTCGTTGGCCACCACGCCCTTCTCGGCGAGCCGGCTCGCATCGAGCCAGATGCGCACGTTCCGGCTCAGAGAGCCGCTCAGCGTGATCTGACCGACCCCCGCCACCGTCTGCAGCTTCTCCTGCACCTGGTAGCGCGCCACGTCGGAGAGGAGCTGCGGCGAGAACGGCCCCGACACCCCGATGGTCAGGATGGGCGTGTCGTCCGGGTTCGACTTCGACACCGTGGGAGACGACACGTCCTTCGGGAGCTGCCGCTGCACCTGCGCCACCCGCGCCTGCACGTCCTGCAGCGCCAGGTCCACGTTGCGCGAGATGTCGAACGTCGCCGTGATCCTCGCCGACCCTTGCCGCGCCGAGGACGTCATCTGCTGGATGCCCTCCACCTGCGCGAGGGACTGCTCCAGCGGCTCGATGATCTCCCGCTCCACCGCCGACGGCGACGCGCCGGACCAGGACACGCTCACGCTGATGTTCGGGTAGTCGACGTCGGGGTACTGGCTGATGCCGATGCGGGTGACCGCCACGATCCCGAACAGGATCGCGCACGCCATCAGCATCCACGCGAAGACCGGGTTCTTGATGGAGACGTCGGTCAGGTTCATGGCGTCGCTCCCGTCCCCGTCGCCCCTGCGGGAGCAGCCCCGCCTGCCGGAGCAGCCCCGCCGCCCTTCCGCCTCCCCTTGCCCCCGTCCGGGCTCCCCGCGTCAGGAGGCGGCGCAGGCGCCTCGGGGGCCGGAGGCTCACCGCTCTCGGGAGCGCTGCCCTCCGGAGCGCCGGCGTCCGGCTTCACCCCCACCTCGGCCGCGATGACCCCCGCCAGCTCCTCCTCGCTGATCTGCTTCGGCTTCACCTTCGCCCCCTCGCTGAGCGCCTCGGCCCCCCGCACCACGAGCTGCGCCCCCGCCGTGAGGCCCGAGCGCACCTCGACCCAGCCATCCTTGGTGCTCATGCCCAGGTTGACCACCTTCTCGTGCGCCACGTCGTTCTCGACCACGTACACCACGTACCCGTGGTCGGTCGCGCGCACCGCCAGCCTGGGGATCACTGGCGCGTCGCGCTGCGCTTGCAGGTCGAGCGCCACGTCGCAGAACGACCCCGGCCTGAGCCAGTACTTCGATCCCTCGTCGAGCACCTCGCCGGTCACCGCCACCATGTGCGTCGTCGGATCGGCCGCGCCCGAGACCAGGGTGATCTTCGCCGTGAACGAGCGCACCGTCTCCCGCATGGCGAACTTCGCCACCATCCCCGGCTTGATACGCGGCGCCTCCAGCGGCTCCACCTGGAAGCGCAGGAGCAGCGGCTCGCTGCGGATCAGGGTCGCCATGATCGTCCCCGCCTGCACGTACTGCCCGGTCTCCACCGTGCGGGTCTGGATCACGCCCGCGATCGGCGCCCGCACCTGCGAGTCCCGCAGGTTGAGCTGCGCCGTCTTCAGCGCCTGCGATGCCACGTCCCGATCGGCCCGCGCCGTGAAGCTCCGCGTCCGGTAGGTCTCCAGCTCCTCGCCGGGGATCAGCCCCGGGTTCTTGGTGCTCGCGCCCTCGCGGCGGGCCAGCATCGCCTCCGCGTCGCGCACCGCCGCGTCGGCCTTCTCGACCGCCGCCTTCGCGCTGTTCACCGCCAGGCGGAAGCGCTCGGAGTCGATGAGCACCAGCGCGTCCCCCTTCTTCACCTCCTGCCCTTCGGAGAACGCCACCTTGTCGACGGCGCCTGCCACCCGGGCGGTGACCTGCACCCGCTCGAAGGCCTCGATGGTCCCCGGCGCGTTCACGATGTAGGCGACCTTCTTCGCCTCCACCGGCATCACGTCCGCCGCGAACGACACCTGGCGCATCCCGCCCCCGCGCCCCCCACCGGCAGGCTTGCCGCCGCCCTCCTTCCCCGCCTCGGCGCCTCCCTTGCTGCAGCCAGCCCCGAACAGCACCGACACGGCAAGAATGATCGCGGTGACTCTCACGGATTGCTCCCCTGTGAAGGCGTTGCGCCTGGCGCCGGCGGGTTCGGCGGCGTGCTCGTGGCAGGTTGATTGGGCGGCGTGCCCGTGGCGGGCGTGCCCGTGGCGGGCGTGCCCGTGGCGGGCGTGCCTGTGGCAGGCGCGCTTGATGCTGTGGTGCCCGGGGCCGGCTGAGCCGGTGCTTCACCCCCGGCCGGCGGGTTCGACGCGTTCCCCGAGGCAGCCTGATCGTCCAGCGGATCCAGCCCCAGCGCGTACCGCAGCTCCAGGTACGCCTGCTCCATCGCCAGCCGCGCCGTCTCCAGGTTCACCTCGGCCTCGTACCGGCTGGCGTTCGCGTCCACGAGCTCGATCGCGCGCGCGAGCCCCTGCTGGTACAGGATCTCGGTCTCGGAGCTGTTCGCCCGCGCCGCGACCACCGCCTGCTCCGCGATCTGGAACGCCTCCCGCGCGGCCTTCAGCGAGGCCCGCGCCAGCCCCAGGTCCACCGCCACCGAGCGCCGGAGCTGCCGCTCGGCGAGCGCCTGGGTCTTGGCCTGGGCGACCCGCGTCTTCCGGTCGGCGTAGCGCGCGCCAGCGTCGTAGATGGTCCAGTTCAGGTTGAGCTGCGCCGACAGATCGTACGCGCGCCCCGTGGACCCTGCGTTCGGGACCACCCGGAGCTGACCCGAGGCGCCCAGCGTCGGCGCCAGGCGGTAGAGCGGCTCCTCCGCCGACGCCTCCAGCGCTGCCGTGCGCTCCTCCGCCGCGCGCAGATCGGGCCTCCGCTGCTCGGCGCGGCGAATGATCTCCTCCGAGCTGCGCGGCCCCCCCGCCCGCGCCGCGCGCGTGGTCCGCTCCGGCGTCGCCAGCGGCCCGGTCACCGGCTTGCCCACCAGGAACCCGAGGTTCAGGTAGGCCTGCGTCAGGGTCCCCTGGAGCCGCACCACCTCGCGCGACGACGACGCCGTCTCGATCAGCGAGCGCGTCGCGTCGTTGGAGCTGGCGAGCTGCGCCTCCGTGCGCGCCTGCGCGTTCTGCTGGTTCGCCTTCGCCCGCTCCAGCCGCCGCTCGGCCACGGAGAGGAGCCGCTCGCTGGTGAGCACCACCAGGAACGCCCGCGCCGTATCGAAGGCGAGCACCCGCCGGTCCTGCACCGCCCCCCACTTCTCCGCCTCGCGCGAGTGGCGCGCCTGCGCGTAGCTCGGGAACGCCGAGGGGTTGATGATCGGCTGGTTCACGGTGAGCGCGGCGCTGGCCGACAGGTGCCGCCCTTCGAAGTCCTCGGCCGCGTTGAGCACGGCCGCGCCGCTCGCGCTCAGCGACGGCAAGAACGCCGCGCGTGCCCGCTCGACTTGCCCCTCCGCGGCCTCGACGCGCAGCGGCGCCTGCAGCGAGCGCTCGTTGTAGGTGAGGGCCTGCTTGATGGCCTCCTCCAGGGTCAGCGGCGGGTCGGCGCGCGCTTCACGCGCTTCACCATCAAGCAGGAAGAGTGCAGTGCAGGACAGGAGAGAGAGGAACCAGCGGACCGCCGGGGCGCGCCTCATGCCCTTACCTCTACTTCGGGCGCGTCGCGGCCGATCCGTCCCCACATGCCGATCGGCGTTTTCGTCACGGGTCATGACACCTGTCAGGATTCGGGACATCATCCCGTCGTTTCATGAGGTTGCCGCGCGTACCCCTGACATGGCTGCTCGGTGCGGTCACCATCCTCGCCTCACTGATGTTCGTGGTCTCCGTGGTTTCGTTGACCCGCATCATCCGCATGTCCAGCGAGCAGCGCCTCGAACGCGGCCGTGACCTCGTGCAGCGCGAGCTCTCGCGCTGGGAAGCCGAGCATGACCTGGACGGAGGCGGCACCGCGCGCACCATGGTCGTCGGCCTCCGGGGCGGCCTCACCACCACCCAACCCCTCCGCGCGGGCCTCACCCCCGAGGTCGACCAGGCCCTGAACACCCTCGTCACCACCGCCGCCGGTGAAGGTACGGTGTTCAAGGAGGTCGAGGGCGCCGAGGGCAAGGACGGCACCATCATGCTCGGCGCGCGGCGCCGGCCCGACGGCCGCCTCATGTGGGCCGCCTACAGCGTCGGCCCCCCCAGGTTCGCCGACACCTGGCGCCAGACCGTCATCGTCCTCAGCCTCGCCACCGTGCTCCTCGGCGCCATCGCCCTGGTCACCGTGGTGGGCACGACCCGCGGCGCCCGCGCCCTCAAACGCTCCCTCGCCGCCCTGGAGCAAGACCTCTCTGCCGAGGTGGCGCGGCCTGCCATCGTCGAGCTCGCGGGCGTCGCCGACGGCGTATCGAGCCTCGCCCGCAGCCTCGCCGAGTCCCAGCACGAACGCGAGGCCCTCGCTGGCGAGCTGCGCCGCTCCGAGCGCCTCGCCGCCCTCGGCCGCGTCGTCGCCGGCCTCGCGCACGAGGTCCGGAACCCCCTTGCCGCCATGAAGCTCCGCGTCGACGTCGCCCGCGGCACCGATTCCGTCCCCCCCGAGGTCGTCACCGAGCTGGAGGCCGTGGACGAGGAGATTGCCCGCCTCGAACGGCTCGTCACCGACTTCCTCGTCGTCAGCGGCCGTCGCCTCGGCCGCCGCGTCGACAGCGACCTCGGCGAGATCGCCCGCCGCCGCGCCTCCCTCCTCGCCCCCTGGGCCAGAGAGCGCGGCATCTCGCTCGCCGTCGCGGGCAGCGCCCACGCCCACGTCGACCCCGACGCCTGCGCGCGCGCCGTCGACAACCTCCTCAAGAACGCCATCGAAGCCTCCCCTGCCGGCGCGGAGGTCAGCGTCCGCGTCACCCGCCGCGACGAGGGCGCCGCGCTCGACGTCGAGGACCGCGGCCCTGGCGTCCCCGAGGCCCGCGTCGTCGAGCTGTTCGAGCCCTTCTTCACCACCAAGCCCGACGGCACTGGCCTCGGCCTCGCCGTCTCCCGCGCCATCGCCGTCGCCAGCGGCGGCCACCTCTCCTACCAGCGCGAGGAGGGCGTCACCCGCTTCGCCCTCTCCTTGCCCTCGTCGTCCTCTGGCGCGTCGCCGCTCGGAGCCCGCGCGTGAGCACCATCCTCATCGTCGACGACGAGAAGGGCATCCGCGACGGCCTCGCCACCGCCGTCGCCCGCGTCGGCCACCGCGCCGTCACCGCCCCGAGCCTCGCCGAGGCCCGCGCCCGCCTCCTCGAAGCCGGCGCCGGCACCTTCGACTGCGCCCTCGTCGACATCCGCCTCAAGGACGGCAGCGGCCTCGACCTCCTCCGCGAGCTGCAAGCTGGCCGCCACCGCGACCTCCCCGTCATCATGGCCACCGCCTACGACGACAGCGAGCGCACCATCGAGGCGATGCGCGACGGCGCCTTCGACTACCTCACCAAGCCCTTCGACCTGCCCCGCCTCATGGCCACCGTCGAGCGCGCCGTCAAGCAACGCCGCGCCTCCGAGACCACCATCGAAGCCTCCGCCGAGAGCCCCCCGCTCGTCGGCCGCAGCGCCGCCATGCACGCCGTCTGGAAGCGCATCGGCCGCTCCGCCGGCTCCGACGCCCCCGTCCTCGTCAAGGGCGAGGGCGGCGCCGGCAAGAAGCTCGTCGCCCGCGCCATCCACGACTACTCCCGCCGCGCCAGCGCCCCCCTCACCAACGTCCGCGTCGACGCCTCCACCGACCTCCCCGAGCTGCGCGCCGCCCTCGCCGCCGCCCCCTCCGGCGGCACCCTCCTCATCGACGGCGCTGGCGACCTGCCCCCCGCCGTCCAGAGCCACCTCGGGAGCTGGGTCGCCGAGGAGCACCCCGTCCGCGTCATCGCCCTCGCCCGCCTCGCCCACGGCGCCGCCGAGGTCCCCCTCCTCCCTGAGCTTTACTACCAGCTCGCCGTCATCGAGATCTCCGTCCCTCCCCTGCGCGAGCGCCGCAGCGACATCCCCCTGCTCGTCTCGCGCGCCCTCTCCGGCACCCGCGCCCGCGCCATCTCCGAGGAGGCCATGGCCGCCCTCGTGCGACATGACTGGCCAGGCAACGTCCGCGAGCTGTTCCTGTGCATCCGCCGCGCCGCCGAGATGTGCCGCGGCGAGGTCATCGACGCCGACGACCTCCCCCCCGAGCTGGCCATGCCCGGCCTCGCCTCCGAGCCCGCCGACCCTTACCTCGGCCTCCCTCTCCGCGAGGCCCTCGCCCGACTCGAGCGCGATCTCCTCTCCGCCGCCCTCCGCCGCGCCGATGGCAACCGCACCGTCGCCGCGCGCCTCCTCGGCATCCCCCGCCCGCAGCTCTACACCAAGCTCGAAGAGCACGGCCTCTCCGAGCGGAAGCCAGGATCAGCGGGGGGCAAGGCGCCGGGGTGAGTGACGCAGCGCCCCGCACCAGAGAGCTAGCGCCAGCCGAAGCGCGGAAGGCAACGCCCTAGGGGTGACGACGACGGGTGTCGTTCGGGAGCGGGCGTGTCGTTGAAGTGCCTGCCAGGCTTCACGTTCGCGCCTGCTTACAGGGCTCCTGCAGACAGCGCATCGCAGCAGCGCGATCGAGGGCGCGTCGTGAGCGCGCGGCGATGTGGCCGCGTTGTGACGAGAGCCCACCCCCCTCGTGATACGCACCGCGGCCCCATCATTACATTCTCCGTACCTGACAACGGAGACGGGGAGCGGTTGAGACCTGTGACTTGACCACGCCTTCTTCGAGGAAGTGAGTCGAGAACATGCTGCCCACGGTTCCATCGTACGTGCGCGACCTGAAACACGCGCTCGGTCCCGAGATCTTCCAGCCGGCGCGCGCCCGCCTGGCCTGGCTCCCCGTGTACCTCGCGGTCATCGCCGCTGCGGCCGTGGTCATCGCGGCCCGCCTCGTCCCCTGGCCCGTGTCCATCCTCCTCTCGCTGCTGATCGGCTGCGCCTTCGCGGGGATGACCTTCCTCGGTCACGAGATCCTCCACGGCGCTGTCGTGCGTGGGCGTCGGCTTCGCTACCTGGCGGGCACCATCGCCTACCTCCCCTTCACCATGTCGCCGCGCGTCTGGATCGCCTGGCACAACCGCGTCCACCACGGCCACACCAACGAGCCCGGCGTGGACCCCGACGCCAACCCCACGCTCACCCAGCACGCCCGGAGCCGGCGCGTCCGGTTCGTCACCGACCACTTCACCCTCGGCCGGCGTAGCTGGACAGGGCCCATCGGCCTGCTGGTCGGCTTCTCCGTCCAGACCTCCAAGGTGCTCGTGGCCGCGCGCGCGTGGCGCTACCTGAGCCCGCGCGAGCACCGCCTCGCCATCGCCGAGACTGCCGGGGGCGTGGCCCTCTGGGCCCTCGTCGCTTTCCTCGTCGGCCCTGTGCCCTTCCTCCTGATCTTCTTCCTCCCGCTCCTCGTCGCCAACGTGATCGTGATGTCGTTCATCCTCACGAACCATGGCCTGAGCCCCATCCACAAATCGGGCGACCCCCTCCTCAACTCGCTCACGGTCACCACGCCGCCGTGGATCTCCTGGCTCACCCTCGGGTTCGGCTTTCACGCGGAGCACCACCTCTTCCCCTCGATGAGTTCCCGCCACGCCCCCCGCGTCCAGGCCCTGCTCCGCGCCCGCTGGCCGGAGCGCTACCAGGCGATGTCGCTCTGGCGCGCGCTCGTCGCCCTCCACCGGACCGCCCGCGTCTACAAAAACGACGTCACCCTGGTCGATCCCCGCTCCGGCCACGAATGGCCCACCCTGGCTCCGCGCCCTGCAGCCGTTCCCGCCTCTCCCCCCGACCGGAGTTGACTGACCGGGGGACAATGGTAGTGGCCAGGGAGCCATGAAGATCTTCGTGAGCCACGCCCCCGCCGATCTCGCCCTCGCGAAGGCCCTCGTCGAATGCCTCACCACGTGCCTGGACCTCGCCAGCGGCGACATCCAGAGCAGCTCCGTCCCCGAGTACAAGCCCCCGGCCGGGACAGACATCGCCCTGGCGCTCAAGGACGAGCTGCCCGCCACCGGCGCCGTCATCGGCCTCGTCTCCCCGAGCGCGCTCGCGTCGAGCTGGGTCCCCTTCGAGCTGGGCACCGCCTGGGGTGCTGGCAAACCCATCTTCCCCATCCTCACCCACGGCGTCGACCTCTCCGCGATCCCGGCGCCCCTCACGGGTGAGCACGCGATTCGCCCCTTCCATGCGCCCGACATCACCCAGCTCGTCGAGGCCCTGGAGAAGCTCGTCGGCGCCTCCTTGCGCCCTCGCCCCCAGGTCGACGCCGCCATCGACAGCTTCGTCAAAGGCCAGCCGAGCTACGACACCGCGCAGGCCTCCCTCGACCTCAGCCGCCTCGCCGCCAAGAAGGGCTCCGAGCCCTACTTCGACGGCTACTCTTTCTCCGAGCTCGTGCAGGCCCTGAGCGCCCTCGAGGTCCTCGTCCCCGCCGACATCGCCAGGACCGAGGAGCCCGTGAAGAGCAACGCCCTCCAGCTCTTCGTCGCCAACGCCGACCTCATGACCAACGGCCTGGTGAGCACCTGGGACGCCGACAAGGGCGGCGGCTTTCTCTACCACCAGGTCGCGCTCAAGCTCCTCCCCTACCGCGTCGTGCAGTACGACAAGCTCCCCCCGAACCGCACCTACAAGCAGATCAGCCTGAGCCCCGTCGGCGAGAAGTTCGTCACCTACTGGAACACGGTCGAGGCCCGCAAGAAGTCGGAAGCCGCCGACGCCGAGGCGGGCGCCGAGCCGAAGAAGACCCCTTCCTCCGCCCCCGAGGCGTGAAGGCCCGCCGCGCTACTCCCGGCCCGGCGCCTGCTCGACTGGCGGGGATGCGCCAGGAGCCTGGGGCGGCTCGTCGAAGACCCCTGACGGCTGCTGGGTGAGCGGCGGCGGCCCCTCGAAGGCCGGCGGCGCCGACGCTTCGGGCAGCACCATCACCTCGTGCTTCAGCCAGACCGGAGGCTCCTCCGAGGCCTGCCCGTGCGCCGACGCGGCGGGCACCCCCTGACGGCTCCGCACCCTGCTCCTCGGGCGAAGCGTCGCCGCGGCAGCGCGATCCCCATCCAGCGCCTCTCCCGCGCCGAGCGCTGGTGACCGAGACGTCGCCGCAAAGGACCCTTCCCCGTCGCGACCCTCCCGCCTCTCCCGCCCCTCGCGCCAGCGCGGCGCCGCGACCGGGGTCACCGCCGGCTCTGTCTCGTGCCTGGAAACCTGCGCGGCAGAAGGCAGAGGAACAGGCGTCGCCTTGTCGGGCCCCCGCCGCTCCAGCAGGCCCCCCCTCGAGCCGCCCATCACCCCTTGCGCCGCGCTCGACAGCGCCTCGCCATTCACCGCCACCCCTGCCGCCCCCAGCGCCAGCAACGCTCCCGCGAGCACTGCCAGCAGCATCGACGACGACCGCAGCCGCTTCACCGTATCGTGCGACCCCACCCCCGTGGCGCTGGTGAGCGTACGCGGCACCCCCCCCGACGCCGTCGCGGGCACCCCCATGCTCCCCGCCGGACCCAGCGTGCTGTGCGGAGACACGCTGTGCGGCGAGAGCGTGGGGAGCGGCACCGAGAACGGCGGCGAGAGCGGCGGCGAGAGCGGCGGCGAGTGCAGTGAGGAGAGCGGCGGGGCCCCTTGCGGCAGCACCCCCCCGTGCATCGACGCCCGCCCCGTCTCGTTGCTCCACGACTGCGAAGGCGGCCGGAACGTCGTGTTCAGGCTCCACGGCCCCCCCGCGATGGTGTGCAGCTCCTCGACCATCGCCCACACCGACTGGAACCGCTGATCCCGCTGCTGCGCCAGCGCCTTCTCGAAAAACGCATCGATCGCCGCCGGCAGCGCCGGCTCGAAGCTCGTCGCCCTCGGCACCTGCCCTGACAGCAAGCACCGCATCACCTGCCCGATCTGCTCCCCCGGAAAAGGAATCGTCCCCGTGAGCATCCGGAACAGAATGACCGCCATCGACCACAGATCGCTGCGGTGATCGATGTCCTTCTCCGCGAGGATCTGCTCCGGGCTCATGTAATGAGGCGACCCCAGGATGTCGCCCGCGCAGGTGACCTCCTCGTCGAACCGCCCCCCCATCCTGGTGAACTGCTGATCCCGCACCTTGACGATGCCGAAATCGAGCACCTTCACCACCTCCCCCTCTTCCCCCTCGATCCGCGCCAGGAAGATGTTCCCGGGCTTCAGGTCCCGGTGCACCAGCCCTGCCCCGTGCGCGCGCCGGATCGCCTTCCCGATCTGGGTGAGCAGGTGCACTGCTTCATGCAATGGCAGCCGCCGCTGCCGGTGCAACCTGGCCCCGAGGTCTTCCCCCTCCAGCAGCTCCATCACCAGGTACGGCACCCGCTCCTCGATCCCGTAATCGTGGACCGGCACGATGTGCGGGCTCTTCAGGTTGGCCGCGATGCACGCCTCCCGCTCGAACCGCCGCGCGAACGGCGCCGACGCAGCGAGCTTCGCGTCCATGAACTTCACCGCGACGGTGGAGGCGAGGTGAACATGGCGCGCCACCCACACCGTGCCCATACCCCCGCTCGACAGAGGTCGTTCGAGACGGTACTTGCCGCCGATGACGGCACCCGTTGCAATCTGCATGGTTCCCAGCCCCCGCCGACACCCTGAATGGCAGGCGAGCGAGGCGCCAGTACAAAGGGCGACGCCGAACCACCCCCTGGGGGAATCTGGTTGCAATCACAGCCCTGGGCGGACCCTGTCCCCGCAATCGTCAGACCGGCCACGCCAGCCGCCCCCCCGCCCGATCAGTCCTGCACGTCGCCCTCGCCAGGCACCTCGTCCCCCAGCCTGTCCAGCTCCACCCACAGCGCGTCGAGATCCAGCGCGAGCCCTTCGCATCCCGGCACGTCCTCGATCTTCCCCCGGAAGCACCGCTGGCCCACGTGTACCGCTGATCCGCCCCCAGCTCGTAGATCTCCAGCGTCTGCATCGCCGGGTCGAGCAGCCAGTACCAGCGCACCCCGAACGCCGCATACTCCCGCAGCTTCTCGATGCGATCCCGTCGCGCATCTCGCGGCGTCGGCGAGACCACCTCGATCGCCACATCCGGCGCGCGCCGCACCGCCCCACGACGCGGCGGAGGAGGCTGCCCCGGCAAGATCACCGACACATCCGGCTTCCGCCCGCTGCCCCTGCGCAGCAGGTACTTCAGCTCGGACCCAGCGACGAACCCCCCGCGAGGCCTGACCCACGCTGACAGCACGTGGATCAACCAGACCACGGCGCTCTCATGCGTCCAGAGCCAGCGCTTCCAGACTCAAAGCGGCAGGTACTGGAGCTTGTCGCCGACGCCCTGGAACGTACCTGCGTGGCCGTCCTGCGACACGATGATCGACAGCCGTTTCGGCTGCTTCGACACGAACGCTGCTGCTGCGCGGTGGCGCGTGCCTCGGCCTTCCAGGGACCAGGACACCCTTTTCTGCCTGGCGTTCAAGGTGAAGACATCACCGAGATCTTCTCCCGGCGCGGGAAGCATCGCTCCAAACGCGAGCACTTCCAGCTTGTGGCTCATGACCACGGCCCCATCGACGGCGGTCAACCGGATGACCTGCTCCCGCAACTGGTTGACGCGCTCGGTGGCCTTCCGCGCATCGTCCTCTGCGTCCACCTCCTCTTTCGTGAGACCGGTCTTCCCCGATGCGAAGCCCTGGTTGAAGAGGTAACCGTTCTCCTCGTGCGCTTCGGCCTCCTCGAAAATGGCGGCGCCCAGGTCCAGAGGTGGATCGATCCTCGTCGCTTCCTTGTCGAGCAGCGCTCCTTTCTTGCCGAAGAGGTGCTCCAGCTCCTCGTCGGGTCCGAGGATGGCGAGGAGGCCTCCGCGGCCCAGGCCGACCATCCCCCGGACGATGGACAGCACCTCTCCCGAGACGAATCCAGGCAGTTCCTTGGCCAGTTTGTCGAGCACGGCGCGCTCGACGCTCTCAAGCTGCTCGCGGTCCTTCGACGACGAGAGACGCAGTTCACCCCGTTCGTAGTGAACCATCTCGCGTTCTCCTTCACCCACTGCGAGAACACCTGGCCGCGGAGCGGTGACCCGTACGAGCCGATCTCGGCTGGGGAACTGGAACTTCGGAGGGTCTCCGATGCCGGCGATGTGCAGGTCCTTGCCGGCGGGAGTCACCACCAGAAAGGAACCGGGCCACGTGCAGGCCAGCGCCAGCTTGGCGACATGCCCCACGTTGAACACGGAGGGGTGCGCGAACTGAACGAAATTCGACGCGGACCCTACCGCGGTGAAAGGGGTCAGGTCCTCGGCATAGACGATGCCCACGGGGTTCAGGCGCCCTTCCTCCGTCGCCACGGAAGCGAAGAACATGACCTCCACGAGCCTCTGGAGCGTTTCGGGGGCCGGGAGCAGCGAAGCCGCGGGTGGCGTGTTCTGGGATGGCTGCTGTAGCTTCCGAGAGAGAGCCCCGGCTTGTTCGTGCTCGCGGACGAATGCTCTCACGACATCGGAGAAGCTCTTGAGCGCCATGGCTCTCTGGCTACCACGGAGATGCCGGAGGCGCCGATGACCTCTTCTCCTCCTGCGGCGCCTGCGAGGGATCGTTTCAGAAGTCACGGCTGCAGGCGTGCGGACCGGGAAGACATCGGTCCGCGGTATCAGGTTCGTTCGAGGGAAGGGAGGTTGGCGGATGACGGCGAGCGTGGCATCCTTTCAGGGTGCGGTGGAACGACGAGAAAAGCCGGCGCTTCCAAGCTCTGCGCGCGACTGAGGCGCGAGGTACGCTGACCGAGCCTGAGCGCGCCGAACTCTCTTCTCTGCTCGATGATCTCGATGCCGATGAAGCAGATGCGCTGCGCCCCTCGATGGAGCAAGCGGCCGCGCGGGTGGCAGAGCTGACCTCGGAGAAGGTGCGGCTGGACGCCCAAGCCGAAGCGCTGGCGCGCATCGTCGCCGAACAGGAGAGGCTCCTGACGGAGGCGACGGATTATCTGAGCTCGAAGTGAGCCACCGCCGCATTGAAGCGCTTGAACAGACGATTCTTGAGCTGCGCGGGGCGCTCGTAACCGCCGGCCGTAACTTCTGCGTCTTGCCTCAAGCGATTGGCAGGTAGATCTCCGTGCGCAGCTCCTCCGGCGGCGTCTCCCCCGGGGTGTTGCGGTAGATCTCGAAGCTCGGCCCATCGCTCACCCGGTGTCCGCTCTGGGGCAGCCAGCTCCCCATGAACTGCGCCCAGGTGTCCCCGAGCTTCGTGTACGGACCCACGTGCGTCGTGCAGGCGTACCGCCGCGCCGGGATGCGGATCTCCGTCACTCCCTCCGGCAAGATCACGTCGTCCGGCACCGAGATCGCCGCGTCGGAGCGCAGCGCGCTGGCCGCCGTCGCCTCGGGATCATCGTGGTAGAGCGCGATCATCTCCGTGTGCGGCGGGCGAATCAGCCCCGCGCGCCCGGCGATCTCCCCGAGGCGACCGAAGGCCTCCGAGATGTGGTGGTAGGGACCCACGTGCCGGATGGCGGCGAGGCGATACTCCGGCAAATCCTTGAGATCGACGTGCATGGCAGGTTCTCCTTTCGTGTTCGTGAAAGACAGAGACAGCTCGGGCCGTTGACCCGGGTGGAAGTGAAGACCGCAGCGCGCCGCCAGCTCGCGTTGCGGAGCCCGCGCACACGCCGCCCGCGCCTCGCTCGCCTTCAGCCGGAACGCGGAGGGCGACACGCCGTAATGGTCCCCGAACGCGCGCGTGAACGACTCGTGCGTCTCGTAGCCCGCGTCGAACGCGACCCGCGTCACGGGCGCGTCTCCGGTGGCGAGCTGGTGGGCCGCGCGCTCCATGCGCAGGCGCCGGTGCAGCTCCAGCGGCGTCTCCCCGAGCATTCCCCGGAAGATGCGGTGGAAGTGGAGCGGCGACAGCGCCGCGGTCCGCGCGAGCGCGGTGAGATCGAGCGCGTCGTCGAGCTGATCGAAGATGCGCTCGACCGCGCCCCGCACGGCCATCTCGTAGAAGGATCTCGTCTCGCGCTTCACGAACCGGAGGCTACCGCCCGGCCCGCGACCGCACTTGACGCTCCTTGCCAATTTCCCGGGCGCCGGTTTCCCGCGCGTCGTGCGCCCGCGCGTCGTGCGCCCGAGCGTCGTGCGCCCGAGCGTCGTGCGCCCGAGCGTCGTGCGCTCCAGAAACGCGAAACCCCTCCGTCATCGGGAGGGGTCCGGGGTGCCGCGCCCGCGAGGCCTTCCGGGGAAAGCATCACGGCACAGCGCGAGTTGCGCGGGCAGGATTTGAACCTACGACCTTCGGGTTATGAGCCCGACGAGCTACCAGGCTGCTCCACCGCGCGACGCCAATCTAGCGAGGGTCTCGGTTCTGTCAAGGACCCGACGCTGCGATCCTGAGGGTGCTGGCTCTTCCGCAGGCACGCGCCTTGAGAGGCTGACCCCGGGGCGGGTGGTAGAGTGCGGCCCATGGGTGTGACCCCTGCGCAGGTCTTTCTCTCGCATTCACCGAGCGATGAGCGACTCGCGTTCAACCTGCGGAAGCACCTCGCGCCTCTCGAAAGAAGCGGCGTGGTCGAGCTGTGGCACGACGGCATGATGCGCGCGGGAGAGGACTGGAGGGCGGTCCACCGCCACCACCTCGAGGCCGCGCAGATGATCCTCCTGCTGGTCAGCCCTGACTTCCTCGCCTCGGATCGCACCTGGGAGGACGTAAACCTCGCGCTCGCCCAGCGAGACTCGGGGAGAACGCAGGTCGTGCCGATCCTTCTCCGTGATTGTACCTGGATGGACACCCCGCTCTCGCGGCTCCAGGTCCTCCCGCGCGATGGTCGCCCCGTGTCCAGGGTGAGGGACGAGGATGCTGCCTGGAGCGAGATCGTCCAGGAGATCCAGACACTTCTCCGCTTCAGAGCGGAGCGGAACGAACCGCCCCGGGCCGTCTTCGAACCGCGCGCGGAGCGCCATCAACCCGTCCACTCCGCCGTCAACCCGTCGGCGGCCCGGGACGATTCCCTCCGGCCCGTCACGAGGCCGTCGGTCATCCTCCCCATCGGAGAC
Source organism: Chondromyces apiculatus DSM 436 (assembly GCF_000601485.1). Taxonomy (GTDB): domain Bacteria; phylum Myxococcota_A; class Polyangia; order Polyangiales; family Polyangiaceae; genus Chondromyces; species Chondromyces apiculatus. The sequence continues at coordinate 96,565 of NZ_ASRX01000042.1, forward strand.
ATCTTCCGGACGGTAGGGCAGCCGGAGATCACCTATGTCGAACCGGCGCAGTTGCCTCGCCTCCGCGCGTACTTGCAGGTGATGGGGCAGGGCCTGGTGGTCGAGGGGCCGAGCGGCGTCGGAAAGACCACGCTCGTCAAGAAAGCGCTGCGCGAGGTCCAGGCGGCCGAGCAGGAATGGTTGCTCGGACAGCGGGAGAGTGATCGCGAGAAGCTCGACGCCCGGCTCTCGGCGGGCTTTTGCGGTCACCTCATCATCGACGACTTCCATCGCCTCGACAGGGCCAGGCAGGCGCGCGTCGCCGACGCCATGAAGATCATCGCGGACACGGACGCGCGTGACGCCAAGATCACGGTGATCGGCATCAACCCCGTCGGCGAATCGCTCGTCAGCGCATTGAGCGATCTCACGGGGCGGTTCGAGTCCATCGCCATGGGGATGCAGCCGCCCGAGAAGATCGACGCGCTGGTCCGGAAGGGCGAGGAGGCAGCGAACATCGCCTTCCTCCAGCGCGCAGAGTTCATCGTGGCGGCGGCGGGCAGCTTCTTCACCGCGCAGCAACTCTGCTACGAGGCCGCGCTCAAATCAGGCATCGAGAGGACGGCGCCGCAGCTCACCGACGTCGACGTGGGCTTCCGGGACGTCATCGACACGGTGATCAAGACCCTCGACAGCAGGTACTTCAGCGCGCTCCGGGCCTTCGCTTGCCACGACGAGAAGGTGCCCCCGCGCGGCGCGAGCCTGGCCCTCCTCTGGCTCCTCTCGCAGAGCAGCGAGGGCCACGTGGCCCTCGACGACGTCCACTACCGCTTCGCGGACCCGGACGTTCGCAGCGCGCTCGCGCTACTGAAGAGCAGCTACCTGTCGAGGTGCTTCGAGGCGGCGCCGGAGCTGAAGAGCCTGCTCTACTACAACAGCACGGCCGGCGTGATCAGCATTGAGGACCCTCGGCTCGCCTTCTACCTGCGTCACATGTCGTGGCCCGGGTTCATCAAGCGCACGGGTCACCAGAACGTGCGCCTCGGCGAGGAGACGCTGGTATTTTCGAAGCGCCAGCCCTCGGAGCGCCCTCAGGCCGCCCAGCGCGTCGTTCACGTCCTTCACCTGTCCGACCTGCACTTCAGCCAGGTGTCGCAGGCCCATGTGTGGTGCTCCCAGCTCACCGAGGACCTCAGAGAGCTGGAGTGCGAGCGCGTGGACGTGCTCGTGCTCTCCGGCGATCTCACGCAGCGCGCGGATGCGAAGGAATTCCAGGCCGCCCAGCTCTTTTTGAAGGCCCTGAGCACCGCGATGCACATCTCGCCTCAGCAGGTGGTGGTGGTGCCCGGAAACCACGACGTGAGCTGGCCCCTGTCGAAGGCGTCCTACACCCTGCATCGACGGGACGACCTCGATGTCCCCCTCGAAGAAGGCCGGTTCATCGCCCACGGCCAGGAGGTCGTCGAGCTTCGCGACGAGGCCGCGTACCCGAGGCGGCTGGAGACGTTTGCCGCCTTCTACGAGCAGATCAAAGGGAGCACCTATCCCCTGGAGTATGGGTCTCAGATCGACGTGCAAGACTTCCCGCGAGAGAACCTGCTCATCCTTGGGCTCAACTCGGCGTGGGAGACGGATCACCACTTCAGATCACGCGCGAGCATCCACCCGGAAGCGCTGGCCTCGGCGCTGGCCCGCGTTCGCCAGAACCCAGCGCATGCGTCGCGGTTCAAAATCGCCGTCTGGCACCACCCGATCGCGGGCCCGGACGAGGACCGGATCAAGGATCACGGGTTCATGCAGCAACTCGCCAAGGCCGGGTTCCGTCTCGTCCTGCACGGTCACATTCACAAGGCGGAGAGGGGCTTGTTTCGCCACGACATGACGGAAGAGGGCCGCCGGATCGACCTCGTGGCGGCTGGAACGTTCGGAGCGCCGAGCCGGGAATGGGTGCCGGGCTATCCGCTCCAGTACAACTTGCTGCGCGTCTCCGAGGACCGGGTGGTGGTGGAGACGCGGCGCCGAGAGGAACCGAACGGCGCCTGGCAGCCCGATGCCCGCTGGCTTCAAGGTGCCGGAAAAGACCCTCTGCCGCGTTACACGATTCCGGTGTGAAGCGCTCAGGCTGCCGGAATTGCTGCTGCCGCTGACACCGAGCCGCGTGACGCGTTCAGGCTGTCGGAATCGCTGCTGCAGATGACGCCGAGTCCCGTGCGGAGCTGCGCACAACCTGCCTCTCCCAACCGCTGAGTCTCCCCGAGGGGGCGCGTCTGCTCACCCGCCCGGAAGTGCTCGCGGGGCGGCCCCACACGCTGCGCCGTGCGCCACAGGAACCTTGACAGACCACCCCGGCTCACAATAGTTAAGCGAGTGCTTAACCAAAGTGCCCCCCTCGATCTCCTCTTCCAGGCGCTCGCCGATCCGACGCGCCGCCTGATGGTCGAGCGGCTGAGCCGTGGCCCTGCCTCGGTCAGCGAGCTTGCCCAGCCGCTTGCCATGTCGCTCCCGGCGGTGCTGCAGCACCTCCAGGTGCTGGAAACCAGTGGCCTCGTCCGCTCCCAGAAGACCGGACGGGTGCGCACTTGCCGCATCGAGCCCACGGCCCTGCGCACGGCGGAGCAATGGATCAGCGAGCGACGGGCGCACTGGGAGCGCTGCTTCGACCGCCTCGGCGATTACCTCGCCGAGCACCCTGACGACCCGCAGAAAGGAAACGAATCATGAAGGAACGATCCGTCACCCATGCCACCTTCACCATCGAGCGCACCTACGACGCCTCGCCCGCGCGCGTGTTCGCCGCCTGGGCGAACCCCGTGGCCAAGCGCCGCTGGTCCGTGTGTCACGACGAGGGCGGTGCTGCCGAGTACGCGCTCGACTTCCGCATCGGCGGGCGCGAGCGCCTCCGTGCAAGCTCGCCTGGCGGCACGACCCACGCCGTCGACGGCCATTACCTCGACATCGTGCCCGACCAGCGCATCGTCTACGCCTACGACATGCTCCTCAACGACGCGCGCGTCTCCGTCTCGCTGGTGACCGTGGAGTTCAAGCCCGAGGGCACCGGCACCCGCATGGTCTTCACCGAGCAGGGCGCCTTCCTCGACGGCCACGACACCCCCGCCCAGCGCGAGCATGGGACGAACGTCGGGATGGACAGGCTGATCGAGGAGCTGCAGCGCGAGGCCGTCGCCGCCTGACCAGGTTGCGGCCATGGAGCCCCGGCCCAAACGAAAAAAGGCCCGGTTCCTTCTGGGACCGAGCCTTACGTTTGAACGGTGGCGGAGATGCTCTTCGCCATGATTCGCGAGCGTTGTCGACCTTCATGCCAGCTCCTGAGTCGTCTCGCGAGAGCGGGCGCGGTTGCCTTGACCCGTCCCGGGATGAGCCGAGTGCTCGCCCTCAAGTTCCAGGAATTGGGGCGGCACGTCGATGTACGACTTAGGCGCTTCCAAATCATCTCTGCGTGGCGGCATCAGCTTCAGGTCACCACGCACTGCGGAGATGCCGAGGAGCTGAGTCCGAATCGCGCGGCCGAGCACCTCGCCGAGGAGCGAAGGAACGGCATTGCCAACTTGGCGCTGCACCGACGTACGGCCACCCTCGATGGCCACGTCGTCGGGGAAGGTCTGAATCCGACAGAGTTCCCGGCTGCTGAGCCGCCGGTTTTCCCAGTGAAACGGTCCCACCGCAGGGCCAGGCTGGGCCTGGATCGTCCATGAAGGCTTCGCCTTGGCGAGCTTCAGCAAGAATGTCCAGTAGCGGCGCCGCCAGCCGAACAGTGGGCGGCCGGGGCGCAGTCCCTCCTCCTTCGCGCGCTCAATGCCTCGGTCCGTGTGCCAGAGGTAGTTCTGACCCTCGGGGATTGAGGCGAGCAACTCAGCCCACTTACCGCGAACGACGAGATCTTCGTTCTCTGCGGGCCTCACGTCAGCGAGGGCGTCCCAGGCAGTGTGGAGGGGCTCAAGGCTCGTATCCTTGGAGAGGGAGGATTCCTCTGGGTCGCCATGAGTCGGCTTGGGGAACCGGAAGGTTTCCTCCTCTCGCGAGGCGACCACAAAGACGCGCTCGCGGAGCTGCGGGACGCCGTAGCTCGCGGCGTTCAGCACTTTCACAACGGGCCGATAAGCGCTGTTCGTCTTCTGGTTGATGTGCTCGATGCCATCGAGGAGATGACGCAGGCCCTCGTCCTTGCCCGAGTAAATGAGGCCTCCGACGTTCTCAAGGAGGAAAGCACGAGGACGGGCCTCTTCGAGCACACGCAGATACGCACTGAGCGTATCCGCGCGGGGATCCTGAAGGCGCGCCGAGTCGCCGCGAGCCCAGTAGCCGGCCTTTGAGAAGGGCTGGCACGGTGGTCCGCCGATAAGCAGATCGATCTCTCCCGGCTTGGCACAACAAGCCTCAAGCATCTCATCGGTCGGCACGTCAAAAATGCTCCGCTCGACAACGCGCCATCGTGGGCGGCTGGTGCGGAGGGTCTCACAGCAGTCGTGGTCGAGTTCCACGCAGACGCCGGTTTCGAAGCCCGCCGCCTCGAAACCGTAATCCAGGCCGCCCGCGCCACTGTAGAGGCTGATCAGCTTCGGTTTCGCCATCGCGGTGTACTCCTAGCATCCGGCCGGAACAGGTGCTCACCCGTTCGCTACAGCGCGAAAGACATGCTGCACAGAGTCGCTCCACCTCCCGTCCAACTTTACGAGATGAGAGAGCTTTCCAGAGCATTTGCCGTGTGGGTCGAGGGACACCGTGCGCGCGAAGCGAAACTCCCATCGCTCCGTGACCGCGTGAAGACAGGCGGCCACGACGTCGAAATCCCGGGGGCTATAGTAGCGCGAGCAAGGATCGGCTTTGGAGGCCCTTGTCCGTTGGAAGTCGACGCGCACGAGCCCCGCTGCGCTTCTCTCGCGCAGGACGTTCTTGCATTCCACGCTGATCGGGCGGCTCCCCTCGAACCGCAGCAGCACATCGGGTCCACCTTCCTCGTCCGAGCGCGTGCAGTCGGTGACACCCGGAACCACCGCGAGTCGCCTCACCAGGTGAGTCTCCGCGACCCACCCACGAACCGCCATCTTGAGCCTTCTCGCGCTCATGATCAGGTCGAGAACTTCCGTCTCACTCATCTCGAACTCGCGCGCGAGGTCATGCAGCCTCGCTGCGCTAGGTACGAGGACAGAGGTACTCGGCGGCAGAACGTTCAATGGCCGCGTCGAGACTTGGTCGGCGAGAAACTGACGGTGACCCTGATCCTCGCCGAGAGCCTCTTGCTCGAAACGGATGTAGCGAAGAAAATTATCCGCGCTGCCGCCGACGAGCACTTCGGCGGGCTCGCTCTCGCTGCCGCGGGATCGCCGATCGCGCTCCCAAGCGTGCCAGCCGTTGCGAATAACGGTATCTACGTGCTCCTGCTTGAACTCGACACTGATGAAGAAGCGCGTCGGATTGTGGAGGACAGGGTCTGCGCCGACGAAGAATCCGAGTTCTGGATTGATCCCCAAGAAAAGCGTTGTGTAGAGCCCGTAGGGGTCCTGCCAGAGTTCGTGCATCGCACCGTCATCGGGGCCGTACTTCACCTGGAACCGATGCTCGTCGTCAGGACGGTTCTTGGTGAGCTTTGTGTTCGCCAGGAATGCATAGGCGATGATGCCAAGTCGCTCACCCGCCACTGTTTCGAAGGTGATGCGGAATGGAGCCTGATGGGCGGGCGAACGGTGAATGATCCGACAGCCGGATCTTTCGAGCGCCTTCACCATGAAGTCGATGAGCGGCTCTCGGTCTCGACTCAAGACTTTGTAGCTTCTCGGAGCCTCTACAAGCTGAGACACGTAACGATGGTATCGCGAGTTGCTCGCGGGTGTGGCCGGCGCCCTTGCCATCCTCATCGGCCTCTTCCGAGCCGACATCTCAAGCCCGAGCGACAAAATGCCGAAGGCCCCGATACTTCGGAGCCTTCGTGCGTGCTGAAATCACTGTTCAGCGTTGGTTGCGCGGGCAGGATTTGAACCTACGACCTTCGGGTTATGAGCCCGACGAGCTACCAGGCTGCTCCACCGCGCGGGTCGGAACTTAGTCACATCCCCCCTACAGTCAAGCGGTTTGTGTTCGCGTCGGTTGAAGCAGCACCGTGCGCGCCGGATGCACAGCCACGCAGCGAGGGCGTCTGACGAGCGTTCAGGGTCGGAACGGGTTGCCCCGAGTCTGCAGACGGCTGCCCCGAGTCTGCAGACGGCTGCCCGGAGTCTGCGGACGGTTGCCCGGAGTCTGCGGACGGTTGCCCCGAGTCTGCAGACGCTTGCCCTGAGTCTGCAGACGGAACTCCCGACCACGTCAGACGCAACTCCCGACCAGGTCAGCGCAACTCCCGACCAGAAAAACAAAACTCCCGACCAGATCGGCGCGACTCCCGACCACGTCGGTCCAGCTCCCGACCCCGTCGGCCCAGCTCCCGACCACGTCGGCCCAGCTCCCGACCCCGTCGGCCCAGCTCCCGACCACGTCGGACGCAACTCCCGACCACGTCGGTCCAGCTCCCGACCAGGAAAACAAAACTCCCGACCAGGTCAGTCCCAACTCCCGACCAGGAAAACAAAACTCCCGAGCAGGACGGCGCAACTCCCGACCACGTCGCCAAAACTCCCGACCACGTCGCCAAAACTCCCGAGTACGTGGACAAAACTCCCGACCCCGTCGGCCTCACTCCCGAGCAGGACGGCTTACTCCCGACCAGGTCGGCACAGCTCCCGAGTAGGGACCCTTACTCCCCGACACCCGCTCCGGCCTCCCGCGGGGGCCCCCGCCTCCCTCGCGCCCTCTCGCGACCCCCCCGGGCGTCGCTCTGGGCGTCAGTCCAGCCAGGAGGGCAGCAGCGTGGACGGCGCGCCGGAGGACACCACCCAGAGCTGGTGGGCGGCGCGGGTTGCCCCGATGTGGAGCAGGTGCCGCGACTCGTCGTCGCTGGGGTAGGTGGCTGCGTTCACGTCCACGAGCACCACGTAGTCGTACTCCAGGCCCTTTACCTGCCGGATCTCGGTCACCTCCACGCCGGGACGGAAGGCGAACTCGTAGGAGCGGATGCGGCGCAGGTGCGGGATCTCCGCCATGCGCAGGGCGTCGTAGTAGACGTCGGCTTGCTCGGGGTGGCGCGCCAGGACGGCCAGCGTCGCGCGGGGCTCGCGCTGGAGCAGCGGACGGATCGCGTCGGCGAGGAAGGCTGCGGCGGCGCCCTGGCTCGGGAAGTGGTGGTGCTCCACGGGCGCGCCGGAGCGCGGGGCCACGGGGGGCGTCGGGTCGGCGAGAGGGCCGAGGACGGCGCGGGCGAACTCCATCACCTCGCGCGTGGAGCGGTAGGCGATGCGCAGCGGCTCCACGTCCACGCGGGAGAGGCCGAGCTCGTCGAGCGTCTGCCGCCAGTCGCGGAAGCCCGAGTCCATGAACAGACGCTGCGCGGTGTCGCCGGCCAGGGTGATGCTCCGGGGCTGGTTGACCACGTGCATCAGCACGGACAGGTCGACCGGGGCCAGGTCCTGCGCCTCGTCGACGAAGAGGTGCTCGTAGAGGAGCGGCTGCTTGCCCTTCTTCAGGTCGCCGCGGAGGAGCTGGTAGGCGCGCAGGAGGAGCGAGTCGTCCTCGGGATCGAGGGTCGCGCGATCGTCGCGGTCGCTGCCGTCCCTGCCGTCCACGCCCTGCTGGCGCTTCTGCTCCTCCTCGCTCACCTCGGGCTCGTCGGCGGCGGCGGCCTTGCGCTCCACCCGATCGCCGGGGTCCAGATCGAGCACGGCGGGGCAGCGGTCCGCGCACCAGCGCCAGGCGCGCTTCACCTGGTCGATCCCGAACTCCGGATCGTTGATCTCCGCGAACGCCTCCAGCACCCGATCGCGGTCGCTCAGGACGTCGGCCCAGAAGTAGAGGACGCCCCGGGCATCGCGCCGCAGCGAGCCCTCTTCGAGCACCTCGCGCGCGCGCCGCTCGAAGAGCCGGAGCATGGCGGGGTGGGTCTTGTAGCGGGTGACCACGCTCGGGGTGTTCTCCTCGACCGGCGCCTCCAGCCAGGGGAAGGTCTTGATGCGTGTCGAGCGCGCCCACTCCGCGTAGGTCTCCACGCCGATCCCCGGCAGGTTGAGGGCGGGGAGCACCTCGCTGATGTAGGCGCGCAGTGCGGGGCTGCCGACGATGACCAGCATCTTGTCGGCGGTGAAGCGGCGGCCGCCGTTGTAGGCGAGGAACGCCATGCGGTGGACCCCGATGGTGGTCTTGCCGCTACCGGCGCCGCCCTGGATGACCACGATGCCGGTGTCGGGCTTGGAGATCAGCTCGAACTGCCGCGGATCGAGGAGGGCCGCGATCTCCGGCAGGTGCCGGTCCTCGCGCGCGTGGAAGGCCGCGCCGGTCCCGAGGGCGCCCGAGCGGCCCGCCATCTCCCGCATGTCCTCGGGGCGGATGGCCACGCCCTGGCCACCCGCGAGGGACGCGGCGCGGACGTCGAGAGAGCGCCACGCCCCGCTCACGCCGCGCACCAGCGTCGCCTGGGGCGCGGAGATGCGGAGCAGCTCGCTGTCGTCGATGGTCACCGTGCGCCGGGCGAGGATCGTCCCCTCCACCTCGCGCTCGCCGAAGGTCTCCTCGTAGTCGGTGCCCTCCTCGTAGCGGTAGTAGATCTGGCTGACCGGGGCGTGACGCCAGTCGACGATGCGCACCCCGGCCTTCGCGTCGACGTGGGTGGTCTTGCCGATGAGGACGTCGCGGTCGGGCTTCCCCTTCTCGCGCAGGCGCAGGTGCCCGAAGTACGGCGATTTCGGGTCCACTGGTTCGACCACGTGGGCGTTGCGCTGCGCCGCGATGCCCGTGACGCGCTCCATCTGCTGGACGAGCGCCGGCACGTCTTCGAGGCGGGCGGAGGCGATCTGATCGCGCAGCGAGAGGAGCTGCTCGTCGTAATCCGACTTGGGCGGCGGCTTCACGGGCGGCAGCGACGCCAGGTGCTCCCTCACGCGGGCGAGGAGCTCTTCTTCCTCCCGCACGATGCTCGCCTGGTCCTCGTCGAGGGGAGGTGGCGCGGGCGGAGCAGCCGCGGCAGTGGTGCCGGGGGCGGCGTGCTGGGACTGGGCGGAGGAACCTTGGAGATCGTTCGGGTTCACGGGGTCTTCAGGGATGCAAGGCAGGGCAGAGAAGGCAGCCTCGCCGCGTTCGGCGGCCGGACCTCATGACCGATCCGGAGCCTCAAGGCAACAGATGGCAACAGGAGGGGTCGTACTCCTACCTTTCGATGGCGTCTCTGCAAGGTTCTCGCAAGAGCCGACCTAGTCGCCTTTCTCGCACCTTGCCGCCTATCCCGCAGGGGCGTGCACCCCGCGCGCTCTGTCGTTGGCTTGAGCCCTGCTAGTGGCTGCTGGGAAGAAGGCGCCGCGCAACGCGGCGGGTCGCCGCCCGGAAGCTCGGGTGGGTCCATGAGCGCAGCGGAGACATCTCCGCGGGCGCCGGGCCTGGAAGGAACGCCAGAAATGTTCGACGCAATGACATCTGCCGTCGCGATGCCCATTCCCACGATGCGGCCTGTCTCGGCTCCGCTCAGCCGGGTGGTCGTCAGCGCGCCCATGCGGGTGTCGTTTGCGGGGGGTGGTACCGACCTGCCGCACGTGGCGCGCCGCACCGGGGGGCGGGTGGTCGGCAGTGCGGTAGGCATCCGCACCACCGCCACGGTCGAGCCGTTCGACCGTGGCTGGGTGCGGCTGGCAGCGCCCGGCGGCGGTGTGCTCCGCCGCAGCGCGGACCCGGCGCGTCAGGACCCCTCCCTGCGCTTGCTCGAAGCTGCCCTCGGGGTCACCGGCGTGTGTGACGGCGTGTCCCTGGAGATCGACACCGAGGTCGAGCCGGGCGCCGGTCTCGGGGGCAGCGCCGCGGCCACCGTCGCCGCCCTCCTCGCGCTGCGCGCCGCGAGCGGCGAGATCCCGACCGCCCTGGAGCTCGCGCGCGAGGCTGCGTTCGTGGAGCGGGGCCGCCTGCGCATCGCCGGGGGGGACCAGGACCCGATCTTCGCCGCGCATGGCGGGGTGCTCGACCTGACCTTCAACGGCCAGGGCTGCGCCGGGGTGCGCCCCGTCTGCCGTCCTGGCAGCCGCGCCGCGGGGGTCGTCGCCGCGCTCCAGGAGGGCATGCTGCTCGTCGATACCGGCGTGCGCCGCGTCTCCGGCGACGTGCTCCGCCAGCGCTCGGCGCCGGACCCGCAGGTGATCTGGTCGCTGCTCTCGGCCGCCGCGCAGGTCGCGCGCGGGTTCGCCGAGGGCTCGCTCGAGCAGGTCATCGAGGGCATGCGCCAGAGCGCCGCGGCCAAGGCCAAGGCGGCCCCTGCCGAGAACCTCCCCTGCCTGGAGATCGCCGAGGAGGTCAGCGGCCGCGGCGCCGAGGTGGTGCGCGTCTGCGGCGCGGGCGGCGGTGGCCACGTGCTGGTGTGGGCTCCCCCGGAGCGCCATGAGGGCCTGCTCGAAGCGCTCTCGCGGTGGACCGTGCGCAAGCCCGAGCTGGACGTGCCGGGCGCCCGCGTCGAGAAGAGGGGTTCGAGGATCTGAAGCGAGGTGCGCCGCGAGGAACGGCAGGCAGCGCGGCGGGTGGCGCGGCGGAGGTGATGCACCGCGTGACGCGGAACGACCGTTTGCCTAGGGTCGCCCCATGCGACGACCCGGCGCGACGTTCGCCCTCCCCTGCCTGCTCGCCGCGGGCTGCGTCACGCCCGAGACCACCGCGACGACCTGCGCCGATGTCGCCATCGCGAGCCCCGTCCTCGTGCTCGAAAGCGACCTGCGCACCACGAGCGGCCTCGGTCGCCTCGACGCCGAGGGCTGCCTCACCGAGGCCGCCGGCGGCCTCGCCCTGAGCGGCGACGCCACCCTCTCCCTCGGCGCGCGCCAGCTCTTCGTCCTCGACCGCTCGGCGGCGCTCGTCCACCGCGTGGACCCCGCGTCCCTGCAGCTCGGCGACACCTTGCGGGCCCAGGACGAGGGAGAGGTCCGCGCCAACCCCCAGGACGTCGGCGTCGACGCCTCGGGCCGGCGCTGGGTCACCCGCTTCGACCACCCCTCGGTGCTCGTCGTCGAGCGCGGCGCCATCACCGCGCGGGTCGACGTCGCCCCCTACGCCGACGCCGACGGCAACCCCGAAGCCGCCGCCATCCACGTCGCCGACGGCCTGGCTCACGTCGCCCTGGAGATGCTCGACAGCGCCGCCACCGACGCCATCTATCCGCCCACGGGTCCCGGCGTGGTGCTGGCCATCCCGACCGACCTCGCCGCGCCGATCCATCCCATCCCGCTCGTTGGCGCCAACCCCTTCGGCCGCTTCATCGAGGCCCCCTGGGACCCGCGCCTCCTCGCCGTCGCCACCCCCGGCGACTTCGGCGCGATCGCGGCCACGGACGGCATCGATCTCGTCGACACCGTTGCGCAGTCCGCGCGTCAGATCCTCTCCGAGGAGGTCGCGGGCGGCTCGGTGACCGACGTCGCGCTCGTCAGCCCCACCGAGGGCTACGCCATCGTCGCCGGCCCCGAGGAGGGCGTGAACCCCACCCGCGTCGTCGCCTTCGACCCCGAGCGCGGCGAGGTCACCCGCGTCCTCGTCACCGCCGAGGGCTACTACCACTGGGGCCTGCTCGCGGTCGGTGACCTGCTGGTGGTCGGCGACCGGACGCCCGGCAGCGCCCGCGTGGTCTTCTTCGACCGCGCCACGGGCGCCGAGATCGGAGCAGTCCTCGCGCAGCGCCTCGCCCCTGTCTCCTTCGCACTCATCCCCTGAAGCGACGCACACGGCGCGATCCCGAGGTGGGAGCGCAGCGCCTTGGCTCAGGGCATCACGAAGACCTTGGCCTGCGAGGGCGCCGTCACCAGGCCGGCGGGCATGTTCGCGTTGGTTCCGTTGTGAGCGCTCAGCGCGGTCAGGTACACCGCCTGGCGCCCCTGGAAGTACACCTTCGAGCTGCCCAGCTTGAGCTGCGCCGGGCCCATGTTCATCCCGGAGACCACGCCCCCGTTCACGCCGGCCTCGTCGCCGCTGCTGTTCGGGACCATCGACCCGACGAGCACCGTCTCCTTGTTCTCGATCAGCACTTGCAGCGACACGTTCTGCGCGCTCGCGAGCTGCGCCACGTTGGGGTAGGGGACCGGCACCGGGGGCGCCGGCGGGGCAGGGGTGAGACACACGTCGGGCGTCCCGAGCAGCACGCCTCCCGCCTTGGTGGATGCAGGCAACATCGTGAACCTCCTTCAGCCGAGCAGCACCCGGCGCCCGTCGATGCTCGTGTCTTCCCTGGAGACCAGCGCCGTGCGCCGGGCGTAGATGGAGCACACATCCTCGACGATGGTGCGGGCCCTCCCTGCGCGCGTCTGCGCCAGATCGGTGACGTCGCGGAACGTATCGCGCGCGCGCTCCACGATCTTCGTCGCCGTCAGCTCGAAGCGCTCCACCTGCTGCACCACCGCCTGGGCCGTGGTGGCGATGCGCCGCGCCACCACGGTGACCTCGCCCGTGGTCACCTCGGCGTCCTCCGCGCGCACCTTGAGCTTCGGCGCCTCGACCTCGACCTCGGTCTCCGCGCGGACCACCACCCGGCCTCCGGGCGCGGCGAGGATCAGGTCTCCGGCGGGCGCCGCGATCTCCGCCGAGCCGTTGACGTACCGGACGAGGAGGCGACCGGCGCGATCGGAGATCTCCACCCCTCCCTCGCGGAGCACCACCCGCTCCCCGTCGGCCAGGGTGGCCAGCTCGTGTTCAGGCGCAGGTGTCAGCGTGGGTGTGGGGGCTGGAGAGAGCGCGATGGCAGCGGACATGGGGGTGTTCTCCGGGGACGGCGCGGCGCCGCTCACATCAGGTTGATCTTGCCCTGGCTCATCAGCGTGATCTGGGAAGCGGACAGGTATGCCGACGAGCCGGCGAGCCGCAGGTAGTTGCTGCCGCCCGAGGACTGCAGCTTCGCCTCCATGGTCGAGAGCGTGAGCGAGGCGTTGGGGTTGCCGAGGGTCACGCCCTGGGCTGCGCTCACCTCCAGCGACCAGGAGCCCGAGAGCAGCTTCGCCGTCGCGGCGCCGCTGATCTCCACGCCCTGCGTCGCCGTCGCCTTGACGTTCTGGGTGGCGGTCATCTCGATGTTCCTCGTGGCGGTCGCGGAGATGTCGCGCAGGGCCGAGGTCTTGACGTCCTGGGTGGCCTTCAGGCCCATGTCCCTCATGGCCGTCGCCTTGACGTCCCGCCCGCCGAGCGCCGTGAGGTCCTGCGCGGCGGTGAGATCGAGGTCCGTCCGCGCCTTCGCGTCCATCTTCAGGGCCGAGAGGAAGAGCGTCTTGCCCGCGGCCACGTCCACCTCGCCGGGGGAGAGCAGGCTCGCCGTCTCGCCCCCCATCACCAGCACGTTCCCCTTGCTGGTGTCGGGGGCCACGGTCGCCTTCTTCCCGAGGCCGGTGACGCTCTGCAGCTTTCCCACGGGCACGTCCGTGGTCCCCATCGCGATCAGGGCCGCGGTCTCGCCCCAGACCATCACGTCTCTCTTGCCGAAGATCTCGGTGCTCGACTCCGAGCCGAGCACGTGGAGCGGGGGCAGCCCCGACGCTGCGACCTTGAGGCCGGTCGCGACCTTCGCCGTCGCGGCGGGGATGGAGCCCGTGTACATCGCCCCGGCGCCGATCCACTTCGCCTTCAGCTCGGCGGCGGTGCGCACGCCATCGAACAGGCCGAGGAGCCCGGTGATCACGCTGAACAGCGCGCTCCCCACGCCGATCGCCGTCTTCGTGGTGTCGAGCGCGATCTTGCCGTGGCGCAGGCTCTGCGGGCTCAACCCGTCCTTCCACGTCGGGTAGTTGTCGCTCACCCACTTGTCGTCGCTCGCCTTCCACTCCGCCTTCATGGGGTCGTCGACGCTCTTCCCCTGGCTCCAGTAGAGCTGCTTCGCGACGGCGTTGTTGGAGCCGATGGCCGCGTCGCGGCTGTCCTTGAGGTTCTTGCAGTCCTTGCACGCGGAGAGCGCCGTCTTGAACGCCTCGAACTGCTTCCTGGTGTCCTCGTCCATGCCCGCCGTGTCGAGCGCCAGGAGCGCCGCGAGCGCGTCGGCTTCGGCCGTCACCCCGCCGTCGTAGTCGCTTCGCGCCGCCTCCACGTCGGCCTGCATCTGGACCTCGAAGTTCGGGTTCGACAGCTCCCGGTTGACCGAGATGATCCCGTTCCGGTCCTCCATCACCCCGATCAGCGCCAGCCACTTCACGTCCAGATCCTGCGCCGCCTGCTGCTGGGTGGCGATGAGCAGCCGGGCCTTCTCCGTGGCCGTGAGCGGCGGCGCCCCCGGGTACTTCTGCTGGAGCAGCAGGTAACGCTGCTCCTCCTCGAAGCTTCGTGGATCCTTGGCCGCGAGGTCCTCGCGCTCCATGCGCTCGGCGAGCGCCGTCAGCTCCTCCGCGTCGCCGGGCGGCTTCAGGGCCGCGGGGAGCTTCGCGGCCGCCTCGTCGCGGCACTTGTTGCACTTCTCCTGCGCCCTGCGCGCCGCCTGGCTCTTCTCCAGCGCGTCCTGCGCGCACTTCTTCTCCAGGTACGTCACCTGGTTCAGCGCCGCGTCGAACGCCCCCTGGAGCACGCCGACCAGCGGATCCAGCGTGCCCACTGCCGCGAACAGAGCAGCCTGCAGCAACCCCGGCTTCTCCGCGACGTTGATGATGTTGCCCGAGTAGTTGTAGTCGAGCAGCGCGCTCACGCCCGCCCCGAAGGCGCCCACGCTCGACATGCCGGCGACCGCCACCGAGCTCTGCGCCCCCAGGGTGGTCAGCATCGCGCCTCTCTCCGGGGAGTTCGGCGAGCCGAGCTGGAAGGTGGTGCTCGCGTGCGGCGTCGAGAGCTTGATGCGCTGCGCCCCCTCGGTGTCGTCGAGGTTCAGCTCGTTGCCCGAGCCGGTGCGGAGGATGTTTCGAGCCGCGTTGTCCCGCGTCACCGGGCTGCCCGTCTGCGGGTTCGGCACGGTCCCGGCGATGATCGGCCGGTCCGGGTCGCCGTCGATGAAGGTGATGGCCACCTCCACCCCGTGCCGCAGCGGGAAGTGCATGCCGTAGCCAGGGCCTGAGTGGGGCTGGATCATCCGCAGCGGGCGCGAGGCCTGCCGCTCGCCGGGGTTGCCGGGGTTGGTGGTGTCGAAGACGAAGCGCACCCGGTAGCGCCCCTGCTCGTCCAGCTCCGCGTACTGGCCCTTCTCCTCGGTGTCGATGACGCCGGTGAGCACCCCGCTGATGCGCGGCTTGGGTGTCACCCGCGGCGGCCGGTACGGCAGCCCCAGCGGGATGGCGCGGAACTGGTTCTCGTAGCGGGCCTCGGTGGTCGTCGCCTGCCCGAGCACCGGCTGCACCGCGTGGTGGCGCACCTCCATCAGGAGCAACCGGATGTCGCCGCGCGGGTGGCCCTCCAGGCCGAAGTGCGCCCCGGCGGCGAAGCGCTGCACGTCGCTCTGGCCCGTGAAGACCCGCGCCCCCACGGCGCGCTCCTCGCCCCGGATCCGCGCGAGCGTCTCCCCCTCGTCGGGCGTCTTGAAGTGCGCGCCGTACTCCACGACCCTCCCGCCGTAGCCGCCCTCCACCTGCTTCGAGGCGATGAGATCGACCGCGGGCGTCCGGTAGTTGTAGTCGCGGACCACGTACTCCGAGGGGACGAGCCGCGCGACCTCGTCGAGCACGTACACGTCCTGCTGCTCCCCCCGCTCCCGGAACGCCGCCGAGGGCGCGCCCACGATGGGCCGGAAGCCCTGGTTCACGTCCGTGAAGACCATCACGTCGCGGTCCTCGACGTGCTCGAAGAAGAAGCTGATCCCGAGGTGCTCGGTGAGCCGCGAGATGAACGCCAGGTCTGTCTCCTTGTACTGCACCACGAACTCGCGCTCGGGGTAGCGCTCCTGGAAGCGCATCTGGAAGTCCAACTCCGCCCGGAGGCCCGCGAGCTCCAGCTTCTTCGCCACGATCTGCGGCACGCTGAGGTCGAGGTACATGTCGAGCGTCTCGTGCAGCGTCAGCCGGAAGGCGCGCGGCGCGATCTCCAGCCGGTAGGTCGCGCGCATCTCCGGCGAGTCGAGCTGATCCCGCACCGCGGCGATGATCCCGTGCACCCGCCGCTGCTCCTCGCCGTCCCGCTCGAAGACGAGCGTGGCATGGGCCCCCACCAGCTCCGAGGCGTCGAGCGGCTCCGGCCCCACGGCCGTCGCGAGCACCTCGAACGAGAAGAGCTGCGAGATGGCCTCGCTCCCCGTCAGCTCCGCGATCTCCACCGTGCCCGCGGGGATCGCCTCCGACTCCAGCCGAACCGAGAGGATCTCTTTCATGGGTCTGCTCCGCTTCTCTATCAGGGCGCTCAGGGCGCTCAGGGCGCCGGGATGCGCCGCTCGAAATCGGTCCAGATGCGGCGGTCGCGTCGGCAGTCGTAGCTCCGGCACACCCCGGGGCGCTGGGCGTAGATGGTGCAGCCGCCCGAGCGCTCGTCGATGTGGACGCAGTACCCGTCGGGGCGCTGCGCGATCTGGTAGGGCCGGCCGTAGTCCCAGCGCACCACCCGCTCGTCGAGGTCCTGCACGCTCAGGGCGAAGCGCAGCGCGCAGCAGCGCGCCTTGCAGAGCGGGATGCGCGCCTCGCAGTCGATCTCCGGCAGCGCCGCGAGCGCGTACTTGTCGGGGATGTCGCTGAGCATCACCCCCGCCTCGGTCCCGGAGCGCTCGTTCTCCCGGAGCACGGTCAGGTGCTTGCGCTTCTCGTAGGCTTCGAGGGGCACGTGGCCCTGCCCGATGAGCACCTCCGACAGGGCGCTCACGGTCGCGGACAGCTCGGCGAGCCGCGCCTTGGTCTGCATCTCCACGAGGTGCACGAACCGGAGCGCGCGCTCGAGATCCTCGGTCGTGGCCGCGCGCTGTGGTGCAGGCGGCGCGAGCGGGTCGACTGCGCTGGGCACCTCGCGCGCGCCCGGCGCCTCGCGCGCGCTGACCTCGGGGAGACTCTGGGGGTGGGGTCGTTCGGGGTTCGTCATGCTCCGGGGGCTCGCGGGCGCTGCGGGCGCTGGTGGTTCATGCCTTCGGTCGGAAATCTTCGGCCCTGGCGCGCTCCGGGTCGGTGGGGCGGGCGCCGCCGAGGTCCGCGTCGGCGAGGTTCGCCTCCTGGAGGCGTGTCCGGTGCAGGTTGGCCCGCCCGAGCCGCGCCCCGCGCAGATCGGCGCCCTCCAGCCGGGCGTGGGAGAGGTCCACGTTGCGCAGGTCCGCCTCGCGCAGCAGCGCCCGCCGCAGGTCGGCCTGGCCGAGGCGCGCGTTCGGCAGCGCCGCCCGGTCCGCGCACGCGCCCTGCAGCGAGGCCCGCTCCAGGCTCGCGTCCACGAGCGAGGCGCCCGAGAGGTCGGCCTCGTCGAGCACCGCGCCGTCCAGGTTGGCCCGCAGCCCGGTGAGCCGCGTGAGCCGCGCCTTCCGGAGCGTCGCCCCCGCGAAGCTCGTCTGCACCGCGATGGCCTCGACGAGCTTCGCGCCCGTGAGGTCGGCGCCGAGCAGCATGGAGTTGGTGAGATCGCAGCGGGACAGGTCCGCGCCTGCCGCGTTGACGCCTTCGAGGAGCGTCTGCACGAGCGACCCTCCGGTGAGCAGGGTGGTGCGCAGGTCCACGCCCACCATCACCGCCTTGAGCACCCGCGCCTCGCGCAGATCGGCGCGCCCGAGCAGGCAGCCCGACATCTGCGCCCGGTGCACGCGGGCGCCGCGCAGGGTGGCGCCCGAGAGGTCGGCCTCGGTGAGGTCCGTGCCGTCGAGCGACGCCTCGTCGAGGCAGGCGGAGGCGAGGGAGGCCCGCCCGAGCGACGCGAGCCCGAGATCGCTCTTGCGCAGGTTCGCGCCGGAGAGGTCGGCGAAGGTGAAGTCGAGCCCGCGCAGATCCTGCTGTGCCAGGTCCACCCCGGCGAGGCGCGCGCCGGCCAGGCACGCCCCTTCGAGCTTCGCCGCTCCGAGGCGCGCCCCGCCCAGGTCGGCGCCCTTCAGCAGCGCGCCGCGGAGGTCCGCGCCGGCCAGGTCCACGCCCCGGAGGCTCGCCCCGCCCAGGTCCGCTCCCCGCAGGTCTGCGCCGCGCGCGTGGCTCCGCTCCCAGCGGGTGCCGGACAGGTCCACGCCCGCCAGGGTCACGCCGTCGAGGCTCACGCCATCGAGCCGCTCACCGGCCAGCGTCCCCTTGCGGGCGAGGTGGGACAGAAGCTCCGCGCGTGAGCTGATCACGAGCGCTCCGCGAGCTTCGACTGGGTCACGATCGCGCCCTCCAGCCGCACCCGCGGCAGCTTGGCTTTCCAGGTCTCGGCGCCGTGCAGGTTCGCGCCGGTGAGGTCGGCGTCGGTGAGATCGGCGGCCTCCAGGTTGGCGCGCATCAGGTTGGCGCGCGCCAGGGTCGAGCCCGCGAGCCGCGCCCGCGCGAGGCGCCCGTCGGTCAGCTCCACCCCCGCGAGGCTCGCGCCTTCCAGGGAGGCCTTCACGAACGAGGCTTGCCCGAGCGTCGCCCCGTCGAACCTCGACCCGTCGAGCAGCGCGCGATCCCACGTCGAGCCTGCCGCCCGAGCCCCACGGAACGAGCACTGGGGCAGCACGGCGCCGTCCATGCGCGTCTCTTCGAGCACCGCCTCCTCGAAGGAGGCCTTGCGTCCCTTCGCGTCGTAGAGGCGCGCTCCGCGCAGCGTCGCCCGCGCGAAGGCTGCCTCGTCGAGCGCGGCGCTGCCCAGGTCGGCGCCCTCGAGCGAGGCGCCCTCGAAGCGCGCCTTCTGGAGCGCCGCCCCCTCGAACCGTGACCGCGGCGCCTGCACTTCCCGGAAGGTCGCGCCCTCTGCGTCTACCCGGCTCAGCTCCGTCTCCTCCAGCCGCGCCCCCGCGAGGCTCGCCCGGGTGAGCCGCGCTCCCGTGAGATCCGCCCGGGTGAGGTCGGCCCCGTCGAGGACCGCGTCCGTCAACTCGGCGCCTGCCATCTGCGCGCCCGCGAGGCTCGCCTTGACGAAGCGGCACCCTGTGAGCCGCGCGCCCGAGAGGTCTACCTTCGCGAGTGAGCGGTGGCTGAAGTCGAGCCCCGACAGGTCCGCGCCCGCGAGGTCCAGTCCATCGAGCGGCGCTCCACCGCCGAGCCGCGCCTCCACCTGCTGCCGCAGGGCCGCAGCCTTCCTGACGTCCGCCGCGTTCGCCGCGTTCGCCGCGGCCGTCGCACCCGTCGCGTCTCCTCTCCCCGTCGCACCCGTCGCGTCTCCTCTCCCCGCCGCGCCCGCCGCGCCCGCTCCGCTTCCGCCGCCCTCTGCGCGGTCACGTCGC
>NZ_ASRX01000043.1 GCF_000601485.1 Chondromyces apiculatus DSM 436
GCCGGTCGGAGCGGCAGGGGTGCCGGTCGGAGCGGCAGGGGTGCCGGTCGGAGCGGCAGGGATGCCAGTCGAAGTGGTGGGGGTGCCGGTCGGACCGCGCATCCGTCGGACAACGCACTCTCGATGAGCACCGTGGACGGGATTCGCCGCGCAGGAATCGTCACCGTCGAGCGCGTCAGCGGCGTCGGCGTGGTCGTCGTCGAGGAACGGGCTGACGTGACGTTGTTTGCAAATGAGAGGCAAGGCCAAGCCACCAAAGCGCTTTGAGATTGGAAAATGATGGCGTTTCACGCACCAAAGGCATTGGACGAGCCGGAGCGATAGACATTGACTGTGCGCTGGGACGCAGGATACCGTCCGGACCCTCTCGGAAAGAGGGCGGAAGGACGGGGGGAATGTGACTTCTGTGTGAATGGATTTCTCTCCGAGAAACCATTGGCTCTTCTCTCTGCGCTCGATTGCATTCACTGCTCCAGGAAGTAGTGGCTACTGCATGACGCAGGGGGGGTCTGTGCGTTCGCCGAGCAGCGCGCGACCACACGATGACGAGACGCCGTGACGGCGCGAGGGACACCTCTCTCGCTGACCCTGGAGAAGGCCCCGATGGCGACGGCCCTGCTGGTTCCCATGTGCCTGGATGCGCTTCATCTGACCGTGGATGAGGCGGTCGTCGCGCCACGGGTCGACTTCACCCGGGTCCCGTATTTTGATGGTGAGCGCGACATCAACCCGGATGTTCCCTGCCTCAGCGAGGAGATCGTCGCGCGCCCCTTCGAGGATCAGGGCCTGCGCCTCCGCGCCGGCGTTCACCTGCACTGGGTGATGCCCGAGGCTCTGAACCGCGGCGTTGCCAGCGGCGCTGCCATGGATTTCCCGGCGGTCCCCGACCGGTGGCTGATCACCCGCGCGCGTAGCTCCGGGGCTGGGTTTCGGGTGGAGGAGCAATGGGTGGTGGAGAGCAATTACCTCTACCCCGAAGGGCACCCAGGAGCCGCGGACTGCGTGGCCTATCCCGTCGCGCGGCAGACGCAGCAGGGCCCTCCCTTTCGGTATCTCGGCCGCAAGCTCCCCCTGCACGTGTGGCTCGATGAGCAGCGGGACGACGACGCGGCCCGTGCGGCGAGGGCTGCGGACGAGTACCTGCCGAAGCTCACGGCCATCGGTTACGGCGACCCCGCGTTCGCCGCGTTCTACCCGAGCTGCCGCAGCGTCTTCGGGTTCTTCGACGAGGCGCCCGGACCAGTGGACGGCCTACGCTACGAGGTGCTCGGCTGGTACCGAACGCCTGGCGACGATTGCCTGCAGCAACTCCGCGCCCGCGCCGGTGACGGCAAGAACGCCACCACGGAGGAACTGCGCGCGCTCCTGCGCGAGCAGTTCGGCTGGGACACGGGCGCCGATACCGTGCCGGAGCGGACCGTCCTCTACGCGCGGCTTTCATTGTCCGCTGGCGAGGGCAAGGCCGCCGGAGGGGCGCCCGCGATCAGCGTGGGCAACAGCCCTGTCGAAGCGCTGTCAGCCCGGCTGGCCCGCGATCTCACGAAGGCCATGGCCGGCATCGACGAGCCTACCCGGTGCAGCTTGAAGGACCACATCGAGCACAGCTTGGAGGCCGCGCAGCTCACGGCGAAGCTCGTCCAGCGCGGCGCCGATGCCGGGGCCGTGTTCCGGGAGGCGCGCCACGAGAGGTCGTTCCTGGCGGTCTCCGGAGGGAACCTGTGGCGGGTGGTGCCGCGCTCCAAGGCGGGTAGCGGGGGCGGCTCCAGCGCCACCGCGGGCCAGGTGACCCTGCCCGAGGACCTCGCGGGCCAGCTCTCCAGGGTGAACGTCCTTCAGCAGCAGTACGATCGCGCCCGCGAGGCGCTCACCACCAGGCGGCGGCAGCTCTTCGCGGACTGGTACAAGTACCTGCTCTGCGCCCACCCGCCGGAAGGCAGCCAGGAGGCGCTCCCGGAGGCCGACGAGATCCGCGATTACATCGAACGGCAAGACCTCCTCCCGATCGCAGCCCAGGAGGCCACGATCGGGGCGCTGACGCTCTCCTTCGCCGAGACGCCAGGGATGCGGACCGTCGTCGACGCCACCGCGGGCAACGGCGGCGCCGAGTCCCTCGCCGGGCAGCTCGCCGCCGCGCTGAAGCAGCTCCTCGATCGGCTCACCGCGAGCAAGCTGCCCCTCGTCCTCTCACAGACCACGGCGCCCCGCTTCTGGCAGCCCCGCGAGCCGGTGGTGCTGCTCGCCGGCGACGACGCGCGGTCCACCCGAGGTCAGGCCTCCGCGCCGCGCCAGGTCCAGGGCGACGCGGCCTCGCTGCTCGGGTGCCACAGCGTCGACGGCAGCGTGCTGGACGCGCTGCTCGTCGGGAGCGTGGACCCCATGCAGGCGGAGATCGACGCGCTCGCGGCCAGTGCGGCAAGTGACGCCCCCGCGTTCCGCACGCTCCAGGGGCGCCCGTGGAACCCGCTGCTCCTGGAGTGGAGGGTCGAGTACTTCCCGGCCCAGCCGAAGCAGGGCGGCTTGCGGTACGGCAGCGGCTATCCGGCGGCGTACATCCAGCGGAACTATGCCCTCGGCGCGGACGCCTCGGACCTCGCGCCCCGCGCCGTGGACTTCTTCAAGGGGGCCAACGTCTACGCGGGGTCGAGCCTGCTCACGCCCCACGCCGGGTTGAGGATGGAAGACGCCCTGGCAGCCGAGGAGAAGCGCCTGAGCGGGATCCTGGACGACCTCCAGAAGGACCCCGGGAAGCCGTTCGCACGGCTGGAGGCGCGCAGTGTGCCGGTCGTCACGGCACTCGGGGGGACCACGGATCCGGCACGCCTGGCGACGTTCCTCACCCTGTACCTCGACACCGTCGCGGCGCTGCGGGCGGAGCTGCAGGGCGTGCCCCCGGGCGACATCAGCACCGTCGGCGCGCGCCGCGCCGAACTCGTCGCGCTGAAGACCCTCTTCCAGCACGTCACGGTGTCGGTTGCGCGGGAGCAGCTCCAGCGCACCCCCTGCCTTGCGCAGGCGCTGAGCGGCTTCAACGATGCCCTGCAGATGCACCGGCAGACCTTCCAGCTCGCCGTGGACGATCCGCTGGCTTTTGCGGACGAGGTGCCCTTCGTGTCCCAGGTGCGCACGGCCGTGGGCCGGGAGAACCGCGTGGCGCCCCAGCCGCTCGACGACTTCAACCCCATCCGCGCCGGCGCGCTCGATCTGCTCGATCTGCGGCTTGTGGATAGCTTCGGGCAAGTCCGGAAGCTGTCCTGGGACGAGATCACCACCTCGAAGCCGCTCGAGCCTCGGGGCGCGGACGGCGCGGACGGCGCGGACGGCGCGGACGGCGCGGACGGCGCGGACGGCGCGCCCGAGTACCCGTACCCGGTGGTGCTGCCGCCACGGGTCGTGCAGCCGACGCGCCTCTCCCTGCGCTGGCTCTCGGCGAGGGACGGGTCCGTCGAGATGAACGATCACCCCGCGACGAACCCCATCTGCGGCTGGCTGGTCCCGAACGTCCTCGACCAGAGCCTGATGGTCCACGATCAGGACGGCAAGGCGCTCGGATCGCTCACCCTGAGCCCCGAGGAGCCCTGGCGCACGGCGCCGGGCAGCGACGCCCAGGTGACCGTCTCCGGCATCGACAACGCCCACCTGCGGCAGGCGGTGCGCTGGCTCCATGCGCAGCAGTGCGCGAGCCTCGCCGCGGGCGAGGCCACGACGTTCCTGGAGACCTTCCTCGCCGTCGTCGCCAGCGCGCTCGACCACATGGCGCCGGATGCCGCGGCCCACCACCAGGCCCCGGCCCTCCTCATGGGTCGCCCCCTGGCCGTGGTGCGGGCCTCGGTCGGCTTCGAGCTGCAAGGGCCGCCGGCCGTGCACCAGGGCTGGAGCGTGTTCCGGAGGGACATGCGCCGCACCGCCCGCGAGACCTTCGGCTTCGAGCGGGTGCGCTTCCCCGTGCGCCTCGGTGAGCACCAGCAGCTCAATGACGGCGTGGTGGGATACTGGGTGGAGAGCGGCGCCGGCTTCGCGGGCGATGCCTTCTACACGCCGCAGGTGGACCTCCCCGCCGGGCCCGACGGCAAGGCGCCGGCGCACCCGCACATCGTGCTGCGCGCGCCAGGGAGCACGCAGGTGATGGAACTCACCGCGTCGCTCGTGGATGCCCCGCAGACGGTGACCTTGCTGGTAGACCCGCGCGGCACGGTGCACGCCACCACGGGCATCACCCCCACCAAGGTGATCGACATCCCGCCCGACCAGTTCCTCCCCGCCCTGCGCGCGATCGAGGTCACCTTCCTGTCGACGCCCATCCTCGGGGACCCGGGGAAGGTACGGATCTCGCTCCCCGACGAGCCGGGCTACGCGTGGTCATGGATCGCGCGCGAAGCGCAGGGGTGGACGGAGCGCGGGACGGACGGGGTGATCACCCGGCAGGAGGTCCTCGCCGCCTTCGGAGACGAGGGGGGAGACCTGTGGAAGCGCCTCCTGGACAGGGGCTGGATCGTGGGCGCGGACGGCGCGAGCGATCCCCTGAGGGCCCGCATCGTTCCAAGCGACCAGCGCAAGGTGGCCACCCTGGAAGACGAGCCCGAGAGCGGCGGGGCTGCCGAGGAGGGCGAGGCTGCCGAGGGCGGCGCGGGCGGCGCGGCCGGCACGCCACCTCCCGTCGATCGCACGCTGAAGGTCGAGGACCTGCTCGACCGCGCCCGCATCACGCCCACGCAGACGACGCCGCGCTTCACCGGCCCCGCGGAGATCCGCGAGGGCTGGCTCAAGCTGCGCGCCGCCGACACGCCGCAACAGGTGCGGGGCACGGAGCAGCGAGGGTGAGCCCGCGAGGCCTCATCCAGCGCTCCCCGGCCCTACCGACGCTTCTCTGGCGCCACGAAAGGTCATGTCCATGAGCACCATCACCAGCGGCCTGACGCTCCACCTGAAGCTCGATGCGGTCGTCGCGCGCGACGGCACCCGCGTCGTGCAGGACGCCTCGACGAGCGGCAACCACGGCACCCTCCAGGGCAGCGAGGTGACGCTCGTCCACGATGCCACCTTCGGCCGCTGCCTTCAGCTCGGCGGCAAGGACGGCTATGTCGCGGTGAAGGACCCGTTCGGGAGCGGCAACGACTTCACCCTCTGCCTGTGGTTGAAGCCGGAGGCGGTGGGCGGTGATGACACCGCGCAAGGCGTCCTCGGCGAGAAGCCCTCGCCGGTCCCCGCCGGGCTCCCGGGAAGCCACGCGAACCTCTCGGCGCCCGGCAGCATGGCCCCCGCCAGCGCGTCTCCCGGCGCCATGGCCCCCGCCAGCGCGTCTCCCGGCGCCATGGCCCCCGCCAGCGCGTCTCCCGGCGCCGTCCACCCGAAGGCGACCGCCGGGCGCAATCCCTCTCTGGAGCGGCGAGGCGATGCGCTCGTCTACGACGCGTACGATCGCGCCGCAGACGCCTCGGGCGGCTATGCGTCCCACCGCGGCACGGTGTCGGGCTTCTTCCAGGGGGACGACTGGGTCCACGTCACCTGGGTCAAGCAGGGCGAGAGCTACCGGATCTACCGCGACGCCCGGCCGATGACACCCGACGAGGAGATCCCTGCTCCGGCGGCGTACTTCACCGCCCCGGGGACGGACTATGCCGTCGGCTGCGCCGGCGCGTGCTGGGCGGGCCGCATCGCCGGGGTCCGGATCTACGACCGGGCCCTTCGCCTGCGCGAGATCTGGCAGGTCATCGAGGCCGACAAGGTGGTGCCTTTCCGCGAGGCGCACCCCGTCGATTTCACCCTCTCCGACGGCAACGAGGCGCCCGTCCTGTACATCGAGGACAGCGTCGCCTCTCCGGAGGCGGTGCTGAACCTGGAGCTGACCAATACCTCGGGCAGGCCGATCTACGTCGAGGCGCTCGACGGCACCGCGGCGACCGACGAGGCGCACCACGTGGCGCTGCGCTTCCGCAAGGGGGTCCTGGCGGAGAGCAAGCGCAACCAGCAGCAGGTGCGCGAGGCCGACGCCTGGGCCCTGGGCTTCGGCGCGACCCGCGACGCGGACGTGCTGTACCTGCGCTGGAAGACCCCGGGGGTGCTCGGCGCTGGAGACACGCTGGCCGTGACCCTGCTCGACGTGGCCGCCTCGGCCCTGGGCGGAGCGCGCGGCACCCGCGTCGCGCTGACCACCCGGCACCTGTCGTACGAGGCCACCGGCGGGGGCGAGATCGAGGAGACGCGCACCCATGCCCTGAGCATCGTGAACCACAGCGGCCAGAAGGCCGTCCCCTTTCGCGCCTGCACGCTCGGCCCGAACAAGATCCTGCAAGGGACGAAGAGCACGGTGACGCTGCTCCTGACCAGCGCCCTGCAGCGCGACGTGGTGCTCGATCCGACGTCGAAGCTTGTGCTCAGCGCGGAGACCGAGCCCGACGGCGCCCCTGGGAGCAGGCCGTGGGCGCTGGCGCGGGCCTCGGAGCTGGCGACGATGATCGTCACCGTGATCGGTGAGACCTGGACCATCACTCCGGAGACCAGCGGTCCATCGCCCACGTGGACGCTGCAGCCTCAGAGCCGGCGCAACTTGAGCGCGGACGCGGCGATCAAGATCCAGCTCGACGCGATCCTGTCCTCGCTGCCGCTCGGGATGGCCAGCATTACGCTGCGCTACGAGAACGTGCCGGGATACTGGGACGGGTCGTTCAGCCTGCCGGTGGAGAAATCGCCCATGTCTTTCCCTTGCGACGCGCAGGGCCAGAGCCTGGGCATTGGCCTCCGGGGGTTCTCCTTCCTCGTGGGGCCCTCGGGGGGGACCGAGGCCCTGCAGATCACGAATAGCGCCAGCGCCGACGTGCTGCGCGTGACCAGGGAGGGCATCCTGTCGACGAACGCGATCGACGCGAAGCCGATGGTCTCCACGTTCAAGCTCGAAGGACAGGCCGACACGTTCTATCCCGTCTTCTTCGACGACCCGAACGGGAGCGACGGTCCTTTCGAGCTCCAGATCATCACCATGAACGTCAAAGAGTACGCGCCGTTCCCGAGCACAGGGGATCCCGCGGAGACAGGGTGGTTCATCAGCACCTTCCGCGGGCGAGGAGAGTTGTTCTTTGACGTCGAGCTGTCGTGGGAGCGCTGGCCCTCCGTCGCCAACTACGGCTTCGACTTGTCCACCAGTGCCGTCATCGTCTGGCTCCGCGGTCAGACCACCTACCACTGGCGCTCGAACCAGCGTGTGGTGGCCGAGCCCTTGACGGCCCAGGGACTTCCCGGTGGGAGGAACGGCTCCCTTTACAGTCCGATGACCAAGGTCGATCCCAAGATCTTGAAAGGCAAGCGCCTGGGTGAACCGCTCGCCCCCAACTACGTCAGTGAGTGGCGAACTCTCGATCTGAGCGGATCCACCCCGATCCGCTTCGATCTCGGCTTCGTGCCAGTGCACGTCGTCGTGCTCTGCAAAATCGACGGCCTCCCCTCGTTTCAGGTCCCCCCGTTCGTGGGTGGGCCCGTGGACAGCCAAGGCGTGCCGCGTGGGCCGCTGTACCTGATCGCGGACCG
The DNA here is from genome assembly GCF_000601485.1 of Chondromyces apiculatus DSM 436. Lineage (GTDB taxonomy): Bacteria > Myxococcota_A > Polyangia > Polyangiales > Polyangiaceae > Chondromyces > Chondromyces apiculatus. The sequence continues at coordinate 7,519 of NZ_ASRX01000043.1, forward strand.
GTACGTCTGGATCTCCGCGGTTCCTTCGGTGGCGGACGACATTCGCGCCCTCCTGCAGCATTTTCCGGCGATCTCTCAGGCAGCGACGAAGGTGGCGCCTCAGTTCAAGGTCCTCGCCTGGGTGGCTGTCGACGACGTCGAGGTCTGAACCTGGTGGGGGGGCCGCGATCATGACGACGATCCAGACGATTCGCGACGCGATCAAGCCCGTGGACGGGGGCGTCACCGTGTCCGCCACGAGCCTCGGCTCGGCGGACATCACCGGGCTGCTCGACGCCTACTTCGAGGGAGGAGCGCTCACGCTCCGCGGCGTTCAGGTCACGAGCGCGGCTGCCGATGACGCCGTGCAGGTGACAGGCACACTGGACCTGCTCGGGGTGACGCTCACGGCCTCGGCGCGGTTCTACGTGAGCCAGGGCCAGGCTCAGGTCGCGCTGTGCGGGCCGCTGCCCGAGGCCTGGCGCACCCGGATGCAGCACGACAGCACAGATCTCTCCAAGGCCCAGCTCACGCTGTGCTCGGAGCCGGACGCGACGGGCCGCCGGCCGCTCCTGCTCACCGAGGTGACGCTCCCCGGCGTGCTCGCGGCGCTCACGCCGCTCCTCCTCGGGCAGCATCCGCTGACGCTCTCCGGTCCGCTCTCCCTCGACGACGCGCACGTGCCGTCGATGGCGCAGCTCGCCACGGCCACGTCGTTCACGCTGAAGGTCAGCGAGAGCCTGTCGGTGGGGGTGGGCCTGGAGCACGAGCTGATCGTATGCCCCAACGAGGAGGATCCGCCGATGCTCACCGTCACGGCGCTCTCCATGCTCGTGGGCACCGTCGCGTTTCGCCAGGGTGGCAAGCCGGTGGAGGTGCAGCTCAAGGCCACGGTGCCGGAGACGCTCGGGCCCCTCCACCTGGCCCTGGATCCTGGCGAGGGGCTCAGCCTGGATCTGGCGGACATCGCCTCCTGGTTCCAGGGCGAGGACGTGGAGCGGCTCCTCCCCCAGGAGCACCGCCCGACGACCGGGCTCGCGCTGCGCGGGGGCAGCTTCGACGTGGATCTGAAGGCCCTGGCGCTCACGGGCGTCGCGGTCTCCCTGGAGACCACCGCGCCGTGGACGGTGGTGGACGGGATCCTCGTCGTCGAGGACGTCGGCTTCGATCTCGCCCTGCGCAAGGGCCCCACGGGCTTCGAGCCCCGCGCCAGCGTCGGGGGCAAGGTGCGCCTCGCCGGGGTGGAGCTCGGGGCCTTCGCGACGCTGCCCGACTTCCGGATCGAGGGCGGGCTCGTGGTGGGGAGCGCGATCGACCTGACGCCGATCCTGGGGCAGCTCCTCGGCGCGGCGCACGGCCTGCCGCACACCTTGCTGGTCGACACGCTCCGCTACCAGGCGCAGCCTTCCGCGGGCGACTACGCCTTCGCCATCAGGGCCGCGGGCGACTGGGAGGTGGTCGCCGGCCTCGCGCTCACGGGCCTGACGCTCGACATCACCACGGAGGCGCGGAAGACCTCCACGTCGCTCTCCGGGAGCCTGCGCGTCGGCAACGTGGACCTCGACGTCTCGGCCGCGCACGGCGACGCCGAGGGAGGATGGCAGTTCGAGGGCGGTACCGGCAGCGGCGAGACCGTCCCGATCGGGGCGCTGATCGCGCACCTGGTCGAGGTGTTCGGGATCGACGCGACCCTTCCCCCTGCGCTCCAGAGCCTCACCTTGAGCGAGCTGCACGTCGCGTTCAACACCGCGACCCGGGCGTTCTCGTTCAGCGCCAAGGCCAGCTTCGACCTGATCCGCGACGGCAAGGGCGAGGTCGATCTCTCCCTGGTGATCGACGTGAAGCCGACGTCGCAGAGGTCGTTCCGCGGCACCATCACGGTCGAGGGCCTGGAGTTCGATCTGGCGTTCGACCAGGAGGCCGGGAGCGACCGCTTCGTGGCCAGCTACCAGGACCTCACCGATCGCCAGGTGAACCTCGGCAAGCTGATCGCGGCGATGTGCGGCGAGGATCCCGGCCTCGGAGACCGCCTGAGCTTCACGGTCAAGGATGCGATCGTCGCGGTCGACGGCGCGGGTGGCGCCGCCCGGGAGACCGAGGCGGAGGGCACGGGGGTGCGCTTCGTGGTGGGCGCCGATCTCGGCGGAGGCATCGATCTCGCCGGCCTGCCGCTCGTGAGCAAGGTGCTGCCCGCGGCGCAGACGCTGCGCCTGAGCTTCCAGCCGCTCTTCGCGTCGAAGGCGTTCGCCGCGGAAGACGTGGCGCGGCTGCGCGCGCTGGTTCCCTCGGGTGGGTTCACGCTGCCGGACGGCGCGCTCACCCAGGGGCTGACCTTGAAGACCCACCTCCAGATCGGCGACGAGGCGATCGATCTGCGCCTGCCGGTCGGGCTGGATGAGCGCGGCCTCGTGGACCACGAGGCGCCCGGAGAGGCGGCTGCCAGCGAGGGTGGCGCCTCCACGTCTGCCGCGGAGAGCGAGGGGCCCGCGCCCGCCGCGCCCGCCGCGCCCTCCGCGGACGAGGCGGACAAGGCAGCGGTGGGCACGACGCCGAGCAGCGATGGCGTGACCTGGTGCTCGGTGCAGAAGGCGTTCGGTCCCCTGCACGTGGCGCAGGTCGGGGTGCGCTATGCGAGCGGCGAGCTGTCGTTCCTGCTCGATGCCGGCCTGACTGCCGCGGGGCTGGACCTCTCCCTCGAAGGGCTGACGGCCTCGGTCGCGCTCGCGGACCTGAAGGCCGAGCGCTTCGCCCCGACCTTCGACCTGCGCGGCGTGGGCATCGACTTCAAAAAGGACCCGGTGGAGATTGGCGGCTACCTGGCGCACCTGTCCGTCGAGACGCCCGAGGGGCCGTGCGACGAGTACGACGGCCTGGCCGTCCTGCGCACCACCAAGCTCTCACTCTCGGCGATCGGCTCCTACGCGCGCCTGAACGGGCACGCCTCGCTGTTCCTGTACGCGGTGCTCGACTATCCCCTCGGGGGCACGCCGTTCTTCTTCATCACCGGGCTCGCCGCGGGCTTCGGCTTCAACCGCGCCCTGAAGATGCCCTCCATCGACGGCGTGGCCAGCTTTCCCCTGGTGGCCGAGGCGGTGCAGGGAGTCCGCGCCACCTCCCCCAGCGGCGCGTCCTCGCGCGACGTGCTGCAGGACAAGATCGCGTCCTTGCGGGCGTACCTCCCGCCGCAGATCGGCGAGTACTTCTTCGCCGTCGGGGTCCGCTTCACCTCGTTCAAGCAGGTGGACTCGTTCGCGCTGATCGCGGTGAGCTTCGGGCAGCAGTTCGAGATCGACGCGCTGGGGATCTCCACGGCGCTCATCCCGTCCCCGGACGAGGGGGGCGACAGCACCACGCCCATCGCCGAGATCCAGATGGTCCTCAAGGTGACCTTCGCGCCCGCCGAGGGGATCCTGGCGGTGCTCGCCGAGCTGACCTCCGCGTCGTTCGTGTTCTCGCGCGATTGCCACCTCACCGGGGGCTTCGCCTTCTACACGTGGTTCGCGGGGGAGCACAGCGGCGACTTCGTGCTCACGGTGGGCGGCTATCACCCGCACTTCAAGGCGCCCTCCCACTACCCCACGGTGCCCAGGCTGGGCTTCAACTGGCAGATCAGCAGCGAGCTCTGCGTGAAGGGAGACGCCTACTTCGCCCTGGCGTCGCACGCGCTCATGGCCGGCGCGCACCTGTCGGCCACCTGGGAGAGCGGCGTGCTCAAGGCCTGGTTCGACGCCGGCGCGGACTTCTTGCTGGCGTGGAAGCCCTACCATTACGAGGCGAGCCTCTACATCGACGTCGGGGCGTCTCTCTCGCTGCACATCCCGCTCATCGGCACGATCTGCATCAGCATCGACGTCGGTGCCGACCTCTCCATCTGGGGGCCCGATTTCTCCGGCGAGGCGCGGGTGCACCTCGGCCTGATCCACATCACCGTCTCGTTCGGGAGCGGGAGGTCGCGCATTCCGCCCGTCCCGTGGGCCACGTTCAAGGGGTCGTTCTTGCCCCATGACGAGGCCTCGAAGCCCACGGTCTGCGGGGTCGCGGTGCAAGGGGGGTTGGTGCAGGTCGTGAGCCCGCCCAGCGACGCCTCCAGCGATGCCGCCCAGGGCGGCGAGGAAGACCCGCACGACCCGCACGACCCGCGAAGCCGCGAGGAAGACGGGCAAGGCAGCAAGGGGGCGGGGACGCCTCAGGAGGCCCTGTGGATCATCAATCCCAAGGACCTCTTGCTGGTGACCAGCTCGGTGATCCCGGTGACCCAGGCCGCGTGCACGGCGGTCGGCGGCGAGAGCGCGCTCGGTGCCCCGCCGATCGGCATCGGTCCCATGGGGCTGGTCTCGGGGAGCGTGACCAGCACGCACACCATCGTCGTCACCTACGAAGAGGACGTGGAGGTCGACGCCACCGCAGCGTTCCAGATCGCGCCCGTGCGCAAGCGGGTGCCCGCCGCCCTGTGGGCTGGGGCCACGACGGCCGGCGAGGCCCAGAAGCCGGAGGTCAACGGGCAGGCCTTCGTCGACGACGCGGTGACCGGCTTCCAGATCCGGCCGGCGAATCCGCCAGGAGCCAGCGCGACCCACGCCATCGCGCGCGAGCACCTGACGTTCGAGACCAGCGACGTCAGCGTCGTCGCTGCCTGCCCCGGCGCGGGGTTCGCGGCCGACCCGCGCGAGACCCACGAACGGCCGCTCCAGAGGCTCGGCGAGGACCTCACCTCGGCGGCCACCGTCGCGTCCAGGGACGCGATGCTGCGCGCCCTCGGTCTGCGTCCCCAGGACGTGGGGATCGACGTGAGCGCCCGGACCGCAAACGCCCTGATGACTGCGCCGCAGCGCGGCCTGATCGCAAGCGAGTAGCGCCATGGACCCGACGAAGAGCACCCCACCCCAGAGCGCCGCCTCCACCTCCGCGGATCTCCAGTTCGCGGACTACCACGCGCCGTCCCTGAAGAGCGGTGTCTACCGCATCGAGGTGACCCAGGCGATCGCGGCGGACGGCATCCCTGCCGGGGAGCAGTTCTCCACGAGCCAGCGCTTCGCGGTGCAAGGGGAGCGGTTCCGCCTCACCCCCGACGCCATCCACGCGGTCTTCCCGCCCGCCGGGAGCATCGGCGACCACGGCACCGTCCTGCCGCACGTGATCCTGAACCGCACCACCCTGCCCTGGGAGCGGATCGCCGCGCGTGATGCGCCGATCGAGGAGGTGCCCGCGGCGCCATGGCTGGCGTTGCTCGTGTTCGACGAGGCCGAGAAGCCAGAGCCGAAGCTGTGCACGCTGGCAGAGCTCCAGGAGGCGACGGACGGCTGGCCCGGGGTCGCGCGGGAGCCCGGGCAGGAGGCCGAGGATCAGGTCACGGTGATCGAGGTGGCGCGGAGCCTCTTCGAGCGCCTCGTTCCCAGCATCGAGGCGCTGCGCTACCTCGCCCACGTGCGCCGGCAAGTCGACGCGGGCGGGGCGCTCGTGGGCAGCGAGCGCGCGGTGGTGCTGGGGAGCCGGCTCCCGTCGCCGAGCGGCGTGAGCGTGGCGCACCTGGTGTCGGTGGAGGAGCGGTACGTCCGGCGCACGGGGGCGGAGGCGTTCGTCTTCGACACGGGGGCGGGGAGCGACGGGGCCATCCGGCTCGTGAGCCTGGCGAGCTGGCGTTTCGCGTGCGTGACGCCCAAGGCCAGCTTCATGGGTCTCCTGGTGCACCTCGACAAGGAGCCGAGCACGCTGCGGTTGCCGCCGCCTCCCGCGGCGCAGTCGGCACCCGCCGGGAAGGACGCGGCGAACCTGCAGCAGGCGTCTGCCCGCGCCGCAGAGGCCCTGCTGCGGCGCGGCTACGTGCCCTGTTCCCACCTGCTCCGGGCGGGGGAGCGGACCGTGTCCTGGTACCACGGCCCGCTCACGCCTCTGCGCGACGCGCCCGCGGACGTGGCGGCGATCGCCTCGGTGAAGCTCGCGGACGCCCTGGTCCGCTACCACGAGGACCACGGGATGTTCGACGTATCCTACGCGGCAGCCTGGGAACTGGGCCGGCTGCTCGCGCTCGACAGCGGCGTGATGTCGGTGGCGCTCTACCGCTGGAAGCACGCGCACGCGCGGTTCACCCATGCGGGCGCCGCGCTCGTCGAAGCCCACCTCCCCACCTCGCCCGCCGCCGCCCTCACGCCCTCGCTGCCCGCCGCCGCCTCCACGTGGCTGGAGGGCGCGCGCTTGCTCCAGGGGATCCCGTTCGACTACCTCGTCCCTGACGAGCGCCTGTTGCCCATCGAGTCCATCCGCTTCTTCCAGATCGACGCCCGCTGGATCGCCTGCCTCTTCGCCGGGGCGCTGAGCCTCGGGGGACCGGCGTCTGCCTCCGCGGCGCAACAAGCCCAGGAGGAAATCGAGCGCCTGAGCAGCGGCGCCGGGCGCCCGGTGAGCGGGTTCCTGCTGCGCTCGGCGGTCGTGGCGGGGTTCCCGGCGATGACCGTGGACGGCTACTGCCTCGCGGGCGGCGAGGTGGGAGACCCCGATCGGACGTTCCCGGACGAGGCACGGGCCACGCTGCTGCGCATGGACAGGCTCTCCCCCAGCGTGCTCCTGTGCCTGTTCTCTGCCGCCGTGGACGTCGTCGTGTTTCATCTGCCGCCAGAGGTCGTCCACGCGGGGCTCCTGGTCGATCCGGAGACGAGCCTCCTGAGCAAGCGGCTGCGCAGGGGTGACGGCGAGGAGACGCAGGTGAAGCTCGACGCGATCCCGTGGCGCGGCGAGGAAGCCTCACGCGTCGTCGACGTCGACGCGCTCGTGGCCAGCATCGCCGCGAAGGCCCCTGCACTCGGCCTGGACACCCCCATCGCGCCGGCGATGTTCGGCCTGCAGATGCTCGAAGGCGCACCGCGGGTGCGCTTCCTGATCGCGCGCGAGGACTGAGCGTGCTGGAGGCTCCAGCGAGGACGAGGACAGGGCCGCGGCCATTCACCAGGAGGAATCGATGACGGTGAACGCGACAGGCGAGGACGAGGCGAGGTTTCGGCAGGACGTCCAGTCCTGCATCGACAGCGGCTACTACAATGGGACGTTGTCCGACGACGACATCACCACGGCCTACGAGATCTACAGCCTCGCGAAGAAGGATAAGAGCTCGGGCGTGACCATCGTGGGGCGACTGGTCAGGGCAGCGTCCCCGAGCCTCGATCTCTTCGCGCCCGCGCTGGTGGAGAAAGAGCTGAATACGGCGCGCGACCTGGTACAGCAGGAGATCCGCGCGCTGACCAGGGACACCGAGAGCGCGCGCCCAGGGCTCCTGGCGAAGCTTGCCGCAGTCGACGCCAAGCTCGCTGCGATGACGCGCGTGAGAGGCGGAACGGACGTGACCGCCGCCGTGAACGCCGTCGTCAAGGCCAATGGCATGAGCGTGGCGAAGCAGCTCGACGCCGTCTATGCCTTCGATGCCGCCACGTTCGGGAGAGATCAAGCTGCCGCAATCGCGCAGCTCTCCATTGGCAAGCTGACGATCAGTACGGACAAGTTCGTCGAGTCGACGGAGGATTTTCCCGGCATCGATCCCGACTTGAGGGCCAACTTTCTATCGTTGAACGAGGAGATGAAGAGCCAGATCCTGGGCACGAATCAGCAAGTGGGCGCCGTGCTGAACTCGACGAAGTGGACCCTCCTCGCGAACGATGCCTGGCTCCTTGGTGGCATCCATCAGCAGGGTGAGATCCAGTTCGCGTCGCCCTTGCAGTGGAGCACCCTGTGGGACGAGGCGTTCGAGAGGCCCACCGTCACGGGAAGGGAGGTGATCGGGATCTGCCGCTTCGGCTATGAACTCTTCCAGAACACCTACACCGTCAGCGCCTCAGACGGCTCAGGTCAGAAGAGCGGTCCGGCGACGCTGATGCGGCTCGGGAGCGGTGCGAGGGTCGCCGATCCGGCGCGCGCCAAGGCCGCGACGCTCGTCGACTATAACGAGGAAATCCTCCGCAAGACGGCATCACGCAGCACCTTCATTCAGTTCTTCAAGTTGCTGGGCCACGTGACCGAGGGCCCCGCTCCGCAACCCCTGAAGCCCACGTGATGGCACGGCAGCATCGGTCACGCTTTGACCCCCTGTTCCTGCTCCTCCTGGCCGTGCTCCTCGGAGCTTGCAGTGGGGCCCCGGTTACCTCGCGTCCCATGCCCGCGCCGGCATCGAGCGCCTCGACGCCTGTCCGAGGCCAGTACGTGATCGGGTGCGAGGAGAGCCCCACGCATTGCTTCGACGAGGCCAAACGGGTTTGCCCCGAGGGATACCGGACCGTGCAAGAGGGCGAGGGCGGCCGGTATGCGGACGGCGAAGACTGGCGTCACCCCCCGCCCGTGCTCCGGCGGCGTCCGTACTATCGGCGACAGGGGTGGGTCATTCAATGCCAAGGGACGGGCGCGACGTAGCCGACGAGCGAGAGGCGTGCTCTTCCCGGCAGACCTGGTGCTGGTGGGCGAGGTGGCGCGCGCGTGGAAGAAGCCGGGTCAGGCGAGGCCGAGCGCCTTGTCCACGGCGCCATCGCGGACCATCGCGGTGAACCACTGCGGGTAGTAGCTCGTATGCGGGCTCAGGGCGTCGAGCTTCTGGATGTCCTCGGCGGTCAGCGCCACCTCGACGGCGCCGAGGTTGTCGTCGAGCTGGTGGAGCTTGCTCGCGCCCACCACCAGCGTGCTCACGCCCGGCCTGGTCAGGAGCCACGCGAGGGCCACCTGGGCCACGGTGGCGCGGTGCGCCTCGGCGATGGGGCGCATCGCGTCCACCAGGCGGAAGCCCTCCTCCTTGTCGTGCTGCAGGACATCGAAGCCCGAGAGCCGGTTGTCGGCGTCCTTCAGGTTCTCGCGCGTGTACTTGCCGGAGAGGAAGCCGCCCGCGAGCGGGCTCCAGATCATGGTGCCGATGCCGGCGTCTTGCGCGAACGGGAGCACCTCGTGCTCCAGGTCGCGGCACACGAGCGAGTAGTACATCTGCGCCGCCACGAAGCGGGCCTGCCCGTGCCGCTCCTGCAGGCCCACGGCCTTGGCAGACTGCCACGCTGCCCAGTTCGAGTAGCCCACGTAGCGCACCAGGCCCCGGCGCACGATCTGGTCGAGCGCGTCGAGCGTCTCCTCGATGGGCGTGTGCGGGTCGAAGCGGTGGACGAGGTAGAGGTCGATGTAGTCGGTGCCGAGCCTCTCCAGGCTCCCCTCGACCGAGGCGAGGATGTGGCGGCGCGAGAGGCCGGTGTGGGCGAGGCCCTCGCCCATGCGCATGCCCACCTTGGTGGCGATCACCACGTCCTTGCGGCGCGCGCCGAGGATCTGGCCGAGCATCCGCTCCGACGCGCCCTCGTTGTAGACGTCGGCGGTGTCGAAGAAGTTCACGCCCGCGTCGAGCGCGCGGTCCACCATGGCGCGGGCAGTGGCCTCGTCGACCTTGTAGACCGCCGGGACCTTGCCGGCGCCGAACGTCATGGCGCCGAAGGCCAGCCGAGAAACCACCAGACCCGAATTGCCCAGCCGTGTGTACTGCATGGCGTGTCCTCATGTGTCCGCGGGGCGTCCGCGGGGCGTCCCGTGCCCGGCACACGCGAGAAGACGCGCCCCCCGGACGCACGCGAGCATACGCCGGGTGCGGCGCGGGGCTCGATGGCGTCGGCGCGCTAAACGAGGCCGGCGATCTTGCGGGCGAGGGGGGCGGCGAAGGGGGCGGCGGCGAGGCGGGGGCGCTCGGGCAAGGCGGCGCGAGGCGCGCGGGTGCCGGGGCGGATGCGCGGGGTGGGCTGCGGCTCCTCCAGGAAGCGGAGCAGCTCCGGGACCAGCTCGGTGGCGGCCTCGCGGTGCGGGTAGTGGCCGGCGGAGGCGAAGCGGCGCACGCGCACGCCCTCCAGGTAGCGGGTCACTTCCTGGGCGTGGCGCGCCGGGATCACCGGGTCGCGCTCGCCCCAGTAGATGGCGAGGGGAGGGAGCTGGCCGAGGCGGTGGGCGTGGTCGAGGAAGTGCTCGAGCTGGCCCTTGAGGTCCACCGTGCTCCGCAGCGTGCGGGCCAGGGCGCGGCCGGTGCCGGGCTTGGCGTTGATGCGCGCCAGGTGCCGGCGCTCGGAGGCGTTGAAGTTGCCGCCGAGCACCATCATCCCGGCGCGGGTGCCGACGCCCATCAGGAGTGGCGCGGCGAGGTCGAGGAAGCCCGTCGCGGCGGCGAGGCGCAGGGGGAGCGCCACCTCCACCCCGAGGCCGCCAGCGGCGAGGAGCGCGAGGCGCTGCACCCGGCCAGGGAGCTCCAGGAGCAGGCGCATGGCGATGCCGCCGCCGAGCGAGTGGCCCACCAGGTCGAACTCGTCGAGGCCCAGGGTGTCGACCCAGCCGGCGACGACGCGCGCGTACCAGGCGGCGTCGTAGGAGGCGTCAGGGCGCGAGGAGCGCCCGTGGCCCGGCAGATCGATGGCGAACACCCGCCGCCCCGCCGAGAGCGCGGGGGCCACGAGGTTCCAGGTCCGGCACGAGTCGGTCAGGCCGTGCACCAGCACCAGCGGGCGCCGTTCGCCTCCGCCGTGGGGCTGAGGTCCGGTCCACTCTTCCCAGTGCAGGTCCCCCCCGCAAAAAGGTCGGGTGTTGCCGCGGCAGATGATCGACATGGGCACTGACAGAGGTCGCATGGAAGCGACGGCACCGTCCAGAATTCGTCACGGCTTCGACACGAAGGCGATGCCGTTGTCACTGCGGGAAAGCCGCGAAGATCGCTTCGCGTGCCCGGCGTGGCTGGAGTTCTGCACGGGCTGCGAAGGCGCGTTCACGCGGTGCGCGCGTTGCGGCTTCGATCGCTGGTGCGCTGGTTCGCTGGTGTGCTGGTGTCGAAATCGGCCTGGTGCGTCGGTTGGGCCAGGCTGATGCGCACCACGGCGACGGTCGGTGGCTGGGTCACTGGAGGGCCTGCAGCACCCGGGTGAAGAGGGCGGCATCCACGTTGAGGCCGACGAAGAGGGGCACGCTCGGCGCTGCCCAGCGCTCGTCGACGGGGACCTCGCCGCCGGAGAAGCGGTCGCCTTCCTTGTAGCCGCCGGCGAGGGTGGGCTCGGTCTGGAGGTGGAAGCCGCCGACGAGGCCGAAGCCCGGCAGGGGCTCGAAGAGGATGCCGGGGTAGAGGTGGTCGAGGGGCTCGACGAGGGAGAAGCCGAGCGAGAGGCCCCACATCTCGGAGAACCTCCGGGTGCGCCGCATGTCCACGGGCACGAAGCGGAAGGTGACGAACGGCACGGGGGGCGCGACGCCGACGCGGGCCTCGTCGCGCACGATGACGGCCACGCTCTCGCCCTTCACGGAGGCCGCGCGGTAGGTGACGTCGCGGCTGAAGTCGTAGATGAGCCCGAGCCCGATGGTGAAGCGGTGGAGGGGCAGGGTGCTCACGCTGATGTCCTTGCTCTCCTCCCGGCCCTCCTGGCGGAGCACGGCCTTGAGGCCGCCGTCGGCGCTGCAGCCCTTGACGATGCGCAGCGCGTAGTCGGGCTCGTCGCCCTTCAGCGCCTTGGGGATCGCCCCGGGCACGATGGCGCTGCCGCCCACCCGCACCGGATCGGCTGCGCTGCACACGGTGAGCCGCAGCTCCTGGATGGTCTTGTCGGCGCTGGAGGGCACGACCACGAGGATCACCTTGTCGTCCTCGTCGATCTGGGGGAGCGGCATGACCGGCTGGTCGTCGGCGAAGAAGAGCACGTAGAGGTCGTCGCCGCGCCGGGTGAGGTGCTGCGGGCTCTTCAGCCAGGTGGAGAAGGCCGCCTCCGAGGCGTACTCCGCCTGGAGGCCCGCCGCCTCGACGCCACCCTGGAAGGCGAGGCACCAGCGCCGGTCGTCGCCCGTGAAGGCGCTGCACGCGGCGGAGACGCTCGGGGCCACGCCTTTCCGCTGCGCGGGCTGCGCGGGCTGCGCGGGCTGCGCGGGTTGCGCGGGCTGCGCGGGTTGCGCGGGTTGCGCGGGTTGCGCAGGTAGTGCGGTTTGCGCGGTTTGCGCGGGTTGCGCGGGTTGCGCGGGTTGCGCAGGTAGTGCGGGTTGCGCGGTTTGCGCGGGCTGCGCGGGCTGCGCGGGCTGCGCGGGCTGCGCGGGGAGTGCAGGCGGCGCCGCCGCCCCGTCCGCGGCCCCGGCGAGCGCGGTGGTCAGCAGCGAGGCGGTGACGAGGAGGCCCTTTACCGCGAAGGCGCCCGTCGCCTGGCGCCCTGCGTCACGTCGCATCCATCCCTGCATCGTCATGTTCCACCTCCGTTGCCGTCGCCGCCTTGCCCGCTGCCGCCCTGACCGGCGCCGCCCTGCGCGCTGCTCCCCGTGCCCTCGCCACCCACGCCGCCGCTGCCGCCCTGGCCTTCCTCGCCGCCGCCGCTGCCGCCGCCGCCGCTACCGCCGCCGCCGCCGCTGCCTGCTGCACCTCCCGCGCCTCCCGCGCCTCCCGCGCCTCCCGCGTCGACGCCCGCACGCGCGATCCGGGCCGTGCCCGTGGCGAGGAGCCGAGTCTGCGTGGGGGCGCACGACGCGACGTCGTCCTCGTGGGTGTAGACCGTGGCCACGAGCTGCACGTCCGCCTCGCCGGCGGGGACGTCGACCAGGAAGCCCGTCTGCCGGATGTTGCGCTCGGGGAGGGGCTTGATGAGCGCCAGGTCGGGCAGCACCAGGTCGCCATTCGCGGAGGGCGCCGGGCACAGCACCGGCCCGGGCAGCATCTCGGCCTCGGCGCCCTGGGCGCGCGCGTAGACGATGACGGGCTGCGTCGCCTCCTGGGGCTGCTCCAGCTCCACGAGCACGAAGACCGGGCCTCCGGCCGCGGGGATGTCAGAGACCTCCGGCAGGAGGCGCAGCAGGGTGCCGGGGACGGGGTAGGTGGGGAGCGGGCCCTCGCAGGAGGTGCCGAGCACCGCGAGCGCCACCGCGCCGAGCGGCACGGCAGCGCGCGGCGCGAGGGCGCGCCATCCGGTCTGCCTCGAAGACATTCGACCTCGTTTCCTGCGTCTCCCCGGGAGGTTCCCGAGCGCCGGTGCTCGGAGGGGGACGCACACCCGCCAAGTGTCGCCGCTTCTCGGCGAAAAGGAACACGGATGTGTGGAGGCGACGTCGGGAGGCCGCGGATCAGCGGCGGCTGCGGTCCTCGACGTCGCAGGAGAGCGCGTCCATGGGGCGGAGGACGCGGGGCAGGAGGGTCTCGTAGACGAGGCCGACGAGGGTGTTGGTGGCAGGGTTCGTGGGGGGGAGGATGCCGCCGCCGGGGTCCTCGGTGACGCCGCCGACGGTGCCTTCTTCGGGGGTCTCGCCCTCGCCGAGCACGCCCTCGCCGATGCGATCAGCCCCGGCCAGCTCCTCCAGCGTCACCGTCCCGTCGCCGTTGCCGACGGTGTCGGCGTCGGCGAGGGGCTGGAAGTGGAAGTCGGCGTCCGGGGAATCGGCGACGCGAAACAGCTCCTCGCCGCGCACCTCGAGGCGCATCTCGCTCTCCGCGGCCTCGGTCAGCTCCACGGTGGTCATGAAGCCACCGCCCTCCGCCTCGCAGTCCGTCATCTCGTAGGATTTCCGGAACTGCCAGTCGAAGCGCTTGGTCACGCCATCGCGCGTGGCGGAGCCGGTGACCTCCACGCTCACGTCCTCGTCGGTGGCGAAGAAGTCGGAGCCGGGGGTGCGCATCCGGGTCACGTCGTCCTGGCTCACGCCGGGGCCGAGGAGCGTGTCGATGGAGGGGGAGCGGAGCTGGAACTCCACCCGGCAGGTGCCCATGCCGTAGGCGGTGCCGATCTTCTCGCGGCCGGCGACGGTGAAGTCGAAGAGGCGGTCGTAGCGGGCCTCGGCGTAAGTCAGGCAGGACTCGTCTTCCCAGTCGAAGTCGATGTTGCCGACGCCCGCGACCAGGCGGTCGAAGGTGATCGACCAGCCGTCGCCCGTGGTGAACCCCTCGGTCACGGCCTGGCTCGGCTCTGCCGTCACGTAGAAGCTCTCCGGCACGGGGCGCGTGTCCCCGGGCAGGCAGCCCGTCGCCAGGGGCGAGGCGGCGAGGGCGAGCAGGAGGCCCGCGCGCAGGGAGGCCTGGCGGTCAAAGCGGGAGGCGAACGATGCAGAGGGTACTTCGGGTGCGGGCATGGTCGTCCTCGGTGCAGGGATCATGACGTGGCGTGGTGCGGGCGTCATCAGGGATGGTGCGGCTGCCTGTTCACCGAACTGCGTTCTCCCAGGTCCTCTGGCGCTGTGTTCATGCGAAGCCACGGGGGTAGCGACCATCGGGAGCGTAGGGGCCGCCAGGCCCCTGCAATTAAAAGCCGCCCTCCAGGCCGATGCTGGGGATGGTGACGGGGCCGATCTCTTCGCCGTTGACGGACTCCTTGTTGGCGGTGGCGTTGAGGCACTCGATGACGAAGGAGAGCCAGGTCTTCTCGCCGAAGGTCCACTTCTTCTCGACCCGGGCGTCGATGCGGTAGAAGCTCGGCTCGCGCGAGGGGTTGAGGAGACGCAGCGCGTCGGGGAGGCTGCCGGGGGGGTCGAGGTTGGGCACGCCCGTGTAGAACGCGAAGCGACCGCCGGCGCGCCAGCCGCGGCCGAGATCGTAGGAGAGGGCGGCGTTCAACACGTGCGTCCGGTCGAAGGCGAACGGGAAGGTGTAGTTGCCGAGCGTGCGCGTCGAGCGGGACAGCGTGTAGGACAGGAACCCGCCGAGGTGCTGGGTCAGGTTCCGGCGCACGTAGAGTTCCAGCCCCCGTGACTGGCCCAGGCTGCGGGGCACCTGGTTCTGATCGTTGCCCGGCGGCTGGATGCCGGCGGTGTCGCTCATGTTCAGGAAGATGCTGTTGAACAGCGTCAGGCTCGCGGTGATGCGCGCGGGGAGATCCACCTCCACGCCTGCCGAGGCTTGCAGGGAGCGCTGCAGACCGTCGCGGAGGTTGCCGATGGCGAGGCCGGGCACGGGCACGATGAACGACGGGGGCTGGTGGGAGAGCCCGAGCGCGTGCAGGAAGCGCAGCCACCTGGTCACGTCGGCGCGCACCTGGAGCCTGGGGTCGACGCCCACCTCGTAGGCGCCGCCGGAGTGGAAGATGTCCGTGCGCACCCCGGGGGTGATCTGCAGGCGGGGGTCGAGCTGCCAGACCATGTCGGCCCAGGCGGTGGCGACGGCGTCGGTGCGGGAGGGGAAGAGGCGGTTGTAGGCGGCGACGTCGGGGTCCTCGCGGTCGCCGTAGGCGGCCTGGTCGGCCTCGTAGCCGTCGAAGAGGATGTCGAGGCCGGCGCGCACGGTGAGGTTCTCGTTCACGGGCTGGGTCAGCTCGACGCGGGTGCCGCCGAGGATGTCGCGCGCGTTGCGCTGATCGGCGACCCGGGTCTGGTCGTAGCCCCAGGTCGCGGCGAGCCGGAGGCGGCCGTCGTTCGCGAGGGAGCGGTCGTAGCGGGCGTCGACGCGGTAGA
This sequence comes from Chondromyces apiculatus DSM 436, assembly GCF_000601485.1. Classification (GTDB taxonomy): domain Bacteria; phylum Myxococcota_A; class Polyangia; order Polyangiales; family Polyangiaceae; genus Chondromyces; species Chondromyces apiculatus. The sequence goes on from NZ_ASRX01000043.1 coordinate 22,879, forward strand.
ACTCGGAGCCGAAGAGGACGGTCTCGATGTCGTTCGTGGTCTGGGCGAGGAGATCGTAGGAGCCGAAGGCGAAGAGGGTGAGCCTGTCGCGGGGGGTGAGGGCGTAGCTCAGGCGGGCCTGGTAGTCGCGGTAGTCGAGCGCGAGCTCGGGGGAGATGAGCGAGATGACGAGCGCGGTGTACGAGTAGCGCGCGGAGACGAGCGCGGTGCCGCGGCCCTCGGCGAAGGGGGCCTCGACGAGGGCGCCCACGTCGACGAGGCGGAAGTTGCCCTCGCCGTGGAAGTCGGGGCTCGGCGCGGTGGTCTCGGCGGCGACGATGGCGCCCGAGAAGCGGCCGAAGCGGGAGGGATAGCCGCCGGAGTAGAGGTCGACGCGCTCGACGAGGCCAGGATGGATGACGGAGGGGCCGGCGGCGGCGTGGAAGAGGTAGGGGACGCGGACGCCGTCGAGGTAGTAGCCGATGTTCCCGGGAGGCGCGCCGCGCACGTAGAAGTACGGCAGGCCAGAGACGATGGGGGTGACGCCCGGGAGGGCCTCGATGGCGCGGAAGGGATCGCCGAACGCGCCAGGGAGCTGGCGGACCTCGGCGCGGGACAGGCTCCGCGCCGAAGGAGGCGGCTTCTCGGCGCGCACCATGACCTCGAGCGCAGCATCCTCCACCGCAGAGATGCTGCCGCCCGACGCGCCAGGTTTCTGGCCTGCGGCTCCGGTGGTGGGGCGCGTGCTGGCGGCGGGTTTGCCCGCGGCGCCGGGGGCAGTGCCAGCCCCGGGAGCACCCGCGGAGGGGGTGCCTGCCGGCGGCGTGGCTGCGGCGGGATCGTCGGGTGGGGGCTCCTCGACGGGGACCGGGGCCTTGAAGCCGATGGAGAAGCGGATGCGCGCGAGGACTGGCTCGCCCTTGCGGGTGCCAGGGATGAACTTGAACGCCGACGCGGCGCGCTTCGCGGTGGAGGCGAAGGGCTCCTCGCCGCGCTCGACGTCCACGGAGCGCACGCTGCCGTCGCGATCGACGACGAGCACCAGGAACACCTCGGCGTCGCCCTGGGCGCCCTCGGGGTAGGCGACCTCCGGCATTGGGTCGAGCTTGGGTGGGGTCACGGGCTCCGCGGCACCGGCGGGAGGCCGCGCTGGCTGCGCTGGCTGCGCGAGCACCGGTGGAGGCGCGATGCACGTGGCGGCGAGGGCGGCGAGGGCCGCAGTGCCGGCGTGCACGAGCGCGGGGAGCAAGACACGTCCGCGCAGGTTCCTGAAAACCCCCCCGCGCTGCGTGGTGATCACGAACCCCACCTTCTCCCGGGAACGTGGGAACTTCAAGGATGTGCGACGCTCCAGAGAGAGCAGCGGGTGGGCGCTTCAGGGCAAATTTCCCTGATGGTGCCAGGCGTGTGAACGGAGTCCGATAGGGATGGGGCAAAAGGCCTCGGTTCAGAAGGGGGCAGGGCCGACATGAGCATCGACGCCACGTACTGGTGCGACACCTGCCAGCGGGAGATCCCGGGCACGCAGGCCGAGGAGATCCGCTCGGGCAACGGCTTCGTCGCGGTGTGCTCGACCTGTCACCGTACGCTGCGCGCCACCGCGGCGGACAGGACCGAGCGGCCCTTCGTGCGGGTGCTCGCCTCGGCGTTCGGGTACGCATTCCGCCCCGCGATCCTCGGGAGCATGGCGGCCACGGTGATCCTGGCGGCGCTCCTGGCGCTGGTGCCGGTTGCGGGCGGGGTGTTCGCCGCAGTGGTGCAGGTGAGCTACCTGTTCGGCGTGCTGCGGGCCAGCAGCGCGGGTGAGGAGGAACTCACTGTCGCCCTGGAGGACGTGAGCGACTTCGCGGGGTTCCTTGCGCCGCTCGGACGCTACCTGATCACCCTCTTCCTCGCCGCGCTGCCGGCGGTGCTGCTGGCCTTCGGGACGAGGAACCCCGTGCTCACGGGCCTGGGGGCGCTGCTGGGGGTCGTCTACTTGCCGGCAGGCCTGATCGTGGCGGCGCACGGGTCGGGATGTCTGGGGCCGCTGAACCCGGCGCCAGCGGTGCAGATCATCCGCGCCATCCCGGTGCCGTACACGCTCACCGTGGGGTTCGTGGTGGTCACGGGTGGCCTCGGGGTGGGCCTGGACCTGCTCGGGGATGCCGCCGCGAAGGCGCTCGCGAGGGTGCCGCTCTTGCCAGGGTTTCTGCAGGCGATGCTGACGCTGCTACCGGCCGTGATCGTGGCGAGGATGCTCGGCCTGCTGGTCTACGAGCACGGCGACGAGATCTGAAGCGTCACTTCTTCTCAAGAATGACGGCGTAGAACTCCAGGCCGAGGCCCTCGCGATCGGCGTCGGTCATGTAGTCCGCGGGGTGGCCGAGGAACTCGGCGAGGGGCATGGCGCCGTGCGCGTCGACGGTCCAGGGAGGCGTCATGGCGAGGTACTCCTCCAGGGAGAAGAGGCGGAAGGGCTCGCCCATGGCGTGGAAGGCGCCGACGAACTGCTCCCAGGCGGGGGTGGTCTTCGCGGGGTCCTTGGTCTCGTAGGTGAAGAAGAGCTTCGAGCCGGGCGCCGCCCAGTCGTAGAGGTCGCGGCAGAAGGTGCGGAGCTGCTCCTCGGACATGAACACGGCGAGGCCGCTCGCGCCGAAGGCGACGCGGCGCTCGCCGCCCAGAAACTGCTGGACGGCCTCGGAGGCGAGCATAGTCTTGGCGTCGAACACGTCGCTCTGCAGGTAGAGCACCTTGGGGTTGCCGGCGAGCAGGGTGTGGGCCTGGGCGACGGTGTCGGGGTCCTTGTCGGAGTAGATGACGCGCGCGTTCGGGGCCGAGGCGTGGATGTGATCTTCGGTGGGGAGGCCGGAGCCGAAGTCGATGAAGTGGGTGAAGCCCTCGTCCGCGAGGCGGACGGCGAACTGCTGGAGGCTCGCCCGCAGCATGCGGATCCACTTCGGCATGGAGGGCAGGAGCTTGGCCATCTGCTGGGCGGCGAGGCGGTCGGGCTCGAAGTTGCGGGTGCCGCCGAGCACGTAGTCGTAGAGGCGCGCCGCGTTGGGGAACTGGGGGTTCGCGACGGGGTGGCTGGAGCTCGTCATGGTGGTGGCCTTGCTCGCCTCGGCGACGGCGCCGGTGGCTCACCGCGGAGTCGGTGACCACGGCGGCAGCGCGGTCGTGGGCGCGCGCAGCGTGCCACAGGGCGGGCAGGGCGCGATAGCCCGTGATCTCGCGGCACCCGCGCGCCTCACCAGTGCAGCTCGATGATGTCGCCGTCAGAAAGCGCGTGATCACGGGGCACGTGCTGGCCCCGGAAGAGAGGCTCGCGGAAGAGGCGGGCGGACTTCACATCGCCGGCGAGGCCGCGGTGGACGAGGCCCGCAGCGTCGGCGACGGTGTCGCCCTCGCGCAAGGTGAGGGGGCGCTGCATGTCGGGGGGCTGGCCCGGCACCTTGGTGTAGACGCGGAGGATGCCGAGGCGACGGAAGATCCAGGGGCCGAGGAGGTCGAGGCCGGCGCCCGTCTCGGCGGAGGTGGCGATGGCGCAGAAGGGGGTGGCGGTCAGCTCCGTGAAGGCCTGCAGCTCGGCGTCGGCGGCGCTGGCGGCGTCGGCGGCGTCGGGCGTGTCACCGAGCAGGTCGCTCATGGTCGCGACGAGGAGGGTGGGGAGGTCTTGCAGGTGGAAGCCGTCGAGGTCGTCGTCCGCGCCGGAGGCGGCGTCGTCGCCGGACACGGGCGCGGGGAGCACGTCGGGGACGAGGCGGATGTGCTTGCCGGCGAGCCTGCGCGCGATGGCGGCGAGATCGTCGAGGGCGGCCGGGTCGCGGATGTCGAGCACGAGCAAGGCGGCGTCGGCGTGGGTGAGGGCGCTCGGCACCCAGCTCTCCATGGCCGTCGCGGAGATGGGCGGGAGGTCGACGAGCTGGAAGCTGATGTCCTCAAAGGGGAGCATGCCGGGCTGCGGCTTGCGGGTGGTGAAGGGGTAGGGGGCGCTCTCGGCGCCGGAGCCGGTGAGGCGCGCGTGGAGGCGCGATTTGCCGGCGTTCGGGGGGCCGAGGAGCGCCACCTGCGCGGCGCCCTCGGGGCGCACGGTGACGGGAGGGCCGGTGCGGGCGCCCTTCTTCGGGCCGCTCAGCGCCTCGCCGAGTTCCTTGATGCGGGTCTTGAGGTCGGCCTGGAGGTGCTCGGTCCCCTTGTGTCTGGGGATGACGCGGAGCATCTCCCGGAGGTGGACGAGCCGCTCGTCCGGGGCGCGCGCCTTGCGGTAGGCGGCTTCGGCCGCTTTGTACTCCGGCGAGAGGTTGGCCGGCATGGTTGGCTGGAGGCGAGCGTCGTTCCCCGTGTGGATGGCGTCAAGCGAGCGTGGTCCACGCGTGAAATCTCGCGGCACTCGCGGCAGGCCGTGGTAGTCCGGCACCGTGGAATCTCCGCCATCTCAAGGGGCGATTGCCGCACACCCCCCGGCAGCGAGCGCCATTGCCCTCGCCGAGGCCGAGCGGCTCGAAGCCCAGCAGGGGCGCGGGGCGAACCCGTTCGCCGGGATCCTGTGGATGGCGCTGGCGTCGCTCCTGTTCGCGGTGATGAACGTGCTCGCGCGGCTCGCCTCGGCGCGCGTGCCATGGACGGAGGTCGCGGCGTTCCGGGCCCTCGTGGGGGCAGGGACGGCGCTGGGGTTCGCGCTGGTGCGCAGGGCGCCGCTGCGGATCGATCCGGCGGACCGCAAGCTCGCCTGGGGGCGGGCGCTCTGCGGGACGGTGGCGATGCTCTGCACGTTCCTGACGCTGGGGGCGCCGCTCCTCGCGCTGGGCGACGTGGTGACGCTGGGTGCGACGAGCACCATCTTCGTGGCGCTGCTCTCGCCGCGGATGCTGGGGGAGCGCAGCTCGCGCGGGCTGTGGGCGGCGACGCTGCTCGCGTTCTCGGGGGTGGCGATGGTCGCGGGGCCCCAGCTCCGGCTGGCGGGGCACCTGGCGCTCATCGCGACGACGGGGGCCTTCGCGTCGGCGCTGGCGATGATCTGGCTGCGCAAGCTCGGGTCGAGCGCGCAGCGGGACCGGAGCCGGCCGGGGCCAGGGCCCGAGGCGGTGGCGCTCCACTTCTCGCTCGTGGCGAGCGTGGTGATGGTGGTGCTCTCGATCCCGACCTTCCAGGTGCCCGACGCGACGGGGGCGTTGCTCCTCTTCATCACCGGCCTCACGGGGGGGATGGCGCAGCTCGCGATGACGCGGGCCTATGCGCTGGATCGCGCGGCGCGGATCGGGACGGTGGGCTACCTCGGGGTGGTGCTGTCCCACGTGTTCGGGGTGGTGGGGCTCGGCGAGGCGCCAGGGCCGCACCAGCTCCTCGGCGCGTTGCTGGTGACGGCGGCAGGCGTGGGGCTCGCGGCCGAGGCGCTCCGGGACAAGTACGGAACAGGTACGGTCCAGAAGGCGCGGGGGCAGGGGTGAGAGCCTCGGGGGAGTGCCTTCACCTGCACCTGCACCTGTCGGCGTAAGCTGCGCCCGGAGGTGCGCGATGACGATCGATGTGTGGATGCAACATCCGACGCTGAAGTTCGTGGGGCACGAGGTGTTCGAGCCCCTCCGGCGGTGGACCCGGCAGGAGGTGCCCAGCGAGGAGCCGCCCCTGGAGATGACCATCGCGGCGATGGATGCGGGGGAGATCCGCTTCGGGCTCACGTCGGCGTGGTACGGCCCGGGGGGGCCGCTCATCGCGAACGACGAAGTCGCCAGGTTCGTCGCTGCCTCCCCGGAGCGGCTCGCGGGGATCGCCTCCGTCGACCTTCACCGGCCCATGGCGGCGGTGCGCGAGCTGCGGCGGTGCGTGAAGGAGCTGGGGTTCAAGGGGCTGCGCCTCCTGCCCTGGCTGTGGGGGTTGCCGCCCAACGATCGGCGCTATTACCCGCTCTACGCCGAGTGCGTGGAGCTCGGCGTGCCCTTCTGCACCCAGGTCGGGCACACGGGGCCTCTCCGGACCTCGGAGACCGGGCGGCCGATTCCCTACCTCGACGACGTCGCCCTCGATTTTCCGGAGCTCACCATCGTGGCCGGGCACATCGGCTACCCGTGGACGGAGGAGATGATCACGCTCGCCCGCAAATACCCGAACGTTCACATCGACACCTCGGCGTACGCGGCGAAGCGGTATCCGGCAGCGCTCGTGGAGTACATGCGCGGGAGCGGGCGGAGAAAGGTGCTCTTCGGGAGCAACTACCCGATGCTCCTTCCTCACCAGGCGCTCGCGGATCTCGACACGCTCGGGCTGGATGCGGAGGCGCGCGCGCTGTTCCTGGCGGACAACGCGCGGCGGGTGTTCAACCTCGCGTGAAGAGCGCTCAGCGCGGGGGCGCAGACCCGTCGCTCATCCCCAGGAGGCTGGCCACGGCCCGCACCAGGTCGTCGGGCTCGACGGGCTTGGCGACGTGGGCCTGGAAGCCAGCGTCGAGGGCGAGCCGGCGATCTTCTTCGCGGGCGTAGGCGGTGAGGGCGATGGCGGGGATCCTTGCGTCCTCGGTCCCGGCGCGCGCCCGCACGCTCCTGATCAGCGTGTAGCCGTTGACGCCAGGCATCCCGATGTCGCTGAGGAGGACCATGGGCCGCTCCTCCGCGAGGAGGGCGAGGGCCTCTTCGGCGCTGGCGGCCGTCCTCACCTCGGCGCCGCTCAGGCGGAGCACGGAGGCGCAGAGCTCCCGGGCGTCCGCTTCGTCGTCGACGATGAGCGCGGTCACGCCCTGGAGGCTCACCAGGGGGAGCGAGGCGCCTCCGGCGAGCGCCTGGGGCTGGCTGGATCCGGGCACCTGGGCCTGGACGGCGTGCACCGGCAACGTCACCACGAAGGTCGCGCCCTTGCCTTCTCCCTCGCTCTCGGCGTGGACGGTCCCCCCGTGCGCTTCCACGAGGTGACGGACGAGGGCGAGGCCCAGCCCCAGCCCGCCATGGCGGCGCGTCGTGGTGCCATCCGCCTGCCGGAAGCGCTCGAAGAGGTGGGGGAGGAAGTTCGGCGCGATGCCCTGCCCGGTGTCCTTGACCCGCAGCGCGATGCTCGCGCCGAGCCGCTCGAGCCGGACCTCGACGGCGCCACCCGAGGGGGTGAACTTGATGGCGTTGTTGACCAGGTTCCACACCACCTGCTGGAGGCGGTCCGGGTCGCCCACGAAGTGCGCGGCAGGGGGGTCGACCGTGAGCGACAGCGCGATGTTCCTGGCGTCGGCGGCCGGTCGGACGGCGTCCATGGCCGCGCGGACCAGCTCCTTCATGTCGAGCTGACGCAGCTCGAGGCGCAGCTTGCCGGTGATGATCCGCGAGGCGTCGAGGATGTCCTCGATGAGCTGGACCTGGGATTTGGCGTTGCGCTCGATGACCTCCGCGGCCCTGCGCGAGGCCTCGGCGCCGAGTCGCCCCGAGGAGAGCATGTGCGCCCAGCCGAGGATGGCGTTGAGCGGCGTGCGCAGCTCGTGGGACGCCGTGCTGAGAAACTCGTCCTTCCGCCGGTCGGCCGCCCGCAGCTCCTCCTCGATCGTCTTGCGCTCGTCGATGTTGACGGAGACACCGGACATGGCCGTGACCCGCCCGGCCTCGGTCGCGCAGCTCGACCGCACGTGCACCCAGTGCACCGAGCCGTCAGGCCACAGGGCCCTGTACTCCACGTCGAGATCGCTGGCCGTGGCGATGGCCGCCTCCACCTTGCGCCGCCACATGTCACGGTCCTCGTCGAGGACGCTGGCGCTGAGATCGGCGTAGCTGAAGGGATCCGCGGGCGCTCGGCCGTAGTTCGCCTTGCAGGTGTCGGACGAGGAGAGCTCGCCCTTCACGAGGTCGAGCTCCCAGGTCCCCATGCGCCCGGCGCGCAGGGCGAAGTGGAGCCGCTGGTCGCTGAGGCGGAGGGCATCTTCGGCCTGCTTCTGGGCGGTCGCGTCCCGGAAGACCTTGCCGAAGCCACGGAGGCTGCCGTGCTCGTTGTAGAGGGCGGTGGTGACCCCGTCGGCGAAGAACCGTGAGTCGTCCTTGCGGCGGTGCCAGCGCTGATCCTCCGCGCGGCCGTCCCGCGCCGCCATCGCCATCTCCTTCTCCGGTCTGGAGGCCGCCCGGTCCTCCGGCGTGAACAGGAGGTGAATGCGCTGGCCGACGGCCTCGCTGGCGGCGTAGCCGGTGATCGCCTCGGCGCCGCCCTGCCACTCGACGATGGTGCCCTCGACGTTGGTGAGGATGAACGCGAAGTCCTTGGTGTTGTCGAGCAACAGGTTGAGCCGCTCGGTCTTGGCGCGGAGCTCAATCTCGGCCGTCTTGCGTGCGGTGATGTCCACCAGCACCCCGGAGAGGTGCGTCGCTTTGCCCTCCGCGTCGAACGACGCCTGCGCGCGGCTCTCCACCCAGTATGGCGGTGCACCCTCCTCGCTGCGGGTGCGAAACTCGACGAGGTACCGGCCTCCGTTCTCACCAGCCAGCGCAGACGCCAGCGCCTGACCGACGCGCGCCTGGTCCTCCGGGATGACATGGGTGCCGAGGCTGAAGGCGATGTCGAGGGCGCTCCCCACAGGCAACCCCATCATCGCCATCGTGGCGGTGTCGAACTGGACGGCCCCCGTGGTCGCGTCGAGCGTCCAGAGGCCCGCGCCCGACGCCTCCAGGACGCGGCGCGTGCGCTCCTCGCTGTTCCTCAGCTCGCTGGCGAGCACCTCCAGGCGCCGTCGCGCCTCCACCTGCTCGGTCACCTCCAGGCCCGACATCAGCACGCCATCCACCTGGCCCGTCGCGTTCTGCTTGGGCGTGTAGACGAAGTTGAAGATGAGCCGTTCGTCCTCGCCGTGGTGCTCCAGCTTGATGGGCATCTCCTTGGCGATGAACGTCTGGCCGGTGCTCATCACCCGGTCCATCAAGGCGTCGAACCCGTACTCCTTCACGTCGGGCAGCGCCTCGTGGAGGGTCTTGCCCACGACGTCCCGGCCGTTGACCAGGGCCCGGTAGGCGGGGTTGGCGAAGGTGTAGAGGTGCTCGGGTCCCTCCAGGATGGCGATGGCCACCGGGGCCTGCATGAAGAGGTCGTGCTGCTTCCGCTGCTCGGCCTGGGCGATCCGCATGTGCCGCTCTCGCTGCTCTCCATGGGCAGCGACGCCTTCGGAGAGGACCTGCGCGAGGAAGGTGGTGAAGACGCGGACCTCCGACGGCGTGAGCGCGAGCCCCTCCGTGTCGACGGCATCAAGGACGATGTCGCGCAAGAGGCCGTGCGCGCGCACCAGGTCCTCGGCGTCGAGGCCGCGGGCCTCGCACGTGAGGGCGTGCTGCGTGGCGACGACGCTCGCCGCAGGTGCGTGGCCCGCGCACAGGGCGGCGATCAGCTCGTGAAGGAGCGGGGGCAAGAGGCTCTGCGCGCCGGGCTCGAGGGGTTGGCTCGGGGCAAGGTTCGGCTTCAGGGGATCCGTCCCGTGGAGCAGCAGCGTTTCGGCCCGCATCTCCAGGAGGGCGACGAGTCGACTCACTCGAAATCTCTAATGGTACGGGCTGGAGTGGGGAAGCGAGACGTGGCGGCCCGGCTGGCCGCGCGCCAGGGAGACAGGTCAACGGGGAACAGGAGGCTGGCTCGGATCAGTCGTCGTCATCGTCGTCGTCGTCATCGTCGTCGTCGTCGTCACCGATCCGGAACTCGTTTCGGATCAGGCTACGCTCGGAGAGAGGCGTGTAGAAGCCTTTCGCGGTGGTGAAGGTGGACTGGCTGCTGAAGCATGTGTAGCCGGCGTCCCAGCGCTCAGGGCAGTGAGCCGCGATGTAATTCTGGGTGGCGCCGGTGTTGTTGCGCGTCCTGTGCACACAGCTCGCGCCGTTGGGACCCCACTCGGCTTCGCGGAGCCAGCCTTCGTCGACGTCGGCGGCCTCCTGCACCTTCAGGTTGTCCCAGAGGTTGACCATGGTGCCGTCGACGGTGTGGCTCGTGCCATCGCCGCAGTAGTCTCCGCGCAGGAGCCGGGTGCAGCTCTGGTGCAGGACAGCGAGGGAGATCTGCTTGCACGTGCTGCTACTGCCACCGGTGCACTCCTGCTTCTGCTCCCAGGGCTCGTAGCCGAGGAGGGCGCACTTGCCGAGGGCGCCGGTGACGCAGGCGAAGGTGAACACGCCAGGATCGTCGAGGAAATCTCCCCCGGTGGCAGTTCCCGACGAGTCGTCCCAGCGGCCGCGCAGGGGGATGGCGAGGACCGGGTCGCCTTGAGCGACGCCGCACAAGGGAGCCCACGCGCTGCCGTTCCAGTAGGTGACGCCATAGCGGAAGAGGTCGGGCTTGTTCGTCGTGGTGTCGACCTGCTGGATCTTGAGCGAGAGCGTGGACCCGTCGGAGAGCATGCCGTTCAGCTCGGTGCCCGCGAGCGCCGTGCCGCGCAGGACCTGGCCGTTGTCGGAGCGCACGGCCGTGAGCTCGGCGCCACTCAGACCGGCGCCGTTGAGGCTGAGGCCATTGAGGCTGAGGCCATTGAGGCTGAGGCCATTGAGGCTGAGACCATTGAGGCTGAGACCATTGAGGCTGAGACCATTGAGCTGGACGCCGTTGTGGCTCGCGCCGTTCGTGGCGAGCAGCGCGGCGCTGTCGCTGGCGAGGCGTTCGTCGGAGCTGCCCCCGGAGGTGCTCTCGAACGGGAGATCCGAGGCGCAGGCAGTCAACAGGAGAGAGGACGCCACGAGGGCGAGGGCGCTGGGGTCACGGGGCGGGGCGAGGCGTTGGGCGGGGCGTTGGGTGAGATGCAGGGTGGGACGCATGCTGCTCCTTCCAGTCGTCTGGAGATCGACCCTGGCCCGGGCTGCGCGCCGTTGTCTCCGTGGGGGCGTCGGCGCAGACGCGCAGACCGAGTCTCGGGTCGCGCAGGTCACTCACGAACCGGGTGCGGTTCGTGAGGCGCGCAGTCAGCGCCTCGTAGTAGTAGGCGCCGCCGCGCACCACGGAGGGGCCACCCTGCGTCTCGGAGGTTGTCCATTCGAAGACGTTTCCAGCCATGTCGTCTGTCTCGAAGGGGCTGCGTGACGCGGGGTGGAGTCCGACCTGGTCGGGCCCTCGCGCTGCAATGTCCGAACCGTGTGTGGCGTCGATGTTCGCGTCCCGGGCGGCGAGGAAATTTCCGTTCGGGAACTCGCGATCGTCAGCACCTCGTGCAGCGCGTTCCCACTCACGTTCGGTGCAGAGGCGTGCAGCCGGGACACGCCCGGTCGCGCTCAACCAGGTGGTGTAGGCCTCCGCGTCGTGGCGCGAGACGCCGCTGACGGGGAAACGGCGCCAGTCCTGGGCCGCCTGGGTGCTGCGGGCGGTGTACAGGATCTGCTCGCCGACCCGGGCGGAGAGGGGAGTGACGGTGGGCTGGAGGGTGAGGCGCCAGTCGCCGTCGGGGAGCTGGTTCAGGGCGAGGGCGCCCGCGAGGCCCGCGGCGCCGACGTGCGGGGTGTGGCGCGCGCGTTCGTCGGGGGGGAGCTCGTCGAGGAAGGCGATGTACTCCTCGAAGGTGGTCTCGGTGCGGGCGATCAGGTACGCGCCGGTGACCACCTCGTGCAGGGGGCTCGCGGAGAGGAAGCTCTGGCGGAGGGTGTCGTCGGCGGCGCTGCCGGAGAGGTAGCGGCCGGGAGGGATGTAGACGAACCCCTCGGGGATGTCGGACAGGAGGGGGAGGGAGAGGGTGATGCGGAGGCGCTCGCGGCGGGCGAGGAGCAGCGGGTAGCGCACCGGCGCGCGGTCCTCGCGATCCAGCGTGAGCAGGTACGAGCCCGCGGGGAGGGCGAGGGCGGTGAGCGGGGTGCTTCCGAGATCGCGCGCGGGGTCGAGGCGGCGGGTGTGGGTGTCGTCGTCGTGGTAGCGGGCCACGGTGAGGCGCGCCCCGGGAGGGGAGGTCTCGACGGTGATCTCGGCAGGGGTGTGCCACCTGCGGGCAAGCTCGCCGCCCTCGTCGTGGACGGCGAGCCGGTCAAGCAGCTCGTCGCGGCGCGCGACGCTGCCATCGCGCTCGGCGGCGAGGGCCCGCTGGTAGAGCAGCTCGGCGAGGTCGTGGCGCGCTGGTGCGTGGTGGGCGTCGAGCGCGAGCGCGGCCTCCAGAGCGAGGCCGGCGCGGACGCGGAGCTGGTCGATGTCGGCGGCGAGGGTGAGGGCCTCGGCCCAGCGGCGCTCGGCGTCGTCGTTGCGGGCGGTGTCGAAGGCCTCGAAGGCGCTGGCGCGGATCGCCGCGAGGTCGCGCTCCTTGTCGTGGGCCCCGCGTTCGAGGGTGGCGGCGTCCTCGCGGTGCGCGGAGATGCGCGCGTCCAGGGTGCGGCGGTGGGCGAGTTCGAGGGCGCCGTAGCCGAGCATGGCCAGGAGGGGGGCGCCGAGCAGGGCCGCGTGCCGGGCGAGGCGACGCCGGGAGACGGTGCTGCGGGAAGCGCGCAGGAAGGCGCGGTCGCGCGAGGGGAGCGCGTCCTCGTCGAGGGGGGCGGTCTCCTCGATCTGGCGGGCGCCCCAGAGGGCCTCGCGGGCGCCGCCGAGGCGCTCCCATTCGGCGGCGGCGACCTCCAGGCGGCGGCGGACGGGGCGGGAGCCCTGCTGCTCGTCGAGCCAGCGCCGGAGGGTGCCCCAGCCGCGGAGGAGGGCCTCGTGGGCGATCTCGACGGTGGGGCCGGCATCGCTCTGCTGGACGACCAGGATGCGGCCGCGCACCAGGACGTCGAGGACCGTGCGGGTCACGGAGACGGTAGGCAGTGCGGGCGCGGTCTGTTCGTGATCGGCGTGATCGGCGCGCTCGGCGCGCTCGGCGCGCTCGGCGCGCTCGGCGCGCTCGGCGCGCTCGCCGCGGTTGCCTTCGGCGATGAGGTCGGCCTCGCTGCGCTTGGCGCGGGTGCCCTCCACGGTGACCAGCCCGAGCAGGATGCGGCGGGCGGCGATGCGCTGAAGCTCGGGCAGGGCGAGCACCACGTCATCGGCGTGGCGGGCGAGGGCGCCGGCGATACCGCCGATGGCGTCGAGGGTCGCCTGGGTGATGGGCGCGTCGGGGTGAGGGCGGGCGTCCCACAGCTCGGCGAGGGCGAGCTGGAGCAGCGGTACCCCCTGGGCGCCCTCGGTGGAGGCGGAGAGCTTGCCGACGAGGGTGGCAGACTCGAAGGGAATGCCCTTGGCGCGGGCAGGGCCAGCGATGGCCTCGCGGATGCGGTCGGCGGAGAGGGGGCGGAGGAGGTGGAGGCCCCGCCCGAGCAGGTCGCCGAGGCCGGGGATGCCGGTGGCGCGGGCGATGAAGTCGCTGCGGGCGGTCATGAGCACGCGGACGCCGGGGGCGAAGGCGGCGAGCTGGCCGAGGGCCTCACCGAGCACCCGCGCCTCTTCCTGGGAGACGGCGCCGACGAGGTCTTCGAGCTGGTCGAGGTAGAGCAGCAGGCCGCGGGCGGTGCCGAGGTTGCGCTGGACGTCGCGGGCGAGGGTCACGGGTTCGGCGAGGCGTTCCATGGCGCGGTCCTCGTCCTCGCCGAGGAACCAGGCGAGGGCCATGGCGAGGTGGCGGCGGCCGCGGGAGATGCGGATCGCGGTGAAGGCGCGTCCATCGGCGAGGGCACCTTCGAGGACGAGCGGGATCACGCCCGCGGCGCAGAGGGAGGACTTGCCGACGCCGGAGTCGCCGGCGATGACCACGGCGGGCTCGGCGCGCAGGCGGTCGAGGACGGCGCCGATCTCGGCGTCGCGGCCGAAGAAGAGGGCGCGGTGCTCGGCCTCGAAGGGGAGCAGGCCGCGGTAGGGGTTGCCCTCGGGGAGGGCAGCGTTCCGGCTGTCGGTGACCATCTGCTCGAGCGCCTCGCGCAGGGCGTCGCCGGAGGCGTAGCGCTCGTTCTGGTCGCGGTGCAGGCAGCGGTCGACGATGGCCGCGAAGCGCCGGTCGACGGAGGAGACGGCGCCGGCGAGGGGCGCGATGTCGTGGGTGCGGACGGCGCGGGGCAGCTCGCTGAGGGGCAGGCCCGCGTAGGGCGGCGCGCCCACGCAGAGCTCGTAGAGCACGAGCCCGAGGGCGTAGACGTCGGAGCGGGCCGACGCGGAGGCGCCGCCCCAGAGCTCCGGCGCCATGTACAGGGGGGTGCCCTGGAGCGAGGTCACGCTGGTGACGGCGCGCTTGCCGGAGTGGGCGGCGGTGAGCGGCACGATGCCCGGGGTGACGCTGGGGATGGTGGGGTCGGCGCTCGGGCCGTGGGGCATGCTGGAGCGGTCCCGGGGCGGCAGGGAGGCCGAGGTGAGGTGGCCGCCGCGGGGCGTCGCGGTGGTCGGGGCGCTCGTGACGCTCGTGACGCCTGAAGCGCTCGCGACGCTCGTGACGCTCGTGACGCCTGAGGCGCTCGTGGCGTCCGCCGCGTCGGTCGCGTCACCAGCGAGGGCCGCAGCGACGGCGGCGGTGACGCTGCCGCGGGAGGGAGGCGGGGCAGGGACGAGGACGGGGCAGGAGGTGGAGCGTGGGCCGCCGTGCTCGACGAGCTTGGCGAGGCCGAAGTCGAGCAGCTTCACCTCGCCATCGGCAGTGAGGATGGCGTTGCCAGGCTTGATGTCCCGGTGCAACACGCCGCGCCGGTGGGCAGCGGCGAGGCCGCGGGAAAGGCCAATGCCGAGCTCCAGGGCGCGCCGCCACGGGACGGGCAGATCCAGCGCGTCGAGGCTGGTGCCGCGGACGAACTCGGAGACGATGAAGGGCCGTCCGTCGATCTCGCCGACCCGGTAGATGGACACCACGTTGGGGTGCTGGAGGCGCGCTGCTGCGCGGGCTTCTTGCAGGAGGTGCTCGCGCCCCAGCTCGTCGGGAATGACGGCGCTCAGGAACTTGATGGCCACCAGCCTGTCGAGCAGGGTGTCCCGGGCGAGATACACTTCGCCCATTCCGCCCCAGCCGAGGAGCCGGAGCAGCCGGTACTCCTCGAAGGTTCCGGGCGGGACCCACCCGGAAGGCGGATCGCCCCCCTCGACGAGGTTCGGGTACGCGCTCCCCGGCGGATGCGCGCGCGAGCCCAGACCGTCCAGCATCACGAACGACCCACGGCGCGCGGATTCGCGACGCGTCGCACCGGTGGGATCCGGCCCCCGTTCACCATAAACACACAGCGGCCGCGCGCATCTCTTGCCGCGCTCGTGCCTGCCCCCCGGGCGATTCCATAACATGAGGCACCTTCACCGGCGACGTCATTCATGAAGACGCTCGCTGCCCTCCGTTGCGCGCATCTCCCGTGCCTCTCGCGTGACGCTCGCGTGCACCTCGAAATCACTCCGGATTCGTGGGAGCGCTCCGTCGAGCGGCGCAGGGCGAATCCGCGAGAGTGCGTAGAAGGGATCAGGCCACCCCCCACGAAGGCGCCTGCGCCATGGACGCTGGAGGGGGGTGAGCGCGCGCGGGGGCACGCGCTGCGGGGTAGCGTCGCGATTGGCGCCAGGAGCGATCTCGTCTACCGGAGGCAGCGCGCGTCCTGCACGGCCAGCGCGCCCGACCCGAACCAGCACGGAGGATCACGGTGCCCGATCTCGATCTCCCCACGCTCTGCGGCCAGCTCGTCGTGGGCGGTTTCCGGAGCGTGGAGCCTCCGGCGCGCTTCCTCGATGCGCTCTCCCGCGGGTACCTGGGGGGAGCGATCCTCTTCCGCCGCAACCTGCCCGACCTGCCGACGGCATCGCGGACGTGCCGGGCCCTCGCCGCCGCGCAGCCAGGGGGCGTGCCGCCGTTCATCGGCCTCGATCAGGAGGGGGGCCGGGTGGCGCGTCTGCCCGTGCCGTTCCTGAAGCTGCCGCCCGCGCGGGCGCTCGGTCTCACCGGGGACGTGGCGCTCATCCGCCGCGCCGCCCGCGCGGTGGCCGACGAGCTGCGCGCGCTCGGCGTCAACGTCAACTTCGCGCCGGTGCTCGACGTCGATTCGAACCCGCAGAACCCGGTGATCGGCGATCGCTCCTTCGCGCGGGATCCGGGGTGGGCCTCTGCGGCGGCCGTGGCCTTCCTGGAGGGTCAGCAGGAGGGAGGCGTGCTCGCATGCGGCAAGCACTTCCCGGGGCACGGCGACACCGACACCGACAGCCACCTCGCGCTTCCGCGGATCCCGCACGACAGGCCGCGCCTCGACGCGGTGGAGCTGCCGCCGTTCCGCGCCGCCGCCTCGGCGAAGGTGGCTTCGATGATGACCGCGCACGTGGTGGTGGAGTCGCTGGATCCGGGCGTGCCGGCGACGCTCTCGCGGGTGATCTGCACCGATCTGCTCCGCGGCGAGGTGGGGTTCGAGGGGGTGCTGTTCTCGGACGACCTGGAGATGGCGGCCGTCGCGGCGCTCCATCCGGTGGAGGAGTCCGCGACCCGGGCCATCGCGGCGGGCTGCGACGTGGTGCTGGTGTGCAGCGACGAGGACGCGCAGGCGCGGGCCCACGCGGCTCTGGTGGCCCGCGCGGAGCGGGACGAGGCGTTCAGGGCGCGGTGCGCCGAGGCGGCCTCGCGCTGCCTGTCGGCGCGCAGGCGCTGTCCTCCCGAGCCGCTCGACGAGGCGTCGCTCCGGGCGGTCCTGGACCGTACCGAGGGGCGCGCGCTCCTGGAGGCGATCGCGGCAGCCGGTGCGGCAGCAGCCGCCGCCAGTGCGCAGGCGGGGCAGGGGATCGACCCGACCGAGCACGGGCGCGAGGTGGGGGCGTGAGCGGCGGGCGTTTTGCGATCACCGCGCCGAGGGTGGTGACCTGCGATCCGGCGCGGGCGCGGCCGGGCGATGCGCTGGGCGTCGTCGAGGATGGGGCGATCCTCGTGGAGGACGGCGTGATCGTCGCGGTGGGGCCGCGCGCCGAGGTGCTGGCGCGGCTCGACAGCGCGGGCGGGGGCGGGGGCGGGGGCGGGGGCGGGGAGGAGAAGGTGCGGGTGTTTGCCGCTCCCGGGGTGATCACGCCGGGGCTCGTGGACGCCCACACCCACGCGCCCTGGATGGGGTCGCGGGACGCCGAGTACGCGGTGCGGCTCGCGGGAGGCGATTACGAGGCCATCGCCGCCGCGGGGGGCGGGATCGTGGCGACCATGCGCGCGGTGCGGACGGCTTCGGTGGAAGCCATCCAGGCGACGCTCGCGGCGCGCCTGCGGCGGATGGCGGCGCTCGGGGTGACCACCGTGGAGGCGAAGAGCGGCTATGGGCTGGACGAGGCGTCGGAGCGCCGGCAGCTCGATGCCGTGGCCGAGGCGGGGCGCGATCCCTCGCTCCCGCGCGTGGTGCCGACCTACCTGGCGCTGCACGCGGTGCCGCCAGAGGCAGCGGGCGATCGCGAGGCGTACGCGCGCGTGGTGGGGGAGCGGTGGCTGCCCGCGATGGCCGCCGCGGGGCTCTGCCGTTACGTGGACGCCTACGTGGACCGGAGCGCCTTCTCCGTGGCGCAGGCGCGGCCGGTGCTGGAGAAGGCGCGGGCGCTAGGGCTCGGGGTGCGGCTGCACGCGGGGCAGTTCGCCGATGTCGGCGCAGTCGAGTTCGCGGCCGAGCTGGGGGCGGCGAGCGCGGACCACCTGGAGGTGGTCGGGCCGGCGGGGATCGCGGCGATGGGCGCGGCAGGGGTGGCCGCGGTGCTCCTGCCGGTGGCGAGCTTCACGCTGCGCCAGGCGCCGCCGCCCGTGGACGCGCTCCGCGCCGCAGGGGTGCCGCTGGTGGTGGCGAGCGATGCGAACCCGGGGACCGCGCCGACGGAGAGCCTGCCTCTGGCGATGGCGTTCGGCGCGCGCCTCTACGGGCTCACCGTGCCGGAGGTGATCCTCGGCGCGACGCGCGAGGCGGCGCGGACGCTCGGCCTGGCCGAGGTGACGGGGGCGCTGCGCGGTGGGCTGCAGGCCGACCTGGTGGCGTGGGATCTACCCCACGAAAACGCGCTGATCCAGCCATGGGGCGCTCCGAGGACGACCGCCGTGGTGCGGGGGGGGACCGTTCTGGCTGGCGGATTTGACGCGGTGCCTTCGGAGGGTTAGCCCTGATGGTGTGGGGCTTCTTTCGTACGATCTGAACGCCATCAGCACCCGGATCGGGGGCCGCCCGGTCGACCTCGACTCTCTCTCCGCGGAACGACAGGCCGCCGTCGCGGTCATCCTGCGCGCCTCCGAAGCGCCCGAGGCCGACGCCGAGGTGCTGCTCGTGCGCCGCGCAGAGCGGGCCGGCGATCCCTGGTCCGGCCACATGGCGCTGCCCGGTGGGCGGCGCGAGCCGGACGACTCCAGTCTCTTCGTGACGGCGGTGCGCGAGACGCGCGAGGAGGTGGGCTTCGATCTCGGCGAGCACGGGGTGCTCCTCGGGCGCCTGCCCGACGTGCCGGCGGTGGCGCGCGGCAGGCGCGTCGGGATGGTGGTGGTGCCCTTCGTGTTCGCGCTGCGCTCGGAGCGGCCCGAGGTCGTGCTGCGCCTGAACGAGGAGCTGGTGGAGGCGATGTGGACGCCGGTCGGCCCGCTCGCGCGCGGCGAGATGAACGGCACCACGGCCTACCTCCACGAGGGGCAGCCGTTCGACATGCCCTGCTACCGGGTCGGTGATCGCGTGGTGTGGGGCTTGACCCACCGCATGCTCGGGCACCTCTTCGAGGCGCTGCACCAGGCCTGAGTCACGCGGGGCGCCCCGTGAGGCGGAGCTGGAAGTCGGTCCACAGGGCGCGCACGTTCTGGTGGCGCGCGTTGGGATCGACCGCGAGGGCGCGGGCGACCCAGCCGTCGATGGCCGGAGACAGGTCGGGGCGGCGCTCGTGCAGGCTCGGTCTGGGCCCGCGGGTCACCGCGAAGACCAGGTCGAAGAGGGCCTTGCGCGCGTCGAAGGGGTGCACCCCGGCGAGCGCGCGGAAGAGGATGGTGCCGAGCGCGTAGACGTCGACCCGGTGGTCGATGACATCTTGCTTGCCCATCCACGCCTCGGGCGCGATGTACGAGGGCGAGCCGGTGACCATGCCGTCGAGGGTGAGGGGGTCCGCCTTGAGGTCCTTGGCGAGGCCGAAGTCGAGGAGCCGCGCCGGGCCGCGCCCCTGCGAGCGCATCACCATGATGTTCCCGGGCTTCAGGTCGCGGTGGATGATGCCCCGGGCATGGGCCACCTCCAGGGTGGCGACGAGGGGGTCGATGATCTCCCAGAGCTTCGCGAGCGGGATGTGGCTGCCGGCCTCCTCGATGCTGCGGAGGTACTGCTCGAAGTTCTGGCCGTCGACGAGCTCCATCACGATGTACATGCCCCCGCCCTCGATCTTGCCGATGTCGAAGACCTGCACGGCGCTCGTGCCGCTGAGCGCGCCCATGGTGCGCGCCTCGCGGAGGAACCGCGTCTTGAAGCCGGGCTCGGAGGCGATCTGCGGGTGCAGGCACTTGATGGCCACCTGCGAGCCGAGCACGGTGTCGGTGCCGCGGTACACGGCCCCTTGACCCCCCTGCCCGAGCATCTCCTCAACCTCGTAGCGATCGCCGATCACATCGCCGGGGCGAAAGGCCATTCCGTTCCTCTAACACACCTCCCCGCCCACCCGCGGACATCGTCACGGGCATCACTCGCCGTGCACCGGCTGCCTCTGGGCCACAAGTCAAGCCTGGACGCGCGTGCACCCTCCGCCTATGTGGCCGCGCATGTCGGACAGCCCTGCCACGGTCCCCACGAGCACCTACGATCCGGTCCCGGCCCTCGCCGAGGAGCTGAGCCTCCCGCGCAGTGGGGTCGCCGCCGTGGTGCGCATGCTCGCCGAGGGGGCGACGGTGCCGTTCATCTCCCGCTACCGCAAGGAGGCCACCGGCGGCCTCGACGAGGTGCAGATCCGGGCCATCGAGGAGCGCCGCGCGTACCTCATCGAGCTGGAGGAGCGCCGCGGCGCGGTGCTCGCCGAGATCCAGAAGCAGGGCAAGCTCACCCCGGAGCTGGAGAAGAAGATCCGGGCCTGCATGGCCAAGGCGGAGCTCGAAGACCTCTACCTGCCCTACAAGCCGAAGCGCCGCACCCGGGCGATCATCGCCAAGGAGCGGGGCCTCGAGCCGCTCGCGGACCGGATCTGGTCGCAGGCCCTGGAGGGGAGCCCCGAGGCGGAGGCGCAGGCGTTCGTGAGCACGGAGAAGGAGGTGCCCGACACCATCGCCGCGCTCCTCGGGGCCCGCGACATCTGCGCCGAGCGCATCGCCGAGCACGCCGACGTGCGCCGCGTCTACCGTGAGGCGTTCACGAGCGAGGGCGTGATCAAGGTGCAGAAGAGCGACGAGCACGCCCAGAAGACGACGAAGTTCGACATGTACGCGAGCTTCGAGGAGCCCGTCGCGAGCATCCCCTCGCACCGCTTCCTCGCCATCCGCCGGGGCGAGACCGAGGGCGTGCTGCGCGCGACGCTCGACATCGACACCGAGCGCCACACCCCCGCGCTGCACGCGGCCATCGGGGTGAAGCCCGCCTCACCCTGGGCCGGGGAGTTGACCCGGGCCGCTCAGGACGCGGTGCGCCGGCTGCTCGTGCCCGCGGTGCAGAGCGACGTGCGCGTGGACCTGAAGATGGCCGCCGATCGCGCGGCCGTGGACGTCTTCGCCCAGAACCTGCGCGAGCTGCTCCTCGCGGCGCCCTTCGGCACGAAGACCGTGATCGGCATCGACCCCGGCCAGCGCACCGGCTGCAAGTGCGCGGTGGTGGACGAGACCGGCAAGATCCTGGAGCACACCACCTTCTACCTGGTGCAGGGGGCCGACGCGACCGAGCGCGCGAAGAACGATCTCAAGCGCCTGGTCACGAAGTTCAACCCGAGCGCCATCGCCGTGGGCAACGGGACGCACGGCCGGGAGACCGAGGACTTCGTGCGCGACGTGCTCGCCGCAGTCGGGGTGAAGGAGCTGTTCTGCGTGCCCGTCAGCGAGGCCGGCGCCAGCGTCTACTCGGCGAGCGAGGTGGCCCGCGAGGAGTTCCCCGATCTCGACGTCACCGTGCGCGGCGCGATCAGCATCGCGCGCCGGCTCCAGGACCCGCTCGCCGAGCTGGTGAAGGTCGATCCGAAGAGCATCGGCGTCGGCCAGTACCAGCACGACGTCTACCAGGGGCTCCTCGCGCGCAAGCTCGACGAGGTGGTGGAGAGCTGCGTGAACCTGGTCGGGGTGGAGCTGAACACCGCGAGCGCGCCGCTCCTGGCGCGTGTGGCCGGCATCGGCCCGAGCCTCGCGAAGAAGATCGTCGCCCACCGGAACGTCGCCGGGGCCTTCAAGGGCCGCCGCGCCCTGCTCGACGTGCCCGGGATCGGGCCGAAGACGTTCGAGCAGGCGGCGGGCTTCCTCCGGGTGCGCGGGGGCGAGCACCCCCTCGACGGCAGCGCGGTGCACCCCGAGCGGTACACGCTCGTCGAGCGCATCGCCAAGGATCTCGGGGTGCCCGTGACCTCGCTGGTGGGCAACGCCGACGCCATCGCGCGCATCGACCCGAAGCGCTACCTCGGCGCCGACGTCGGCGAGTTCACCATGAACGACATCCT
The DNA here is from genome assembly GCF_000601485.1 of Chondromyces apiculatus DSM 436. Lineage (GTDB taxonomy): Bacteria > Myxococcota_A > Polyangia > Polyangiales > Polyangiaceae > Chondromyces > Chondromyces apiculatus. Next base: position 44,251 of record NZ_ASRX01000043.1, read on the forward strand.
CGGCGAGCTGAAGAAGCCCGGCCGCGATCCGCGCGCCAGCTTCGAGCCCCCGCGCTTCCGCGACGACGTGCGCACCATGGAAGACCTGCAGCCCGGGATGGAGCTGGAAGGCGTGGTCACCAACGTCACCGCGTTCGGGGCCTTCGTGGACATCGGTGTGCACCAGGACGGCCTCGTGCACGTCTCGCAGCTCGCCGACCGTTTCGTGAAGGACCCGGCCGACGTGGTGAAGGTGGGCGAGAAGATCAAGGTGCGCGTCCTCGAGATCGATCTCGCGCGGAAGCGCATCTCCCTCACCGCGAAGAGCGGCGTCCCCGCCACCCAGGGAGGCCGTCCCGGCCAGGCCGGCGCCTTCGGGAACAAGGGCCAGGCTCAGGGTCAGGGTCAGGGCCAGCCGCGCGACGGGCGGCGCCCCGGCCAGGGCGGCGGTGGCGGGCAGCGACCGGGCCCGAATCAGGGTCAGGGTCAGGGCCAGGGGCAGGGGCAGAACAAGGGCGGGAACGCCGCCGGGTTCCGCAACAACCCCTTCGCAGACCTGCTGCGCAAGTAGCCGAGACGGCCCCCATGCCGCGGGTGCTCGTCATCGATAACTACGACTCGTTCACCTACAACCTCGTCCAGCTCCTCGAGGTGCTCGGCGCCCACTGCGAGGTGATGCTCAACGACGCACTCGGCGCCGACGAGACGCTGGCGCTCGCCAGCGCCCACGATGGCGTGCTCGTCTCGCCAGGTCCCTGCGCCCCCGACGACGCCGGCGTCACCCTCGCCGTCGTCCGGGCCCTCACCGGCGCGCCCGACGGCGCCGCCGCGCCCACTTCCGCGCCTCCGATCCCCCTGCTCGGCGTTTGCCTCGGCCACCAGGCCATCGCCCAGGCGCTGGGCGGCCAGGTGGTCCGCGCGCGCCGCCCCATCCACGGCAAGACGTCCTCCATCGAGCACGACGGTCAGGGGGTCTTCCAGGGGCTCCCGAGTCCCTTCGACGCCACGCGCTACAACTCGCTGGTGGTCGACCCGGAGCACCTCGACCCCGCCCTCACCGTGTCAGCGTGGACGCGCGAGGGCGAGGTGATGGGCCTGCGGCACCGCGATCGGCCGGTGGAGGGCGTTCAGTTTCACCCGGAGTCGATCCTCACGCTGCAGGGTGAGGCGCTGCTGCGCACCTGGGTCTCCTCGCTCCAGCGCCTCCACCGCGCTGCCTGAGCCACACACGCCGGCTGTTTGGCCCCTGGCTCGGCGCCCGGATAGCGTTCCCTCCATGGACGTCGAGCGCCGCGCCGCCCCCCGCCTGCCGGTTCGTATCTTCTTCAACAAATACATCGACCGGCACCCGCACCTCGGCGAGGTCCTGGAGCTGTCCTCCACGGGCATGCTCACCCGCACCATCCACCACCCTGACACCTCGCACGCCTGCTATGCGGTCGAGATCTCGCGGTCCGAGGGGGGCACCCCGCCGGTCTGGCTGTGCGTCCGCCGGATCTGGGTCGACGGTGACCTGGAGGCGCTCGCCTTCGTGGAACCGACGGAGGCCGATCGCGACCGCCTCGGGGAGCTGCTCGCGCCGCCCCTCGCCTCCTGAAGCGCGGCCCCCACACCGCGTGAACCTGGCGAGCGGCCCCCGAGATTTGGCCGTGTAGAACCGCCCCACCGCGTTGACATCACTGGTGGCGCGCCGCTAACGTGCGCGGCGGGATCGCCCCCCGAGGAGCCGATGGCTGACGACAACAAACCGAAGAAGACAAAGATCGATCTCAAAGCCCGGCTTGGCAAGACCACCATGACGGGCGTAGGCGGCGTGCCGCTGCCTGCCCCGGGCCCCTCCGCTCCAGGCTCGGGTCCCCCCTCCGATCCCGGCGCCGGCGCGTCTCCTGCTCCGGCCGCCTCCCCCAGCGTGCGACCCTCGGCGCCAGGCGGCGGAGGCATTGCGCCGCCTCCGGGCATCTCCCCCGGCATTCCGCTGCCTCCGTTCGCCCAGCAGCGTGCGGCCGCCGCACAGCCCGCGCCGAAGCCCACCGCGGTGCAGCAGACCATTAAGGTCGAGGTCGGCGAAGAGGTCGAGCAGGAGCGCAAGAAGGCGAACAAACGCGCGGGCATCTACGCGGCGCTCGCTGCCGTGCTCGGCATCGGCATGGGCTTCATCGTCGGCGGCGCCAAGGAGCGCGGCGAGCGTGGCCAGAAGGCAGTGAACGACGCGGTCGTCCTCGAGAAGGACATGAAGACCGCGAACGACAAGCTGCGCGAGATGAACGACAAGCTCACCGCGGCCGGTCAGGAGCTGGGGGCGAAGACCTTCCCGAAGACCTTCGCGCAGGACCTCTCCGGGATGAACATCCCCTTCGAGGCCTCGAACCTCGCGGGCAAGCAGATCGGCTCGCTGCCGCCGAACATCGTGAAGCGCCTCTTCGACTACACGCAGGCAGTCACCGACGTGAACAAGACCAAGGACAGCCTGCGCAACCTGCTCGGCATGGCGCAGGCGCCCGTGGAGAAGTCCTGGAAGGAAGAGAAGGAGCCAGTCGTGAACTTCGGCGTCGTCTTCCGCAAGGACGGCGAGAAGACGCTGGCCGAGCTGGTGCCCGTGAAGGAGCCCTTCCCCTTCGGCAAGGACTGGCCCGAGAAGTTGAAGGTCACCCGCCTGGAGCGCACGCAGCAGGGCGCGAAGTCGGTCGAGAAGGAGGTCGCGCGCTGGACAAAGGGTGACCTCACCGGCTCGGATCTCCTCGTTCTCCCCATCGACCCGCCCACCGTCGCAGCCTTCACGAGCGAGCAGATCATCTCTCGCCTCGCCAAGGAAATGCGCGATCTGCGCATCATCCTCGAAGGCAACACCGAAGATCCCACCGCCGGCCCCGGCCTCGTGAAGCAAGGCGACGATCTCGCCAACGAGCTTCACAAAATCGGCCTCTCCGCCCGCTAGGTACTGCGTACCCTGGAGCAGGGACCCAGGGTCCCTACGCTCCCGTTGGTCGCTACCCCCTGATGCGCTCCTGAACGTGACAGGAAGGGGGAGCTGGCGTCTCAGGACTCCTGCTCCTCCGGGATCATGTGCCTGGTACGGGCGCTCGTGTCGGCGCAGCCGCGGAGCCCGCGCCGTGGCGCCCGACAGCCCCCGGATCGGCAGCGGTCACCCCTGCCGCGGAGGTCCACGCGATCGCTCCGGCCGTGGAAAGGGGTCCGTCGGAGGCCGACGGGTCTTGTTCCTGGGAACAACCTTGGTGGTCGGAGGCCGACGGGTCTTGTTCCAGCGCGGAACAGCGACCGTGGGCGACCGACGGGTCTTGTTCCAGGCCGACGCAGGCGCGGAGAGGCTGTCGAGGGGAGGGCGCTTTCCCGAGGCGGGAGGGAGGACCACGAGGGCCAGCAAGGGGCCGTTTTCCGTCGTCCCGGGTCCTTGCGCTGGCATCCATGCAAGGTTACGGGGGTAGCGACCAATGGGAGCGTAGGGACCCTGGGTCTCTGCTCCAGGGTACGCAGTACCGGTACCTAGGCGGCGTCGTTGGTGCTGGCGGGGCGGGGGCGGATGATCTCCACCTTGCCGATGTGGCGCTCGTCGGAGTCACGGATGACGAACCGCAGGCCCCACTTGCTCACGGAGGTGCCTACTTCGGGGACCTTGCCGAGGTGATGTGTCAGCATCCCGCCGAGGGACTCGTGGTCGCCGTCGGCCGTGATCTCGGTGCCCAGGTAGGCGGACAGATCGCTCATCGAGATCTCGCCATCGGCGACGAGCCGGCCATCGCCAAGGTCCTGGATGGCCGCGGGGTCCTCGCCCTCGTCGTGCTCGTCACGGATGTCGCCGACGATCTCTTCGAGCACGTCCTCCAGGGTGACGATGCCGGACACGCTCCCGAACTCGTCGACCACGATGGCGAGGTGCTGACGCCGCCCGCGCATCTCCTTTAGCAGCGACGACAGGGGCTGTGTCTCGGCCACGAAATTGGCCGGGGTCCGCACCACCTCGCGGAGCGTCTTCGGCGTCTCTCCCCGCTCGTTGACGACCTTGAACAGGTCCTTCGCGTAGAGCAGGCCGACGATGTTGTCGATCTGGTCCTTGTAGATGGGGTAGCGCGAGTGACCACTCTCCGTCACGAGCGCCACGGCTTTCTCGATGGATGTCGACACCTCGATCGCTTCGAGACGGGAGCGCGGGATCATCACGTCGAGGGCCTTGAGGTCGGCGAACTCGAGCACGTTGCGGATCATCTCTGCAGGCTCTCGCCCGAACAGGCCGGATTTCTCGACCTCCTCCACGAGCATCTCCACCTCGGCCTCGGTCACGCGCGGATCCGAGGGAGGCTCTCCCTCTTTCGGCCCGAGCTTCTCGCTCAGCCACGCGAGCGGACCGGCGAGCACGATGAGCGGGATCTCGAGGGGAACGAGGAAGCGCGCGGCAATGGCCGCCGCCTGGTCGGCGTAGCGGCGGGCGAGCGTCGCGCTGACGGCGTAAAGCACTCCGCAGAGGACGGTCGTCGCTGCGGCCGCCACGGCCTCCGACCACCTCGGGAAGGCGCCGATGAAGACGCCGTCGAACAAGACGCCGGTCAGGGTCGTGGTGACGATCAGGCCGAGGAGGTAGCGGGTCCGGAGCTTGGCCTCCAGCCTGCGGATGCGTTCGTAGGCACTCCGCGTGGCCCCGCTGGACTGTTCGATGAGGGCCCCGAGCCGGGTGGTGCTCAGGGTATTCAGTGCGGTGTCGGCGCCGATGAAGAGAGCACCGAGCACCGCTGTCACGACCGCCGCGCCCGCAAGCGCTGGCAGTGGCACCATATCTGGACTCAAACCTGCACTCCTGACAGGCGAAGCGTAACGGAGCTGGGGAGTTGTTCGCAACCCATAGCAACCTGCTGGGCTGCGCGATCATGGGAGCCGCGTGCGGCCATGACCTCCTTCGCCTTTCCGTTCACGATGTCCTGCGCTTCGCATTGGTGGAACCGACGGTCCCACGGTCAGAGCAATGTACACGTTCCGCGCGAACGTCAACCCTCCTCGTCGTCGGGCTCGTCGGCGGCGCGCGCCGTCGGCGTGTCTTCCTCGCGCGCGCACGTCTCGGTGGAAACTGCCTCGCTCGTCCCGGAAAGCGCGCTGAACGGAGCGCTCGGAGCTGCGCCTGCGGCGTCGGTGGAGAGCGCGGAGAAGCCACGCAGGACGGAGATCCGGAGCGCGCCCTCTGCATCGAGGCGCGCGCAGCCGATGGCGACGAGCTGACCGTCGGGCGCGATCCACGCGGCGGCGCGCGGCTCGTCCGTTCCTTCGTCGACGCGTGGTGGTGAGGTGAAGTCGTCGGGCCGAAGTCGCTGCCCGAGGCGCGCGCGACGCGCACCGTCGGCGGTGAGTTGCTCGATCCACAGCCCGAGCGAGGCGGCCTCCACGAGCGGTACGAGCGCGCGGCGCAGCGCATCCGCGCCTGCGTCCGGAGGCAGCGCGCGGTCGAGGGTGAACCTCCCGCTCGCGGTGCGCCGGAGCGCCGTCAGGTGCGCCGGGACGCCGAGGTGCTCGCCGAGATCCCGCGCCAGCGAGCGCACGTAGTAGCCCTTCTGCACCGACAGGGTGAGCGTCAATGCCGGAGGTGACGTGGACACGGCGGTGCACCCGAGGGCGCGCACCTCCACGTCGCGCGCCGCGAGTTCGACCTCCTTGCCGGCGCGCGCCAGGGCGTAGCTCCGCTGCCCGTCCACCTTGATGGCCGAGTGGGCAGGCGGCACCTGCGCGCGCCGCGCCGTCTCCGCCGCCAGCGCCGCCGCGATCCGGGGCGCCCGCGCGGCCACCTCGTGCGCAGCGAGGGCGCTTTCCTCGGACGTGAGCTTCGGGAGCTGTGAGAGCTGCGCGAGCTGCGCGAGCTCCTCCTCCAGCCACCCGGGGAGCGCGCGCGTCTCCGTCACCTCGCCCTCGGCGTCCAGCGTGTTGGTACCGACGCCGAGCGCCACTTCCGTCACGTAATGCTTGTCCTGCGCCGTCAGGTAAGGGCCGAGCTTCGTCCCCTCGCCGACCAGGATGACCAGCACGCCGGAGGCCATCGGGTCGAGCGTCCCCGCGTGCCCGATCCGCTTCGTCCTGAGCGCCTTGCGCAGGCGCCACACCACGTCGTGGCTCGTCGGGCCCCGGGGCTTGTCCACCACGAGCACCCCGTCGAGCGGGGCCCGCTCCTCGCCCTTCACCCGAACCAGACCGATCTTCGCCCGGCGAGCGTCCTGTCGACCAGCGCCTGGATGCTTGCCCGCACCCGCTCCGAGAGCCGGCTGACCAGCATGTCGTCGTCGGCGGCGTCAGGGCCGTACTCGTCGAAGTAGATCTTCTCGCCGAAGCAGATCTTCCACTTGGTGGGGGCCGGCACGAGCCCGAGCGGTCCGAGGGCCGGGAAGATCGGGGTGATGGGCACGTAGGGGACGCCGAGGAGGCGCGTCAGGTGCTCGACGCGGTGGAGCAGCGGGTTCGCCTCCTCCGCGCCGACAATCGCGCAGGGCACGAGGGGCGTGCGCGTCCGCAGGGACAGGCGGATGAAACCCCCACGGCCGAAGCGCTGAAGCTTGTAGCGATCACGGTAGAGCTTGCTGATGCCCTTCACGCCTTCGGGAAATACGGCGACGAGCTTCCCGGCGGACAGGAGGCGCTCGGCGTTCTCCTGGCAAGCGCGCACCGCGCCGAGCCGGTTCATCATCGTCCCGGCGAAGGGCAGGTAGTACACGAAGTCCTCCGCGAGCCAGCGCAGCTCCCGCTGCCTCGGGTGCTCGCGCTGCACGGCGGCGCGCAGCATCAGGCCGTCGTAGGGAATCGGCCCGCCGGAGTGGTTGCCCACCACCAGGCACCGACCCTCGTTCGGGATGCGGCCGATGCCCTCCACCTCGACCCTGAAGTACCTGCGGTAGAGGAAGTCGAAGAGCGGTCGGTAGCGCTCCTCGTAGCGGGGATCGAAGCCGTACTCGTCGACCTCCTCCGCGCGCCGGCGCATGCCATCCCGGCCCCAGCGCTGGTTGTAGTACTCCGACGAGAGGATCTCCGGCGCGTCTGCGGGAGCCTCCGCCGTCCCAGCCGCTCCCGGCTCCCCCGAGCGCGGTGGCTCCGAGCGCGGCGAGCGACCCGGCGCGGAGGTCGAGCCGCTCGTGCTGCCCACGTCGCCCGCGCTGGCCGTGCCGCTGGTGCTGCTGGACCCGTGCGCGCCGTGAGGGGACGTTGCGGACGTGGGCTGCACAGGCGACGCCCCGCCCTCCTTCCGCGCTCCGCCCTCGGGCTGCGCGCTGGCGCCGCGGCCCTCGCGCATCATCTGATCGAGCCGCGCTTCGAGCTCCAGGATCTGGCGCTCCAGCTCCTCGGGCGACGCGGGCGACGTGGGCATGCGGGAGCCGCGGCTCGACGCGGCAGCCTCGTCGCCGGGGCCACTCGGCGGGCCGTCGTGCGAGAGTTCCAGCGTGCCCGGCGAGGGCTCGGTGGGTCCGATGGGGGCGACGGCGGTGGAGATGTCCTCCTCGAGATCGTCGCTGGCGACGAGGTCATCAGGCGCCGTGCCCTCCTCCGACGCGACGCTCTCCCTGCGCTCGGTCTCCTCTTCGTTCGCCCCGTCCCGCTGCTCGTGTTCGCTCATCGTCCGCTCTCGATCTCTTTCATGGTCCCCGCTCCTGCCGCCTCTTGCAGCCTCTCGAAGCCGCCACGCGTCGCGACGCGCTCAGGCCGGAGGGTCGGAGAGGAGCTGCGCGTCACGGAGCCGCTGAGCGCCGATGTAGTCGCTCAGCGCCTCGCGCGTGGAGTACATGGGCCGGAAGCCCATGGTCTGCGCAGCCTTCGTCCCGTCGGCGACGCAGATGTACCGGAGGTAGCGGAGGAAGCTCGGCGGGGTCGCCGCGGCTTGCACCGTCCACAGCGCGCCGATGAGCGGACCCGCCAGGGTGTGGAGCACCGGGACGCTGCTCAAGCCGGCCATGCGGGCCACCGTGGACAGCGGCAGCACCCCGTCCCCCACGATGTTGAACGTCCCCGGCACGTCGCGATCGATGGCGAGCTTGAACGCGGCGAGCGCGTCGACCTCGTGCAGGAATTGCCACAGCGGGTCGAAGCCGAGCAGGGTGAAGGCCGCGCGCTGCGACAGGTAGCGGGTCACGTAGTTGTGCACCGTCGGCCCGAGCAGGGGCGCAGTGCGGAGGATGGTCACGATGGTTCCCTTCGACTTCACGCTGAAGGCGTTCACCTCCCGCTCGGCGGCCATCTTGTCGGCGAAGTAGTGCTCCTCGGAGTCGGCGCGTAGCGGGTGCTTCTCCGTCAGGAAGTTCGGGTTGGTCGGGTGCGCCCCGTAGAGGATGGTCTGGCTCCACATCACGAGCTTGCGCAGGTTCACCCGCCGGGCCGCGTTCAGGATGTGCATGGTCCCGATGGACTCCAGCTCGTGGGCCCACGCCGTCGCGTGGGTCGGCGAGGACAGGAAGCAGAGGTGCACCAGGGTGTCGACCTGCTCCTCCACGAGGGCCTCGGCGAGGCGCTGCTCCGAGGAGGGCGAGGTGAGATCCACCGACACCACGCGCGTCTTCGGCCCCGCGGTCTCGGGCGTCTTGATGTCGAACGCCACGATCCGCGCGATGCGCGGATCCTCTTCGAGGAGCCCGAGCAGGTTCCTGCCGAGGAACGCGGCGGCGCCAGTGAGGGCGACGACGCGGCCGCGGGTGGGCCTGTCCGTCGATGTCCCCGGTGAGGGAGGCGGAGAGCTGCCCGGGGCAGGGGGCTTGGATGAGCGCGAGGCCATGCGGCGCGGGACAGTACTCGACCGGGCTGCGCAGGCAAGCGCGCGCCGAAACGCGGCGCTTTCCGACGCCCCGCGCCGGACGGCCTCACCGGCCCTGCGAGACCTCGCCGCAGGTGAGCCTGGCCCAGATCACCGCGTCGCCCCGCTGCAGCCACAGGTCCACCGCGTCCCCGGAAGCCGCAACCGCATACCGCTCCGCGTCAGCCACCGGGATCACCGCACCCTCGGGCTTCCCCGACGCATCGAGGCGCACCGCGTACACCACCTTCCGCGTGGAACGGCAGCCGAGGGGCGCGATCCAGGTCGCGAGCGCCCCGCGCCGGAGCCGTCGCAGCGCCCCCCGGAGCGGCGGCGCCGGCGCCTGCACGTCGACGTGCTGGCCCCCTTGCGCGAAACGCACGCTCGCGCGGCTTCCCGTCGGCGCGTCTCGGTCGCCTCCTCCCACCTCGTCCTCCTGCGCTGCGTCGTCCTGGGGATCGCCTGCCAGCGCGCCTCGGGTCCGCACGCAGCCCTCGTCGTCCACCGGTGTCCCGTGGAGCATCACCGTGGGCGCTGGAAGGCCCAGCGCATCCAGCACGCCGTGGGGGCTCGCCACACGCCATGTCTCCCGTACCCCCTGCGGGGCTGCCACGTTTCCCGGCGCCGGGGGCGGCGTCTCCGCGGAAGCCTGGCCGGCATCTGGCGCGGGCGGGCTGGCATCTGGCGCGGGCGGGCTGGCATCGGCTGTGGTCTGACCGGCGTCCGTCGAGATCGGGCCAGCATCCATCATGGCCTGGCCAGCGTCCGCCATGGCCTGGCCAGCGTCCGCGGCGATCGGGCTGGCATCTCCGGGGGCTCCTTCTGCGCGGAAGAACGCCACGTGTTTCCGGAACGAGAGCGCGACGAGAGCTGCGCGCGGCACTGCACTGCCAGGCGAGGATGGCTCGATCGCCGCGATCGCGAGCGGCTGGCCCTCGTCTCCCGCAGCTTCGATCACCACCCGCTTCCAGGTCGCGATGGGGGCCGTCGCTGCCCCGAGCCACACCTCGGCACCCGGCATGGCCACCCGGCCGAGCCGCGGCGTCAGCAGCGCGCAGGCGCCTGCTTCGCACATCAGGTCCACGGCCTCGAAGCGGTCACCTTCTCCCACGCGCTCCGCTGCGTCCTCGCGGGCGAGCCCGAGTTCCACGCTCCCCGCGCCGTGGTGCTCACCGAACGTCGAGAGCCAACCCCCCTCGGCCGTGCGCCCCAGCCGCGGTGGGACCTCCGGCGCGAGCCAGGGCAGCGGACGCTGCGCGGCGATCGCGCCGGCGGCATCGAAGGTCACCAGCGAGACCCCGAGCAGGCGTGACGCATCGTCGCTGGCATCGGCGATGACCAGCGTGCTCGGGGTGCCGCGCTCCGCGAGGAAGCCGGTGCTCTGCGCCACCTGGGCCCGCAGCGCAGGAGCGCGTGGCGTGCAGCCGCGCGGGGAGGCGAAGAGCGGCACGCCCCGCATCTCCTGGAACGTCCAGGCATGCGCGGGGGGGAGCGGCGCGGGGGCCTCGAAGGAAGGGGGAGGTTCCGGAGGCACCGGAGGAGAAGAGGGTGAACACTGGCCGCAGCCCGTCGCTGCCATCAGGGCCACACCGCTGAAGCAGGCACCTCTGCGCAAGGGCGCGACTCTAGATCTGTTCAGCGGTCGGGAGCTACCCGTCCCCCGTGGCCGCGCGGCGCCGGGAGGAACACGATCGGGGGACCTGAGCGAAGGTGAACCGGAGCACCGTGGGGCTTCGTGGATGCCCCGAGACACCTCGTTCGGCTGGACATGAGGTGCGTCGGTCAAGAAGCAGATCGGGAAACACTTCATGAAGTGATGCTGGAAGACCCCACGACCGGCGAGGCCAGGCTCAGGGGGCGCAGCTCCGGCGGAGGACAGGGTAGGGCTCGAAGGCGTGCACCTCTTCAAAGCCGTTCGCCATGAAGGCGGAGACGGGGCCGGTCCAGAGCTCGTCGTCGCGCACCGCCTCTCGGGGGCGGCGGGGCAAGGCTTCGAGGGCCGTGGCTCCCCAGGCGGGGGCGAGGCGCACCGCACCGGCGACGAGGGCAGTGGTCACGCCCTGCTTGCGGAAGTCGGGATGGACGAGGGCGCAGCCGATGAGGAACACACCCGCGCGGTCGCCGGCGAAGCAAGGCAGGTTCCTGTAGAGCCTCTTGTCGTAGGCCCTGTGCATCAGGGCGGCAGGGGTGACCTTGAGCCAGCCGACGAGCTTCGGCGCAGCGTCCGGTGCAGGGCGCGCGATGGCCACGACGCCGCGCGCCTCGTCGCTGCCGGTGGCGAGGGCATGGGACAGCTCGTCGCGGTTCTCGTCCGCGCGTACCGCGCAGCGTTCGAGCCACTCGTTCACGGCGCCGGGGAAGTGGTAGTAGCGGCAGTAGCAGGGCGAGCCCCCCTCCTCGAAGAGCGCAACGAGGCCGTCCCGGTGCTCGGGGCGTGCGGCGAACGTCTCGATGTGCGGGTGCATCTCGGGGGAAGGCGGGGCGGACACCGGGGTTCCTTCGCTGGGACTCACGACGAAGGAGCGCGGGCGCCGCGCACGGGGGAGATCTGTTCCCAGGCGTGGGCTGCGGTGAAGAGGCGCGCCTCGGCGAGGGCGGGGGCGATGAGCTGCAGGCCGATGGGGAGCGCCTTGGCCTTGGCGATCGCGCTGTCGATCAAGCTGGAGATCACGCTGCGGGTCGCGCTGGCGGTCGGTGCGTCGGGCGCGGGGGCGAGGCCGCAGGGGACGCTGAGGGCGGGGAGGCCGGCGAGGCTCGCGGGAAGGGTGTAGACGTCGGCGAGGTACATGGCGAGCGGGTCGTCCGTGCGATCGCCGAGGCGGAATGCGGTGGTGGGAGAGACAGGGGCGGCGATGAGGTCCACCTTGCGGAAGGCCGCGTCGAAGTCGCGCTGGATGAGGGTGCGGACCTTCTGGGCGCGGAGGTAGTAGGCGTCGTAGTAGCCGGCGGAGAGGACGTAGGTGCCGAGCATGATGCGGCGCTTCACCTCGGGGCCGAAGCCGGCGCCGCGCGTCTTGCCGTACATGCCGCGCAGGTCGCCCTGCGAGGCGTCCTCGCGCAGGCCGAAGCGGACGCCGTCGAAGCGGGCGAGGTTCGACGAGGCCTCGGCGGTGGCCACGATGTAGTAGGCGGCGACGGCGTGGCGGGTGTGGGGGAGGTGGACGGGGCGTACCTCGCAGCCGAGGCCACGGAGGCCGTCGAGGGCCCGGCGCACGGCGGCGTCGACGCCAGGTTCGATGCCCTCGGCGAAGTACTCCTCGGGGACGCCGATGCGCAGGCCGGCGACGTCGCGGCCGCAGGCAGCCTCGTAGGCGTCGACAGCGACGGGGAGGCTCGTGGCATCGCGGGGGTCGTGGCCGGCAATGACCTCGAGCAGGCGCGCAGCGCCGCGGACGTCGGCGGCGAAGGGGCCGATCTGGTCGAGGCTCGAGGCAAAGGCGATGAGGCCGTAGCGGGACACGCGGCCGTAGGTGGGCTTGACGCCGACCACGCCAGTGAGCGCGGCGGGCTGGCGGATGGAGCCGCCCGTGTCGGAGCCGAGGGCGCCAGGGGTCATGCCGGCGGCCACGGCCACGGCGCTGCCACCGGAGGAGCCGCCGGGGGTGCGCTCGGAGTCCCAGGGGTTCCTCGCCGGGAAGAAGGCGCTGTTCTCGTTCGACGAGCCCATCGCGAACTCGTCCATGTTGCACTTGCCAGGGAGGATGGCGCCGGCCGCGCGGAGCCGCGCGACGACGGTGGCGTCGTACGGGGGGCGGTAGCCGCGCTCGGGGTCGCGCTCAGGGCTGCCGTCGCGGGGGGCCTTGCGGGTGAGGACGAGAGAGCCGGCGGTCGCAGGGGCGTCGGCAGAGCAGAGGGCGTCCTTGAGGCCGATGGGCACGCCGGCGAGGGGGCCGAGGGGCTCGCCGCGGGTGCGCTGGGCGTCGACCGCGCGGGCGGCGGCGAGGGCGGTGTCTCCCTGCACGGTGAGGAAGGCGCCGAGGGCGGGGTTGCGGCTCTGGATGCGGTCGAGGGCGGCGCGGGTGATCTCCTCGGCGCTGACCTCGCCGCGGGCGCAGCGCGCCGCGATCTCGGGGATGGAGTGGTCGAGGATGTCCGTGGTCATGGCGTTCACCCTTCGTCCACGAAGGTGGGGACGGTGAACCCGCCGTCCTGTACGCGGGGCGCCTCCGCGAGCGCAGTGTCCTGGGGGAAGCTCGGGATCTCGGCGTCCTCGCGCAGGGGGGAGCGCGCGAGGAGGATCTGCGCGGTGGGCGGCACGTCGGAGACGTCCAGCGCTTCGAGCTGGCGCACGTACGCGAGGATGTTTGCGAGGTCGCCGGTGAGCCGGTCGACCTCCGCGGGAGAAATGTCGAGGTGGGCGAGCCGCGCGAGCGCGAGGACCTGCTCACGCTGCAGGGGAGCTTCCGTGAGGGGAGCGTGAGGGAGGGAGGCGCTCGCGCTGGGACCGGGGGGAGAGGCTGCGTCGGTCATGGGGCCGTGAGGGGTCTACCATCGAGGGCGAGGCGCGCGCCACGGCGCTGAGGCACCCGGGGGCTGGTCGTTTGCGTCGGGTGGTGTTAACGCCGGACGGCGCCCGGTCTGTCGCTGGCGCTCCTGGGCATTCGGGCATGCTTCCTCCTCTCGCTTCAACTCCCCGTGGGTTGCGCGTCGGCGCGATGATCGTGGGTGCCTGCGCGGCGCTCGTCCTGTCGCGGGATACGTTCGTCGACGCGCGCGGGCGCTCCGCGGCGCTCGCCGGGTCTCTCGCGGGGCAGGGCATCGTCGCTGCGCCCTCGAACGTGGTGTGGGTGGACGGGCCGCGGGGCGCGCTCGGGAGCTTCGGCCCGAGCAGCCGCGCCCTGGTGCGTGGGGCGGCAGCCGAGGGGGAGGCGAGCGATCTGTTTCTGGTGGACACTGCCCTCTCGCCCGAGGGGGTGCTCGTCGGGGTGGGCGAGGTGCACAACCTGACCGAGACGAGCGGCGCGGACGAGTCGTTGCCGGTGGTGCGGGGGCAGGTGGTGGCCTACGTGTCGCGGCCGATGATCGAGGGGGCGTCTCCCACGGTGCACGTTCTCGATCTGCGCGGCCATCCGGCGTCGGCGTCGGCGGAGTGGCCGAGGATGGAGCGCGCGCAGCACGCGATCTCCAACTGGCAAGCGACGGGGAGGCTCCGCGGGATCGGGCGGCGGACGCTGGCCGTGGATGCGCCGGCCGGTGAGGGGGAGAAGGCGGCGGAGGTCTCCGTCGCGCTGGAACAGGAAGCGGTGGTGATCCGCGCCGGGGCGAGCGAAGCGCGGGTCTCACTCGCGGCAGAGCCGGTGGCGCTCGTGGGAGGTGCGCCGCTGCCGGGGTGGCTCCGCGCCGAGGACGGCGAGATCGCGCGCCCGGGGAACCTCGTTACGTGGGCGGTGGACCGGGTGCGTACCGTCATCGGCGACGAGGCGATGCAGTACGTGAAGATGGTCGGCCTCGGCGTCATCGACACGGTGAAGCAGCAGACAGAGAACGCGGAGGACAGCGCCGAGCAGATCGCCAATGAGATGGGCCAGGCGAACCTCGGGGTAGCCACCCGGCAGGAGCCGACGGATCCGGAGCTCGGCTGGCCTCCGGCGCCGCTCGACCCGTGGGTGACGCCGCCGCTCGAAGGGGAGGGGCAGTGGAGGCAGCAGGGCGGGGACGAGTTCCTGCGCAAGCTGCCAGGGCTGCCACCAGCGTTCGTGACCACCTTCATCCGGCCGGACAGGTCGCGCAAGGTGGTGCGGGTCTTCGTGGCGCTCTGGGATCCGCGGCAGGTGGAGCTGCACATGATGAGCGGCACCGTGGAGCCGAAGGGGGCGACGGGGGAAGCTGGGCCGGGGCTCATCCCGCGCACGCCCGAGGTGATGAAGCGGGTGGTCGCGGGCTCGAACGCGGGCTTCCAGGCGCTGCACGGCGAGTTCGGGATGATGGCCGACGGCGTGGTGTATCTGCCGCCGAAGCCCTTCGCGGCGACGGTGGCGGTGCGGCGCGACGGGACGACGGCCTTCGGGACCTGGCCAGAGAACCCGCAGATCCCGCCCTGGATGATGTCCTACCGGCAGAACATGACGGTGATGGTCCAGGACCAGAAGTTCAACCCGTACCAGCGCACCTGGTGGGGTGGGACGCCGCCGGGGTGGGAGGACAAGACGCACACAGTACGAACGGGGATCTGCCTGACGAAGGAGGATTTCGTCGCGTACTTCTACGGCGCGGATCTGAGCCCGGAGGCGCTGTCCCAGGCGATGATCCAGGTGCGCTGCAGCTACGGCATCGCGCTCGACATGAACGCGGGGCACAGCGGGCTCGAGTTCTACCACGTGGCGAAGTCCGAGGAGCTGCCGGCGCTGGGGCGCCCGCTACAGCACGACTGGGAGGCAGAGGGGGAGGTCGCCGGCCTCGAAGGGTGGCGCTTCCGCGGGCGGAGGTTCATCCGGGGAATGGGGCTGATGAACTTTCCGCGCTACATCCGGCGGGAGGCGCGTGACTTTTTCTACATGACGTTTCGCCACGTCCTGCCCGGGGAGGCGCTCGCGTCTGCGGTGCCGGGCAAGGCCGGGGAAGGGGAGTGGCGGGTGAAGGGGCTCCCGCACCATGGATTCCCCTACGCGGTGGCAGTGACGGAGGTGCGGCCGGACGCGTCGCGGCCCGACTTCACGCTGCGGGTGCTGAAGATGGATCCGCGCGCGGTGAAGGCAGCGCCAACGGGAAACGAAGGGAAGGTGGTGGCACTCGTGGGGCCGGGGGGGCCTGGCGCCTCGGCAGAGGGGCTCGGGCTGTGGCACGCGGAGGGGGTGTTCTCGATCGGAGCGGCACCTCCCGCGGCCGGAGCGTCGCGGATCGCGACAGGGAGCGCGACCGCCGCGGCCGGGATGAACGCGGTGGCGGCCGTGGGGGTGCAAGATGATGGGGGCATGCTGGTCTATGCGGAGGTCCTGGGGGCCGGGGCACCTGCCGCGGGGAGCGCGACCGGGGACGCGGGGGTGGCGGCGCCGGGCGGGGGGGGCGAGCGCGCTGGAAGCGCGGGGGCCGTGGGGGATCCGCGGGATGCGCAAGCGCTGGAGAATTTCGTGAAGGGGCTCGGGTGCTCGTCGCGGCTCCTCCTGGCACGGCGGCTGGATCTGGCGCTGGGCGGCGACACAGACCTGTCGGGGAGCGCGGTTCACGCCCCGACGGGGGCGGGGGTGGTGCGGCTCGTCCGGGCCGGGACCCCAGGGGCAGGGCGGATGTTCGAGGACACGCCGATCGTGCCGCGGGAGACCTGGTATCCCCTCCAGCAGAAGCGCATCCGGTATTTCAAAAAAGCGGACGATTGACGGCGGCGTCCGCCGCCAAACTTGTGCAGTGGGCGCTTCAGCGATTAAAAAGCACCGCGGTGCCCCGCCCTCTCGATGGCGTTCGCAACTGCTTCTGCTGCTCGCACGCACGGATGAGGTCCGGTGCGAGGTCGGGTGGTGTGCGTTGAAGGCCCTCGCGAAATCTCTTGAGCAGCGGTACCCTGGCGGTGAGCCGCGGGTACGACGTCCTTCCGGGCAGGCTGTGCTCTGGGCTTTCGCATCGCATCCGTGTTCGTCGCGCTCCGTGCGCGACATGGTCCCTGAAGCTGCGGCCGCTGGCGCCGCGTTCCGTTTCCGTTGAGGAGTGCCCGAACATGTCCGATGACAAGGGCGGCAGCGATCTGGATGTCTTCGAGGGGCTCGCGAAGAAGCAGCCACGCTCCGCGATCCCCGGCCTGACGCCCCCCCCGCCAAGCCAGGCACGGCAACAGCGGAGCACCCTCATGGGTGGGCTCGGAGGGTTGCCGCCGCCTCCCTCGATGCCGACCGGAGCCGCTCCGCTACCGCTGCCGCCACCCGGTGCGCCGCCGATCTCTGCGCCGCCCCCTGCGGTTCCCCCGGCGTCGTTGCCACCCATCACGTCGCCTCCGGTGCGCGCGTCGCTGCCCAACGTGATGCCGCCGCCGGCGCGGCCGCCGACGAGCACGCCGCTGCCGCCGCCGATCGCGGGGGCGCCGCTGCCGCCCGTGGTCCCGCCCCCTGCACGCCAGCCCTCGAAGACCGACGAGGCGCCGCGTCAAGCGAAGGGCAAGGGCGGGCCCGCGGTCGACATGGACTGGGACGACGAGGAAGAGTCCACGGCCGTCTACGACAAGGCGACCACGGACGGGGCAGGCGCGCCGACGGGCCCGCGGCCTGCGGCGGGGATGCGATCGACAATCCCGAACTCGGCGGCTGCGTTGCTCGCGAGTTCCGGTGGGGCTGCGGCGGCCGCGCGAGGGCCGACGGCTGGCGCGGCGCCTGGCTACCACAGCGCGCCGCCGGCTTCGGGGGCGCACTCCACGCCGCCATCGACGCGGCGGAGCGAGGAGGCCACCGCGGTGCGCCCGCGGCCGGTGTCGCAGAGCGGCGGAGGGAGCAAGGCGGGCATCGTGCTCGGGGGGATCGCGCTCCTCGCGGTCGCCGGGCTCGTGGTGTTCCAGCTCCTGCCGAAGAAGGGTGATCTGAAGATCGACGTGAAGGCGCCGGCCGGCGTGACCATCGCCAAGGCCGAGGTGTTCATCGACGGCCAGAAGCAGTGCGACACGGTGCCGTGCGTGGTGCGCGGCCTCGAGGCGGGCTCGAAGGCGGTGAAGGTGATCGCGCCGGACCTGCCGCCGCAGGACGCTACGGGCGTCGTGGAGGGCTCGAAGGAGAGCTTGGTGCTCGTGGACTTCATGAGCGCCGTGCCGGCGGTGACGGCGAAGCCCGCACCCGTGGTGGTCGCGCAGGTAACCGGGGTCAAGATCCCGAGCACGCAGTCCGGGGTGAAGGTCTTCGTGGACGGCGAGGACAAGGGAACCCTGCCGCAGGAGTTCGCGCTGCCGCCTGGCTCGCACAAGCTGCGCTTCGAGGGGGGCGACCGCTACGAGAAGCGCGAGGAGACCGTCGAGGTCACCCAGGGGCAGCTCAAGGAGGTCAGCAACGTCGCACTGAAGGTGCTGAAGGGGCAGGTCACCCTGGAGCTCGGTACCGATGGCGCGGTGGTGAACCTGGTGAACACCAAGGGGACGGAGAAGCGGCTACCGGACACGCTGTGGAAGACGCCGCCGGTGAAGCTCGACATCGATCCGAGCGAGGGCTGGCGGCTCGTCGCCAAGAAGCAAGGCTACGACGACTTCACGCAGGTGCTGTCCTTCGACGATGGCCAGGCGGAGAAGACGGTGCGTATCGAGCTCCTGGAGGCTGGCAAGACGCCGCTGGCGGTCACGGGAGGCGCGCCCGTGTCGCAGGCCTCCGGGCAGATCCCGAGCACCGGGTCGACCTCGGCCCCGTCCGAGCCGAAGGAGCCAAAGGAGCCGAAGGCAGCGGAGCCTGCGCCTACGGCGCAAGCATCCTCGGGTCAGGGGACGCTGAACATCAACTCGATCCCCGTGTCGAAGGTGGTGCTCGACGGTCGCCCCCTGGGGAGCACGCCGAAGGTCGGCGTGAGCGTCTCGGCCGGGTCGCACACCGTGATCTTCATCCACCCCGAGCTCGGGAAGAAGTCGGTCACCGTGTCGGTGAAGGGCGGCGAGACCAAGACGGCCGCCGTCAAGTTCAAGTAACCCGCCCTCGTTCTTCTCCCCGCCCTCGCCCTCGCCCTCGCCCTCGCCCTCGCCCCGCCAGCACCCCTCGTCGCGCTGAGATGCTCAGCGCCCCTCGTCAATGCGCTGTGCCCAGTCCGCCCAGGAGGCGGCGCAGCGCGCTTCGTCGTCGTGCGCGCCGCCCGCGCAGTAAAATGGATCGCGGGGCGGGCCCACGAGGAGCCGGGTAGCCTTGCTGGTGAAGGGGAGATCGCGGCGCCAGAGGTCGTTGAACCTGTCGAGCCGCCGCGTGTAGGTGTCCGCGATGCGCTCGCCGCGGAGCTGGTCGAGCTGCGCGCGTAGCTGCTGCTGCAGCTCCTCGTTGTCGGTGACCGCGAGCGTGCGCTGGAGGAAGCGGATCTGCGCTTCACGCTCCCCCGCCCGGCCGAGGATGGCGGCGCCTCCGAGCGCCTGCCAGCTCATGTTGGCGTCGCCGCCTCCGAGTTCTGCAGCCCGGGCGAGATAGCGGGCGCCGTCGAGGCGCCATTGCTGCTTCTCGGCGTCATCCTTCAGGTAGGCGGCCGGCGCGATGAAGGCGACGAACTGGCCGAGCACCAGCCAGATCTCGCCGTCGAGAGGTCGGTGCTGGGTCCCGCGCTCCATGATCTCGCGCGCTTTGACGACCTCGCTGTGAGGCGTCTCGGCGCTCTGGAAGGTGATGAGGGCGTCAGCGAAGAGGTAGGGGTCACGGAACGTGGGGTCGAGCGCGTTGATGGCGTCGATCAGCGAGATGAGGTTGTCGAAGCGCCGGCGCTCGATGGTGTGGAGGCCCTGGGAGACGAGCACGTGGGACCACAGCACATCCGCGAGCGCGGCGCGGTAGCCGAGGGAGAGGCGCACCACCTGTTCGGGCGGCGGCAGCAGGGGGGCGTCGGAGGTCTCGCGGACCTGCTGGTCCATCTCCGTGGCAGGTGCGCGGACGAGAGCGATGGTTGCTGCCGCCACCGCGGCGATGATGGCTGTGAGGAGCCCATCGCGTGCCATCACTCCACCTCCCGATCGACGTACATCCCGGGGAGGATACGTGGAGGCTGTCCCGGGAGGCGTTGACCGCGTACCTCGAAGGTCGAGAGCGCGCCGTCTCCGTCGAGGTCTCCGTGCGAGCGCGCGACGAAATGCATGACGCCCGTCGTGGTGTCGAAGGCGCTCTCAAACTGGAAGGCGAAGGCGTGCGGCTCCTCGAAGTGGAAGTCGAGGGATTTCCAGGTCAGGTGCTCCCACGCTTCGGGCGGGTCGAGGGCGCGGATGCCGCGGGGGACCTGCGCGGGGGTGAGCGGCGCCGGGGGAGGGAAGCTGATCTCTTGAGGATGCGTCTCGGCGTAGGCGAGGGCGCTTGTGACCATCCTGTCGAGTCCCTCGATGGGTTCACTCAGCTTGGAGGCGCTGAGGTTGCGGAAGAATGCGGGGATGGTGACGGCGAGGAGGCTTCCGCCCACGGCGATGACCGCGCCTAGCTCGACCGCGCTCCACGAGCGCCACGACATGGGCTTTCTCTACCCGACCTGGCGGCGCATCACCAGTCCGAGGCGGCGGGTGAGTGCTCGCCTCATTCGGACTCGTTGTGGATGAAGATGGACGTGCTCATCGTCACGTTACCGTTCTGCACTTCACCCACGCGTGCGAAGGTGCTGACGTTTCCATCGCCATCGAGGTCACCTTGGGCAGCGGCCTCGAACGCATCGTCCTCCGAAGGGACTGGCGCGCCTGTAAGCCCTGAGCTGAGGTAGCCGCCACCGGCATTGTAATGGTACTGAAAGTGGACGGGCTCGTTTATCGAGAAGCCCAGGCATAGCCAACCCACGAGTGAGCTGCCGGTCCCGAAGTCGGAATTGACAGCATTGTCGGGCTGGTACTTGGTGCCCTGGACCTGGTTGATGTTTGCCGGCACGGGTGTCGCCGAGGTGCAGAGCCGGTGCGTGTTCGCGATGTAGATGCCCCCACTGCTGGGGATCTCGGAGATGTTGCGCTCTTGATCGTATGCGAGCGCCGCGCTGCGCGCGATGGCGCCCACGGTCCCCTTGGCTTCAGCAATGCGCGAGGCCGAGAGGTAGCGCCGGACTCCAACGACGGCGAGCGCAGCGAGGACGCCGATGATCGCGACGACGATCATCAGCTCCACGAGCGTGAACGCTCGCATGTGACCGGATGTCGTGCGTCGCATGGTTCATTGCTCCTCGCCGCGCTCATGATGCACGGACAGCTTCCCTCACAGGCGAGAAACGGTCCGAGCGGCCCTCATTCGTACTCTTGGAAGATGTAGATCTGCGTGGCGAGCGCGAGCGTGCCGTTCGTCACGGTGCCGCTGCGGCTGAAACCGCTGGTCACGGTGTCGCCGTCGAGGTCACCCACCGCTGCCGCCTCGAAGCCGTTGGCTCCAGGCACCGGTGCGTCAGTGATGCCTGCACCGGCAGCGCCGAAGGTATAGTGATACCGGTAGTAGATCGGCTGGGTCATCGAGAACTTCAAGCAGCGCCAACCCGTTTGCTCGGTCGCGCCACCCCAGTCAGCCTCACTGGGCTGGTACTTGGTGCCCTGCGGAACAACAGCGGGAACCGGGGCATCCGCCGTCGCGCAGAGCTGGTGGTTGGTGCCCGCCGAGGTGTCGCCTGGGTTGAGGATCTGGGACGAGGCGTTCTCGCGCTCGTAAGAGGCAGCCGCAGCGCGCGAGATGGCGCCGATCGTGTTCTTGGCTTCGGACGTCTTCGCGCTCGCCATGTAGCGACGGACGCCGTAGATGGCGAGCGCCGCGAGCACGCCGATGATCGCGACCACGATCATGAGCTCGACCAGCGTGAATGCCCTGTTGTTGTACCGCTTGTATGCGCGCATGAATCGATCCTTCCTTGTTGTTCTGCCGAGCTACCTGACGATGATGTCGGTGGCCGCGAGCGCCCCGGCTGCCCCGCGATCCAACTTTCATGGAGGCAGCCACGATGGGTGCCCCAGACTTCTCGATGAGACTACCTCACTCGGAATCGTTCTCCGAGTACACCTCACCTCGCAGCGACGAGGCGATGAAGAGCGCTGGTGTGCCGTCTTCGTCGCGATCCCCCCGCGCAGTGATCACGTACCAGGGCTCGTTGACCGCTGGAAACGTGGGAGGGCTCGAAAAGGGGGGGAGCGCCACGCTGATGCTCGACGACGTGCCCGCGACGACTGCGTATCCAAAGCGAACCGGACCATCCGTCACCACGTTGAGGAGCCGCCAGCATTGCTGGTCGCTGTGGCCTGGGTTGACCCAGTGGGATTTCTGCGAGTTCGGCGAGTCCATGGGATACCAGGTCGTGAGGGAGCCCTGGCCCTGCTCACAGCCCTGGGGTTGCCCGCAACCAGAGCACCCGAGGTAGACGAGCATCTCCGCCTTGTAGGCTTCTTCTGCGCCACGGATCCCCTGGATCACCGCCGTTGCTTCGGCAGATCCTGCCGAGTTCATGTACCTGCGGTAGCCGACCAGCGCGATGGCCGCGAGGATGCCGATCATCGCGACGACCGCAAGGAGCTCCACCAGGGTGAATCCCCTGGCGCCGATCCTCCGACGTCGCGTTGTGCTCTCCATGTGGTCGACTGCATCAGCACGGCGCGTGCCATGAGAGGAGGGGAGGCAAGGAGCACAGAGGGTATGCGTAAAATCCATGGGAATCCTTCGTGTTTGGACGAGGTGATGGGTTCTTGAAGGGGTCACTTTCCGGGGAGGGGAGGGCGCCGGTGACCAAAATCGTCACCGGGGCCTCCGGGGAGTGACGATTCTCGGCCGGTAGCCTCGGCATCGTCGTCTTCGTCGGTGTCTTCGGTGGAGAGGGCGTGCTTGGCAAGGCGGTAACGGAGCGATCGGAAGGTGACCCCGAGCAGCTTCGCCGCCGCCTTGCGCACACCTCCCGTGCGCTCCAGCGCTTGCAAGATGAGGCGCCGCTCGACCTCACCCAGCACCTCGTCGAGCGCGCAGCCCGCAGGCGGGAGTTCGGTGAGCAGAGGGGAGGGGCTAGCGCTCAGACCTGCGACAGAGGCAGGGAGGTCTCCGAGGCCGATCGCAGGGCCGGAGGCGAGCGCGACGGCGCGCTCCATCATGTTCTCGAGTTCCCGCACGTTGCCGGGGAAGGGATGGGCGTCGAGGGCGCGCCGCGCGTCCGCCGCGAGGCCACGCACCTCCTTGCCAAGCTCGGCGGCGAAGCGCTGGAGGAATCGTTCGGCCAGTCGTAGAACGTCTCCGGGCCGCTCCCGCAGCGGAGGAACCTCGATGCGGATGACGTTGAGGCGGTAGTAGAGATCCTGGCGAAAGCGGCCTGCGCGCACCTCGGCCTCGACGTCACGGTTGGTGGCTGCGAGGACGCGGACGTCGACCGGGAGCTCGGCGGCGGCGCCGACAGGTCGCACTTTGCGCTCCTGCAGCACGCGGAGGAGCTTCACCTGCAACGCCGCTGGCAGCTCACCGACTTCGTCGAGCAGCACAGTGCCGCCATCGGCTTCCCGGAACAGGCCCAGGGCGCGCGTCCCGGCGCCCGTGAACGAGCCCTTCTCGTGCCCGAACAGCTCGCTCTCCATCAGCGCTTCCGGAAGCGCGCCGCAGTTCACCACGAGGAAGGGGCGTTTGCTCCGGTCGCTGCGCTCGTGGATCGCGCGCGCGATGCGCTCCTTGCCGGTGCCGCTCTCGCCGGTGATGAGCACTGTGGTGCGTGTCGGCGCGATCTTGTCGATCAGCTCGCCAATAGCCTGCATGGCCGCGCCAGCGCCGAGCAGTTCGTGCGCCGAGGGCTCGAGCCGCTCGAGCTGGGCGCGCAGGCGCCGGTTCTCCGAGATGATCGAGCTCTTCTCCAGGGCCTTGGCGGAGAGCGCTGCGATCTCGGCTGGCGAGAAGGGCTTGGTGACGAAGTCGTATGCTCCGCCCCGCATCGCCTCGATGGCTGCCTCTACCGTCGAGTGGGCGGTCATGAGGAGCACCTCGGTGGCCTGGCTGCGCGCCTTGGCAGCGGCAAGGACCTCGATACCCGAGCCATCGGGCATGAGAAGATCCGTGAGGATGAGCGGGAAGGGCTGGGGAGCCTGGCGGATGGCTTCGAGGGCGGGACGGACGCCGGGCGCTTGCACGACATCGTAGCCCTGTCGACGGAAGGTGATGTCGAGAACCTGACGAAGCCCAGGCTCGTCGTCGACGACGAGGACGCGTGGGGCAAGCGGCGGAGGACTGGGCAGGGCCGAGGCCATCGCGGCCTAAGGTATCATCATCACGCCTGGGGGGACGAGCGCACCACCGTCAGGTGCCGCGGCAGCCGTCTCCACATCGCATGGTGCATCGCGCCGTGCGTCGCGTCGCGCGGCGAACGGCGCGTGGCCGCGCTCTACCGAGGAGGATGAGCCCCCTCGGAGCGTTCAGGGGCAGCCTTCGCCGATGACCCCGGTGCTGTCGCGCTCCTCGATGAGGAACGAGTTGTGGGGGCTGGTCTCGAGCCCGTCGTCGGTGATGACCTCCTGGGAGATCAACACGAGGTCGCAGGGCTCTGCCGCGATCTCGACCGTGAAGCGCCCGTTCTGGTCGGTGTCTTCGATGACCACTCCCTGACGGGTACGATCGTTAAAGAGGGTCACCAGCGCACCGGCATAGCAATTCCCCGAGATTGTCCACACGCCCTCTTGATCGGCAAGGGGCTGGATGGTGTCGGGTGCCTCGGGAGGCGGAAGAGGAAGGGTGGGGCTCAGGCAGGCTGCGCCGGCAAGGACCGAGGCCGCGAGGGCGAGGAGACTGAGGACTGCGCGGCGTTGCATTCGTGATGGCTCCGAAGAGGCTCGGTAGCACGACGTATGCCCGGCGCCCAGGTGTGGCTATTTGCGGGAAACTCTGCCTGGCAGCGACGGCGAGGGCTGCCAGAAGTGTCAACTCGATTGGCTAGTCCGCCCATCGGTTTGCACCACGCGCAGACTCACGCGTCCCCGGGCTGGAGCCGGCATGGGTCTGGCGGGTTCTCCATCGCCAAGGAGTTCGCCCACGAGATCGTAGTGGCTCGCCTGGGTGACGAGGACGCGGCGCATCTCTCCAGGGCGTGCTTCGCCACCGGAGAGGTACACCTGACCATCGATGTCGGGCGCCTGACCAGCGTGACGTCCCATGAGCACGTACTCATGCTCGTCGCTCTGGCCTTCCACCAGGACCTCGAGCTCGCGCCCGATGAGGCCCGTGCTTTTCTTGTGGGAGATCTTGCGCTGGAGGGTCATGAGCTTCCGGTGCCTGCGCTCGGCGATGCGGTCCGGGACTGCACCCTCCATGCTGGCGCTCCGGCTCCCGTCCTCCGGTGAGTAGCGAAAAACTCCCACGCGCTCGAACTCTGCCCAGCGTATGAACTCGCACAGCTCCTCGAATTCCTCCTCGGTCTCGCCGGGGTGGCCCACGATGAAAGCCGTCCGGAAGGTCAGATCGGGGATGCGGTCGCGGAGCTTGGAGACTACCCGGCGGAGCCTGTCGCCGCCGTGGCCACGGCGCATGCGGCGGAGCATGGCGTCGGCCGCATGTTGAAGGGGCATGTCGACGTAGCGGACCACGCGGGGGTGGTGGGCGATGACCTCGATGAGGTCGTCGTCGAGCGTCTCCGGATACAGATAGAAGACGCGCACCCAGCGGATCCCGGGCACGTCTGCGACGCGCTCGACGAGCCGTGCCAGCGACGTCCTGTCTGCGGAGGGCAGGTCCCGGCCCCAGGCGACGGTGTCCTGGGAGATCAGGTTCACTTCGCGCACGCCTGCCGCGGCGAGCTGCTCCACTTCGCGCACGACGTCGGCTTCCAACCGGGAGCGCTGCTTGCCACGCATGTCCGGGATCACGCAGAAGGAGCAGGTCCGGTTGCATCCCTCCGCGATCTTGACGTACGCGCTCCCGCCGGGCGTGGAGAGGGTGCGCGGATCGGATGACTTCACCACCCACTCTGCCGGGTTGCCGACGAGCATGCGTTCGGCGCCACCTGCAAGGATGTCTCCGAGGCGGAGCATGTCACTCGATCCGAGGAAGTGATCGACTTCAGGGATCTCGGCTGCGAGCTCGTCGGGGTGGCGCTGGGAGAGACACCCCGCGACCACCAGGCGCTGGCAGCGTCCGCCTTCCTTGTGTTGGGCCATCTCGAGGATGGTGTCGATCGACTCTTTCTTGGCTTCGCCGATGAAGCCACAGGTGTTGATGACGATGACCTCGGCCTCCTCGGGGGCGCCTACGTGCTCGTATCCTGCCTTGCGCGCCACGCCGAGCATGACCTCCGAGTCGACGCGGTTCTTGGGGCAGCCGAGACTGATGAAATGAACGGTGTGCGAGGCGGTCATGAGCCGGCCCCTCCCGGGGCCTGAGGCGCCGATCGCTGCGCCTCGATAAGGGGATCTACGAAGACGATGCGCCCTCCTGCCATGGTGAGGCAGACCTGGCCGCACAGCTCGCGGCCCAGCAAGGGGGTGTTCCTGCTCTTGGAGCGCAGACGTGATGGATCGAGGCGGTACCTGTGCTCAGGATCGACCAGGCACAGCTCTGCGCGGGCGCCCTGGGCGAGGGTGGGAGCGTCGAGGCCAACCACGCGTGCGGGAGCTCGGGTGAGCGCGTCGACGACGCGGCCAAGGGGCAGGTTACCCGCGCGGACCAGGCCGAGAAGTACCGGCACGACCAGCTCGAGCCCGAGCATCCCGGGTGAGGCTTCCACAAACTCGCAGTCTTTTTCGAGGGAGGAGTGTGGCGCATGATCGGTGGCGATCACGTCGATGGTGCCATCGGCCAGCGCTTCTCGCAGCGCATCGACGTCAGCTTGCTCGCGCAGCGGCGGGTTCACCTTGCAGACGGCATCGTAGCCGATGACGGCTTCGTCAGTGAGCGTGAGGTGGTGCGGCGTGACCTCAGCAGTGACAGAGATGCCACGAGATTTTGCTTCACGGAGGATCCGCACCGCGCCCAGCGAGGAGACGTGCGCGACGTGGTAGCGCGCCCCCGTGGCTTCGGCGAGAAGCACGTCGCGGGCGACGATGATGTCCTCGGCGACACGTGGCCAGCCGCGCAAGCCGAGGCGCGTAGAGATCGCGCCTTCGTGCATCTGAGCTCCCTCGGTGAGGGCATGATCCTCCGCATGCTGGATCACGGCGAGATCGAAGGTACTGGCGTACTCGAGGGCGCGGCGCATCACCGCACTCGAGGTGACGCAGCGCCCATCGTCGCTGACCCCGACCGCACCTGCCTCTTTCAGGTCGGCCATCTCGGTCAGCTCCTGTCCGCGCTGTCCGACGGTGATCGCGCCGATCGGGTGCAACGCCGGTCCACCGACGCTGCGCGCGCGCGCGATCATCGCCTCGGTGACCGCGCGCGTATCGTTGACGGGGCGCGTGTTGGGCATCGCGCAGACGTGGGCGAACCCTCCGGCTGCTGCCGCGGCCAGGCCCGAGGCGATGTCCTCCTTGTATTCTTGCCCAGGCTCCCGCAGGTGCGCGTGCATGTCGATGAATGCCGGCAGGAGGAGCAGCCCGTCTCCGCGGACGACCATGGCTTGCTCGGACTGCAGGAGATCTTGCGTTGCCGCCCCGCGGCCGATGCGCGAGATGGAGCCGCCTTCCATGACGACGTCGACCACGGCGTCGAGGCGCTGGGCGGGATCCACGGCCCGCACCCCGGTGATGATCAGGAGCGGGAGAGTCGTGTGAGCAGGCACGACCTGCGCTGGAACGGGAGCCGCCATCGGGCGCTCCCCTAGCACATGCGCCTCTCGCCTGGCACCCAGAGCTGGTGCTACGCACCGCGCCTCAAGGGGCTGTCGGCCCCTGCCGTGCAGTGGCGTGCAGCAGATGGTCACTCCACGGGAGTTGAGGCAGCTACCCTGGTGGAGCCGGCAACGTCACCTGTGGACTGACGTGGACCGAGAGAGGTTACGATGGAGCGCACGATGCCCTTGACGGATGAGAAAGAAGCCGCTAGTTGATGCGTCCGTTCGCAAGCGAAGCTGGCGGAATTGGCAGACGCGCTGGATTCAGGTTCCAGTGGGGTAACTCCCGTGGAGGTTCAAGTCCTCTGCTTCGCACTAGGATTCTTCGAGGGTGACGGCGACCTGTTCGCTACAGCACCCGCCAGGCGCGCCCTGCCAGTGCACCTGTTTTGGTAACCCGCACACCTCATCACGGCTGCCGGTCTTGAAGAAAGCCGCGAAGCTCTGCCTGCTGGTTCTGGCTGCCTGTGATCGGGGGGGTTCCTCCACGCAGGCGCCGCCGGCAGATACGGGGAGCACTGCCGCCTCTGCCGTTGCGATTCCCTCGGGGACCGCCGCTGCGACTGTGACGGCTGCTTCAGCGATCCCTGAGCGGAGCACGCCTCAAGGTGACGGAGTCGCCGAGTTCAAGGCTTCGGGGGAGATCGCCACCTGCAAGGGGAAGACTGCCGACCTGGCCAGCTACCTTCAGCGGCAGGGGCTCGGACTCACGGGGCGCAACTCGGATGGGGCGCTCGCAGCCGTCTGGCTGGTGGAGTTGCAGAACAACCCCGACGCGCACATCGCGTTCGCCGGCTTCGATGGTGACGCCAGACAGGTCGCGCGGGCGCGTTCCATCGGCTCGACCCGCAAAGAAGGACTGAACGTCTTCGATACAGGGGGGGCCTGGACTGTCACGTGGTTCGACGCGGAGGGGCTGGCTTACGCGCGACCCCGCTGGGAGACCTCGCCGCCCGGGATACAGCACCTGGCGAATGTCGGGAAAGAGGCTGGAGAGAATGTGGCGCTCGCTCCAACGCCGAAAGGAGCGCTCGTGGCAGCGGCTCCGTTCGGCTCCGAGCGGACGCAACTCGGCGTGTTTCTGTTCGCGCCCACGGATCCGGCGGAGCCGAATGTGAGGGCGATCGGGGTCACCCACCACACGAAGCAGCCGCGTCGTCCAGCGATTGCGGCCGATGCGAGTGGCTACTTCGTCGCCTGGCATGAGGAGGACGGCAGCATCCAGGTCTCACGCTTCGACGCCTCCGGCAAGGAGGGCGAGGCACACGAGATCGCTCCGGAGGGCCCTCGGCGTGAGAGAGTCGCTCTGGTGGCTACGCCCACCGGCGCGCTGGCTCTCTGGGCGGAGGGGGAAACCCTCATGTCACGGGCGCTCGACGCAAGCGCGAAGCCCACGGCAACGACCTGGGTGGTCGGCAAAGGGAAGTGGGGTACGGCTGCATCGGCCGAGCCTGGGGCGCTGGTGGCCTGGGTAGGGAACGACGGTAAAGCCGATGGACGACTCCTCCTGACGCGTCTCGGGCAGGATGGCGCCCCCTCCGCGCAAGGCGTGCGTGTGAGCGACGGGATCAACCCTGTGAAAGATCCGCCCGCCATCGCTGTGGCAGGGGCCCGGGTAGGGCTTGCATGGACGGAGATCATGGGACCCTCGGTGAGCACCAAACGCGCGCTCCTGCGCCTTCTCGACGCAGCCTGCATCCCTTGAGCTCCGGCCGCTGCTCGGGCGACGGAAGCGCGGGCGTGAAAGCGATGCGGCGCTAGTATCCCCGTGTGGGCAGCGCGCAGATCAGCTCTGGGCAGGACGGCTGTGGCGTCGATGGTGAACCCGATCCCTGCAGGCTGTTCAACGCGACCTCGTTCAACGCGACCTCGGAGGAGAGCAGCGCCACGATGCCCGCTGTCGATCGCGAGGGAGACGCGCTGTCTTCCTTGCCTCGGGCGCAGACGTCGTCGATGTCCATCCTGTCCGTCGTCGCGCTGTTTCTCGGCCCTGTAGGCGCCGTGGCAGCGATGGTGTTGGGGTGGGCAGCACGTCGGGAGATTGACGAGGCGCCAGCCCCGCGCGGTGGACGCAGACTGGCCACGGTGGGCCTGGTACTTGGAGCTGTCTTCACCACCGGTTGGGGGGCTGCGCTGGCGCTGGGTGCCTGGGCGTGGACGTATGATCGCGGCACCCTCGTTGCTGTCCACGAGCCCGAGCCGACGGCTCCCGCCACGAGCACCCAGATCACGGCTCAAGCCGCAGCAGCAGCCCCCTCACCGGGTGGCAGCGTCCCTCAGAAGACCACGGTCAAGCGCGTGGGGGAGCTGACGCTGGTGGATGTTGGCATTGACGTGCGGACCCTGGGGGAGGAACTCGCCAGGCAGCGGGCTACGGCCTACGCCGTCGGAGAGAAGGTCCTGGTGATGACGACGCGCGATCCCTGCGAGCCATGCCGCGGCGTCGAGCGTTCCCTGAGCGAAGCGCTCATGCAAACGGCCTTGCGCGGCGTCAGGTTGGTACGGGTGGACATCGATGTCTTCCAGGAAGACCTTGAAGAGCTGAAGATCCCGTCGAGGCGCTATCCCGGGTTCTTTCTGCCTGCGCTCGACCTGACCCCGCAGGACGGCGTCGACGGCGGTGAGTGGGACGACGACGTCCCCGAGAACATCGCGCCGGTGCTGGGGGCCTTCGTGCGAGGTCAGTTCACCATGCGCCGCGAGCCGTGGAAGCCCCTGCCAGGTTCGGGGGTTCGCCTGTAGTCACGCGCGACCTCGAAACCCAGCGCAGCAGGCTGGCGTTCGGATACGCTCCCGCGGGTGAAACGTGCAGCTCAGACGCTCCTGATCTTCCTCTGCCTCGCGTTCACCGCCGCTGCTGCTTTCAACGTGTTCTCGGACAACACCGAGGTGGAGCAGCTCGCGCGTACCGTGGCGTGCCGCGACGAAAGTTCGGGCTGCGCGCCCACGCTGACACAGCTATCCCGAACTCCGTTCGGTCAGTCGATGCAGTTCTCGACGCTCAAGAAGAACGTGGGAATTCGCTGTTCACGTACCCTGATGCTGGTCGGACCCTACGAGTGCTCGCGCGAGTAATGTCTGCTGAGGCGCGCTGACAACGCTCCTGCCTTGAGGGGACGACCGAGAACCAGAGATCTCTTGGCTTTCCAAGCTCCTCTGGCATGCGTATGGCGGTGGAGACGATGGCAGGCAGGTCTCCAAGGTGTGTGCACCTGAGGATGAGTGTGCCTCTGATCTCCCTCACGAAGGGGGGAAAATGTCTCAAGGTGGCCTGTCGGCCCGGGTACATGGAGACGTCGTGGGGCTTGCGGTACGAGGCGAACTGGCGGACGCTCCTTGATCGAGGTGGCGCCCTCCCCTACCGACGAAATCCCCGCTTCGGTCGGGCACGGAGCGGACCTCGTCACGCCGGAAGCAGCCCTGGTCTGCCCCCGATGTCGTACCCAGATGACGGTGGTGTCGTCAGGGAACTCGCCGGGTGTGTCGCCTCCTTCACCGCTGCAGCAAGGCGGCGAGCATGTCATGCGTGAGCCCTCGCCCTTCCCGGCGGACCCCAGGGCTCGGCTCCCTGAGTTGCGCCGCTGTCCCGTCGATGGCTTGGCGATGATCCATGCCGACGTGCTGGCCGAAGCCGAGGGGGATCCCTTGCTGGGGACCACGATTGCGGAGCGGTTCGTGATCCTGGCGAGGCTCGGCGCGGGGTCGATGGGAACCGTGTACAGGGCGCGTCAGGAAGCGATGGGGCGTGATGTCGCCATCAAGATCCTCCGCTCGGATCGTGCATTCGACGCGCAAGCCAAGGCAAGATTCACCCGGGAGGCGAGGGCGATGAGCCTTCTCAGTTCGCCTTACACCGTGACGGTGTTCGACTTCGGTGAGATCACCGAGGATGCACCGGGCACCGAGGTAGGAGTGGTCGCGGGCGGCTCACTGTTTCTCGCCATGGAGCTGCTCGAAGGCGAATCCCTGGGCCAGCGGCTCAAGCGCGTCCGGAGGCTCTCCATCATGGAGGCCTCGCGGTTCGCCAGACACGCGCTCTTGTCCCTCGCCGAGGCGCACGAGAAAGGAATCATCCACCGCGACCTGAAGCCCGACAACCTCTTCCTCTCGCTGCCGTACGGGGAGCAGGAGGAGGTCTGCAAGGTGCTCGATTTCGGCATCGCCAAGGTGATGAGCGGCACTGGCAAGTCCGTGGATGGCCTCGAGACCCAGTCAGGGACGGTGTTTGGCACGCCTCGCTACATGTCTCCCGAGCAAGCCCAGGGTCGGCCACTCGATGCCCGCAGCGATCTCTACTCGCTCGGAGTGCTGCTCTACCAGATGCTCGTCGGACGCCCCCCGTTCATCGACGACGACGCCGTCGTGGTGATGGCGCGACACATCAAGTCGACTCCCTTGCCGGCGATCGAGGCAGCTCCTGACGCCGGGATTCCTCGGCCTCTTTCAGACCTCTTGCTGCGGGTCCTGGCCAAGAGCCCCGAAGATCGACCTTCCACTGCAAAGGGATTCATCGATGAAGTGGAACGCGCCACTTCCACGGCCTCCAAGGAGGGCAGGGAGCTTGCACCTGGGGCCCTCACGAGGGACGCGAGTCCCACGGGGGAGATAGGCTCGGCAGTGACGAGCGATGAGGTGATGGCCGAGAACGCCCCGGTGGTGCTGCCCTCCACACGAGCACGGAATCTTTTGATCATCGTCCTTCTGCTGCTCGTCGTGCTCGTCGCCTTCGTCCTCGCTAGCAGCGGCCGCGCCTCGCAAGGTCCCGCAGGGGAGAGGCACTCGTACGCCGTGGTGAACGCCGCACACGTCGGGTACTCGCGTCCCACCCTGCCTCTGTAGGAGCAGCGCCCCTGCCTCCATGACTGCTCCAGGTTCCTCGACAAGTCAGGCATTGGAGCCAGTACCGCCTCGATGTCGCAGACGAGTGCAGTTCTGCCGGCAGCGCCGGGCATGATGGTTCCGGGGGGAGGCCACCTCTGGCGGCGCAATAGCGTGAAATTCAATGAGCATTGCGAGCGCCACCCCACCGCGAATCCTGGAGAGGTTTGTTTGCTGGTGCGCCCGAGACTTCGCTGTACGCAGCGGAAGCGACCGTGTAACTTCGCGTCGCAACGATGGATCCTCGGGAGATGGAAACGCTCATTCAGCGCCTCGTCGCCAATCCACATGACGAGGAGGCTCTGGCCTATGCCCACCGCGCCGGCACCCAGGATCCACGATCCTACGCGATCCTGCTCGAAAAGGTCGGCAGCGCGACGGCAGACCCTGCCTATGCAGCGCACTGGTTGAGCGAGGCTGCCAACGTCTGGTCCACCACCCTCGGCGATGCTCACCACGCAGCGCGCACGCTGATGATCGCCATCGAGAAGGACCCTACCCAGCGAACTGCGGCGGATCGGCTCGCCCAGCTGTACCGCGACAAGGGCGACCAGAAGGCGCTCGTCGCGCTGCTGGAGCGCCTGGTCAAGGCACTCTCCCCGCTCGCCTACGAGCGTGCCGAGGTGCGCTCTCAGCTCATCGGTCTGCACGAGGAGCTCGGCAAGCTGTGGGGTGAGCCGCCCCTTTCCCGGCCCGAGCGCGCCGTGGAGAACTGGCGCCGTCTCGCAGAACTCGACCCTCAGAACGCATACGCGATCTACACGGCCCGCGAGATCCTCAAGGCACAGCAGCAGTTCGCGGAGGCGGTCCCCTTCTTCGCCATGGAGCAGGCGCTGGTCACCGACCCGGAGCGCAAAAGCGCGCTCTACAGAGACGAGGCCGACATCCGCCGGCGCGCGGGCGACCTCGCTGGCGCGGTGCAGGTCATGCGAACTGCGCGCACGCTTCGGCCCGACGATGTGGCCATGACCCAGGAGCTCGGGCTCTTTCTGCTGGAGCGCATCGGGGCGGGCGGTCAGGTGGATCCTGCCGAGAGAGACGAGGCCGCGCAGCTCTTCGTGTCTCTCGCGGAGATGTACGACGGGGAGTATGGCTTCTCGTACTCCACCTCCGCGCTCAAGGCGCAGCCTGGCCATGATCGTGCCATGCAGCTCGCCGACCATTACGGGAAACAGTTGAACCGCACGGGGGAGCTCGCTCCCGTGTACGCAGCGTACCTGCAAGCCAACCCTGGGGGCTTCATGGCTGCGGAGGCGCGCATGCGAGCCGGGGCTCTCCCGCCTCCGCCTGCCCCGCTTCCTCCGATCCCGTCTGCGGGAGCCGCAGGGGGAGCGCTGGTCGCGGGCATCGATGTCTCCACGGCGCCTCCTACCGGGACGTTCTCGGTCTCGGCGGCGACGGGCTTCACGGGCGCTGCTGCCCCGCTTGCGTCCGGCGCCGAGCACACTGGCCCTTCGCGTCCCAGCACTCCTCTTCAAGGTGCGGGGAACGCAGGCACGCCACCCGTTGCGGCAGCGCCCAGCGGAGATCTGACGCAGCTTCTCGCCGAAGCACTCGACGAATCGCAGCGCGGTCGCAAGCAGCAGGCTCTCGCCAAGTACCGAGAAGTGCTGCGGATCGATCCTGCAAACGCCGAGGCGCTCTCGTGGGTGGAGGAGCACCTTCGTCAGAAGCGGATGTACGCCGACTTGCGCGACGTCCTGCTCGCCGCTTCCCGCGCGCCTTCCATCTCCCTGGACACGCGCAAGGCCCAGCTCCGGGACGTCGCGGGTATCTGCGAGTCGCAGCTACGCGACATCGACACCGCCATCCAGGCCTGGAAACAGATCTGCCAGATCGATCGGGGAGACGATCAGGCGCGTGACCAGCTCCGCCGGCTCCTGGAGCGGGGGGCGCGGTGGGACGAACTCTCGACCGTGCTCGAACAGGAGGCCATGGGGACGCCGGACATCGAGCAGAAGATTGCGCTCGAGAAGAAGCTCGCGACCTTGCACGAGCAGAAGCGCAAGGACGTGGTCGCGGCCGCGGAGGCTTGGGCGCGCATCGCCAACCTCTCCCCCGAGGACGAGAGCGCGATCCAGACGGCCGTCAAACTGTTCGAAAAGGGCGAGCGGTTCGATCTCGCGGCGCAGGTCATCAGCGACACGATCCCCAGCCTGTCCGACAAGGTCACCCGCGGGCCATTGCTCCAGAAGCTCGGAGACTTGCGCACGCGTCTCGACGATCTGGGAGCTGCGGGTGACGCCTATGCCGAGGCTGCAGAGGTCATCGGTCAGGCGAAGGTCTGGGAACTTGCCGAGAAGGCCTATCTCGCCGCCGGCCGTCTGACCGAGGGGGCGAACGCGCTCGATCAGCGAGCGCAGCTCACCGACGGGAAGCCGCGCGCCGCGCTCTTCGCCCAGGCTGCCGATCTCTTGCTCCGGTCGGGCGACATTGACAGCTCGATATCCCGCCTTGAGCAAGCCACGGAGATCGAGCCCGCGAACGACACCTATGCGACCGCGCTCGAGGAGCAGTACCGACGCGCCGATCGGATGCCTGATCTGGTGCAGTACCTGCTTGGCCGTGCAGACAAGCTCGGTGATCGGGGGCGCCGCATCGCGGCTCGTCGGGCGGCGGCGGACGTGCAGCGTCACCTCGGAGACACGGAGGGGGCCCGTGAGAGCCTGCTCCTCCTTCTGTCCGACGGAGACGATCCGGAAGCGCTGGCGCAGCTCGTCGAAGATGCCGTGCAGCGCGATGATCATCAGGAGAGCGTCGAGCTGCTCCGGCGGCTCGGAGCCATCACCAAGAACCATGGCGACCGGCTCCAGCTCGCCCTGCGCGAAGCACGCATTCTCGCGGAGGGCATCGGCGACATCGACGGGGCGATCGAGCGTTACGAGGCCATCTACAGGACCCTCGATCCCAAGAGCCGGGTGTCCCTCCGGGCCATGGCCGATCTCGAAGAACGGCGCGGCAACCCTCAGGGGACGGCCGACGCGCTCGAGCGAGAGATCCAGCTTGCCGAGGGAGACGATCGTGTCGAGATCGCTCAGCGCCTGGCCACCCTCTACGAGGGCCCGCTTCAGAACCCCCCGGCTGCCATCAAGGCACTGGAGATCATCAACGCTGCCGATCCGGAGGACTTCGACGCGATAGCCCGGCTCCAGCGGCTCTCGGAGGAAATCGGAGATTGGCCCAAGGTTGCCGCCTTGATGGCCATGCTGATCGACGTCGAAGGAGACGAGGAAGAGGCCTCGAACATGACCCGTCGCCTGGCGGGCATCCTTCATGATCGGCTGGGCAAGGGAGACGAGGCGCTGGCGTGCCTGGAGCGCCTCGCCGATCAGGGTGACGAACCTTGCCGTGACGCCTACGTGGAGCTTGGCGACAAGCTCGGCTGGAAGGGAATCGTCGCCACCAAGCTGGTCGCGTGGAACGAGTCTGCTGCCGGACCTGCGCGCGTCGAAGCGCTCCGTGGCGCCTTCGAGCGCTTCGTGGAGATCGGCCGAGGCACCGACGCGGCCCGGGTCGCCATGGAGCTTGCGCGTTCGCGGGCAGCGGATTCGGGCGTGGCGGCTCGGCTGGAGGAGATCGCCGTCCGGCTCAAAGACCTCGACGCGCTGTCCGTGGCCCACGAAATCCTGGCCAAGGAGCTCTCTGGCCCTGCGCGTGCGGGTGAGCTGGTGAGGCAGGCCGAGGTGCAGGTGAGCGCGGGGGTAGACCCCGTGGAGGCCATGAGCCATGGCGAGACGGGCCTCGCCAGCGTCCCTCCGGCCGAGGTGGAGGTGCTGCTGGCACGCCTGGCCGCGCTCACTCAGGCGCCTGCGCATGTCATCGACCTGTACGAGCGCCAGGTGAGCCGCTGTCGGCTACCGGCTGACCGGCTGACGGCTCTGGCGCGCGCCGCTCAGGTAGCGGCAGAGCGCGGCGCCCAGGATCGGGCAAGAAGCTTCTTCGAGCTCGCCCTGAGCGGCGGAGTCCAGGACGACATCATCGCAGCGCTCGAGAGCGCTGCTGGAGCAGGTGACTCCGCGGCTGGAAGCGTCGCGCTGCGCACCATTCTGGCCGAAGCGCTGGCTGCGGGGGGCCAGGGAACCCGCGACGGTGGTCGCACCCGAGCCGCACTGCTGCGGCGCGCAGCGACCATCGCTTTCCGCGACCTGCGTGATGTCGAGCGTGCCTTCAACTGGCTCGGTGATGCGCTCATCACGCACGTGGATGATGCCTCGCTCGACGCCATCGAGCAGCTCGGCCAGACGGTGGGCGACATGGCGCGCGTGGCTGCCACCTTGAGCCGCGCGCTCGAAGAGGTGTTCGACGGACCCCTCGTGCGAAAGCTCCTCCACCGGCGCGCTCGCCTCCGTCGGGATGTGCTCGGCGATCGCAAGGGAGCGGCCGTCGACCTGAAGAAGCTTCACGACCTGTCTCCTGCGGATCAGGACGTGATGAACGATCTCTCCAGCTTGCTCATGGATCTCGGCGACCACCGAGGCATGATCCAGCTCTACGAAGATCAGATTCTCCGGGGGCGCGACCAGGGGCTTCGCGCCGAGCTTGCGCGGAAGGTCGCCCAGCTCTGGGAGGAGGAGATTGGCGATGCCCGGGAGGCAGCCGACGCCTGGCGCAGGGTGCTGCGCATGAAGGCGGGTGATCCCGAGGCGAGTGCGGGGTTGGAGCGGGCGAAGGGTGGCAAGCTCAAGCGCTCTGCGCCAGTCCCGGTGGCGTCCTCGGCCGCTCCGCTCCAGGACACCGCGGCCGCAACAGGAGCGCTTGCAACCTCGTCGAGCAGCCCGCTTCAACCGGCGCTGGTTGCCGCGGAAGTACACGCCCCTCACGCTGCTGCGGAGCACGACTCGACGGCGACGTTCCTGCCTGGAGCCGATGCGGAGCGTCAGCATCAGCCTCTCACGTCAGACACCGAGCAGGGCTACCGGCCATACTTCCAGAACGGCGCCTCGGAGGTTCCGACGCCCGTGACCCCAGGGCACCTCGCGCCTGAAACCGCCGGGCTACCCCACGCGGAGCACAGCCAGCCGCAGGCGCATGCATGGCAGCCCGAGCATGCGGGCTATGCACCAGCCCAGCAGCCCCCCGCGTACGTGGCGGCGCCCCCGGAATACCTTCAGCCCCAGGGAGGTCATCCAGAGCAGCACTACGCCCAAGGCAGCGCCTACGACGCCTACGCGCAGCAACACCACCAGCAGCCTGGGTACGCACCCGCGGCGGCGCAGACAGAGCAAGCACCAGGGTACGAGCAGCACGACGCTCAGGGATACCCGCAGCCCGCCTATCCGCAGCCTGGCTATGCGCAACAGGGTTACCCCCAGCAGGGATATGAGCAGCACCATTATGCGCAGGCGGGCTATGCGCAGCCTGGCTATGCGCAGCCTGGCTATGCGCAGCCCGGCTATGCACCCTACGATCAGCAGCCTGGAGGCGCTCCGGCCGATCCCTATGCCCACGGCGCCTATCCGCAACAGCCCCCTCATGCCGCGCCTGCGCCCTCTCCTGACGCCCATGCCTATGCGCACCAGGAGCCGCCGCCTTACCAGCAGCAGCACGACGACCTCGTAGAGCAGACGCAAGACGGCGAAGACCTCCTCGAAGACGCAGACATCGTCGACGACGAGACGGGGCCCCACTACCGCACGGACCAGTAGCTCCCGCCTTCCGCGCTCTTCCTCGGCGCTCTTCCTCGGCGCTCTTCCTCGACGCTCTTCCACGATGCTCTTCCTCGGTGCGCGAGATCGCCTCCTGGGCCCGACCAATGACTTCCGGGAGAGAAGCGCTGAGATATACTCGCCGATTCGGCATCCGTCTCGGGTGCAGGCAGTCGGCAGAGTCCTGCAGCCAGGTGAATACACCGTCTGAAACCGGATAAGGGGAGCGCGCCCATGGCTGGAAAGCTGGGGGGAGCCTTCATGACCTGCGTGATGGGACCGCTTCAGTTCGCGGGCTCCTGCATTCAGTCGGGCAAACTGCAAGAGGCGCTCCCGCACCTCGACCCTCAAGCGCTGTGGGGTAGCCTCGAACGAGGCATCGCGCAGACGGCGGCGCTCGCAGGCGTCAATCCAGGGGACGTGGAGAGCTTGCTGCCCATGGGAGAGCTGAGGGCCTGCATCGAGCAGCTCACGGGCTCCTACCGCATGGCTGCACACGCCTGGAGCGTCCATGCGGGGCACCTCGGCGGCCTCCTCAAAGGCCTCACCGATCTGACCGTCGATGGCCGCCCGCCCGATTCCAGCGTCGGCCTGATGCGGGTCGCCAGAAAACTGTCCCGAGACAAGGCGGTGGCAGCCCCCCTTCAGCACTTCGCTGACGACATCGGAAGGTGGCAGGAACTGCTCCTCCATGCCCGCAACGCGCTGGATCAGGACGCAGGCGGCTTGCTGCGGGCCTACCGCAGACGGCGCGTGCGCAAGCTCATGGCGGTGTGCCTCCCTGCGCTCCTCGTGATCGCTGGCGTCCTGTACCTGCTCAGCATGCAACGCGCGCGTGCCCGTCTCGACAGCATGCTCGCGGACGCTGACCCCTGCATCGCGCGCTCCATCACCCCGGCTGATGTCGAGCGTGGCTCCGCCGCGCAGCGCAACGCCGTGACCGAGCGCCTCCGGGTGTGCGACGAGCAAATCACCCGGCAAGCGCGTGAGCGCGAGGAGCAACAGCGCCGCGAAGCCCAAGCGCGCGAGAGCGAGCGCCTCCGCACCGAACGCGAGGCTCGGTGTGATGCCCTCGCCACCCGCATGGAGACCGGCAAGCTCTCCGGTGACGATGAGAGCTTCGAAGGCGCTCCTGCCGGCCTCTTGCGCCGGATACAGACCAGGACCCTGACCCCGGCTGACTTTGGCCCCGAAGGCCCAGCCCTCCCGTGCACACGCACGCCTGGCGAAGCTCGCCTCTTCCGCGCGTTCGCCGACGCCGCCTTCTCCTCGGTATGGACCTGGGTGACCGTCGTCGATCCCTCACCCACGGCCCGCAACGCCCTCGCCAGGCGAAGCGCCGACATGCCCGAGCGCGCGCGCACCGTGCTCGGGCTCCGTGCCGTCGAGACGGCACGCAAAGCCATCATGGCGGGCGATCCCACCTTGCTCACCCGCGCCCAGCGCCTCTGTGACTTTGCGGAGGCCCTCACCGCCGTCACCGGGCAGCCCTGCCAGGCGGCACGCGCGCTCGCGGCTCGCCCGTGAGCCGCTACCGCTGGCCTTCGCAGATCCGCTGCGTCAGCTCGTGCCGGTAATCGAACATCCGTTCGAGCTTCCTCCGCACCATCCGGCCTGCCACCAGCGCTCCCAGCGCTCCGACCGGCAGCGCGTACTCCACATGGTCGACGAGCCAGCAGCCTCCCTCGCCGTCGGGATCCATCTGATGCGTATGCTCCCACCGCCGGAACGGGCCGCTGATCTGCACGTCCTGGAACATCCTCCCCTTCTCGTAGCGCGTGTGCTCGGCCACCCAGCGCATCCACAGGGGACCGAGTCGCGTATCCATCACCACCCGCGCGCCCACCCCGATCCCGGCACTCTTCTCGACGATGCGCACCTCTTCCCAGGGGGGCGTGAGCCGCTCCAGCGCATCGGGCGCCTCGTGGAAGGCGAAGACTTGCTCGGGTGTGGCAGCGATCCGGGTGCGTTTTTCGAAGGTGGGCATGGTGACCGGCTCCGCGTGAACGAGGCACCATCCCACGGCCGCGCGCCGCACCACGCACGAAAGTGAACCTGTGCTGCGGGCGCGGTCGCGTGACCTGCCGGATGCACGAGGTGGATGAGAGGAGGAGGGAAGGGGAGGGAGGCCGCGGGCGACGGAACCGTCAATCCCGCGGCGATGACCGCGTCGGGTCAGTCGTTCTGCGGCGTCTGGACCGAATCGGTGTCCTGAATGCACAGCAGCGACAGCGGATCGCACACGACCGTGAGGTCGCTCGCGATGCCCGAGCCGGTGTTCAGGAAATAAGGCCCCTGCGGATCCGGCTCCTGATCGCAGAGCGCGTTGTTCGGCCTGCCGGTGGGGTACGCCTCGCACAGCGGATTCTGCTCGGGATCGCAGGGTACGCACGAGGCAGGGTCCCCGATGGGATCGCAGGGCGTCCCCTCGTCATCTGGCACCTCCGGATCCGGCGGATCTGTCTGCGCGAAGTAGGCCATCTCCTCGCAGTGGACGGTGGGCCACAGCATGACGACCTTGTAGGTCGCGCTGCATTCCTTGAGGTGGTCCGTGTACGTCATCGTCCCCTGGGCCTGGTTCCCCAGGTTGGCGGTCGTCACGTACACCTGCAGATCGGACCACGCGATCTCGATGTCCACCTCGTCCTGGATGGGAGGAGGAGGAGGGCCACCACCCGCACCACCGCCGCCCTCCTCACCTGGGATGAGGGGCAGGGTCACCCGCGCAGTGCTCAGCGTCGGAGCGACGCAGAAGTTCTGCTCGTTGGGGTTGGCGCCTTCGAACTCGCCGAGCGAGTACGCCACGCTGCCCTCCACGAGGCCCTCTCCGTTCCGCTCGTAGTTCCCGGCGGTAACCGTCTGGATGGCGACCAGCCTTCGCTCCGTGTCTACCTGCCCTGAGCCATCGTCAGGGTTGTAGACCTGCATGCCCATCTCTTCGGACTGATAGGCCTCGAAGGACG
This sequence comes from Chondromyces apiculatus DSM 436, assembly GCF_000601485.1. GTDB lineage: Bacteria > Myxococcota_A > Polyangia > Polyangiales > Polyangiaceae > Chondromyces > Chondromyces apiculatus. The sequence continues at coordinate 84,783 of NZ_ASRX01000043.1, forward strand.
GGTTGCAGGTCGCGTCCCCGCTCTGCAGGTACAGCTTCGTGGCGAAGGGGTAGGCGGTCGCCGTGCCGACCGTGCACTCGGGTGCGGGTTGAGAGCAACCGGGAGACATGCTCCAGAGAGCTCCAAGCCCGATGGCCATACCAAGGATGCGTGTCTTCATGACTCGTTTCCTTTCCTTCCCCATGGCCTAGAAGGTTACCCGCGCGCCGAACCGGAAGGTCCGGGGCGACTGGTAGGTGAGGGCGTTGCCGAAGTTCGGGTTGAGGTCCTCCTCAGTGAACGCCGAGCCGTCGAACTTCTGGACGCAGCTCGTGCCGTCAGAGGGAGCCAGATCGTCCCGGGTCCCGTTGATGCAGGGGAGCACGTCCGCGTTGGTGTAGTTCTGGTCGATGGATGCGACCTGCTGGAAGTTGAACATGTTGAAGACGTCCATGGTCACCGTGAGCATGCTGTCCTTGGCGAGGTTGAACGAGAAGCCAACCCTGCCGTCGAAGTCGTGCTGCCAGGGGAGCCGGTCGCCCGAGCCGCGGGGGAGGAGGAACACCTCGCCTGCGCCGTAGGCGTAGTGGGACCCGAGGTAGTTGGTGGGACCGCCCGAGCGGCTACGGTAGGTGAGGCCGAGGTCGAGCAGCATCCCGCCGGGGATCTCGAAGCCCTTCGAGCCGTAGAGCTTGATCTCGTGGGTACGGTCGCCGGGCAGCGCACCGGTGCGGTTCGGCAGGAGGGCGATGAGGTCGAAGTCCGAGTTGATGTTCGGATCGAGCTGCCCCGTCTCCGGCCGGAAGAGGCCGGCGATGTTGCCGCGCAGGTACGAAGCCGTGTAGCTCGCCTGCGCGAGCCACAGGTCGGAGAACGACTTGAAGAAGTAGAGGGTCACCGCGTCGTACTGGCGCGTGGCCTCGGGGAAGTCCGTGGCGACGCCGCTGCCGGGGTTGCCGAGGAAGTAGGTGTTTCCATCATCGCGGCTCATGTCCTCGATGACGCTGTTCAGCCAGCGATGGGTGTACGTCGCACCGAGGCGGGCGGAGGGGATGATCTCGTACTCACCGCCGACGACGAACTCGTCCGACGACTGCGGCGCGAGATCGGGATCCACGGCTGCCTTGCCACCGCTGACCACGTAGTAGTACTGGCTCGGATCGGAGGCGTAGCCGGCGACCCGGCTCCTCACGGAGTCGTCCTGGCAGGCCGGGCCGGTCGCCTGGGCGGGATCGCGCGGATCGCAGCCACCCTCGACGGCGGTGTAGCTGGGCCGGTTGCCCGTGATCTGCCGCTCGTTGCCGAAGGCGCGGTCCATGATGTTCAGGGGAACGCTCTGGTAGTAACGCGCGTAGTTCAGGAACAGCTTGGAGCGGCCCTGCTGGGTGAAGTCGTAGACGGCGCCGACGCGGGGCGACCACTGGTTCGGCAGGGAGAGACCGACCTGGCCGTCGTTGCCGAACAGGAACTGAGCGTCGTACCGGACACCCAGGTTGACCGTCACCTTGTCGAGGATGCTCCAGCTATCCTGGACGAAGCCGCCGATCGTGGTCGAGAGCGAGCTGGACTCGATGGTGTCGAAGATGACCTTGTCACCAACCCCGGGGCCCGTCAGGAAGCCGTACATGCGGTAGTCCGCGAAGGAGCGACCGCTCGTGCCTTCCCGCATGATCTCCCGACCCGAGTACCCCCGGATGTTGTTGTAGGTCATGACCTCGAGATCGATGCCGCCCTTGACCACGTGGTGACCGAGGCCCTCGAAGAGGCCGGTCACGACGCTCTTGAGCTGGAAGCGGTTCAGCGTGGCCTCGTTGAGCAACGAGCCGCCGCCGTTGTTGTAGGTCTGGGCCGGGCAGGGGTTCAGCTCGATGTCTTCACCGTCGGGGCCGGTGACCACGCGAGGGGTGCACAGGGCGGCCTGGTCCGCGGGGAGCGACTCGAAGTCGGTGATCGGGTGGAAGCCCGGAGTATTCCTGCGCCAGATGACCCGGGGCACGCCCGCGAGGCCGCGGCCCTCCGCGATGTCGCCCACGCCGGTGCCGTCCGACGCCCGCGTCTCGGACACCTGATGGTGCCAGCCGACGGTCGTGTCGAGGAGCACGCGCTTGTTGTTGAACGCCGACTGCCACTTCAAGGAGACGTCGGTCGCGCTGTCGACGAATTCATGCCCGAGCGCGCTGTAGGGCCCGTTGAACTGGGTCGTCTCGATCCCGCCGGTCGCGGCCGAGATGCCCAGCCGGCCGTCACCACCGGAGGTGGTCGGCGAGCCGTAGACGCTCAGGGTCAGCGTATTGTCCTGGTTCACCAGGTAGGTCAGCTTGCCGATGTACTGGATCGACTGGGCTGCCCCGTAGTAGCTCCGCCGCGTCCCCGGGATCTCGTTGACGATGGTGAACCCGTTGGGATCGGTATAGGGGTTGCCGAAGCCGGTGTTCTCGCCGATCGCGTTGGCGGTGTCGTCATCGGAGGCGATCTCGTCGAAGCCGCTGATCCGGTTGAGCCAGCGGTCGATCCGCCGGGTCGTCAGCGCGACGTCCGCGCCCGCGAAGAACCAGAGCTTGTCCTTGATGATCGGACCACCGATCTCGAAGCCGAAGTCCCGGATGTTCCCCAGGTAGGGCTGCGTCAGGACGGTCTGACCCTCACGCTGCACCAGCTCCCGGCGCCCCTCGAACGCGCCCGGGCTGATGTTGAAGAACGCCGAGCCGTGGAATTCGTTACCACCGCTCTTCGTCACCACGTCGAGCACGCCGCCGGTGGAGCGACCGTATTCGGGCATATATCCGCCCGTCACCACGTTCACCTCCTTGATGAACTCGATGGTGAGGGGCGTACCGATGATGCCGAACGCCGGGTCGTTCACGGACACGCCGTCGATGACGTACTGGTTCTCGGGAGAGGTCGTCCCGTTGATCGAGGTGCCGTACGTGTCGGACTTCGCGCCGGGCGCGATCTCGGCGACGGACTCGAAGGAGCGCTGGGCGCCACCCTTGCCGGCCGGCGCCGCCACCGCGATGCGGCGGGTGAAGTCCTGGGTCACGTTCGTGGAGAACGAGCTGGAGCCGACGTCGACCGAGGGGGCCTTGATCAGGACCTCGATCTCCTCGCCCTCTTTCGCGCCGACGCTCTCGGGCGCGAGTTGCTGATCGATGCGAATCGTCACCGCGGAGCGGAGGTTGATGCCTCCACGCGACGCAGGCTTGAACGTCTCCTTCTCGAACCGGAGGGTGTAGTCTCCAGGGGGAAGTTGCGGGATTCGGTACTGCCCGGTTCCGTCCGAGACCACGATCTGCTCGCCCTGCAAGGCGGGAGACGTGGCCGTGACAACGACATCTGCTGCGGGTTTCCCGGTCGCCGCGTCGATAACGCGGCCGGTGATGACAGCAGTGCCTTGCGCCAGAACAGGGACAGCCGAAAATAGAACTGCGGCGAACAATAGCAGCGCCGCCCACAGACCAATGGGTCTGCGAGGCGGTCGCTTTTTAACGCTTCGTCTCGAGTCGAGGAGATTCACAGAAGCTCCCTCCAGGAAAGTGCGACATCAAGTGCGATATCCGCGGGTCAGGCCCTACCCTAAACAGATTCGAGGCGAAGCAATAGACTTTTTGTGGCATGGACGCGCTGGTAGACTCCTCTCGGGTGCCACGGTCGGGTGCCTGGTGACTTCGGCCTTTGCCGTCCGAACCACTGGACGCACTTCGACCGCGGGCTGTCCCTGGACCAATCGACAAAGCCCAGGAAAGCTTCGGATCCCCCCATGTTCGACTCGGTTCTAGGCCGCGCCACCGCCTCGAAGGGGCGCCTCGGGACAGGCACTGTCCTCTCCGTCCTCGCGCACGGAGCCGTCGTTGCCGCCGTCCTCTACATCTCCACCCGACCCGTGGAGGAAGAGAAGAAGGACGTAGAGGTCACCTTCTTCGCGCCGCCGCCACCGCCGCCGCCACCGCCACCGCCACCGCCACCACCTGGCGGGAAAAAAACACCAAAGACCGAGATCAAGCCGAAGCCGATCCAGCGGCCTGACACCATTTACGAGTCCAAGACCAAGCCGGAAGAGAAGCCGCCCGAGCCTCCCAAGGAGGACGATGGAGAAGAAGGTGGCGTCGAGGGAGGCGTGCCCGGTGGTGTGCCCGGTGGCGTCGTCGGCGGTGTCGTCGGCGGCGTGCTCGGGGGTCAGCTCGGCAGCCCCACCCCTCCGCCCCCTCCTCCGCCCCCGAAGCCCGTCGTGCAGATCCTGCCCTTCGGCGCCGGGATGACGCGGCCCAGCCAGGCCTGCTCACCCACCTACACCGCGCAGGCCAGGGCCGCCAAGATCGAGGGCCTGGCCATCGTGAAGTGCAACATCTCGGCGGCGGGCGTCTGCAGTAGCTGCCAGATCATCAAGGGCCTACCGCACATGGATCAGGCGATCCTCTCGGCCATGAACGGCTGCAGGGTGGCGCCTGTGACCTTGCAGGGACAGGCGATCCCCGTCTCCTACGTCTTCAACCTCCGGCTCAAGTCTCAGTAGAAGACCCTCGATGGTCGATAGCTGGGGTGGCTGGTTGTTGCGCGGAGTCACCCCGTAGTAGAAGGAGCGCCCTCTGTGTCCCAGAGCCTTTCTCGCGTGCGTTGCGTGAGGGGCGTGTCGATCCAACGTCGCCCGAAGATTCGGGCACTACCGGCGCCGGGGAGGCGCGAGCGAGACGACGATGCAATTCACAATGGTAGAGCTCTGGGGCCACATGGGCCTCTTCGCCAGACTGATCGTGATCGCCCTCGGCGTCATGTCACTGGCTTCGCTGATCGTGTTCGGCGAGCGGCTTCTCGTATCGCTCAAGTCCAAGTCTGCGTCGCGCGAGTTCGCGCTGCGCGTCGGGCCCCTCCTTGCGGATGGTGACCTCGACGGCGCGGCGGCCGCGGTCAAGCCCAAGAGCGAGCTCGGGTACCTGGGTCGGGTCATCAACGCCGGCCTCACCTCGTACCAACTCAGCGCCCCCTCCAAGCTCCCCGCGCCCCATGACGAGCGCGACGGCGTGTTCGACTCGGTGGCCCGCGCTCTCGAGCGTCAGAGCCAGCGCGAGATCATCGCCCTGAAGCGCGGTTACGGCCTCATCGCCACCGTCGGCTCCACCGCGCCCTTCGTCGGACTGCTCGGTACCGTCATGGGTATCGTCAACGCCTTCCAGCTCATGGCTGCCTCCGGATCCGGCGGTCTCGGCACGGTGTCGGCCGGTATCGCCGAGGCGCTCGTGACCACCGCCTTCGGTCTGCTCGTCGCCATCCCCGCCGTCATGGCCTACAACTGGCTTCAGGGCTGGATCGACGCGCGCTCGATCGACATCGCCGAGTCGTCGAACGAGTTCCTCGACATCGTCGCCAAGCGGCTCGACGGCCGTCTGGGTGGCGAGTCGGACGAGGGCTCGTCCGACTCCGAAGAAGAGGCTGCCTAGCAGGGTTCGGCCACCGCCCCGAGTCCTCTCCAGAGCGCTGGAGATGGATGAAGGGGTGGTGTCCGACCAGGAGCGAGCGCTGTCATGGGGATGGCTGCAGGCCCTAGTAAGGGCTTCAAAAATGAGATCAACGTCACACCCCTGGTGGACGTCGTCCTCGTTCTCCTCATCATCTTTATGGTCGTGACGCCGATGCTGCAGCGCGGAAAAGACGTGAAGCTGCCGCAGGCGAAGCAGATCGAAGAGGAAAAGAAAGACGCCGACCCGATGATTCTCTCCGTCACCCTGGAGAAGACCACCTGGGTCGAGAACGACCAGTACGACGAGACCGGCCTCGGAGAGCGGCTCACGCAGGAGTTCATCAAGTCTCCGGGCCGCAAGGTGCTGGTGAAGGGCGATAACCGTCTCACCTTCGGCGATGTCCGCAAGGTGATGGAAATCGCGCGCAAGTCCGGCGCCAAGAGCGTCGGGCTCGCCGTCGAAGAGCTGAAGGAGTAGCCGCGATGTCGTCCCGTACGAAGAAATTCGTGATCCGGCCATCGTCGGTGATGAACTCCGACATCAACGTCACGCCGCTCGTCGACGTCGTGCTGGTGCTGCTGATCATCTTCATGGTGGTCACTCCCCTGCTCGAGAAAGACATCGCGGTGCGCGTGCCCGACACCGAGAAGGTCGAGACCACCCAGGAGGTCCCCAAGGACCAGCTCCTGGTGCGGGTCCTCACGGACGGAAACCTGCGCCTCAACACGGGCGAGGCCGAGTTCCCCGTCACCCGCGAGGACCTCGTGGCCAAGCTCAAGGAGCAGCTCGATCGTCGCCGCCGCGAAGAGGACAAGGTCGTCTTCGTCGTGGCCGAGGACGGCGCCAACTACGGTGGCGTCGTCAGCATCCTCGACGTCTCCAAGGGCGCGGGAGCCTCGGTGCTGGGCATGATGACCGAGGCCCCGGAAGAGGACTCGAAGGACGGCGCCGCCCCGGCACCTCCTCCAGCGCCTGCGCCCTGAGCCCCTCCCTCGGGCGGGCTCACCCGACGCCGAGGGGCCTCTCCCCTCGGCCAGTCACCAGAAGATCTCGAAGCTCAGCTTCATCCGCCTGCCTACTTTCCCGAACCGCACCTGCTCGATCGCCTCGGCGACGCAATCCGCCACCTCCTCGAAGCGCTCGTCGGGCGGCGTGATGCTCGCCCCGAGCACCTTCCCGTTGGGGGCGATGTACGCCGTGGCCCGCAGCCGCCCGTGCAGCCCGTTGCGGCATTTCAGGGCATTGGTCCGCGCCTTCGCCACCGCCGGCTTCACCCACTTCTCCGTCAGCTCCTTGGCCGGCGACCGCGTATCGATCTCGTAGCCCCGCTCCGCGAGCCCGTCCCCCCCGAGCGGCTTCGGCCACGCCTTCTCGCGCGCCTGATCGAGCACGCACCGCTCCAGCTTGCGGTCACCGAGATCGGCCTCGCTCAGGTAGACCCACTTCAGCCGTCCATCCGGCGCGATCCTCATCTTCATGGTGAACCGCCCTCCGAGGGACGGATTGCGCACCGTCGCCTCGTCGAAGCACCCCTGGATGGGCCCATCGAGCGACTGGAAAGCGCGCGCCATCGCGTCCTCGTTCAGCCCCCCGATCTCCGACGTGACCTGGGTCGCCCCCGGGTCCACCCGTTCCACCGCGAGGACCGGAGCGGCAGGAGGCGGGGGAGGGGGCAGGGCGCCACCGCACCCCACACCGAGCATGACGGGCAACGCGCAGAGAAGGCGGATCACAGAGCAATTAGCGTCCGGTGCCGGGCCGGAAGCAACCCTCCTTTGGGCCGTGGAGCCCCCCATCTGTTACCTTCGCCCTGTGACGACCCCGTACGCCTCCGAGGCGTTCATCCACCAGCTCCTCGGCAAGGCCCTCGCCGCCCATGCGAGCGACATCCACCTCAAGGTAGGCCAACCTCCTGGCGCCCGTGTTCGCGGCGACATGGTCTACTTCCGCGTCGACAAGATTCGCCCCGAGGACAGCGAAGCCGCCGCCCGTGTCCTCCTCACCGCCCGGCCCGCCCGCGACCAGCTCCCCACCCTGCACGAGGTCGACACCTCCTACTCCGTCCCGGGCCTGGGCCGCTTCCGGGTCAACATCTACCGCCAGCGTGGCTCGCTCGCGATCGTCATGCGCAGCGTCCCCCTGCAGATCCCCACCCTCGACGAGCTCAACCTCCCGCCCCCCGTCCGCTCCCTCGCCGAGCAGGACCGCGGCATCACCCTCGTCGCTGGCGCGGCCGGCAGCGGCAAGAGCACCACCCTCGCCGCCATGGTCGGCCACATCAACGGCACCTTCGCCAGGCACGTGGTGAGCATCGAGGACCCCATCGAGTTCCTCCACGAGGACAACCGCTCCAGCATCAGCCAGCGCGAGATCGGCATCGACACCGAGGACTTCCCCGCGGGCCTCCGCGCCGCGCTCCGGCAGGACCCCGACGTGATCATGACCAGCGCCATCCCCGATCCCGACAGCCTCGAGCTCGCCTTCCAGGCCGCCGAGACCGGCCACATGGTCCTCTCTGCGGTCCACACCGCCGACGTCGCCCGCACCCTGGCGCGCCTCACCTCCCTGGGCCGCAACACCGTCGAGGCCCGCGAGCGCCTCGCTGACGCCCTCCAGGGCATCGTCGCCCAGCGCCTCCTCCCTCGCCGCGACGGCAACGGCCTCGTCCTCGCCATGGAGGTCCTCGTCGCCACCCAGGCCGTGCGTGACGCCATCCGTCGCCCCGACGGCAACCCACCCTTGCGCGAGCTGATGGAGAAGGGGGCCACCCCCTTCGGCATGCAGACCTTCGACGTCCATCTGCGCTCGCTCGTGACCCAGGGCCACCTCGCCAAGGAGGTCGCCCGGATCGCCACCGCGATCTGAACACCCTTGCTGGCGGACCCGCGGCCGGGTACGAGCGCAGACCATGCGGCAGGTTGCACAACACGACACGGCAGCGAACCCTGGCGAGATTCGCCACGACTGGACCGTCGCGCAGGCGGTTGCCCTGCACGAGCTCCCGCTCTTCGAGCTGCTCGACAAGGCACGCGCCGCCCACCGCGCCTACCACGGCGCCCACGAGGTGCAGCTCTGCACCCTCCTCAGCGTCAAGACCGGCGGTTGCCCCGAGGACTGCGCCTACTGCCCCCAGTCGAGCCGCCACGACACCGACGTCGAACCCGCCCGCATGATGGACGTGGGCGAGGTCCTCTCCGCCGCGCGTCGCGCGAAGGACGCAGGGTCGACGCGCTTCTGCATGGGCGCCGCCTGGCGCGAGGTCAAGGAAGGCCCGGCCTTCGACCGGGTGATCGAGATGGTCCGCGGCGTCAAAGCCCTCGGCCTCGAAGCCTGCTGCACCCTCGGCATGCTCACCGAGAACCAGGCCGTTCGCCTCAAGGAAGCCGGCCTCGACGCCTACAACCACAACCTCGACACCTCCCGGCGCAACTACCGCTCCATCATCTCCACGCGCACCTACGACGATCGCCTCGCCACCCTCGACAACGTCCGCCGCGCCGGCATCACCGTCTGCTCGGGGGGCATCATCGGCATGGGCGAGAGCGTCTCCGACCGCTGCGGCATGCTCGTCGAGCTGGCGACGCTCGACCCTCACCCCGAGAGCGTGCCCGTCAACGCCCTCGTCCGTGCTCCCGGCACCCCGCTCGAGCACCTCCCCCCCGTCGACCCCCTCGATCTCGTCCGCATGATCGCCGTCGCCCGGATCATGATGCCCCGGGCCATGGTCCGCCTCTCCGCCGGCCGCACCGAGATCGGCCGCGAGGCCCAGCTCCTCTGCCTCTATGCCGGCGCCAACTCCATCTTCTACGGCGACCGCCTCCTCACCACCCCGAACCCGGGCCCTGACACCGACCGCGCCCTCATCGACGCCGCCGGCCTCACCCCGATGGCCCCCGCTCCCGCGCTTTGAGTCCTCAAGCGTTCCGCGGCGCTTCCCCCGCGGGCTCCGAGGCCTCTCCGGGTGACGCGCCACGCTGAGCCGCGTTCGCCGCCGGTCCCCCGGCGAGCAACGCCCCGCCCAGCTCTCCTCCCTCTCCCACCAGGTGCAGCCGCTGCGCCGGCAGCGCGAACCGCGTCCCTGCGGCCTCCACCGCCTCCATGAAGCCCAGCAGCACCTGCTGCCGCGCCTCACGGAACTCGCCCATGGTCTCCACCTGGAACCAGGCCATCACCTCGATCTCCATCCCCACCGCCCCGAACCCCTGGAACCGCACCACCACGTCGTCCGGCCAGATCTGCGGGTGCTTCCGCAGCACCTCCTCCATCCCTGCGAGCGCCCCCTTCAGTTGCTCGGCCGTCGTCGCGTAGACCAGCGACACGATGCACGCGAGCCGGAACCTGTCCCGCGCCGTGTACGACTCCACGCGCATGTCCGCGAGCTTCCCGTTCGGCATCGTCACCACCGTCCGGTCCAGCGTCCGCAGGCGCGTCGAGCGGAGACCGATCGCCTCCACCGTCCCCATCACCGCCTCCTCGATCTTCACGAAGTCCCCCACCCGGAACGGCCGGTCCAGCCCGATCGAGATGGACCCGAACAGGTTCTCCACCGTCTTCTGCGCCGCCAGCGCCAGCGCCACGCCGCCGATCCCCAGGCCGGCGATCAGGCTCGCCACCGGGTAACCGAGCTCCGACAGCACCGCGATCACCCCGATGATGAACACCATCACCTTCGCGATCCGCCCTGCCAGCGGCGCCAGCGAGCGCGCCGACGCATTGTCCCGCGCCTGCCCCCCCTGCAGCAGGTACTCCGCGGACGCATCGATCACCCGCAGCGCCGCCCAGAAGATCGCCACGAAGAACGCCGCGCTCAGCACCCGCGTGAGGAACACCTCCGCCGGCCCGTACAGCCCGAGCCACGGCGTCCCCACCGCCACCACCCCCAGCGCCACGGCGAACGTGATCGGCCCCTGCGATCGGTCGAGCAGCTCGTCGTCGAGCCCCGTCTTCGTCCGCGCCACCACTCCTCCGAGGGTCAGGCGCGCCACGAAGCTCACCACCCGTCCCACCACCCACCCCACGAGCGCAATCACCGGCAGTGCCAGCCACTGCCACCACAGCAGCTCCCGCGGCCCTGGCCTCAGCAGCGCCTCGGGCAACAGGTCCCGCAGCCACCGATCCTCCAGGTGGCTGTACCAGGCATCCACCCGCTCCACCGTCGCCCGCGAGAACACCCACCGCGCCGCGCCCCCCTCCACCTTCCGCACCAGCCGCACCGGCTCCTTCTTCGTGGCGGTCGCGATCGTCCCCACCTCCTCCACGCCGGCCCCGTCCTTCGGATCCCCCAGCGACAGCGGCGACAGCTCTGCCGGCTCGATCCACACGTGCCGCTCCAGCACCGCCCGCAGCCGCTGCGCCAGCTCTGGCCCGTTGGCCCGCGAGGGCACATCCAGGTACCGCGTGGCCTCCTCGTAGCGCCCTTCCCGTGACAGCCGCAGGAACTCCCGCATCGACGCCCGCGGCGAATCGGGCGCCTCCGGGATCGCCGGCTCCACCGCTGGCGGACTCACCCCCGTCCATGCCGTGCTGGACGCCCCTGGCGTTCCCGCTGCTCCTGGCGACGGGTTCATCTGCGCCCCTGCCACCGCGTCGGCTGCCCCGATGCCTCCCACCACCGCGAGCCCAACCGCCCCGGCCAGCACCAGCCGCAGAACCACCCCGCGTGACGCCAGGGCCCAGGATCCTGATCGCATGGCGCGCACCTATTCCACTCTGGCGGGCACCTGTCGACCGCTCCGTGTGGTGGCCTCTGCCCTTCAGCGCCTCTCCGCGCCCTCCAGCAGCGACGCGAGTGCCGCTCCGTACATCGCGAGCCGCCGGGCCCCCAGCCCCTGCACCTGCGCCACTGCCGCGAGCCCTCGCTCTCCCTTCACCCCGAGCGCTGCCAGCTCCTGCACGCAGTGTCCAGGCAGCACCACCTGTTCACACACACACCGCCGCTGCGCCTCCGCGCTCCGCCAGCGCCCGATCTTCCCCACCAGGGCCTTCCGCCGCGCCGCCAGCGTCTTGAACCTCGCGATCGCCTCGGCGTCCACCGGCTCCCCCGCGATCAGCGCCCGCTCCTCCTCCGGAACATCCCCATCGGCGATCCCGTCCGCCACCGCCCCGAGCCACGCCTTCGCGTGCTGCGCCGCCCGCCCCGCCCCGAACCCCTCCAGCGCCGCGAGCGCCTCCAGCGAGTCTGGCCGCCGCTTCGCCAGCGCCAGCAGCGCCTCCGATCGCACCACCTGGAAGGACGGCACATCCTCCGCCTCCCCCAGCGCCTCCCGCACCGTCACCGCCCGCCGCAGCACTGCCCTCCCCACCGCGTCGAGCCCCTCCACCCCCTTCACCCGTGCATACGCCGGCCGCACGTCGCGCGGCGGCCGGTGCGCCGTCTCCAGCCGGTACGCGCACTCCTCCGCGATCTCCTCCTCCACACCGAGCGCCGCAGCCTGCTCTGCGAGCCGCGCATCCAGCTCCAGCAGGTGCTGCACGTCCGCGGCCAGGTAGCCGATCTGCTCTGGCCCGAGCGGCCTCTGACCCCAGTCGTGGTGCTGCAGCCGCTTGTCGAGCTTCACCCCCACCTCACTCTGGAGCAGCGCCGACAGCCCCGTCGCCTTCGCCCCCAGGAACAGCCCCGCGACCGCCGTGTCCCGCACCCGCCCGAGCCGCACCCCTGCCTCGTCGAGCATCCGCGCATCGAACGCCAGATCGTGCAGCACCTTCACTGGCCCCTCGGGCCCCAGCAGCGCGGCGAGCGGCGCGAGCGGCGTGCACAGCGCATCCACGATCGCCGTCACCAGCGTCCCCCCGGACGACGTCTCCTCCTCCATGAACGCGATCTGCACCGTGCAGAGGCGACACCGGTACGCGAACAACCCGTTCGCCTCCACGTCCACCGCGAGCGTCGATGCTTTCCGCGCCCGCGCCACGAGCGCCACGAGCGCCGCCTCGTCCTCGATGAGCAGCACCACCGGCTCCGGCCACTTCCTGGCGCCCGGCGCTCCCGGAGCGCCCGGAGCGCCCGGAGTGCCCGGATCTTCCGGCGCTCGCAGATCCTCCGGCGCTCGCAGATCCTCCGGCGGCTCCGGAGCGGCCAGAGACTCCGGAGCGGCCAGAGACTCCGGAGCGGCCAGAGACTCCGGAGCGGCCAGAGTCTCCGGAGCCGCCGGAGCGGCCAGAGTCTCCGGAGCCCTCACGACGCCGCTCACCGCCGCCCGGAGCGCCGCCGCTGGGCCACTGCGAGCAACCCCAGCACCGCGAGCACACCACCCCCGAGCCCGCGCCCACCCGCGCCGCTGCCCGTGCTCCCCACGTGGCACCCGGAGTCTTCCTCGGCCGCCGTCTGCTCGTCCTCGCACAGCGGCGAGAACCCGTTCCGCGGCGTCGGATCGCACACCCCGATCTCTCCCGGCGGATAGGCCGCGCAGATCCCCTCCACGTCGTCCTCGGTCAGATCCCTGAGCGCCGTCGACCCCTGCGTGTACCGCGCGGCCATCGTCGCCTCCGGATCCGACTCCGAGTGCGACATGCCCAGGAAGTGCCCGACCTCGTGGGTCACCACGCTCAGCAGATCGAACATCACGTCGTCGTCGCCGAGCGTGAACGGGTGCTCCGCCGAGTTGATCTCCATGTCCGCGTCGTAGATGAAGCCGCTCTCCAGGCTGTACGTCACCGTGGTCAGCGCCAGCGTGTGCGACGCCCCTTCATGCGGCCACTCCTCGTCGCGGAAGAACACCGCGTTCGCGTTCCCCTTGCCCTCCGCCTGGTTGAACTCGTGCTCCGTGCAGCTCACCGGCCCCGCGTTGGTCACCACGATCCGCGGGTGCGTCCCCTCGCCGCAGTCCGCGTTCATCCACGTCGCGAACGCCGCCTCGAAGGTCGCCACCGTGTCCTCGTACGAGACCTGCGCCGACGCATCTGCCTGCACCGAGAACGTCATGCACGGCGTCGGCCACATCAGCGCCGTCCCGCAGTCGTCGGGCAACGGCGGATCGCACAGCGCCCCCGTGTACTCCTGGTTCGGCTCCCCGCACACGCTCGTGCGGCAGTACGCCGACGCCTCTTCCCCGTGCGCGAGCGCCGCGGCCAACGTCAGCGCCGGAAGGCCAGCCCTCACGAAAGCCCTCGCCCCCCGGGTCCTCTTCGCCGCCCCTGATCGCATCCGCTCAGCGCTTCGCATCGACGGCCTTCCTCGCCACCTGGATTGCCTTCACCGCCTCGCCCAGGGGCTGCCCCACCAGCAGCTCACGTGCCGCGATCGAAGGCCCCGGCCGCTCCAGCACCTCCCCCACATCCGGGCTCGATCCGAGCCGCACCTCCCCATCCGCCTTCCTCACCAGCGGGAAGTGCCCCTGCGCCATGGCCGACACCACCACCATCCCACCCGACGCGCGCCGCAGGAACAGCAGCGACTCCGTCCCCGTCTTCAGCGTCGCCTCTCCCGACACTTGCTGCCCCACCCGATCCACCACGCCCCCCAGCGTCCGCACCCACACGTCCTTGCCGGGCTCCCCCGTCACCGTCTGGCCCACGCTCAGCCGGGTGTACGTGACGATCCTCCGGCTCCCCCCGATCTCCTCCCACTGGCTCCGCTGCTCCTCGGCCCTGGCGACGACCACGAACGCCGAGCTCTCCACGAGCTGCTCCAGCGTCACCGCCACCGACACCGAGGCCTCCGCCGTGCGCGGCGCGAGCACCGAGAGCGGCCCCGACGACACCAGCGGAGAAAGCGACGTCGACGAGACCAGAGGCGTCACCCACACCCCGAGGGCCGCTGGCAAGACGAGCCCGAGCGCGATCCCGAACGTTCTGCAAGACATCCCGCAACCATATCCCGAAGCCCCTGGCCTGCCGAGGCCCTGCTGTCTCAGGGACCTTGCACCACATCAGGGTACCCTTCACCCATCTCCCCACGGCGTCATCGACACCCGCGCGCACGCCCGGATTCCGGTCAGTGTCGACGCCGGCGTGGACAGAGTCAGCGACGCCCAGGGGGAAGCGGGCGAGGTCTCCCGCTGTGGCTGGACGGTGACACGGGCGTCGCGCTCCGTGCCCTCGCGGGCTCTCTGGCTGACTGGCTTTCCGTCTGCCACGATCGAGCACCATGCCCCTGCCGCTCTCCGTCCTCGACCTGTTCCCCGTCGGCCACGCGACCACGCCCAGCCAGGCGATCCGCGACTCCATCTCCCTGGCCCGGCGCATCGATACCCTCGGCTACCGGCGTTACTGGATCGCCGAGCATCACAACATGCCCAACATCGCCAGCGCCGCCCCCGAGATCCTCATCGGGCACGTCGCCAGCGTCACCAAGCGCATGCGCGTCGGCTCGGGCGGCATCATGATCCCGAACCACTCCCCCCTGCGCGTCGTCGAGATCTTCCGGACCCTCGAAGCCCTCCACCCCGGCCGCATCGATCTCGGCCTCGGCCGCGCCCCCGGCACCGATCAGGTCACCGCCGCCGCCCTTCGCCGCGGTGGCGCCGAGGTCAACCAGGATCTCGCCGAGCTGTTCGCCTTCGCCAACGGTACCTTTCCGGTGGGCCACCCCTTCGCCACCATCGTCGCCCAGCCCTCCGACACGCCGCTCCCCCCCATCTGGATGCTCGGCTCCACCGACGGCGGCGCCCGCATCGCCGCCGCCCAGGGCCTCCCCTACGCCTTTGCCGGCCACTTCAGCATGGCCGAAGCGAAGAGCGCCATCGCCCTGTACCGCGAGCGCTTTCGCCCCTCGAAGACCCTCGCCGCCCCCCAGGTGATGCTCGCCGTCACCGTCATCTGCGCCGACACCGACGCCCGCGCCAACGAGCTCGCCGCCCCCCACCGCGTCGCCATCGCCCGCCTCACCCGCGGCCGCCCCACCCCGTTTCCCTCCATCGAGGAAGCCCTCGCCTACCGCTTCACCCCCGAGGAGCAAGCCACCATCGACCGCTTCTCCCTCGGCTCCATCCTCGGCACCCCCGCCCGCGTCCGCGAAGGCCTCCTCCGCCTCGCCGAGGAGACCACCGCCGACGAGCTGATGATCTCCACCATGATCTCCCCCATCGAAGAGCGCATCGCCTCCTACGAGCGCATCGCCTCCCTCTTCGACCTCCCCACCTCCTGAGCCTCCGCGGGGCCCCGCGCCAAGCCGCCTCGCCTTACGCCCCCGCCCACCCCTCGCCATCCGGCATCGCCTCGTCCCCCGCGAGTGACAGCCGCATGAACACCACGTCCACCCACCGCCCGTGCTTGAACCCCACCGACGGCAGTTTCCCTGCGTGCTCGAACCCGCACGCCGCATGCAGCCTGATCGAGGCCTCGTTCCCGCTGTCCCCGATCAACGCCAGCACCTGCCGCAGCCCCCGCGCCCGCGCCCGTTCCAGCAGCGCCTCCAGCACCTTCCGTCCTACCCCGCGCCCCACCTCTCCCGGCGCCACGTACACGCTGTCCTCCCCCGTGTACCTGTACGCCGACCGCAACCTGAACGGCCCCACGTACCCGAACGCCACCACCACGCCCTCCCGCTCCATCACCAGCCACGGCAGCCCCTTCTCCCGCACCGCCGCGAGCCGCGCCGCCATCTCTTCCACCCCTGGTGGCACCTCCTCGAAGGTCCCCAGCCCATGCAGCACATGGTGCCCGTAGATGGCGGCAATCGCAGGCAAGTCCCCCTCGTGCGCGTCCCGCAGGTTCATCCCCTGCCCATACTGCATCACTCCCGGAGCGCCCACGCCGCCATCGCGCTGCACTTCAGCTTCTACAACTTCTGCCGCGTGCACGAAGCGCTCCGGGTCACGCCCGCCATGGAGGCCGGCATCACCCGCCACGGGCCTGCGCATCGACCACCGCCGCTAAGCCAGCTCACGCAGGAACGACGCGACCACCTCCCCCAGGCGCTCGGGTTGTTCAAATGGAAGGCCGTGACCGGCGTTTCGGACCTGTTCGACGTGCAAGCGCGGGTTGAGGATGCGCAGCTCCGTTGCCATCTCGAGCGTGACGACGGGGCTGTCGCCAATGACGAGCAGGCTCGGGACGTCAATCGCGCTCACCACGTCGCGATACTCGGGGTTGGGCGGCGTGAGCACGTCGAAGGCGGCCATGCAGGTCTTCAGTCTGGCCTCGGCCTGGAGCTCGACGATCTCGGGCGAGCGATGCGGGTGCCGGGCTCGGGCCTGCGCGACGAGGTCAGACTTCTGTAGACCGAGGGCCTGACGGTGTTGCTCGGCGACGTCGCTCTCGTGCACCTCGCGTTGGCGCTCGGGGCTCAAGAACGTCGGGTCGACCAGGATGAGGCCCCGGAGGATCCCCCCCCCTCGACTCGCCACCACCGCGGCGGTCATGCCGCCCATGGAGTGGCCGAGCAGAACCGGACGAGAGAGTTCCAGGCTACGAATGAGGCCCACGACATCGCTTGCAAGATCGTCGTATCGGTACCCGTGGTGCGGAGCGCTCGAACCGCCATGCCCTCTTGCGTCGGGCATGACGACGTCGAACTCACCCTCGAGCGCGCGCGCCAGGGGAGTCCAGCAGGCGCCACTCCCCATCAATCCATGGAGCAGAACGACGGGAGGTTTGGCGCCTCCGGTTCGGAGGTAGTGGATGCCGATGCCGTTCGTTTCACAGACTTGACTGATCCAGGTCGTCATCGGCTCTCCTCGAAGGGGCCTACTCGTCGCCGCCCCCGGATGGTTGGCGCCATCGCGGGCTGCACTTGCTTGCGGGTCCGAACCTACGTGCCGAACTCAGCGTCCGCCACGCTCAAACCTCAACTTTGAGCACTTCGGGGCAATCTTGAGCAGCACCTTCCTGGAACACCTCGGACCTGTTCCTGGAACACCTCGGACCTGTTCCTGGAACACCTCGGACCTGTTCTCGTGACAACTCACATGGTGTCACGCGAACACCTCGGACCTGTTCCTGGAACACCTCGGACCTGTTCTCGTGACAACTCACATGGTGTCACGCGAACACCTCGGACCTGTTCCTGGAACACCTCGGACCTATCCCCGTGACACCTCACAGGTGGTCACCGGGATAGGTCGGAGGTATCCCCGTGACACCTCACAGGTGGTCACCGGGATAGGTCGGGAGGTATCCGGGGAATAGGTACTCACCTCTCCCTCGGATACCTCGGAGGTCTCCTCCACACGCCCGGTTTCGCGCTCCCGCACCCCGCCGCCGGTGCCCTGCGCGCGGCGTCTCCCTCACCCGTGTAGTTTCTCGCCCCGCGTCAGCATCGCCACGAACTGGGCGATGCGCCGCGCCCGTGTCTCCGGCTTCACCGCCGTGAACACCCGGTGGATCACCGCGTACCGGTTCACCGAGTTCAGCGTCGCGAAGAACGCCTTGGCCTCCGGGCTCGCCTCCAGCGCTGCCGCCAGGTCCTCCGGCACCGTCGCCCGGCTCTGCGAGGGGTACGCCGCCTCCCAGCGCCCGTCAGCCTTCGCCCGCTCCACCTCCGCGAGCCCCGGCGCCTGCATCTTCCCCGACGCGATCAGCGCCTGGACCTTGCCCCGGTTGATCTCCGACCACACGCTCGCCCGCCGCCGCGGCGTGAACCGGAGCAGGTAGTACGAGGCGTCGAACGTCTGCTTCTGCCCGTCGATCCACCCCCAGCAGAGCGCCCCCTCCACTGCCTCGTCGTACGTCACCGTGGTGACCCCCGAGCCCTTCTTCGCGAACTTCAGCCAGGCGCCCGGCGCTCGCCCATGCTCCTTCGAAAGCCACGCATTCCAGTCCGCCAGCGTGGCAAAGGCGAGGATCGGCAGCTCCCCCGCGCTCTCCCCGGGCGAAACTCCCTTCCCCCCCTTGCCTGCCGCGGCCTTGGTGCCCGCGGCCTTGGTGCCCGCGGCCTTGATGCCCGCGGCCTTGGTGCCCGCGGCCTTCGTGTCCGCGGCCTTCGTGTCCGCGGCCTTCGCGTCTGCCTTCGCGCCCCCCCCGGTCGCCCTCGTCCCTCCCGTCGCAGCCTTCTTCGTCGCAGCCATCGGCACCCCACGCGCATCACGGGGCGCTCTCGACGGCGACGGCTTCCTTTTGCGCCGGACCGTGGGCGACCAGCCCCGGGCGGCCGCCTCAGGCCTGCTTTACCAGCTCCACCTCGATCTGGATCGCGATCTCGTCGCCGATCATGATCCCGCCCGTCTCCAGCGCGGCGTTGAACGTCATCCCGAACTCCGAGCGCAGGATCTTGGTCTTCGCCGTGGCCCCGACCCGCTGGTTTCCCCAGGGGTCCTTCCCCTCGGAGGTCAGCTCCTCCACCTCCAGCGTCACCTCCCGCTCCACGCCGTGGATGGTCAGGGTCCCGGTCAGCTCGCCCCCATCTCCCGTCGGCTTGAAGGCCTTCGAGACGAAGGTGATGGTCGGGTACGTCTCCACGTCGAAGAAGTCCGCGCTCCGCAGGTGCGCGTCCCGCTTCTCCTCGTTCGTGGTGATCGACGCCACGTCGATGCGCGCCGACACGCGGGCCTTCTCCGGATGCCTCGGATCGTAGACGACCTCCCCGGAGACCTGCTGGAACGATCCCCGCACGTTGGAGATCATCAGGTGCCTCACCTTGAAGGTGATCGCCGAGTGCGAGGCGTCGATCGCCCACCGCGTCTCCGCCGTCGTCTGCTTCGTCGCTGCCCCTGCCGTGAACTCGGTGCTCGTGGTTGTCATGCGAGACAACGTGCACCCCGCCGCGTCCACGCACTAGACTGCCTCTGGTGAACGAGGTGTTCGCCGGATTCGAACGATGGACCTGAACCGCATCGCGATCTTCGTCCGCGTCGTCGAGGACCGGAGCTTCACCGCCGCCGCCCGCGCCCTTGGCCTCCCCAAGTCCTCCGTGAGCCGCGCCGTCTCCCTCCTCGAAGAGGATCTGCGCGTGCGCCTCCTCCACCGCTCCGCCCGCGCCGTGAGCCTCACCGAGGCCGGCTCCATCTTCTACGAGCGCGTCTCCCGCGGCCTCACCGCCGTCACCGAGGCCGCCGCCGCCGTCACCGACATGGAGGGCGCCGTCTGCGGTCCCATCCGCATCACCGCCCCCGTCGACGTGGGCGTCTGGATGCTGGCCCCCGCCATCACCCGCTTCGTCCGCCGCCACCCGTCGGTCCACGTCGACGTGATCCTCACCGGCCGCATCGTCGATCTCGTGGAGGAGGGCTTCGACCTCGCCGTCCGCGCCGGTCTCCTCCGCGACAGCGCCCTCATCGCCCGCCGCATCGGCAACATCGCCTCCGCCCTCTACGCCTCGCCCCGCTACCTCGCCCGCGCCGGCACCCCCGCCACCGTCGCCGATCTCTCCCGCCACCAGTGCATTCTCTTCCGCGCCACCCGCGGCCGCGTGATCTGGACCTTCACCGGCCCCACCGGCGAGGAGCGCATGGAGCTCGGCGGGCAGATCTCCGCCGACGACTTCTCCTTCGTCCGCCGGACCATCCTCTCCGGCGCCGGCATCGGGCTCGTCCCCCCCTTCATGTGCCGCCGCGAAATCGAGCGCGGCAAGCTGGTGCGCGTCCTCCCCGAGCACTCAGTCCCCGGCGCCCCGCTCCACCTCGTCTACCCGACCACGCGGCACATTCCCCACCGCGTGGCCGTCTTCCGCGACCATCTCCTCGACCACCTGAACCGCTACCTCGACCCCGCGCCGAAGCCGCCGTCCGCGATGGCCCTCCCGTGAGTTTGACCTCCTCCACAAGGCCCCGCGAAGCCCGGTCCCCCAGCCGCTCCTCCACCCCTCTCCGGCCATTGTCACATGCAATGGCCACCGCTGTGCTCACGACACCCCTTCACGATCAGGAGACCCGATGTCCACGATGCTCGGAGAGATTCAGTTCGATGAGATCGCCCTCGACGCCGAGGAGCCCCACATCAAGGGCTTCTTCATCAGCCGCTACGACAAGCAGATCTGGACCAGCCACCACGCGAAGTGGGGCGCGACCTGCCTCGTCGACGCCTACTCGTCCCTGCTCGGGAAGGAGAAATCCGAGCAAGAGATGCTCGACCTCATCGACAACGTGCACTTCGAGACCACCGAAGGCGATCGCTCGAAGTTCGTGATCCACCTGGTCCCCTCCGCCACCGCCTCCCTCCGCGACCTCACCCCCGGCTACTGGGAGTCCTACCTCCTCGGCTAGTACTGCGTACCCTGGAGCAGGGACCTGCGGTCTCTACCGCACTGCGTACCCTGGCTGGCGGTGAGTTCGCCCTGGAGGGCCACCGCGAGATGGCCATGCAGCACGGCGAGAGGCTGGGGGCCGAGTCCTGCGGCGGCCCGGGGACCTACGAGGTCATCGAGGAAGGCCAGACCGTCATCGGCACCGAAGGGTGAGGATCAGCCGCGCGATGGCCACTCGCCGCGGAAGTCGTAGCGGCCCGGGGAGAGGATGTCGTGCGGGTCGAGGGCGCGCTTCAGGGCCTCGACCACCGCGCCGTAGCCCGGCTGCGCGGCGGGCAGGGAGCCCATCGACTGGATGCCCAGGCGGTAGGGGAGGTAGCCCTGCGCCGCGAGGCTGTCGAAGACGTCCTGGTAGCAGGCCATGGCGCGCTCGTCCTCGCCGGGGATCTCGCGGTCGTACATGAAGGCCACCACGATGTTGGCGCACCGCTCGGTGGCGAAGATGACGGAGATCCCGGGCTCGAAGCGGTGGGAGAGCGTCCGCTCACGGATGGTGCGGAGGGCGGCAGTGACATGCTTGCCGGTGGAGGGGACGGCGGGCGCGAGCCAGATGGCACCGCAGCGGTCGCGATCCGGATCGGTCTGCTCGGGAGGGGGCGTCTTCTTGCGCCAGTAGGCGCTGCGGATGTTGCGCTCCATGGGGATGCCGAGGTGCGGGCTCTGCTCGTAGGCGCGCACCACCTCGCCCAGATCGAAGCCGGTCAGGCGCTGCACGGGCCCTTGCAGCACGCGCGCGACACGCGCCGCGCGCCGGCCGACGAAGGAGAGCTTGTCCACGTGAGGGCGGAGGGCCTTCTGCAGGACCGCACGCTCGGCGGCGATCTGGTCCTCGCTCGCGGCGAGGATGGCGCCGCCGCCGAGCCACGCGGCGCCTCCCCAGGCGCGGCGCAGGGTGGCGAGGAGCGGCTCGGGCAAGGGCGTGGCGAAAGCAGCCTCCCGGAAGGGGTACTGGCCCTTCATGGAGACCAGCTTGTAGTCGTTCCAGAGGCTGACGCTGGCGCGGGGGAGGCCCTGGAGCTTGAGGTCGCGGATGACCTCGGTGACCGCCTCGATGCGCGCTTCGTCGCGGAGGCGGAAGTAGAAGATCTCGTGGTGCTTCGGGAGGGGGGCGAGCCACACGGTCATGCGGGTGACGATGCCCAGGTTGGACTGGGTGAACAGGCCATCGAGCTGGGGGCCGACGCCCCAGCGGTGGATGGGCGCCGTCTGCGCGCCGGGGAAGCGCCCGAAGCCGGTGCGCAGGCGCTCACCGGTCGGGAGGATGACCTCCAGGTTGCAGATGTGCGCGATGCGCTCGGCGTTGACGCCGGCCCCGAAGCCGCGGTCGCAGATGTTGCCGACCACGCTGGAGTCGGGCGTGCTGCCGGTGACGCTGAGCATGAGGCGAGAGCCTCGCCCCCGCAGGTACGCGACGAGCTGCCGCATGGTGACGCCAGGCTCGATGGTGACGTACGCCAGCTCCTCGCTGAACTCGACGATGCGGTTCAGGCGGGCGAGGCTGAGGACGATACCGCCGTCGCTCGCGGGCACGCGGGAGCCGTAGCCCCAGTTCTTGCCGGTGCTGACCGGGTAGAGGGCGACGCGGTGCTCGTGGGCGATGCGCACGCACGCCTCGACCTCCTCGGCGCTCGCGGGGCTGAGCACGGCAGGGATGCGGTGGGTGGTGGCAAAGGTCGCTGTCTCGGCCGAGGCACGCGTGGCCTCGTCGGTGCGCACGTGCTCGGCGCCGATGGCCGCGCGGAACGCCGCGAGCGACGCCGCGAGGGACGTGGACGCCGCGGCCGACGACGCCGCAGGAGGCGCAGCAAGGGATGGATCGAGAGGCTGGGTGGTCATGGCTCTCCGTGAAGGCGCTGGGTGGTGAGAGGGGATGAGCGCTCGCGCCGCGGCGGAGCGTCGGCCGCATCGAGGCGGGCCCGCAGGCGGCGCGCGAGGGCCTCCGCCTGGTCGGTGAGCAGGGCGTAGTGGTCGCCGGGGAGCACGTCCAGGGTGAGGCCTCCCAGCGCGAGATCGGTCCAGCCGAGGTCCGGGCTGCCCGTGGACCAGCCGCTGGGATCGCTGCCGCAGAAGAGCGTCGCGCGGACCGGCGCCGGGCGCGGGGTGTAGCGGCAGTGGGCGAGGAGGTTCCCGCGGAAGACCCGCAGCGTCTGGTCGACGCTCGCCGGATCGAGGTCGGGGGGGATCAGCCCGGCGGCGCGGGCATGGTCGAGGACGAGGGCGGGGCGCTGGGCGGGCTCGGCGCCGTCGAGCGCCGCGCCCCAGGAGGGCAGCGAGGCGCCGGCCTGACGGGCGAGATCGAGGACGAAGAGGGACACCAGCGTGGTGTCGTCGATGCCATCCCTGAGGTCGACGGGGGCGAGGGCATGGGAGTCGATGAGCGCGAGGAGCGCGACGTGCTCTCCCTCCGCGAGGAGCATCCGCGCCATCTCGAAGGCGATGCTTCCACCCATGGACCATCCGCCGAGGAGATACGGGCCGCGCGGCTGCCGCTCGCGCATCGCCTCCAGGTAGAGCGCCGCCATCTCGCTGATGTCCTCGCAGGGGGCGCGCTCGCCATGCAGGCCCGGAGAGCGCAGCCCGTAGAAGGGTCGATCGAGGCCGAGACGGCGGGCGAGATCGACGTAGCAGAGGACGCTCCCGCCGACGGGATGGACGCAGAAGAACGGCGTCCTCTCGCCCCGCGGCTGGACGGCGACCAGGGGGGAGCGCGGCAGCGGTGGCGCCTGCTGGCGGAGCTTCCTCGCGAGCTGGTCGATGGTCGGCGCCTGGAAGAGCGTGGAGACGGGGACGTCACGATCGAGCCGCTGACGGATGCGGGCCTCGAGGCGCACCGCGAGCAAGGAGTGGCCGCCGAGGGTGAAGAAGTCGTCGTGCACGCCGATGGGCCGGACATCGAGCAGGTCCTCCCAGATCTGGACCAGCTCGAGCTCCAGCGTGTCGCGGGGCGCCGTGGGGGCCTCGGTGCGGTGCCGGTAAGCGGTATCCGGGGCAGGCAGCGCGCGGAGATCGATCTTGCCGTTGGGCGTGAGTGGCAGGGCGTCGAGGGGGACGAATGCTGCCGGGAGGTGGGGGCGCGGTACGCGCTCGGCGAGGTGGTCGCGGAACGCCTGGGGACTCGGGAGAGGTGCGTCGGGCCCCCCTGCTGCGGCCGTGGGCGAGGCGACGACGTAGGCGACGAGCTGCAGGGCGCCTGCCGCGTCCTCACGGGCCACGACGAGCGCATCCTTCACGGCGGGGTGCTCGCGCAAGGCGGCCTCGACCTCCCCGGGCTCGATGCGCACCCCGCGGATCTTGGTCTGGCTGTCCGCGCGACCGAGGTAGTCGAGCTGGCCGTCCGGCAGGCCGCGGGCCCTGTCGCCGGTCCGGTAGAGACGCGCGCCAGGGCGATCGCTGAACGGGTCGGGGACGAAGCGGGCCGCCGTGAGCGCCGGCTGGTGGAGGTAGCCGCGGCAGACCTGGGGACCGCCCAGGTAGATCTCGCCAGGGACGCCGGTGGGGACGGGCTCGAGATGCGGATCGAGGACGTGGACGCGCGCATGGCGGAAGGGGCGACCGATGGGAGGCGCGGCCTCCCCGGAAGGATCGGAGGTGTCGAGGACGCTGAAGGTCGCGCCGATGGTGGCCTCGGTGGGGCCGTAGGCGTTCACGAAGCGACGCCCGGGTGCCCAGCGCCTGACGAGGGCGGCGGGGCACGCTTCGCCCGCGGAGACGAGGGTGCGGAGCGCGGGGAGCGGAGCCGGAGTCAGGGTGGCGAGGACCGAGGGGGAGAGGGTGACCACGGTGATCGCGGCATCTTCGAGGAGGCGCTGGAGTTCGGCGCCGGCGACGACCGGCTCGGGAGGACCGAGCCACAGGGTGGCGCCTGCGGAGAGCGCGGTGAAGATCTCCGACGCCGACGCGTCGAAGCTGAACGAGGCGCACTGGAGGACCCGGCTCTCAGGGCCGATCCGGAAGGCGTCGAGCTGGGCCTCGACGAGGCACACCAGGCCGCGGTGGGTGATCATCGCTCCCTTGGGAGCTCCCGAGGAACCGGAGGTGAAGATGATGTACGCGAGATCGTCGGGCCCCGCGGCGGGCGCGAGGGGATCCGCGTCGCCATCGCGGGTCGTCGCGCGGGCGTCATCGGGGGCATCGGCGGCGTCGTCGGTGGCCCCCGGCGTGTCCTCGACGCAGAGGATCCGCGCCTCGGTCTCGGGCAGCTCGTGGCGGAGCCGGCGCTGGGTGAGGACGAGAGGAACCCGGGTCTGCCGGAGCAGCACGGAGAGCCGCGCGCGCGGATGGCTGGGATCGAGCGGGACATAGGCTCCGCCTGCCTTGAGGATCGCCAGCGCCGCGAGGACCATCTCGGGGCTCCGCTCCATGGCGATGCCGACGGGCACCCCCGGACCGACGCCCGCGGCGCGGAGATCCCTCGCCCAGGCACGCGCGCGCTCGTCGAGCTGCCGGAAGGTGAGCTGCGTGCGCTCCGTGGCGAGGGCGATGCGCTCGGGATGGCGGGCGACGGCGGCTTCGACCACCTGGTGCATGCAGAGCCCATCCCAGGTGGGCTCCTCCGCCGTCACGTCCGTCGCCGCGTTGCTCGTCGCCGCGTTGCTCGCGCGGAGGCGCTCGGCGCGCTCGTCGGCAGTGAGCCAGGGGAGGCGGCCAATGGCGCAGCCCGGGTTGGCGAGCGCAGCTTCGAGGAGGCGCCCGAACTGCCCGGCGATGCGAGCGGCCGTGTCGGGGTCGAAGAGGTCGGTGCTGTGCTCCAGCAGGCCGCGGAGGCCCTGCTCGGTCTCGACGAGGTACAGGGACAGGTCGAACTTGGTGGCGCCCCGGTCGATGTCCAGGAGGTCCGCGTCAATGCCCGGGAGATCCAGGTCGGTGCGCTGCACGTTGTGGAGCCCGAACATCACCTGGAAGAGAGGCTGGCGGGCGAGGTCGCGCTTCGGCTGAAGCTCCTCGACGAGCTTCTCGAAGGGCAGCTCCTGGTGCGCGTAGGCGCCCAGGGTCACCTCGCGCACCCGGGCCAGGAGCTCGGCGAACGAGGGGTCGCCGGAGAGATCGACCCGGAGCACGAGCATGTTCACGAAGAACCCCACGAGGGGCTCCAGCTCGGTGCGGACGCGCCCCGCGACCGGCGTGCCCACGGCGATGTCGGTCTGGCCAGCATGGCGGCAGAGCAGCACCTGGAAGACGGCGAGCAGCGCCATGAAGGGCGTGACGCGGTGCTCCCGACAGAGCGCGGTGAGCTGCTCGGAGAACACCGCGGGCAGCGCGAAGGTGTGGGTCCGGCCGGTGTGGCTCTGCACCGGAGGCCGGGGGTGGTCCGTGGGGATGTCGAGCGGTTCGAGGCCCGCGAGCTGCTGCCTCCAGTACGCGAGCGCGTCGCGGGCGGGAGCGCTGTCGAGCCACTTGCGCTGCCAGGCTGCGTAGTCGGCGTACCGGAGGGGGAGCTGCGGCAGGGCCACCGCTTCCCCCCGCGCTTCGGTCCGGTAGAAGGCCGAGAGCTCGCGCATGAGGAGGTCCAGCGACCAGCCATCGCAGGCGATGTGGTGGAGAACGAGGAGCAGGATGTGGTCCTCCCCATCGAGCCGGAGGAGGCGGCCTCGTACCACCGGACCCGTGGCGAGGTCGAAAGGACGCCGGCTCTCCTCGACGCAGGAGGCGATGGCCGCCCCGAGGCGCTCTCCAGGCGGGCGCCCGGTGAGGTCGGTCAGGGGAAGGGGGAACGGCGTCGGTGCGAGCACCGTCTGACGGAGCTTGCCGTCGCGGATTGCGTACGTCGTCCTGAGCACGTCATGACGTTCGAGGAGCGCCGTGAGCGCCCTGGTGAGGGCGGGGAGGTCGAGCGCGCCCCGGAGACGGAGGGCGAGCGGTTCGTTGTAAATGGGCGTCCCCGGCTGGAGTCGTTCCAGGAACCAGAGGCGCTCCTGGGCGAAGGAGGCGGGGGCCTCGGGGCCGAGTCCCGCAGGCCGCAACGGGTCGCCCGCAGGCACCTCGGGAGCGTCGCCGTGCATCCACCGGTCGAGCAGCGCGCGCTGCTCGGGGGTGAGGTCGGGACGGGCAGGAGCGCGCTCGCGGTGGTCCTCGGGGAGCTGCACCCGGACGTAGGGCGGGGGATCCTGGATGCGCGAGAGATCGTTCTCAAGAATGGACCTCTGCCCGTCCCGCGCCACCTCGCGGAAGCCCGCGAAGCGGTAGGTGACGTACATCATCCGGTTCCGGTCGGTCTCCACGAAGTCGGCCCGGAGCTGCGCGCCGTGGCGCCTGGCCTCGGCCATGATGTGGTTCAGCAGGATGGTGCCGACGCCGCGCGACATGACCCGGCAGGACATGAGCAGGAGCTGGAGGTGCCAGAGGCCAGGCTCCCGCTTGACCAGAGCGAGCCCGATCTTGCCGTAGTCGCCGTGGACGTCGGTGAGGCTGGCGATGAGCAGCTCGTGATCGTCGGAGCGCATGAAGCCCTGCAGCTCCTCGTAGGCGTAGGTGACGCCGGTGGTGTTGAGCTGGTTGGTGCGGAGGGTCAGCTCCTCGGCGCGCCGCAGGTCTTCCTCCCTGGCGCGGGCGATGGTGAAGCTCATCCCGAGCGTCGCCAGGAACGCCTCGGGGGGGCCGGCGAAGGACTCCTCCGCCACCTTGCGCTTCATGTCGCCCAGGTACATGAGCCGCCGCCGCGCCGAGTCCTCGGTGATGAAGCGAGGGTTCATCTCCGGCCGCGCGAGGAGGCCGGAGAGATCGGCGGCGTCGATGCAGAGGACCTCGGGGAGCGAGAAGGCGACCTCGCCGCGCTCGTAGGGGTCGTCGTCGACGAAGGCGAAGGTGTCGAGCCCGATGTTGAGGGCCTCGGCGATGGCCTTGATGCTGCCCGCCTTGGCGTTCCAGCCGATCTGGGGGTGGAGGAAGTAGTCCGCGAGGCCGAGCGCTTCGAGCTTGCCCTGGGCCACCGTGGGATCGTTCTTGCTGGCGACCGACTGCAGGATGCCGCGGGCGTCGAGGGCCTGGATGATCTCGACGAGGCCTGGGCGCAGCGCGACCTCGGCGTCCTCAAGAAGCACGCCGCGCCAGAGGGTGTTGTCGAGATCCCAGACGATGCATTTGATGGTCTTCTGCTTCTGCGTGGCGGTGCTCATGGGGGCTCACAGCGGGGAGGAGTGGCTTGCGTGATCGGCGAGGGAGATCTGGTGGAGCTGGCTGCTGCCCTCGATGATCTCCATGATCTTGGCGTCCCGGAGCAGCCGCTCGACGGGGTGATCCGCGCTGCATCCGTTCGCGCCATGGATCTGCACGGCGTCGGTCGCGGCGCGCATCGCCGTCCTGGAGGCGAAGTACTTGGCGAGCGAGGTCTCCAGGATGGCGGAGGGGTGCCGCTGGTCCTTGAGGCGGCCGGCGTTCCAGCAGAGCAGCGCGGCGGCCCTGGTCTGCACGTGCATCTCGGTGAGCATGGCCCGGATGAGCTGGTGGTCGCGTAGCCTGGCCCCGAACTGGTGGCGCTCCTCGGCGTAGCGCGCGCTCGCGTCGAGGCAGGCGTGGGCGATGCCCACCGAGCCCCAGGCGACGCTGTAGCGGCCCCAGTCGAGCGCGGACTGCGCGACGTGGCTGAGCCCGAAGCCGGGGCGCGCGAGGAGGTTGTCCCGGGGGACCTCGCAGCCGCTCAGGGTGATCTCGGCGAGCATCGAGGCGCGCGTGCCGAGCATCCCGCGGATGGGCGCGCGCGAGAGGCCCGGGCTGTCGCTCGGGACGAGGACGGCCGCGGGCGCGCCGCCGAGCTTGAGGAAGATCACGAAGACGTCGGCGATCTCCCCGAAGGTGATCCAGCGCTTGCGGCCGTTCAGCACCAGGGTGTCGCCCCGCTCCGTGGCGGTGGTCTCGATGCCGCCTGGATCGCTGCCGGCCTGCGGCTCGGTGAGGCCGAAGGCGCCGAGCGCGGCGCCCCTGGCGAGCGCCGGTAGCCACCTGTCGCGCAGGGCGCGGCTCCCCCAGCGCTCGACGGCGTGGGCGACCATGGAGTGCACGGTGACCAGGCTGCGGAGCGAGGAGCAGCCGCGCCCGAGGGCCTCGTTGAGGAGGCCGAAGCTGAGCGCGTCGACGCCGCCGCCGCCCGCCTCGCGCGAGATCAAGGCCCCGAGGTAGCCGCGCGCCGCGAGCGCCTGGATGGGCTCGGAGGGCATGCGCTCCTCGCGGTCCCAGGCGCCCGCGTGGGGGCGCACGTGCGCCTCGACGAAGGCGTCGATCTCCTCACGCAGCTTCAGGTGTGACTCGGACCATTCCATGGATCGTGTTCCTCGCAGGTGAGGCCCTCAGCCCACGCCGGGGGCTGGCGCGACCGCGCCGCTCTCGCCGGCCTTGCGGGCGATGAGCGCGGTGACCGCGTTGAGGGTCTGGAAGTTCTTCACGTCGAGATCTTCGTTCTCGATGCGGAGCTTGAACTCGCCCTCGATGAAGGTGATGAGCTGCATCGCGAAGAGCGAGTTCACGAAGCCCAGGCCGAAGATGTCCTCGTCGTCCTGGAGGTCGTAGCCGCGGAAATGGCGAAGGAGAAACTCTCTGACGGTGTGCTTGGGGTTCGACATGGGGGGCGCTCCGTGAGCCATGGGTCTCGGTGAAAAGGGCGCGGCGCTAGCCGTACGTGTAGAAGCCGCGGCCGCTCTTGCGCCCGTGCAGGCCG
This sequence comes from Chondromyces apiculatus DSM 436, assembly GCF_000601485.1. GTDB lineage: Bacteria > Myxococcota_A > Polyangia > Polyangiales > Polyangiaceae > Chondromyces > Chondromyces apiculatus. The sequence goes on from NZ_ASRX01000043.1 coordinate 113,980, forward strand.
GCGTCGACCAGCTTCCGGAGCAAGGGGCAGGGGCGGTATTTGCTGTCGCTGAAGCTGTCGTGGAGGACCTCCAGGGACAGGAGGATGGTGTCGAGCCCGATGAGGTCCGCGGTCTCCAGGGGCCCCATGGGGTGGCCGAAGCAGCCCTTGAAGACGCGGTCGACGTCCTCCGCGGAGGCCACCTGCTCGTGGAGCAGGTAGATGGCTTCGTTGATGGTGAGCATGAGGACGCGGTTCGAGACGAAGCCCGGCGCGTCGTTGACCAGCACCTGCTCCTTGCCCATCCGGGTGAGCAGGGCGCGCGTGGTGTCCAGGGTCTCCTGGGAGGTGTGGTAGCCGCGGATCACCTCCACCAGGCGCTTCATGGGCACCGGGTTCATGAAATGGATGCCCACCACCTGGGCGGGGCGCTGCGTGGCCGAGCCGATGCGGGTGATGGGGATGGCCGAGGTGTTGGCGGCGAAGACGCACCCGGGCGCGCAGACGCGATCGAGATCGCGGTAGAGGGGCTGCTTCACGTCCCAGCGCTCGGTGACGTTCTCGATGACGAACGACGCCGCGCCGAGGCGCTCGAGATCGGTGGTCATCTCCACCCGGGAGAGGACCTGCTCGGGGCCCGCGTCGGCGGGCGCCTTCTTGAAGAGGATCTGCATGCGGACGCCCTGGTGGATGGCGTCGCGGGCGCGGTCGAGCTGCGCCTGCGAGACGTCCATCAGGACGACGTGGTGGCCGGTCTGGGCCAGGTTCTGCGCGACGCCGGCGCCCATGACGCCGGCGCCGACGACGCCTACGGTGTTGGTGTTCACGGTTGGATCTCCTGAGGGGGGTGCGTGGGCGCGAGGTCGTCTCGGCCGAGGTCGTCGCGCGTGCCGTACAGGTTGTAGATGGGCGAACTCTCGTAGAGATCGTCCTGCTCCGCCTGCACCCGGAAGCCGCGCGCGCGCAGGGTGGAGACGGCCTTGTCGAGGCCTCCGTCGATGTCGTGCACCTCGAGGACGACCTGGCGAATCTTGGGCCAGTCGGCGTCCTCGATGCCGGCGAGCACCTGCAGCTCGCTCTTCTGCACGTCCACCTTGAGCAGGTCGATGCGGGTGATGCCCTGCTCGCGGATCACCTCGGACAGGGGGCGCAGGCGACAGGCGAAGAGGTGGCTCTTGAAGCGCTCCTCCATCAGCTCGTCCATGTGCGCCATCACCTCGTCCATCCCCTCCATGCGGGCGCGGTGCTGGTTTTCGAGGATGGCGCGGAAGACCTGCTGCTCCTCCGCGAGGTCGGCGTGGAACGAGGACATGCCCGAGGAGCTCGGGTAGAAGGTCAGCTCGGCGGTGCCGGGCCGGTCGGAGACGCCCTCGTTGAAGAGCGTGGCCTGGACGCCGTGCCGCGCGACGTTGGCGCGGAGGATCTCGAAGACCGGCGGCGCCGGCTCGAACGAGTACACCCGCGCCGTCGGGCAGACCTGGCCCACGAAGAGCGTGAAGAGCCCGATGTTGGCGCCGACGTCGAAGACGGTGGCGGAGGGCCGCAGGCGGATGCCGTTCTTGTAGTAGACGCGCTTGACGAAGATGTCGTCGTAGAAGTGGTCCGTCTCCGCCTTGCCGAGGTGCTGGATCTCCAGGCCGTTCGGGAGGGTGTAGCGGCGCGCGGCGGCGCGTGGCGGCAGCGCGGCGGGCGCTTTTGCCGTGGTGGCCGCCGCCGGGCCCGCCGCCGGGCCCG
>NZ_ASRX01000044.1 GCF_000601485.1 Chondromyces apiculatus DSM 436
ACGCGGTGGACGACGACGCGGTGGACGACGATGCAGCGGTCTCCGCGGCCTCCTGCTGGGTGAGCCGCCGCGTCCTGCGCGCCGCTTCCTCCGTGCGCAGCCGCTGGAGCGCGTCGCGCAGCGGCGCGAGCAGGCCCTCTCCTTCGAGGCGCTTCTCCACGTCCTGCCGGCTGGCGCGCGCCTCGACGTAGCGCCGGAGCCTGCGCATCACGTCGACCCAGGCCACCTCCGCGTTCTTGCCGAGGGTGACGTGCGTCCTCTTCCCCCGACAGGCGGCCGCGAGGTGCGCCTGCGCGGCCTCGCTCGCGTCGAGCGCGCCTTCGAGCCAGTCGAGCCACGAGAGCGGCAGCCGGATCGCCGCCAGCGTGGCGGTGTTCACCGGGTTGCGGAGCACGTCGAGCATGACGCGGCAGTACGCATTCTCCTCGGGGATGCGGTCGTTGACGTGGGCGAGGCCATCGGGACACGCGGCTCTGAGCAAGGCACGCGCTGCGGCCACGTGGGCGCCTTCAGGCCGGCTGGCCTCGACGTGGAGAAAGTTGAAGAGGTGCCGGTAGACCGCGTCGACCTCGATGTCGGCCATCTGCGCGAGGGCGCGCTGGGTATGCCGCTCGGCACCCGCAGCCGTGGCGCCATCCACGTGCCCTGCGAGCTCCGTCACGAGGGCTGCGAGCAGGGGGATGAAGTCGTCGAGCGCGGCCTCCGGCGGGCCTGCGCTCTGCCGGGCGCTCAGGGTGTCATGGAGGCTGCGTGCGATGGCGAGTTTGTCCGCACGCGCGATGGAGGAGAGTTGGGACACGTGGGTCTCCTTCGGCTGGCCATCCGCTGGCCGCCAGGAGTGCAACGCTAGAAAGGGCGCCCGCCCTCCACAAGGGTGAGGCGACCGGGGCGCGCCGGGGGCAGTGCTGGAGCGGTGGGTGTAGGTGAGAGAGGGGCCGCCGAAGATTTCTCGCGCACAACGCACCTCCAAACCGGTTCCGACGTCCGTTCCCCGAGCACAACGCACCTCCGAACCGGTTCGAGCGTCGATTCCCTGCGCACAACGCACCTCCGAACCGGTTCGAGCGTCGGTTCCCTGCGCACAACGCACCTCCGAACCGGTTCGGGCGTCGGTTCCCTGCGCACAACGCTCCTCGGCGCTGGTTCGACGGCGGTCCCTGGCGAGACAGGCGTCTCAGGCGACGACGCTCGTGCGTGCCTCGTCGCAGTCGGCGCAGCCCGCGCCCGGCGGGTGCAGGAACAGGAGCGGGTTTTCGGCGAGGTGCTCGCGCGCGACCTGCACGATGTCCCGGGCCCGCGCGAGCCGTGCGTGCGCGTGACCCACCCGCCCCTCGCGCTGGAGACCTCGCTCCCGCAGCCAGGCATCGGCAACGACAAAACCCGCGCAGCAGTGGTCGTTCTCGCCGTAGTCGATCCGGACCGGACGCCCCTCGGCGAGGACCGTGCACTGCTTCGGTACGCGGTACGGAACGCCCGCGAGCAGCTCCGCCAGGTGCAGCGTGGTGTCCGCGGCGACGCCGAGGTCCGGCGATGTCGGCGCGGTCCTCGGGTCGAAGGGGACCTGGTCGTCCCCCGACCACGAGGGCATCACCAGCGTCCCGTGAGGACCGAGCGCCTCACGGAGCGCAGCGATCAGGCCGCGCGGTCCACCCTCGACAGGGCGCGTGGCGCGGAAGGAGGTGTGCACGAGCAAGACGCCACCCTCCGCGACGCCGAGCGCGCGGAGCTGGGTGGTGACGTCGGCCTGGCGGATGTTTCCCGGGACGGGTTGACCGTTCATCGACTGCCTCCGTGAGCCGCGTGAGCCGGATGGATGCGGGGCGGCGTGGGCATGGCGCCCCTTGACGCGCGCATCCATTCTCGTGACCATCCACACAGGTCAGTCCACGTCTCTAGAAGATGGAGAGTCTCGCATGACCCCGCGCTTCCTCGCGCTCTTCGTCGTGCTCCTCGGCTGCTCCAGCAGCGAGGACCTGGACACCCCCTCCGGATCGACGACCCCGCCTCCGTCGAACGGCGACAACGAGCCGTTGCCGCCCATCGCCGACGGCACCGACTGCGACAGCGGCGACTTCGAGCTCCGCTCCCTCGGGACGGTCGCGCTCGAAGGAGAGACGTTCAAGGTCGTCACCGCCACGCCGTGTGCGTACGTCCTCTCCCACGTGCAGGGGAAGAAGGACTTCCCGATCGAGGAGCACGAGACGTTCTACGTGGTCGATAGCCACTTCGAGATCCCGTACATCCCCGGCGTCATGGACAGTGTCGCCTACACGCCCGGCGACAAGAACAAGGGGTGGGCGACCGGCATGGATGTCGAGGCCGAGGTGGCGAACCTCGGCGCGCTGCCCGTGCTCTACCACGTCACGCCTGGGTACGAGTACGGCTACTTCACCGAGTACGACGACGATCTCGGCGACATTTTCGGCGCTTTCCGGCCCACCTGGCGGTTCATCAAGAACGGCAGCGACGTCAGCCTGCGCTTCTTCGCGCCGCCCGACACCGAGTGGCCGCGCCACCGCGGCGGGTGGAACCCGAAGGAGATCAACCAGGAGATCGGCTTCGGCTTCCTCGTCGACACCGATGGAAAGGTCTACGTCCCGAAGGGCGTGCCGCTCGGGCGTCAGGGGTGGGACGACGGGTTGCGCTGCGTGGTCATCAACAAGGCGACGCAGCCCGTGCCGGTGACGCGCACCCAGTTCCCCGGCGACGAGTCCTACTACATGGCCGAGACCCTCTTGCCCGGGTACGCGAGCATCAGCTCACCGGGTCACCTGTACTGGGGCCACAAGGGAAAGCCGATGGTCGACGTCGCGAAGTGGGACGGCACCTTGCCCGGCAACTTCGACAAGCCCTTCATCTGGGGCTGCAGCGCCGACGGCTACAACGTCGGCCATGCCGAGGGCTTCACCTGGCCGGAACTGCGCGCGGAGATGCGCGACGAGTACCTGGCCGGCAACATCGAGGCGATTCCCCAGGAGCACCTCTACCGCATCAAGCTGTACCGGCAGGATGACCCCGGCAGCGCCGCGGTCCTCCAGGGGGAGCTGTTCTACGAGTGGGACGGCGACGAGTGGCTCCCGCGCGCCACGGGCGACGGGCTGATCACGATCGACCAGGCCCGGTCGACGTACCGGATCAGCGGGCACCTGGGCGACGGCCAGCGTGCCTTCATCGTGATCGAGGATCTCTGATCTCCGCTCTCCACTCTCTGCTCCACGCGCGCCAGCGCGTGGCAGCGTCGCGTCGATCCTGAAGAGGAGACTGCACCCATGACGAAGCTCTCGCGACTGTTCGCACACACGGGTCTCGCGCTCCTCGCCTGCGCCTGCGGGAGCGCGCGCAGCGAGGGAGCGGGTGGCGAAGGGGGCGCCGGGACGAGCGGCACGACAACGTCAACGACGACGGGCGTGGGCGGCGGCGCGGGCGGCGGGCTGGGTGAGCACCCCGTGGAGCCGAGCACGCCCACGCGGGGCGGGACCATGACCTTCACCAACGTGGGCGCGCCCGGGTGGTGGCCGCGGCGCATCGACCGCGCGCCAGGCGATCCGGCCTGCGACTACAAGGACGGGACGGACACCTGGGGCGGGCACTGCTGCATGAAGGAGCAGCACACGACGAGCACCACGCTCGCGCCCTTCGACGAGGAGATGACCCTGGTCATGAAGGCCATCCGCCTGAAGCAGCTCGCCGTGTACCAGCCCGGCGCCAGCGCGGCTTCCTGGTCGATGGTCTCCTCCTGGGACGCGCAGAGCGGGCACGGGTCGAACCTCGTGGTCACCGAGGGGCAGATGACGTCCGCCGACTTCACGGGTGACCTCACGAAGAAGGACTGCGTGAACTACTTCATGCAGGAGGCGTCTTTCCCGTGCGGGGACGGGAGTGACTACTACTGCCCCGACGATCCGGGCATCAACCACCTCGGCTGGTCGGGCTCGAAGCTCATCGTCTTCCTCGGGTCGATGATGTTCGAGGACGCGGAGGTCCAGAAATGCGACGGCGGCGGGCAAGGCCACCCGGGCCCCTGGGTCGCGTTCGTCGCGTCCGAGCTGATCCGCGACGGGGGCCGCAAGTGGAACGGGCTCTGCAACTGCTACTCGAAGACAGGCTCGGTCGGCGACGGGTGCGGCGAGATCAACGTCTTCGAGGTGGTGCTCGACAACAACCCGTACAGCAACCGCGAGTTCATGAGCACCGGCGTCCGCGCATACCAGGCCGGTCACGTGGGCGGGAACGTCTGCGGGGAGGGCTGTGACCGCGACGCCTTCGCAGACGACGTCGAGGTGGTCGATGCCTGCGCGCAGAGCGCCTACGCGAGCGGCCCCGAGATCGAGGTCGGCGGCGACGCGGACGGCTGCCCCGTGTGGCGCCGCCCCGTCGGCGATCGGTACTTCATGATCCTCCTCGACGAGCAGCGGCGAGAGATCCAGGTCGCGGTGATCCACCCGGAGAGGATCCCCGCGGCGGCCACCGAGATGCTCCCATCACTCCCCGGCGGTCTGTCCCGGGAGACGGTCGATGCGCTGCTCTCGATGCGCCTGCCAGAGTGATCGAGACCCACGTGGAGGTGACCATGACCAGGTTCCATGACGCACGGACGCGGTGGTTGGGTGGCGCAGCGATGGCGGCGATCGTCTCGGCAGCCGCGTGCGGCGCGAGCGATCCGTCAGCAGGCGCTGGCGGCGATGGCGGCGATGGCGGCGGCAGCGGCGGCGCTGGCGGCAACGGCGGGTCGATGGTCGGGAGCAGCAGCTCCGGCATGACCGGGGGCGGGCCGCCGAGCAGCCATCCCACCGGCTGCAAGCGCGGCGTGGCCTACGGCTACCACTCGACCGCGGACATGCAGGCGCTCTCGCCTGGGGTGTCGTGGTGGTACAACTGGACCCACGTTCCCGACGAAGGCGTCCGGCCCGACGCCTACGAGACACTCGGCGTCGACTACGTGCCGATGGTGTGGGGCGGCGACGGCCTCGACGGCGCGCGGGCTGCGCAGATCGCCGACGAGATCCCCGACGGGGTGCGCTTCCTGCTCGGCTTCAACGAGCCGAACTTCGGCGCGCAGGCCAACCTGTCGGCCGCCGAAGCCGCAGCGCTCTGGCCCCACGTGGAGGCGATCGCCGACGCGCGCGGCCTCGCGCTGGTGTCGCCCGCCGTGAACTACTGCGGAGGCGCGTGCCAGGAGACGGATCCCTTCACGTACCTCGACGACTTCTTCGCCGCCTGCGAGGGTTGCCGTGTCGATTACCTCGGCGTCCACATCTACACGGCCTGCCAGGGCGACGGGACCAACAAGGCCCAGTGGCTCATCAACCAGATCGAGACCTACAAGACGCGGTTCGACAAGCCAATCTGGCTGACCGAGTTCGCCTGCGACAACGCGGGCTCGCTCGCCGAGCAGAGGGCCTTCATGGTCGACGCGCTCACGTACCTGGAGAACGAGCCGCGCGTCGCGCGGTATGCGTGGTTCTCGGGCCGCGCCGACAACGTGGCGAACGCGAGCCTGCTCGGAGGCGACGGGGCGCTGACGGAGCTCGGTGAGGCGTACGTGGACGCTCCCCAGACGTCCTGCGAGTGACGGGCCCGCAGAGGCCTCGGGATCTCGCCCCGGCGACCCGGCGCTGTCTCGACGAAACTGGCGGAGGAGAAGGGATTCGAACCCCTGGTTGAGTTACCCCAACGGCGGTTTTCAAAACCGCTGCCTTCGACCACTCGGCCACTCCTCCGGGAGAGGACGCGAAGCCAGGTTCGTGCCCGTTTCGGGCGCGTCTGTCAATGTCGGCGCCGGCCAGCTCGGTCTCCGGGGAGGCGCGAGCTGGCAGGTGGAAGGCTCTTCAGCTCGAGGCCTTCTTGGCGTCCTCCTCCATCTTCTTGCGGAGGCTCAGGGGGCGCATGTCGGTCCAGACTTCCTCGATGTAGGCGAGGCACTCTTTCTTGGGGCCGGTCTTGCCGACGGCCTTCCAGCCGGCGGGGATCTCACGGCCCTCGGGCCAGATCGAGTACTGCTCCTCGTGGTTCATGACCACGTGGAAGGTGGCGTTTTCGTCGTCGAGGATGCTCATGTCGGCTCTCGTGGGGGCCGCGCCGTGGTGAGGGGCGCGGTCGTGCAAGGGTGAACGTGGCAAGCGCCCGTCCCTGGGCGCGTGGTCTGAACAGGGTTGTACCACGCGGGCCGTGGCGCGGAGTCAGTGGGCGCCACGGGGAGCGGGGCCGGGGGGAGCAGCGAGCACGGCTTTGAGCCAGGTGCTGGCCTGAGCGCAGGTGCCCGTGCCGCGCGCGGGAGGGGCGGGGGAGACGGGGGCGTCGGCGCCCTCGGCGGCGTCGGTGGAGGCAGGAACCGGGGTCGGAGGGGTCCGGGGGAGGTCACGCTGGTAAGGGCCGGCGACGAGGGCGATGTCGGCGCCGCGGTGGGTCCACGCGATCGGGCCGAGCGCAGGGCGGAGGCGGCAGGTGCGGCCGAAGCGGGCGGTGAAGGCCTTGGCGGCTTCGAGGGCGTCGGCCGCGGTGTCGAAGCGGAGGCGCCAGGCGAGCGCGTACTCGGTCGCACCCGCCGCACCCGCCGCACCCGCCGCACCCGGCACACCCACCGCGCCAGGGGTGACGGCGGAGCCAGGGGGGGCGGGGATCTCGCGGCGGGCGAGGACGATGTGGTCGCCTCCCCAGCCCGCGGCGGCGACGGCGGCCGGGTCGCGGTGGATGTACTCCTCGAAGGTGATGCGGAGGGCCTGCTCGCCCATCACGTCGTCGAAGACGGGGCGAAAGGCGGGGCCGAGGGCATCGAGGGGAGGGATGGGGATGGGGATGGGGGGCTCGCGGGAGGCGAGCTTGTCGGGGTGGAGGAGCTGCTCGGTGCTGTCAGGGAGCGCGCGCCAGATGGCGTCGACGGCAGGCCAGCCGCCCGCGCGGCGGAGGCGCTGCACGAAGGCGAAGCCGTCGGTGTAGGGGACGGCGAGGGACTCCTGCAGGACGCGGGGGGTGTCGCCGACGCTGGAGATGGCCGTGGACATGGCGACGAGCTTGCGGAGGAGGGCTTCGTCGATGGCGAAGGCGGAGCCGGCCGCGACGTCGAGCATGGCGCTGGTGGCGTCGCCCTCGGCGAGGGCGTGGATGGCGGTGAGGCGGTCGGTGTCGCCGGGGCGGTAGTCGAGGAGCTTGCCGAGGTCGTAGCTCTGGTCCTGCAGGGCGTGGACCAGCTCGTGGGCGAGCGTCTCCTGGGCCTCGGCGTCGTCGAGGTCGTCGACGAGGTACATGGTGGCGTCCTCGGGCTCGTAGAAGCCGGCGATGCGGCCCTGGAGGAGGCGGTAGGTGCCGGCGAGGTAGTCGTAGTCGGGCGGGATGAGGTCGAGGGCGGCGAGGATCTCGCCCTGGAAGGTGAGCACGCCCGGGGGGATGTCGCGGGCGACGTGCTCGCGGATGCGGGCGAGGATGGCGGCGCGGTCGAGGACGCGGCCAGGGACGTCGCGGCGGACCGGGAGGCCGCGGGTGCGGGCGACGACGGCCAGCATGCGGCGAACTTCCTCCTGCGCGGCGCGGGTGTCGGGATCGTCGGACGCCGCAGCCGCGGAGGCTGCGGCGCGCGCGGACGCTTCGGAGGAGTCGGAGGAGGCGGGTTCGGTGGCGGGGGGGCCCGGAGGACCGGGAGGACCGGGAGGGCCGGGGGGGTGCGGCGAGGGGCCAGCGCAGGCGGAGAGTGCGAGCGTGAGCGCGAGCGTGAAGGCAAGGGCGCGGCGGATCATGCGGCTCCGTCGGCCGTGGAGCGGAGGGCGCGGATGGCTCTGGCGTAGCTGTCGACGCGGGCTTCGTGCGTGTCACCAGGGCGGGCGGCGCCGAAGACGGCGGAGCCGGCGACGAGGACGCGGGCGCCGGCGGCGATGACGTCTGGCGCCGTGGCCGGGGCGATGCCGCCGTCGACCTCGAGGGCGATGTCGCGGCCGGTGGCGTCGATCATGCGCCGGAGGGCGCGGAGCTTGTCGAGGGCGCCAGGGATGAAGCGCTGGCCTCCGAAGCCAGGGTTGACGCTCATCACGAGGACGAGGTCGACGTCGGGGAGGATGTGGCGCAAGGCCTCCTCGGAGGTGTGGGGGTTCAGGGTGACGCCAGGGAGGGCGCCAGCGGCGCGGATCTGCTGGACGGTGCGGTGGAGGTGGGGTGACGCTTCCACGTGGACGGTGATGCGGTCGGCGCCGGCCTCGGCGAACTCGGCGACGTAGCGCTCAGGCTCGACGATCATCAGGTGAACGTCGATCGGCAGGCGGGTGGCGGCCCGGACGGCGCGGACGATGACCGGGCCGAGGGTGATGTTGGGAACGAAGCGACCGTCCATCACGTCGACATGGATCCAGTCGGCGCCGGCGGACTCGACGGCTTGCACCTCGGCGGCGAGGTGGCCAAAGTCGGCAGAGAGGATCGACGGGGCGATCAGGACGTGGGGAGGGCTCACGCGCTCTGGCTAGCAGGGGGCGCCTTCCGCGGCCAGGGGAGGGTGTACTAGGCTGGCGTCGAGAAGCAGGAGCTGGATGAATACCCGTCCGATTACAAAGCTGGATTTCGCGCAGATCGTTCGCGTGATCGACCACTGGTGGGGAGGGCCTACCAGCGCGCTCGCGCACCCCATGTTCTTCTACCAGCTCGGCAGGCTCGCGCGCGTCGTCGAGGACGAAGGGCAGATGGTGGGGTTCCTGCTCGGCTTCCGCTGCCCGGACGAGGCGGTCGGCTACGTGCACCTCGTGGGGATTCACCCCGGATACCGGAGGCGCGGGGTGGCGCGGCTCCTCTACGAGTCGTTCGAGCAGGACTGCCAGCGCGAGGGGTGCGCGTCGATGAAGGCGATCACCACCCTGGGCAACGAGGGCTCGGTGCGGTTCCACGCTGCGCTCGGCTGGTCTCAGGAAGAGGTGGCGGACTACGCCGGACCCGATCGTCCGCGGGTCGTCTTCACCAAGGAGCTCGCCCCGGTCGCCGAAGAGGCGAGGTAGAATCGCTCGCATGCTTGCCAATCACGACACCGATCTGGCCTCGCGGTTGCGCGACATCGGGCTCTTCGGAGGACTGCCGGACGAGGTGCTGCGCATGCTCGCAGGCTCGCTCGAGGTGCAGGATCTCGAGCCAGGGCACGTGATCTTCCGGGAAGGAGAGAGCGGGCGCGACATGTTCGTGCTGCTCGACGGAGAGATCGAGGTGCTGAAGCGCTCGAAGCGCAACCTGGAAGCGCGTGTCGCGGTGCTCGGTCCGAACGATTGGTTCGGCGAGATGTCGATCCTCGACGTGATGCCCAGGTCGGCGACGGTGCAGGCGATCTCTCCGTCACGGGTGCTGCGGATCAGCGCGCACGACCTCGACACGCTCTACCGGCGCGACCTCAAGGCGTACTCGCTCCTCGTGCTGAACATCGCGCGAGAGATGTCGCGCCGCCTGCGCGTCGCCGACGGGCTCCTGGCCGACTTCGTGGCCAACATGCTCGACGAGTACATGCGGCCGCGGATGCCGCCGCGGCGCGCCTGACCGCACCGCCAGGGCGCCTTGCGGCTTCGGGACTGTGGCCGACTGCTTCGGACCTGAACCACATCGCCTGAGGTTTCGGAGCGAACCCCAGGCTGCGCCCTTCACGCGATCAGTCGCTGCCGCCCTCGCCACCGGCGCCGCCCTGGCCGCCCTCGCCACCGGCACCACCCTCGCCGCCCGCGCCGCCTTCGCCGCCGCCGCCGCCTGCGTCACCCACACCACCACCGCCGCCTGCTCCGTCCATCGCGCCCCCACCGCCGCCGGTGCCAGGGTTGCCTCCCACGCCAGCAGTCGGGTCTCCCGTGCTCGTCTCACCGGGGGGGTTCTCCGCGTCGGCGCCGCCCTCAGGGGTCGCGGGCGGCTCGGGTTGCGGGTTGAAGACACAACCGGCCACCAGCAGGGCGCCAAGGAAACAAAGGAGCTTCGTGCGCATGAGGTTCCCCATTCTACATCCAGCCGGGATCGACGCGCGGGGCTTCAGTCGCCACCCACCGAGCCGCCCCCACCCCCTGCACCACCAGCGCCACCGGCGCCACCGGCGCCACCGCCCGCGCCGCCTTCGCCGCCTTCGCCGCCAGAGCCACCGGCTCCACCTCCGCCCCCTGCGTGCTCCGAGCCACCCCCATGGCCACCCTGAGCGGCGCCGCCAGACCCGGCGTCCTCGGTGGAGGTCGAGGGAACGGTGGTGCCGCCGTCACCCCCGGCGCCGCCCAAGCCGGTACCCGTGGAGTTGTCGGTGAGCGGCGGTTCAGGCTGAGGGTTGAACAGACAGCCGACCGCAATGACGCAGGCGAGCACCGCAGACATCAGAAGGAAGGTCGGGGGGATACGCATGGCACTCTGTGCCATCGCAAGGTTCATGCCGGACCTCGAACGCGAGAATGCCCATGGAATGGGCCTCAGGCCTTCCGGGAGGTCGGCACACCTTGGCAAGGGTGGGGCACGACGATCCGGTCTGGGTGGGTCGCCCAGGCCGTAGCCCGCACGCTATGGTGCGGCGTGATCTCTGCAGACCAGGACGACCACAGACCAGGGGACATCGCGGCGCGGCTCGCGGAGGTGCAGGGCCGCATCTCCAGTGCGGCGCGTCAGGCAGGGCGCGCCGAGGGCGAGGTGCGGCTCATCGCGGTCTCGAAGGGCAAGCCCGAGGAGGCGATCCGCGCGGCGTATGCAGCGGGTCAGCGCGACTTCGGGGAGAACTACGCGCAGGAGCTCGCCGAGAAGGCGGCGCGGCTCTCGGATCTTCCCGGGATCGTGTGGCACGCGATCGGGCAGCTCCAGCGCAACAAGGCGAAGGTGGTGGCGCAGGTGGCGGACGTGGTGCACGCGGTCGATCGCGTGGAGCTGGTGACGGAGCTGGACCGGCGCGCGGCTGCGGGCGGGCGGGTGTTGCGGGTGCTCGTCGAGGTGAACGTGGGCGGTGAGGCGACGAAGGGGGGATGTACGCCCGAGGGGGTGGAGGCGGTGCTCGGCGCGGCGCAGCGCTGTGCGCACCTCAGGAGCGTGGGGCTGATGGCCATCGCGCCCTACCTGGAGGATCCCGCGGCGGTGCGGCCCTACTTCGCGGCGCTGCGGGCGCTGCGCGATCGGCACGGGGGCGCGGAGGTGCTGCCCGAGCTGTCGATGGGGATGTCGCACGACTTCGAGGGGGCGATCGCGGAGGGGGCGACCTGGGTGCGGGTGGGGACGGCAATCTTCGGGTCGCGCAGCCAGGGCGCGCAGTAGGCTCGGTCCATGCGAGGCAAGCGGTCGTGGCAGGGGGTGGTGCTGGCCGCCGCAGCAGGGGCGCTGCTGGCGGGGTGCGGGGGGCCGAAGATGCCGTCCTCGGTGAGGCACCCGCTGATGAACACCGCAGCGCCGGTGTTCGAGGCCGAGGCGATGGGGACGCGCGAGGTGGGAGTGCCAGGGGACTACCTGACGCGGGTCATCGTGGTGGACTTCTGGGCCTCGTGGTGTGCAGCGTGCACTGTGTCGATGCCCGCGCTGGATGCGCTGTTCCGTGAGCGTCAGGCGGATGGGGTGATGGTGATCGGGGTCAGCGTGGACGACTCGGCGGGAGCCGCCATGAGGATGGCGCGGCAGACGGGGACGACGTTCCCGATCGTGATGGATCCGGACCAGCGCCTCGCGAGCGAGTACGGGGTCTCCCAGGTGCCGCTGACGTTCGTGATCGACGGCAACGGTACGGTGCGGTGGGTGGGGAACGATCCGGGGCAGGCGCGGCGCGCGGCGGAGATCTTGCTGTCGGAGGGGCGGATGCCAGTGCTGCAATGAGCGCCCCGCGAGGTCGGCGCGCGGCGGGGGGCGCAGGCAGGCAAGGGCCGACGCTGTTCGAGGCGGCGGCGCAGCGGGACCCGGCGCTCAAGGCGACGATGCCCCTGGCGGAGCGGGCGCGCCCGAAGGCGCTGGGAGACATGCTGGGTCAGGAGCACCTGCTCGGCGAGGGGCGGCTGCTCTCGCGGGCCATCGCCGCCGACCGGGTGCCGTCGATGATCCTGTGGGGGCCGCCAGGCTCCGGGAAGACGACGCTGGCGCGCGTCGTGGCGGGGGCGACGAAGGCGCGGTTCGTGCCGTTCAACGCGGTCCTCGGGGGCATCCCGGAGCTGCGCGGGATCCTCGACGAGGCGCGCGAGGTGCGGGCCATGGAGGGGAAGCGCACCATCCTGTTCGTGGACGAGATCCACCGGTTCAACCGGGCGCAGCAGGATGCGTTCTTGCCGCACGTGGAGGACGGGACGATCACCCTCATCGGGGCGACCACGGAGAACCCGTCGTTCGCGGTGAACGCGCCGCTCCTGTCGCGGTGCAAGGTGTTCAGGTTGCAGCCGCTCGGCGCGCCCCAGATCGAGGCCTTGCTGGCGCGGGCGCTGGTGTCACCCGAGGGGCTCGCGGAGAGGATCGAGGCCGACGAGGACGCCCTCGCGGCGATCGCTGCGCTCGCGCAGGGCGATGCGCGGCGGGCGCTGACGACGCTGGAGATCGTCGCCGACGAGGCGGCACGCGCCGGGATGCCCCGGATCACGCGGGAACTCGTGGCGGGGACGAGCGAGCAGAAGACGCTGCTCTACGACAAGTCCGGCGAGGAGCACTACAACGTGATCAGCGCCTTCATCAAGTCGATGCGCGGCTCGGATCCAGACGCGGCGATCTACTGGTTGATGCGGATGATCGAAGCTGGCGACGATCCGCTGTTCCTGCTCCGGCGGATGATCATCTTCGCGAGCGAGGACGTGGGGAACGCGGATCCGCGCGCGCTCGAGGTGGTGGTCGCGGCCGACGCGGCGTTCCGGCGGCTGGGGATGCCGGAGGGGATGTATCCGCTGGCGCAGGCGGCGCTCTACCTGGCCACGGCGCCGAAGTCGAACGCCTGCAACATGGCCTGGCACGCGGCCCAGGCGGCGGTCCAGGCGCACGGGGCGCTGCCGGTGCCGCTCAAGCTGCGCAACGCGGTGACGGCGCTGATGAAGACGGAGGGATACGGCAAGGACTACCGGTACGCGCACGACGAGGCAGGGGGGGTGGCGGAGGGAGAGACGTACCTGCCCGAGGGGCTTCTGGGCGCGCGGTTCTACGAGCCCACGGACCGGGGCTACGAGCGCTCCATCGGCGAGCGCCTGCGCCGCCAGCGCGGTGGGCAGGAGGGGTGAGCCCGGGAGAGCCGGCGTCCGTCGCCTGGCCACCGCTCCGTGCGGTGTGGCGCGCGAGGGGTAGCGACCATCGGGAGCGTAGGGGCCGCGAGGCCCCTGAGTTGCCGTACGCAGTACCGACCATCGGGAGCGTAGGGGCCGCGAGGTCCCTGAGTTGCCGTACGCAGTACCGACCATCGGGAGCGTAGGGGCCGCGAGGCCCCTGAGTTGCCGTACGCAGTACCTCAGTGTTCGGTGATGTCGCGGACGCCGCTCAGCGCTTCGCGGAGCTCGGAGAGGGCGTGGGCGTCGCCCTTGCGCTGGGCGATGTCGAGGCCGGTGGTGAGCCACTCTTCCGCGTCCAGGGCGCGGCCGGCTTTGGCCAGCATGGTGCCGCACATGAGGTACATCGGCACGTAGCCTTCGTCGGCGGCGCGCAGGGCCTTGAACGTGGCGAGCGCGTCGTCGTGGCGGCCCTGGCCGGCATACTCGAGGGCGAGGGCGTACCAGTGGAACGGGTCCTTCGAGCCACCCTGGGTCATCTTCTCGAGCATCAGGAGGCGCTTGCTCACTGCGCCTCCACGACGCCGATGAAGGGGAGGTTCCGGTAGCGCTCGGCCCAGTCGAGGCCGTAGCCGACGACGAACTTATCCTCGATGGTGAAGCCGAGGTAATGGATGGGGACCTCGACGCGGGCGCGCGCCGGCTTGTGGAGCAGCGAGCAGACCTTGACGCTGCTCGGCATGCGGGTGCGGAGGAGCTGGAGGAGGTGGGAGATGGTCAGCCCGGTGTCGACGATGTCCTCGACGATGAGCACGTCGTCTCCTTCGATGGGCTGGGTGAGATCCTGGGTGATCTGCACGACCCCGGTGGAGCTCGTGCCCTCTCCGTAGCTCCGCACGCCGAGGAACTCGACCCTGAGGGGGAGGTCGATCTGGCGCAGGAGATCGGCGGTGAAGACGAAGCTGCCCTTGAGGACGCAGACGAGGACCAGCCTCCTGCCGGCGTACTCACGGGTGATCTCGGCCCCGAGTTCGCGCACGCGGGCAGCGATGTCCTCGGCAGAGAGCAGCGTCCGGACGTTGGTATGCACCATGGTCGCGAGCTAACACCTCAACGTCGCCGCGCCTAGGTACTGCGTACGGCAATTCAGGGACCTTCGGTCTCTACGCTCCCGATGGTCGCTACCCCCGTGACTTCGCTCGAACGCCGCGCCGAGGGCCCGGGACGACCTTGGGGGACGGGGGACTGGTGACTGGTACCGCGTACCCGAATCAGGGTCCTGTCGGTCTCTGCGCCGCGTCGGTAGGCTCACGGCACATGAGTGATGCGCCTCCGCCGACCGACGCCCGTGACCACCGCACGTCGCGCATGCACCTGCAGGTGCGCTTCTGCGAGACCGACCTGATGGGCGTCGTTCACCACGCCAACTACCTGACGTACTTCGAGGCGGGTCGGGTGGACTGGCTCCACCGGCGCGGGGTCTCCTACGACGACTTCGTGCGCGCGGGCGTGCACCTTCCCGTGGTGGAGGCGCGGGTGCGCTACCGGAAGGCGGCGCGCTTCGATGATCAGCTCGTCGTGGAGACGACCTGCCACGACGTCAAGCGCGCCACGATCCGCTTCACCTACCGGATCTTGCGCGGCGCGGAGCTGGTCTGCGAGGGGGAGACCCTGCTGGCGACGGTCAACCACGACCTCGCGTTGAAGCGCCTCCCCGAGCCGCTGCGGGAGCTGTTCGCGCGTCATGAGCTGAGGGCTTGAGCTGGCTGGGAGGCGCGAATCGCTGATGCGGATCGCTGACGCGGAGCGCGGGCGCGGGCTGCTCGGGCGACGAGACCCGGACGTCAGCCGCCGTCCGGCGCGCCGGCGTCCACTTCGCCGAGGACGAGGCGCGCTGGCATCTCGGTCTGGAGCACGGGTCCGATCGACTCGCCGAGGAAGGTGCGCCACTGGACGGCGTAGCGACCGCGCGTGGTGCCGATCACGTAGCGTTCACTGAGCGGCGGGACGGCGACGACGGCGACACCATCCACGAGCAGGTAATGGAGCGTGTCGAGCTGGTTGACCGCGAGGAAACCCTCGCCAGGAGCACCAGGGGCGCTGGGCGGCGGGAGCTGGAGCGGGGCCGAGCGGAAAGCGGCGATCTCGTCGCGGGTGAGGAACACGCCGCCAGGCGCGGTGGGCAAACCCGAGGGGTTCCACCGGGCGCCAGGAGGTGGGACGAGCATCTCGCTGGAGGCGAGGTCGGTGCGCTTCGCGAGGGTCGTGACCTCCAGGGTGATGCCACCCCCCTCCTGCCAGGTGTAGGCGGCGAGCAGCGGCACCTCGCCGGACTGGCACTCGGTGGTGTGAGGGTCGATGCCCGCGATCTCCACGAGGGAGCGGCACAGGACGGCGCCTCCCTCACCCGCTTCCGGCACCTTGCCGAGCTCGAGGCGCAGTGACCCGAGCCCGGAGGCGATCTCGATCCGCCGTACGGGAACGCCGAGGCGGCGGCCCTCGCCCTCGGCCTTGACCGTGCCCGCGGCGAGGGGGGTCACGTCGACGCGGCGCTCGCCGAGGGTGGTGCGCAGCGCGCCAGGGGCGATGACCCGGTAGTCAGAGCTGTTCGGCCACAGCACGATGGCGCCGTAGCGGTCGGAGCGGGCGCGAAGCTCAGCGCCGGCCGGGAGCGGGAGCGCGCGTGAGGTGAAGCGGATCCGCAGCCGGCCCGTGTCGGCGAGGTCCATCGACCACGTGAGCGCGGTCAGCCGCTGCGCGGTCTTGATGCCCTCCAGGGAGACCTCGGGGCCGCGCGGAGCGGGAGGGATGTCGCGCCAGCGCCAGAAGGCTTCGAGGGTGACACCAGCGACATCGCGCGTGGAGGGCGCTTCAGCCGGCAGCTCCGCGTCGGGGGCGAGGGAAACAGGAGACGGAGCACCGCTGTCGGTGAGCGACGCGCGGCGGCGCTCGTCGGCGGAGGACGTCCGCCCTCCGGCATCGGCGTCCGTGGAAGCGTCGGCAGGAGCCCCGGCGTCGGGCAGCTCGGGGACTTCGCTGGCGAGGGGGGCGGGGAAGATGCTGGCGTTGGGGCTCGTGCCCGCCTCGGGCGCGCCTGGGTCAGGAGGCCTGGTGACGTCGCAGCCGGAGGTGGTCGTGAGGCCCGTGAGGGCCAGCGCGCCCACCAGGCAAGTCGCGCAGAGGAGCGTGGGCGCGGACCTCCTCCGTACGCTCACGACGAGCGCTCGAAGGTGTCGATGACACGCACGGAGGTGTCGAGCTTCGGGGGGTTCGGGGCGTACTGGGTGTCGAGGAACACGACGGTGCTGGCGGCGTGGAACTCGACGAAGAGGTTGCAGTTCGCTGCCTCGTTGTCGAAGGCCGCGATCACGCGGCCGAGCCGCGCGAGGGCGGGGGCGACGTTGCGCTTGAACTCGTGGTCGGGGATGTCGAACGCTGGCTTGACGACGAGCTCCGTGCCGACCACGCCGATGGGAAAGCCGAGATCACGCAGGCTGGCGAAGGAGCCGAGGGCCATGTTCGGCAGGTCGCGGCCGGTGAGGTAGACGAGGGTGGCGCCCGCGTCGTAGCAGGCGCACGCGAAGTCGCGGGCGCCGGGGACCTCGACGTCGTGGCGCATGTGGGGATCGTTGAAGAAGCGCGTCTTCCAGAACTCGAGGCCAAAGGCGTGGAGGGCGTCGTCGACGACACCGAGGCGCCGCAGGTTGTCCTGGAAGCCGTAGCCGATGTGCTCGGGACGCGCGGAAGCGATGAGCGCCGCGGCCTCGGGGTGCTTGCGGCGCCACTCCTCGGCGAGCTCCTGGAGGATGGCGACCACCCGGGGGCGGTTGTCCATCAGCGTGCCATCCAGGTCGAAGACGACCACGGGCGGTCCGCTGGAGCGGTCACCGGACCGGGCAACGATGTCGTCGAGGAGGCGCGCGCGGGCGTCGCTGGGGAGGCGAAGGTGGCTGAACTCGTTGCTCAAGGTGCCGCAGGAGGCTCGGGTCGAGGGTTGGGGCGACCCTAGCGCGAAACCAGGGGGGCACAGAAGGTTGGAGCGCTCGGCAGAGCGCGCCGGTGTATCCAACTGTCCTACATTTGTTTGGCCCCACGTTCCAGTGTCACTACGATTTTGCCCACTACAACCCACCTGGAGTCTGGGCCCATGCGCACCCGCGTTCCGACCACACTTGCCCTCGCGACCACCCTGCTGGCTGTTGCCGGCTGCTCGAAGAGTCCTCGTGATCGGCTGCAAGGCCGCTGGCTCGGCGAATCGATCGCCAATGCTCCGCAGGACCAGTCGGCCCGCGCCACGGGGTGGGTCACCGGGACGGCGATCGACTTCAGTGGGAGCAAGGTGACGGTGACCATCCCCGCGGAGAGCCCGCGGAGCGGCACGTTCAAGGTCACCAAGACCGAGGGGGATCAGGTGACCGTCGCCTTCATGAGGCCCGAGGGCACCCGTGACGAGGCTCAGTTCACGCTCGGGCAGGAGGACCGCACGCTCCGCTGGGCCATCGGGGGTGGCCAGGAGATCGTGCTGGCGAAGGCCCAGAACTGAACGGGCTGGCCGCCCCGGACCACGGCGAAAGCGGTCGTGATCCGGCGCATCCGGCGCATCCGGCGCATCCGGCGCGCTGACCCGAGGCTCAGCGCCGCACCCGCTCGCGCCGGATACGGGTCATCCAGCGGGAGGTGGTGCCCCCCTCGTCTCGGCTGAGCTGAACGACCACATCCTCCGCGAGGGGGCCGGTCAGACGGCGGCGCGCTTCATTGATCGAGCGCACATCACGGCCGTTCACGGAGAGGAGCCGGTCGCCGGGCTCGACACCCGCGAGTTCTGCCTCGCCCCCTGGAGGCACCAGCAGCGCCACCACGGCGCCCCGGACCACACCCAGCGTGAGCGCCACGCTCCCGGCACCCCGGGCCTCCGGGCGGGGGGTGTCGCCGGGCAGCGTGAGGCGCACCCGGGTCGTGGTCTGCCCTGCTCTCACCGGCGTCACCTCGCTCACACGGCCGAGATCCGCGGTGTAGGCCTCGATCGTGGCATCGCCTGCAGGGACACCACGCAGGATGAAGCGGCCCTCGCGGTCCGTGGTGACCACACCCGCCGGCAGGGGGCCGAGGGGCAGGTAGCTCGGCACCCGGTCCCGGGCGACGCGCGCGCCAGCCACGGGCTCGCCGTCGGGATCGAGCACCTCGCCTTCGACCTCGCCCGCCGCCGGGAGGTCGATGGTTCCGAGGTCGGCTGGGCGATCCTTGTCGCCTTCCACCGAGAGGATCACCTCCGTCTGGGCGTACTCCTCGTGGCGGACGACGAGGCGGATTCGCCCGGGCGCCAGATCCGCGAGCGTGTACGTGCCCTGGTCGCTGGTGACGGTGCGGCGGACACCGGCGAGGGTGTACGCCGTCACCTCCGCGCCTTCCAGGCGATCGCGGCCACCTCCACCGGTCACCTCGCCGGAGGCCCGGACGCCGGGGCGCAGGGCGAAGCGCATCTCCGCGGGCGCTGCCGCGATGGGTTCGACCAGAGGCGCGCTGCCAGGGCGGAGCAAGGTGACCCTGAGGGGAAGGCCGACGGCATCGGGGAGGGTGGTGTTGCCGTCATCATCCGTGAACAGGGTCCTGCGCAGCGGCACGGCGACGTCGAGCGAGACGACCCGCACCTCGACGCGGTCGAGGGGGTAGCCGCGGTCATCGTCGATGTGGATCGCCACCGCGTCGCGGCGACGGGGCAGGAGGATCTCCACTTGCTTGCGGTCGCGGTCCGGGACCGTGACGAGGACGCGCACCACGATGTCGCCCGGGGACTCGGGGCGGGAAACCGAGAGCAAGACCTCGTCAGGGACGGCCGCGAAGGCGAAGGTGCCGTCGTCCGCAGAGTAGGTCACGCGCTCCAGCGAGCCCTGGGTGGCCGCGAGCTCGATGCGGGCGCCGGCGACGGGCGAGCGGTCCTCCTCGATCACGCGGCCTTCGAGCAGCCCACCCTGACGCAGGACGATGTGCACGCGGGCCTCGCCGCCCGGCTTGAGGGTGACCGCCTCGCTGAGGGCCTCCACGTGATCGGGGTGGCGCACGATCGCATGAACCCGGCCAGGAGTGACCGGCTCGGCGCGGAACGTGCCATCACGGCGGGTGACCCACGGCTCGCCAGCCGCAGGGGTGGTCGCGGCGAGGGGGTCTCCTGCGCCAGCCGCGACAGGGGAGGCGAGATCACCCCGGGGAATGTCGGGAATCGGGCCCGCCATGACCCCGAGCTCTCCCACCGGGATGAGCGAGACCGGTCCTTGCAAAGCGCGCAGGAAGTGGCCCTCCCGGAACTCGGTCATGGCCATGGTCTCGTCGATGGGCATGCCGTCAGGGTCGGCGCCGATGATCTCGATGGTCGCGCCAGCGATCGGGTAGCCGCGATCGTCGACCACGTCGCCCACGAGGGCAGCCCCACGGAGCAGCGGGATGCGCACCTCGAGGGCGGTATCCTCGATGGGGACCGCACTGCGCTGCACGAACCCCGGCGCCCACGCCGAGACGCTCGCCGGGCCTTCAGCGATCGGACCGAGGGAGACCGATCCATCGTCGCCCGTGCGCCCGTGGAGCGGGAACGAGGAGAGGCCGTTCTCCGCGAGCACGACGCTGGCGTTCTTCACGGTGGAGGCGTTTGTGCCCTCACCGTCCGTGACCAGCACCCGCACGCGTCGCCCCGGCATGAGGACGAGCTCCACCTCCTTGCCCGCGCCCTGCTCGACCGGGACCGCGAACGCGGTGGTGCTCACATTATCCCCGCGCTGCGCTTTGAGGTCGTACACGCCTGTGCGCAGCCCAGCGATGTGCACCCTACCGCTGGCATCGGTGGTCGTCCGCCGTGCTGGCCAGAGGCCCGTGCCGGCCGCGAGGACCTCGGCGCCCTCGGCCGGCACTCCCGCACCGTCGATCACCCGGACGGTCAGCGCCCCGAGGCGGTCGAGCTTGAGGCGGAGAGGAAACGGTCCTGGCATGATGCCGGTACGCACGGTCTCTTCGAAGCCTGCCGCAGCACCCCGCACGCCATAAGGCGCGGGTCCGAGTCGATCGAACCGCACCCGACCGTCGGCCCCGGTCACCGCCACAAAGGGCAGGGGATCGGCTGCAGTGAGGGTGATCTCGGCGTCGGGGACTGGCCTGTCGGCGTCGTCGACGACCACGACATCGAGCACCTTCCCGGGCAGCAAGGTGAGGTCCAACGAACGCGGCCCTGAGGTGAGGATGAGACGCGCTGAGGCGCGGGCGCGGGCCTCACCGTAGGCCATGACCCAGACCTCACCGCGTGGAAGACCGTCGAACTGGGCCCTTCCCTCCTGATCCACGCGCTGCTCGCCGACGAACCAGGCGCGGTCGTCATGGATGGCAAAGACACGGACACTGGCACCCGGCAGAGATCGACCCTGTTCGTCGCGCACCGTCGCGGTGAGCGCCGCGTCCCTGACCGCAACCTCTTCGGGCAAGGGAGGCGCCGGGATGGGAGGCAGCGGCAGCACCCGCAGCACCACGTCCTGGAGCGTGGTGATGATCAGAAAGCAGAAGAACGCGGCGACCCAGACGAGCGCGGTGTCGACCCGAGAGCGCTGGGAACGCCAGGATGCGGAGGAGGGCGGAGAAGCCACGAGTACCGTCTGTGTACCCCGGATCGCCGCGAAGGCGAGCGCTCACATGGCCGCGAGGGACGGGGCCTGCATGGCGAGGCGGCTGGTGAGAGCGGTTCGAGGGGAGTGGGGACCCGACGGGATTCACTCCCGACGGGGCGAGGGGACGCGAGTCCCCTCGTGGAGACTCAGAGGCGTTCCAGCACGATGGCGATGCCCTGACCGCCGCCGATGCAAGCACTGCCCACACCGATGCGCTTACCCGTGCGTCGGAGGGAGTACACGAGGTTCGCCGTGATCCGCGCCCCCGACGCGCCGAGGGGGTGACCGAGCGCGATCGCTCCGCCGTTGACGTTGCACTTCTCGGCAGGCAGCTCGAGGTGCTTCTGAACGGCGAGCCACTGCGGCGCGAACGCTTCGTTGATGTCGAAGAGATCCACGTCGCCGAGGGCAATGCCCGCGCGATCGAGAGCCTTGGGGATCGCGTAGGCGGGGCCGATGCCCATGAGCGAGGGCTCCACGCCGGCGACACCCCAGTTCAGCACGCGTGCCAGCGGCTGGAACCCGCGGGCACGCGCGGTCTCGGCGGTGGTGAGCACCAGCATGGCGGCCCCGTCACAGATGCCGCTGGCGTTGCCGGCGGTGACCACGCCGTCCTTCTTGAAGACGGGGTTGAGCTTGGCGAGAGCCTCCTTCGTCGTCTGAGGGCGGGGGTGTTCATCCGTGGCGAACTGCACGGGAGGCGCTCCCTTCTTGCCCGGGAGCTCGATGGGCGCGATCTCGTCCTTGAACGCCCCTGCCTCGTTCGCCGCGGCCCACATCTTCTGGCTACGGATGGCGTACTCGTCGCAGTCGTCCCGGCTCACCCCGTACTTGGTCGCCAGGTTCTCGGCCGTGATCGCCATGGGCGCGTTGCAGTAGCTGTCCGTGAGCGCGCTCCAGAGCGAGTCTTCCAGGGCCGGGGGCTTGCCGAAGGCGTAGCCCTCCCGGCCCCCTCGGAGGATGTGCGGCGCCTGGGTCATGTTCTCGGTCCCGCCTGCCAGGACCACCTCTGCATCGCCGAGCAGCAACCGCTCGGCGCCCAGGATGACCGCTTCGAAGCCAGAGCCGCAGAGGCGGTTCACCGTGAGCGCGGGGACCTCGATGGGCAGCCCCGCCTTGAGCCCCACGTGACGCGCGCAGTAGATGGCATCCGAGCTGGTCTGCATGACGTTGCCCACGATGACGTGACCGAAGTCACCCGGCGCGGCTCCGCTCTGGGCGACGGCAGCCTTGGCAGCGTGCACGGCGAGATCGTTGGCTGACAGTCCCTTGAGGGCGCCGCCCATGGTCCCGAAGGCAGTACGCTTGGCGCCGACGATCACGATTTCTTTGCTGAGCTTGGCCATGTCTGTGTCCTGTGCTTGCTGCTGGAGGTTTGGTGGGCGCGGAGTTTGCGATGCCCCGCCGCGTCTTGCAATGCCGAGCCCTCGGCGCTCCTGGCTCAGCGCCCGGAGTGCTGGGCGACGACCGCGAGGATCTCCTCGTCACTGAGGATGTGATCGGAAGTCTTCGCTCTGGCGAGGATGGCGTCACAGAGCTCCTTGGAAGGCTCGATGTTTCGCTGACGCAGCCAGTAGTTCACGTTGGAGGCGCCGGACATGTACCCCACGCAGATCTCCTGCTTGCGGCCGAACATCCCGGCGGGGACCCCCGAGTAAATGCGGTCCGCCAGCCAGTCGTCGCCCTTCTGCTTGGCCTTGATGATGGCTGCTGCGTGCACCCCGGTCGCGGTGCGGAAGGCATCACGCCCGACGAGGGGATAGTTGATCGGGATGTCCCACCCCACGCCCTCGGCAGCCGTCTGGCAGTAGTCGAGCAAGCGGGTGAGATCCTGTTGCTCGAGCTGACCGAGGAGCTTCAGGTTGAGGAGGATGAGCTCCATCGCTGCATTCCCCACCCGCTCGCCGATCCCGAGCGCCGTGCCATGGACGCGGTCTGCGCCGAACTCGAGGGCCCAGAGTGCGTTCTCGAGCGCCAGGCCACGATCGTTGTGGCCGTGCCAGTCGATGCCGACCTTCGCCCCGGAGCCCGCCACGATGGCCTGGGTGAAGTTGACCAGGTTGCGCACGCCGTCGGGCGTCGCATGCCCCACCGTGTCGCAGAGGCAGAGCCTCG
Source organism: Chondromyces apiculatus DSM 436 (assembly GCF_000601485.1). Lineage (GTDB taxonomy): Bacteria > Myxococcota_A > Polyangia > Polyangiales > Polyangiaceae > Chondromyces > Chondromyces apiculatus. The sequence continues at coordinate 22,883 of NZ_ASRX01000044.1, forward strand.
AGGCGCCATGATCGATGGCCATCTTGAACAGCGTCGCCAGCACCTCCGGCCGCGAGCGCGTCGTGTCCTCGGTGACGTAAGCGACCTCCAGGCCTGCCTTGACCGCCACGTCGATCGCCTCGGCGCTCCGCTTCGCGATGAGGTCCACGTCCCACTCCTCCGCGAGCTGGCGGATGGGGCTCGAGCCGATGAAGGCATAGACCTCGACCGGGATGCCCGCGCGCTGCGAGATCTCGATCATCGGGGTGATGTCCGCGACCACGGTGCGCCCCGCGCACGCCACGCGGAGAGGCAAGCGATGATCGGTGATCTCGCGGCACATCCGCAGCACGTCGTTGAACGCGCGTTGCGAGCTACCCGGCAAGCCGATGTCGGCGACGTGAATGCCGATCGCAGCCATGAGGTGCAGGAGCTTGAGCTTCTGCTCGATGTTCGGATCGGCGACGGAGGGGTTCTGCAGTCCATCGCGCAGGGTCTCGTCGAAGAAGGTGATACCCGGCGGGATCAGACGACCCTTCCGACCGACTTCGTTCCAGTCATAGATGAGTTCGTCGGAGCGAAGGCTTTCAGCGTGCTGACCCATAGGTTCATTATAATACAGCGATCCGCGGCTGCCTCGCGGATGGCCGTGCATGCAGGCGACGCGGCGTGATGCACGGTCAGCGCGGTCGATTGACGCGGCGCGGTGCCTCACGCGGCGTGCCTTCCCCGGAGCATTCAGGGCGTCGCGAACGTCGCGACCTCACCCCGCGGTCACGCGCGTTCTTCCCCGCTCATCCCCGCCCGCTCATCCCCGCCCGCTCAGCCCCCCCGTGCCCCCTCGCCTCCGCTAGCCCCCCGCCCCTTCCCCGCCTAAGCTGCGCCCACTTCAATGTGGCAGTCCCTACCTGAGTTCGGCACGGGTGTCCTCTACGCCATCCTCGTGGCGGCCGCTTACACCTTCGCGGTCGCGCTTGCGGCAGGCCAGGGTCGCCCGCGGCTCCTGCAAGCCGCGCGGCTCGGTGCCTACGGGACCGTGGCGCTCATCGGCCTCGGGGTGCTGGTGCTGGCGTATGCGTTCGTGAGCCACGATTTCCGGCTCTCGTACGTCTCGCGGTACAGCGATCGCTCGATGAGCACGCCCTACCTGATCGCGGCGCTCTGGGGCGGTCAGGATGGGTCGCTGCTCTGGTGGCTGTTCCTGACCGGCATCTTCTCCGCCGGCTGCGTGATCTGGCTCAAGCGGCGGTATCTGGAGCTTCAGCCCTACGTGATCGCGACGCTCATGAGCATCCTCATGTTCTTCGCGATCCTGATGATCTTCGCCGCGAACCCGTTCTCCACGAACGTCGCGGGCGCGCCGGTGGACGGCAGCGGCCTGAACTACCAGCTCCGCAACTTCTACATGATCATCCACCCGCCGAGCCTCTACATCGGGTTCACGAGCGCGGCGGTGCCCTTCGCCTTCGCCGTCGCCGCGCTGGCCACGGGAAGGCTCGACAGCGAGTGGATCGTGGCCACGCGCAAGTGGATGCTCTTCTCCTGGCTGTTCCTCTCCATCGGGAACGTGCTCGGCATGCTCTGGGCCTACGAGGAACTCGGCTGGGGTGGCCCCTGGGCCTGGGATCCCGTGGAGAACGCGGCGTTCCTCCCGTGGCTCACCGCGAGCGCCTACGTGCACTCGACGATGATCCAGGAGCGCCGGGGCATGCTCAAGGTCTGGAACGTCTTCCTGATCTGCATGACGTTCTTCCTCACCATCTTCGGCACCTGGCTCACCCGCTCCGGCCTGATCGCCAGCGTGCACTCCTTCGCGCAGTCCGGCATCGGGATCTTCTTCGTCTACTTCATGGGCCTGATCATCGCGACCTGCGCGGCCCTCATCGTCTACCGGCTCCCCAGGCTGCGCAGCCAGGGGCAGTTCGAGTCCGTCCTCTCGCGCGAGACGGCCTTCCTCCTCAACAACTGGGGCCTGTTCAGCCTGATGGTGTTCATCGCGGCGGCCACCGTGTGGCCGCGCATCAGCGAGTGGCTGCTCGATCAGAAGTCGGCGCTCGGACCGACCTTCTACAACGCCTGGATACCGCCGATCGCGCTCACCGTGTTCCTGCTCATGGGCATCGCCCCGCTCCTCGGGTGGCGCAAGACGTCGCCGGAGCTGTTCCGCAAGAGCTTCCGGTGGCCGGTGGCCGTCATGGTGCTCGTCGCCGGAGCCCACCTGCTCCTCGGGCGCCGGGTCGGCTTCCCCGCGTTCGTGGCCGTGGATCCCATCTATGAAGGCACGCTCGGACGCGCCCTGGCCGGCATGGCTTCCACCTACCCCTTCTTCACCATCGCCTTCGCCGCCTTCAACGTCACCGTCGTCGTGCAGGAGTTCGCGCGCGGGATCGCGGCGCGGCAGAAGCGCGGCGGTGAGTCGGTCTTCGCCTCGCTCTTCAACCTGGTCGCGAAGTCGCGGCGCCGCTACGGCGGCTACATCGTCCACGTGGGCATCGCGATCATGTTCGTCGGCTTCGCAGGGCGCGCCTGGGGCGTCGACAAGGAGGTGACGCTCAAGCCAGGGGAGACGGTCACCATCGAGGAGTACAAGCTCTCCTACCAGGGCACCCGCATGGAGCTGGACACCGAGAAGCGGATGCTCTTCGCGGACCTCGACGTGGAGCGGCACGGCAAGCCTGTCGGCCGTATCAGCCCGGCGAAGTTCATCTACAAGGCCGGCGACATGCCCTCCAGCGAGGTGGCGCTCCACGTCACCCTCCGCAACGACCTGTACGTGGTCCTCGGGATGGCGAACCCGCAGGACAAGCGCGCCTCGTTCCAGCTCCACGTGAACAGCCTGATCTCGTTCATGTGGGTAGGCGCCGTCGTCCTCGCGCTCGGAGCCATCGTGGCGATGTGGCCCGAGATCACCTTCGAGGAAGCGGGAGCCTTTGCCTACGTGCGGGCCGCAGCGTCCGTGGGGACCTCGCTCCTGTTCGGGTTGCTCCTCGCCGGAGGGCCAGCCATGGCCTACGGCGGAGGGACGATCACCGAGCGCTGGGGGCCACGCGCCGAACAGATGCGCGAAGCACCATGGGAGGCTGGTTCCTCGGCCGCGGGCTTGCCGGGTGCCGGCGACATCCTGCCGCCTGCTGCTGCACCGGCGGTACACACGTCTCCATGAACACCCGACGACGCCTCTTCCAGGCAGCAACCCTCCTCCTCGCAGGAGTGATCGGGTTCTTCGTGATGCTGCGCTCCCCGGAGCCCGCGCATGGTCAGGGGATCATGGCGCGCTGGGGGACGGTGGGCATCGAGACCGAGGAAGAGCGGCAGCTCTTCTGGAGCTTGCTGTGCATGTGTGGTTGCCCCCGGGAGACGCTGGGGACCTGCACCTGCGGCACGGCCCACGCCATCCGCGACGAGCTGCGCGCCGATCTCGGCGCAGGCAAGACGATCTCCCAGATCCAGGATGCTTACATCGGGCGCTTCGGACCCCAGGCCCTCTCCGTGCCGCGCAACCAGGGGGCCTCGCGCGCGCTCTACCTCGTCCCGCTCGCCGCGATAGGCCTGGGAGCCGCGCTCCTCGTGGTGACACTCAGGCGCTGGCGGCGACGCAGCGACGAGGAACGCGCCGCCGCGCCTCCCACCGACACCAACGCCGTTGCGACGGACAGGCGCGACGAGTACGACGACCGCCTCGACCAGGAGCTGGAGAAGCTCAACCGCGAATGAGCCCCAAGAAGCCCGCCGTGGAGCCCGCTCCCTCTGACACCGAAGACGACGACGACAGCGAGGATACCGCTGGCAGCGACGCCGCCGGCACCGCTCCCACCGGTACCGACGACGCCAGGTCTGCCCAGGAGGCCTCGCCGCCAGCGTCACCCGCGTCACCCGCGTCACCCGCGTCACCCGCGCGCGGCACCTCGCTCGATGACCGCGTGACCGAGTACGCGAAGCTCATCTACCCCATCGTGGTGCTCGGGGGCTGCGTCCTGGCGGGTACTTTCGTCGGGCCTGCGCTGGCGATCCTGGTGCTGGCGAGCGGCGTGCTCCTCGGCGTCATCGTGCTCTTCTGGTCGAGCTTGCGCACGCTGCTGGGCGAGACAGCGCTCAGCGGCGCCGACGCCTATGCGATCGGCGTACCCCGTGCCGAGGAAGAACAGAAGCAGGCCGTCCTGCGCGCGCTCAAGGACCTCGAGTTCGAGCGCAGCGTGGGCAAGATCAGCGACGAGGACTATGCGGAGCTCGTCGCCAAGTACCGCGCCGAGGCCAAGCGCCTCCTGCGCATCCTCGACGAAGACGCCCAGCCGCGGCGCAGGCACGTCGAGGCGCTGGTCTCCGAGCATCTGCGTCGCGCGGGCCTGGGAGGCGCGGACACGGAGCGCCGTCCCGACGCCGCGGAGCACGCCGGAACACGCGACGGCACGGAACCGCAAGCTGCCCGGGCTGCGGTGCCCCCCCGCGGGCACGCCTGTGCGGCATGCGGCACGATGAACGACGAGGACGCGGTCTTCTGCAAGAAGTGCGGTGCCAGGCAGCAGGCGACGGACTCTGGCACCCTCGAAGCCGGGGAGGATGCCCCGCGTAGCACTGGCGCGGCGGGCGCGTCGCCTTCACCCGAGGAGTCGCCGTGATCTGGAAGCTACGGACAGGGTGCACGGCAGCGCTCCTCGGGCTCTTCGTGGCCGCACCGGTCGGTGTTCACGCCCAGCCCTCCAACGCCGGGACCCCGAAGGCGAGCCCCTCCGCTGCTGCCACCTCGAGCAGCCGCGCCGCTACGACGGGCAACGCTCCCGACGCGAGCGCACCCGCTGCTGCCGCTGCTGCCACAGACGCGCTCCCCGCGGGTCACCCGCCCGTCGGCGAGACTCCGGCCGGGCATCCCCCTGTGGGCGCCCCCCCTCCAGGCCACCCTCCCACCGGAGGCGCAGCTCAGGCACGGCCGGGGATGCAGGACTTCTTCACCCCTCCGCCCAACGGCGCCGAAGAGGATCCCTCACTCCCTCGCGGCTCCCTCGTGGTCACCATCCGGGACGCGCAGGATCGCCCCATCCCGGGTGCTCCGATCCGCCTCGACATCCTTCATAGCTCGGTCGCTCGCGGCGACTCGCGCGAGCGCAAGAACGCCGTCGGTGACGATACCGGATCCGCACGCTTCGACGGTCTGGGGGCTGGCTCGGCGATCACCTACCGGGTGTCGACGACCCGCGGCCCTGCCACCTTCTCGGCGCCGCCCTTCCCCCTCGGCGATCAGGCCGGGAAGCGCGCCGTGGTGCACGCCTACGACGCCACCGAGAACCTCGATCAAGTCTTCGTCCTCTCGCAGGGCTCGGTGTTCCTCGCCCTCCGCGATGACGCGATCGTCGTCGAGCAGTCCGTCACCCTCGGCAACCTGGACGCCACCGCCTGGATGGCCGACTTCACCATCAAGCTGCCCGAGGGCTTCAAGGCACTCAACCGGGAAGACCCCACCACCGACGTCCGGCTCGACGAGGTGCACCAGGTGGGCGTGGCGCTGCGCGGAACGGTTGCGCCCGGGCGCCACGACCTCCGCTTCCGCTACAACGTCCCTCTCGAGCGGAGCGCGCGGCAGACCATCCGCATCGAGCCTTCGCCGCGCCTCGCCCAGACCCAGGTCATCGCCGAAGCCGCGAAGAACATGGGCCTCGAGGTCATCGGCTTTCCTGACGCCCAGAGGACGGAGCTGCGCAACGGGATGAAGGTGCTGTTCAGCGAGCAGCGCGCCCAGCGACAGAGCGGCGGGCTCAAGACGCTGGTGATCACCCTGAGCGGCCTGCCCACCCCGCCTCCCGGTCGCTGGGTGGCGATTGGCCTCGCCGCCATTGCCGTGCTCGGGTCGCTGGCGTTCGTCGTCCAGAAAAAGGAAGGCTCGGACACGCCCGATGACAACGCCCAGCGTGATCTCCTGGAAGCGCATGACGCCCTGCTGAACGAGTTCGTGGAACTCGAGCGGGCCCGGAAGCGAGAGGACATCGGGCCCCGCACCTACGCCCGGGTACGCGAAGCCTTGCTCGACGCGCTCGCGCGGATCGTGACCAGGCTCGAAGAGACGGCCAAGATCCCCGAATCGCCCGAGCCTCAGGCCGCGCTGTCGCCCGAGCCTGCGCCGCGCGCCAGGCGCCCCCGTCGAGACGACAAAGGCAGCACCCGGCCTCGCTCCGGGCGCGACCCGGAGAGCTCTCCCTGAGGCGTCGCTCCGCATCCAGGAAGCATGACGCCCCGCATGCGGACTGCGATCGCCACAGCCCTTGTTGCCCTCTGCCTGATCGGCGCCGTCACCTGGATCGCGGCGTCACGCGCGGGCCCTGTCGCACGCTGTCCTGACGGCATGCTCCCCTTCGGTCCACGCTGCTGCGGAGAAGGCCAGCACCTCGACACGGAGAACCGGTGCCAGGGAACCCCCACCCGCTGCGCTGCCGCGCTGCGTCCCACGCCCGAAGGCTGCGTGAGCGACAGCGACCCCGTGACGATTCCAGGGGGCACGCTTCGCCTCGGCCCGGGCGACTGGGAGGCTCAGGGCATCGTCGAGCCCCACGAGGCCTCGCTCCCGCCGTTCGCCCTCGATCGATTCGAGGTGACCGAGGCGAGGTACACCGCTTGCGTCACCGCGGCCGCGTGCGCGCCCGTCCCCATGCGCGGCGAGCAGGGCCTGCCCGTGACCGGCGTCACCCTCGCCGAGGCTTCCCGTTGCTGCGCCTTCGCGGGAGGCATGGTCCCCTCGCGCGACCAGCTCGCCCTGGCTGCCGCCGGGACCGCGGGTCGCCGTTACCCGTGGGGCGATACCGGCGCCGTGTGCCGGCGCGCCGCGTTCGGTCTGCTGGATGGCCCCTGCGGCGAAGACGCCAGCGGCCCGGACCTCGCAGGCAGCCGCCCTGCAGGTGCCTCGCCGCAAGGTGTCCTCGACCTCGCAGGCAACGTCGCCGAATGGACGTCTCCCCCCGATCCTGCGGCGCCCACGAGCGACGTGGTGGGTGGCTCCTGGATGGATGCAGGTGCTCCGGCACTGCGCACGTGGAGCGTCCGTCGCCTCCCGGTGACGACCCGGGCGCGCGATATCGGCTTCCGCTGCGCATACCCCCTTCGCTGAACCCGCCCCTGGCTCCCGCTCCCTTGCGCTACAGTCCCTCTTCCTTATGACCGTCGCGCTCCTCTCGATCGGCACCGAGCTCACGCGAGGCGAGATCGTGAACACCAACGCCTCGTGGCTCGCCAGCGAGCTCACCGCCGTCGGGTTCACCGTCAACACGTCAGATACCGTCGACGATGACCTCGATCGCATCGTCGCTGCGCTTCACCGGCTCGCCGAGACGCACCCCCTGGTCATCTCCACCGGCGGGCTCGGACCCACCACCGACGACCTCACCGCGCTCGCCGCCGCGCGCGCCGGGGGTGTCGAGCTGGTGCGCGACGAGAGCACGCTCCTCGCCATCCGGCGCCGCGTCGAGGCCCGGGGCAAGACCATGAACGCGGGCCACGAGAAGCAGGCCGACGTCCCTGCCAACTCGGAGATCCTCCCGAACAGCGCCGGGACGGCCCCTGGCTTCGCCATCCGTCTCCGCAACGCCACCGTCTACTTTCTCCCGGGCGTCCCGCGCGAGATGAAGACCATGTTCGCCGAGCAGGTGCTCCCGCGCATCCGCAGCAGCGCGCCCAACAACACCCACCAGTTCCGCCTGCGCACCTACGGCCTCGGCGAATCGGTGATCGGCGGACGCCTCGAAGGCATCGAGGAGGCCTACCCAGGCATCACCCTCGGCTATCGCGTGCACTTCCCGGAGGTGGACGTGAAGGTCCACGCGCGGGGGGCGACGCAGTCCATCGCCCGGGACCTGGCCGCCCAGGCCACCGCCAAGGTGCGTGAGCGCCTCGCGAGCGTGTTGTACGGGGAAGGCGACGACGCCTTTCCCGACGTCGTGGGTCGCACGGTCCGCGCCCGCGGCTGGCGGCTGGCGCTCTCCGAGTCCTGCACGGGCGGCATGATCGCGCACCTGCTCACCAGTTACCCCGCCAGCGACTACTTCGTCGGTGGCGCCGTCACCTATGCGAACAGCGCGAAGACCCGCCTCCTCGGCGTCTCGGAAGACACCCTGCGCGGGCACGGCGCGGTCTCCGCCGAGGTCGCCGCCGAGATGGCCGAGGGAGCCCGGCGTCTCTGCGAGGTCGACGTGGCCTTGTCCGTGACCGGCATCGCCGGGCCCACGGGCGGCACTGCCACCAAGCCTGTCGGGCTCGTGTACTGGGCGGTCGCCCACCCCGGGGGCACGGTGGTGCGGAGCAGCGTCTTCCCTGGTGATCGTCAGGAGATCCGCATCGCTGCGGCCTACGCCGTGCTGGACCTCCTCCGCCGCATCGCCGGGAACCTCCCGGAGCTGTCGGCTCAGGAGGCCCCGGCGGCGCGGTGAGGCTCAGTTGGGCGCTTGCCGCGTGAAGGTGAGCTTGTCCCCCTCGCGACCGATCGTCACCGCATCTCCCTGGCGCAGCTCGCCGCCGAGCACGCGCCTGGCCAGCTCGTCCTCGATGTGCCGCTGGATGGCGCGCTTGAGCGGCCGAGCACCGTACTGAGGATCCCACCCTTCCTCGATGAGGAAGTCCTTCGCCGGCCCGGTCACCTCGAGCGACAACCCCCGCCGCGCGAGCCGCTTCCGGAGCAGGTTGAGCTGGATGTCCACGATGGTCCCAATCTGGTCGTGGCCAAGCCGCCGGAAGACGATCAGCTCGTCGAGGCGGTTCAGGAACTCCGGCCTGAAGTGCTTGCGCACCTCGTCGAGCACCGCGCGACGCACCATCTCCGCCTTCGCCACCGGATCGAGGTGGACCTGCTCCTCGACCGCAGCCGCCGCCGGCGTCCCCAGGTTCGAGGTCAGGATCAAGATCGTGTTCTTGAAGTCGACCGTGTTGCCCTGGCCATCCGTGAGCCTCCCGTCGTCGAGCACCTGAAGCAGCACGTTCCACACGTCGGCGTGGGCCTTCTCGATCTCATCGAAGAGCACCACCGTGTAAGGTCGCCTCCGCACCGGCTCGGTGAGCTGACCTCCCTCCTCGTACCCCACGTAGCCTGGAGGCGCGCCGATCAGGCGAGCCACCGCATGGCGTTCGCCGTACTCGCTCATGTCGAGCCTCACCATGGCCCGCTCGTCGTCGAACAGGAACTCCGCCAGCGCCTTGGCGAGTTCTGTCTTGCCTACCCCCGTCGGCCCCAGGAACACGAATGATCCGATGGGCCGCCGCTCATCGCCGAGCCCGGCGCGGCTCCGCCGGATGGCATTCGACACCGCCCGGAGCGCATCCTCCTGTCCCACCACCCGCTTGCGCAGCTCCTCCTCCAGACGCAGGAGCTTCTGCATCTCGCTCTCGAGCATCTTGGAGATCGGGATCCCTGTCCACTTGGAGACGACAGCGGCGATGTCCTCGTCGTTGACCTCCTCCTTCAGGTAGCTCTGCTTCCCCTGCACCTGCCCCAGGGTCTCCCGCAGCGTGGCGAGCTTCCGCTCCGTCTCCGGGATGCGGCCGTAATGGATCTCCGCCGCCTTCCCCAGATCACCCACCCGCTTGTAGCGCTCCTCCTCCATCCGCATCTCCTCGATCTGCGGCTGTAGCGAGCGGATCTCCCCGATCACCTCCTTCTCGCGCATCCACTGCGCCCGCATGGCGTCGCGCTGGGCCTGCAGGTCGGCGATCTCGCGCTTCACCTCCTCCAGCCGCGCCTTGCTCCCCTTGTCCTTCTCCCGGGTGAGCGCTTGCTCCTCCATCTGCAGCTTCAGCAGGTTGCGCTCCACCTGATCGATGGGCGTCGGCAGGCTGTCGATCTCCATGCGGATGCGCGACGCCGCCTCGTCCACGAGATCGATCGCCTTGTCCGGCAGGAACCGCTCGGTGATGTACCGGTTCGACAGCACCGCAGCCGCCACCAGCGCTGCATCCTGGATGCGGATGCCGTGGTGAACCTCGTAGCGCTCCTTCAACCCGCGCAGGATGGCGATGGTGTCCTCCACCGTCGGCTGCGACACGTAGACCTGCTGGAACCGCCGCTCCAGCGCAGCGTCCTTCTCGATGCGCTTCCGGTACTCGTCGAGCGTGGTCGCGCCGATGCAGCGCAGCTCCCCGCGCGCCAGCGCCGGCTTCAGCATGTTCGCCGCATCCATCGCCCCCTCGGCCGCACCCGCGCCCACCAGCGTGTGCAGTTCGTCGATGAACAGGATGATCTTGCCCTGAGCCGCCTCGATCTCCTTCAGCACGGCCTTGAGGCGGTCCTCGAACTCCCCGCGGAACTTTGACCCGGCGACCATCGCCGCCAGGTCCAAGGCCGCGAGCTGCTTGTCCTTCAAGCCCTCGGGCACGTCACCCGCGATGATCCGCTGCGCCAGCCCCTCCACGATGGCCGTCTTGCCCACGCCGGGTTCCCCGATGAGCACCGGGTTGTTCTTGGTCCGCCGCGAGAGCACCTGCATCACCCGACGGATCTCCTCGTCACGGCCGATGACCGGATCGATCTTCCCCTGACGCGCGAGCTTGGTGAGATCCTTCGTGTACTTCTCGAGCGCCTGGAACTTCCCCTCGGGATCCCGGTCGGTCACCCGCTGGTTGCCGCGCACCGACGCGAGCGCCGCGAGGATCTTGTCGTACCCGACGCCCACCCGCTCCAGCAGGCTCTGCACGTCCTTGTCGGTCTTCACGGCCGCCAGGAGGACGTGCTCCGTCGAGATGAAATCGTCCTTCAGCGCCTTCGCCTCGTCCTCGGCCTTCTGCAGGACGGCGAGGGAACGCCGCGACAGGTTCGGCTCTGCGCCACCGCTCACCTGAGGGTAGCTCTCGATCCTGGCGTCGAGCTGGCGCTGGAGCGCGGCGGGATCCGCTCCCGCCTTCTGCACCAGCGGCCCCACCACACCGCCTTCTTGATCGACGAGCACACGGAGCAGGTGCTCGGGGTAAAGCTCTGGGTTGCCGCGCCGACTGGCGAGGTCCACCGCAGCGCGTACAGCTTCCTGGGCCTTGGTCGTCATTCGGTCGATTCGCATGGCACCCCCAAGCTAAGGCAGTGAGCCTGCCTTGCAAGGGTCCGCCCAAGCAAACCTCCTGCCAGCGACGCCTGCCGGCCTGAGCGCCGGATCCAGGCCCGCAGGGGCAAGACGCGACGAAAGGCTCGGGTGGATCGCGGGGGGGGTGGGGCGGCGGGGGCGCGTGCCCCTGCCGTGGAGACTAAATGTCGAGGTTCTTCACCTGGAGCGCGTTCTGCTCGATGAACTGCCGCCGCGGCTCGACCTGATCGCCCATGAGAATGGTGAACAGCTCATCCGTCTTCACGGCGTCGTCGATGCGCACCTGGAGCAGCGTGCGGGCATCGGGGTTCATCGTCGTCTCCCACAGCTCGTCGGCGTTCATCTCGCCGAGGCCTTTGTAGCGGCTGATGCTGATCCCCTTGCGGCCGCGCTCCTCCAGGAAGTCGGAGAGCGCCTCCCCGTCGGCGATCTCCTGCTCGGCACCGCCCCCGCTGCTCTTGTAGGGCGCGTCGCCCACGGAGAGCAGATCGTTCTCGATCTCGAGTGCGTCCTTGTACTCGGGGGAGTCGAGCAGGTTCCAGTCGATCACGCTGGTCCGCGCGTTCGCGCCCGGGCGCGAGGGGACCTCGATCCGGCTCGTCCCGTGCTCGGAGTCGTGATGGAGGATGGGGGTCCTGAACATGTCCGGGTACCTCTTGTTCAGGTACTCGTGGAGCCGCGCCCGCGCCGCCTCCACTTTCTGCGGATCGCGCAGATCGTCGCGCGACAGCGGGGTTGGCCGGCTCGACCGGAGCACCGCGGCCACCACGCGCGCGTCGCAGCGCTTGTCCAGGTTGGAGAGCACCACCTTGAAGCGCTTCATCCCCTGCGCCAGCCGGTAGAGGGGTTGACCGGTGGTCAGCCGCCCATCCGCGGAGATCAGCTCCAGGCCCTCGACCGCGTTATTCACGAGGAATTCGTCGAGCGCCGCCTGATCCTTCAGGTACAGGTCGCGCTTGCCCTTGCGCACCCGGTAGAGCGGCGGCTGTGCGATGTACAGGTAGCCGTTCGACATCACGTCCCGCATCTGGCGGAAGAAGAACGTGAGCAGCAGCGTGCGGATGTGCGAGCCGTCGACGTCGGCATCGGTCATCAGGATGATCTTGTGGTAGCGCAGCTTGTCGATCTCGAAGCCGCCGGCTTCGTTGATCCCGCACCCGAGCGCGGTGATCAGCGTCCCCACCTCCGCGGAGCTCAGCATCTTGTCGAGGCGTGCCCGCTCCACGTTGAGGATCTTCCCGCGGAGCGGGAGGATTGCCTGGAAGTGCCGGTCTCGCCCCTGCTTCGCGCTCCCGCCGGCGCTCTCACCCTCGACGATGTAGAGTTCGCTCTTCTCCGGATCCTTCGACTGACAGTCGGCAAGCTTGCCCGAGAGGGACGTCACGTCGAGGGTCCCCTTGCGGATCACCTCCCGCGCTTTGCGCGCCGCCTCGCGCGCCTTGGCGGCCACCACCGCCTTCTCGATGATCTTGCGGGCGTTCTGGGGGTTCTCCTCGAAGTACTGCGCCAGCTTCTCGTTGACGATTCCCTCGACGATCCCCTTCACCTCGCTCGAGACCAGCTTCGATTTCGTCTGTGAATCGAAGGAGGGGTCGGGGTGCTTCACGCTGAGCACGCAGGTGAGCCCCTCGCGCACGTCCTCGCCCTGCAGGCCCTGCTTCAGGTCCTTGAAGTGGTTCTGGGCAGTGCCGTAGGCATTGATCGTCTTCGTCAGCGCTGCGCGCAGCCCCGTCAGGTGGGTGCCGCCGTCCTTGTTGTGGACGTTGTTCGTGTAACAGAAGATCGCCTCCTGGTACGACGCGTTCCACTGCAGCGCGACCTCCACGGAGATGGGCGGCCCCGGGCGTCCTCCCTCGCCCGAACTCTCCTGCTGCGCCACGAACTCCACCACCTGCTCGTGGATGGGCTCCTTGGTCTTGTTGAGCAGCGCCACAAACTCGCCGATCCCGCCCCGGTACTCGTAGACCTCGCTCTTCCCCTCGGGACGCTGGTCTTCCAGGTGAATGCGCAGCCCTGCATTCAGAAACGCCAGCTCCCGCAGCCGGCTCGCCAGGATGTCGAAGCTGAAGTCCGTGGTGCTGAAGATCTGCGTATCGGGCTTGAAGGTGATCTTGGTCCCCGTCTTGTCGGTCTCGCCGATGACCTGGAGCCTGTCGACCGGCGCACCGCGCGAGTACTCCTGGAACCAGACCTTCCCCTCGCGCTTGATTTCTAGCTTGAGCGTCTCCGACACCGCGTTGACGGCGCTCACCCCGACGCCGTGCAGCCCGGCCGAGACCTTGTAGCTCGCGTTGTCGAACTTCCCGCCCGCGTGCAGAACGGTCATCACGACCTCGGCCGCGCTCACGCCCTTCGCGTGCATCCCCACGGGGATGCCCCGGCCATTGTCCTCGCAGGAGACGGACCCATCGAAATGGACGGTGATATGAATCTCCGAGCAAGCGCCTGCCAGGTGCTCGTCGACGGCGTTGTCGATCACCTCCCACACCAGGTGGTGGAGGCCCGACCCATCGTGAACATCCCCGATGTACATCCCGGGGCGCTTGCGCACCGCCTCGAGGCCCTCGAGCGCCGTGATGCTGTGGGCATCGTACGAGGTGGGCACGGGAGGCGTGGACGGCTGAACTTGCGACGTGGATTCGATCATCATGGTCCTGTGGGGGCACCGGTATCGCGGCCCCGCGATCCGCTGAGGCCGACGGAGCACACCCCACGGACTGATCGAGCAACAACCGCGGCCGCTGCACGGGTTCACCCGTGGGCTGGCCGCCCAGCCTCTCAGCGCTGAAGCGCTTGAGCGCTTGAGCGCTTGATCATTCGCGTGCAGGCGGCTCCTTGAGCCCCGCAAGAGACGCGAAAATCTAGCCGAAATGCCCTGTTCGGGCAAGGCTATCCCCTGCTCCGCAACGCGCTCCAGGACCTCTTTTCCAGGCGTGAATTCCGCCTCCGCCGTCCCTACGGCCGCTCGCCTGGCGATAGCGGGGTCACCGCCCCGTCCTGCACCCGGAAATCACGTCTATCGGCCGCATCCACGCCCGGAGTGACGATGAGCTCGCGGCGCGTGGTCGTCAGAAATACCTGCCCTCGTGCCGTCCCCAGGAACGTCAGCAATGCCTCGGTCCTGTCCGGGTCCAGCTCGCTCGAAACATCGTCGAGCAGGAGAATCGGCTCTACCCCTCGGGCCGCGCGGATCGTTGCCGTCTCGGCTGCCTTGAGCGCGAGCGTCAGCGCCCGGTGCTGCCCCTGGGAGGCCACGACCCGCACCGGGTGGCCATCGATCGACAGCTCGAGGTCATCCCGGTGCGGCCCGAAGCCCGCCGACGGCCGGTGTGCGTCCCGCCTCCGCTGCCCGGCGAGCGCCTCGCGCGCCGCCTGGACGTCCGCCGAACCCCCGGGTGCATAGCGCGCCGAAAGCGACAGTCCGGGCGCCGCGATGTGTGCGAAGGCGTGCTCCAGTTCCGGTCCCAGAGCCGTCACCGCTGCCGCCCGAGCCCGGGTCACTGCCGCGCCGTGCACCGCGCACAGCTCCTCGAACGCCTCGATCTCCGCATCGCCCACGGCCTCCGCCCGCTCCGCGCGCCGCAGGACCTCGTGCCTCGCCCGCAGCGCCCGATCGTACCTCGCCCGGTGATCCGCGCTCCTCGGGTCCATGAACAGCGCCAGCCTGTCGAGCAGCGTGCGACGACCGCTGGCAGGCCCGGTCGTGAGCGAGAGCTCGTTCGGGTGGAACGCCACCACGGGCGAGCGCGTCGCGAAGCTCGCCAGACTCGGAGGCCGGTTGCCGTCGATCAGCACGGCGCACCGCCGCCCCTCGATCGAAGCGACCTGCTCTCGCGCGAGCGGCGGCAGATCTCCCCACCGCTCCACGAACCTCGCGCGCACGCTGGCGACCTTCTCCCCGTGCTGCACCAGCTCCCCCATGCGGTGTGCCCTGAAGCTCCGCGAGGTCGCGGCGAAGTAGATCGCCTCGAGCAGGCTCGTCTTGCCGTGACCGTTGTTCCCCCAGATCACGTTCACCCGCGGCGCCGGTTGAACGTCGGCGTGCGCGACGTTGCGCACGCCGCGCACCAGCAGCCGTTCGAGGAGCAAGCTCGGCGGCGTTGCGCCCCCCGGACCTCCTGGCGCCTGCGGGGTCGTGAGGCTGAGCGCGATCGGGGAAGCGCTCAAATCCGCATCGGCATGATGACCGCGACGTAGCTCCGCTCACTCGACTCATTGCCCGCCTTGAGCACGGCGGGATCGAGTTCTCCGGAGATGCCGAAGATGATCTCTTCGTCGTCGATCCCGTTGAGCACGTCGAGGAAGTACTTCGCGTTGAAGCCGATGGTCAGCTCCGGGCCGTCGTAGTCGATGGTCAGCTCGTCGAAGGCATTGCCCGTGTCCGGGCTCTCGCTCGTGATCCTGAGCGAGCCCGACGTGACCGAGATCTTCACGCCACCGGTGCGATCGCTCGCCGCGAGCGAAATCGCCTTGAGGGCATCGGCGAGCGCCGAGCGCGGCGCGCGGATGGACCGCTCCGTCATCGCCGGGATAACCTGCTGGTAGGGCGGGAACTGGGCGTCGACGAGCTTCACGGAGAACTGCGTCCCCGCGATGGTGAAGAAGGCGCTCGGCCCGCTCTGGGTGATGGTCACCACGGGCGCGTCCTTCTCGGCGCGTGCCTCGTCGGCGAGCCGCCGCAGCTCGTGGATCGCCTTGAGCGGGATGAGCATCGTCGCCGTCGCGGCGCTGCCCGCCACCGTGGCCTCCATCTTGGAGAGCCGGTGCCCGTCGGTGCTCACCATCCGCACCCGATCCCCGGACCACTCGAACAGCGCGCTGTTCACGTGCGCCCGCGTCTCGTCCGTGGAGATCGAGAAGTGCGTCCGCGCGATGAGCAGCGCGAGCAGGTCCACGGGAAGCTCGAGCCGTGGCGCATCGGGCGTGGGCATCGGGAGCTGCGGAAACTCGGCCCCCGGAATACCGGGCAGCGTGTAGCGCCGCGGCGACCCCACCGCCTTGATGGTGGTCTGGGCCCCCTCGGAGGTCGTCACGTGAAGCGGCCCGTCCGGCATGGCCTTGATGCGTTCCAGCAGGTCACGCGCGGGCACCGCCACCGAACCGGGCGTCTTCACCTGGGCGTTCACCTGCCCCGTCACACCCAGGTACAGGTCGGTCGCGGAGACCCGCAACGTACTGCCATCGGCGGCGAGCAGGACGTTGGCGAGCGCCGGCATCGCGCTCTTCTTGTCCGCGACACCCTGGCAACGGCTGACGAGGCGAAGGAGGTCTTTCTTGGGGATCTCGAGGTCCATGGGTGGCTCCGGAGCCCGGACCCTTTAGCAGGGTTACCGCCCGGCGGTGCGGTCGAAATGCAACGTTCTCAGGGCATTGCGCGAGGCTCTCCCTCTCTTCTCTGGATATGGATAAGATCGATCTAGGTCTTTGTAGTAGGCCCTGGGGATGACGGGGATAACTCATCATTCCCCAGTCGGATCCAGCACTTGCCACGTTCACCCCTGGGGATAACCTTCGGCTCAAGGCCTGGGGATACCGGGGTGAACCGGCCAGGGTGCTCGATCCCGCAACTCCCCCCAGACAGCCCCCAGGACTGTCCCAGTGGTTATCCCCAGGATCCCCCCTAGGGATCGTCTGGGGGAATCCCTGAAAACCGTGGCTCGTGAGCACGGATGTTTTCACCCGTCAAACCGTGTGCACCTGCGCTTCCTCTGGCGATCCGGCGCTGTATTTTCAGTGGCCTTCGTTCGCCTTATGGCAGAAGGTAACAACCCCTTGGGCTTGGTTCGGTGCCTCCACTGCGGCCGCTTGCACGATACCGAGGCGCACGTGTGCCCGATCACCGGCCAGCCCATCGCCTCCCTCAACACGTCAGGTGCCTCCCGAACTGCGGGCCCTGTCGTGACGACTGCCGGACCCCCCCGTGCTCCCACCGGACCCGGCTCCCTCCAGAACGCTCCCTCCGCCTCCGTCGTCCCTCGACCAGGACCCGCCTCCACCCCGCGCCCCGGTCTTGTCGCCACGCCTCGTCCAGCTCCCCCAGCGCCTCCACCGCCCCCCGGAGCCATACGCGCCGGCCTCCCCGAAGCTGGAGCCCCTCCCCCTTACCGATCTCAGCCCTCACCCCAGAGCGCACCCACCTCCATCCCTGCCCTGCCCCGCCTTCCCGCTCCCCAAGGCGCTCCGTTTCCCCGCCCCGGCCTCGCCCCTCCGCAGGGCCAGGAGGATGCAGGGGGACCCAGCTCGGTCCGCGGTGCCACCCTCGCCCGCCACCTGAACCTCAACCCCTCACCCCGCGCCGCGCCTCCGCCGGGCCCTCCAGCCCCGCCGCCCCCTGGCCCTGCCTGGGCCCGCCCCGGCTCCAGCCCTGATCTCGGCCCTGGCGCAGGCCGTCCCGAGCACCGGAGCGGAGCAGGTCCCTCTTCCACCCGCCCCGCGCTCCCTGTCTCCGACAGAGGTCCACTGCAGGGTTCACCGCCGGTCATCCCTCCCATGAGCATGCCCGGCTCCACCCGTGGCGCTCCCTCCCCGCATGCCTCGCACGCCGTGAACCACCCTGCCGGTGCGCCGCGTGCGGAGCTGCCCCCTGGCGCTGGCCCGAACGCTCCCGCCTCGGCGCGTGGCGCGCCTGCTTCGGCAGGCGACGCCGCTCCCTCCACCGCTCGGCCTGGTTCCTACCGCGACTCCGCGCCCAGCTACCCCTCGCCCCCTCCTCCCACGGCCAGGCCGGGTCAGCCTGCCACTGACACCAAGGCTCCCGTGCCGCCGTCACCGCCCGCGGCACCACCAGGACCACATGCGGCACCCGCTGCCACCGCTGCCGCGGCGCACGACCCGCTGCTCCGACCTGGCGGTACCCTGGACCCCGGAAAGCGGCGCGACCTCATCGGCCAGATCATCGGCGACAAGTACCGGGTTCGCGCCATCATCGGAGAGGGCGGCATGGGCGCCGTCTTCGAAGCCGAGCACCTCCAGATTGGCCGCCTCGTCGCGGTGAAGGTGCTCCAGCCCAAGGAAGCCCAGAAGCAGGAAGCCGTCTCTCGCCTCCAGCACGAGGCGCGCATCGCCGGCCGCATCGGCCACCCCAACATCTGCGAGGTCTACGACATCGGACTCCTCCCCGACGAGAGCCCCTACCTCGTCATGGAGCGCCTCCACGGTGAGACCCTCGCCGAGCGCATCCAGAACAGCGGCCCCGTGGGCGCCTACGAAGCCGTGGACATCATGCTCCAGGTGCTCTCGGCCCTCGTTGCAGCCCACCAGCGCGACGTGGTGCACCGCGACCTCAAGCCCGAGAACATTTTCCTCTCCCAGCGCGCTGGCATGCTCCCCCTCGCCAAGATCCTCGATTTTGGCATCTCCAAGCTGGTCGGCGTCGAGGACACCGGCCTCAACCTCACCCAGCCCGGCATGGTGATGGGCACCCCCTACTACATGGCCCCGGAGCAAGCGCGCGGCGACCGCCAGATCGACCAGCGTGTCGACCTCTGGGCTGGCGGCGTGATCCTCTACGAGTGCCTGACGGGCCAGCGTCCCTTCGTCGCGCGCAACTATAACGCCCTGCTCGTGCAGATCCTCACCGCCTGGCAACGCCCGGTGCACGAGCTCAACCCGAGCGTCCACCAGCGTCTCTCCAAGCTCGTGGACAAGGCCCTCGCCAAGAACCGCGAGGAGCGCTTCCAGAACGCCACCGAGTTCCTCGACGGTCTGCGCAAGTTCAAGCGGCGTCTCTCCTCCAGCATCCCTGCCGCCAAGCCCACCTCCCGCCCCGACCCCAAGATCCGGGTCCACGAGATCGCCGACGAGAACACCGACGACGGCACCATCGTCTTCGCTCGGGTGCAGGACGGCCAGGGGATCGTCGTCACCGACCGGGACTCTTCCGGGCGCCCCATCTCCCTCCAACCCCAGACGCCAACCTCCTCCCAGGCGTCCCCTCCGAGGGCCTCCTCTCCGCGCCCTGCCCCGGCCGCCCCGTCCCCGGCCGTCCCGCCCCGTCCCCCCCCGCCCGCGCCAGCTCCCCGCAAGGCTGTCGCACCGCCTCCGGTCGTGCCCCCTGCGCCTCCAGCGCCCCGTCCGGCCCCAGCCCCACCACGCCCGGACGCTGCCCCCCCTTCCTCTCGCCTGGTGCCTCGCCCTGCGGGCCCTCCCTCGGGCAGACCCCAGAGCTCCCGCTTCATCGTCGACGACCCCACCACCGTTCCGGCGGACGGCCCACCCATCCCCCCGACCTCGGGTCTTGAGGAAGAGTCGACCATGGTGGACGTACCCAGCTTCCAGGAGGACAGCGTCACCATGGTTCGGCGCGACCCTCCTTCGCGCCGCTGACGCCACATGACCTCCGAGCAGCAGGCCGAGGGACACCGGATCGAGCGAGTGGTCGCCCGGGGTCTCGTCAAGACCTTCGGCAGCACCGTCGCCCTCCGCGGCGTCCACGCCACCATCGACACCGCCCGCCTCACCCTCATCGAGGGCGCCAACGGGTCCGGCAAGTCCACCTTCCTCGGCATCCTCGGGACCGTCATCCGTCCCACCTCCGGCACGGTCACCTACGCACCTCACGCCGACGACCGCGCGCTGGCTCGGCGCTCCATCGGCTGGCTCTCGCACGAATCCCTGGCCTACCCTGACCTCACCGGTCGACAGAACATCGAGCTCGCCGCCCGCCTCCACGGCCTCTCCGCCCAGACCGCGTGGCGCGAGGCCGAAGAGCGCTTCGAGCTTGGTAACTTCGCCACCCGGCCACTGCGCACCTGCTCCCGAGGCCAGCGCCAGCGCATCGCCCTGGCCCGAGCCCTCGTCCACCGCCCCTCCCTCGTCCTGCTCGATGAACCCACGACGGGCCTCGACCGTCCCAGCGTCGCCCGCCTCCTGGACCTGGTGGTCGCCGAGGTGAAACGGGGCGCCGGCGTGGTGGTGGTCTCCCACGAGCCTGACCTCTTCCGCGACCTGGCCACCGCCCGCATCGTCCTGGAGCGCGGTCGGAACGCAGTGTCAGCTCCTGAAGCAAGCACCACCTGACGCGCCCGATGTTTCACGTGAAACACCGAGGGGCCCCCCCCGGCGTCCTCCGGCGCGACCGAACCGGTCCGTGTGCCGAACTCAGTCCCCACATCATCCCTCCGGTGCCTGGACCCCCCGCCCCGAAGCTTCACCCCCGTGATGCTGGGCGTCCCCTCCTGGAGACCTCCTCAACCCTCGCTTCCCCGCCTGAAGCGCAGCGGACCAGCTCCAGGAGCCGACCCGTCCACGCTCTTACCCCCACGTCCCTCCAGCCTGGCCAGCACGGCTTCAGCCGCCGCGCGCGCCCCTGCTCCGCGCGCATCCCCGCGAGGCATCTCCACCACCACCTCCGCGATCCCCAGCACCTGCAGCTCACCGGCATTGGAGCCCGTCGACGCGTCCTCGACCTCAGGCGCATTCAGAACCACCACGGGCGCCGGTAGCTCGGGAGCGAGCACGCGCAATGCAAGGCGACAGGCTGCCACCTCATGGAGAACCCCCAGCCGATCGACCCCCACCAGAACCAGCCCCTGCCCCTGGAGCGCCCGCGTCAGGTCAAGGTTCGTGGTGCGCGCCCCGAGCGGCGAGAGGAGGGCACCTGCCGTCTCCACCACCTGCACCTCAGCCTCCTGGGCCTCGACCCAGCTCTTCACAGCCCCGAGCGCGATGTCCACCCCTGCCTGTCGCGCCGCCAGGTGGGGTGACACCGGAGGCTCGAAGCCAAAGGGTGCCCGCCCCGGAGGCACCGCACTCACCTCAGCGAGCTGCACTCCATCGGTCCGCACGCCCTCGGTCACGCCAGACTCGATGGGCTTCATCCCACACACGCGGCAGCCGCGCGCCGCCAGCGCAGACACGAGCGCAACCCCCACGTGGGTCTTGCCGATGCCCGTCCCTGTGCCGACCACCGTGATGCGACGAGGCCCTCGAATCTGTGCAGAAGACATGCGTCCTGCGTACCCTACTCAGGGCCCTTCAGTCCCTCCGCTCCCGCTGGTCGGTACTGCGTACCCTGAATCAGGGGCATCGCGGCCCCTGCGCTCCCGTTGGTCGCTACCCCCGTGGCGTTGCATGTCCGCCAAGACAAGGACCTGGGACGAGGGAGAACGACCCCTTGCTGGCTCCCATGGTCCGCCCTTTTGCCTCAGGAGAGCGCCCTCCAGTGGCCCACCCGCGTCCTGTCTGCTTCGCGATCCCCCGTCTACTTTGTGTTTTCCCCGCTTCCCGGACCGCCACCCTCCTCTCGCCAGCCTCTCCAGGCGTGGGTCGGCCTGGAACAACGCCGGTCGGTCGCCCACCGGCGCTGTCCGGGCTGGAACAAGACCGGTCGGCCTCCGACCAAGGCAGGGTCCATCCCGGAACAAGACCGATCGGCCTCCGACGCACCCCTTTCCACGGCCGCAGCGATCTTGGGGACCTCCGCGACGGGCGTGGCCGCTGCCGGTCCGGGGGCTGCCGGTCCCCCCACGACGCGGGTTCCGCTCCGGTCCACGCTCCCAAATGCGTGGGAGCCTCTCCCTGCCTCCTGGCGACCGCCTCTGCCCTCCACGAGAACGTTCCCAAGCTCCTGTCCGTCGCCCCCAAGCTCTCGTCCGACGAGCCCCAGCTCTTGGTGAACGGACCCTAGCTCTTGGTGAACGGACCCCAGCTCTTGGTGAACGGACCCCAGCTCTTGTCCGATGCGCCCCCGCTCTTGCCCGACGAGGGGACGACGCCGGGCAGCGTGGCGCCCAGCGTCCAGCTCTTGTCCGATGCGCCCCCGCTCTTGCCCGACGCACCCCAGCTCTTGTCCAAAGCGTCCAAGCTCCAGGGTGGACGCGCCCAAACTCTGCCTCCCACCCTTCCTGCGCTTTTCACCCTTCCAAGCCTCCCCCTACCGCCTCGCCCCTGTCCCTCCTTCTTCCTCCCTCTCCGCGCCTTCCCGCCTTTTCACCGCCACCGCTCCTCGCCGCGCTCTCAGCCTGCCAGCGACGCCCGAGCACCCAGACTTGGACGTAGCTCCAGGGGGGAGGAGCAGTCCGTCAGAAGCTCGACGTGCCTCACCGACCCTCGCCTTCAGCCTTGCAGGGACGTCGCGCCCACCTGAGCTGCTCACCTCCCCCGTGCTTCTGCACGCTGTCGCCCTCTCGACCTGGTGGCCTCGTCTCTCCTATCGGTCAGCTCGTTCCGGTCTGGTTCGGCACGCCTGGAGCCCTCTCCCCAGTGCACCTCTTGCCGCCCAAACCTCCCCCGTGCTCCCTCTGTCGCCCCACCCCTCTGTCATCCCACCCCTCGTTGCACCTCATCAACCTGCTCCGGCAGGCCCCCTCATCATGCCCCGTGTTGCGTGCAGCTCGACCGACCACCTCGACCACCCTGCTGAGAGAGGCCTTCAGGGGGCTGGCGCGAGCACCACCTCCAGCCGAGCAGCACGGCACCCGAACCCGCGTGGGCATGACCCATCTCCGCGACCAGCACCTCCTGCTGTCGAAAGCCATGCTTCGCGACCAGCACCCGACACTCCGGGATCAGCGTGGGTATCAGGTGGCCGCTGAGCTGGCTGGCTGTCAGCGCCCCTGGTGAGCAGCACCGAAGAGGTCCGCAGGGGAAGCGAAGGTCACCTCAGCAGCGGCGGCCAGCCCTCCGGACAGGCTTCTGACTTCTGACCCTCCCCCTGAAGCCTGGAGCCCTCTCCTCCATGTTTCACGTGAAACACCTGCCCCGCCGCCGTCAGAACCTCCCCTGGGTGTTTCACGTGAAACACCCACCCTGCCGCCGTCTCCGTCTCCGTCTCCGCCCCTCAGCCCAGGGCTTCCCGGAAGGCTACCAGAGCGCGTTCGACATCCGCCGCAGAGAGGGTGGCCGTGGCCGTGATGCGCAGCCGCGAGGTACCAGCCGGTACCGTGGGAGGACGGATGGCCTGCACCATCACCCCCTGCGCCGCGAGGCGGCGAGAGAGCGAGACCGCAGCGGAAGGGGTGTCTAGGATCCACGGAAGCACGGGCGCCTGAGCCGTGGGCGGGATCCGTGCCCCCAGCGCCAGGAGACCAGCGCGGAGCCGCTCAAAGGAAGCCAGGAGGCGCTGCCGACCTGCCTCGTCCCGGGAGGCCCGGCCGACGCGCTCCGTGGCAGCGACCGCGAGGGCCGGACTGATCCCCGTGCTGAAGACGAAGCTGCGGGCCCGGTTCCAGAGCCACGTACGCAGCGCGGTGGACCCCACCACGAAGGCGCCATGAAGGCCGAGCGACTTGCCGAGCGTGCCAATCCGCACATCGGCGCGAACTCCGAGCTGCGCGCAGAGCCCAGCACCCTGAGGACCCAGGACACCCAGCGCATGGGCCTCGTCCACGACCAGGGCCGCATCCTGCGCATCGCAGAGCGCGCGCAACCGAGGGAGATCGGGTCGGTCGCCATCCATGCTGAACACGGCCTCGGTCACCACCCAGCGGCGCCGGTACGTGCGGGCTTCTCCCAGGGCATGTTCGAGAGCGACCGTGTCGAGGTGCGGGACGATGACCAGAGAAGCACGGGAGAGCCGGCACCCATCGATGAGCGAAGCGTGGTTCAGGGCATCCGAGAAGATGACATCACCCGGGCCCGCCAGCGCGGCCAGGGTCCCCACATTGGCCGCGTACCCGGAGGAGAAGAGAAGCGCTGCCTCGGCCCCGAGCCAGCGAGCAATGGCCTCCTCCGCAGCAAGGTGAGCGGGGTGATTGCCACTGACGAGACGAGACGCCCCGGCACCGCCCGCCGTCAGCGCCGGCCCGGGAAGAGAGGCGTAGCCGAGGTAGTCGTTGGAGCAGAGCACCAGCGCCTCGGGTGGTGGAAGAGCCACCGCAGGGTCGCGCAGCAGGCCTTGCGCCTCCAGCGCGGCAATCTCCTCGACGAGATGCCGGAGCGGGTCGAGCGCCATCACGAGTTTCCGGGAGCGGGCGTGTCGCTGCCCTGAGCAGCCGCTGCGGGAAGGGTGGCCAGCGTGGAGTCGACGCGGGCGAGGATGCGGCCGAACGCCTCGCGTGCGCGCCCGAGGAGCCGCGCTGAGCGCGCGCGTTCTTCTTCCAGATCGTGGGCGAGCGCCATCGCGGCGAGCAGCATGGATTGCGGACTGAGAGGGCGCCCCGGCCCGGCGATCGCCGCCAGCTTCTGATCGACCATCGCCGCGAGCCGCTGCAGCTCCTCGTCACTCGCAGACGTCACCACCCGGTAGGTCGTACCTCCAAGGCGAAGCTGCACCGTGCGACGGCCCATGACGCGATCGACCGTATCACGAACGCAGGCGCGCGGATGCGTGTCCAGGTCGATCTCCACCCGCCGCCAAATTCACGGCGCGGGTCTCTGCGTGACGGGTAGCATCGGCCCGCGATGTCTCAGGCGCGCCGCATCGCCGCCCTCTTCACCACGACGTGCCTCGTCGCGTTCACCGCGAGCACGGCTGCGCGCGCCGACCCTCAAGGCACTGCGGCCCTGACCGTGGGGCTCGCCGGCGTGGGCGCCGAGCGCGCTCTCTGGGACACGACCGTCTTCCACCTCGGCGTGCGCGGCGATGTCCTCTTCCTGCGCGACGGCCCCCGGGACATCGGCCTCGGTCCCTACGCAGAGGTCCTCACCCATGCCTTCGACGAGCTACAGCTCGGGGGCGGGGCCTCGCTCCTCCTGCCGGTCTCCGAGACCATGCCCCTCGTCCTCTCGGCGGGCGCCTACGGCCGCTCGGGCGAGGCGCGCTACGGATTCGAGCCCGGCCTCGCCGCATCTATCTTCTGGGGGAGCCGCAGCTACAACTTCCACAGCAGCTACGGCATGGCGGGAGGCTTGCTCGTGCAGGGCCGCGTGGGTCTCGGCAGCTCCGGAGAGAGCGCCGTGGTGATCGGCGCGCAGCTCGACCTGGCCATCCTGACCATGCCCGTCGTGCTCCTCGTCAACGCGCTGAAGCCATCGCCCGAAGTGCAACGCGTCGAGTGAAGGCACGTCCTCCGCCGCGCTCCGTCGGGATTCACTCCCGGCGGGGCGAGGGGACGCGAGTCCCCTCGTGGAGACTCAAAGGTCTGCGTAGTACTCGATCGCCGACTGGCGGCGCGCCCCGCACTCCGGCTCGGAGCCGCCCGGAATAGCGATGCCGAGGCGACAATCGATGCCGCTGTCCGTGGAGCAGGGAACGGAGATGTCGCTGCTGCTGTCGTCCGACGAGCACCCCTCCGCGGTCTGGACGCACGCACAACCGATGCAGACCTTGATGGGGAAGAACCACTCGGGCGTCTCCAGCTCCTGCCCACCCAGCGTCCGCCCGTAAACGATGATCCCCGCGAGCACGTCGGTCGTGGTCAGGTTCGCGGTGGCCATGGCGCGCCCGATGGCCTGCCCTGCGGCCTGGTCGATCATCAGGACGTTCGCGTAGCCGTAGCCAGCCTCGCTGCCGGACCCGGGATCGACGAAGCCCGACAGGGGAACGGAGAACGCCACCGCGCTCCCGTCGGCGTAGCCGATGCTGTTGCCCGCAACGTCCGTGAGCCGGACATCGGCCGCGTAGAGGCTGACGCGCGACGTCTCGGTGCGAACCTGCTCGGTCGTCCCCCGCTGCACGAGCTGGTTCCCCACCCGGAGCGCGCACGAGTACGCGGACTGGAAAGCCAGGTCGAGGCGCCCGTCGAAGAGGAACAGCTCCGCGTCGTTCGGCTCCGGAGTGATGCACCCCGCGTCCTGCGGCTCTGCGGGGACGCAGTCGCGGATGAAGAGGGAACTCTCATTGTCGGCACAGGCAGGCATCAGCAGCGCTGCAGACGCGGCGATCACTGCAGCCGCAAAGCCGCGCTGGATCAAGGTATGGGGCGTCGCCTTGGCAGGCCTGTTCGCCTGGAAACTCATCCGTGGACCTCCGAGACAGACCGGGCTCCCGGCCAGCACCGTGAGAGAGTACCGGGTCTCCCCCGCGGGCGCCAAATTCACGGAGGTGCAGCACGAACACCACCACCGTCACGCCCGGAGTCGAAAGTAGGTATGATGTCGCCACGCCATGAGCAGGGTGGAGGAGGACGCCAGCGGCAGGATCGATGCCTGGGAACAGCTCTCGATCACCGATCGGCCGGAAGGCTTTCGGATGTCGGTTCACGTGCGCCCGAAAGCGTCTCGCTCCGCCATCCTCGGGGTAAGGGACAAGGCCCTCGAGGTGGCCCTCACCGCCCCCCCCGCGGACGGCGCCGCCAACGCGGAGCTCATCCGACTCCTTGCCCGCGCCCTCTCGGTGCGGGTGCGTGACCTGGAGATCGCCGTGGGCGCGAGCAGCCGCAGCAAGGTCATCGCCGTGCACGGCCTCTCCGCCGCAGAAGCGCGCAGCCGCCTGGGGAGGGCGCGTCGATGAGCGGGAAGGCTTGGCCCTTCGAGAAATGGGAAGGGCTCGGCAACGATTTCATCGTCGTCGAGGGCCTTCCGATGAGCGTGGAGCTGGCGCGTACCCTCTGCGACAGGCGCTTCGGCATCGGCGCGGACGGCGTGCTCGTCGTGCGCGTCGACCCCGAGGCAGCGCCGCGAATGCAGGTATGGAACGCGGACGGCAGCCGTCCCGAGATGTGCGGCAACGGCCTGCGCTGTGTGGCCGCATGGCTCGTCGACCACGGCCGCGTCGCCACCGGGGACGGCCTGCGCATCCAGACCGACGCGGGCGAGCGCCGCTGCGACATCGTGGCCGCCGGGCCCGACCTCTACCAGGTCACCGTCGACATGGGGCGCGCCCGCCTGACCGGGCCCCTGGTGATCCCTGCGGAGGGTGCGAAGGGTGCGGAGGTGCAAGAACACCGCTTCACCTGCGTGGACATGGGCAACCCCCACGCCGTCACCTTCGCCCCTCACCCGCCCAAGGCCATCGATACCCTGGCCCCCCGCGTCGCGACCCTGCCTCCGGAGGGCACCAACGTGGAGCTGTGCCGGATGACGGGTCCCCGTCGCATCGAGGTGCTGGTCTGGGAGCGCGGGGTGGGGCGCACCCTCGCCTGCGGTACCGGCGCGTGCGCTGTGGCTGCCGTTGCCTGCGACCAGGGGCTCACACCCTACGGTGAGCCCCTCGACGTCGTGCTCCCCGGAGGCGCGCTGACCATCCAGGTCGCGGCGGGGACGAGGGCCCTGACCATGCGTGGTCCGGCCCGCCGGGTCTTCGTGGGCGAGGTGGTGACCGCGTGATCGCTGCCGAGACGGACTGGAACATCGGGGCGGGCCTCGCCGACGAGCTGCGCCTGACCGTGCTCGCTGTCGTCGGCGACGAGGCGACGCGCGCCTTCCTGCCCCGGGTGATCACCGCCGACCGCCTCGTCCTCGCCAGCGACCTCTCGGAAGGCATCGCGCTCGCGGAGACCGAGATCCCCGACATCGCCTTCGTGGACGTCGGCCTCAACGACGGCGCCGGGCTCGCCATGGTGCACCACCTCAAGGCCCTCGTCCCCGACGCCACCATCTTCGCCCTCGCGGGCTACGACGCCCTGGAGGCGGGCGCGCACGCGCTGGCCCTCGGCGGCGCCGGCCTGTTCCTGACACCCCTCGGCGGCGACGAGATCCTGAACGCCCTCAGCTCCGTGCGCACCCGCCTCGCCGAGCGTGGCTTGCGGGCCCGCCTCGAACGGCACTCCGCCATCACCACCCGCGCCGCAGGCTGGATCGCCCGCCTCGCCGAGCTCTCCGACGCCCGCGACAGGAGCGCGGCCGCGCAGCAGGTGGCGGAGATCTTCTCCGAGTCCACGGGAGCCCTCGGCGTGGCCGTCTACCTGGTCGTGGGAGAACGCACCACGGAGCTGATGCGCAGCGCGGCCGTCGGCTCCCTGGAGCGCGCGCCCTCCTTCGGCACCGAGGTGGACCTCCTCGACTACGCCCGCCGCGAGCGCCTCGCCGTGGTGCCGCTCGCCCTGCGCAAGGTCGCCGCCGGCCACGTCGTGCTCCAGACCTCGGCGCCTGCCAGGAGCCTGTCGGGTGGCGCCCTGAGCAACCTGCGCGGCCGCTCCCCCTGGACCTCTTCCGGGAGCGAAGGCGGCGACGGTTCCGGCGGCGCCCCTCCAGGAGACCTCGACCTCTCCTCCCGCATCCCCCCTCCCGCGTACCCCCCTCCGACACCCCTCCCGCCGGCGACAGCCCCTCCTCCAGGATGCCCGCGCTCGCCGGGGATATCGCCGCCCCCGCCTCGGGGCGCGCCCCTCTCCTCGGCGGCCTTCTGAAGCTGCTCGCCATGCAGTCGACCACCGCCCTCGCGCTCCTCGGCGAGCGCGACCGCGCTTCGGGCGGCGCTGCCATGAAGGACCCCACCTCGAGCGCCTACTCCTTCGCCTACTACGTCGACGTGGCGGGCCGCGAGATCGACAAGGCCCGCCGTTACGGCCGCCGCTTCAGCATCGCCACCATCCTCATCGAGCCCGCCGCGCCCGACATCCCTCCCCGCCAGCCTCGGTTCCCCCCCACCGATCTGCCTGTCAGCGCCGACGTCGACACCGGCTGGGGCACCGCCTCCGGACAGCGCGCCCCCTGGGCCGAGCCCCCGCCCGCGAGCAACGGCCACCACCCCAAGCATGGCCCCTTCGCCATGGACCCCGCCGAGCTCGCCGAGATCCTCCTCGACGCCGCGCGCGACACCGACATCCTCGCCCGCGTCGACGAGAATGAGTTCCACCTGCTCATGCCGGAGACCACCGGCCTCGACGCCCACGCCTGTTACCGCCGCGTCATCGCCCGCCTCGCCGCCAGCGAGAAGCACGAGAGCCGCCTCCCCCGCGGCCTCCTCATGGGCATCACCACCTTCCCCCACGACGGCCAGGGCCTCGCCCAGCTCCTCCGCATCGCCCGCCGCCGCGCCGAGGCCACCAAGGACTCCCTCATCCACCGGCTCCCCCACGACGTCCGCAGCCTCGGCCAGGTCGTCGACACCCTCGTCGACCTCGTCGCCGCCGACGCCCGCAGGACCGAGCCACCTCCGAGCACCGCCGGCCTCTCGCAGGCCGGCCCGGCCCCCACCCGCCCCTTCGCGCTCTCCGCCCCCCGCTTGCTCGAGCTCGCCCTCCCCGAGGCCGTCGCCCTCGCCGTCTCCGTCCTCCGCAGCGCCATGCGCGGGGGTAACGCCTTCGTCGTGGTGGCCCACCACCCCGGCCTCAGCCTCGGCGCCGCCGTGCGGGGAGCCCTCGGCACCCCCCGCGACGACGTCATCCTCCATGCCCTCGACATCCGCACCGTCCCGGGCTGCGACGACGTGGAAGCGCTCTGCATCCTCGCCGAGCACGGCGCCTACGCCTTCATCGGCCGCAGCCAGGGCGGCCTCGTACGGGGTGTCCACGCCGCCGACCCGCTGCTCGCCGACTTCCTCGCCGAGCGCATCGGCCGCGCGGCTGGCCTCCGCGTCTTTGGCTGAACGACTGGCTCACCGAACGAGGATCTATGTCGCGCAGGGTGCTCTTGGTCGACTCGGACGTGGAAGCGCTCGGTGAGCTCGCCTCCGCCCTCCGTGCGCGCGGCGTCACCGTCGCCAACGCCAACGACGCCTTCGAGGCCGTCGAGCTGGCCTTCAAGCGCCGCCCCGACGCCATCCTCGCCTTCAAGGGCGACGACGACCAGGGCTCCCTGACTGGCGCCTTCGCCGCGATCCCCGAACTCGCGGACATGCCCATCCTCTACCTCGTCGACAGCGCCGCCGAGCCGAGCGCCGACGAGCTCCCCCGCAGCGACGTCGACCGCATCGTCTCCCGCCTCGCCGAGGTTTCCCCCCGCCCCTCCCGCAACCCGAGCGCCCAGGAGACGCGCGGCGACCTGCAGCAGGTCCCCCTCATCGACCTCCTCCAGCTCCTCTCCATCAACCGCCGCAGCGGCATGCTCAGCCTCACCACCCCGAGCGGCGCCGGAGAGGTGCGCCTCGCGGCCGGCGAGATCATCGACGCCGTCTACCGCCGCCTCGAAGGCGAGAAGGCCCTCTTCCGCCTCCTCGGCGAGCGCGACGGCCACTTCGCCTTCACCCCTGGCGAGCCCTCCACCGTACGCCGCATCCTCGGCCAGACCTCGAGCCTCCTCCTCGAAGCCATGCGCCAGGTCGACGAGACCCGCCGCCGCCGGAGCGAGCTCGCCCCTGCCGGCGAAGCCTTCTTCCTCGACGAGCCCCAGGACGACGAAGGCTGGAGCGGCGAGACCGGCGCCCCCTCCATCACCGCCGGCGCCCCCACCCGCCGCGGCGTCGATTCCCGCCCCTCGAGCTTCCCCACCGCCCGCCCCGACTCGGGCGCCACCGCCCTCCACATCGCGCAGCTCGCCTCCCCCACGCCCCCCACCCTCGAAGACATCCCCCCGCGGCGTCCCAGCTCCGTTCCCCCCACCCTCCGCGCCGCCGACCCCGAACTCCTCGCCCGCTTCGGCTTCGGGTCGAGCCCCAGTCCCCCCGCCCCTTCCCAGGAGGAGCGCGACGCCGTCGCCGCCCAGGTGACCACCCTCCTCCAGATGCCCCACCACCTCGACGAGCTGCTCGACGAGGTCAACGCCTCCGACGTCACCATCCTCGACGTCCTCCGCTCCTTGCTCGAAGAGGGCCGGGTCCGGCGCGTCTCCCTCGCCGACCTCACCACCCCCTTCGCCCCTCCCGAGCAGCTCCCCGTCCTCCGCTCCCTTGTCTCCCGCCTCACCCGCCCTGGCTTCGTCCCTCCCCCTACCCTGATGATCGCCACCAGCACCCGGCGCATCCCCACCCTGGCCCACGCCGTCCGCCGCATCGCCGACGCCACCGTGCCTGCCGAGCCCCCGCCGCGCGCCTCGCTCCCCCGACCCCTCGGCGTCCTTCGCCTCGGAGACGGCATCGAGCTGTCGCTCATGGGTCTCCCTGCCGAGGACACCTTCTCCCCCACCTGGCCCCTCGCCCTGCACGGCGCCGCCGCCGTGGTGCGCCTCAGCGACGCCAGCGACGAGGCCCTCGCCGCGCACTGTCAGGCCCTCGAACTTCTCCTCCTCGACGCCGAGAGCCTCATGGGCTCGTTCGACATCGCAGCCCCCGGCCACATCGCCGCCCTGGTGCGCGCCGCTCTCGAAACCGCCGCCGGGGTCTGAACGGGGCGCTCGCGACGCTTTTCCGGTCAGCTCTTGCGTCTTCACGAGGAGACTCGCGTCCCCTCACCTCGCCTTGAGTCATCGCGCCATCTTCTCGCGATGTCATCGCGCCATCCTCTCGCGATGTCATCGCGTCGCCACGCGGTCGCGGCTTCATCTCACGGGAGCGCGCATGTCGTCCATGTCGCCGCACTGCGTCGTCGGAATCCGCAGATTTGCTGTGCATCTCTTCTGCTATGGTCCGGCCCCGCGGCGCGGGGGCGCCGCCGCCAGGAGACTGGCAGAGAGGAGTTCGACACGTGCTCATCGGAGTGCCCAGGGAGATCAAGACTCGCGAATACCGCGTCGGCATGACGCCTGCGGGCGTGCGCGCGCTCGTGGACCACGGCCACCGCGTGCTCGTCGAGACCGGAGCGGGAGAGGGCAGCGGCCTCCAGGATGACGTTTACGTGCGCGCTGGCGCCACCATCGTCGGCAGCGCCGCCGACGCCTGGGGCGCGGAGATGGTCGTCAAGGTCAAGGAGCCGCTTGCCGCGGAGTACCCGTACTTCCGCAAGGGCCTCGTCCTCTACACCTACCTTCACCTCGCCGCCGAGCCGGAGCTGACCCGCGAGCTTGCGCGCACCGGTGTGCACGGCGTCGCCTACGAGACCATCCAGCTCGACGACGGCTCCCTCCCGCTCCTCCGTCCCATGAGCGAGGTCGCCGGCAAGATGAGCGTGCAGGTCGGCGCCTCCTGCCTCGAAAAGGAGCGTGGCGGCAAGGGCGTGCTCCTCGGCGGCGTCCCTGGCACCCGCCGCGGCCGCGTCGTCATCCTCGGCGGCGGTGTCGTCGGCAGGAACGCGGCCACCATCGCCATCGGCATGGGCGCCCAGGTCACGGTCCTCGACGTCCGCGCCGAGACCATGGCCTATCTCGAGGACGTCTTCGGGGGCGCCATCGAGACGCTCTACTCGAACGCCGCGAACATCGAGGCCGCCGTCGAGCGCGCCGACCTCGTCGTCGGCGCCGTGCTCCTCCCGGGCGCCAAGGCCCCGCGCCTCGTCACCCGCGAGCTCATCGGCCGCATGGAGAAGGGCAGCGTCGTCGTCGACGTCGCCGTCGACCAGGGTGGCTGCATCGAGACCTGCCGCCCCACCACGCACGACAACCCCACCTACGAGGTCGACGGCGTCGTTCACTACTGCGTCGCCAACATGCCCGGCGCGGTCTCGCACACCAGCACGTGGGCGCTCACCAACGTCACCGTCCCCTACGCGATCGCCATCGCGAACAAGGGCCTCGAGACCGCCGCCAAGGCGGACCGGGCGGTGCTCCTCGGCATCAACACCTACGGTGGCGGCGTGACTTACGGCCCGGTGGCGACGGCCCACCGGCTCGAGCACGTCCCCGTCGACAAGGCCCTGGGCTGAGCGGAGCTGGCGCGCGTGGCACCCGAGGCGAGCGACCGTAAGAAGCGCAAGAAGATCGCGATCATCGGCGGGGACGGCATCGGCCCCTCCGTGACCCGCGAAGCCAAGCTCCTGCTCGATGTGTACCGCGAGAAGGCGGGACTACCCATCGACCTCTGGGAGCTCGATCTCGGTGCCGACCGCTACCTGCGCGACGGTACGACGTTCCCCAAGGAGATCCAGATCGCCATCCAGCGCGAGTGCTCCGCGGTGCTGCTCGGCGCCCTCGGTGACCCGCGCGTCCCCGGCCTGGAGCACGCCCGCGACATCCTCTTCGGGATGCGCTTCGGCTACGACCTCTACGCGAACGTCAGGCCCGTCAAGGCGCTCAGCGACAAGCTCGTGCCCCTCAAGGGCCGCGCCGCCAAGGACGTCGACTTCGTCGTGTTCCGCGAGAACACCGAAGGCATCTACGTGGGTATGGGCGGCCAGTTCAAGCGCGGCACCCCCGACGAGGTGGCCATCAACGAGGACGTCAACACCCGCAAGGGCGTCGAGCGGATCATCCGTGCCGCCTTCGAGTACGCGCGCAGCCACGGCCACACGCGCGTGACCATGGCCGACAAGTCGAACGCCATGCGCCACGCACACGAGCTGTGGCTCCGTGTCTTCCACGAGGTGCGCGCCCAGTACAGCGAGATCAGCTCCGATCACGTCTACGTCGACGCCCTCTGCCTCTACCTCATCCAGGACCCTTCGAAGTTCCAGGTCATCGTCACGAACAACCTCTTCGGCGACATCGTGACCGACCTCGGCGCCGCCTTCCAGGGAGGCCTCGGCATGGCCGCGAGCGCCAACGTGCACTCCTCCGAGCCAGGCCGCGTCGCCCTCTTCGAGCCCGTCCACGGCTCTGCCCCACCTCTGGCCGGCAAGGACATCGCCAACCCCTTCGCGGCCCTCCTCACCGTGGGCATGATGCTGGCCCACCTCGGCTGGCCCGACGAAGAGAAGCGCATCGAGCGCTGGGTGACCCGCGCCATCGACGAGGGTCAGTGCACCGTCGATGTCGGCGGCACCCTCGGCACCCAGGCCGCCTCCTCCTGGCTCCGCGACCGCGTCACATCCGAGCTGTAAGCACTTCCTACGGCGATCTCTGCGACGGGCCAACTTCTGGTGCCGGGGTAGCGACCAACGGGAGCGTAGGGCCCGCAGGGCCCTGATCCAGGGTACGCAGTACCGTAGGGCCCGCAGGGCCCTGATCCAGGGTACGCAGTACCGCAGTACCGCCGAAAATTCAGACGGGTGGGGGGCTTGTGATACGGCACCGTCAATGGGCGCAGTGACCGCGGTGGATCCCAAGGAGAGTCAGCACGGCGCACCGGCGGAGGCGCGGCATGAGCGCCTTGGCGGGGCACGGGCTGAGTTTGTCGCCAACCTCGGCCGCAGGGCAGCGGAGCTTCGCGCTTCCCTGGCCAGGGTCGAGGCCGAGCCCGAGGTGGCTTCTCTCCGCGAAGAGCTGGGTCGCAGACTCCATGCCTTGGGCGCGGCGTCTCGCCTCCTCCGCTTCGTCAAGCTTGCCGACCGCGTGGGCGAGGCTCAGCTCCTCCTCGATGCCGTGGCCGTGGGCGCCACCCTCTCCGAGCCTGAGCTTCTTACCCTCAGGACCACCCTCGACGAACTCCCTGCCCTCGCTTGGGGCCAGGCGGCGCTCGGCGAGCGCCCCTCTCGACCCCTCCTCTCTCCCCGCAGCACCTCCCCAACACTCGTCCCCCGCAGCGACACCCAGCCTCGCCCCCTCGTGGCCACCCTCCAGGCCTCCCCTCCCCCGGCGCCTCCCATCTCCTTCGCTGAGATCCTCCCGACGCGCCCCGCCTTCACCCGCGCCACGGACGCCCTCGCTGCCGACGCCGACAGCGCGGCCCTCGATGGCCTCGACGCCCTCACGGCTCTCGTCGTCGGCCCGGCCCCCCTCGCGGACGCCCTCACGGACGCCGAAGCCCCCGACCTCGCCGCCTTCGAGGTCGAGCGCATCGACGACCCCACCATCGCCCTCGACCTTGCCCGCGCCGTCGCCCCCGACCTCATCCTCATCGACGCCGACGTCCCTGGCGCCCGCGCTCTTGTCGAAGCCCTCACCAGCGACCCCCTCACCGATGCCACCCCCCTCCTCCTCGTCGGCCACTTCCCCCGCCCGGACGACGCCGCCCCCTACCTCGCCCTCGGCGTCGCCCGCGTCCTCCCGCGCCCTGCCTCCCCGGACACCCTCCGCCGCGCGGCCATCGAGGTCGCCGCCACCTACGTTCGTGGCGAGGTCACCCGCGCTCCCCTTGGCGAGATCAGCCTCGACCAGCTTGGCGCCCGCCTCGCTGAAGAGCTCCGCCGCGGCCTTTGCGACGCCGCCGAGGCCCGCGGCCGTGGCGCCCGCGTCGACCTCGGCGAAGGTGCCGAAGTCCTCGCCGCCCTCTGGGGTGCCGTCGCCCGCATCCGCGACCTCGTCACCATCCGCTCCCAGGGCACCGTCCGCTTCTCTCCCCGCGGCCCCGAGGGCGCCCTCCCCCTTGCCCCCTGGCTCGGCCCCGACCTCAGTGCCCCCACTGCCCGCGCCCGCGCGGGTCGCCCCCAGCCTGGCGCCCCGGGCATCACCCCCGAGACCCTCCGCCATCCCGAGAGTGCCCTCGAAGGCCTTGCCGTCGTCGTCGCTGACGACGACCCGGCCGTCACCTGGTTCCTCGCCGGCGTCCTCCGCGCGGCTGGCGCCCGGGTCCTCGAAGCCCACGACGGCGCCCGCGCCCTCGACCTCGCGTACCAGGCGAGCCCCGACCTCGTCGTCTCCGACGTCCTCATGCCGCACCTCGACGGCTTCGCCCTCTGCCGCGCCCTCAAGCGCGACGTCGTCCTCCGCGACGTCCCCGTCATCCTCCTCTCCTGGAAGGAAGACCTCCTCCAGCGCCTCCGCGAACTCGGCGCCGATGCCGACGGCTACCTCCGCAAGGAGGCCAGCGCTGCCGCCATCGTCCAGCGCGTCAGCGAAGTCCTCCGCCCCCGCCAGCGCGTCACCCAGCGCATCGCTGCGGGCGGCGAGACCCGCGGCCGCCTCGACGGCATGACCACCCGCACCCTCCTCTCTCTCGCCTGCGCCCGCCGCCCTGACGCACGCGTCATGGTCCGCGATGCTGCCTTCCTCTACGAAGTCCAGCTCCGCGACGGCCGCCCCATCTCCGCCACCCGCACCGCGCCTGACGGTACCTACCAGCGCGGCACCACCGTCCTTGCGGCCCTCCTCGGCGTCGGCTCTGGCCGCTTCGCCGTGTGCCCCCCGGCTGACGGCGACGCCACTTCCTCCGTGCGCCCTGGCTTCGAGGGCACCCTCGCCGACCAGCTCCTCCCGCCCATCGCCCTCGCCCGTGCCGCGCAGCGCCTCCTCTCTGGACCGCACCTCACCCAGATCGAGCGCGTCGACATCGACGAGCAGCGCATGTCCTCCTATGTCGACGCCACCCCCGAGCCGGCGCGCTCCCTCCTCCGCCGCCTCATGGCGGGCGCCTCCCCCCGTGCTCTCATCACCACCGCTGCGGCCCCGGCCCGCCTCATCGAGGACGTCCTCTGCGACGCCGCGGCCCACGGCGGCGTCACCTGCGTCCTCGACAGCAGCGGCGCCGACCTCCTCGAACCTGCCCGTGCCCGTGAAGCCG
This sequence comes from Chondromyces apiculatus DSM 436, assembly GCF_000601485.1. Classification (GTDB taxonomy): domain Bacteria; phylum Myxococcota_A; class Polyangia; order Polyangiales; family Polyangiaceae; genus Chondromyces; species Chondromyces apiculatus. Next base: position 59,006 of record NZ_ASRX01000044.1, read on the forward strand.
ACGTCCTCCGCGGCCTCCGCCGCAACCCCCCGAGCGCCGAGTTCCCCCCGCCTCCGAGCCCCATGGAGTGCGCCCTCGCCGACCACGAAGCCGGCACCCCCTTCCCCTCCAGCGTGACCGAGCTCCTCAGCGAGGACCTGCGCGACGTCAGCGACATCAGCGACGCCATCTCCGTCGCGGCCCTTGGCCAGAGCGAGCGCGAGCCCCCCCAGCGCCTCACCCGTCCCTGGGAAGCCTTCGCCTCCGTCCCGCCCCCAGCGCCTCCGTCCACCACCGTCATCACCGACGAGCGCGACGAAGACCTCGAGGAGACCGCGCACCGCAGCACCCTCGTCGGCCCCGCGCCGGCGCCCACCGGCCAGACCCCGGTCTCGCCCCTCGCCGCGCCACTCCCTGCGGTCGCCGCCAGCGCCCCTGGCAACCCCGCGCGCGTCTCCCCGGTTCCCTCCGCGGCTCCGGTACCTCCCGCCGCGCCGAGCACTTCCGCCGCGAATGCCTCCGTCGCTGCGGCCTCCGCGGCTGCTGCGACCACCGTCGCTGCCAGGCCAGCGCGCCCCGATCCGGGCACCCCCGCGAACGCCTCCGCGGCCCGCCTCCTCGCCCTGGCAGCTCCCGCTGTCGCTGCCCCGCCGCCCGCGCCGCCCGCACCGTCTGCACCTACCCAGGCCCCCCTTCTCACCCTCGGCTCTCTTACCCCGCCGCCGGTCCAGGAGAGCGCCCCCTCACCGCCACCCCCTCGGGCGCGCGCCGTCCCCCCGGCCCCGCCGATCGACGAGTCTCCCTCGCCGACTCCGCGCCGGGTTCGCCGCCCCTCCTCCTTCGCGCCTTCTGCCATGGGCCCTGCCCCTGCAGAACCCCCGCGTGAGAGCCGCGCGACCATGTGGGTCCTTCTCGCGGTGGCTGCCTTCGTCTTCGCCGTCGGCGCGCGCCTCGCCCGCGAGCGGGACCTCCAGGTCGCCGCCGCTCCTGCTCCCGAGCCCCTCCCTGCCGAGGCCGAAGCAGCCCCGCCCCCCGAGCCGTCCGCCACTCCAGCGGCCTCCAACGCCACGCCTGGCGAGAGCGCCGACAACCCGCTTCTCCCCGAGGACCTCCCTCTCCCCGCCGATCAGAAGGTCCCGGACGGCCAGGCCCTCATCGAGATCGTCGCTGGTCCCAACGATGAGGTCCTCGTCGACGGCAAGCTCCTCGGCAAGGGCACCGTGCGTGCTTCCCTGGAGATCAAGAGCACTCCCCACGAGATCCGTGCCCGCCTTCGCGGCGAGGAGCGCGTGCGTTTCGTCCAGATCAAGGCCGGCCGCCTGACCCGCCTTCGCCTGTCTCCGCCCTGGCGCCGCTGATCCGGATCATCGCTGCCACAGAGGGCAGGGGTGCCCTCCCCACTGCTCAGCCCGCGGTGCTGCTGGGCCGCCGACCACCCTTGGCGCTCCCGGTACGCCGCGTGGGCGTCCGCCTCTGGCTCCGGCCCTGCGTGCGCGTCTGCCCACGCGCGGTCGACCGCCGCGTGGAGGTGGACGTCGCCCGTGCGGTGGTCCCCCGCTTGCCCGTGCTCCGCCCCGAGGTCGTGTCCTTGCCGCCCGTGCTCTCGGTCGCGGTGCTCCGACTTCCGCCCCGCTTGCCAGCCGTGCTCTTCGCCGTGCTGCTCTTGGCGGTGCTCCGGCGTGATGTCGTGCTCTTGCCGGTCGTTTCCTTCGCGCCTCCTCGCTTGGCCGTGCTCCGCCCCGAGGCCGTGCGCGCGGACCCCGTGCCCTTCGCCGCTCCCCGCTTCGGGGCCGCTCGCTTTCCGCCAGCCCCTCGCGACGCCGTGCCTGTCACGGCCTTGCCCCGTGTCGTCCGCGTCGCCCGCGTCGTCGCCCCTGGCTTCCTGGTCGTCGCCTTCGCGCGTCCCTTTCGCTGCGTCCCCGGCATGGCCTCCGCCACCGCCTCCTGCACCGCCGTCGCGAGCAGCGCGTGGATGTCGTCTTGCCGGATCTGCTCGAAACGCATCTCCATCTGCTGCCCCATCTGCTCGAGCTGCTCCTCCCCGACCCGCTGCTCGATCTGGGGGAACATCTCCTTCTCCTCTTCCTTCACATGGTGGGTCACCACCTCCTTCAGCACGTCACACCGAGCGTGAAAGCTTTCGTCACCCGGCGCGGTGGTGAGCAATTTCTGCAACTGGAACTCTACCAGTGCATGCTCGTCGTACGCCTCGTGCAGCTTCGCGTCTTCGAGCGCGTTCCTGACAGACGGATAGAAGATCTCCTTCTCGATGTTCGAGTGCGCGACCAGCGAGGTCGCGAGCTGCTCGACGAGCCCCCGCGCCTCCTCGGGCTTGGCCTCCTTGATCTTCTCGAACAGCGCGTCCACTTCCTTGTGCTGAGTCTTCAAAAGTTCGGTCGCCTTCATGACGGCTCCTGCTCCGGGTGTTGGCGCGGCGCGCTCTTTCCAGGGCGCCGGCGCTGCATCCCGCGACGCGCCTCGATGCGCTCGCGGGAGCACGTGCTCGCGGCACGTGCCCGCCGCGCGTGCGTGAAGCATGCCAAGCACACGGCATTGCGGAGCGAGCGAACCGCGCACGGATGCATCTCCACACGCCTCAGCGACGCAGCGCGCTGCTGCGTGATCTCCCCGAGGAACCGCGGCACGACACAGCATCGCGGAGCGGCAAACGGGCGCCCGAGGGAGCAATGTCCCGCGCGCCTCGGTCCCCTCTCACGCGCCGCGCACGCTCACCCCTCCGCGGTCCCTGCCCGCGTCCTGTACCCGCCCTCTGCGCCTTTCGTCACGCAGCTCACGGCGCCCCCCACACGCTGAGCTGCGCGGACGTATCCGGATCGATCGTGGCCGGCTCGCGTGGTGGCGCCGACGCGTGCGCTGCCGCGTCGAAGGCCACCGTCTTGCGGAACAGGGTCATCGCTGCGTGCGGCATCAGATCGCGCCGGTTGAACGCACAGGTCGGATCCAGCCCGAGGTCACACAGAAAGGGCGCCGCGCCGAACCGACCGTAGAGCACCAGGTCACCCCACCGCGTCGAGTAGCGCTCCCCCAGCACCGCCACCTGCGGCTCCCTCCCCACCCCCTCCAGCCCCGACGCCACCGAGGCCAGATCCCGCCCGTACACCCGCCTCCCCGGCGCGAAGCCCAGCCCCAGCGCGTCGAGCGCCGTGTGGGGGATGTCCACCACCTCGGTCGGCGCCATCACCCGCTTGCCCGCGAACAGCTCCCCCGGAAAGTGCACGTAGAGCGGCAGCGTCAGCGGCGGCTCCGACAGCTCCACCGCGTCCCCGAAGAGCGTTTCGTCCGAGCGACCGCTCGACACGTCCCCCGTCACCACGAACAGCGTCTCGTCCCACAGCCCCACCTGCTTCAGCGCTGTGATGATCCCCCCGAGCGCCCTGTCCTGCGCCCCCAGGGCGATCGCCCCGAGGTCCCGGATCCTGTCCCGATCGTCCTGGCTGAGCACCTTGTTCCGCCGCTTGCTCGCGCGGATGCGCGCCAGCACCTGCCCTGCCCGCCGCGGCTCGATCGGACCCGCATAGTCCACGGGCTTCAGCGCCGAGATCTCCTTCGGGCTCACCTCCCAGGGCGGGTGCCCCCCGCGCGCATGGATGAACGCCAGGAGCCGCACCTCCGACCCCTCCTTGCCCACCTCCGTGATCCAGGCCGCCGCCTGATCGAGCGGCACCGTCGCCGCGTCCCCGCTCGCCGGCGGGTGCTCCACGAACTTGCCCCAGGCAGACGCGAACCCGAACGCCCGGAAGCTCATCGGCACCCCCGTGAACATCCCCGTGCGCACCGTGCTGTCCCGCGCCACCGCGTTCAGCGTCGTCATCCGCTCCGGCAGCCGCGCCCCCGGATCCATCAGCGTGTGGGCCTGCGGCGGCAGCCCTGTGAGCAGCGACGCGATCACCGCCGCTGTCGCCGTGCTCGGCGCCCGGTGCCTGTCGAACGTCACCCCCGTCGCCGTCAGCTCCGACAGCGTCGGCAACCGCGGATCCGCGCGCCCGCTCCACGGCGGCAGGTCCGGCCGCTCCACCCCGTTCAGCGCCACGACCACCACCGCCCGCGCCCGCGGCACCGTCGGCGGCGGATCCGGCGGCCCGATCACCGCCGCGTCTCCGAACAGGATCCTTCCCCCCCGCGTGCTCTGCGCCGCCCGCAGCTCCAGCGAGATCACCTGCCCCGCGAAGGGATCGAGCGGCACCTCCACGTCGGTCCACGCCGCTTTGTCGGTCCCCGTCACGTGCAGCGCGTGCAGCGTCACCGGCTCCTTGCCGTCCTGGATCACCCGGATCTCCGCGTCCCCTTCCCCGGGCCCCAGCATCCCCACCGCCGCCTTGAACCGCGAGCTGCGCGACGGCCTCACCGCGCACCGCACCGCGCCTGGTGCCCGCAGCGAGATCGACCGGTGCGGCACCCCTCCCAGCGCCGCCCCCGACGCCAGCAGATCCCGCCGCGTCGGTGCCCCGTACGATGCGGGCGACTCGTCCGGCGTCCCCACCCGGATCCAGTCGACGTCCGCGAACGGCTGCCCATCCACGCTCCTCCCCCCGAAGCGGATCGTCAGCGTGTGCAGCCCCTTGTCGAGCGGCATCGCCGTCGCGTTCGTCGAGGCAATCCGGATCTGGTCCCGCGTGAGCCGCACCGTCCCCAGCACGAAGTCATCGAGGCTCACCGTCGCCACCTTCGCCGCGAGCCCGATCACCCGCATCGACACGAACACCTGGCTCGTCTCCGGCAGCACGAACGTCGTCTTGATCTGCCGCTCCGACACCCGCGCCCAGGTACTGCCTGCGTGCTCCACCGCCTGCACCCCCGCGCTCGGCGGCGCCTGCGCGAACGTCGAGCGCGGCTGATCCTCGAAGGGCTGCGCCGCCCCGTCCACGGACGGACCACCCCAGGCCACCTTCCCTGGCAGCCCCCTGGGCGAGGCATCGAACAGGAGCCCTCGGTGCTCGACATCGCACCAGGGCAGTTCATCGGCGATCTGGATCAGCTCCTGGGGACGTGGCTCATCGGGCGCCGGCACCGGCGTCGCGACCGACGCGGCCCCTGCGGGCAGCTCCCGCGGCGCTGCATCGCACCCACGGCACCCTGCCCCTGACAGGGCGGCCGCCGCCAGCGCGGCCAGGAAGAAGGCTCGGGGAGTGGCGCTGGCTCGCACGCGGACGCTCTACCACCACCGGGGGCGGAGCGGTCCAGAGAGGATGATCTCCGTCCACCCTCTGGCGCGCCGACCGAAGCCTTCAGCGGGGGTGGTGGAGCCTTCAGCGAGAGTGGCGGAGCCTTCGGCGAGAGCGGCAAACGCTACCGGCGCCCTGGCTTCGCGTCCCCGAGCGGCAGCAGCGAGAGCTGGGCGTTGTCGCTCCCCTCCTTGCCCCTCTTGCGGCGGGGCCGTGGTGCTCCTTCCACCGTACCGGACCCTTCCTTCTCTGCCGGCCGCTCCGCCACCACCTCCACCTCCTCATCGAGCAGGGTGGGGTCGTTCGCGAACGATCCGTTGACGCGTCGCGACACCCGGCGCGTGAGGAGCAGGTCGTTTGGCGCCGGCCGCATCAGCGCCTCCACCGCGTCGAGCGACACCCCCTCATCCAGCCCGAGCCACGCATCCACGTCCTCGTCCGCGAGCAGCACGGGCATCCGATCGTGCAGCCGCGCCACCACATCGTTCGCCGCGGTCGTCAGGACTGTGAACGTCTGCACGTTCTCGCCCGTCGCGGGCTCCAGGAAACTCTCATAAAGCCCCGCTAGCTTGAGCAGCCCCCCCTCTCGCGGATGGAACCACACCGGCTGCCGCGCCCCCTTCGGCCCCGTCCACTCGTAGAAACCGTCCGCGGGGATCACACACCGCCGCCTCGCGAACGCCTGCCGAAACGAAGGCTTCTCCCGCACCCCCTCGGAGCGCGCGTTCACGTGCTTCATGGCCTGCGTGGGATCCTTCACCCAGCGGTTGACCAGTCCCCACACCGCCGTGTCCAGCGCCCGCCCTGGCCCTGGTGCATCGTCCCCGCTGTCGGTGCCGTCCTCGCCCAGCCCCCGCAAGATGAGCTGCGTCGTCCCGGGCGCGATGTTGAAGCCCGGCCGGTAACCGCCCGCGAGGTCAGGATCGACGGAAACCAGCAGCGCCTGGGCGATCGCCGCGAAGTTCGGGATGGTCAGGGTGTACCGCGCGCACATGGTCTCCGCGTAGTATGGGCGGTTTCACGGTTCCACACCCCCCGAGCTTCGGAGGCGCGGTGCGGCGCGGCGCGGCGCGCCGTGATGACGGAGGGTCATTCCCCAGCGCAGCGCGGCACCTCCGGCCCGGGATCGAAGCCACACCGCATTAGCGCTTTCCTGGCGGCGCGGATGCCCCTACAAAAGCGCCGTCTGCCCGGTGATGCTGGGCACCGCTTAGGTCCACGGAGGCCGCGCATGGTCGACAGCTTCGGCACGAAGAGCACCCTTCTCAATCACGGCAACACCCACACCTACTTCAACGTCACCAAGACCGGCACGGCGGTCGAGCGGCTCCCGTTCTCGCTCCGCGTTCTCTTGGAGAACCTCCTCCGCCACGAGGATGGCCGCGTTGTCCGCCGCGAGCACATCGAGGCCATCCTCAACTGGGCTCCGAAGAAGAAGCCCACCCAGGAGATCAACTTCCACCCCGCGCGCGTGCTCCTGCAGGACTTCACGGGCGTCCCCGCCGTCGCCGACCTCGCCGCCATGCGCGAGGCCCTCGCCAAGCTCGGTGGTGACCCCACCCGCATCAACCCCCTCCAGCCGGCCGATCTGGTGATCGACCACTCCGTGCAGGTCGACCGGTTCGCCACCGGCCTCGCCGTGCGGCAGAACGAGGAGCTCGAGTTCGAGCGCAACGTCGAGCGCTACAACTTCCTCCGCTGGGGCAGCCAGGCCTTCATGAACTTCCGCGTCGTGCCCCCCGGCCAGGGCATCTGCCACCAGATCAACCTGGAGCACCTCGCCTCCTGCGTCATGCGCAACGAGGCGGGCATGGCCTACTTCGACACGCTGGTCGGCACCGATTCCCACACCACCATGATCAACGGCCTCGGCGTCGTCGGCTGGGGCGTGGGCGGCATCGAGGCCGAGGCCTCCATGCTCGGCCAGCCGATGTCGATGCTCATCCCCGAGGTGGTCGGCTTCCGCCTCTCCGGCAGCCTGCCCGAGGGCGCCACCGCCACCGACCTCGTGCTCACCGTCACCCAGATGCTGCGGCAGAAGAAGGTCGTCGGAAAGTTCGTGGAGTTCTACGGCCCTGGCCTCTCCGCCCTCTCGCTGCCGGACCGCGCCACGCTCGCGAACATGGCGCCCGAGTACGGCGCCACCATCGGCTATTTCCCCGTGGACCAGGAGACCCTCTCCTACCTCCGCTTCACCGGCCGCTCGCCCGAGGCCGTGGACCTCTGCGAGGTCTACTGCAAGGCGCAGGGCATGTTCCGCACCGACGAGACCCCCGACCCCGAGTTCAGCGACACCCTCTCGCTCGACCTCGCCGACATCCAGCCCTCGCTTGCGGGCCCCCGCCGCCCCCAGGATCGCGTGCTCCTGCGCGAGGCGAAGCGCGCATTCCGCACCTCCCTCCAGAGCATGCTGGAGAAGGACTTCGGCGCGGCCGACAAGGAGGCCGTGGAGCGCTACCTCTCCGAGGGCGCAGGGAGCGAGGCGGCCAAGCACCCGGCCCTCGAAAAGATCATGCGCCCCGCCGACATCGTTCAGGGCGACAACAAGTACACCCTCCGTCACGGCGCCGTCGTCGTCGCCGCCATCACTTCCTGCACCAACACCTCGAACCCCGCGGTCATGCTGGGCGCAGGCCTCCTCGCCAAGAAGGCCGTGGAGCGCGGCATCCAGGTGAAGCCCTGGGTGAAGACCTCCCTCGCGCCGGGCTCCAAGGTGGTCACCGACTACCTGAACGAAGCGGGCCTCACGCCCTACCTGGAGGCGCTCGGCTTCCACCTGGTCGGCTACGGGTGCACCACCTGCATCGGCAACTCCGGCCCCTTGCCCGAGGTGGTCGGCGACACCGTGCGCGCCAACGACCTGGTGGTCGCCAGCGTCCTCTCCGGAAACCGCAACTTCGAGGGCCGCATCAACCAGTTCGTGCGGATGAACTTCCTCGCGTCACCCCCGCTCGTGGTGGCGTATGCCCTCCGCGGCGACGTCGACGCCGACCTGTACAACGAGCCGCTCGGCCATGATCGCAACGGCCAGCCGGTGTTCCTCAAGGACATCTGGCCGACCACCGCCGAGGTCACCGAGGCGGTCCGCACGGCGGTGAAGTCCGAGCACTTCCAGAAGGAGTACGCCGACGTCTTCCGCGGCGATGAGGCCTGGCAGAAGCTCTCCGTCCCCGAGGGCCAGACCTTCGCCTGGCAGGACGACTCCACCTACGTGCGTCGCCCGCCCTTCTTCGACGATCTGTCCAGGGAGCCGGCGCCGCTCACCGACATCACCAAGGCGAACGTCCTCGCGCTCCTCGGCGACTCCGTGACCACCGACCACATCTCGCCCGCCGGCAACATCTCGAAGAGCAGCCCGGCGGCGAAGTACCTCCAGGAGCATGGCGTCAAACCCGAGGAGTTCAACTCCTACGGCGCCCGCCGCGGCAACCACGAGGTGATGATGCGCGGCACCTTCGCCAACATCCGTCTGAAGAACCTGCTCCGCCAGGGCGAGGAGGGCGGCATCACCGTGCACGTGCCGAGCGGCGACAAGGCGACCATCTACGACGCCGCCATGCGCTACAAGCAGGACGGTACCCCCCTCGTGGTCATCGCCGGCGCCGAGTACGGCACCGGCTCCTCCCGCGACTGGGCCGCGAAGGGCACCATGCTCCTCGGCGTGCGGGCCGTCATCGCCAAGAGCTTCGAGCGCATCCACCGCTCGAACCTGGTGGGCATGGGCGTCCTGCCCCTCGAGTTCACGAACGGCGAGGACGCTCAGTCCCTCGGCCTGACCGGCCTCGAGACCTTCGACATCGGCGGGATCGCCGAGGGCCTCACTCCCGGCAAGAAGCTTGAGGTGAAGGTCACGGGCAAGGACGGGGCCTTGAAGACGTTCACGGTGCTCACCCGCATCGATACGCCGAACGAGGTGGATTACTACCAGCACGGGGGCATCCTCCAGTTCGTGCTGCGCAGCCTCGGCGGCTGATCCTGCTGACGCCCGCTCCGGGTTCGATTAGAGCCCGGAGCATGCTCGATCCCCGCTATGTAGCCGAACACGTCGACGAGGTCCGCGCCGCTCTCGGACGCCGCTCCCCGGCGGCGGCTGCATCCCTCGGGGACGACTTCGCCGAGACCGTGCGCGCGCGTCGGGCCGCCGTGCAGGAGGTCGAAGGCCTCCTGCAGCAGCGCAACGCCGAGAGCGAGGCCATGGCCAAGCTCGACAAGAAGTCGACCGACTTCGCCGAGAAGCGCGAGGCCCTGAAGGCGCTCGGCACGCGCATCAAGGAAGGCGAGCACAAGCTCGGTGAGCTCGAAAAGAAGCTCGCCGAGCTCGTCGCGGCAGTTCCCAACCTCCCCGATCCCTCGGTCCCCGATGGCGCCGACGAGACGGCCAACGTGGTCGTCCGCGCGTGGGGTACGAAGCCAGAGTTCAGCTTCACCCCGAAGGCGCACTGGGACATCGGCACGGGGCTCGGCATCCTCGACTTCGACCGCGCCGCGAAGCTCTCCGGCTCGCGCTTCACCGTGCTCTTCGGCGCCGGGGCTCGGCTCGAACGCGCCCTCATCAACTTCATGCTCGACCTGCACACCCGCGAGCAGGGCTACGTGGAGGTCCTGCCGCCCTTCATGGTCAAGGACTCCGCGCTCTTCGGCACCGGCCAGCTCCCGAAGTTCGAGGAGGACCTGTTCAAGATCGAGCGTCGCTCCGCCGAGCGAAACTACGACCTCTACCTGATCCCGACCGCCGAGGTGCCGGTGACCAACCTGCACGCCGACGAGATCCTGGAGGCCGCCTCGCTTCCCATCGCCTATGCCGCCTACACCCCCTGCTTCCGCGCCGAGGCCGGGAGCCACGGGCGCGACGTGCGCGGCCTCGTGCGCCAGCACCAGTTCGACAAGGTGGAGATCGTGCGGTTCACCACGCCCGAGACCTCCAGCGCCCAGCACGAGCTGCTCACGAGCCACGCCGAGGAGGTGCTGAAGCGCCTCGGCCTCCACTTCCGGACCTCCCTCCTCTGCGCGGGCGACATGGGCGCCATCTCGCAGAAGACCTACGACCTCGAAGTGTGGCTCCCGTCGCAGGGCGTGTACCGCGAGATCTCGAGCTGCTCGAACTTCGGCGAGTACCAGGCGCGCCGCGCCCAGATCCGCTACCGCCCCGAGCCGAAGGGCAAGCCCCGCCTCCTGCACACCCTGAACGGCTCCGGCCTCGCGGTGGGCAGGACGCTGATCGCCGTGCTGGAGCAGTACCAGCAGGCCGACGGCAGCGTGGTGGTCCCCGAGGCCCTGCGGCCCTTCATGGGCTGCGAGGTGATCCGGGGCCGGTGAGCGCGATGAACCCGCCGCCGAGCAGCGCTGACGACGCCGCGGAGGCGGCGGAGGGGACGGCTCGCCAGAGCGGCGGGGGCGGCGGGAGCGGCGCGAGCACTGGCAGCGCGGGCCCACGCGCGCTGTCGCGGGCCGGCATCTCGCGCGACGAGAAGACCCGCGCGCAGGCGCGCCACTGGCTCCTCACCATCTGCACGCGGCACCGCAACGAGCTCCTGAACGACTGGCTGGAAAATGTCCTCGCGTTGCCGCCCGGGCGCACGCGCTTCGCCGACCGGCCGGTGGCCGAGGTGATGGACACCATCCGCGCCTGCCTCAGTGCCTTCACCGAGATCCTGGAGGCCGGCGGCGAGCTGCTCCTCGAAGCGCTGGTGAGCGAGCTGGTGGAGCAGCGGCTCTCCGGCGGCACGGCGGTGGGCAGCCCCCTCCTCGTCGCCTCCCAGTTCCGCGCGGCCGTCGCCGGGGTGCTCGACACGATGCACGTCGGCACCCAGGACGAGCCATTGCCCCCCACGCTCGACGTACTGCTCGCCTCCGACGAGCTGGTGCTCCAGTTCGAGCACCACTTCGCGGAGGCCTATACCCGGCGAGCGCTCCTGGAATCCGAGGAGCGCTACCGTGATATCTTCGAGCTGGCGACCGACGTCCTGGCCACGGTCGACAAGAGCGGCCGCCTCACCCAGATCAACGGCCGCATCGAGCCGCTGCTCGGCCGCCCAGCGGAGTCGTGGATCGGCAGGATGCTCGAGGAGCTGGCAACGCCCGCCGATGCCCCGGCGCTGCGCGACGCGGTGACCGCGGCCCTCAGCGGCGTCGCCCGTCAGGAGGTGACCACCCGCTGCCCCGCCCGTGATGGCTCGACGCGCAAGATGTCGGTGCGCCTATCCCCGCTCTCCGGCGGCGAGGCGCTCCTCGTGGTGATGCGCGACATCACCGACGAAGTCGCGCGGCGCGCCCAGATCCTGCTCGGCGAGAAGCTCGCCTCGATCGGCCAGGTGGCCGCCAGCGTCGCCCACGAGCTGAACAACCCCCTCGCGTGGGTCATGGCGAACCTCGAACAGATCCGGATGGCCTCGGTGCACCTCCTCGCCGTGGGCTGCCGGCTCGAGTTCGACGCAGAGCTGCTCCGCGAGGCCGAGTCCATCGACACCGCCTGCCACGAGGCCCTCGCCGGCGTCGAGCGCATGCGCGACATCGTGACCGACCTGAATGTCTTCTCGAGCAGCAACGAGCGCCGTCCCGAGCGGCTCGACCTCGTCGACGTGATCGAGCTTGCGCTCCGGATGACTGGCCCGCAGCTCAGCCAGCTCTGCCGGATCGAGCGCGCTTATGGCGACATGCCGCCCCTCGTCGGCTTCCCCGGCCGGCTGTCCCAGGTGTTCGTGAACCTGTTCCTGAACGCGGCGCAGGCCATGCCGCGGCGGCCCCGCGACGAGAACGTGGTGCGGGTGACCACGCGCTACGAGGGCGGAATCCACGAGGCCGAGGTGGAGGACAACGGCCGAGGGATGACCGCCGAGGTCCTGGAGCACATCTTCGACCCCTTCTTCACCACCAAGGAGCAAAGCACGCGCGCCGGCATTGGCCTGTGGGTCTCGCGCAAGATCCTGGAGGAGCAGCGCGGCACCATGGTGGCGACGAGCACCCCCGAGGTGGGGACATGCTTTACCATCCGGATCATGGGGCTCGACCCCGAGGAGATACCCATGCCGCGTCCCCTCCCCGAACCACCGCCGCCGGCAAGCCGCTCGACCGTGCTGTTCGTGGACGACGAGCCGATGCTCCTCAGCGCCTTCGCGCGAGGCTTCGAGGGCCAGCACGAGGTGCTGGTGGCGTCGAGCGGCGAGGCCGCCCTGGAGCTCCTGAGCAAGCGCGGCGGTCAGATCGACGCGATCATCTGCGACCTCCTGATGCCCCAGATGAGCGGCATGGACCTCTACGACGCCGTGAGCGAGCGCTACCCGCACCTGCGCTCGCGGATGGCGTTCATGTCGGGCGGCGCCTTCACCGAGCGCGCGCGGGAGTTCGTCGAGCGCGTCCCCAACCCGAAGATCGCCAAGCCCATCGCGCTCAACGACCTGGAGCGCGCCATTGCCGACCTGCTCCAGCAGAGCGGCGAGAGCGCGCCCGAAGGTGACGCGCCGTCCAAGGATGGCGACCCGTCTGAAGGTGACGATCCTGTCGGAGCTACCGCGCCCGTGGGAAGGTGACGAGTCCGGCTGAAGGGGGAGGAGGCGACGTGGACCTCGAAGCGCGAGCGAACCATGCGCGGTACGCGGGGCAGCAGGAGGGCTTCTACGAGAGCTACTTCCAGCGGGCCAATCACCCCACCCGTCCGCTCGCGTTCTGGGTGCGTTACACCCTGTTCAGCCCTGCGAAGCACCCCGAGGCCGCGCGAGGCGAGCTGTGGGCCATCGTGTTCGACGGCGAGTCGGGCGTGCACCATGTGGCCAAGCAGGAAGTGCCCTTTGCAGGCCGCTGCACTTTTGCGCGCGACAGCTTCTCCGTGCGCGTGGGCGACGCGCTCCTCGCTCCCGGCGAGATGACCGGAGAGATCGGGGCGGGCGATGCAGGCAGCGAGCCGATGGCGTGGGCGCTCTCCTGGGAAGGTGGCGAGAGACCTCTCTTCCTCCTGCCCCCTGCCCTCTACGCGGCGCGCCTCCCGAGGGCAAAGAGCCTGGTCAGCGTGCCCCTCTGCACCTACCGCGGCGTGCTGCGCGCAGGCTCGCGCGAGATCCCGGTCGACGGATGGCTGGGCAGCCAGAACCACAACTGGGGCACACGCCACACCGACCGGTACACCTGGGCGCAGGTGGCGGGCTTCGATGGAGCGCCGGGGACCTTCCTGGAGGTGGCCACCGCGCGCCTCAGGTTCGGGCCGGTGTGGACGCCTCCGATGACGCCGCTGGTGCTGCGGCACGCGGGCGAGGAGATAGCGCTGCGTTCCGTGCGCCAGTCACTGCGAAACGCGGGATCGGTGCAGGGCTTCTCCTTCCATGTCGAAGCCGAGGATGCGCGGGCGGCCGTGGAGGGCTCCATCGAGGCCGAGGGCGGAGACTTCGTGGGGCTGCGGTACGACAACCCCCCGGGAGGTGACAAGGACTGCCTCAACACCAAGATCGCCTCGTGCACGCTCACCCTGCGCCGCAAGCGCGGCGGGCGGCTCCTCGGCGTGGAGACGCTGCGGGCCACGAGGCGCGCGGCGTTCGAGATCCTCACCGAGGACCGGACTCACGGCGTTCCCATCCGGGCCTGACGCACACCGCAGGGCTTTCGCCCGCTCCGGTCAATGGGTTCCAGCGCGCGCGCTCCAGCATGCGCGCTCCAGCGTGCGCCTCCAGCGGCGCCGTCGCCCTTGCTGGAAAGCGCGCGTGGACGTGAGCCCGCGCTCCCCCTACCCTGCTGCGCGGCGAGGGGGCGAGTCCCCCTGTGGCGATGGCGTCGTGATGGCTGGAACGCCGGAAAAGGAGAGCGAGACATGAGCCTCAAGCACCCCAAGATCATCGTGGTCGCGCTGGACACCTCCAGCCGGGCGGCAGGCGTTCTGGAAGAGGGGATCGATCTGGCGCAGAAGCTCGGCGGGAAGCTGCTCCTGGTGCGCGCGGTGGGCATCCCGCACGAGATCCCCGCCGAGGCGCTCGGCGCGACCCCGAACGACGTTCCGGAGATCCTGGCGCGCGTGGCGCGGGAGGAGCTGGCCCGGCGCGCGGCCGCGGTCCCCGCGGAGTACTTGCACGGCGTGGAGGTGCGTACGGGCGTGGCCTGGCAGGTGATCTGCGACGAGGCCCAGGCGGTGGGCGCCGACCTGATCGTGATCGGCTCCCACGGCTACCACGGCATCGACAAGCTGCTCGGCACGACGGCCTCGCGGGTCGTCAACCACGCCGATCGCTCGGTGCTCGTGGTGCGTGAGCGCGTCGCGAAGCAGGCGTGAGCGCGGCGCGGAGGGACGGCCGGCCGCGGGGCGCAGTAGCAGCGCGGCGCTGAGGGACGAGGCAGCGCCTCTCCATGGCAGCGCCTCTCCATGGCAGCGCCACCCCGAGGGGCCGTAGGCATCGTGGCGCCGTCAGCGCTGCGCGGGCGCCCGGTGAGACGCGGGCGCAGCGGCGCGGGCCTGCGCCACGATGGCCACGCCGGCCAGGATGATCCCCGCTGCCACCCAGGTTGACGTGGCGACCAGCTCTCCAGCGAGCATCGCCCCGAGGACGATCGCCACCAGCGGGTTCACGTAGGCATAGCTCGTGGCGACGGCCGGGCGCGCGTGCCGCAGGAGGAACCCGTACGCGCTGAACGCCACGATGGATCCGAAGACGATCAGGTAACCGACGGCGAGCAACGAGCGCGTCGACGGCGCGGTGGGGAAGGGCTCCCCGAGCGCGAAGCTCACCACGAGCATGACCGCGCCGCCGGTGAGCATCTGGGCGGCGTTGGCCATGGGCCCTGCGGGCATGGGCAAGGTGCGGCTCTGCAGCGAGCCGAACGCCCAGCACACCGGGGCGAGCAGGATCACCAGCGCCGCGGGGTGCGCCGCGCGCAGCTCACCCCCGGCCTGGAGCAGCGCCGCGCCGGCGAAGCCCACGAGCAGCCCTGTCCACTCACCCCGCGAGGGCCGCTGCGCCCCGGGGACTCCGCGGAGGGCGTGGAAGGTCGAGATGAGCGCCATCCACAGGGGCATGGTCGCCACCACCACCGCTGCAAACCCGGAGCTGACCCAGCGCTGGCCGACCGCGACGAAGCCGTTGCCACACGCGAGGAGCAGCACGCCGGTGCGCGCGGCGGAGATCCACTGCTGCCCGGTGGGGTTCGGGGCGCCGCTGAGCCGCAGCCCCCCGTAGAGCAGACCCCCCGCGAGGATGAAGCGCACCGACGCCATCAGGAAAGGCGGCAGCGTCTCCAGCGCCACCTTCATCGCGAAGTACGTGGAGCCCCAGATCAGGTACAGCGCCGCGAGGGACCCCCCGATCAAGAGGCGATGGCTCACGGCGCCCGGCGCAGGAGGGGTCAGCGACGGTGGAGCCCCTGGCGCCGGCACCTCCACCTGGGTTGCCGGGGAGCTGCACCCAGGAGCGATCCCCCCCATGCCTCCTGCCGACGTCTGCATGGGCGCCAGCTTGGTCCTGGATCCCGGACCAGCACAGAGCCAGCAAGCCCTCATTGTCACCAGTACAGTTCGGCGCTCATCCGTACTGTGTCGGCGGGGACGAGACTCGGCTGTACTGGTGAGCCCTTGTGGGGGAGCGGTACACTTCAGGACCATGCAAGCGAGCAGCTCTGCAGCGGATGGCCACCTGTACGAGCAGGTCATGGCCGAGATGGCGGCGCTCATCGAGGCTGGCACCCTGCGCCAGGGCGACCGCCTGCCCTCCGTGCGGCGGCTCAGCCGGCAGCGCGGCGTGAGCGTGGCGACGGTGGTGCAGGCGTACCTCGGCCTCGAAGACCGTGGCCTCGTCGAAGCGCGACCCCAGTCCGGCCACTACGTCCGCGCGCGCCGCGCCCCCCTCCCGCCCGAGCCGCGCCTGCCGCGCCCCACCACCACCGCCTGCAAGGTGAGCGTGCGCAGCGTGGCCGCGCGGGTGTACAGCGCCTCGCGCGATCCGAGCATCGTGCCCTTCGGCGCCGCCAGCCCGAGCCCCGAGCTGCTCCCCACCGACAAGCTGAACCGCATCCTCGCCGCCATCGCCCGGAGCGCCGGCGGAGCAGGCGTGGCGTACGACCCGCCGCCCGGACTGCCCGCGCTCCGGCGCCAGATCGCTCGTCGCTCGGTCGACTGGGGCTGCGCGCTCGGCCCGGACGACATCGTGACCACCATCGGCGCCATGGAAGCGCTGCACCTCTGCTTGAAGGCCGTGGCGCGGCGCGGTGACACCATCGCCATCGAGTCCCCCACCTACTTCGGCCTGCTCCAGCTCATCGAGAGCCTGGGCATTCGCGCCGTGGAGATCCCCTCCCATCCGCGCGCCGGCATGGACCTCGACGTCCTCGAGGAGGCGCTCGGTCGGCACGCCATCAAGGCCGTGCTGGCTGTCCCCAACTTCAGCAACCCCCTCGGCGCGCTGATGCCCGACGAGGCCAAGGAGCGGCTGGTAGCGATGCTCGCGCGGCGCGAGATCCCCCTCATCGAGGACGACATCCACGGCGACCTCCACTTCGGCGACGTGCGCCCGCGGGTGGCGAAGTCCTTCGATCGGCACGGCCTGGTGATGCTGTGCTCCTCCTTCTCGAAGACCCTGGCGCCTGGCTACCGCGTGGGCTGGGTCGCCCCCGGCAGGTTCCGCGACACCGTGGAGCAGCTCAAGTTCGCGCAGACCGTGGCTTCACCGACCCTGACGCAGATGGCCGTCGCGGAGCTGCTCGACGAGGGCGGCTACGACCACCACCTGCGCGCCCTGCGGCGCCGGCTCGCGGCGCAGGTGGCCCGGGTGAGCGAGGCGGTCGCGGAGCATTTCCCCGCGGGCACGCGCGTGGCGCGCCCCTCGGGTGGCTTCGTGCTGTGGGTGGAGATGCCCACCGGCGTGAGCGCGCTCGACCTGCACGACCGCGCCCTCGACCGCGGGATCAGCGTCGCGCCGGGGCCACTCTTCTCCGCGAAGCACCGCTTCCTCCACTGCGTGCGGCTCAACTGCGGCTTCCCCTGGTCGGATCTCCTGGACCACGGCGTGCGCACCCTGGGGCGGCTTGCAGGAGAGATGGTGGGGAGCTGAGATGGACCTGTCCCTCGGCATCCTCGACCAATCCCCCATCCGCACCGGAAGCACCGCCGCGGAGTCCATCGCCGAGACGCTGGCCCTCGCCCGCCTCGCCGACCGCCTCGGCTACCAGCGGTACTGGTTCTCCGAGCACCACAGCGCCGGCGGCTTCGCGGGCTCCGTCCCGGAGATCCTCATCGGCCGCGTGGCCATGGAGACGCGCCGCATCCGGGTCGGCTCCGGCGGCGTGATGCTGCCCAACTACAGCCCCCTCAAGGTGGCCGAGTGCTTCCGGATGCTGGAGATCCTCCACCCCGGCCGGGTCGACCTCGGCGTCGGACGCGCCGCTGGCGGAATGCCGCGGGCAGCGCGCGCGCTCGGCACCTCCGAGCTGGAGGGACCGGCCTTCGACGAGAAGCTCCGGCTCCTGCTCGACTTCCTCTTCGAACGCCTCGATCCCGCGCACCCCTTCCACCGCGTCCGCGCCGTGCCGGGTGGCGGTGGCGCGCCCGAGGTCTGGCTCCTCGGCTCCGGCGTCGAGAGCGCCGAGCGCGCCGCGGAGCAAGGCATCTCCTTCTGCTACGCCCACTTCTTCTACCCCGGCGGCGAGGAGGCCATGGACGTGTACCGGCGCCGCTTCCGCCCTTCGCCGTGGCTCCGCGAGCCCCGGGGCGCCATCGCGGTGTCCGTCGTGTGTGCGGAGAGCGCTGCCGAGGCGCGGCAGCTCGCGATACCCTCGGCCTGCTGGGGGACCCGCCTGGTGCAAGGCGAAGGAGGCACCTTCCCCAGCCCGGACGAGGTGGAGGCGCAGCGGCCCACCTGGACGCCAGACGAGACCGCCTTGATCGAAGCGCGGCTCGACCAGACCGTGACCGGCACACCCGCCACGGTGCGCGATGCGCTGGGCGCGCTCACGGAGGCTTACGGCGTGCGCGAGCTGCTGGCGGTGACCATCACCCACGACCCCGCCGTGCGGCAGCGTTCGTACACGTGGCTGGCGGAAGCCTTCGGCCTGGAAGAAGCGCGCCAGGCCTGAGCGCTGCAGCGTCGGCGCGCGGCTGGGCCCCCCGGTCCGTGCGTTGTGGACCCGGCAATCCCGTGAGATCCTCCGCCGATGAGCACCTCGCCCGACGCACGGCTCCATCACCGCACCTGCTCGCTCTGCGAGGCCATGTGCGGCGTCGAGATCGAGACCGAGGGGGAGCGGGTGATCGCGATCCGCGGCGACAAGGCGGACCCCTTCAGCCAGGGCTACCTCTGCCCCAAGGCCACCGGACTGCAGGACATCCACGAGGACCCGGACCGCCTCCGTCACCCTGTCCGCCGGGTGAAGGGCGGATGGGAGCGCGTGGGGTGGGACGAGGCCTTCGACGAGGTGGCGGCGCGCCTCAAGGACATCCAGGCGCGGCACGGGCGCGACGCCGTCGGCTTCTACGCGGGCAACCCCAGCGTGCACAGCATCGGTGCCCTGCTCTTCGGCCCACCCTTCTTGCGCAGCCTGCGCACCAGGAACCGCTTCTCCGCCACCTCGGTCGACCAGCTCCCCCACCAGCTCGCGGCGCTGCTCATGTTCGGCCATCAGCTCCTCGTGCCTATCCCCGACGTCGACCGCACCGACTTCTTCCTGGTGATCGGCGCGAACCCGGTGGTCTCGAACGGCAGCCTCATGAGCGCGCCCGGGATGCCCAGGCGCCTCCAGGCCATCCGCGACCGGGGCGGCCGCGTCGTGGTGGTCGACCCGCGCCGCACCGAGACGGCCGAGCGCGCCGACGAGCACCACTTCATCCGCCCCGGCACGGACGTGCTCTTGCTCCTCGCCTTGCTCCACGAGATCTTCGCCTCGTCCCTCGCCGCGCCCGGGCGGCTCGCGGGCTTCGTGGAGGGGCTCCCCACGCTGGAGCAGGCCGTGCGCCCCTTCCCACCGGAGCGCGCCGCGGCGACCACCGGCGTGCCCGCGGAGGTCATCCGCCGCCTCGCGCGCGAGTTCGCCTCGACCCCGCGCGCCACCGTCTACGCCCGCATGGGCGCGAGCACCCAGCCCTTCGGTGGCCTCTGCATCTGGCTCGTCAACGCCCTCAACGTGGTCACGGGCAGCCTCGATCGCGAAGGAGGCGCGATGTTCACCCTGCCCGCCATCGACATCGTGGGCATGAGCGCCCGCTCGTCCCTGCGCGGCCACCACGACCGCCGGAGGAGCCGCGTGCGCGGCCTGCCCGAGTTCAGCGGCGAGTTCCCCGTCGCCACCCTGGCCGACGAGATCCTCACCGAGGGCGCGGGCCAGATCCGCGCGCTCGTCACGGCCGCCGGCAACCCCGTCCTCTCCACCCCCAACGGCCGGCGCCTGGACGACGCGCTCGCCTCGCTCGACTTCATGGCGAGCATCGACTTCTACATCAACGAAACCACCCGGCACGCGCACCTCATCCTGCCGCCCACCGGCCCGCTGGAGCGCGACCACTACGACCTCATCTTCCACGTGCTCGCCGTCCGCAACACGGCCAAGTTCGCGCCCGCGCTCTTCGCCCCCGCGGACGACGCCCGGCACGACTGGCAGATCCTCGGCGAGCTCACGGCCCGCATGGAGGCGCGGCCCGGGCTCCAGGGCCGCCTCGCCGCGGGCGCGCGCAAGGCCGTGCTCCGCCGGCTCACGCCCCGGCACGTCCTCGACCTCGGCCTCCGCACCGGACCCTACGGCGTGCGCAGAGGCCTGCGCGACAGCCTGTCGCTCGGCGCGCTGGAGCGCGCCCCTCACGGCATCGACCTCGGCCCGCTCGCCCCTTGCCTCCCGGAGCGCCTGATCACCCCGGACAAGCGCATCCACCTCGCCCCCGAGCCTCTCCTGCAGGACCTCGCGCGCGTCGAGGCGACCTTCCCATCCGACGCCCCCGACGCCCCCGACGCCCTCGGGGCCCCCGGGACCTCCGCGAGCGGCGCGCTCATGCTCATCGGCCGACGCCAGCTCCGCAGCAACAACTCCTGGATGCACAACAGCCACCGCCTCGTGAAGGGCCGTGACCGCTGCACCGCCCTGATGCACCCCGAGGACGCAGCGCGACGCAGCCTGACGAACGGTCAGCGCATCCGGGTGTCCTCGCGCGTCGGCAGCGTCGAGGTCGCCCTCGAGATCAGCGACGAGATCATGCCCGGCGTGATCAGCATCCCGCACGGCTGGGGCCACGACCGCGCCGGCATCAGGCTCGGCGTCGCCTCCCGGCACGCGGGCGTCAGCGTCAACGACCTGACGGACGAGCACGCGCTCGACGCGCTCACCGGCAACGCAGCCCTGAACGGCGTGCCCGTGCAGGTCGAGGCCGCGGCGCCAGGGCCCCAGCCGGCGGACGGCGGGACCAGGCCCCCGGACATCACGGCCTGAAGCCGCGGATCTGCAGCGCCAGCGCGCGCCGGAGACCTGGATCGAGCGCGTCCTCCAGCGACATGAAGCCGGTCATCCACGACGCCAGCGCGCCGAAGTAGAGCGAGAAGATGTTGGCCGCGGCCAGGAGCGGCTCGACGTCGGCCCCCACCTCCCCGCGCGCCTGCTGGTCGAGCACGAGCTGACTGATCAGGTAGAGGAACTTGGACGTCAGCGCGTTGAGCTGCTGCCCGTTCGGCCCATCCGCGCCCGGATAGTGCCGGATGAACGCCGCCGACAGCGCGGGGTGCTCGCCGTACATCTCGAAGAGGCCGCGGAACAGGTGCATGAGCTGATCGAGCAGCGGCGCCTGCCGCGGTACCGTCTGGAAGCGCGCGTCGACCACCCCCCCGAGCCGGTCGTGCATCACCAAGCAGAGGAGGTCGCGCTTGTCGCGCGCATAGAGAAAGAGCGTCCCCGTGGCCACGTCCGCCGCCGCCGCCACCTGCTTCGTGGTGGTCTCCTCGTAACCCACCGTGGTGAACAGCTCCCACGCGGCCTGGCGGATGCGCTCCCGCTTGTCGAGCTTCTGCTGCGCGCGCCGGTTGCCCTTACGTTCACTGACCATGCTCATCTTCGGCATACCAGGATTCAGGCGCACGAATAGAAAGAACAGGCTCTTGACGCCACCATGACCATGGTCATAATTGACTCAGGTCACGAAAAGCGAGGTCCCTCCCATGTCCTCTGTCGCGAGTTACGACCCATCCCTGTCCCTCCGCGCGGCGCTCCCCCTCTACTTCGCCGAGAACGGCTTTGGCGAGGATGGCGGATATGGCGACGCCTGGGTCGACTTCAAGCTGGGGCCCATCCCCATGCCCTTCCCCAACACCCCCGGGCGCTTGCGGGCCGTGCGCTACCACGACATGCACCACCTGATCACCGGCTACCGCGCCGACCAGGCGACGGGTGAGTTCGAGATCGCAGCCTGGGAGGTCGGCGCGGGCTGCCGCGGCTTCTGGGCAGCGTGGCACCTCAACCTGGGCGGCCTCGCCGCCGGTGCCCTCGGCCTCCCGCGGCGCGCCTTCCGGGCCTTCGTGCGCGGGCGTCGCGCCTCCTCGCTCTACGGCCGCGACTACGAGGCGCTGCTCGACAAGACCATCGCCGAGGTGCGCGCGGAGTGCGGGCTCGACCAGCCGATCGAGGCGCGTGCCTCCGATCTCCCCCTCTTCATCCTGGCCACGCTCGCTGGCGCAGTCCTCGCGGTCCCCTCCCTCGCCGCGCTCGTCGTGGTGAGCCCCCCGCTGGTGCTGGCCGGCCTGTTCCGACGCTCCGAGCGCGGCAAGCCCGTCGAGCGCACGCAGAGCGAGCGCGCCCCCGCGCCTCCCACGTCCTCCGCGCCCTCCTCTCAGCCGAGGAGCGCGGCCGCGTAGCGATCGTCGAGCACCACCTCCTCACCAGGCGCGCCGCGGTCCGTGGGGTTGATGCCGCAGTAAGCCACGCTGGCCAGGTGCCGCCACCGGCCGGCGCGCTCCGGTTCGTCGGGGAGCACCGGCGTGGTGCACGGAAAGCAGCCGATGGTGGGGAACCCCATCAGGTGCAGCGGGTTCACGACCACATCCGGGTGCTCGGTGATGTAGGCGTCGAGCTCCTCGCGCGTGAAGGACGCGAAAGGGTGGGCGCGCAGCGCGTTCATCTCGACGTCCAGCGCGAACGGCTTCACCCCCGCGCGCGCGCCGCCCTCGTCCCTGCGCAGCGCGCCGATCAGCACGTCGTACTTGCCTCGCGCCGCGAGCAGCGGCGCCGACTTGCGCAGCTCGCAGCACCGCTCCTGGCCCTCCTTCGTGATGTACAGGAGCCCCTCCCGCCGCGTCTGCTCCAGGAACCCGTGCTCCGGCTGCAGCGTGTGCACCCGCAGGTGCGGGTGCGTCGCCGCGAGCGTGTCCCGGGTGGCCAGCGTCTCGGCGTGCAGCACGCCGGTGTCCACGAAGAGCACGTCCAGGTCGAGACCCGCGCGATCGGCCAGGTGGCACAGCGCCGTCCCCGCCCGCTGCATGCTGCTCAGGATGGCAGCGCGCTCCCCGAACACCTCGTGCACGAAGCGCAGGATCGCCCTCGGCGGGCTCCCCTCGAAGCGCCGGTTGAGCGCGTCCAGATCAGCGTGGGTGATCTTCATCCGCGCCCCTCTCGCCCTGGCGCTCCATGGCGGGGGCGCTCCCGCCTCCCGGGATGACGCAGCGTCGCGCGGCTGAGCGGACCTCGATGAACACGCATACCGGAGCTCCTCGGACGGTGCGCCACCGGCAGAAGCGAGCACTCCACGCAGGCCCTGGCGGCGTCACCGGAGTATAGTGCAACGCGCTGCGGCGAACGTCGACGCTGCGCCCGAGCCTTCACGGCGATCCAGGTTGCGGCCGCCACCAGCCGAGCTTAACCCCCAGCGCGATTTCTGATGACGAAGAGCCCGAAGAACCCGAGCCAGTCTGCCCGTTCCGATGTCTCTGCGGCTCCGGTCCTCGAAGACCGCCGCTTTCTCTTCGTGTGCGGCAAGGGTGGCGTCGGCAAGACGACGGTCTCGGGCGCCCTGGCGCTGGCGTTCGCCTCCCGTGGCAAGCGGGTGCTCGTCGCCATGTGCAACACGAAGGAGCGGCTCTCCGCGATCCTCGGCTCGCCCCCCATCGGCGACGAGATCATGCAGGTCTCCGAGCGCGTCTGGGCGGTGAACATCTCGCCCGACAAAGCCCTGCGCGAGTACGGCGAGATGGTCCTCAAGGTGAAGGCCGTCGCGCACGCCGTCTTCGACAACAAGTACACGAAGACCTTCTTCCGCGCCGTCCCGGGCCTCTCCGAGTGGGCCATGCTCGGCAAGGCCTGGTTCCACACCACCGAGACCCTGCCCGACGGTTCCTTCCGCTACGACGTCGTCATCCTCGACGCGCCCGCCACCGGCCACGGCATGGAGATGCTCCGCGTGCCCCGCATCATCCTCGACGTCGCCCCGGCCGGCGCGCTGCGCCGCGACGCCGAGGCCGCCTGGGAGATGTTCCGGGACCCGGCCCGCGCCGGGGTGGTCGTGGTGACCCTGCCCGAAGAGCTGCCGGCCACCGAGAGCGTCGAGCTCACCACCGCCATCCGGAGCGACCTCGGCCTCCCCGTGCACCGGCTCGTCATCAACGCCGCCATGGCGCCCCTCTTCTCCGCCGCGGAGCGGGAGCGCCTCCTCGGTGACGCGCGCCTCCTCGACATCGAGGCCCCTCTCCTCAACACCGGCACACCCCGGCTCGCGCTCGTCGCCGGCGCCCGCCGTGCCATGCGTGAAGCGGTGCAGCACGAGACGCTCGAGCGGCTCCGCCACGCCATCGATCTCCCCATGGTGACGTTGCCGTTCCTCCTCGACGAAGCCTCGACGCCCGCAGGGACGCGTCGCCTCGCGAAGCGGCTCTGACGCCATCCTGAGCACGCTGGCGAGGGCCGCCTGTCTCGCGCCGCTTGCGCTATCCTGGCCTGATGATCGCTTCGAGCCCCCTGCTCCAGGACGGCATCGCGCTCCTCGACGCGGATCGCGCGCTCCGCGCCGGTCTTGGCGATCGCCGCGCGAGCTTCGAGCTCTCCGTGGTCGAGATGCCGCGCCACGCAGGCTTCCTCGTGGCCGCGGGGCTCGAAGAGGCCGCCGCGAAGCTCACCCGGAAAGGCCCCGATCCGGACGAGCTGCAGCGCCTCCAGCGCACCGTCGGCTTCAGCGACGATCTCGCCCGCCGCCTCGCTGGCGCCCTCCTCGCCGTCGACGTCGACGCCGTCCCCGAGGGCACCCCGGTCTTCGCCGGCGCGCCGCTCGCCACCATCGAAGGCCCGCTCGTCGAGGCGCTCCTCGCGTGCGCCCTCGTCACCCCGGCCCTGCACCGCGGCATCCTCGTCGCCACCCGCGCTTCCCGCCTCCACCTCGCCGCGGGAGGCGGCCTGCTCATCGACGGCTCCGCGGCGCGCGCGGCCTCGTCCGGCGAGTCCCTCGCCATCGCCCGCGCCGCCCACGTCGGTGGCGCTGCGGCCACCACCAGCGCCTTCGCCGCCATGGCCCTCGGCATCCCCTTCCGCGGCGAGCCGACGCTCGACTTCGGCGCCCTCGTCACCCCCGAGATGCCGACGGAGGAAGGCTGGGGCCCTCCGGACCGCCTCATCCCCCTCGGAGGCGACGACGAGGAGGCCCAGCTCGTCGAAGCCCAGCGCCTCGACCAGCGCGCCGGCGGCTGGATCGCCTCCGGCCTCTCCGGAACCACGGGCGTGCAGGTCGCGCTCCGCCACGAGATCGTGGCGCTGGAGCAAGAGGGCGCCTGGGTACCTCGACGCGGCGTGAGCGACCGCTCCGGCGCGCACCCTGGCCGCAAGATGGTCACCCGTTACCTCGACGCCGACGGCCGCGCCGTGGTCGACGTCGTGCACCTGACCCACGAGCGCATGCGCTCCCCCCGCGCCCTCGGCGCCGCCAGGCTCCAGCCCCTCGCCCGCGCCGTCCTCCGGGGAGGCCGTGCCCTCGAAGCTCCCGAGCCCCCGCGCGCCGGCCGCGAGCGCGCCGTCTCCGCGCGCCAGCTCCTCCCCCGCGCCGTCACCCACCTCCACGCCCCCGAGCGTTACCGCGTCGAGCTCTCCGCCGGCGTCCTCGGCCTCCGCACCGCCGAGTGACCCGGGCCGACCCCCGACGCGACCCCCGCCGCGACTTCCGCGCCTCGCCGCGACCCGCAGGCCTGCGGCGACTGCAGGTCCTTTGCGCCGCCCGCGCCGCCGCTCACATCTCCGTGTCGAGCAGGAGCTGCGTGAGGATGTAGTTCGCGATCAGCAGCGTCACGCAGCTCTCCACGACGGCGCGCGTCGTCGCCAGGCCCACGCCGCGCGCGCCCCCGCTCGCGTAGTAGCCGTGCCTGCACGAGATCGAGGAGAGGATGAAGCCGAACACCCCGGCCTTGATCAGGCCCATGAACAGGTCCTTCGGCACCGCCGTGTCGCGGATGCTCTGCAGGAACACCCCGACGTCGCCTTCGAGCAGCACGATCCCGACCAGGTACGAGCCGGCCATCCCCAGCGCCGAGTAGAGGATGCAGAGCAGCGGCAGCATCGTCACCGACGCGAGCAGCCGCGGGGAGAGGAGGTACTGCACCGGGCTCACCCCCATGGTGGTGATGGCGTCGATCTGCTCGGTCACGCGCATGTTCCCGAGCTCCGCGGCCATCGAGCTCCCGGCGCGGGCAGTCACCATGATCGCCGAGAACACCGGCGCCAGCTCGCGCAGGAGCGACACCGCCACGAGCCCGCCGACCCGACCTTCCGCGCTGAAGGCGCGCAGCGCGTACGACGTCTGCAGGGTCAGCACCATCCCGCTGAACGTCCCCGTCAGCCCGACGATGAAGATCGACTGCACCCCCATGAACTCCATCGCCGCGAGGAACTGCCCGATCCGGAAAGGAGGCCGGAACAGCCAGAGCAGCGTCTCGAAGGTCAGGGTGATGATGTTGCCGACGTTGTCGAGCCAGTACAGGACGGGCTCGAACATCCCGCTCAGGGAATTCTTCTTGTCCGTCCCATCCTGCGCCACGGCGGCCCTTGTAGCACGGCCCTCAGGGGCCCGGCGATCTGCCGCAGACCGGCGGCAGCACAGCCAGCGAAGAGGCCAGGGCCGCGAGCAGATCGTGGCTGCGGGGGCCAGTGGCCGAGAGCACCGCCGCGCGCTCGGGCCCGGGCCCTGGCAGGGAGGTGAGCAGGCGGAGCATCAGGGCGTCCCCTCCGAGCGCCTCCACGAAGGGTTCCCCCCACTCCACCAGCAGCACCGCCCCCTCGGCGCGCCGGTCCCGCAGCCCGAGCTGCGCCAGCTCCCCGTCCGGCTCCTCGGCGGCCGCCGGGTCGAGCCGGTAGAGATCCGCGTGGGCGAGGGGCAGGCGCCCTTCCAGCTCGTGGACCAGCGTGAAGGTGGGGCTCGTGACCGGCACCGCGTGCGGCACCCCCATGGCGCGCGCCAGCGCGCGGGTGAAGAACGTCTTGCCAGCCCCGAGATCGCCCACGAGGACCAGGAGATCCCCGGGGGTGAGCCGTGGCGCGAGCGCGCGCGCGAGCTGCGTCGTCCGGCGCCGGGTGGGAAGGTCGACCCTCAAGGCTCAGTACCGGAGCCCCACGCCGGCCGTCGCCCCCACGAAGACCAGCGAGCCTTCGCTGAGCGGGACGAAGCGGAGGTTGCCGACCTGTGCCTCGAGCTGCAGCCCGGGTGAGATGCCCACGATCACCGTGCCCGCCGCGCTCATCGTGAACCCCGCCTGGAGCGAGCGCTCGTACCTCACGTCGCTGGGCCCCTCCAGATCGCTCTGGCCTGGCCGGATGAACGCGCCGGCCGTGGCCTCCAGGCCGAAGTGCAGGGCCATCCCTTCGAGGCCTTTCGGCCCCATGTGCAGACCGGGCGTGAACAGGTAGCGCGCGCCTCCCTCGACCCACACCGCGCCGGGCCCCGAGAGGTTGCTCCCGAACTGCACGAACGGCTCGAAGGTCCCGGCGAACGCGTAGCTCGCGCGGAGCGACACCAACGCGGCGCTGGCCGAGCCGATCGCGCCTTCGGGCCGGGTTGTCGCGTGAGAGAACCCGATCAACGCCGAGAGCCCGAACGGCTTCCCCCCCGAGTAGGGCGGCCACACCCGGCGCACCGCCGAGAGGTAGTGCATCGTGGCGAGCTTGTCGGAGCCCCCCGCTGCGGACGCCTCTCCCGGTGGCGGCGAGGTCGGCGTTGACGGCCCTGGCGCTGCCGGGGGCACCGCGGGCGGAGCCGTGGGGGGCGCGGGCGACGGCGCAGGCGGGGTCACCGCGCGCTCCCAGGGAAGCTCCCCTTCGCCGATGCCCTCCGGCCGCACCAGCACCGACAGCATCTCCTGGATCTGCGGCCCCATCTGCTCCTGCTCGACCTCGCGGGCCACGGACTCGACCCTCCCGGTGGATCCGTGGAACGCCAGGAGCTCGACCCGCGTGGTCTTCACCGCCGGCTCGATCAGCCCGAGGAGCACCCACCCCGCGCTGGTGGCGGTACCCACGGTCCGGTACTCGTCGGTGCTGTCGGGCACACCGTCGAGCACTGCCCAGAGCGAGGCGGTCACCTCCGTGTCAGCCACCACCTCGTGTCCCAGCGCCGTGAGGCCTCGGGTGATCTCGGCCTGCGCCGTCTGCCGCGCCGCATCGTCGGTGCCTCCGCGGGCAGGGAGGACCGCCACGCGGTCGGCGAGCGCCGCCCCGGCGAACAGGAACGTCGCGAGCGTCGCGGCGGAGCACGGGAGCCAGCGGGTCATCGGCCGGATGCTACCGGCAGCAGGGCTCGGCCCCAAGAGCGCGGCCGGATCTGGACGGCACCCCACCCGACCGCCGCACCGTTTCTCCAGAAACGGTGCGCCCGTGCTGCCGGCGCGTGCGTCCGCTTCCTGGCCCGCTGGCCTGGCCGGGCGCGCAGTGTCGAAAGTTCTCACGCATGAGCTTCGCGGAGCCCGCGCGACTTGAGTAGCCTGACCGTGCATGGCTGCCTCCCCGAAGTCGCCGCCGCGTCCGATGCCGCAGCCGCGTGCTCCCGGCCCGGCGGCACCTCAAGCGTTGCCGCCACCGCCCCCGGCGTATCCCCAGGCGCTCTCCCCGCCGCACCCCACGCCGCACCCCACACCCTCGGCGCGCCCCCCCGCGCCCTCGGCGCGCCCCCCTTCCCCGTCCGCGCGTCCTCCCGCCCCACCCGTGCGTCCAGCGCCCCCGCCGGCACACGGAGCGCCCATCGCGCAGGCGGCACACGGAGCGCAGGCGGCACACGGAGCGCACGCGGCATACGGAGTGTACGCGGCCCCTGTCGCGTCTGCCGCATACGCCGCCCATGCCGCGCCCGTCGCGCATGCGGCGCATGCGGCGTACGCCGCGCCTGCCGCGTACGCCGCCCATGCCGCGCCCCAGGCGCAGCCGGCCCCCGCGCTCCAGGCGGTTCCCCCCACGCAGCCTCGCTACCCCACGGCGTACGTCGAGGCGCCTGCCCCGCAGCCGTCCGTCCCCACCCCGCAGCCGGCTGCCCCCGCGCCACAGCCCCGCCAGCAGTTCCCCGCCCTGCCCACGCAGGTGGCCCCGATGAGCAGCGACGGCTTCGGCACGGACTCGATGCTCGACGAGAGCCGGCAGACGCAGCCCTTCGTCCGCTTCAGCAGCGCGGTGCGCGCGCCCCTGGCGACCCTGCCGCCTTCCAGCGTCAACATCGCCCTCGGCTCGCTCAACGAGCTGCAGACCGGGCAGCGCTACGAGATCCGCGACCTGCTCGGCGAGGGCGGCATGGGCGAGGTCTTCCTCAGCAACGACCGGCTCATCGGCCGTGACGTGGCGGTGAAGGTCATCCGCGCCGAGCACATGCAGAACCCCGAGGTCCGCGCCCGCTTCGAGCGCGAGGCGCGCGTGCAGGGGCAGCTCGAGCACCCCGCCGTCGTGCCGGTCTACGACCTCGGCATCCAGCCGAACGGCGAGGCGTTCTTCACCATGAAGCGCGTCCACGGCAAGACGCTGGAGGACATCATCGACGGCCTCGCCGAGGAGAACCAGGAGATCGCCGCAAAGTACTCGCTCCGCAAGCTCCTCAGCGCGTTCAGCAACGTCTGCCTCGCCATCGCCTTCACCCATGCCCGCGGCGTCCTCCACCGCGACCTCAAGCCCGGCAACATCATGCTCGGCGACTACGGCGAGGTGCACGTGCTCGACTGGGGCCTTGCCAAGATCATGAACCCCGAGGACGGCACCGCCTCCATCACCACCGATCCCCGCTTCGCCACCAAGACCGCGGTCGGCCAGATCCTCGGCACGCCCGGCTACATGGCCCCCGAGCAGATGCGCGGCGACATCGACCTGCAGGGCCCCCCGACCGACGTCTACGCCCTCGGCGCCATCCTCTTCGAGATGCTCACCCTCGAACCGCTGCACGGCCGCCCCACCCTCCAGGCCCTGTTCGCCTCCACCTTGCACGGCGCCGACGCCCGCGCCTCGGTCCGCGCGCCCCAGCGCAACATTGCCCCCGAGCTCGACGCGATCTGCGTGCGCGCCACCGCCATGGAGCCCGCGCAGCGCTACCCGAGCGCGCTCGACATGCACGAGGCGCTGGAGCGCTTCCTCGACGGCGACCGCGACATGGAGCGCCGCCGCGCCTTCGCCGCCGAGCACGTCGCGGAGGCGGCGCGCGCCGCGGCCGCCGCGGCCGAGGGGGGCCCCGACGTCGGCCGCTCCCGCGAGCACGCCATGCAGAACGTCCTCGCCGCGCTGGCCTTCGACCCCCACAGCGCCGCCGCCATGGAGACGCTCGCCAAGCTCCTGCTCTCGGCGCCCGGCGAGATGCCCCCCGAGGCCCGCCAGGAGTTCGAGGCGAGCCGCAGCGGCGTCTCCCGCGCCGGCCGCCGCGCGCTGATGATCGCCTACGCCTGCTGGCTCGGGGGCATGCTCCTCGCCTTCCCCCTCGGCGTGCGCAGCCACTGGTACTACATCGGGCTCGGCTTCATGGGCGCCCTCGTTGCCGGCGCGATCTGGGCCGCCCGCCGGCGGGTCAGCGCGCGCGCCGCGTTCGCCGTGCACGCCCTCGCCACGGTGGTGATCGGCCTGCTCAGCTTCTGGATGGGTCCCTTCCTCATCGTCCCCGCCCTCGCCACGAGCCACGCCATCGGCTTCATCGTGCAGGGCGACCGGCGCTACCACCTCCACGCGATGGTCGCGAACGTCCTCGCGATCCTCGCCCCAGCGCTCCTCCAGATGTTCGGCGTCCTCCCCCCGGCCTACGCCTTCTACGGCGAGGGCGTGACCGTGTTCTCGCGGATGATGGCCTTCCCCCCCATCGCCACCCCCGCCTTCCTGCTCTTCGTGAGCATCGCGACGGTCCTCATCCCTTCCGTGATGATCCAGCGCGCCCGCGCCCGCACCGAGGAGCTGGAGCGCCGCCTCTTCCTGCATAGCTGGAACCTGCGCCACCTCGTGCCCAATGCTGCCCGCGCCGCCGCCGCGGTCCCAGCCGCCCCGGCCCGCCGCCGCGCCAAGCGCCGCTGAGCGCCTCCGCGCCCGTCCCCCCGATCTTTTTCTCTCCCGCCCCCCAGATCCTTTCCGCGCCTCGTCCGTAGAAGCCCCCGACCAGGCAACAGGGCCACCCGGCGCGCCCGCGCTGCGTGGCCCGGACCCGTCATCCGGGAGACGAGGCGCCGCCGCCGCGCCGCGACGCCCGACCCATTTCCTTGCTCACGCACCGCTAGCCCTCGGGGCTGCGAAGGACACTTCCATGCGCACCATCCTCACCGGACTCGTCATGGCCTCTCTCCTCGCCGGCTGCGCCGGGAACCCTGCCGCGACCTCCAGCCTGTCCACGGCCGCGAACGCCGCCGCGGCCTCCCCCGACTCCGGGCGCAAGCTCGCCGTCGCCGCGCCCTCCCCGGCCGAGATCCTGGCGAGCGACACGCCCGGCGGCGCGCGCGGAGAGCCTGGCCGCAAGGAGCACGCTGGCACCTGGATCGGCGCTGCCGGCGCGAGCGACTTCGTCGTGCCGGGCCGCCAGGAGACCCAGCTCGGGGTTTGGATCGACGTGCCGGCTGCCCGGCGCAGGGCGCGCGTCCCCTCCGCGGTGTCCCTGGTCGTCGACGTCTCCGGCTCCATGGGCGGCGACAAGATCCTCCACGCGCGCACCGCGGCGCGTGCGTTCGTCGACGGCCTCTCCGACGGCGACCTGATCTCGGTCGTCACCTTCTCGGACACCGCCCGCGAGATCGTCCCCCCCGTGGTCCTCGACAGCCGCACCCGCGCCTCGGTGCGCGCGGCCGTGGACCAGCTCGAACCCGTCGGCGGCACCAACATGTTCGACGGCCTGCGCCTCGGGGAGGGCCGCGCCGTCACGGCCCCGAGCACCCATGCCGTCCGGCGCGTGGTGCTCATCTCCGACGGCCAGGCCAACGTCGGCCCCTCCTCCCCCGAGGTCCTCGGCGAGATCGCCCAGCGCGGCGCCGAGCGGGGCGTGCAGGTCACCTCCCTCGGCGTCGGCGTCGACTACGACGAGAGCACGCTCAACGAGCTCGCCATGCGCTCCAGCGGTCGCTTGTACCACCTCACCCAGCCCCGCGACATGCCCTCCATCCTCCAGAAGGAGCTGGCCCTGCTGCAGGAGACCGCCGCGACCGACGCCTTCGTCGAGATCGTGCCCGCACCCGGCGTGACCCTCATCGGCGTGAACGGCGCCCGGGCCGAGCGCTCCTCCGACGGCGCGCTGCGCGTCGCCCTCGGGAGCATGTTCTCCGGCCAGCACCGCGAGCTGCTGGTGCGCGTCAACCTCGACGCGCCCGCGAACGGCGCCCACCCGCTGGCGAGCGTGCGCCTGCACTTCCGCGACGCCGCCGACGGCAACCTGGAGCGGGTGCAGGAGGTCGTCGCGCGCTACCAGGTCACCCCCGACACCGCGGTGGTCAGCGCCCACCAGAACGCCCGCACCCAGACCATCGCGGCGATGATGGACGCGGGTCAGGCCACGGTGGAAGCCGCGCAGCAGGTGAACGCCGGCGACTTCGAGGCCGCCGACCAGAAGCTCGCCGTGGCCGAGAAGAAGCTCCAGGAGACCGCGTCGAGGGCGCGCTCGAAGGACGAGCAGCAGCGCGCCCTCGCCGCCGCGGCGGTGATGTCCAAGCAGCGCTCGACAACGCGCGCCGCGGCCGCCGCGCCCGCCCCTGCGCGCCGCGCCCGGGCCCTGGAGATGAACGGCGCCGGCATGCAGCAGATGGGTTACTGAGCCACACGGCAGGGGCTCGCAGCGCGCCAGCCCCCCCAGCATCGAGCCGAGCTCGTCGCGCCCCCCTCCGCGCTCCACCCGCAGCCACCCGCGGTCTCCAGAGCGCTCTGCCGTGGTAGATCCAGGCACTGGATGCGGAGCCAGCGCGCGCGGGTGAGTCGGTGAGGTGGCTTCGTCGCGGTCGCGGCCCCGGTCCACGGCGGTCTTGCCTCCCGGGTCTCCTCGGGGTGCTGACCTTCACCGTCGCCTGCGGAGCACCCCCGCCACCTTGCCCCGCGGGCCTCACCGCCGATCCTCCCCGTGTCCAGCGGCTCGTCGCGCAGCTCGCAGAGGTCCCGGAGAGCGCGGCCATCCTGCGGCGGCTCCCCCGGGGCGCGCCGCGGGTGTGCTTCGGCCGGGTCCCGGTCTCTGCCCTCACCGACGACGGTGTGGTGCTGCTCGACACTGCCTCGCCGGACGCCGAGGCGGCGGCGCGGCTCGGGCACCTCGCCCTCCACGCCATCGCCGGATCGCCAGCGCCGCACCCCGGGTCACCGGACTGCGACGCTGCCGTCGCGCGCGCGCTCACCCTGGAAGCGCGCGCCTTCGCGCTGGAGCTGCGGCTCCGACGCGCGCTCGGCGTGACCTCGATCCGTTACGGGTTCGAGGAGGCGTACTGGCAGGCATCTCCGGAAGCGCGCGAGCCGGCGATCCTCGCCTGGCTCACGGCGCATCCCTCGGGAGGGCAGGGCGTGGACGCGCTGGGAGACGGCTACCGGCGGCGCTGCGAGGGGCGCTGACGCCGGGCGGTGAGCAGCGCGGCGCCGGCCGCGAGCACCCCGAGCGCCGCCACGAGCCCGCCGCGGGTCTGCGCGGCGCCGAAGCTACACCCGCCGCTGTCCCCGCTCCCGCCGTCGGAGCCGCCGTTGCCGCTGGAGCCTCCGGACGACGTGGTCGAGCTCTGCGTCACGCCCCCCTCGTTCACCGCGCAGACCTTCATGGTGGTGCAGGTCGCGGGAGCCGTGCAGGCCGTGGTGCCCTCACAGGTCCCGGTGATGGTCGGCGTCATGGGCGGCATCGCGTCGGGCTCCAGGAGGCCCCCGCAGCCCAGCTCACCGAGGCAGAGCTTGCGATCGACGCACAGCTCTCCCGCGTCGCAGTCGTTCTCCGAGGCGCAGGTGCGGGGCGCGCAGTAGGGCCCGCCGTGACACGTCTGCGGCGTCGAGCCATCCGGACAGGTGTCCGGCGGCGGACCCACCACGTCGGCCATCGCCGTCCCACTCCAGAGCGCCAGCGCCAGACACACAGGCAGTACGCGGGTCAGAACCATCGAGACACCTCCATCTTCAAGCAAGCCGCGCCGCAGAGCGGCAGCCATTCCCCTCGGTCGCCAGCCAAGGGTACAGCGCCGGGTGCAGCAGCGCACGGACGTGTGGGGCGAGGTGACGCTCCTTCTGCCGCCGCCTCAGGACGTTCCCCACCCGGCCCACCACCCCAGGGGGCCCGTGGGCTCCTCCACAAACACACGCCAATGGGGGTCGAAGACCTCGCGGGGCCACTGTGCCGCGGGTAAGTGGCGCGACCCGGGCGCCTCGGGCCGCTGTGCCGCGGGTAAGTGGCGCGACCCGAGCGCCTCGGGCCACTGTGCCGTGGGCAAGTGGTGCCACCTGAGCGCCTCGGGCCACTGTGCCGTGGGCAAGTGGTGCCACCTGAGCGCCTCGGGCCACTGTGCCGTGGGTAAGGGATGTGACCCGAGCGCCTCGGGTCGCTGTGCCTCGGGTAAGTGACCCGAAGCGCAGTCTCCAGGCCATTCACCCGCCCCACGGCGGTGCGGGACGCCTGGAACGCTGGGGTGTGGCGGTGGGTGTGCCTCGTTCGAGGGGTGATGACGTGCCCGTGCCCACCTCGCGGTCCAACCTGGGTACGCTCCTCCCCGACCTCGATGGACGCTCTCGCCTCCTTCCCCCCAGACCATGCCGCGGACGTACGTCATCACTGGACGCTCGATCCGGAGACCACCTTCCTCAACCACGGCTCCTTCGGCGCCTGCCCCCGCGTCGTCCTGGAGGCGCAGTCCCGCTTCCGGGAGCAGATGGAGCGCCAGCCGGTGCGCTTCTTCGTCCGCGCGCTGGAGCCGCTGCTCGACAGCACGCGCGCGGCGCTCGGCGCCTTCGTCGGGGCGGACCCGGACGACCTCGCCCTCGTGCCCAACGCCACGGCTGGCGTGAATGCCGTCCTGCGCTCGCTCGACCTTCGCCCCGACGACGAGCTGATCGTCACGAACCACGAGTACAACGCTTGCCGGAACGCGCTGGAGGCGGCCGCGGCGCGGGCCTCCGCGCGGGTCGTGGTGGTGGAGGTGCCGTTCCCGATCGAGGCCGCCGAGCAGGTGGTCCACGCCCTCGTCGGCGCGGTGGGGCCGCGCACGCGGCTCGCGCTCGTGGATCACGTCACCAGCCAGACGGGGCTCGTCTTCCCGGTCGGGCAGATCGTGGCGGCGCTCGCGGAGCGGGGCGTGGACGTGCTCGTCGACGGCGCCCACGCGCCAGGCATGCTGCCCCTCGACCTGCGCGCGCTCGGCGCCGCGTACTACACGGGCAACTGCCACAAGTGGATCTGCACGCCCAAGGGAGCCGCGTTCCTCTGCGTGCGGCGCGACAGGCAGCGCGCGGTGCGCCCTCTGTCGATCAGCCACGGCGCCAACGCGCCGCGCGAGGACCGCTCGCGCTACCGGCTGGAGTTCGACTGGACGGGGACCTTCGACCCCACGCCGTTCCTGTGCATCCCCGAGGCGCTCCGCTTCATGGCGACGCTCATGCCCGACGGCAGCGGGTGGCCTG
Organism: Chondromyces apiculatus DSM 436; assembly: GCF_000601485.1. Taxonomy (GTDB): domain Bacteria; phylum Myxococcota_A; class Polyangia; order Polyangiales; family Polyangiaceae; genus Chondromyces; species Chondromyces apiculatus. The sequence goes on from NZ_ASRX01000044.1 coordinate 94,120, forward strand.
GCCTGATGGAGCACAACCGACGCAAGGCGCTCGCGGCGCGGGCGCTCCTTTGCACCGCCCTCGGCTGCGCCGCGCCCTCTCCCGAGGACATGATCGGAGCCCTCGCGTCCGTGCCATTGCCCCCCGGAGACGGCGCCGCGCCGCGTGGCCCCCTCTTCCTCGATCCCTTGCAGGAGGCGCTGTTCACGCAGTGCGGGATCGAGGTGCCGGTGATCCCTTGGACCGCGGCGTCCACCGCGCCCGCAGCGCCCGCAGCGCCCGCAGCGCCCCGGCGCCTCCTGCGCATCTCCGCGCAGATCTACAACGCGCGGGGAGAGTACGCGCGCTTGACCGAGGCCCTCTCGATGCTCCTGCCGCTGCCTGCCGCGGTCCTCCCCCGGTTCTCCTCCTCTCTCTGACCCCCGGCCCTGCTTCCCGGTCGGCAGCGCACCACGGGATCACGGGTCAGGGAGGGTGAGGGACGATCGGCCGTGGACGTTGTGACGCGGTGCAGAGGGACCGGATGTCCGAGGGGCGTGGGCGGAGGGCTGTGTCGCCATGGGACCTCGGATCGAGGTGCCTCCTGTGGCATCGATGTCACACCCGCCGCCGCTCCCGAGGACTGTGCCACCATCCCTGCGCGCTGCGCATCGCAGGGAGCGCCGGGGGTTACGCACGTCGCCGACGATGGCCTCTGCGTTGCATGGCGGCCTGGCGACGCGCGTCGAGAGATGCGCCCTGGGTTCTCGCAGGACTTGCACTTCTTCGTGGGACGAGCGAGCGTCGGAAATTCGACAGGGATCCTGGCGTCCCGCTTGCTGCGTTGCCTGACTGAACGTCGGAGGGACCAATGCACCGCACCATCTCTTACCCGCGCACCTTGATCGCGCTCGTCGCCACTGGCGCTGTCTCGGCGGCCTTCACCGGCTGCTCTGGCGAGGGCCTCACGCCCCCGGATCCCAGAGAGGAGACGGTGACGATGACGGCGGAGCCTCCGCCTCCCATCAGCGGCGGGACGCTGCTCGTCGCGGGCGATGGTCGCACCGCGGTCGCGGGGGATCCCGACCGGCACGGGATCTGGGTGACGGACCTGGAGCGGAAGGACGTGACGTTCCTGCCGGTGGGCAAGACGGAGGAGCCAGGGCGGGTCGTCGAGGATGGCGCAGGTAGGGCGCACGTGGCGCTGCGGCGCGGCGGGGCGCTCGTCACGGTGGACCTCGCGAGCCGCAGCATCGTCGAGCGCCGCGAGGTGTGCGTGGCGCCGAGCGGCGTCGCCTATGACGCGGCCACCGACGTGATCCACGTGGCCTGCATGGGCGGCGAGCTGCTGACGCTCCCCGCGGCGGGGGGCACGCCGACGCGCAAGGTCCGGCTCGATCGGGACCTGCGCGACGTGGTGGTCGACGGCGAGCACCTCCTCGTCAGCACCTTCCGTTCGGCCGAGACGCTGGTGGTCGACGCCTCCGGCAAGGTGGTGGAGCGGCGGAAGCTGCCGGCGTTCGACTCCGATCCCTCCTTCACCGGGATCAGCCTGAACTACGTGCCCTCCGTGGCGTGGCGCCTCACGGCGCTCCCGGGCGGCGGCGCGGCGATGGTGCACCAGCGGGCGCAGTCGTCGCCGGTGGTGGTGAACCCGGGGCAGTTCTATTACGGCAACCCCGACTGCGACGGGAACATCGTCCACACGGCCGTGAGCCTGATCGATCCGGCTGACGAGACGGCCGACGCTCCGGAGGTCGCGAGGCCCGTCGCGGCAATCCCCATGGTGGGCCTGCCGGTCGACGTGGCGATCTCGCGGGACGGGATGGACGTGGCGATCGTCGGGGCCGCCAACGACAAGCTGGTGTTCACCACGCGGTCCGCGATCGTCGACGATTCGGGTGAGGGCAACTGCATGCCGACGACCACCGAGGAGTCGGTGCCAGGTCAGCCGGTGGCGGTGGCGTTCGACGGGGAAGGTCACGCGGTGGTGCAGCTCCGCGAGCCTCCCGGGCTGTTCGTGGTGGACGGGGCGAACCGGACCATCGACTTCCCCGGCGAGAGCGTGAAGGACACGGGCCACGAGATGTTCCACCGGCCCCCGAGCAGCTTCGCGGCGATGTCGTGCGCGTCGTGCCACCCGCAGGGGCACGAGGACGGGCACACCTGGAACTTCGACCCCATCGGCCAGCGGCGGACGCAGTCCATGGGCGGAGGCATCCTGCAGACGGCGCCACTCCACTGGGACGGCGACATGGAGGACTTCGACAAGCTGATGACGGAGGTGTTCGTGGGGCGCATGGCCGGGAGCAGCCCCGGGATCCGCCAGGAGCGGCTGATGGTGCGGTTCCTCGACCGGATCCCCGCCTTCCCGGCGTCGCCGCCCGACGACGAGGGGGCCGTGGCGCGCGGCGAGGCGATCTTCAAGAGCGAGGCGGTGGGCTGCGCGTCGTGCCACTCGGGCGCGATGTTCACGAACAACCGGAACGAGGACGTGGGCCGCGGCGAGAAGCTGCAGGTGCCGACGCTCGTCGGCCTCAGCGGCCGCGCGCCCTTCATGCACGACGGCTGCGCCGCGACGCTGCGCGACCGGTTCGACGACGAGGCCTGCGGCGGCAAGGCGCACGGCGACCTGTCGACCCTGTCCGACGCCGACATCGACGATCTCGTCGTCTACCTGGAAACGCTCTGAGTCTCGACGAGGGGACGCGCGCCCCCTCGCCCCGCCGGGAGTGAATCCCGACGGGTCCCCACTCCCCGCGAACCGCTCTCGCCAGCCATGACGCTGTGTCCCCTGGGCACGACGTCTCGCCGTGGGTTGCCCTGGGGACTCGACGAGGGGACGCGCGCCCCCTCGCCCTCACCACTCACCACTTCACGAGGACACGGGGCGGGCTCACGTCGGCGCGGAGCGAGCCCACGTCGACCACCACGTCGAGAAAGGCGCTGCCGGCCTGGTTCGGGTCGACGGCGGTGCCCTTGAGTTCGACGAGGGGCACGATGGCCTCGGGCGCGAGCGCGTTCACCTCCTCGGCCGTCCCCGTGATTCGCACCGTCACTGCTGCGGGCGTGGTCCTGGCGCGGGGGAGGCCGACCACCTCCACCTTGCGGTCGAAGGAGCGGGAGACCAGCTCGCGCGTGACCTCCAGCGTGGCCTTCACGCTGTCCACGTCGTAGGTGACGAGCTTGGGAGGGCGGTCCAGGGCGAGGGTGCGGTCGTAGCTGCCCGTGGTCAGTCCGGTGACGTCGAAGGCCTCGGTGCGGGCGTACTGCATGACCTCGACGATGGACTGGGGGCCGCGCGCCTTCACCGAGGTGGGGTCGACGACGATGGTGCCCTTCACCTCGAAGCCCGTGGCCAGCTCGCCGGTGCGGGAGACCTGCACGGGGATGACGCGGGTGATCACGTCGTCCCAGCGCAGCTCGATGCGCGGGGGATAGACCTGCTCCGCGACCAGGCCCTCGGGGACGTGGAACATGGAGGCGTCGAGCTCCACGTAGGGCACCCGGCCGGTGCGCAGGTCGAGCTGGAGGGTGCCGAGGTCGTCGGCGCGCAGGTCGTCGAGCGTGGTGCGTGACCCGGTCAGGGTGACCGCGACCTCGGTGGGGAGCTGGGTCATGAGCTGACGGTTCAGCTCTTCCTTGGGCATCACCGACACCACGCTGACCGAGAAGGTGCGCTGGGCGTTCTCGGCGCCGTGGATGAAGGCGTAGAAGCCGAGCGCGAAGGTGAGCGACAGGGCCTTGAGGCCGATGTTCTCAAGGAATGCCGAGCGGATCACGCCGCGGATGCCCTGGTTCACGGCTCATCCCGCGGAGGGCTGCCCTCCACGCCTCCGCTCGCGGAAGGGCCACCGGAAGCGCCGCCACCCGGGGCGGTGGCGCCGGTGGGGACGAAGGTGCGCTGGCTCGGCACGGGGCGCCCGTCGGCGTCGTCCGCGCTCTCGCTGCGCTCGCCGCGCGGGTCCACCGGCTTGCCGACCGGCATGTCGACGAGGGCCGGCCTGCCGCGCTCACTGGAGACGCGCTCGGGGTCCTGGGAGATGGAGGCGCGCATCTCCGCGGGCTTCATCGGCGTCGAGGTGGGGAGCTTCGGCGCAGGCGTGGGCACGGGCGTGGGTGAGGGCGCGGACGCGGCGTTGAGCGTCGACGTCGGCGTCGCCGCGGCCTTGGGGGCCTGGACGTTCTTCTCGGAGGGGAGGGTGCGGGTCAGCGCCGGCGACTTGCTCGTCGCGCCGTCGCCGCCGCTGGTGAGGGAGCCGCTGCCTGCGGGCGGGGTGGTGGTCACGCGCGGCGAGGGCAGCGACTGGGGACCGACCGCGCTGAGGCCGGGGCGCATGGGCCGGCGCGCGAAGCGGCGCTTGCGGGAGGAGCGCCCGAAGAGGCCGAGGAGCGCGTGGCGCAGCGACTGGCCGTCGAGGTTCGAGACGATGTTGCCGCTGAAGCAGAAGCTGATGGTGCCGCGCTCCTCGCTCACCACCACGACCACCGCGTCGGTCTCCTCGGTGATGCCGAGCGCGGCGCGGTGGCGGGAGCCGAGGCTCGCGTCGAGGATCTTGGTCTCTGGCATGGGGAAGAACACGCCAGCGCGGGCGATCTTGAGGTCGCGGATGAGCACCGCGCCGTCGTGGAGCTTGTTGACCGACTCGGGGACGAAGAGCGAGACGAGCAGCTCCCGGGTGACCATGGAGTCGATGGGGATGCCGTCGCTCTTGACGAACTCGAGGACGTTCGCGTCCTGCTCGAAGGCGATGATCGCGCCCATGCGGTGGCGGGCGAGTTCCGTCGCCGCGGCGACCACCTCGTCGATGACGCGCGACTGCTGCTCGCGGCCGGACGAGAACCACGCCTTGCCGCCCACGCGGATGAGGGCGCGGCGGATGTCGTTCTGGAACACCACGACCACGATGAGGATGATCGAGGAGAGCAGCCACGAGAGCAGGTTGAGGAGCGTGGTCAGCCCGAAGACCTTGGCCCCGAGGTAGACGAGGAAGACGATCCCGAGGCCGAGCCCCATCTGCATCGCGCGCGTGCCGCGGAGCACCAGCAGGGCGCGGTAGACGACGTAGGCGACGATGAAGATGTCGAGCAGATCGCGGAGGATCTGCAGCGGCGGCCGCGCCGAGAAGAGGCGGAGGAAGCCCTCGATCATCGGGGCAGGTCTTCCTTTCCTGCGCTGGCGCTGGTGGCGCGGCGCGCGTCGGTGAGGGCCGCGGCGAAGGCGAGGGCTTGCCGCGTGGGCGTGATGTCGTGGACCCGGAGGACCGCGGCGCCGGCCGAGGCGCAGGCGAGGCACGCGGCGAGGGTGCCCCCGAGGCGCTGCTCGGGGGGCGCCTCCTTGAGGTCCGGGTCGGCGGCCGAGGCGGCGCGCGCGACGAACGACTTGCGGCTCGGGCCGACCAGCACCGGGAAGCCGAGGGCGCAGAGTTCGTCGAGGCGGGCGACGAGTTCGAGAGAGTGCCGCGCGTTCTTGGCGAAGCCGAGTCCAGGGTCGAGCAGGAGCTCGTCGCGGGAGAGCCCCGCCTCCATCGCGCGCTCGGCGGCGTGCATCCACTCGCGCGACACGTCCGCCACGACGTCGTCGTAGGCGTCGTCGTCGTAGACGGAGAAGCCGGCCATGCCGGTCATCGCGCCACGGCTGTGCATGAGCACGAGGGAGGCGTCGTGGCGTGCGCAGAGCGCGCCGAGGGCAGGCGCGACGTCGAGCGAGACGCTGTTGACGATGGCGGCGCCCTCGCCGAGCGCGCGCTCGGCGACGACAGGCGAGGTGGTGTCGATGGAGACGAGCGCGCCGAGGCGGACGGCGTCGCGCACACCGCTACCGATGCGAGCGATCTGCTCGTCGTCTGGAACCAGGCGCGCGCCTGGCCGCGTCGATTCTGCGCCGATATCGATGATGTCAGCCCCTTCGTCGAGCATCGCCTCGATGTGCGCGCTCGCTGCCCCGTCATCCGTGAACCGGCCCCCGTCCGAGAACGAGTCCGGAGTTCGATTAAGCACGCCCATGATCACCACACGCTTGCGACCCGAGAGCAGCGTGAGTAACCGGGACATTTCCTGTGGGTAGCAACTTTCACGCCGAACGGCAATTCCCTTGTCCGGAGATGGGCGGCTTTGCTAGCCTGAGGGTCTGTCGGGCTCCCTCGGAGTATCGCCGGCCACACCGGCGAGGCTCTACAGGTCGCTGGCGTCGCCGGCGTCGCCCGCGTTCGGGCACACGCCACATGGGCCGGACCCTCAGGTAGCTCGCGCGATTCGATGCTGCGCACGCGTCTTCGAGCAGGGCCGGTCGCCGGCTTCGTCGTGAGCCTCCTCTTCGCCCTGGTCGTCACCGGGATCAGCGTCGCGGACCTCTACTTGCCGGCGCTGTCGCCGCGGATGGGCTCCCCGGCGCCCTTCACGCTGCGGCTCCCGTACGGCCCGCGCATCGTCCGCGATACCCAGCACCGGCTGGTGTACGAGCACGCGCGGCTCATCGTCCCCCGCGGGACGGTGCTCCACGAGTGGGACGACAACCACCGCGCGGCCTTCGCCTACGAGTCGATCCGGCGCCCGCCGACGACGGGGCGCCTCGGCAGCCTCTACGTCCTGTACTTCATCATCGGCATGATGCTCACCGCCTACCTGCGGCGGTTCGGGCAGAACCGGGTCCACCTGCTCCGGGCGCAGGTCGGGCTCCTGGCCTTGATGGCGGGGTCGCTGGTCTTCGCCAAGGCCCTGCTCCTGTTCACGGCGCTGCCGGAGTTCTGGATTCCGGTCGCCGCGCTGCCGCTCTGGGTGGCCCTCGCCTTCGATCGCCGCACGGCGTTCCTCATCGAGGTGGGCGGCGCGTTCATCGCCGCGTCGCTGCTCCGGTTCGACCTCATCCTGCTCTGCGTGCTGCTCGTGCGGGGCATCGCCTCGACCCTGTTCTTCTTCGACCGGAAGCACCCGCGGCAGATGCTGGTCGCCGGCGCCCTCGCGGGCATCTCCGGCGCGGTGGGCCTCGTCTCGCTCACGGTGATCTTCGAGGGGCGCTTCAGCATCGGCGCGGATCTCGCGCGCGGGCTCAGCTCCAACGTGATCGCCTGCGTGGGCGGCGGGGTGCTGGCCGGCGTCCTGGCGCGGACGCTGCGCGAGCCCGCCGAGCGGGTGATGGGCCACGTGTCGCGCGACAAGCTGCTCGACCTGACCGATCTGGAGCAGCCGCTGCTCAAGAAGATGGCCACCGAGGCGCCCGGGAGCTGGGAGCACGCGCGGGCCATGGCGAACCTGGCGGAGGCCGCGGCCGCCGCGATCGGGTGCGACGCGCTGCTCACCCGGGTCGGCGCCTACTACCACGACCTCGGCAAGACCGTGCAGAGCAAGTACTTCATCGAGAACCTCCAGCACGGTGAGCGCTCGCCGCACGAGGAGCTCGATCCCGACGTCAGCGCCGACGCGATCATGGCCCACGTGGTGATGGGCACCAAGATCCTGCGCGACGGTCACATCCCGGAGCCGGTGGTGGAGTTCGCCTACACCCACCACGGCACGCAGATGGTCGAGTACTTCTGGCACAAGTGCAAGGAGCAGGGGAACCCGAAGGGGCTCACGGAGGAGCACTTCCGCTACCCCGGGATGAAGCCGCAGACAAAGGAGACGGCCATCTTGATGCTCGTCGACTCCATCGAGGCTGCGTCACGCACGGTGTGGCCCCCGGAGCAGAAGAAGTTCGAGGAGATGATCCAGCGGGTGGTGTTCCACAAGCTCGCGGGCGGTCAGCTCGACGAGTCGGGGCTGACGCTGCAGGACCTGCGCATCCTCTCCTCGCGCATGGCCTCGACGCTCGTGAACATGTCCCACGGCCGCATCAAGTACCCGTGGCAGCGCGAGGCGGAGCGCGCGATGCAGCCGCCGTCCATCCTGACGCCCTTGCCAGGGTCGGTGTTGACCCCGAAGCCGAAGGGCGGCGAGGCGGCGGAGCCGGCGAAGGGCGCAGAAGCCAAGGGTGGCGACGCGCAGGCGCAGAAGGCGGACGCGAAGGCCGAGGGCGCGAAGGCTGAAGGCGCGAAGGCTGAAGGCGCGAAGGCCGACGCAAAGGCTGCGGCGCCCAAGTCGGAAGTGAAGGGGGACGCCGCGAGGGCGGACGCCGTGAAGGCCGAGGAGACGCCGAAGGTCGCAGCGCCGAAGGTGGAGGAGACGCCGAAGGCGACGGCGGTGAAGGCCGCGGTGGCCAAGGCGGATGAGACGCTGAAGTCTGCAGGAGTGTCGAAGGCGGCGGAGGAGAAGGTGAAGGCTGCCGAGAAGGCGGCGGCGGGAGCGGACGCGAAGGTGTCGCCCAAGCCGGAGGCCTCACCGGAGGTGAGGGAGGCGGGGGAGGCGGGGGAGAAGGAAGCGCCGAAGGCGGAAGCGACCGCCGCTCGGGCGCCGGGGTCCGAGGAAACGCCTCGCTGAAGCGCTCGGGCGTACTACGCTCTCGACCGAGTCCCGCACGATATGCCTCGCAACATCGAACAGAGCTTCATGAAGGCGCTCTTCCACGGCGTCATCGCCGAGGAGATGCTCTTCCCGTTCCCCGAGATGAGTTCCGACGAGCGCGAGAACGTCTCGCTGCTCCTCGACAGCGTCCGGCGGTTCTTTGGCGCGAACGTGGACAGCGCCAAGATCGATCGGGCCTGCCGCATCCCACCCGAGGTGCTCTCGGGGCTGAAGGATCTGGGGCTCATGGGGCTGCAGATCCCGGCGCAGCACGGCGGGGCTGGGCTCAGCTCCATGGCGTACGCGCGCGTCATGCAGGAGGTGGGGAGCCTCGATGCGTCCATCGCGGTGACGCTGGGGGCGCACCAGTCCATCGGGTTGAAGGGCATCCTGCTCTTCGGGACCGAGGAGCAGAAGCAGCGCTACTTGCCGCGGCTCGCGACCGGGGAGCACATGGCGGCCTTCGCCTTGACCGAGCCAGGCGCGGGGTCCGACGCCGCCGCAGTGAAGACCCGCGCGGAGCTGTCGCCGGACGGGAAGCATTACGTGCTCAACGGGTCCAAGATCTGGATCACCAACGGCGGGTTCGCCGACGTCTTCACGGTGTTCGCGCGGACCTCGGCGCTGGAGGAGGGGAAGAAGCCCCGGCTCACCGCGTTCATCGTGGATCGGAGCGCGGGGGTGAAGAGCGGCCCCGAGGAGCACAAGCTCGGCATCCGCGGCTCCTCGACGACAGAGCTGTTCTTCGAGGACGTGCGGGTGCCGGTGGAGAACGTGCTCGGCGAGGCGGGCAAGGGGTTCCGGGTGGCCATGGAGGTGCTGAACAGCGGGCGCCTCGGGCTCGCCGCGGGGAGCATCGGCGCCTGCCAGACGCTGGTCCGGATGGCCATCGACCGGGTGCAGGAGCGCCGCGCGTTCGGCCGGCACATCGGCGGCTTCGGCCTCATCAAGGACAAGATCGCGACCATGCTCGCGCAGATCTACGCGCTCGAGTCGATGACCTACCTCGCCGCGGGGCTCATCGACGCGGGGGTCGTGGACTACTCGCTGGAGAGCGCGATCTGCAAGATCGTGGGCAGCGAGACCCTGTGGTCGGTGGCGAACGAGACCCTGCAGATCGCGGCGGGTATCGGCTACATGCAGGACTACCCGTACGAGCAGCTCCTGCGCGACGCGCGGATCAACCTGATCTTCGAGGGGACCAACGAGATCCTGCGGGCCTTCGTGGCGCTCTCCGGGATGAGCGGGCCAGGCCGCGCGCTGGAGGACGTGGCGCGGGCGATGCGCGAGCCGATCAAGGGCTTCGGGCTGCTCAGCGACTTCGCCATCCGCAAGGCACGCACGGTGCTCGGGCGGGAGCGCATGACGCGCACGCACCCGCTCCTCAGCCGCGAGGCGGTCCTCTTCGAGGAGCACACCGGTCAGCTCGTGAGCATCACCGAGGCGGTCCTGCGCAAGCACGGGCGCGACATCGCCGAGATGCAGTACGTGCAGAAGCGCGTCGCGGAGATCGCCATGGACCTCTTCGGGATCGCGGCGTGCCTCGCCAGGACCACGCGCGCGATCGAGCGGCGGGGCGAGGAGGGGGCGCGGCGCGAGATCGACCTGACCTCGATCTACACGGGCATGGCCCAGCGGCGCCTCAAGCAGCTCGTCGCTGACGTGCAGGACAACGACGACGAGCTGCGCAAGGCGGTCGCGGTGCGCGCGTACGCCGATCGCGCCTATCCGTTCGACGTGCTCTGAACCATGCGGCCGGAGCCGCGGCTCAGCGGGCCTTGAATTCGGGCGCCTCGGTGACCTTCTTCAGCCAGTGGAGCTTCGGGGCGCCCTCGCTGACCCAGCGGTCGCGGACGGACTCGGCGAGCTTGCGGTGGGTGCTCGCCTTGAAGGCGATGGCGTGGACGAGGCAGGTGCCAGGCCAGGACTGGTAGACCGACACCGCGCCCACGTAGTCGTCGCTGGCGAAGACCGAGTCGACGCTGCCGTCGACCACCTTGATCAGCACCGGCCGCACCTCGCCGTCGATGTCCTGGGTCGTGCGCACCAGCCTGGTCTGGCCAAGGCGCACCCCGTAAGCGTCGGCGAGCGGGATGTTCTTCTTCCAGAAATCGTCAAGGCAGGCGTCGAGGTCGTCTCGCCCCACGATGGGCGTGTAGAGCACGGTCGAGACGGCGTAGTGGTCGTTGCCGTAGCGGAAGGTCGCCCTGGTGGGATGGCTCCAGATGCGCACCCGGCGCCACTTCTTCACGTCGGGCATCGGGACTTCGATCGTGTTGAAGCGGTCCTTGCGGTGGCCCCAGGGCTCCTTCAGGAGCCGCTCCAGCGCGGCATACTCGGGATCGGACGAGTCTCCCCCCGGGTTGTCGCGCGTGACCGAGGTGGGCGTCGGCGGCTTCTGTGGGGGCTGGGCCGCGGTGGGCGCGCCGCCGCAGGAGGCCGCGCTCGCGGCGAGGAGCAAGAGCAAGGACGCGAAGGGTAGGGGACGGAGCATAGGTGGACGGTGGGTGCGTGCGGCGACCCTCTGTCGCTCACCAGATTACAGACGGACCTCGCGCATGGAGATTCGGTTCTTGTCGAAGACGCCGAGCCCCAGATCGGCCGCGACCCGGATGTAGGTGGGCTCGCGTCCCGCTTCCTTCAGGGTGGGCAGCCCGTTGTTGCGCCGCCACTCCTCGATGACCCCCCAGCCGATGACGTCCATGGCCACCGGATCGGTCGTTGCATAGAGGGCCTCGTGGAGCACCCGCCGCCGCTTGTTGGTGTCGAGGGGGCCCTCGTCGTAGATCAGCTTGAAGCCGTCGGTGATGTGCAGCCTGACGCGGCTCTTCACCACGCTCTGCGCGTACAGCTCCGCGATCTGGGGGCTGGCGTTGTGCTCGTGGAAGGCGTGGGGGTTGATGGACGCGCCGTGGGTGATGTTCTTGAGGCACCCGGTGTAGCCGCAGATCCCGTGGTCCTTCATGAGCGCGAGGTTGATCACGGCCGTCGCCTCGGTGAAGGGGCGGACGAACTTGGTGGGGATGCCGGCGACGCGGATCTCCGGCATCACGGCGTCCTTGTTCTCGTGGACCATGGCGGTCACGCCGGCGGGGAACTCGGGGGCGAGCTTCCGGTTCCGGTCGGCACAGCGGGTGCCCGCGAGGAACGAGGGGTACTGCTCGAAGAGCACGATGTTCTCCGCCGGGACGCCGGCGGCGATGACGCCCCGCACCACCTCGACGGCGAGCTCCTTGTTGGTGGCCATGGTGGCCCCCGTCTTGCCGGCGATGCCATTCAGTTTGATTGCCACCTTGTCCGCCTTGTTCACGAACATGGCGAAGGCTTGGCCGAGTTCCGCCTTGCCGGTGAGCTCTTCCATGGTCCGCTGCAGCATCAGCCTGGCGGCATCGGCCTCGGGCCACAGGCCGTTCCCCTGCATGGTGTTCGACTTGCTGACCTTGACGATCTTGCCGGGCATCGTGAAGGGCGCGAACCCTGCGGGAGGACGGGCCGCGAGCCCTGCGAGGGGCGCTGGGGATCCCTCGGCAGCATGCGCGGGGTCTACCCCGAGGAGCGCGGCGGAAGCCGTGCCCGTGGCGAGGCCGAGGAAGGCGCGTCGGTCGATTCCAGCGGGGAGCGGGCGGCAGTCGCGAGACAAGGGGACCTCCAGAGAACGCTGAGGACGCCGAGGACTACGGGGGCCAGAGGACGGGTGAGCCCCGCGGCCAGCGGCTTCAGCGTGAGGCAGAGCGGCGTGGCCTGCATGTCCACGCAGGGTTTGATGGTAGCCGACCGACGGCGTCGCGGCACCGCGGAGCGGTGAAAGATGCCCCGGTGAAAAGTCATGCTCTCGCGCGATCTGCGCAGGCCCGCCATGGCGCCGCCACTTGGGGCAGCGGGCGGATGGGCCTTTTTCCCGGGGATTTCGGGGTGCATGCCCGGGCATGGACTTCGCTCGTGCGCGCTCGCCTCGCCCCGAGGCCGCTGGAGAAGCAGGGCTGCACTCCACCGGTCGAGGAGAGGCGAGGGAAGGAGGTCGTGTCCATGCACCGCAAGGGATCGAGGGTCGCGAGGCTGGAGGAGGGGATACCCGGGGTCGAGAGGCCCAAGGAGGAGGTGACCGGCGAGGAGAGGAGCACGTTGCTCGGGCGGGCGCGTGATGCGCGTGATGCCTTGAAGCAGTCGGCGTGGGCTTCGCTGGGGGCCCGGGCGGCGGCATACCTGGCCGGGTTCTTCCTGCTGGCGCTCGTCGGGTCGGGCAAGCTGCTCCAGGCCGTCCCGTTTCTGGCGGGCAGCGCGGCGCCAGAGGCTGCGTTGCTCCTGGGGGCGCCGGTCCCGGGGGCACCCCCTGCGGGGAGCAGGGCGAACGTCGCAGAGAGCGCCGACGGAGCCGCCGAGGGTGGCGCGAAGGGCGGCGCGGAGGAGGGGCACGCGGCTGCGGCGGCCAGGGATGCAGGGACGCCCTCCGATGGTGGGACGGAGGCGGGCGCGGAAGCCGGCAAGGCGGCGGCGACAGGCAGCGGGGTCACCCCGGACGGGAAGGTGATCCTCAACCTGGCCACGGCCGAGGAACTGCAGCGGTTGCCAGGCATCGGGCCCGCCAAGTCGGCGGCCATCCTGGCGCTGCGCGTGAGGCTCGGGCGCTTCCGCAAGGTCGAGGATCTGCGGCGGGTGAAGGGGATCGGGCGGCGCTCGCTGGAGCGGCTGCGGCCTCACTGCCTGGTGGATCCGCCGTAGGGTTCTGGCGCGTTTTCTGGCGATTCTTGCGCGATTCTTGCGCGATTCCCGCGTGCTCTCCGCGCTTTTGTTGCCCGGCGGCACCGCTCGGGCACACTCCGGGCCGATGCATGTGCACTTCGTCGCGGTGGCCGGCACGGGTATGGGCGCGCTCGCAGGTCTGTTCAAGGCTGCGGGGCACGAGGTCACGGGCTCGGACGTCGCCTTCCACCCGCCCATGGGTCCCGCGCTCGAGCAGTGGGGGATCCGGCTGATGACGGGGTTCGACCCGGCCCACCTCGACCCGCGTCCAGACCTGGTGGTGATCGGCAACGTGTGCCGCCCCAGCAACCCCGAGGCGCGCGCGGCGATCGACGGGGGGATCAAGACCACCAGCATGGCGCACGCGCTCGCGGACCACCTGCTCCGCGGCAGGTCGCCGCTCGTGGTGGCCGGCACGCACGGCAAGACCACGACCAGCACGATGTGCGCCTGGCTCCTCGATCAGGGAGGGCGCGAGCCAGGCTTTCTGATCGGGGGGCTCCCCAAGAACTTCGAGGCGAGCTTCAGGTTGCCCCAGGGGCCCGCGGGGCGCGGGCTGCCCCTCGCGCCAGGTCAGGGTGGCGGGTTGCGCGGTACGCCGTTCGTGGTCGAGGGGGACGAGTACGACACGGCCTTCTTCGAGAAGACGCCGAAGTTCTGGCACTACCGCCCCGAGGTGGCGGTGATCACCTCGATCGAGCACGATCACATCGACATCTACCCCGACGAGGCGTCGTACCTGGCGGCGTTCCGGGGGTTCGTGGAGCGCGTGCCCGAGCGCGGTCTCCTCATCGCGGCGGCGAACGATGCGCGGGTGGTGGAGGTGGTGAACAGCGCGGCGCGCGCCGAGGTGGCCTGGTTCGCGCTGGAAGGCGACGACACCCACGGGATGCCGCCACACTGGCTGGCGGCACCCGCGGGCGCCGATGCGAGCGGGCAAGCGTTCGATCTGTACGCAGGTGGGGTGTTCGCGGGGCGGGCGGCGCTGCAGGTGCCGGGGCTGCACAACGTGCGCAACGCGCTCGCGGCGATCGCGGCCGCGGCACAGGGATACGGCGTGCCGCTCACCACGGTGGTGCCCGCGCTGGCGCGGTTCGAGGGGGTGCGGCGCCGGCAGGATCTGCTGTTCGAGATCGGTGGCGTGCGCGTCTACGACGACTTCGCGCACCACCCGACGGCGGTGGACGAGACGCTGCGTGGCTTGCGCACGCGGCACCAGGGCGGGCGGCTGTGGGCCGTGTTCGAGCCGCGCAGCGCGACGGCCTGCCGGGCGCTCCACCAGGAGGCGTACGAGCGCGCGTTCGGCGCGGCGGACCGGGTGGTGCTCGCGCCGCTCGGGAGGTCGGAGATCCCGGCGGAGGAGCGGCTGGATCGGGAGCGCATCGTGGCGGCGATCCGGGGGGGAGGGAAGGACGCCGATGCCGCGTCCTCCGTGGAGGAGATCGTGGGGATGATCGCGGTGGATGCGCGCCCTGGCGACACGGTGGCGCTGCTCTCGAACGGGGCGTTCGGCGGCATCTACGACAAGCTGCGGGCGGCGCTCACGGCGCGCGGCGCGGCGGCGCGGGAGGTGCCGTGATGCTCGGTGAGCGAGAGCTGCCCGAGCTCGCGGCAGCCGCGCTGCGCATCGCCCACGAGGCGGCGGGGGTGGCGCGCGCGGGGTTCAGGTCACGGCCCTTCGTGCAGGAGAAGGGCGAGCACGATCTGGTGACCCAGTTCGATCGGGCCAGCGAGGCGCTGCTGGTGGAGCGCCTCGGCGCGCTCACGCCGGGCGTGCCGATCGTGGCGGAGGAGGGGACCGGCGTCGCCGACGAGCCAGGGCGCGCCGGGCCGGTGTGGTACGTCGATCCCCTCGATGGGACGGTGAACTTCGTCCACGGTCACCCGTTCTGGTGCGTGTCGGTGGGGCTGATGGAGGGGGACGAGCCCGTGGTGGGCGCCGTCGTCGCGCCCGAGCTCAACCTGCACTGGGTGGGGTTCCGCGCGCGCACGCCAGGGAGCAGCGGCGAGGCGCAGCGGGGTCAAGCGCGCTGCGCGGTGAGCGCGACGACCGAGATCGGCCGCGCCATGATCGCGACGGGGTTCCCCACCCAGCGAGACCGCGCGCCCGACAACAACTTCGCGTCGTTCGAGGCCGTCAAGCGGCGGGCGCGCGCGGTGCGGCGATGCGGTAGCGCGGCGATCGATCTCTGCATGGTCGCCGATGGCACGTACGACGGCTACTGGGAGCGCAAGCTGCACGTCTGGGATGTCGCTGCCGGGGCCGCGATCGTGCGGGCGGCTGGCGGGACGATCACTGCCCTGGACGGGGGGGCGCCGCGCTGGCACGTGGGTCACCTGGTGGCCTCGAACGGCCACCTGCACGCCGAGCTGCTCCGGGTGCTCGCGGCCTCGCGAGCTTCAACGATCGGTTGACGTCGCAGACCGGCGACCTATCATTCTGAGTGTTCCCTCTGCCAGTCCTGTGGGTAAGGGCGAATGAATCCCGAGTAAGCACGAACCAGGGAGCCTCTCGCTGCCGCGGTGTGCTAGGCCCGGAAATCAATCACCGGGAAGCCTGAAGCGGTATATCGGCTCCCACCTAGCGTATGCGCTAGGGGTTCACGCCCTTGTTCGCCCACGCTCTTGGCGGTACGGAACATCTACGGGCTGGCTCGCGCCGGCCCGTGGCTTTTTTGTCGCCTGGATTCCGGGCGCGTGCGCAGCGGCGCGCGCAGAGGCGGGCGCAGGACACCAGGTCCAGGGTACGCGGTCATTTTCCACCGTGACGCTGGCTCCGGCGCGCAGCGCATTCCGCTTGGGTGGCGCTCCGGCGGCGCTCCGGCGGTGCTCGGTGCGCGGGTGAGGTGAGGCCGCGGAAGCGCGGGCCTGCAGAAGGGCTTTTGCTTTCATTTCTCTAGGCCCTTCCGGTAGCTTCCCCCTGCGATGGAGACGAAATCCCCTCAGCCCACCGGGGTGGGCTGCCCTGGTGAAGGTCTCACCGTGGGCGGCAACCTGCGCACCCGATCCTCTTCCCGCGCGGTGCGCGTGCTCCGGCGTGCCGCCCTCGCGGTGGCCATCCTCCTCGTGCCCGGCGCCGCGATCGGGGCGACGGTCTCGGTCAAGGGGAAGCTCGTCGGGGCGGCGAAGCTCCTCAACCCTGTGTGGGGCGAGGCGAAGGAGGCGAAGTCGAGCCGGTACACGTTCCGCGAGCCGTCGCCGACGGTGCGCGCGGACGTGCGCACGTTGACGAGCTACCTCCCCAAGGAGGTGTGCGTGGCCGCGCTCGGGGCGAAGGGGACGCCGCTCAGCGCGCCGCTGCGGGTGGTCGTCGCCGGGGGGCGCACCACGCCGGTGACGCTGGTGGTCGCCGAGGGTCAGCAGATCCTGTTCGAGAACCAGGATCCATTCCCGCACAAGCTCTACGACCTGGGGGGCAAGGGGCTGCAGGCGGTGGAGACCGCTTCCGGGAAGTCGCGCACGTGGACGCCGCCAGGGCCGGGGAAGTACGAGGTGCGCGATCAGCTCGCGCCGAGCGTGCGCTCCTGGATCGTGGTGGAGCCGAAGACGGTGGCCGTGGGGTTCCCGGACCGGCTCGGCAACTTTGCGATCGATCTGGCCCCGGGGACGTACTCGCTGCGGGGGTATCACAACGGTGAGCCCGTCGGCGTGGAGCTGCCGATCACGGTGACCCCCGCGCCTGCCGAGCAACTCCTGCGCGACCCGCTCAAGGTCGCCGAGCCCGACAAGGCGAAGGACAAGTAGGCGATGCTGCTCTCCCGCTTCTGGTACGGCGTCCTGGCCCTCGCGCTCGGCGCGGCAGTGTTCATGCTCTTCGTCGCCGCGCAGGTGTACAACCGCGTCGGTCACCGGGCGATGAGCGAGGCGCTCGGCGCCGATTCGAGCGCCGTCGAGTGGTATCTGAACGACGACGCGCGCAAGCGCTCGGCGCTCCTCATCCGGCCCTCGCTCAACACCGACCTGCGCGCCGCGCTGGCCAAGGCGTCGAGCGAGGCGAAGCCCGGCGCCGAGGTGCGGGAGAAGGCGCGCAAGGCGCTGCGCGCGGACGTCGAGGACTTCCCGGCCGACCTGAAGTTCGACGCCGTGTGGGCCGTGGACGCGGGGGGTCGGGTGATCGCCGCCGTGGGCTTCGAGCACCGGGAGGACTGGGAGCTCGGCGGCTACCCGGCGGTGGCCGACGCGCTGCACGGCTGGATCCGTGACGACGCGTGGGTGTGGAAGGGGAGGATCTACCGGGTGATGACGCGCCCGGTGGAGCA
Organism: Chondromyces apiculatus DSM 436; assembly: GCF_000601485.1. Taxonomy (GTDB): domain Bacteria; phylum Myxococcota_A; class Polyangia; order Polyangiales; family Polyangiaceae; genus Chondromyces; species Chondromyces apiculatus. Next base: position 111,516 of record NZ_ASRX01000044.1, read on the forward strand.
AGAGGTGAACGGCGATCCGGTCGGCGCGATCATCGGCGCCAAGATCGTCGACGACGGCTTCGCGCGCGCGGTGTCGAAGCGCACGGGCGCCGCGATCGCCTTCTACGCGGAGGGTGCCCGGGTGGCGTCGGGCGCGCCGGAGGGGTTCGACAAGGCGAACATGGATCAGATCACCCAGGATCTGAAGCTGCTCGACGACAACAAGGACTACAAGGAGAAGGGGCGCACCGAGGTGCGGGTGATCGGCGCCCACCTCGGCGTGGTGTACGCGCGGCTCGCGGGTGAGGCCTGGGAGCTCGGCGCCGGGTACGCGGTGGGTCGGCTGGCCGCCGCGGTGGACTCGCCAGGAGGGTTCCTGGACCTGGCGACCAACGAGGACAAGGCCCAGGTGCCGACGGTGTTCGTGCTCCTCGGGGTGCTCGTGGTCGCGGCGCTGGGGCTCCTGTTCTCGTTCCTGGAGCACACGCGGCCGCTGCAGGTGTTCCGGGCCGAGGCGATCCGCCTGGCCAAGGGCGAGATCGACGTGCTCGCCCCGAGCCGGTTCGGCGGCGCCTACAAGAAGATCGCGGCTGACCTGAACGACGGCATCGACAAGGTCGCGGCCAAGGGGGGAGCCCCGCGCAAGGCTGCGGATCTGGAGCAGGTGCTGGGGCCGATCCCCGCGCAGCCGGCGATGAGCGCGTTCGCGGTGCCGGACGTGCCGGGGCCGTCGAGCGGGCCTCGCTCGGGGGCGCAACGTCCTCCGCTGAGCGGGCGGGGGCCGGGGCCGCGTCCGTCAGGCCCTGGGCCGAGCCCCGCCGCGCGCGCCGAGGAGGCCGCGGTGGACATGCAGTCGGAGCCGCCGGGTCCTCCGGGTGGGCCGCCGCGCCCGCCGCCGCCGCGACG